>NZ_JAQFFK010000006.1 GCF_027594145.1 Methanococcoides alaskense | reverse complement strand
TTTACCGAATCCAATTCTCTTGCCTATGACAAATGATAATGCCAGTGCTCCAAATCCTGAACTGATGTGGACCACTGTCCCTCCTGCGAAGTCCAGTGCTCCCATGCTACCTGCCCAGCCGCCTCCCCATGCCCAGTGAGCAAGGGGGTCGTATACAATGGTTGTCCAGAGAAGCCCGAATACGATAAATGAACTGAGCTTAATCCTTTCTGCCACACCTGAGGTCAGGATCGCCAGTGCTATGGCTGCGAATACAAGCTGGAAGGCCATGAAGAGTATATCTGGTATCCCATCTCCATCCATTCCCACTCCCTTTAGGCCAATGTAGTCCAGCCCGCCGATAAATCCTCCAATATCATGGCCGAAGGAAAGGGTGTAGCCTATTGTTACCCACTGGATCGTAACGATGGTCAGTGAGATGAAAGAGAGGGCTATCATGGATATGATGTTCTTGTTTCTCACCATGCCTCCGTAGAAAAGCCCTACTGCCGGTGTCATGAGCATGACCATGGCGGTGCATATCAGAACAAATGCAGTGTCTCCTGCTTCCAGAACCATCTTATTCCTCTCCTGATCCTGCTTTAAACTGTAACAAGCTGCTTTCACAGTTTGTTACATGGGTTTCGTTAATTTCTATTTTTGAATACAATTCTATTGCTCCTTTGATCCAATTATGTGTATGTCTGTTTACACGGTACTAAGAAAGTGTTTACCTACTTTCTATTATTTAAAATTAACGTTTTTAATTATTGCATAATTGTTGCTGTAGTCCATGGGTGAATCGTAGAGCTGTGGTGAACATCCCATTATCTGATCGATCAATAATCAAAAATATTATATGCTACCCCGTACTTGCAGTAATGTGATCTACTATGGCAAAAATAGGATTTATTAAGTTAGGCAACCTCGGCATGAGTCAGGTCATTGACCTCGTACAGGATGAGATAGCAGCAAGAGAAGGCATCAGTGTTCGTGTATTCGGAACTGGTCCTAAGATGGGTAAAGACGAAGCTGCAGAAACAGCAGCACTTAAAGAATGGGATGCTGATTTCTATGTAATGATCAGCCCTAACTCAAGTGCACCAGGTCCAACCGCAGCACGTGAGATCTACAAAGATGTTCCATGCATCGTTATCTCTGATGGTCCAACCAAAAAGGACGACAGACAGGCACTCGAGGACGCAGGTTTCGGTTACATCATCATGACCGTAGACCCACTCATCGGTGCAAAGAGGGAATTCCTCGACTCTGTTGAAATGGCATCCTTCAACTCTGATGCAATGAAAGTTCTCTCCACCTGTGGTGTTGTAAGACTTATACAGGAAGAGCTTGATATCGTCACCGCACAGGTCGATGAAGGTAAGGAGATCGTCCTTCCACACATTCTCGCAAAGCCAGAGAAGTGTATCGAGCGTGCAGGTTTCAACAACCCATACGCAAAAGCAAAAGCACTTGCAGCACTCCACATGGCTGACAAGGTAGCACAGATCAACTTCCCAGCATGCTTCATGATGAAGGAGATCGAGCAGGTAACACTCACAACCGCAACAGCTCACGAAATGATGCGCGCAGCAGCACAGCTCGCTATCGACGCACGTGAGATCGAGAAATCAAACGATACAGTCCTCAGGCAGCCACACGCAAAGAAAGGCAACATCCTGTCAAAGACTGCATTGTACGAAAAACAACAGTAAGTGTCTTTTTGACACTTCTCTTTTTTTAATATTTCCATGGACACACTTACAACCGTTGCAATCGCAATTGCCGCATTTCTGGTCCTTATTGTACTCACTGCAATGGAGCTCAAGACTGCTTCATTTATGCACACTGAGAAGAATCGTTCATCTCTACCAAGCAATAACGGGGAGAATGGATGCAATTCTGATGAAAATGAGTTCAATATTGATGATAATGAATGTAATGATAATGAATGTAATGATAATGAATCAGAAAGTGATGATGTAACCCAGGACGAAGTAAAATAAAAAAGGCATCCCTGGGGGATACCGTCCGAATTTACTTTGGTTCTTCTTTTTCACGTGGCATTGCCAGTATCTCACGAACCTGCATGTTGAAGAAATTCTGTGAATGTGCTGGTCTTACAACAAGTGCTACATCTGCACCCTGACGTGTACCACCAATGGCGATAACCTCTGTATCCTTTGATACTGGTATATGGCCTGAATCTGCAGCCATCATCACAACTTCAAGGGCTACCTTGAAACCTTTGCCAAAGACCGCACGCAGCGTATCGGAGATCACATCTGCACGACTTGCACCGCCCAGTCTATTTGAAATGGCCCGTTCCACTCCTGAGAACATATGCGACTGGGTTGTAACAATTACTCCCATTTCCTGAAGTTTCTTTAAATTATCCTCGTCCATTTCCCATTTTCCATCTTCTCGAAGTCCATACTGATGACTGATGGCGATTACTTTCACATTCTTTCCTTTTACTGCTTCTGCCATTTTCAATGCAGTATGGCCTTCAGTACTTGAGAGTACGATATATTCTATCCCTAGCTCTTCAGCCCTGACAGCCGCTACTTTCACAACATCATCGGTATTCTGTTTACCAACATCATCAAAATATAGTATTGATCTTTCCATAGTATTCCTCCATTATTTGTATGCATCTTTGTTATTTTCATCTATTTCGTTATCATTTGGTTTAATTATGTCGTTTTCTTCTTTTTGTAATACGATGTACTTATCTATGAGTATCCTCTAATTATATAATAAGTAAATTAAGGGGTTTATATTCTAATTGGGTGATTCTTTTGTCAGAAACAGATTACGACGCTATCGATGTAGATATCATAACAAGGCCGATAAAATCAAAGGATCCTATCCTGATAGAAGGTTTTCCGGGTATTGGTCTTGTGGGCAATATTGCCAGCCAGCAAATAATTGAAGAATTAAATATGGAATATATAGGTTCCATTGAGTCTCGCTATTTTCCGCCAATAGCCGTTCTGTATGAAGGACTGGTGAACATGCCTGTAAGGATCTATGAGAATGAGGAGCACAATACCATCATGGTGGTCTCGGATATTCCTATTAATCCTTCTGTTTCCTATGATGTGAGCAAGGCACTTGTCGGATGGGCAAAATCCATAGGCGTGAAAGAAATTGTCTCTATTGCGGGCATTGCTACCATGAGTGACGAATATAAAGTGTTCGGAGCTGCAACAACTGAAGAAATGCTTGAGAGGATCAAGGAGCATGTGGAGATCTTCCAGATGGGTACGATCTCAGGTATTTCTGGCAGTGTGATGGCAGAATGTTTCATGCAAAATATTCCGGCGATCAGTCTGCTGGGTGCTACAAAGACGCAGAATCCTGATCCAAGGGCTGCAGCAGTAGTTGTCGATGTTCTTAATTCCCTGTATGATTTTTCGATAGATACAGATGATCTTATCGAACAAGCAGAGAAGATCGAGATCGAAATGCAGAAACTCGCTGAAGATGTAAGATCAAGCGAACAGGCGACAACACCACGAAAGGAATATCCAATGTATGGGTGATCTGGTATGGAATACGTCGCACTTACAGGGATCTCGGATATTGTAATGTCTGAATTGAAAGAACATCTGTTGCGCACTCTTGAGATAAGAAGTCCTCAAAACTTTATCACATCACTGGGCATCAATGTGGGTGATCATATCTTTATTACCCATACTTCTGCACAGGATATTATGCGTGGAACTCCGGGTGTTGTGGTACAGGTTGTAAAACATCAGGTATCAACGCACAGGACCCTCACAGGAAATGATACTTTTTATGAAGAGCATGAGTCCATGATAATCCGCCTTCAACTGAAATCCATTGGGGTGGCTCGCATAAACAATATTCTTTCCAATGAGTTAGGCAAAATCACAAGTGTGGATGCTGAACAGATATGTTTCTATGAAGCACGCTGATTCAATGACGTGTCTCAGGGATATTATTTAATCCCTTCTCTATTTTCTTTGCATTTTCAAGATCGATGCCAATGGGTATCTCATTGTCGTCATATTCGCTATGCTTGCGTGAACCTTTGCAACCATAGGACAACCCGACTCCTTTCTCAATAGCAAGAGCGGTACAGTCTCCGCAAATGGATGCTGCACCGAAAGTGTCGATACTTACTCTCTCTCCATCATTATATGCTAATGCCTGAACGACCCTCATGGCCATTTCAGGCTTTAGGTAGAGAATGATAACATCGAACTCACCGTTGTTCTCTGACAGCGGCTCTATCCTTATATGGTCATATTTCTTCTTTATTCTGGGGAGTGCAGATGTTGCCTTTTGTGCAGTTTCTGCATCGATGTAGCGTCCTGATGCCAAATAGTATTTATCTGGCTTATCTTCGGATGTGCTCAGGACATATTTGCCAGGGGGGCAGCTTTGGGATGAAGCAAGGAAAATATCTCCCTTGCGTGCTTTTGTTATCATTTCACAATAGAGGAGGTCATATTCCTCTCCGATGTCGCCTTCCTGAAAGGTAACGCAAACCGGTTTTCCATCATCCATCAGTTTAGCTATCTCAGTGAACATGTATCATCCCAATATTGATTTACTCGATCTCTGTTCTCACGGTGGTGAACACAGGTCCGCGAATATCAATCTTCTGCTTCTTGCCGGTGATGTATCTCTGGGCCAGGGGGTCGAGCTTGATGTTTATCTCGGAAGGGACCTTGACTATCCTTACCCTTGTCTCACATTCCTTCTCCCCGTTGTCCACGGCTTCCTCTATCTCTTTTGCTGCTTGTGCTGCAAAAGCTTCGATAAATCTCACGCCGGTCCTTGCAGAATGGTTCTCAAAAGCCTTTTTCCACTTCTTATTGTTGGGAAGGCCAAGAACATCGTTCTCGTAAACAAGTACCTCATTGTAAGCTGCCGGTCCGCAAAGCTTAGTCTCATCTTCCGGTTCTATCACGGAGACCTTCACTTTCTTACCCTTAAGTGTACCTTCCCAGGCAACGAACTCACAGGGACTTGGCTCTGATCCGTGCGTGTCGCACTGTTCGACTATGCCTTCAAGGATCTCCTGCCCTTCAGGGGTTTCCGGAAGTTTGTCAACGAATATCATTCTTGCCAGTTCGCTATCCTTTAGATCCCATTCAGCGTATTGTGGTAGCTGTGGATATGTCATACCTCTAAGGTCGGTGGAATCGTGGAGTATCATAGCAAGCCTTTCAACACCAAGCCCGAGGTTCATGACCGGGCATGGAATGTTATACTCGGCAAGTGCTGTCGGCGAGTAAATTCCAAAGGTTGCGATCTCTATCCAGCCGTCAGAATATTTGGTATTGGACCCAACAAGTTTTGGATGGTATGCAAAGACCTCGATCTGTGTATCAGGTACGTAATATTTGCTCCTTTTCTCATCCGGGCGGAACATGAACTTCTCAAAACCGAACTGTGCCAATAATCCCTGAGCAACAGCTTTTCCGTGATCTACAGTAACATCTTCATCCATTATGACACAGGAAGCTGAATAATATGTCATAAGACGTGAAGCATCTTCCTGCTGTTCCCTTCTGAACGAACGGTCGATGGAGAATAGGTGGAATGGTGGTCTGGAACGTTCAAGCATGCCTGAGAGTGAAATGAACCATCCTGATGTCATATGGCTTCTGAGTGTCTTGGTGGTGGCTTGTGGGGTAAGTTCCTTGAATTCCGGGAACACCTGGTCTATCATCTCGACCACAAGCGCATCGGACACGTTCAGCTTAATTGCTATCTCGGGGACAAGGTCATCTCCTTCTACCTCGCCTTTCTTGTAAGAATGCAGCACTTTCCTTATTGTCTCGACACCTTCATCATCGATACCGCCAAGCATTTCTTTTATTTTTGCAATGCGTTGGTCGGAGATACCAACATTTGGTCTTGGTAGTCCGGCAAGGTAGTAACAGCGGTCAAGGACTGCCAATGCTTCATGTCCGAATTGTTTGTGAACCTCTTTCTCATCAACGATAAGCGGATTCATCATCTCATCGAAGCCCATGCGAAGATAAGCTTCTCTGAGCTTTGCTATCGTATCATAGACGGGATGTGCTTTTCCGAAGTTGAATGATGTATGAGGGTACTGCTGGTTCAGGCCTGCTTTTTTTATAAGGTCTTTGCCACTTGTCCATGCAGAGTCAAAGTCTTCCTTAGCAGCTTTCTTTATGGATTCAGGATCGAATTTCATGGTAAAATCTCGTTATTTTTAATAGTGTACTCGTAATCGTTAGCTCAAGTATAAAGATGTATCAACACATTTTATAGTTACGTTCGATGAACAGCCTGTAAGGTCATTGAATGGGTGTTATCGATCAAAAATATGCAGTGTATTGAATATCTGCAAATAAAAAGATAAGAAAAGATCTGATCGTCAGATCAGAATGTTCTTTGTTGTATCGTAAACGATCACTCGTCAACAGGGATGGTCTCGAGCTGACTTGCGACATTCCATATAAGTGTCCTTGTATGTAATGGAATGTTTGGGTCGTTGCTGATATCTTCCAATATAGAAATACTGGATGACGTTCTCAGGAAAAGGGGTTCTGCTTCGTTTTTCAAAGTTGCAAGGATGTCGTTTGCGGAACGTCTGATATTCCTTGGTACGGAATTGTCGTTCGCTATATGTTCTAACACCTGTTTGCATTGTTTAATGACGTCTTCAGGTTCGCTGGCACCTAACATTTGGATCACCTTAATAATGGTTTAATGATAAAATAAGAATTTATGTTGTATTACCCCTAACTATTATATCCTATAAAAAGACTTTCATTCATGCAGTGATCAAAGGTGAACAAATGAGCGATAGTGACGATAAAATAAAACAGATATCAAGATTGCTGGAAATGGGCGGTACTATGCTTGCACAGCATTGTACTACATGTGGTGCTCCAATGTTCAGGTACCAGGGAGAAGTACTTTGCCCAATATGTCAGGACAGCAATGCGAATTCCGGTCAACAGCAAAATGCAGGACAACAGGTTGCATTGGCAAGAAATGAAATTGAAGAAGTTCCTCAGGCAGGTGGCATTGCCAGCTCCCCCGAAGCTCCTGTACAACAACCGCTGGTTCGTTCTGAAGAACTTTCTCATGATGATATGCCAGGGCAAATTTCGGCAGCAGTTCCTATCGAAGGTCTGAATTCTGTTGCAGAAAGCCTGAAATTGAAAATTGGGCACATTGCCGGTCTGCTTCAGGTCGAGACCGATCCTCGCAGGATGGAGGAATATCTCGATATTATGGATAGATGTCTTGACATCCTTGAAAGACTGAAATAAGCTTCTTAAAAACAGAATTCTCATAAATTGATAGTAGAAAACCGGTATTTCCAGTTGCTCTTTCTTTTTCAATTTTTATATTTGCTACTAAGTATTTCCCGCATCTTTCCTGCGGTCTTCTGTCCAATGTTCTTCACTTCCTTCAACTCCTCAAGCTCTGCTTTCATAACTCCTTCCACGGTTCCGAAGTGTTCAAGGAGATTCTTTGCAGCATTCGGTCCGATGTCACTGATGGATGATACTATGTATTCCTGTTGTTGTGATAACAGCATTGAAGATTTTTTTCCGTGTATGCTGGTACTGCGTTTTTCATCGACCTGTTCTCTCTTTGCCAGTATACCAATCAGGGATGCTGTGTCTTCTGCATCCCTTGTGTGAAGTATGGACACTCCAAAGTCCAGTGCTAATGAAGCAAGTGTTCCGTGGATAGCTTTGGGGTTGATCATCCTTGTGGTGAACAAACCTTCTCCTTCGATGATAAGTATGGGCTTTTCATAAGCTCCTGCAAGGTCGGATATCTGCCTGAATATATTGCGGTCAAGCAGGGAATTGACAAGGTCTTCGGCACTCTTGCGCTCGATCGCCACCCGGTCGCTTACAATATAATCTCCTACCTCAAGTGTTTTTACAACGATGTTAAGCCCAAGTTTCTCAAGACTGCGTGCAACGGTGCTTCTGATCTCTCTCTGGTCGAGGACCACCGTCACTTCTTCGCCAGAGAAGTCTGAAAGCCCGGTCTGTTGTTCCTTCTCATCCCTGAACTCGCTTGCAATGTCGGTCTTGTCATTTTCAGTGTTTGCCCCATTCAACTCTGACATATTCTCTTGCCAGTGCTGCATATTGCTTTGCATACGCTTTTCTTTATGCGCACAGCTCCAGTAATATGTTTCGTCCCGGGTTCCTTTTGTAACAAGTACTACTACACGCCCTTCGTGTTTCCTTCCTGTCCTGCCTTTTCTCTGTATGCTTCTTATCTCGGAAGGGACCGGTTCATAGAACAGCACCAGATCGGTAGCTGGGATATCAAGTCCTTCTTCTGCAACGGATGTTGCCACAAGGACATTATATTCTCCGGCCTTGAACTTCTCTATGATCTCAACCTGTTGTTTTTGGGTAAGCCCCTTGTCCTTGAACTTGGAACTTTGTCCCACAAATTTGACAGGCCTTATATCTTCTATTTCTGAGAGGGCGTTCGTCACCATTTCAGAGGTATCGCGATAGTTCGTAAAGACGATCACACGGGAGTCGGGTTTGCCATTTAGTTCCTTTGATACAATATCTTTTACAACGGCAAGTTTCGGATGTTCTGTGGTACATTCCTCGAGCCTTTTGTACAACTGTCTCATATAAAGGTCATCAGAAAGCCTTTTTGAAGCCTTACTTCCTGTTCTGGAAGTGGCCTCGTTCTCAAGTCGGGCTGTATATTTTTTAAGTGCTTCGATGCCCTGTGTTTCTACTATCTCCACAGCATGACTTACCTTCATTACTTCTGCAAGGATCGATAGGGCGCTGTAGACTGCAGGTTCGGCCATTTCTCTGATCTGTCCCTGTAACTTTTTCTGAAGCCCTAGCAGGTCCATCTTTGAAGCTTTCTTGCCGTATGGGATGGAATATCCAAGTTCTGTTAGTTTTTGGAATCTGTCCTCGAGGACCTTTTCCAGAAGGGTTTTCAGCTCCTTCATCTCAGAAGGCAGTATTACATGGTTCCATTCGACCTCTTTTTTATGGATATAGGGTGTTACGTCAGGGTCTGTTTCTGTTTTTATCGCAACCGATCTGATGTAGAGGTTCGTGCATACCTCACTTATCTTCTCATCAGTACCTCCCGGACTTGCAGTTATCGCAAGGCAGTGTGGGTTTTTTGCATCCTCGAAGTATCTTTCGGCTATGTATGTATAAGCATAATTGCCAACAGCTCGATGTGCTTCATCAAATGTAATGTGGGAGACATCCTCCAGGCTTATGCGTTTGGTAAGGATGTCGTTCTCAATGACCTGCGGGGTGGAGATGATCACTTTTCCCTTCTTCCAGAGCTCTTCCCTTTTTTCAGGCGCTACTGCACCTGTGAAGGTCAATATCTCATCTTCCGGGATGTTCAGTGTGGATCTCAAAAAAGTGGCATGCTGTTCTACAAGGGGTTTTGTGGGGGATAGAATGAGTGCTTTTCCGCCTGTCTTTTGCAGGCGTGAAGCTATGACAAGAAGGGCGACTATAGTTTTTCCAAGACCTGTTGGCAGCACTACCAGTGTTGATGATGATAGTGCCTTTCCGGCAAGGTCGAGCTGGTACAATCGTTGCTCGACTGTATCAGGTTTGACCATTGGATGCTTAATGTGTTCGCTCATATTTACTATAGGTTCTAAATTTGCTTGAGGCAATACTAGTCTTAACCCTTTTAAATATGAGGCAAGCGGGGTGAAAGTATTAGATGCTCACGCCCGCATTTTCAAGGCTCAGTTTTCCATAGACAAGGTCGTAGATCGAGTCCTCGATACCCTCGACAGATGCTCTGACCTGTTTCATTGTATCACGGTCCCTTATGGTAACGGAATTGTCTTCAAGGGTATCGTAATCGATGGTGATGGAATATGGAGTTCCAATCTCATCGTTCCTGCGGTAGCGGCGACCGATTGCTCTTGAATCATCGTAGGCAACAAGTAAGCCTCTTTCACGAAGTTTCTGTGCTATCGCCTTTGCAGGCTCGATAAGCTCATCCCTTGTAAGGAGGGGGAGGATGGCAACCTGTACAGGTGCAACTTCATTCCTGAACCTGAGGACCATCCTTTCCTCTTCCTCCTCGTCTCCTTCAGCTTCGACCTTTTCTTCATCGAATGCGTGTTCCATTGTGCAGTAAAGTATCCTGTCGATACCGTATGAAGGCTCGATGACATGAGGTACTATCTTTTCACCGCTGACCTTTACGGTCTCTTGTGCATAGCTGATTATATCGGAAGGTACTGTGAACTCTTCTCCATTAACAATTACTTTGATCTCGTCCTTGCTAAGTTCATCTTCACTCAATTCTTTGAGTGCATCAGCAACAGCCTTTGCCTTTCCTTTGAACAATGGCCCGAGCTTACCCATATCAGGTTTCACAACGAATTGTTCGACCATTTTCGGCTCATGATATTCAATGTGTATCTCAAGTTCGGTACCGCTTGTCTTTGCATGTGCTTTCAGGTCGAAGTCTGTCCTGTCCGCAATACCGACCACCTCTATCCAGCCGAACCTGTCGGTAAGTATCTCGGCATCCCAGCAGTCAATAGCATAGTGTGCCATTTCGTCCTTCTGGTGCTGCCTGAACCTTAGCTTGTCAGCAGCTATGCCCACGCGCTGGAGGAAATGGTCCGTGAGTGCGATATGGTATGCGAGGAACTCATGTGCAATTATGTTATTCTCAACAGCTTCCTTTACCGTCATCTGCTCGATGGCACCCTTCTCCTGTGCTTCATCTGAGTATAGGTTCAGGGTGACCTCTGCAAATCTTTCGAAGTTGGGGTGCCCTTTCTCTTTTGGATGGGTGAATATCTCAGCCTCTGCCTGTGTGAATTCCCTCAGCCTGATAACTCCCTGCCTGGGGGATATCTCATTACGATAGGATTTTCCTATCTGGGTCGCACCAAAGGGTAACTTGTCACGGTAATATCTGGAAAGCCTCTGAAAGTTAATGAACATTCCCTGTGCGGTTTCTGGACGCATGTAACCTTGTCTTCCAGTCCCGGGGCCGATATTCGTTTTGAACATAAGGTTGAACTCATATGCTTTTCCAAGCTTGCCTCCGCATTCAGGACAGCCGATATCATTCTCCTCTATGAGCCTGTCAAGTTCTTCATTGCTCAATGCATCTGCGACCTCTACTATCTTATCGACAAGATGATCTGCTCTGAAAGCTTCCTCACATTCTTGGCATTCGCAGAGCGGGTCTGAAAAGCCTCCTACGTGGCCGGATGCAACAAAGACGTCCTCTATTCCTACAGTTGGGGTTTCGATCTCCATGAACCCTTCGTGTATCACATAGAGTTCACGCCAGATCTGCTCTATCCTTCTCTTTAAAGTGCATCCAAGGGGTCCATAATCATAGAATCCGGCAGCTCCGCCGTAGAGTTCAAATGAATTCCATAAAAAGCCTCTTCTTTTTGCCAGTTCAATTACCTGTTCATACTTGTCCATGATAGATCCTCTTAATGTTAGTGATTATTTTGATGGGTGGAAGCTAAATATGATACATTCGATATTTACATTACATTTAATCTTATCGTGATATCTTTTGTGTAATATTTGTATTTCTCACAAAGCCTGCCATTATGATGATTATCATAACAAAAAGCTTTATATATATGTTGTTACATTGTATAGAATAAGCAAGGCCGATAAAAATCATATCGTACCACCACCACCACAAACTGATTTTTTTTGATCATTCCATCACGGTCTTGCTATAATTCTTTTCCTTTCAAATGTTGAATGCTCTGTATACTCTGATTTTACTGCCTCCTATCTACTAACATTGGTTCCTTGTTCTTTTGTCATTGTATATCAGAATCCCTAGTTTGAAAGCTTTAGAGAAAGCCTGAAATCTCGATGCAAGAATGTTACAACGGGCTATATGGGGGTTGGAAATGCCACATGGTCTGATATTTTTGTTCACATATCTTCATCATTATGATGATTATGCAGTCAACAATCTTTATATACAGGTTGTTACATTGTATAGAATAAGCAAGGCCGATAAAAATCATATCGTACCACCACCACCACAAACTGATTTTTTTGATAATTCCATCGCGGTCTTGCTTCACTTCTTTTCATTCTAAATACTTTGTATCTACTCTGATCTTAATTTCCTCTATATCTACCATTGTTTTCCTGTTCTTCTATGATCGCATCTCAGGAGCTTTGGTTAGGGTTGTGCATGAGGGTTCCTTAAAAATAGCCGTAACTTCGATGTAATAAGTTATGCAAAAATAAAAATTGTGCCGGTTTGCCCGGCCTTTATATTTCAATTAACTTTAATCAATCTTCCAAAGCTTCATCCGCGCTCATTCCGCCGTGGATGACCTTTGAGAGAAGATTGACGAGTCTTGTTGGGTCATCTGCCTGGAACACATTCCTGCCCATTGCTACACCCTTGCAGCCTACACTTAGTGCATCGGTAACCATCTGGAGTATCTCTTTTTCAGTATCCATCTGAGGTCCGCCTGCAATAACAACAGGTACTGGACATCCGTCGATGACTTCCTTGAATGAATCAGGGTCACCTGTATAGCTGGTTTTGACGATATCCGCGCCAAGTTCTGCACCGATCCTTGCTGCGTGCTTCACATACTCCACATCATGCTCTGAAGGCACTTTTGCACCTCGGGGGTACATCATGGCAAGAAGGGGCATTCCCCATTCGTCACATTTCTTCGCGACAAAACCCAGGTCCTTCAACATTTCAGCTTCATCTTCAGCACCAACGTTGATGTGTACAGAAACCGCATCTGCGCCAACTTTGATAGCTTCTTCCATGGTAGTTACCAAGACCTTATGGTTGGGGTCAGGTCCAAGTGATGTTGATGCGGAGAGGTGAATAATAAGTCCTACATCCCTGCCGTAGCCTCTGTGACCATGCTTTGCAAGTCCCATGTGACCAAGTACTGCATTTGCACCGCCTTCTGCTACCTTGTTGACAGTTGCGGGCATGTCTATAAGGCCCTTGATAGGTCCTGCACCTACGCCGTGGTCCATTGGGATTATAATTGCATTACCAGTATTTCTGTCGAATATACGCTCCATCCTGACAGATTTGCCAATTTCGCTCATGTTATGGGAGATGGTGTATGTATTACATATCTTTTCTGGTAAATGCAATGTCAAACATCTGAAGTTCAGATGTTCTCATTCTGATAACGTCCGCTATAACCTTCTTCCACTTCTGTGTGAAGATGATAGAAAAGAAGCTGCATTATCCGTGCATCCTTTTTAAGATCGAACCCGTCCTTGTTGTGAACAACTAACATACACTCACTCCTTCCTGAGTATCCGGCATCCCATACGGCAGTCTCAAGGGTAGCTCCACATCTTATCAGTGTAGATCTTGGTTTTGCTATTGCTGCAAGGTTCTTTGGTATGTTCACGATCTCGTTCAAAAGCACCTTGTATATCCCTGGCTCGAGGTGTATCCACCCGTCCTCATTGAACTCGATTGTATCGCCCTCAGAAAGTCTCCTGCCGGAATTATCAAAATCAACCGCACCCGGACCTTCAATAGTTCTTATTTCCTTAAGTGTCATCTCAACACCGTTTGGCTGAAGCTGGATATCCATGTCGATCATGTTCTCGACAAGTGGAGGATTTGCAAGTACAAGTTCTCTCAATTCGTTTTTGGATAAAAGGGTCATGAGAGGTGGGATGGTGTGTATCGGTTATTAGAATTTCGGGAGACTAATAGTTAGGATAAGATCCAATATATTAATTATATTATCATTTTTCGAAATAATGCGAGACAAAAGGCTGAAGATATGTTTATATATAATCTTTACAGTCACTCAACTTGATATATGTAAGGTAAAGTTGTTTTGGATTTATAGTTCTTTCTTCATCTATGAATTTATGCGATCGATGATACGGTTGGTAATATCATGCAAGATTATTTCGGAAAAATGGATTTATCTCTATCAGAAGTTCCACATGGTGGGCATATTACTCTTGTGTACAAAAATGATGATGATGTAATTGATTTTGTTTCATCATTTTTAAATTCAGGTTCTAAACGCAATGATTTTTGTATCTGGATAACTCCTGAGATAAATGAATATGATTATTCGAACGCTTTTTTTGAGGAAAAGATAGCACTCATTAGCCAGAGATCATGTTCCTCTAATTTCGATCATGTCCTTGTAGATCCTGCATTACTTTCAAATGCTGAGATATTTTGTGATGTTATAATAGAACTTCTGGAAAAGAAACAGAAATATGCTATTGCAAATGGATTCAATGGATTGCGGGTTAATATCGATCTTACTGCAGACAAAGGCCAAATGCTTCCTTTTCTCAGATATTGCAGGGAGTTGATAATCTCTTCAACTTCAGCTATCGAGCTTACAACTCTGTTTACTTGCCCTCTGGAATCCTTTTCCTCTTCTGAAGTTTTCGATCTGATGGACGATAGGGGGCACACCATCCTGAAAAAGAATGGTACGTGGACATATCTGGCGGATCTGCTTAGTAAAAAGTACAGGAAACATCTGCGCTCTTCTCCGGAGCTGATGAGGAAGGAAAAAAATCTGAAGGCTATCTATAGGGACAGTCCGGTAGTTGCATTCCTCAGAAATTCGGAAAATGGTTTTCCGATTGAATTCGTATCGGATAATATCTCTCAGTTCGGATACTCGGCAGAATATCTCATGTCTCAGAAGTTTCTCTATAAGGATATAATACATCCTCTGGATATCGATGATTATCTTATATCCCTTTCAGAATACATCAAAAACAAGAGTCATGAATTTAAAAAAGAATATCGGATTCTGGATAGTGAACGTAATATTCACTGGGTCAATGAAACGTCATTGATAGAGACCGATAATTCAGGGAATCCAACTCGCTTCCAGGGTATCATTGTCGATATGACTGAAAGGAAAAAAGCAGAAGCTATGATAATTCAAGCCAAACACATTGCTGAGGTTGCAAACAAGACAAAGAGTGAATTTCTGGCTAATATGAGCCATGAACTTCGAACTCCTCTGAATGCGGTCATTGGTTTTTCAAATGTTCTTATTCATACTGATGTGGGACCTCTCAATGAAAAACAAACGCGATATATAAACAACATATCAAAAAGTGGTACACATTTGCTGGCTCTTATCAATAATATTTTGGACCTTTCAAAGATAGAGGCTGATAAAATGGAGCTTCAGACTGAAAATATTTTGTTTGTAGGTGTGTTGAATGATGTGGAATCAATTGTCTCTCCTCTTGTACAAAATAAAAAATTATGCTTGAATATGAGCATAGAAGCTGATGATATTTGCATTCATGCTGACAAGCTGAAATTAAAACAGGTCCTTTTCAATCTGGTATCCAATGCTATAAAGTTCACACCTGAAGGCGGTTAGGTAATGGTCCGGGTAGAACAGGATGCTGGCAATTTAGTTGTCAAAGTTGAAGATAACGGTATCGGAATTCCGGAATCTGCTTTTTGTGATCTTTTTAAGCCCTTTACACAGGTAGATTCAGCTTCAAATCGCCAGTATGAAGGTACAGGTCTTGGTCTTGCACTCGTCAAGAAATTAATAAGAATGCATGGTGGCAATGTGTGGGTCGAAAGTGAACTTGGCATTGGCAGTAGATTTAGTTTTAATCTTCCTCTTCCTTCTGAAGGGGTCCCATTTTAATATTCCACTTGAGGACATTGCGATTAACGCTGACAAACATAATAATTCCCGTGACTATCAATGAGAAGTATGGGATCTTGAGCATATTTGTACTGATACTTGGCATAAGGCAAGCTACTGTGACTGCCAGACTATCAGATAACGCTTCTGGAGCGCGTGTCGAGGGGAGGGCTACGCTCATCACCTCTATGATAATAAAAAACCGATTATAATTATAAAAACGATAGTGTGCACGAGATTATTCGAACTTCTTTTCTCTGTCGTGCGAAGGAAATTGCTGTCGAAAATATATTGTGTGAATATGTTCGAATAATTCTAAGTTCTATATTTTACACTTGGTCTAATAATTGCTTTTAGTGCAGTATAATGTAATAATTTTTAGAAACATCTTATATATCAAAATAGTAATTTTTAAATCATAACTTATGATATTGCGTTGATCTTAGTATTTTATTCAGTGCAGTTCAACCAATAAATGTGAATGAAAGAGTAAAAAGGAGTTTCAGAATTTCATGCCAAATTTAGAACAAGAAACAATAGATTCTATCTCTTTAGACAAAATTGCTGGACTTAAAGCCTCAGATACTTCAGAGGGATCAACAGAGGTAGAACCAGATAATGCTGATTCCTGGCTCAACAAAGGTAAGTCTCTTGGTAATTCAGGCAGTCATGAAGCTGCTTTAGAAGCCTTTAATCGATCAATAGAACTAGATCCAAATAATGCTGGCTCCTGGCTTAACAAAGGTAGGGCTCTTGATAATTTAGGTCGTTATGAAGAGGCATTAGAAGCCATTAATAGATCAATAGAACTAGAGCCAAATGATGCTGTTCTATGGTCTAAAAAAGGCGTTATACTTGGAAATTTAGGCAGAGATGAGGATGCCTTAGAAGCCTTTAACAGATCGATAGAGCTAGAGTCTGATAATGCTGCTTTATGGTTTAACAAAGGTAAATCTCTTGATAACTTAGATCGTCATGAGGATGCCTTAGAAGCTTTTGATCGATCAATAGAACTAGAACCAAATGATGCTGCTTTATGGTTTTACAAAGGTGCCATCCTTGGTAATTTAGGCCGGTATGAGGAGGCTTTGGAATCCTTTAACATATCAATAGAACTGGATCCAAATGACGCTGCTTTATGGTTTGATAAAGGGAATGCTCTTGATGATCTGGGTCGTCATGAGGAGGCTTTAGAAGCTTTTGATCAATCAATAGAACTGGATCCAAATAATGCAGATATATGGCTTAACAAAGGTAAAGTTCTTGATGATCTAGGTCGTCATGAGGAAGCTTTAGAAGCCTTTGAACGATCTGGGAATATGCTCAAAAATTCGAAGGTATATTTTGATCTGACTTGAATTTTCAGGCTAGATTAGTACTTCCATTAAAAGTATGTGAAATATAGTGGCATTGAGTGCGGTATATTCTACCAACATCTCAACCTTAAGTTAATTCTTTTTTCAATTTTTCATTTAATGCTCCACAGTAATAGTCTACTTAATGCGTTAAATTCTATCTATCCTCCTTTCCATATAAAATTGAATGTGGGAAATGTCTTATCCTTGTGTTTTTTACTGGAATTCATGGTGGTAACATGCATCCTAAACCACGGCAGAAGTTCGGCAAAAACCTTGGAGTTGGAATAAATCTTTTTCAGGGAATCAATTAAAATAAATGATGTTTGGGTTCGGAATGAGTTCGTAAACTTTATATGTATGTTATGTGCCATTTTCATATGAGCAGTTACGCTGCTTAGATCAGGTGGAGGAGTGGTAAGATGGATGAGAAAAAACCTATCATAAGAATGTATTTCGTCAAGATCAAGGAAACATTTGTTGACCTGTCTGAAGAGGAAAAGATGGAGTTCATGCATAAGGACCGCGAGAATATGGATGGACTCGGGATGAAACAAACGATGCTGATCGACTGCCGTTGGTCAAACGAAGAGTGGGATTATATTGGTATCAAGGAATGGCCAACCTTGGAGGCTCTTGTGAAGCGTGCCAAATTCGAAAAAGAAGAAATAGAAACATTCAGATACGTTGAATCGAAGACCTATTTGGGTACTCTTGAAATTGGCAAATATGGCAAAAAATGAATATCAGGGAGTTATAGAAAATTTTGCTCTGTAGAAATCCTCAAATAAAATGCAAAGTAGGTTTTCTACAGAGCTGATATACTATTTACTTTAACTTATTCTCCGGAAAGCTCGAATGTTGCGTTTGCCAAGAATACTGTACTGATAGGTACTGTCACAAGCAGGCCAATTCCCAAAAGGAATGCACCGATCATGTTGAGAACAAGCATGATAACATAAACGATTATACTTTCAACAGGGACTTTCTTTATAATCTCTATGCTTTCTGTTATTCCTTCAATGCCACTATATCCTTTAATGACAAGCAATGGCATTGTAAACATGAACAGTATTCCTACTATTGTGCTGAGTATGGATGCTATCTGCCCGAGTATTGCGGCAATCACTATATAGATCAGCATGAATGTCCAGCTTCTGATAAAATCGTCCTTGTTGAAACCTACAAAGACATCAGATATCTCGATTTGTTCTCCCCTTGCTCCCTTTACTGCCATGGAAGTAAAACCATAGGCAAGAGGTGCAATGGTAACTATCAATATTGAGCCTACAGCGGCTATCAATAAACCAACTATAAATGTTACGAGGTTATCTTTCACAACATTCCAGGAGTTCTTTAAACCTATTTCATAATCCAACATATCACTTCCTGAATATAATTATTTACAATAAAGAGTATATATTGGAAAGCATATATAACTATCTAACATAATGGTTCTGTAGAAATCCTCAAATAAAAAAGATACAAAAATGTCCGTAGGAAATGATCACTTCTAATCCTTGTATGCTATGTACAAATTAATAAAAAAAGAAATTAGAGAGAAGTTATAATTCTTCTCCCAGCCATTCGTTTACCTTTTCAGGATTGTTCTCTATCCATTTTGCTGCTGCCTCTTCCTGAGTCAATCCCTGATCAAGGTCCAGCATGATGGATTCTATATCAGAGAGCTCCATTTCATATCTTGAAAGAATTTCATAGACATCTGGCCTGTCCTCAGACAAATCTTTTCTTGCCACGAGAACAATATTGTCACCTTTACCATAGACATTCTCCGGGTCTTCCAGGAATTTTAAGTCCATGCGTGAAAATGCCCAATGTGGCTGCCAGAGTGTTACAACCATCCACTCTTCATTATCTATTGAATCCTGCAGCTCAATTACCATTCCAACGGTACTGCTTGCACTTAGTACATAATCAAGGTTGTATTCTCCAATTGCAACTTCAGTAGTTGCCATTATTCCTGCACCGGGTTCAATTCCCTGTATAACTCCCTCGAACTTGTCCTTATTTTCATTAAGTTCGTCTATGGAGTCAATAGTAACATACGTTGGAACGACCAATCCGATCTTTGCACCGGTGCTTATGTTCTTGACGTAATCAAGGTCATCCTCATATTTGTCCCAGTACAATCCCTGGGTCGTCGGTAACCATGCACCGGCAAAGAGGTCGATATCTCCCTGTGATACTCCCTGATAAACAGCTCCAAGATTAGCGTTTACAGTTTCAACTTTATATCCTTCAGACTCAAGTACCTGCTTTAGCACAAAGGTATTTGCCCTCGTATCATCCCATGGAGGATAACCAATAATGACAGGTTCTGCTTCTTCAGAGGGTGTTCCATCTTCCTGCTGGACACATCCTGCACCAACAAGGCTTATTGCAACTAGCAATACAAGTAATAATGACTTTATTTTTCCACTCAATATATCACAAACACTATTTTTTTTTATTTATGGGGTAATATGCGGTATTTCTACAATAAAAATAAAAGCTGGGTAAAACCTATTTTAGGTTTTAATAAAATTAGCTCTCTTCATTAAAAACATATGCTATAGTATTTGTAGCTTAAGTTTAGGTTAAATATTTTGATGGAGTCTGATATATAGTGAACAAATACATTACAGGAATATCGATAGTATCGTCTGATATGGTAGGTGCACCGTAGATATTTTTCTGCATGATACCGTGAATGTTTGCAGATGCAAGAATTCAATGATTATATTAATATTTAATAATAAAAAGTCCATTGTATATGTTTGTATCAGATACAAAGGATGATGAACGAAGACATGTGGTCATTATTTGCAATTGATAATGGTAAAGCAAGATTGACTCCATTCTATATGGCAAATGAATAAAGGGATGACTCTGATCTGTTGAGGAAGAAGATCATTGACATGTCCTATACTGAATGGAAGAGTGCGACAAGAAAGTTATACCATGAATTGCGGAAACGCTGTCCCTTCCATTTGGGATAATCCTACTATGACATGCGTTGATGGTAACGTCAGGGTGTGAAGCTCATAGGACAATATGGAGAAGTTTGGGAATCTAACTTAAACAATCTGTTAGGATAAGAATACTATGAAGAAACGAAAGTTGAACCATTGTAAGAACCGTAATCAGTAACAAGCGAAAAAATAGATTGACACGCTTGAACCAAAAGGTATAGAATCAGACCATTATGGCTTTTTCCACATAATGGGAAATGGACGAATGGTTCTCGGTTTATAGATGGCTTCTAAGGTATTCACAATTATTCATGTTATAGAACTTGGTAAGCCCTATATGTTCCCTTCGGGGTAGGAATTCCGTAAGGAAGGACAATGACATAGAGAGTAAAGGAAAGGAGTAGAAAGCGAATGACAGACTGTAATGGTATGTATAGGGGTTCAGAATTTGCCCTGATTCGAAAGGATGCAGACTTACTCTATGGTATCGAAACGTAAGAATGAAGGTATAACTATGAATGTAAGTCATTCAAATACACCAAATAATGAAGCAGCAGCCCTTAGTGGTTATGCCGAATTAAATGATGAGAACCTTACAGACATGTCCAACTGGAACAACATTGATTGGAATACTGTTGAATCACATGTTAATAGAATACAAGTCAGGATTACGAAAGCGGTTATTAAAGGAAATTGGAATTTAGTTAAAAGACTAAGTTATTTGCTAACCCATTCTCACTACGCTAAACTGTTAGCTGTCAGAAAGGTAATTCAGAATAAGGGTAAAAGAACAGCAGGAATCGATGGAGAATTGTGGAATACACCTGTCTCTAAGATGAAAGCTGTACTTGGATTAACTGATAAGAAATACAAGGCAAAACCATTAAAAAGAGTATTTATTGAGAAATATGGGAAAGATAAGAAACGACCTTTAGGAATTCCAACCATGCATGACAGAGCTATGCAGTCACTTTATGCCTTGGCATTAAACCCAATTGCAGAAGAAACAGCAGACATACGTTCTTTTGGATTTAGAAAATCCAGAAGTACTCATGATGCATGTGGACAAATCTTCGGATGCACATGTCGAAATAATTCTGCTCAATGGATACTGGAAGGAGACATTAAAGGTTGTTTTGACAACATTAGTCATCAATGGTTACTTGACAACATCCTAATGGATAAATCAATTCTTAAACAATTCCTTAAAGCAGGATTCATTTATAAAAATTCTCTATTTCCAACAAAAGCAGGAACACCACAAGGAGGTATTATATCACCAATATTGGCTAACATGACCTTAGATGGAATTGAAAGTTTATTGGTTGATAAATACCATCGAGGTAAAAGTGGAAGAATGACAGCACATCAAAGCAATAAACACAAAGTAAATTTTGTGAGATATGCGGATGATTTCATTGTTACTGCAAATACAAAGGAAATAGCAGAAGAAGTTAAAGGATTGATTGAAAAATTTCCTAACAAATAAAGGTCTGGAACTGTCTGATGAAAAGACTTTAATTACTCATATTGATAATGGTTTTGACTTTTTAGGCTGGAATTTTAGAAAATACAAAGGGAAACTTCTTATAAAACCGTCTAAGAAAAACATTCAGAAAGTAACTGAGAAAATCAGTAATACTATCAAAGATGGAAAATCTTGGACACAAGAAGTTTTAATAGACACCCTTAACCCAATCATTACTGGATGGTCAAATTACCATCAAGGAGTGGTTTCCAAAGAAACATTCCACTTAATAGATTACAAATTATGGAACATACTTTGGAAATGGGCTAAGAGAAGACACCCCATGAAATCAAGAACTTGGATCGTTGACAAATATTGGCATACCAAAGGAACGAGGAAATGGGTATTTTCAACAACAAGAAACCAACTTAAATTATTATCAGACAAAAGGATAGTTAGACATACAAAATTATCTCTGGATAAAAACCCTTATACTGACAAAGAATACTTTGTTGAACGCAAGTTCAATCAAGGTGCTAGTAAATTATCTGGAATGTTTAAGAAAGTTTGGATTAATCAAAAAGGCAAATGCCACATTTGTAATCTACCAATTGACATTAGTGCTGATGCAGAAGAAAGACCTCTACATCACAAGAATGGAAATCATAAAGATTACATTGTGTCAAACTTAGCTTACGTGCATGTTCACTGTCATAGACAACATCATGCTACTAATCCAAAAACAATAACTGTTGCCTGTAAAGGTTAAGAGATGCTTGAGCTGTATGAGGTGAAAGTCTCATGTACAGTTCTTAGGCGAGAAAGAGGGAGTAATCCTTCTGACTTAGCCGACAAATGGGGTTCTCTAAGGGTACTTTGCATTATATGAAGAAAATGATGTTACCGTTAAAGATACGGGAATTTCGTTGTCAGATTCATCATTGTTTGAACATTTAGATGATGTAATATAAGTTCTAAAATACATTAATAGAAGTAATTCTATTCTGTCCCATATAAAAATTTATTGAAGTTATGGGATTATTGTTTACTCTTTCTCACTGCCTTCAATTAAGCCTACTTAGTTCTGAGTAAATGCAAATATACTATAACTATTAGAAAAATGTTAGCTCAAATTTCCGAGAGATTATGCAATTTATTCACGGAACTATCTCCTTATTCAAATGATCCCTAGAGTATTGTTTATGAGCCATTCATCGATTATGAGGCAGGGGATATCAAGGAAGGATCTTATTATTTCAAACCATTGAGCAGAACAATAATGCAATATGGTGAACACCCTGAGTATAAGTTCGAGGGTGAGATTGGAGTGCTTGAAAGAAAGTAGGTTCATGCTGATTCAGTTGTTTATATTGGAAAAGAAGCTAACAATATCGATGAACAGGAATTGGATGTAAAGCAAGCTCGGTGTTCATTAACGAAAAGTGGATTGTTCAACAGATACTCAACCTGCCTCAAAAGGTAGCTGAGGAATGGGGGGTTGATATGAAGACTTTCCAGAGAATTAAGAACCGAATACTTGAGAATGGTGATATTAACTTTAATACGGTTGCTGTTAAGAGATTGCTAAATTAATTAATGAGAAAGAGGACGTTAGCCCTTTTCTCAAAAAACATTTCAGAATTTATGCCCAGCCGATCTGCTGGAGGGTTATCGTATCATTCCAGATCTTGGTCATGTTCTTGATTAAACTCCCTTCAAATTGCATCAGATAGGCATAGTCAGCTGCCGCTGTTTTTCCAGTTGGAGGCACAGGGCCCCCTGGGCCAGTCTGAGTTCCGTGGAATACAGCACACGCTGCAACGTTATTTCTTTCCTCATCTTCTGCAAGGAAAAGCAATTCATAATGGCCATCTGGCAGTGGGGTAAGTAAGTCTCTCATCCAGTCAGCATATCCTTCCACTGTGGCAATTCCATCCAATACAGCTGTCTGGGCAGAGAATGCTGCATCGGGATGACAATATTGTTTACAGCCCTCCCAGCCCTTTCCGGTTTCACATGCTTCATAGAATTTTCTTGCTGTTTCTAAGATTTCACTCATCTTTCAACCTCCATTTTCCCATCATAAGTATTCTGTCAGGTAAATAAAACTATGCTTACTAATAATTTGTTTGTAATGTTATATGAACTTAATCAAGTAGCAATTTCCAATGGAACAGGTTACTAAAAACAACGTAATAAAAAAAACAAGAAAAATTGGAATTTGAAAAAACTAATGACACATCAATTTTTAATATTTAATTAAATAGTGGCGTTTTTCTTAATTACCTGTATCCCCTCACTATTGTTAGAGGGTAATAGGTATCTTAAATTTAAGATACTCCGAATTTTATAAAGTTTTAGATTTTCAAAAATTGTCCGAAATTGTAGATTTATAATAATTTCAATTTAACATCTCAATTTTCGTTATTCATGTTTCTAGAGTAAACTTTTCATCCATATTATTCCATATCTCATGAAATTCTCTAAGATCATGCAGTGCGTCAGAATGAACTTCAATTAAGTTGGGCAATTTTCTAACCAGGGGCAATTTCCGAGTGAAAAAAGGAAGAAATGAACCATGAAGCAGCTTTTGAATGCTTTGAAGCTGCTCTGCAAATTAATCCAAACAATGCTCCAGCTCTCTTGAATAAAGGAATAACCTGTTTGCAGCTTAAACAGAATCAAATGGCATTAACTTGTTTCAATAAGCTCATTAAGATGGGATATAGGCAGAGTATTGTCTGGAAGAATAAGGGTATTGCACTATCAAGGCTTGGAGATCAGCCAGCGGCTATAGCCTCTTTTTATGAGGCTTTGAAGCTCAAGCCTGATGATGTGAAAGTGCAGGAAATGAAAAAGAAGGCGATTGAGTTGCAGAAATGAATATTTCTGCTCTCATTCCTTAATCATTTAGTTATATCTGTTTTATGTATGGTCCCAGTATCATGTCCTTATAGGCTCCACCTGCTGGAACTTTCGGATAGAGAACTTCTTCCCGGTCTGTGCAAACTTCCAGGAAACACGGTCCTTCTGAATTTAGGAAATCTTCAAGTCCCTGTTTCAGATCATTTCTGTCGCTGATCCTTTTTGCATAATTAAAGCCAAAGGAACTTGCAATATCTGCAAAATGAACATCCTTTTGCCGCTGGGTAGCTGTCCTGATCCCATCATAATTTGCATCCTGAAGATTTTGAACCATACCATCGCTTTGATTGTTTAGCAGGAGTATTTTGACAGGCATATCAAGGGAAGCTATAGTGTGGAGTTCCCCAAGATTCATTTTCAGGCTGCCATCACCGTCTATTGATATAACTCTTGCATTAGGGTTCGCATAGTGAACACCAATAGCCGTTGGCATGGAGAATCCCATTGTTCCAAATGATCCTGAGCTCATGAATGACTTCTCCTTTTGCATGGACAAATGTTGTGCTGCGAGCATCTGCTGGTTGCCGACACCGGTTGTTATCCTTGTGTTCTCATCAATGTACTTTGCCAGCAGAGCCATGACCTCGGCAGATTGGATGTATTCGGATTCACGGTTATAGTCCAGAGGCCATGAGCTTTTGAGGAATCTGGCACGCTTCTGCCACTGTTTGATATCCAGACTGATGTTCTGCTTTTTAGCATAATTCATGAGGTCACGTATGGCTGTTGGTGCATCACCTATGAATGTGAATTTTGGAGCACGCTCGATCTTTATCTGGTGCATCTTTTCGGGATTGATGTCAATGTAGGCTACATCAGTACCGATTGCAAAACCGACCTTTTCAGCAACCCTATCATCCCACCTGACTCCGATGGCAAAGAAGAAGTCGTTCTCCTGAATGAGCATGTTGGCGTATGGAGTGCCGAACATTCCCAGCATACCCATGTTGATGTCATCTCTTTCGTCAACTACACCTTTTGCCATTAGTGTGTTAACTGAAGGGATTCCAAGTTGCTCGTTAAGCTCCCTGATAGCCTGGCTTCCTGCTTCAGAGTTCAGACCGCCTCCAAGATAAAGCAAAGGTCTGCTGGATTTTGCCAATAGCTGGAAGAATTCCTCGCATTGCTCATCACTGAGATGTCGATCATCGTGATAGCTTTCCTCGAATCTCAGAATATTCATACCCATATATTCATGGAGCTTCTGCTGTTTATCCAGAGGAACGTCTATGACAACAGGCCCGGGTTTTCCTGATCTTGCAAAGTAGTAGGCATCCTTGACTATGGATTCAATGTCATCGCCATTGGATAGCTGAATAACCTTCTTGGCTGCATCCCCGAATATGCCCTTGACACTGATATGCTGGAATGAGTCGGTGCCTATCTTATGCTCTGGAACCTGACCTGCAAATACAAGCAAAGGAATGCTGTCACCATAGGCATCAGCAACGCTTGTGAGAGTATTGGTTATTGCAGGACCTGATGTGACTATGGCTACACCGACCTCGTTGCTTGAACGTGAGTATCCTGCTGCACTAAATGCACAGGACTGCTCGTTGGAGTTTACAACTATCTCAATGTCGCTCTTCTCAAGGGCGTGGAATACCGGAAGTATTGCCGCTCCCGTATATCCAAAGATATGTTTGACCCCAAGGTCTTCCAGACATTTTACAAGGACTTCTGCTCCATTCATTTCTTCCATTTCAGATCACCGTGGAAAGAAACACCAGCACAAGATACACTAATCAGTAAATTAACCAAAAACAGCGCACTTGAGCCAGAATATTTCTTTGCTCAAGCTAATAACACTACCACTACTACAGGCACATTGCGTAAACTGTGAGTTTTGGTAGAGTATGACATTGTTGGATTGGAGGGTGGAAGTGGTACTTAAGGGTTTTTGTGAGTATCTTAATAAGATACTTATGCTGCAGAATGTTTTATCTTAATAATGTATTTTCTGCTTGAATCTAAGTTTGATGATGATACTGGAGTTCTTGAAAGGAAGCGTGTTCATGCTGATGGTGTTGTTTACATTGGGAAAGAAGCCAACAATATTGATGAACAGGAATTGGATGTGAAGAAGGCTCAGGAGTTTGTTAATAAACAAGAAATCATGAGAAAGATACTTGAGTTGTCTCAAAAACAGGCTGAAATTTGGGGAGTTTCTAGGAGCAGGTTTCAGGGGATTAAGGAAAGAATGAGGGTGAATGGAGATTTGAATTTGAGTACTCCGGCAGTGAAGAGATTGGTTGAATATATTTATTCAAATAATTGAGATGTGTGTTTGAGTTAAATTAATAAGTCTAGCATATTTGTGATGCAACTAATTTATTTTACAACATGATTAATAAATTGAATGTTTAGATCAATTTATATTTTATAAGGATCATGATTACTTATGGTTTCTATGGACGATGTCAATTTAAATTTGGAATCTGAAGATCCAAGCGCCGATTCTTCAAAAAAAAGAACAAGAAACGTAACTAAATTGGAGTATCCTTTGCCAAATGGGAAAATTGATCAAAATCATAGAAAGATAATGATAACACATTTTATGCTGACTAGAAATGGAAATGGCATTGTTACATATAAGGATTTTTCACCAACTTCTCTTGGTTTTTCTAATACATCAATTAGCTCAGACCTAAAATTTTTTGAAAGTATAGGTTTAATAAAAAGTCCAAAAAATAGTTACTATGAATTAACAGAGGTTGGTTATAATTTTGCTGATAAGCTAATGTATGATAGAACAGATGAAGCAAAACAAATCTTAAAGAAAATACTTGTTGATTCGTGGTTTTATAAGAAAGCTGAAACTTATCTAGCGATTAACGATTCTGCCTCATTTAAAGATATGGTACATGAGTTTGCACATGCTGCAAAAGCAGAAATACCAAAACATCAACGAAACTTAAAAATTTTGGTTGATTATTTGGTTTTTGCAAATTTATTAACAAGTACTGATGATGATATGGTTACTTTAAGCAATGGATTTGATATATCTGAAAAAACCGATGTTCCTGAAAAATCTACTGAAAAGTTGTATGATAATGATTCACTTACAAGTGCAATAAAATCAATCCGTAAAGAAACTTCCATTGAAACAGTAGATCAGGAACCACTAATAGCAACCCTTAAAGTTAATAATCCATCAGCCTCTACCAATATCAATGTCGATATTTCAATCAGCCTCGAAATTACTCCAGATATGACTCCAGATGATATCAAAGGCAAATTGGACGCAATAATATCTTCACTTAAGGATCAGGAATGACTCAAATATTAACACACCCTTGGACAAAAGTAGAAAAGATTTTTTTTGATATTGCATCGAACAAAGATCTTTCCTATAACCAATCAGAGTTAGATACTTCATTATCATTTCTAAAAGGTATTTATTTCATTGACAAAAATTGTAATCTTACTGATATTGGAAAGTCATATTATACTGAAAAATTTGTATTGGCAGATGAAGACCAGGCATTTGAGACATTATCCTGTGCACTAAAAAAAACAAAACCAGTTCATATGATTTGTCAGATAATGTGGGGAAAGACCAACATTAGCAAAGATAACATCCTAAATCTACTCCATGTTGAAAAAATACTCGATTCATCAAAAAAGGTTAATTTAGGCTCTTTTTTATTTATTTTGAACAAATGTAATATTATAAGTTACGACAAGAAATCAGGTTTGATTAAAATACTTTATAATCCCCTTATCGAAAATATTTCTACAAAATCATTATTTATTGCTCCTGAAAAACCTTTCACAAATGTCATGCATCTTCGGAAAATTTTAGCTGAATGTGATGGTTATATTTGGTGGCTTGACAAACACTTTGGAGCAAAAGGGTTTGAGCCATTGGTAGAATCAGTTGATGCAAATAAGGTCGAACACATCAAAATTTTGACTGGCAACCCCCACATTGATGAAAAAATGAAAAACGACTTTAAACGATTTAAAGAAGAGATGAAAAATCGGGGTATTGATGCCGAATGTAGAGTTATATTAGACAAAGGTACTTTTCATGATATACATGATAGGTGGATAATTTCCAAGGATCTCATCTACAATGTTCCTCCAATTAATTCAATTTACAAAGGTCAATTTTCTGAAATTAACATTACTAATAAAATGCCTCCTTTTGAAAAATGGTGGGATTCAGCAACAGAATTATTTTCTGGATGGAATCACATTCAGAATTCAAAAAAATGATTAAATGTAATTCTTTTTACTTATTTTCTAAACAAATTAGATACAGATACGTTTTATTGTAAAAGTTCCGTTTTTTCACGTTACCTATTACCCCTCACTATTGTTAGAGGGGATAAATTCGAACCCACGAATTCCTTTGAAATCGGATTTTTAATCCGACTCATTCAATTTGGGTGAGCAACTCCTAACTAACAAACTCTGTTATGCTTGTAGATAAAAGATTAAATAGCTACGATGTTTTAAGGATACCCAAAGCTCATTTTATTTTATTTTAAAATCTGTGCGTAACATAACGATGTGTGTACAATATTTTTAAATAAAATAACTGTTTGTATCACCGCCTGTAAGCTTTATTCGGTTTGAATATAGGAACAGGACCTATCTTATCGAAGCTTGAATTCAATTAATTGACCTTTTTATGGGTGAATGATGAAAGACCAATATGATCTAATAGTTGTAGGTGCCGGCCCCGCAGGTTCGATCGCAGCGACAACAGCTGCTAAAAAAGGACTCTCTGTCCTTATGCTCGAGAAACGCCAAGAGATAGGGGAACCTGTAAGATGTGCTGAAGGTGTTGGTAAAAAAAGGTTGAGACAGCACATTGAACCGGATGAGAAGTGGGTGTGTGGTGAGGTTAGTAGTGCCAAGATAATTTCACCCAACGGTACAACCCTAACAATGGCTGAGGTGGATGCTGGATCTGAGGTTGGTTATGTCCTGGACCGGAAGATATTTGACCGTACTCTTGTGGAACTGAGTGGTGAAGCAGGTGTGGATATCATGGTAAAGGCAAGGGTCACCGGTCTTATCATCGAGGGCGAAACTGTTTGTGGTGTTGAGATGATGCATCTTGGCAAGACCTATTCAATTCGTTCTAAGCTTGTCATTGGTGCCGATGGTGTGGAATCCAAAGTTGGCAGATGGGCAGGTATCGATACGTCATTGAAGCCATCTCATATTGAAACATGTGCTCAGTTCCTTGTAAGTGGAGTTGACATTGACCAGGACTCCTGTTATTTTTACATGGGCAACAAAGTGGCACCTGGTGGATATGTCTGGCTGTTTCCGAAAGGAAATAACATGGCAAATGTGGGTATTGGCATGCTCGGCAGTCGTTCCGGAAAGAAGAAACCCATTGAATACCTGACCGAGTTCGTTGAGACAAACTATCCGAACGGTTCTATTATTGAGCACGTAGCAGGTGCAGTTCCTGCAAGTGGTCCCATCGAAAAGACCATCGCCAACGGTCTGATGCTTGTCGGGGATGCTGCAAGGCAATCTGATCCTTTCACTGGTGGCGGCATTAGCAATGCAATGGATGCGGGGATGTATGCCGGTGAGGTTGCAGCTGAGGCTATTGCTCAGAACGATGTGTCTGAAACGATGCTTCAGGAATACGAGAGACGCTGGCGTGGTTCGTTTGGTAATGAAATTGCCAATAATCTTATCGTTAAGGAGACTTTTTTCAGTCTGTCGGATGAAGACCTTGATTCACTTGCAGGGTCTATAAAGGATGTCGATTTCAAGAAGATGGACCTGATCGATTTCATAGCAGCACTTTTCAAGGCGAACAAGAAGCTTCTCTGGAACTTGCGACCGTTGTTCACACAGAAGTTAAAGCAGAAGTTCTCTGGATTGACAAAATTCAAAAAATAATCCTGGGTATTATATTTAATATCCAAATTCTTTTTTTAGAGTAATATCTCAAGTTAATGTGCCTGGCCTGCAAACCTTAGTGTACAAAAGACTAATATCCAACTACTGACCATTCAGACCTTTGATGAGTCAGATCTTATGCCCAAAATGTGGGGCGAAAACGGAAAAACTCTACAAGAACACTTGTAGGGAATGCTTTTTAAAAACATTTACTTTAGCTGAGCTTCCACTTGTTCTTCATGCAAATATCTGTGCAAAATGTGGCGCACGATTCGACAGGAACAAATGGAGGGATGAGGGTGACCTGGATGAGATAGTCATCAGGACTGTAGAAGATGCACTTTTGGTACACAACGAAGCTAATGATGTCGAGATATATGTCAACCCCCACCAGATGACCCCTCATTTTTACAAGGTAAGGGTAGAGGTCGATGCCATGGTGGAAGGTGAATCACTCCATCAGGACCTTAGGGCCGAAGTGCGTGTGGTACGTGGAGCATGTGACCGATGTAGTCGCATGGCAGGCGGTTATTTTGAAGGTATTTTACAGATAAGGGCAACTAACAGACTCCCAACCGCAGAAGAGATCGATTCCTGCAAGATGATCTCTGCTTTGATGGTAGAAAAGTTATGGAAGAAGGGAGATCGGCTTGCCTTTATAACCAACAGCAGCGATTCAAAGGATGGTACCGATCTCTATCTTGGTTCTTGCAATGCATGCCGGCATATATGTAAGAACATCTCCAATGAGCTTGGTGGCAGTTTTACAGAATCAGCTACTCTGCATAGTCACAAGGAAGGCAAGGACATATACAGAATGACCTATGCGATGAGGTTGCCGGAATTCATGTCTGGTGATATCATCCTCTTTAAGGGTGATGTTATAGAGATCAAGAACTCTGGTAAGAATACCAAGGGTATCTCTCTGTCAACAGGTTCACGGTTCCTGGTCGAAACGGATAATCTGAAAGGAGCTAAACTTATCGCTAACCGTAAAGATGCGGTGGCTGCGGTCCTTGTAGCTGTGGAGGGTGATGATATTATGGTACTTGACCCAACTACATATCTTACGGTCACATTGAAAAAACCAATGTTCTTTTCATCTTCAGCAGGCAGTGAGATTCCTGTAATAAGCACTGAACAAGGGCTTTTCGCATTGCCTGAGGATAGCGAGCATAAACTCTAAGGTGGTGTCCGTTTCTGGAGAATGTGCTTATTATCGGATATAGCAGCCGAAATATTGCTTGTTCAGCATCTAAGGCAGGTTATAATGTCTATGCCATCGATGCATTCTGTGATAAGGACCTTCAGGAGAATACAGTCGATTCCAGAGCACTTCTAACATGTGATGGTATCGACATAAAAAATATCGATGGGAAGGTCATTATCGAACTTATCGATAGTTTCGATGCCTTTCCTGATGCTATTGTTCTGGGGTCAGGCTTTGAAGAACTTGACCTTTCCGGTCTTTCCTGCAGTATATTGAACAATGCTCCTGCTGTTATGAAACAGGTATCTGACAAATCTTCCTTTGCAAAAGAGATGGAGTCTATGGGGATACCGCATCCGGTCTCCGGTATTGTCGATGAAGCGGAAGATATTGGATATCCTCTAATGGTCAAGCCAAAATGTGCAGGTGGGGGAAGGTTGAATAGGGTAGTTCAGAACGAATCGGAATTGAACAGCGCTCTTGAAGAATTACCTCTTATTGACCCAACACTGGACATCGCTGATATTATGGTACAGGAATTCCTTTCTGGATTTCCTGCAAGTGTTTCGCTTATTGCCAATGGGACGAACTCAGTTCCTATCGCAGCCAATGAGCAGCTCATAGGCGTACCCTGGCTTTCCAGTCTGCCGTTCTCATATTGCGGGAATATCACACCTTACAGGACACCTTATACCGGTCAGATGTATGAGATCTCGGAAAAGATAGCAGAGAACTTTGGACTGATTGGGTCGAATGGGGTGGATTTCTTGCTGACGGATAAAGGTCCGTTCGTGATAGAGCTGAACGCAAGGTTCCAGGGAAGTCTTGATTCAGTGGAAATGGCAACCGGTATTAATATTTTTGATATGCATGTCAAGTCCTTCGATGGCATCCTTCCCACAGGTACGCCTGATATTCTAAAATATGCAATAAGGGCGGTCATGTATGCTGATAGTGCAGTTAGCATCAATGAGCCGATATGTGATAAGATAAAGGACATGTCTATTGCTGATATTCCCACTGCGGGTTATGATGCCCTCCCGGATGATCCTCTGACCTCTATTCTTTGCAGTGGTGGTACGCGTGAAGATGTCGTGGGAAATACACTCGAAATGCGTAGTATTTTAAAGGATATATTTAAGTGAACTGCTTATGCTATCAAGCTTTAAAGGCAAATGATCAGACTATAAATTAAATAAAGTTGGATTTTGTTACGAAGCTGCCAGATAATATTTATACAAAAATTGGCTAAAAAAACACTTATCTGTGTTTTTGTGGATTAGCTATAAATAACAAAATACCTAAGAAACCTAATCTTAACGTATTTATCTATTCATGCTATCTTATTTACAAGGTGATATTAGTGACAGATTCAAATGATCCAGTCGTCCGGGGCTATCTACTGCAATTGATAGGTGAAGAGGGGATAGAGATGATAGAGAATATGCCGGAAGGTGAGGTCACCGATGAACAGATCGCTGAAGCCTCTGGTGTAATGCTCAATATCGTCAGAAGGACCCTTTTCATTATGAATGAGAACAATCTTGCCGTTTGCAGGAGGGAAAGGGATTCCAGCAGTGGATGGCTTACTTACCTCTGGCAGTTGGATCTTAGTGATATTGAATCACATCTGGTGAAGGAAAAGAAAAGGATTGTCAAGAACCTTGAAATGAGATATAATTTTGAGGTTGATAGTGTATTCTACACATGTCCGGAAGGTTGTGTAAGGTTCGAGTTCAAAGAAGCCAGCAAGAGTGAGTTCATGTGTCCGGTTTGCGGTGAGGACATGATGTTCGAAGACAATTCAAAAACGGTTAAAAAGCTGCGTGATAGGCTCGATGCGCTTGAAGCGAGCAGCTAAAGATGCTATCAGCTTTTGATGCACTAAAATTGCTTAAAGATGAAGGTTGTGCAGACAACGTTATTCGGCACTGTCAGGTCGTATCAGAGATTGCTGTGAACATTGCACGCGATTTTCAAAAAAAAGGGCATAAGGTCGATGTCCAGCTTGTTGAAGTGGGTGCTCTTCTGCATGATATCGGAAGGTCACGCACACATGACATAAGGCATGCTATTGAAGGTGCTTCAATTGGGGAAGGGCTTGGTCTTGACCCTCGTATCATCCATATCATAAGAAATCATATCGGTGCAGGCATAACTTCTGAGGAAGCAAAAGCCATGGGCCTTCCAGAAGTTGATCATCTTCCAATAAGTACCGAAGAGAAGATCGTAGCCCATGCGGATAATCTTGTAATGAGTGATGAGCGTGTTCCGCTTGAAAGATGTATTCAGCGAATGCGTGACAGGGGTATGGGCGAGGAAGCTATCCAAAGGGTGCAGGCTCTTGCTGATGAGCTTGGTTCTTATTGATCTTATGTAGTACTGTGTATATGGATGGAAACAGTTATATAATAAAAAACCCAAAGAGGGTTTGTATTGCGGGAAGCAAAACACATTTTTACCTATTGATTTTCTCGTTTTTTGCTATGAGGTATAATTAATGGATAATGATAAGCATTTAAAAGGTACAACTACTGTAGGTATAGTCTGCACAGATGGTGTAGTTCTTGCTACTGAACAGAGGGCAACCATGGGTCACTTTATTGCAAGTAAGACCGCAAAGAAGATCTATCAAATAGATGATATGGTTGGAATGACAACTGCGGGTTCTGTAGGTGATGCTCAGCAGATTGTACGTATTATAAGTGTGGAATCCAAGCTTTTTAAGATGCGCAGGCAGGAATCGGTAACTATCAAAGGTATTACCACTCTTCTTTCGAATATGCTTAGCGGTCAGAGATATTATCCACTTATGGTCCAGTTGCTTATTGGTGGCGTTGATAAGAACGGTCCTGCTATCTATTCTCTCGATGCTCTCGGAGGCAGTATCGAGGAGACAAGGGCAGTTTCAACAGGTTCCGGTTCTCCAATGGCTTACGGTGTTCTTGAAGACCGCTACACTGAGGATATGACCGTAGTGGAAGGCGTTGATCTTGCTATCCGTGCTCTTCACAATGCTATGAAGAGAGATTCAGCATCAGGCGAAAACATTGATGTTGTTGTGATCACAAAGGACAATTATGAAAGACTAGACCCTGAAGAGGTTATGAAAAAGCGTGAACTATTGAACTGATCTTAAAAGGACCATTGCTCTTTCGAGTTATGGTCCAATTCACACATTTTTTTAATATACTATAATATTTTTTTAACTTTTTTGAAATAGGAAGGCTGTTTAATGGCAATAGAAGACGTATTAGCGGATCTGAAAAAGAAAATTGAAGAAAAGGTCCCAGACAACACAACTATAACCAGTGTTGAATTTGAAGGACCGCAACTCGTTGTTTATACTGAGGATCCAAAGGACTTTGCAGACAATGGCCAGATCGTGAGAACTCTCGCGAAAACCCTACGTACAAGGATCGTTGTTCGTCCGGATCCTAAAGTATTGGTATCTCCCGAAGAAGCTATTGGGAAGATAAAGGATACCGTTCCAAAAGATGCTGTTCTATCAAATTTCCATTTTGATCCTGATGTAGGGGAAGTTGTTATCGAAGCGGAAAAACCGGGTTTGGTAATAGGTAAGCATGGTGAGACTCTCCGTGAGATCACGAAAAAGATCGGTTGGACCCCTAAAGTGGTTCGTACACCTCCAATTAAATCAAGGACCGTGAAGAACATCAGAGAGTTCATGCGTACCAATCATAAGGATAGGAAGGAAATACTCAAGGCTGTAGGCCGTAACATTCACAGGGAATGTACTTCCAAGGACCACTGGGTCAGGGTGACCTCTCTTGGCGGATGTAAAGAGGTTGGTAGAAGCTGTTTCCTATTATCAACGCCGGAATCCAAGATAATGATCGATTGTGGTGTGAACGTTGGTTCTGATGATAATATGACACCATACCTCTATCTGCCGGAAGTCCAGCCACTTAACCAGATAGATGCTGTTGTGATCACACATGCACACCTTGACCATCAGGGACTTGTTCCGCTACTTTACAAATACGGATACGAAGGTCCTATCTATTGTACATCCCCTACAAGGGATATAATGACACTTTTGCAGCTTGATTTCATCGATGTTGCTGCAAAGGAGGGTAAGAAGCCTCCGTACGAATCCACAAATGTGCGTGATGCACTCAAACATACTATTGCACTTGATTATGAAGAAGTTACAGACATTGCTCCTGATGTCAAGCTGACATTCCATAATGCAGGACACATTATCGGTTCCGCAATATCACATTTCCATATCGGTGACGGATTACATAACGTAGTTGTCACTGGTGATTACAAATATGGCCCTACCAGGCTTTTCGATCCTGCAGTGAACAAGTTCCCGCGTGTCGAGACCGTAATAACCGAATCTACATACGGTGCTTCCTCGGCAGTACAGCCATCACTAAAGGAAGCCGAGAAGAACCTTCAGCAGATCATAAAGAGTACTCTGGATAACAAAGGTATCGTGCTGATCCCTGCCTTTGCTGTGGGAAGAAGCCAAGAGGTTATGATAGTTCTTGAAGATGCTATCAGGAGAGGGATCATCGATGATGTTCCTGTCTATCTCGATGGTATGATCTGGGAAGCAACGGCGATCCATGCGACATATCCGGAATATTTGAACAATAACCTAAGGAAGCTCATATTCCAGAAAGGCCAGAACCCGTTCCTTGCAGAATGCTTCAAACCGGTAGATTCGAACGAGCTTAGAAAGAAGATCATAGAAGACCCGCATCCATGTGTGATCCTCTCTACCTCCGGTATGATGAACGCAGGACCTGTTATGGAGTATTTCAAGGCTTTTGCACCTGACCCTAACAACACGCTTGTTTTTGTCGGTTATCAGGCAGATGGTACCCTTGGAAGACGTATCCAGAAAGGCTGGAAAGAGATACCTGTTTCATCCAAGAACGGAACTGAGGTTGTAAAGATGAATATGGGCGTTGAGGTAGTTGATGGTTTCTCCGGTCACTCTGATCGAAAACAGTTAATGGAATACTTCAAGAAGATGAAACCACAACCAGAACGTGTTTTCACTGAGCATGGTGATGAACGCTCATGCATCGATCTTGCAAGTTCATTGCATAAAAAATATCGTCTGGAGACCCGGGCACTTACAAACCTTGAAACTATAAGGCTGGTGTGATATCCACACCACCTTTCATTCTTTTTTGATATCCAGCTCTTTTAGGAATTCCAGAAGTTCACTGTGATCATTAAAGACCTTATCTGCCTTTTCAAGTTTTTTTGGGTCAACGTGGGTTGATACAGCAACGCAATAAAGGCCTGCGTTCTTTGCGGATTCTACTCCCAGTGGCGCATTCTCGATAACAAGACATTTTTCTTTCTCTACGCCAAAATTTTCCACAGCCTTAAGATAAGGTTCAGGGTGAGGCTTTCCATGGGTGACGTCAGCACCTGAGATCAGCAGGTCGAATATGTCAGGATAGAGTTTATTGAACATTTTATCGATTATGGGTCGGTCAGAACCTGAAACAACAGCCAAATTGTACTTGTCCTTTTTTTCTTTTAGGAAATCATACATACCCTCGAAAGCAGTTACCTTTTCATATCGGAAGAAAAGTTCACGCTTTCTCATACGTAATTTTTCTATCAGTTCAGTAGTTGTTTCTCTTCCTGCCTTTTTAAAAACAAGCTCGATAACTCCTACAAAGTTTGAACCTTCTATATCATAGATCTCCTGCCTGACCACATCGATGCCAACTTCAGAGAAGGTCTGTATCCATGCATCAGCATGAAATAGCATAGAGTTCACAAGGACGCCATCTGCGTCGAAGATCAATGTGTTGAACATAGTTGTCAGTTCGGGTCTAATATAACTTAAAGATTACTTGCAAGTGCCTTATTTTAATTAGTATTAAAAGTAGTTCGATGGGTCCGGGGGTTAGAAAAGATTAATTACTATACGATACAACTTATTTACTGAGGTGAAATGTATGTCTAAATTTAACAAACGTGATTCTGAACGTAAAGGCGTAAAAAAGGTTGAGCTTTTGGATGATAAATTGATACACGAAAACCTCGACGATCTCAAGGGAGAGGGTGGTGAAGTACTAGATTGAGCACAACAATTAAAGTCAAGATATTTCCTGATAACCCGGATGGACAGATGATAAACGTTCCTGATGATTCTACGTATGAGGACCTTCTGAATATTATGGATATCAATCAGGAACTTGTTATTTTATTAAATGATGGAAAAGCTGTTCCTATCGACGATATAGTTGTCGAAGGTACGGTCACCATCTTAAAAGCGATATCCGGCGGCTAAAAGCAAAGCTGATCAATACGATTTAGCCAAAAAGTAATGATTTAAATAAAAGTTGGATATCCTTATTGGATATCCTTTATTTTGCAAGATCCTTTAATTTATCTATTATACGCATTCTTGCATCGTTCTCTTCTTGGACCTTTGCCTCATAATGTTTTACAATATCATTGAAAGGTGTTTTCAAAGTGTAGATCTTCGTGGGTCTACCTTTACCTGTAACCTTTTCATTATGGACCGAAATCCAATCGTGCTCGCGCATTGACCTCATTGCAACACTAACTTCCGGTTGACGGAGTCCAGTCTTCATCTCTATTTCTTGAGATGAGGATTCGCTCACATTTGAAAGATAGGCTACAGTAGTCGCAAGGTTGCGTGTCATTCCCAAACTCTTCAACGAATCGATAATCTCTTCGCTAGAGTCATCTAATAGCTTTCCACCAGTGCTAATCATGTCCATCACCGTACCAATTATATATAAAGTACATTAAGTACCCAATTTAAGATATGCGATTATTATATTTAAATCCTTATGTATCACAGCATATAGCTATGATTTTGGAATGGATGCACCACGATATATATAAGCTTTATTATAAATTGCGAGGACATCTCAAACATTGTGTTTAAAAATACCTAATATTTTATACAAATATATAATTATTTAGTATGCTATTAAATAATATTTATTGAATTTAGTCAATACATTAAAAGAAGGCGTATCATTCGCATATTTTTAATTATATATTTTTTAGATTCATCTACATTTTCTTAATATTATTTCCAGATATGCGACAATGTGCGCACCTACTATGCTAATAATATTCAAAATTTTAAACAGATTTCTAAAATTTTGGGGATTCAGCATTAAGGTTTTGCAGGATTATAGTGAACTACCACCCATTAAAATGAGTGGCTTCCTACTTCATAGCCCAGACCAACATCCATGACTCCACAGGCTCTTCCCGTAGTCCCTACGGTGCATCGATTAAGAATATTGATCGCTGCATTAACATCTCTGTCAAGTTCAAGCCCACATTCAGGACATTTGTGAATCCTAACCGATGGACCTTTCCTGACGATGTTTCCACAACCGCTGCATTCCTGTGATGTGTTGAATGGGTTAACCAATTCGACAAAATTGCCAGCCTTTTCCGCTTTGCTTTTTGCCATCTGGATAAGTTGACCCCATGCAACATCATGTATTGATTTTGCAAGATGATGATCCTTAACCATGTTCATGATGCTCAGATCTTCGAACACTATCCAGTCAAACCTGTCGACAAGAGCCCTGCTCAACTTATGGTTAAAATCAAGTCTTTGGTTACGTATCTTTCTGTGAACCTTAACAACTTTGAGTTTTTGTATAAGACGGTTTGATGAACCTTTCTTCTTTTTGCTCAGTCTCTTTTGTTGAACTGCAAGAGATCTCTCTGACTTTCGGTAATATATAGGGGAATCGAATTGTTCCCCATTGCTCAACGTGACACATGAGTTAAGCCCGACATCAATTCCTATAGATGTAACAGAGTTGATCTTTTCAGGACTTGCACCCATGTCAACAGAAAAGACTGCATACCATTGATCCCCTTCACGTTTGATGGAACATGTCTTGATCTTGCCTTCTATCTCTCGGTGCTGTTTGATCTTGATATTCCCTATCTTGGAAAATTTCAGTTTAGTACCTTCGATCTTGAAACCCGATTGAAGATATGTGAAACTGTTTTACCTGTCTTTCCCTTTGAACCTTGGATATCCCGGGGTTTCACCCGTTTTACACCTTCTGAAAAAAGCATCAAATGATTTTCCAAGTCTTCGCAAAACATCCTGTTTGACCTGTGAGAATACTTCGGTATTGAGTTCAAGATACTTGACCTGATTTATCTGGTCAAATGTCGTCAAACCTTGGTTGCATCTGTCATACGCATTCCTTCTGTCCGCAAGAAACTCGTTATAGATGTATCTGCATACGTCCAGAGTTTTGACCAGAACAATCTCCTGTTCTTTGGCTGGGTACAGACGGAATTTGTAGGATTTCCGCATATTGTGATATACGTTTTGATACTACTAATATATATCAGAACCAAGAACAAACAACTGTTTACGCAATTCATCCACCTGTTTCATCTTGCAATTACACTGCAAGACCTCCAGATTGATCTGGATGTTTTCGAAGAAATGAAACTCCCATTAAATCTTCGATTTGATGCGAGATTGAAATGGGTGGTATTCTTGCTTATTTAATTATAAAATACTCATCACGAATACATTTATATTCAATGTAAACAAATTAAACTTAGGCAAAAGTCAAAATTTCAATTATGAAATAATCTATCTATCCCCTCTAGAACTTCGTCATATGACTTTTGCCTCTCGATAATATGCCATTACAATGTCAACTGAGGGATAGTTGGCTTAAAGATCAAAAAAGTAAATGGATGAAAGTCACAGATGACCTTCGATCCTTTTATACAAATAGTATTTTTATTAGAGATTTTCAGCAATTTGAACAGCATTCAAGGCTGCTCCCTTAAGGATCTGGTCACCGCAGACAAAGAACTCAAGCCCGTGGTCTCCAAATACAAGGTTCCGCCTAATTCTGCCAACCTCAACCTCATACTTTTTAGTAGCGTTCAATGGCATTGGATAGATATTGTTCTCAATATCGTCCTTTAATTCAACGCCTTCGATCTGTCCTAATAATTTCTTTGCATCAACCGGATCGATCGTTCTTTCTGTCTCTATGACAATGCTCTCACCATGCACTCTCATGGTCGGTATCCTTACACAGGTACAGCTGATGGGGATATCTGGTTCAGAGAATATCTTCCTTGTCTCCCAAACTACCTTCATTTCCTCACGGGTGTAATCGTTTTCCTGGAAATTGTCAATATGGGGTATCGTATTGAAAGCGATAGGATATGTGAAGACCTTGTTCTTAACCTCTTTACCTTCAAGATAGTTCTTCGTTTCTTCGGTCAATTCACTCATGCCGGCTGCTCCAGCCCCGCTGGTAGCCTGATAAGTGCTGATGATGACCTTCTTCAACCCATATTCCTTATGAAGTGCGTATAAGGGGATCGCTGCAATGGCAGTTGTGCAGTTCGGGTTGGCAATAAGCTTAGAATCTCCGATCGCATCGGCATTTATCTCGGGTACCACCAACGGAACCTTATCATCGTATCTGAAAGCACTGCTGTTATCGATAACATAGCAGCCGGCACTTGTTGCCTTATCTGCATTTTCCTTGCTCCAGTCACCACTTATCGCAAAAAATGCAATATTCAGTTGTGAATAATCTGCCATATCAGCATTTTCAATAGTAATAGCTCCAAAAGGAGTCTCTATTGTCTTGCCTGCACTTCTCTTTGATGCAAAAAGCCTTAGTTCTTCCACAGGAAAGTTCCTATCGTGTAGTACTTCTATGATTTCCCTGCCTACTGCACCAGTAGCACCCATAATACCTACTTTGTATCTCATTTTAGTTCATCCCTTAGTTACTGGAAGTTCATAGAATCCCAATTCGTGAACTACTCCACGCTTACGCATGGAGCTTCCTGCTTCATAGCTCGTTCCATCGAACGCAACTCCACAGGCCCTTCCCCTCGTTCCGAAGGTGCTTCAAATATTTAGTAGATTTTGATTTTGAAGTGCAAACTTCTTGACATTGATAGCGGCGTTGATGTCCCTATCATGTTTTATATTACATTCAGGACATATCCATTCTCTATCCTTCAAGGTCATGTTACCATTGTGGAAACCACAAACATTGCATAATTTCGAAGATGGCTCGAATTGACCTATCTTTAATAGTGTCTTCCCGTAACAATCAGCTTTATATTCGAGTTGTCGGAAAAACTCACTCCATGAAACATCACTGATTGCTTGTGCAAGACAATGATTTTTTAACATACCCGAAACATTCAATGATTCCACTGCAATTGCTTGGTTCTCGCTTATTAATTTAGAAGAAGTTTTGTGCAGGAAATCGGTTCTCTGGTTTCGTATTTTTTCGTGGAGTTTTGCTACAGTATATCTGGCTTTATTTCGGTTCTTTGAACCACTTTGTTTCTTACTCATTCGGTTTTGTAAGATTTTCATCCTATCCATACTATTTCTAAGGTGTTTGGGATTATCAATTTTTTCACCATTGGAAAGTATAGCGAAGTGAGTAAGTCCAACATCTATTCCCAATGTTGATTCATCATCGAACGTTTCTTTTTCAGGTACTTCCTTTCCATCATCCACTAGAATACTGATGTAGTATTTTCCAGTAGGCGTTCTGGACAACGTAGCGGTTTTTAGTTTACCTTCAAACTTCCGATGTAACTTTGCCTTTATCGGTTGCTTTAACTTCGGAAGTTTGATTGTATTAGTTTCGAAATCCACTAAATAATGTTGCGGTATCTGGAACGATTGTACAGGATTTTTCCTTGATTTGAAATTAGGAAATCCTTTCTTCTCCCTAAAAAAACGAGTGAATGCAGATTCGAGATTGATAAGTGTATTCAATAACGATTGAGAATTGACTTCTTTTAACCATTCGTTGTTTGGTTTCAGGTCATGAACAAGGCGGTGCTGTAATTCGAATCTCGATAAGTGTTCTTTATCAACTTCATACGCTTTGTTCTTCTGCCCTAAAGCCCAATTATATGTAAACCTACATGCACCAATATGTTTTACAAGAATCTCGGTTTGAGATTCAGAAGGGTACAGTCGGTATTTGTAGGCTTTAAGCATCAATGTACTACATGTTTTAACAATATATCAATGTTTCGTAAAATGAAATTGTGTGCAAATAGTCCGGCTTTCATCCCCCACCTTACGGAAGGGGACTTCACGCCGTATAAGTTAAAAACCTATCGACAATTCAAGTCCCAATGCTAAAACACTCTATCATCAACAAAGGTTTTTCACAACATTTTCATTTATAATAATATAAAATATCTTATAATATCTTGGTTGATTGTCATAAGCGTTAAATTTATAAGTAGGAATCGGCAATGAGACTCCTGTTATATCGACAAATCATATTTAGCGGGGGCAATCAGATATCCTTGAAGATTGAGGTCTGGCAGATATTTCTCATATTGACAATAGCTTTGCTTTTCTGGTTTCTTGAATGTTTCTTATTCGGATGGATCTTATCTTAAAAGATCATATTAATGGAACTATCCCTTACAAAACTTCCATTTATAAACAAAAAAAGAAGTGGATGGTGTCATCCATTAAGAATTCTTCAAAGTTCATTTTCCATAACAGTCTTTTAGATGCTCAGCTGAAGGTGGTGTTGTAGCTAGGCTTACGACAATTGCAACGATCATTGCAATTGGAGTTGCTACAATGATAGGGTCGACAACTGTCCATGTTCCTGTGAGCAAGGTATCAACTCCGAAAAGGGCTTTGCATATTCCAAGAGGTATTGCTTCCTTTGAATGTATGAATGTCAGCCAGAACAGGCTTCCTGCTGTACCCACCAGAAGACTTGCAATCGCACCTTCTTTTGTCATCCTCTTCCAGAACAATGCACCTACGTACATGGGCAGGAAAGCCGCTGCACAGAGACCGAAGAAAATAGCAGTTGCCCTTGCGATGATGCTTATGGGCAGTATATATGCAAGGATAACACTTGTGATAATGGTCAAAGCGATCCCAAGCCTTGTTATGTTCACCGTCTGCCCGACCTCTCCTTTCTTAATGAACTCACGATAGAAGTCATGTCCGATGGCCGTTCCCATTGTATGGAACTGTGAGCTCAATGTTGACATTGCAGCTGCAAGAAGTGTCAGCATGAACAGGACAACGAACAGCTCTGGCATAGCACTGTTGATGTACTCTGGAATTATAAGGTCTGTATTTCCTTTGCCAGCTACAACTGCAATAATTCCCTGTGTTTTCTGGAAATATACGTTTGAAAGTGCACCCACCGTAAAGGCCACTCCGGTCATCATCAGTATGAACGGTCCGCCTACAAGTACGGCACGACTTAATGCCCTGTCATTCTCAACGGTCATGTATCTGACGGCAAGCTGTGGCTGTGCAAGAACCCCTATGCCAACACCAAGTACAAGTGTGGATACCAATGTCCACCAGATCGGTGATCCGAACGCTGGCATGGTTGTCCAGCCCAAATGTCCTCCGGCAACAAGTGACTCCGGCACAAGTCCTGTCATGCCTGAAAGTGCTTCGTGTGCTGCCTTTACACCACCAAGCTTGACGTATGTAAGTGCAAGAAGTACGATCATTCCAATGAACATGAAAACGCCCTGTAATGCATCGGTGTACATAACAGCGATCAGCCCGCCGGTAATGACATAAGCAGCTACTATGATAGCCAGTATGAGCACTGCAATATCATAATTGACCCCAAGAGTGGTCTCAAGAAAACGTGCTCCGCCTATCAGGACAATACCTGCATAAAGGGGCATGAAGATGCCAATGATGGCTCCTGAGAATCCCTGTATGAATCGCGACTGGAAACGTTTGCCTAATAACTCCGGAAATGTTACGGCATTAAGATGGGCACCCATACGCCTTGTGCGTTTTCCGAATACAACAAAAGCAATGAATATACCTACGACGATGTTCATCACTGCCAGCCAGAGAAGTCCCATTCCCAAAGCTCCGGCAGCTCCGCCAAAACCAATTATCGCAGAGGTACTAACAAAGGTCGCACCATAGGAAAGTGCAAGAATATATGGATGAATGCTTCTTCCGGCTACCATGTAGTCGTCTATTTCTTTCGTTTTTTTGTATCCAAGTAATCCAAGGTAGAAGATTATCATAAGATAAATAAGTACGATCACTCCAAGCAAGGGCGTGCTGACCGACATTAAAGCTCCTCCTGCTCTTCTTCATTCCATTTCAATAAACCATACACTATACAACCCAGGGCACTTATGATGCAAAGAACATAAGCCATCCAGATATAAGGGTCATCTATTCCTAACATAATTATCACCATTTTTAATGTACATTTGATTATGTCACATGTTAACATAAGCCATACATTAATGTTTCGTAGATCATTTTATCAAATTTATGTAGGATTATAAATATATTAAAAAATTATATTGATATTAGCAAGGTATATGTATTTTTATTAAAACTCAAATGAAAAAAATGAATACAGTTAGGACAACTAATTTGGCTTCAGCATACCAATTGATCTTGAAAGTGCTTCTTGAGAATAGTAATTGAAATGATGCCTGGCCATTGAACCACACATCATTTTCATATTTTCATATTCGATATTCAGATAATTTCAGGCATGGTCATGGACCCAGAAATTGCCATCGATGGTTATCTCTTTTTTCCATATGGGCACTTCTGATTTCACTCGATCCAATGTCTCACTAAGGGCTGCGAACAGTTGCTGTCGGTGGCCTGCTGCTATCACGATATACACGATATCTTCAAGTGGCATTATCTTTCCGGCTTTGTGGTGAATGAGAACATCGATGATGCCATCCTGTTGCATCATTTCTTCACGTATCTTTTGGATGCTGGCATCTGCGACCTTATCATATTTCTCGAATTCGAGCATTCTTGTCTCGTAATCCTCATTATCCGTCCTTACGATACCGATAAAAGTACCAATACCACCTGCTTTCACTATCTCTGGATTTGCTCTGACCTTTTCTATAAGGGAATTGAGTGTGACGTGGTCCGGTTGTTCCATTAGCAGTGTGACGATATTTTCAAGGTCCCAATCGACCTTTTCAGGAAGTCTTGCAATGACATTGGAAACATCCTCATCCATTTCCCCGAGAACGACCTTTGCGACATCACTGTCCTTTGCACCTTCGACGATGGCAAAATCCATTCCTGCATCAGCAAGTTCATCCAGTGCTTTTTCAAAAGAAGGGTTACGGCTGATGGTCACCAGTTCCCTGTCCGTGACGGCAGTGACCATATCGGCACCGGAATCGAAATGTTTGCCGGTATCAGTATTCTGATCATCAAGACGATGGTCAAGCATCAGTTTGACCGTTCCCACACGACCAAGGTCTGAAAGTTCCTTTACCATTCGGGTAACGAAGGTCGTTTTCCCTGTGTTCTTGTAACCTATAACTGAAATGACTTTCATGCCCATTCCTATTCCTGAATAATATATATAAGTACGGTGAACAGGTAGCAAAAGTTTATTCTTTCAAAAAATATTAAACAAAAACTTAAATATCGATTGCTTTATATTTATAAAGTATATTACTCTGTTATATGTGTGGTTATCAGGTACGAATACATGACATGCCATCGGAAGATCGGCCAAGAGAGCGCTTGTTGAAACATGGACCTAGCTTTCTTTCCAATGCAGAACTGCTTTCAGTGATCCTTCGTACAGGTTCAAAGGATGAGAATGTGGTCAGTATGTCCAGTCGTATCCTCTCGGAATACAATCTGAAACAATTGAGCCAGGCGAACATCAGCCAGCTCACAAAGATACGGGGTATCGGTCCTGCCAAAGCTACCCAGATAGCAGCAGTCTTTGAACTGGCGAGAAAGCTGGAGATCTTCACAGATGATCCTAAAAGAAAGATACGCTCGGCAAACGATGTATATTCCCTGCTCTATCCCAGACATCGTGAATTGAAAAAAGAGTATCTTACAGCCCTTTATCTTGATACGAAGAACAATATCATCAAGGAAGAGGTAATCTCCATTGGCAGCCTGAACGCAAATATCGTGCATCCGCGTGAAGTGTTCAAATCAGCTCTCATGGAATCCTCAGCGTCAGTCATACTAACACATAATCACCCCTCAGGCGACCCTGCGCCAAGCAGGGAGGACATAGCCGTAACGGAAAAGCTCGTTGAAGGCGGTAAGATCCTTGGCATCAGTGTTCTCGACCATGTGATCATCGGGGATGGTAGATATGTTAGTTTGAAAGAGGAAGGCTACATAAACTGATGGCTGAAATTCTGCATTGGAGTCACCCATGATCACAAAGCTATTTTCTTCTGTGTGAACGGACTGAGCATAAGTGAGTAATCATCTAGTGCTTTAATTTCTTGAACGCAATGTCGAGTATCAGATAGGTATCTGTAAAAATGGTGATATGTTGAGGGTATGATGACTGTTAATTTTGTGAACAAGTATTGGTAACTTTTATAGCATTCAAAAAAGAATGTCTTGCGTATGAATAACTTTAATATGTATTAATGGTTACACACTAAGTATAAAATTAAAGTTGTGGAATTGCCAATGAGTATAAAAATTTTTGTGAGTTACAGTACAGAAGACATGGGCCATATTAAACCGATCTTGGACCAGCTTAAGAATGTGGAAGATGTTGAAATTTTTTTTGCTGATAAAACACTAAATCCGGGGGACAATGTTGAACAAATTATACTAAACAACATTAAAGAAGCAGATGTTTTTCTTATGTTCAATAGTGAATCTGCATTAAAATCAAACTACGTTCAGCAGGAAATCGGGGTTGCAAAATCGAACGAAAAGGCAATTATTCCTATTTTATTAGATGCAAACAAACCGACTGCTATGTTAAATGGTATTAATTACCTGAATTTTTATAATGAAGCAAAAAGAGAAAGCGAATTTTCTAGGCTTCATGATTACATTTATACTACCATTAAAAACAAAAACAGAAACAAACTTTTAACTGGTATTGGATTATTGGCAGCTGGTTATCTGCTGACAAGATCAAACGATGGAGATGAATATGAGGACGAATTTTGAGTAACTTGGTGAAGATACACTTCCAATTGTTTGACAAAAAGATAGTGTATTCTTCAGCTTTTACCCATTTGTAAAATCCAACAATTTCTTTAGATTTCTTTTGAAACGATTTACTTTCGGAATTTTCCTGACCACATCGCACTTAAAGCAAACGTTGCGACAAACAGAATGATTGCCAAAAATTCATTTCCTGCTAAAAATGCAACAACTCCGCCAAGCCCTAAAGCTGCCGGCCCCGATCCTGCTGATAATCCAGACATAGCAAAATAATATACGTTTTATCTATATAATACTTGTTAGTTAGCCAAAAAATATTAAAGCATTCTTATTTTTTATTCTAGAAAGAGAAACTTTTCCTTTTTGTTTTTAGGGCTTAAATACTTCTAAATCTATATCGATTTTTAATGGTGCTAACATTGGAAAATAGATTACTATTCCATAAGATACTAAATCCTGAATTTTTCCATACGGCTGGCGAGTGGACGGATCTGGAAGGCTACATAAACTGATGGCTGAATTATTTTTTATCACTTATGATGAGCTTTTAACAAAAGCTTTAAACCATTACCCATAATTCATCCAATCAGATGAAAGAAGTAGAACTTACAGATCCCTATACGATCCCCTACAGGGGTATCTATGCGGTCTGTGATGAAAATAACGAATATGCAGAGATAATCGAGCATACGAATTGCTATAGTGGTGCTGCATGGTCACGTTTCCATTATGCCCGGTCACCCCTTGTACAAAGCGCACGTGCAGTGGGCAACATGAGCCGCTACCTAGTGAAAGCTGAGGTTTGCGATCTTACACTTAAGCCATCTGTGGCTGCTGCTGGTTTCGAATCAGTTGTGGTTGACGGGGATGAGGTATCCATCACCTATGCAGGTCTTGGAGGCGGAGGCGTAGGTGCCACTAAATGCAGGGCATTAGCACAGGGAGTGCTACGCTATGATGTGGGTGACTCAGGTGGCGGAAAGGCTGCCAAAGGCACCATAGTCGTTCCAAGGCGGCAGCGTGTACTTATCGGGATAGATGATACAGATACGAAGGAAGAAGGAGCTACGTGGTCAATGACACACAACATTGCTACGGCACTTAATAGCAATGAATCCGTCTATCTTTCCCATTCCCTTGTTCAATTGTTCCCGGTGGCGGCTAAAACACAGAATTGCGTATCCACAGTGCTTGAATTTGGTTGTGTGAGCGAGGAAGCTAAGAAAGAGCTCCTTGAAGACCTGAAAAACGCACTGCTCAAATACAGCGTGTCCGATGAGACCGGCATGGTAGTACTGTCCTCTTTCGATGCGTCCCATATGGAAGAATACAGCACCATGTGTCGCAGCGGGGAGCTGACCAAGGATATTGCAATGGAACATGCACGGAAGAATGGTGTTGAGGTCTGGCTCGATGGCAATGGCGTGATAGGTGCATTGGGATCTCTTGCATGGTTTGCTCGTCCTGATGAATCGATCGATCTGGAAGCTAAGTTATGAACGATCCTGAGGGTCAGACTGGACCTGTGGAGGTCACGGGGCTTGAAGCCCTTTATGCTGCAGCCATGGACTGTGGTGTAAAGATGATAACGGCAGTTGCCGGGTTTCCCACGACAGCCGTGATCGAACATTTTGAGAAGAACAGTCCCGCTGAAGTGACCACCCTTTGGATGACCAATGAGAAGGCCGCACTGGAGACCGCACTCGGTGCTTCCGTTTCAGGCAGAAGGGCACTGACCATAACAAAACACGTTGGCATGAATGTCCTTTCTGACCCTCTTGTAACCTCTGTCACACATACGATCGGTGCAGGACTTGTAATAATAGCAGGCGATGATCCGGGGGTCAGAGCATCCCAGAACGAGCAGGATTCTCGCTGGTACGGTGAGGTGGCAGAGGTCGCGGTGTTCGACCCGTCGAACCCGGAAGCTGCATACAGGTCACTTATCAGAGCATTCGAACTCTCCGAAAGTACAAAGACCCCTGTTATAGTCAGGATAACGGACCGTCTGGAAAAAGCCACAGGTCCTGTCACAAGGTCCGAGGACATTAAGAAGACAGAAGCTACATTTGACAGGTCTGTCTGGAAGTTGACAATGCGTGGCAAGCACCAGCATTTTCACATAAATGTACAGCCATTGCTTGTGGATGAAGCAGAGAACACTTCTCTGACTCGATATGTTAAAGCAGGCAAGACAGGCATAATTTCTTCTGGCTATCCCTCTTTGCTTGTAGATGAGCTATTGTCCGAAAGGCAGCTTGAGGTTTCGCATCTTTCACTTAATGTTGTATCTCCACTTCCTGTCAGGAAATTAAGAGATTTCATATCCGACCATGAAAAAGTTCTCGTTGTCGAGGAAAGTGAAGCCTTTATCGAATCCCATATCAGTATCTGCAAGAACGTACTGGGAAAGATGAGTGGGCACCTCCCATATGGTCGCATTGAAAAAGAGCAGATCGGTTTTGCGATCGAGAACATCGATAAAGATAAGGTAACCAAATATACTTTTATTCAGACCATTGAGGGAAAGGTTTCACGCTCTTTGTGCGAGGACTGTCTTTTCCTGCCGGTCTACAGAATGCTTCATGATCTGGATATTTTCATAGCAGGTGATATGGGCTGCTCCATACGCAGTGCCTCTGCACCCCTTGAAGCCGTTGATGTTGGATTTGCACTTGGTGCTGCTATTTCCACAGCTGCAGGTTTCGATAAAAAGTCCGTTGCTGTCATAGGTGACTTCGGATTGTCACATTCCGGCATAGTAGGCCTGATAAATGCTGTCGAGACCAAACGTGACGTGCTCGTCATGGTGCTGGACAACAGGACAGCAGCAATGACAGGCGGACAATCCACACCTGACCTTACAGAAGCTGTAAAAGCGCTCTGTGATGATGTCATTGTCTTTGAGTTCAATGATCCGGAGCTTGCCGGTAGCAGGATAAATGAACTTGAAGAGCTTGTGAGGGATAAGCTTGCAGTTGATGGAGTTTCTGTTATTTATGTCAGGGCTGACTGTGTTCTGTATAGGTGAAGAATGGGGGATGGGGAATTTGGATGGTTTGATTCATAGCCCTCAATTTATTTTTTGATAATATATGGTGTCTAAAAATGCTACTTTCTGAATAATTTGATCGTTTAGGGGTTTCAGGTCTTATCTCTCGCATAATAATTTGGGGATATAAATATCTTAGAAAATAGATGCTCAAAAATTTTAAAAGTAAATTTAAGACAAAATATCAAAAAACCATTTAATTCATGATTTTTTGGGCTCTCTAGAAATCTTCAATATTTGGACGAGAATTTAAGTAAACCAAAATTTAAAATGTACTGGCAAATATTGATACTTATTTCCTATGTCCACCTGATGATGGCGATTTTGATAGGGTTTCTACAGAGCCGATAAATGAACGAAAGCAATCCTGACAGTACCTTTTCCCGCCCTGCGATTTTTATCAGATGCCAAACATCATAGCTTTGTTGATACCAATCACAGATTCTCATTCTTTTTTGTAACCGACATCATCGATATTGACCGTTATACTTATTTTATCAAACTATGTTTGATACTTATGCAGGTAATCCATCTGTCCTGCCACACTGTAGTGATCCTCCCCATTGAAAGCCACTATTTCAATACAAATGTTGCTTTGATAATCGGAAAGTATTTCAGCAAGAAGTAATAAGACCACTGTCCCAAAAGCATTATCTGATGCATCTGGTGTGCTGGCCTTTGTAATGATTGCTGTGCCGGCAAGTGCAGAAGATACTAAAGGCTACTTATAGTTAAATGCATAACATTTGGGCTCTGTAGAAATCCTCTTTTCTATTTTCAACTAAGCTACTCTTTTTTATAATAAGAAGTCCCCTGTGAATGTTCTCCAACAAAAACACAAGGGGACGATTGTGTTATTTCTAACAAATACTTATATTTTATTGATATGGCATTACAAATAACAAAATATTCACATTTTCCACTCTACAGTTGTAAGTATTCAAAACAAACTTACACGCAACATCAGCTACTGACGCTGATTTTGTTTAAGGAATATTTGGGTGAAGATTATCGCGATTTTGTTGATCTAGTGGAACTTATGGATTCTGTCCAATCAAAACTTGAACTAAACAAGGTACCGCATTATACTACAATTCAAAAATTTGTAACTCGTAGTTATTCTGCTGTATTGGATGTTATCTTTAAAAGAACACTTGACCTATTTTACAAAAATAGAGACGTAATTGATATTAATGCAATTGATTCTACTGGATTCACAAGTGGGTACTGTAGAAACTATTATTCTTGGAGAATTAAAAAGTGGAGACGAAGTTATGTGAAGACTAGTGTTTCTGTTGATGTTCATAAATTTGTGATCACTGGTTACAAGATTTCTGGCAAACCAGTTCATGACGCAAAACATGCAAAGACATTGCTGTCGCAATGTCACCGCAATAGGAGATCAAGATATTATGTAATGGACAAGGCATATGATTCAGAACAGATCCATGAACTCACAAGGGAAAAACTTGGATCAATAGCAATCGTTCCACTAAGACAACGTAAACGAAAAAGAATTAAGGGAAGATATCGAAAGAAGATGATACATGAATTTGATAGTAATATCTACTCGATGCGGAATTTGAGTGAAACGATGTTTTCGGTTTTGAAAAGAAAGTATGGAGAAAACTTGCGTGCAAGAAAGTATAGAAATCAGGTAAAGGAAGTCAAATTTAAAGTGATATTACATAATCTTGACAGACTTTTCAAGACTGTGTTTTTAGTTTGGATGAGCATTTCTACAGAGCCAACATTTGATACATAATTCTCTATGTAAATTTAAGATTTGGAATAATTATCTATGAGATACTAATGTATAAAATATTTCGCTATTAACTATAATTGGAGGTTTAAACCCCCATATCTTTATTTATACAAAATATATATTGTGTTGCATTTTTTGGTTTTTATTGATCAAGCCTTATATTGTAGTAACTCTAGCTTATTCAGTGATATTTTGGATTATAACTTCTTTTCAGAACCATTGGTTCGCAAAGAATATATTGCAAAGAAAGTATATGACATCATTTACAATATTATTTAGTCAGATATAAACAAATAAGAATAATGATTAATATATGAAATGAGTATTATATATTTTGTATGATTCTTGTTTCACTATATTTGGAGAAGAGACAAAATGAATACAAACGATGTCATTGACCTCTCCGGAGTGAGCCCTCAGCAGATGTTCCTTGAGTCCTATCCGGAGAAGCCCTTAGCAACCAGCACGCTGTACATTAAACGATTCACTACCACGAATTTAGATAAGTCACAAAACCATACAGTTGACGGGGTGCATATTGTGTTGGCACAGGATAATCCGAATGGGCTGTGGGACGTGCTTCACGTCGACCGAAACACTCAGAAACTCGACCCTCAGGACCCTTATGTGGCAACGCGTTCTCTGCAAATCTGCTGCGATACCATCGAGATACACGGTGAGTTGTCTGTGCCCGAGGCCGACGTGACAATCTATGCGCGGCGTCTGGTGTGGGCAACGGCCGACGCAGCCATCAATACGTCGCCGCTTCCTTGGGTGATCCCCAAGGCTGGGAACGCCGTTAGATCTGATCCTGGGAAGAACGGAGTAGCAGGACGGAACGCGGGCACATTTCAGTTGTTTGTGTCGGAGGTTGATTCTGCCGACGACTCGTGGCCTCGACTGTTAGCTCTGGGTGGACGTGGGCAGGATCCCGGAGCAGGTATGGACGGAAATCCGGGTGTGAAAATGGGCAGCTATTCGAGTATTCCCTTCAAAGTCACAGATTCCGACATTTCCAAGAGTTCGGTCACGGTCAACTTCAAGCCTGTCGCCGTCTACGTCGACTACGAGTGGAGGTGGGCCCTCTCCCAAGTTGCCCATGGCAAGTGCGGGGAAAACTCGTTTCCTACAAATGGAGGCAACGCACTAGCCCCCGGCATCCCGGGAGATGGGGGGAACGGCGGCAGCCTCACTACCAATCTCGCGGCTGTGGTGCCGAGTTTTAAGAACACCGGCGGGCAAGCAGGAACCAAGGAGAGCGATTACCGGGGTGGCAAGCCTGGCATTCCAAGGTCGTGTGGAAAGTACAAAGTCAAGCTTTGGGAAAACCTCTTCGGCACCAACAACGCCCACAAAGAGGTAACCAAGACCAACTCAAACAAGACCGCAAAGGGGGAAGATGCCAAGGCCCAAAGTGCACCTCATGGAGCAGGGAGTACGCCCGAACCCAGCGTCATACCTGAAACCAATGCGTGGTTGCATCCCCTTGGTCTCCAGAAGACGCTCGAATACACTCGGGACCTGTTTCTGTCAGGGAATCGAGTCGAGGTGCAGGATCTGCTTTGCATCTACGAGGGTGTGCTTGCAGTGCCGCTACCGAACAACAATGCTTGGGATGACGGCACCATGGCACAGTGGACGGCGGCGCAGAGCGAAGTCGCCTCGATGCTGCAGCGCCTGCGTGGCCATCTCGACTATTTCGGCAACGCTGCAGGCTATACGCCACTATTGTCTCTACAGGGAACAATCAAGTTGTACGCAGAGGAGACGCGGCGGGCACTTCGAACACTCCTGCTCGCCGGCTGGATCGATGCCAAGGAGCGTGATGCCAAGGAAACCGCCAAGGCCCTCGGAGACGCCATCATCAGCCTGAATGAGGATAGCCAGCAGGCTGCCGCTCAGGTGGCCAGCTCAGAGGTCGAGATTAGCAAGGTAATGAACCGCATTGATGCTCTCGAGCAAGAGCTGAACAGCATGAGCAATCAGCTGGAGATTTTGCGGAACAATCTCCTTAGCCAGGCCCAGGGTGATCTTGATAAGCAGGGGCAGATCAAGTTCGCGATCAAGATGGCTGCTGCCTTATGTCAGGTAGTCCCGGTAGGCCAGCCGGCTCTGGGCACTGTCGGTTCGCTGGCTAGCGTGGCGACCGATTTCATCGGAGGCGATGATGCTGGCGCGCCGGACACGGTTTCCAAGATGGGGGATATGCTCACGAAAGCGCGCGAAGCAGGCAAGAAGGCCAAGGAAGCCGGCAAGGAAGCCGGCAAAGAGAAGGGGAGTGCACCGGCCAAGGATGCGCAGAGTGCGAAGGACGGGGTATCGGCGTGGGCAAAGGTAGGCGACGGCCTGGGGCCAGCCCTCTCCCAGGTTTCGCAGGGTCTGCAGGCTTTGCAGGTGCCACAGTCGGAGGTCGAGGCCGAGCTGCAACGATTGGAATCTGAGAGCGAGGAATGGAACAAGCTCGCCAAGGATATCCGCGATCTCAATGAGAGAAAGGCTGCTTTCTTCAGCAATTTGATGGACGCATTCCAATCGCTAGGCGATGGCTACGCCCGGGTTTCATCCAATGCTGCGGCTGTCTTCATCATGCAGCAGGAGCGCAGTAAGAATCATGGCAAGCTGAACCCGGTGGCCATGGGCTGCGTTCGGCAGATGGGACAACAGTCCCGTCTCACCCTGCTCCGGCATCTATATTTCATGGTGAAGGCATACGAGACAACCGTGCTCAAATCCATAAAAGTCGACTGGAAGCTGACAGAAGTGGCCGACAAAATCAACGAGCTTCTGAAATCGGAAGACGAGTTCAATGCCGCCTCGCTGGACCTGCAAGCCACGGTACTCGAACCGCTTTACCAGAAGAATCTGGACACGGTACGCAACCAACTGCTGGATGATTTCAGCTTCAACGAGACCACGATCACCCTTCAGCTGGGCCTGAGCAGCAAGCAGACTCCTGAGGTCATAGCTGCCTTGAACGATTCTGGAAATGTGGTGGTAGACCCGCTCGCATATGGACTGGTTCTCCCTGATCAACAGCTCGCCCGCCTGAGCAATGTCGTGCTCAAGAAGCTCGAGTTTGACCCGAACGGGCCAGCGTTGACAGAGACAGATAACGTCATAGTTTCCGTTCAGCCCGCCCATAGTGGGACCATTCGAAAAGCAGAGGCGCTGTACTCCGTCTACAGCGATGAGACTCGCAAGTGGAGTTGGACCTTGCTAGCTTCCGGGGAAATCCGTGCGAGTGAAATTAGCAAGGGGAATGAGGATGTGCTCGATCTGGTGCTTGGCAGCGGAGCGGAGAATATCAAACAAAAAGTATCCCTGCCACCGGTTTGGTCGGATCTGTCCATCAACGTATTGTATTCACCGGAGTTGCGGATGAACCAGAGGCCTCGCATCACCAAACTCTATTTCGAGTTCAGCTCTGATGTCACCTCGGCACCCGATGATCAGCGTGTCCTGAACGTGCAGTCACTGGGATCTACGCCGGGCGCCGTCATAAAGTGCTCACCCGACCTGGCCAATCGCAGCGATGGGTTTTACCGCATGATTCGCATCTTTTCTAAGGGCGACAGTGTCCGCTTGAATGTTCCTTCTCATGTTGCCGGATCCGCATTCGACGCCTGGGACATAGTAGGGCGACAGATCAACCGGATTGGTGTCAAACAGACAGAGGTCGACATCAAGATTGACGAACATGTGCTCGCTCAATGCCACTGGAGCCGCTACCAGGATCAGATACAGCCGATTGTCCTGTCCCAAACACTTGTCTTTGAGGACATAGCCGAGATTGCAGAAAACCATGAAGATGAAAACATACGTCGTGAGCTGATGGACTTTCTCTCGGCCGCGCCCCCAGTTCGAGACTTTCCTATACGGGTCGAAGCCTCCGATATCGCCTCAGTGGTTGGGGTAGTACCCACGTTGAATGATGCCGATCTGTTAGAAGAAGGGGATGAAGGGTGGAAACTAGTGAACTACCGAGGCATTGTTGGTTGGGTAAACGCGTAAGTTTGGCTGAGGGTACAGCACTAGAAATTGAGACTTTGTGGCATGGTGTCAGATTTTATCGACTCGCCTAACCAAGGCATCTAGGCGACGGCTTGCAGCCGCAAAGGTTGGGCGAAGTCGAAAGCTTTTGCCTGATTTTATCAGAATCATGCCTGTCAATTTCATAAGATAGATTCTGGAAATCGCCTGTCTTCCTACAAGCTGATGACTTAACTTTCTCGCCTTGAGCAACAGGACAGATTTCCAGAAATTCTTCTTCTTCTTCCTATACTCGACCTTACTGTTCATCAGAGAATTAAACTCATCAGTAACCTTCCTTGCTCCAGTAGGTCTAAGCCTTAATGAAAAACTCTCAGTCCTGATAAAGTCCTTACTATCCATAACTCCCTTTTCGATCAGGTTCATAACAGCAATATCAACAATGAAACTAATCGCTCTTTTAATCTTAGGGAACTTACCTGTAAGTAGCTTTGATTCTAAAATATCAGGGAGTAAGTATTGATCTTTTTATATTGAACAATGGTTCTCCGGTATCTCAGATATATCATTGATCTTCTTCAATTCATTTTTTAGATCGCAGGAACATGGACAGCATCTCAAGTTCATCGTAAGGTATCTGCATTTCTTGCAGGGACTCTCTGGAATAGAAATCCGAAGCTTCCTTTGCATAAGACTCAAGGCTTGTCTCCCATTGCAGCAGTTTTTCAGCTTTTTCAGCAGCAGGAATATCTGCTGTCGATATTGTGTCCATTGCCCAGGCTGATATGTCTTTGATGATCATAAAACCCAATGGACATGGTTGTAATCCCAATGATATCCCTGAATCGTTCACTTTGAATGGGTACATACCACAAACAGTTAGTCTTTTTTCATAGATCTCACATCTGTTGGTCGGGTTAAGAAATGAACATGGGCTGGTCATAACATAAAGAGCTGGAACAAGAAGATCACTTTTAATATCCTTCACTTTTTCAGGATAATTTTCTTTTAAAAAGTTGAACTCATCTTCGAATATATGGACTTGTCCATTCCTGCAACATTCTGCCTTACAGCTATCAGGACATTCATAATGTTGCAGAATGTTCTGTATTGTATTGTAGTGAATAGCTTTTTTTACCATCATAACAGAGTTCAAAATAGTAAATCTCCATTTTTAGAAATTATTTTGTAAATTAAAAACAAGAAGTATCTTCAATAAGGAGATAGCACATATATAGAGACTTTGCTTTACTAAATTGTCCTTCTTGAGTTCTTTGTCTGTTATGAACCATGGAGAAAATTACTTGGACCAATACAAGTAAGCTAATTTCACGGTATCATTATCCATCCTAGCCCCCCTTCCCCACTAGGTCTATGAGGTCCCGACAAATAAGAAATGAAAATAAATGAAATAAAAAAATGATGTAGATAAGGCTCATTTAACCTTATCTCCATTTTTTTAATTCAGGTTGACCCTCTGATTAGTTGCGATATAAACAACACCCTCACAGATATTGCATGCATGGTCAGCAATGCGTTCCAGATATCTGAGAACAAAGATAAGATCGACAGCATTCGGGATCAGGGTTGCATCCTCTATCATCAGGTTCACCAGTTTTTGCCAGGTGGAATAGAACAATCTGTCAACCTGACTATCTTCTTCAGCAGTAGCCTTTGCAAGTTCAGCATCATTTTCAGCATAGGCTTTCATTGAATTCTCCATCATCATTTGTGTGATGGATGCGATCGTGTTGATCTCCGCCAAAGGTATGACGTGCTCACCTTCGATCTTACTAACAAGTTCCGCTATGTTCACTGCAAAATCGCTCATTCTTTCAAGGTCGATGGCTATCTTATAAGAAGCGGTAATCAAACGAAGGTCCTTTGCCATTGGTTGCTGTAAGGCCAGCAAGTGCACGGTAGCTTTCTCTACATCATATTCAAGATCATCAACAATGGAATCCATCTCAATGACATTCTTTGCAAGTTCAAGGTCAAGATATTCCAATGCCTGTATGGAATTCACCAGCATTTTCTGGGATAGAACTCCCATCTCCTGAATTTCCGACCTGAGGTCCTCAAGTCGCTGACTGAATCTTTCTCTGACCATGATATCAACCGAATCTTCCTGTTATGTAATCCTCGGTGCTCTTCACCTGCGGATCTTCAAATATGTGCTTTGTCCTTCCAAACTCGATAAGTTCTCCAAGCAGGAAGAACGCCGTATGGTCGGAAATACGTGCTGCTTGTTGCATATTGTGTGTCACAATGACAATGGTGTAATCCTTTTTAAGTTCAAGAATAAGATCCTCGATCTTGGATGTGGATATAGGGTCAAGAGCGCTGCATGGTTCGTCGAACAGTAGTATTTCAGGCTTGACTGCAAGTGCTCTTGCAATGCACAACCTTTGCTGTTGTCCGCCACTAAGCGAAAAAGCCGGATCTCCAAGCCTGTCCTGTACCTCTCCCATAAGGGCAGCATCATTGAGTGCCTTGTGTACCCTTTCATTGGTCTCGGATTTTGAACAACCATGTATCTTTGGACCATATGCTATATTATCATAGATCGACATGGGGAAAGGATTTGGCTTCTGGAAGACCATGCCAACCTTTTTCCTCAGGTCAACGACATCCACATCCTTTTCGTAGATGTTCTCATCATCAACAAGTACTTCTCCTTCTATTCTGCATGATTTTACCAGATCGTTCATACGGTTCAGACATCTGAGGAAAGTGGATTTTCCACAACCTGAAGGACCTATCAAAGCAGTAACACTTTTTTCCGGTATGTCGAGTGAAATATCTTTGAGTGCGTGTTTTTCACCATACCAGAGATTGAGGTCTTTAATATTGATATTCGTATTAATTTCATTTTTAGACATAAGATCATCCTCGAATTCTCTTTTACCTGTTCAATTTGTTCCGATAATGTCTTCTTATCAGTACTGCGATGCTGTTCATCATAACAACTATCAAGAGCAGTATCAATGCTGTTCCATACTGGATCGGACGTGTTTGTGCTATACTCGTACCCGAGGTCGCCAGCACGAAAAGGTGGTATGGCAATGCCATGAACTGGGAGAACACCGAATCCGGTATTCTTGGTAAGAAGTATGCTGCACCTGTGAGCAGTATGGGTGCTGTTTCACCTGCAACCCTGCCGATACTCAGGATTATACCTGTCATCATTCCGGGGATCGCTGCAGGAAGTATGACCTTTCTTGTGGTCTGCCATTTAGTAACGCCAAGAGCAAGGGAAGCTTCCCTGTATTCCTGTGGTACTGTCATCAATGCTTCTTTGCTTGCACGGATTATCACGGGTACTATTAGCAAAGCCAACGTCAGGGAGGCTGACAGGAGCGAAGCTCCGAATCCAAAGTACTTGACGAACAATGCCAGTCCGAAAAGACCGAACACTACTGATGGTGTACCTGCAAGATTATTGATCGCCATCTCAATTGCCCAGGAAGCACGTCCCGGAGTTGAATATTCATTAAGGTAAATTGCTGAGAGTATGCCAAGAGGAATGGCAAAGGCCATTGAAAGTCCTATGAGCATCAAACTTCCCATTATAGCCGGATAAATGCCTCCCTGGGTCATTCTTTTCATCGGCATCTGGGTTATGAAATCAAGGCTGAGTGCACTGTATCCGTTGACAGTGATATAGATCACAATGATCGATACGAAAGCGAGCACAAGCGCCATGGAGAGCCTTAGCGTAGCAAATGCCAGCTTCTCGGATGTCTTTGGTCTTAAGAACATCATACTCCCTCCTGGAGTCTGTATTTCTTCTTAACGCTATCAGCGATAAGATTGATCATGAATGTTATTAGGAAAAGTACTGCGCCTACTGCGAACAGGGCATGGAAATGTTCACTTCCCTGTGGAACTTCTCCCATTTCAAGGGCAATGGTCGCGGTCATTGTCCTTACCGGATCAAAAAGACCTTCGGGAATTCCGGGTATGATCGCAGTATTTCCTGTGACCATCATGACGGTCATGGTCTCACCGATAGCTCTTCCGATACCAAGCATAACGGCTGCGGATATTCCTGACAGTGCTGCCGGTAATACTACTCTGTAGATGGTCTGCCATTTGGTACTTCCAAGGGCAAGGGAACCTTCCTTGAGTGCAGTGGGAACTGAATTAATGGCATCCTCTGACACTGATATAATTGTAGGCAATGCCATCATTCCAAGCATGATAGAACCTGCGAGGGCTGTCTGTCCCGTGGGAAGATCTAACAGGTCCTGTAATAATGGGACCACTACGATAAGTCCGAAGAAACCGTAAACAACAGAAGGTATGCCTGCGAGGATCTCAACAAATGGTTTGATCAATTGTGCTATTTTGGGGTCTGCGAGTTCTGATATATAGATAGCAGAAGCAAGTCCAAGAGGCACTGAAAGGACAATGGCGCCGGCTGTTACGATCAATGATCCTGTCAACAGAGGCAACAATCCGAATTTTGCCGGTGATGATGAGGGATACCAAGAAGTTTCGGTTAAGAACGAAATGATGGAATAATCACCGAACAAAAGATATCCTTCTCTAAAAAGGAAAAAACAAAGAAGGAATAGGGCTACAACTGTAACTCCACTTACCATTAAGAGCGTGGATTCAATTGCCTTTTCCTTCTTTTTTCTATGCATCATGATCTATCCCTTATCCTTAGAGGGTATTAAAAAAGTTAAGCAGGGAAGTACCCTACTTCAAAGACTGTTTCTTCTCCGGTCTCGCTGGAGAGGAATTCAATGAACTCAAGTGCAAGGCCTGTTGGTTCACCGTTGGTGTAGAAATAAAGCGGTCTTGCAAGTGGGTATGTACCTGCGAGAATGTTCTCTGAGGTTGGTTCTTCAGCACCGCTGCCATTGTCCACTGCAAGTGCTTTTGTAGTACCATCAAGATAAGCAACACCGACATAACCGATAGCGTTCTTGTTCTGTGACACGGTCTGGATGATCGCTCCGGTTGATGGGTTGATAAGTGCATCAGCCCTGTATTCGTTGCCTTCCATTACTTCTTCCTTGAAGTATTCGTAAGTGCCGGAACTGCTGTCACGTGAGAGGACTACTATTTCACGGTCTTCACCACCGACCTCATTCCAGTTGGAGACGTCTCCTACATAGATCGCTTTGATCTGCTCGAATGTCAGATCCGATACGGGGTTTTCCGGGTTTACTACAACAGAGATGCCATCCCATGCAATTGTCTGCTCAACAGGATCGATGCCATTTGCCTGTGCATTCTCTATCTCTGATCCTTTCATTTCTCTTGATGTCATTGCGATGTCTATTTCGCCATCAATGAGTGCTGCGATTCCCACACCGGACCCTCCTCCGATGATGGATATACTCGTGTCAGGGTATTCCATCATGTAAACTTCAGCTTCAGCCTGTGCAAGTGGAAGAACTGTATCGGATCCCTTGATCATAATCGACTGCATTTCTGCTTCACTATCGTCATTACCAACACAACCTGCTCCGAAAAGAGCAAGTGAAGTGACCAGCAAGAGTGTGATAATATATGAGATTGATTTTTTGGACATTTTTAGACCTTCTTGAACCTATCCTTTTTGCCTGGTGGACCAGTCCTATAAAGGTGCAAATGAGTTGAAATGCATATATAGTCTCTCAGTATATTATATAGTGAAGTATATATACCCGTATAGAAGCAATAGTAATATATATTCTATATATTTATCGAGAAATTAAATATCGATCTAAAATTTAAAAAGAATGATCTAACACCTTTCATTAAGATGTTAAAGCAAATACAAAATCTTATTATTCACCTATTGGCAAGATCGTTCTACCGAACTTTTCATTTATTATTTCAGCCAGTGCCAGGTATATTGCACTAAGGCCACAAAAGATCCCTTCATAACCAGCGAATTGCTTCAATGCTGCATTTCCTGTGAGATCGGATATGGCCAGCAATAAGAATAACAATGTCAATGATCCGAAGACGACTTGCAAGGCCCTGTTAGCTTTGAAGGTACCTATGAACATCCCGAAGGTGAACAGTCCCCACATGAATAGATATGCTGACATTTCTATTGCGCTTGGAGCTTCTCCTATGCCTAATTTTGGTGCGATCAGTATGAATACTAAAGTAAGCCAGAATGCTCCATATGACGTGAATGCCGTTGTCCCAAAGGTATTACCATTTTTCCATTCCATTACCCCTGCTATAATTTGAGCGATTCCCCCATAAAACAGACCCATGGCTAAGATAGTTACTCCCAGTCCAAAGAATCCTGCATTATGCAAATTAAGTAACACCGTGGTCATTCCAAACCCCATTAATCCCAATGGTGCCGGATTTGCTGTTGTGATCTTGATCACACTTTCATCCATCTCATACTCCCCCCTTATCAATTACCATATCACTTACAATAAAGTTTATGGGTGATGTAGATATAAACATTATCAATTATTAGTGCTTAATTTTTGAATTATTAATATATGATCAATTGAATGCCTTCATCAAAAATGGACAATCTTATAATGCATAAACATGTAAATTCAGATATCTTTTCACACATCATATATTATCCAAACTAACATCGGAGATCCAAAACCATGACCGATATCCTCATCACAAACACAAAGGTCTTCTACAACAATATTCTGCAGCCTGGTGAAGTCCAGATCAATGACGGGAAGATCCAACGGATCGCAAAGAATATCACTTCAGCAGACCCGGACCTTCTTATCGACGCAAAGGGAGCATTGACAATTCCTGGGGGTATTGATGTACATGTGCATTTCAGGGAGCCTGGAATGATAAAAAAAGAGGACTGGTACACAGGGTCATGTTCAGCGGCTGCTGGTGGTACTACTACTGTTGTCGAGCATCCGAACACCATTCCACCTACCATTGACAAATCATCCTTCAAAGAAAAACTTAAACTCGCAAACCGCAAATCGATAATTGATTTCGGCATCAATGGTGGTGTAACAAAGAACCTCGAGTCACTTTCCCTTCTTTGGGAATTGGGAGTCACATCGTTTGGAGAGATATTCATGGCCGAGTCCACAGGCGGGCTGAATATAGACGAGAAGGACTTTTCGGAAGCTCTCGGGATAATCAAGGAACTTGATGCTGTCGCCTGTATACATGCAGAGGATGAGAACATCCGCCTTGAGAATGAGAAATTGTTAAAACATGATCTTTCTCCCAATTCACATTCCAGGATACGCTCGAATCTGTGTGAGGGAATTGCTGTCCAGAATGCGCTTGAGACCATCGCAGAAAAGGGGACAAGGTCACACTTTTGTCACATCAGTACACTTGATGCATTGGGCCTGATACGCAAAGAGGCATATGTGGCCAAAAATGAAGGACGTGAGAGCAAAGTCACCTGTGAGACGGCACCACACCACCTTTTCCTTTCGACAAGGGACTGGGACAGGCTTGGCACTTTCGGGAAGATGAACCCTCCACTGCGTGATCGCAGGAACGTAAAAGCGCTGATGAATGCCATAAATGATGGAACTGTAAATGCGATAGCTTCCGATCACGCACCGCATACCGAATTTGACAAGGACCTTGACATCAGGAGTGCACCCTCCGGTGTGCCAGGTGTGGAGACACTTATGCCTCTTATGCTCATGGCCGTCAAGAAGAACCTGCTTCCAATTGGCAGGATGATCGAGGTAACAAGCCGAAACCCTGCTCGTATCTTTGGTCTTGATACAAAGCATTCAAAGGGCGTATTTGCTGAAGGGTATGATGCTGATCTGATCATTGTGGATACACACACTGCTGCCCCCATAAAAGCAGACAAGCTTCACAGTAAAGCCGGATGGACACCATTTGAGAACATGGATGCAATATTCCCGAAAATGACCATTTCAAAAGGCGAGGTCATCTGGGATGAGGAGTTAATTGCCGAGAAGGGGCGTGGCAAATTCCTTGAAGGTTATGGCAGTCCTGAGGAAGAATTATGTACATAAATTATGATATTGTGGACATAAATGTAAATCTTTAAATACTTAGACACCAACATAATTATATGGCTCGAAATAAGTTCCCTGTTCACACTACATTAAGTTCTGAAGCTGTTAAAATACTTGAACGATATGAAAAGGAACTCGGAGCCAAGAATCTGGTACTTGAAAAGGCATTGCTGTCACTTGACAGTACCAAGTTCAAATCCAAGATAGATATCAACAATATCGATAAAGCCATAAAGAGAATAGGCACAGGTGTATTAGGACTCGACGAAATGCTTGAAGGTGGTATTCCAAAAGGGTTCTCCGTGGTTGTCACAGGACCTCCGGGCACAGGCAAAACAACTCTTGGCATGCAATTTTTAATGGAAGGCGTAAAAGCTGATGAAAAGTGTCTTTTCTTTTCGTTTGAAGAACGTATCCCACAGCTCATCCAGCATTTTATGCGGTTTGGCTGGGACCTTGGAAGTCACATCGATGATGGATATCTTGAGATATTCGGGATGTCAATGCTGACATTTGAAGATATCGGAGAGATAATAGAAACCTACAAACCACAAAGAATAGTGTTCGATTCACTGAATGTGTTCACAGATCCGCAAGAGTTCCGTAGATCCGTGTCCTGGCGTTCTTTGCATAAACTTCTCAAAAAGATGAACATCACCACACTCCTTGTTACTGAAAAGGAATTTGGTATAAGAGCAAGGTCATATGATACATATGATTTTGTAGGCGATGGCATAATTTTCCTGGACAAGATACAGGTAAACGAAGTAGAACCTACTCTCACACCTGTTATGGCAGTCCAGAAGATGAGGGGTACAAAAGTTGACACAACGCCTCAGCCATTCAGGTTTACAGATAAAGGGATCGCAAAATATAGAACTGTCAATCTCATGTCAAACAAACTTCAGGAAAGAATGAATGCGGCTCATAGTTCCTTATCAGAGGAACCACGAGACCAGTGAAGCCAAGATCGCTGTACTATATATTGCTTTGAACATTCCAACTCCGCCGATGCTAATAACGGCACTTCCCTTTTTTTCCCTGTCTACCATCAAAAGAGTAGCTATGCTTCCAAAAATTATTCCGCCTATGCCGGAAATGAATATGACAGATGCTACGTTATCAGGGGAGATTATAAGTGCAAAAGGAATAGCAAGCATACCTATGTAATCAGGTACAATAACACCTATACCATTTCTAAATTCAGATAGGAATATCACAGCTACCATCATTATCAACATAACTTCAAGGGCAACGAAGTCCGCCTGGAATACGAGAAGGAATATCATTACAAGGAAAGGTATGATAAATCCGCCGAAGTTCAGGGAGATCACAGTGTTAAAAGCCTGTTTACTGCTGTAGGAAAGCTCCTTTACCAGTGGGATCGAAAACATCTCTTCAAGGATCAGTGCATCCTTATCAAGTGCCTGAAGCTTCTTTGTTTTAATGGAGCTTATCGGGATCTCAATGTTTGCAGTAACAAGCATTATGACCAGAATTAGAAACAGTGGCAAAGAGGATATTACGCTTAAAGACAGTTCTTTTTGATAGCATAGGAATGCCATAGGCAAAAGCATAAAGCCAAACAGCATGAACATGCGTTTTTCCGAATTATTGATATAGCCTCTCATTTGTTCTCTTGTATAAGTACCCCTTTTTTAGTTCTTAAATATTTCTAAAGAATATCAATTAAAGGACTGATAGGTGTCAGTTCACCTCAAACTTCAATTCACTTAAAGATCAGTTCAATTGTTCGTAAGAAGTTAGCACAAATCTCAATTCCTGGATGTCTTGTTTCTATTTCCATGAGACCTTCATCGAGCATTTTATCATAATATCATAGTTATTGAACTGACCGATGTGTGCAATGACCATATTTCCTCTTGCTAATTTTATTCTCCCTACCTGAATCAGAAAAGTTCCAAAGAGGAAATAAATAATCAATATATTTTATGATGTTATATATAAAAGAAGTGCGTATACTGTATATTCTGCAAATATATATTATTAAATGTAATACAAAAACAAAGCAAAATAAAGTAAAAATTCAAAAAGTCATAAATGGTAGTATAGGGGAAAATGATTGGAGGGGAAAATATGGCAAATGAAGAAAAACTGCTATGTCGAAATTGCAACACAGAGCTTGAGATACAAATGATAGGATTGAACACATTTTACTGTTGCAGAGAATGTCTGAGCATGATATCTGTCAGGGAAATGTCTAAGGCCAAACTGGGTATGATGAAAGCGATCGATACAATGGAAGCAAGTTCGTGAAGTTAATGGGAAGCTACTGTCCTTTTTGCATACATCATAGAGGAGTGTGCAAGAAATGGGAGAGATATTAATATGAATTATATCCCAGAGCTGCTTGCAAAGAGTATTATGTGAAGATCCTACACATCATTGTTTATTTTAGATTCAGAATATGGCAACTCCCTACAATGATCATACATTTGAAAAAAGAATGGATATGTCCTCACATATCCCTGTTATCAATCACCCTTTTGCTTTTCTTCTCACTGCGGGGAAGTTCCCCCATTCCAACGCATTCCACATCCACACTGACACCTATAAAATCTCTGAAGGCTTTCTTCAAAAAACCTGCTCTGTTCCTGTTGTTCTCAAGATCATTTGCACCATCGATCTCGACCCTGAATAACATTGAATCCCTGCCCTGGTTCCTTTCAAGAACTATCTGGTATTCGCTGCTGACACCTTCGACCCTCTGTATGACATCCTCGATCTGACCGGGATAGACGTTGACACCTTTGATCTTTATCCTGTCATCGGTACGTCCCAGCAGGCGGTCTATGCGAGGGAAGGGGCATCCACATTTGCAGGGTTCGGGTATGATACGTGTAAGGTCCCTCGTCCTGTAACGTATAAGGGGCGCACCTTCCTTTGTCAGGGTCGTTATGACAAGCTCCCCGAGAGTGCCATCGGGCAAACTCTCTTCTGTGACAGGGTCTATGATCTCAAAGAGCAGGTGGTCTGACCAGTAGTGAAGACCATCATGCATGGAACAATCTATGGCAATACCGGGTCCGTATATTTCGGTGAGGCCGAAGATGTCAAAGGTCTCGATACCGAGCTCTTGCTCGATACGGGACCTCATCTTAGGGCTCCAGCGCTCGGAGCCTATGATCCCTACCTTCAGATCGATATTGTCCCTCAACCCCCTTTTGTTGATCTCTTCTGCAAGAAGGAGGGCGTAGGATGAGGTGCTGGCAAGAGCTGTGGACTTGAGGTCGAGCAGCATCTGTAACTGTTTTTCTGTATTTCCCGGCCCCATTGGAACTGCCATTGCTCCCAGAAGCTCGGCACCTGCCTGAAAACCTATGCCTGCAGTCCAAAGTCCGTAACCGGGTGTGATCTGTATCCTGTCATTTCTGGTAAGCCCTGCCATCTGGTAGCAGCGCATCATCATACCTGCCCATACATCAACATCTCCCTGTGTATATGGGATGATGACAGGACTGCCGGTCGTACCTGATGATGAATGTATCCTTATTATATCCTCATCGGGAACAGCCTGAAGACCCAGTGGATAAGCATCCCGCAATTCCTCTTTAGTTGTTAACGGAAGCCTTGCAATATCTTCCAGGGTCTTGATGGAATCGATATCAATTCCAGCTTCTTCGAACTTTCTTTGATAGAAGGAGCTTCCCAACACAACCCTTTTGAGAAGCTTTTTGAGCTTGAAAGTTTCCTCCTCGCCATATATACTGGAACATCCATTCTCATGGTCAGGAGCGTTTTCCTTAAGATCATTATCCACATGAACATTCATTTGCATCACCTCTGGAATATCAGATGTCGATTGCTTGTTCAGGGTTCTTTATACCTGAGACCTTTTCAAGGGCCATATCAAAAGCCCTCCTGTTCACATCCCTGTACTTTTCCGGCACCATCTTCTCAAGCACATTCCACATATCCCCCGGAGGGAATGGAATGAGATCGGCACCTGAGGCTGCTGCCAGCATAGCAACATTTGCTGCCCGATAGGTTCCTGCTTGCTTTGCAAGTTGTGTGAAATCGATGGATATGATATCCTGACAGTTACTCTTCAGGAATTCAAGGACCTGATCAGGATCGTATTTGACAGATCCGTTTACAGATGGCATTACAGCATGCTCATTTACAACAATGCTGCCATTCATGCCCAAAAAATGAATGTTCCTTGCAGCTTCTGCAGGCTCAAGTCCTATCACGAGGTCGGCATTTCCTGAGGGAATAAGTGAGCCACATACCTCATCTCCGATCCTGACATGGCTGGTAACCGACCCTTCTCTCTGGGCCATGCCTATGGTCTCAGCGGTGGTTACATGCAAACCAGCATCCATGGCAGCCGTTGCAAGCAGCCGGGATGCAAGCACAACACCCTGTCCGCCCACACCTGCAATAAGAATATCGAATTTCATTGTAGATCCTCCTTTAGAACAATAGCACCTGATGGACATACCTGTGCACACAAACCGCAACCAGTGCAGTTGTCCTGTATGACCGGCGGTTTGTTGGATGGTGAGAATATGGCAGGACATCCAAGTTGAGATACACAGATCCTGCAACGTGTGCATTTATCTTCATCGACCACATATTGTCCTTCTCCTTTTGTGATCCCTACACATTTTCCTTTGAATACGACAGCAGAAGGTCCTTCAAAATCCATGGCCCTTTTTGCAATGTCTATACATTTACCAAGGTCATCGGCATCTATGGTCTCGACAAGATCTACCCCGCAGCTTCTGAGAACATCGGCAATATCGATTACCTTTGTGGAAACACCTGTGGCAGTCAGACCAATGCCCGGATGGGGTTGATGGCCTGTCATGGCCGTGGTCCTATTGTCAAGGACTGCAAGAGTGATGTCAGCATTGTTGTACACTGCACTTATCACGGCGGCTACCCCGGAATGGAAAAAGGTAGAATCGCCGATAAATGCCACCTGTTTTGCTTTTTTACCTTCTTGATAATGATGTGTATGGGACAAACCTGCTGCTATGCTGATCCCTGCTCCCATGCAAAGACATGTGTCCACCATGTTGAGAGGTTTGGCATTTCCAAGGGTGTAGCATCCGATATCTCCTGAGAATATAGTATTGATCTTTTCGGTTTTTAATTTTCCGGCTGCCTTTTTGAATGCGTAGAATACTGTCCTGTGCATGCAACCTGCACATAATGTAGGAGGTCTTACGGGAAGGGGAGGTACATTCTCTTTATCGATCACAGGTGCTGAATGAGATAGGAAAGGAACATCTGTATTGATATCTTTAAGGGAGCTGTTCATCCCATCGATAACAACATCTACATTATATTCTCCGCTTACAGGGAAATGACCATTCTTCTTTCCATGTACGTTCACATCGAGATGGTGCTTGCCTATCAATTGCAGGAGTTGTTCCTCAAGGTATGGATCAAGTTCTTCGATCACTATAATG
>NZ_JAQFFK010000005.1 GCF_027594145.1 Methanococcoides alaskense | reverse complement strand
GTTGCAATAACATAGTTATCCAATGCATGAAGTCCAATAACGATCTGTTCTTCAAGTTCAATGAACTCATCGTCACCGTAAGCATCTATGAATGTTTGCAGGTCCGTACCGATCTTTCCTCGTATTAGATCGTCAATATCTATGAACTTGTGATCAAGTTTTTTTGCAAGCTGTTTTCCAATAGTGGATTTGCCTGCTCCAGACATGCCAATAAGTGTAATGTTCATGCTTTTTCCTTATTCTTTCTATCCTCATTTGTCAACCTGGAATAAATAGTATAGTATGAAATTACCCAAAATAAAGGTGTTAGACGGAAGGAATAAAATAAATATAACTATAAAATTATACACACTTCTAAATAATTAAGTATGTAGGACAAGTATATAAGCAATGAAAAACCCATAATTATGAGGAAGGGATAAAATGAGTAGATCAAAAAAAGATCTGCATACAAATTCAGTTTCAACCGATGAAGATATGCAGAAAACACCGGCCGGTCATGCATTAAGAATGACTGCCGATTTTAGTGTGAAAACTCCTAAAGGTACATTACAGGGGAAAGCCGGAGATTACATCATAAAAGATAGATTAGGAATGGTATCTGTAGTTGAAAAGAATACTTTCAATCAAAAATATGAGATCCTCCACTAACGAGATCTGGGCTTCAATGAGAAATTAATGCCCAATGCAGACATTCGTTCTGACTTTATGCTCACTACTGCAACTGTCCTACTTTATGAAAAAGCTCTTTTAAGGAGCGTTTAAAGTGATCATATACAGATACAAAGACGTATCTATCTTCCATAATATTATCAGCTATTATGGACAATGACAGGTTCTTGATATATTCATCCGCTTTAGTCATAATGGGACTTTCAAATGCTGTCATACCTGTACTGCCAGAACTTTCTGCCAGTGGACAAATATACGGCATAAATTCCTCAAGTTTGGTATATTCTTCGTTCTTCCTCGGAGCATTAAGTACTATGCTTCCATTTGGAATATTAAGTGATAGAACTGATACTCTGAAATTGGTTAGTCTTGGCCTCTTACTATCATTAATATCAGGGCTGTGGATGATCTTTACGAATAACTTCATGATATTCGTATCAGCACGCTTCATTGAAGGGGCTGCATGTGGTGCATTCTTCCCTGCAGCATATTCAAGGCTGGCACTTTATACAAAAAGAGCACGTTACATGGGGGAATTCAGCTTTCTCATCAATGCCGGACTAGCTTCCGGTGTTGCAGTTACCGGTTATTTGGTTCACACTAATATCAAGAGCGGGATAATTCTTTTTTCTATTTTGACATTCTTAACAATTATTTTTGCAGTATACCATTTTATAGTCCCTTCAAGGACCATAGGAAAAATAGAACTTCAAAAGAAAGTAAGTAAAAAGGAATACTCAAAGTCACATATCTTCACCTCAAAGGATACCCGCGGAATATGGATCATCTCATTTATACTTGCAGGATCAAGCGGTGTCCTTGTATCCCTCTATCCTGAATATGGGATCGATACGCTCTCAAAGACAGAACTGGGCATATCGATCTCACTTCTCTATGTATCTACAATGATCTCATCCCTTCTGGCATCTTATATGGATACCGGCTATGCAAAGCTCATTAAAAGAGGTATAATGATAGCAACCGTTGGCATAGTCGTTACAATTTATAGCTCGACATTAGGTTTTTTCATCATTGGCACTGGCTCCGGTCTGATGCTTGTAGGACTTCCAATTGCAATCGCTTCCATGAAGGTAGAGAAGGGGATTGCGATGGGTGTCTATAATACCTGTATCTATGCAGGACTTGCACTGATGCCATTGATGGCCGGAGCACTTGCAAAGAGTGTAGAGATAAAGACAATTTTTCTCATGACAGCTATTCTTTTCGGCTTAACGATCTTTCTAAGCAAGGATTGACAGCACCTTAATATGCAATTAAATATAGTAACATGTTTATTTAAGTGATAACAATATAAAGATGGGATATCCTTAGGCCAATTATTAAAGAGGGGAAAACAAAGGGATGAAAAACGTATCAGAAATACCTTTACTTTTTAGGAGTCAAACATATGAGTGAATTGCTTCCAAAGATACTTGTTGTCGATGATGAAACATGGAACCTTGAGCTAATGGAAGCATACCTTTCAGATGACTATGAACTTGCAATGGCTACATTGCACCGGTTTTAATCTTGATTTTGTTGGAAAGATTTATCGGATTTTTCTTAATATTGTCACATTTATTTGTATTTTAAATTACATGTATTTGCTAAATTCTATGCATATTATACAAAAAAAGAGGTGCTCCAAAACTAAATGTTTGTTAGGAGCATACTGAAATTGTAAATAACCGTCTCAATGATTGTGCTCATGATGCGTTCCAAGCTTTTCAATCTCAATTCCATAACGTTTGCACACATCTGTTGCGAAGGCATCTACAATATTCACAAGTTCTTTTTTTTCCATGTTCGAGATCGCTGAAAGTATCTTTAACTTCAGGATATCATTATTTCCTGTTTCGATCACTTCCAATTGTGGATCTTCGAAGTATGCAGTTACATTCATTTTTACTGTATCTGCATTAGAATCAAGGAACATCTTGATATGACCAATGAACTCGGGGCTATGTTCCATAACTTCAGCTTTTATGTTCTTCATGATCTCCTTAGCGATCAGCGTTGCTCTATCGATATCTGTGTTGCCTTTGATATTATATTCTGCAGCATAGGTTGCAACACCTGATGCGTCAATTGAGCTTTCTGTTTCCTGCTCATCCCTGATGAGTTCCATATCTTTCTTGCTGACAAAGGATAGGCCATTTGCAGGAGCAATGGATGTTTTCCCCATTTCTTTTGGCTTCGTCTCCTGAACTTTAAGATCAAGAGACCTATTAAGCAGTTCTTCAGGAAATATCATGTCCATAAAACTATAGAACTTCTCATCGTTATTATTTGCAGATATCCGTATTACCTTTGCTTTTCTATTGAGCTGCTGGACAGATTCTTCTATAATAGGTATTTGTATTTTGTCCATAAGGTCGATCTTATTGATGGCAAGAATTTCTGCATCCTCTATCTGGCGGGTGGAGAAATTCTTCATCTCTTTTAATATGTGTTTGAATCTACTACCATCGATAAGTGTCACAAGAGGTGCGATTTCCGCACCTTCTCCAAGGTCCATCAGTTCGATCTCTCTTTTGATCAAATTTGGGAATGCAATTCCGGTAGGTTCAATTATAAGGACATCTGGATTGTAAGAATTAAAAAGTGTTATCACAGTTGAGCGAAGTCCCATCTTGAGTGAACAACAGATACATCCGTTAGTTATCTCTTTTGTATCGAAACCGAATTTCTTGATTATGTCGCCATCGATCCCGATCTCCCCTATCTCGTTGACAATAATAGCAACCTTGTACCCCTTGTCCACAAGATACTTCCCCGTATTGATTATCGTGGTAGTTTTCCCGCTTCCAAGAAAACCGCCAACTATAAGTGTTAACATTTTATTAGCTCCTCTTTTTTTTATAAACGCATCATCCGATCCAAAAAGCAATACGTTCGTTTCTTTTTGTATGTTCAATAATTTACTGACGGGCAATTCTGAAGGTATATTGAGTTAATATATTCAGACATTTCAAATACCATGGCTTAAAAGACCCCCACCCCCACAAATATAAGTTTAGTCTCCATCGGAGGATGGTGCCAACCTTCCGGTGAGATGACTTCCTCTGCAACTGTTACACTTACCTTGTTTTCCATGATCCCGCACTCTGCCATATGTGAATATATCAAGTCCCTCCCATGTTCATTGACAAATTCAAGTGCTTCTACATAAGTATTGAACTTCTCTCTCCCCCCAGGTGAATAGACAAAGAAATCTTTATCAGGCTCGCTAAGAGATAATGGCCTTATCATTATTTCCAGACGTTTGACCCCTTTACCAAACAAAGCTCCTGCTGCATTCCCCACATCGGAATATTTAGGAACTATGATGTCCGCTTTGATAAATGAGCTCACCTCATCCCTATAAGCAGACACCGGACCTCCAATAAATACTACAGGGATCTCTACATCGAACCTCGCTTTGAACTTGCGATCAACAATCCCACCGATGCTCTCGGGATCAACACCTGGCAACAGGTACGACATCAGCTCGAATGCCATATTCCTCGCAAAGCGTTTTTTGAGAAGAGAGCACATTTCATATTTACCTATAGTGTTCAATTTAGCCAGAACATCGGCGGCCAGTTTTGAAGCTTCTTGATCCCATTGATCATATTCCCCCAAAACATGCAATACATCAGTAGGAGTGAAACCAATAGCCTGCACAAGCCTTTTACTTATCAGAGAACTCAAAACAAAAGGAGAAGGTGGTTTTTTAAGCATCATTGAAATATCATCAAATGAGAGTGGATCATCTCCAATAACAGATAGTATCATATTTTCATTTTCATTTAATTCCATAGGTTCCTGTCTGGTCCTTACAAAGAACTTTGTAGGTTGGACATTTTCATCCAGCAGTTTGCGCGAGATCCATTTAATGTTCTTAAGTTTTTCAGGAAAACCAGGATATTTGACTGCTGCAACACAGATCGGTTCCACTCTTCTGGGACCAATGAACAGATCATTATCTTTTGTCCATATGTGGCTGTCACCCCCCATTGCTGATGTTTCCATGTGGATCGCTTTTACACGCGTTTGCCATTTTCCAATAACTGCACCCGCTTCGCTAATATCCGGCACGCCCTCAGAGAGCATTGATACATCTGTACTTGTACCGCCGACATCTATCACAACGCAACTTTCAAGACCTGAAAGAAAAGAAGCGCCAATAAGACTTGCAGCCGGACCTGAAAATATCGTTTCGATAGGTCTTTCAAGTGCGTCCCTGATACCAACGACAGAACCGTCACATTTGAGCATAAGTAATCTTGCATCCATATCACGCCTTTTTATCTCAGAGATCATCGCTTCTATGAAATTCTCACCGACAGGTAAAAGCTGTGCATTAAGGTATGCTGTAACTGCTCTTTCGTAAGCACCAATATCCTGTGTTAGCTCGTGCCCACAAACGACTGGCATTCCCGTAAGCTTTGATATGAGCTGTTTTGTCTTTAGCTCATGCTCAGGATTCCTTATACTGAAATGGGACGATACCGCAAAAGCAGAAACCCTATCCTTTGAACCAAGGACGAAATTCTTTATAGCATCAACATCAAGCGGCTTTAATTCATCCCCCATGTGATCATGACCTCCTGCTACAAAGATGATATCACTTGTCGGGAAATTCTTATTGAGAGAATGATCCCCTATGAGAATAAGACCCACAGGATAGCCAGTATCTTCCAGGACAGTATTCGTTGCAAGTGTGGTTGAAACCGATATGACATCTACATTTTTCAGATATTTTTCATCGATCCCGTCAATTGCATTCCGTATTCCTTCAATATGATCAGGATAGGTGGTCAATGCCTTGTTGGACATCACTACAGACCTGTCACTATCACTTATAAGAATTGCATCAGTATAGGTTCCACCTGCATCGATACCAAGACTATATTGCATTATTTCACCATGGTCCTAATAAAATTATATTCAATTGTTTCATCGTCTCTCAGGAGGTTCGATGTGTACCAGTACATCCGATATCCCTGTAAATGTTCTTTTAAGTTTTCTTTCAATACTTTCAACTATTCTCTGTGCTTCCATAACATAGATATCAGAATCCACTTTCACGTGAATATCCACAAACAGATCGTCCGGTGAACCATGAGTTCGCACTTTATAGCAATTCTCAATTCCTTCAATGGACCTTACAAGACGTCGAACATTGCTTTCATCAAGACAGCATGCATCGCATAATACGTTGCAAGACATGAGAACGATCGATACACAATATTTCATAAGTACGAGAACTAGCAATACTGTTTCCAACATCAGAACGGTTGGACTGACTTGAATGAACAAGGTCAGAGCGATTAAAACTGAAAACATAACATCTAATTTAAGTGCAAATGAGTGGGATATCCCAGCCTGATCAAATTCATCCAAAGAGCAATATTTCAGAATAGCTACTGATAGAATAACAGACATTAAAAGCAAGATATAGATGGAAGTATCCGGCAATAGAGAGTTACTTCCATTAACGGTAGAGTGAACTTCAGAGAGGATATACAGACTTGCCAGAATAAAGATAATCGCAATGAACAACGATACCAGAGAACTGTATTTTCTGTAACCATATGGATGGACATGGTCAGTCGAATGTGAGATGATACTCGGTACAAAGTGATGAACTAAGGCAATGATACCGATAAATAAGGCAAAATATCCCGTAACCTGCACAGCAAGAATATCAGAATAGCTCCCTGCGAATATCCTCAACAAAGCTATTTCGATGAAGACGGAAAGAGCAAGAGATCCGGTTCCGTTCTTTCTGATAGAGGTCCTCAATTGTTACCACCTGATCTTTTTATTTTCGTTTTAAAGGAGGGGATTGACCGACCATATGGACGGTCACGGTCTGAATATTACATAGCTGACATTCTAGCCAAATCTTACTTTAGAGTGGAGCTACCATCTTTCCAAAAACGGAATTTGTTACAAGTGCCAGAGATGTGTACAGAGCTGAGATCCCAAGTAACAGGGTCATATAACCTGCAAGTGGGCCAACGCCCATTCCGAAGTTTGCCGCTGCGTTAAGGAAAAATGTCAGAGTAAGAGTTATGAAAACGATGGTTATCGCCTTAACACCGATCTTGAGTGTTACAAACAGCAGCACAAGGGAAACAATTCCCCAGATGAAGAGGTAGTAACCTACTGAAATTGCACTGGCTGCCCCAAGGACTCCGCTTGCAATACCTGAAGACATCAAGATGAATGCAAAGGAGAACCAGAACAGACCAAATGCTGAAAAAGCAGTTGCACCGAATACATCTCCTTTTTTCCAGCCCTCTATGCCAGCGAATACTTGTGCAAATCCTCCAAGGAAGATCGACATTGAGACGACCATTGTAGCGTCTGCAAAAAAACCTGAACCCATCATTCCCAGCATTATAGCTGCAAATCCGAGACCTGCAAATCCGAGTGGTGCATGGTCTGCTGTTTTATCGATCATGTGAAATCCATCCGAAGGATTACATAAAATACAGTTCTCTGGTATCTCTTCATTATTTGTCAAATATGATCACTTCCGTTAGTTCGATTAATAAATTTTATAAAGTACAATAAAATAAAATTACAACTCAACATATAAAAATGATTTTTAAATGTGATTTGGGGCAAACATGTACCCATTAATAAATATTAAAAAGACATAAAGGAGATAAAGGAGTTTTAAATGTCTGAATATCACCTCCCGTATTATGTTTTAGAAGAAAATGTTTGTGATTATAAGGTCAAATGTCAAATATCGTGCAATACACATTTTCAAGGTGATGGGAGTAGCCCCGAGCAATACGGGGCTACAGTCCACGTTTGGAGACTTCGATGCTAAATGCTTAGAGACCGTAGTTCTCTGGGAGGAAGACTTTAACTTCTTCCTTGTACTTGGTCATGCAATCGCTCATGAAAGTATCCTGGTCGTCTGTGAGTGCCACAAGTGCAGCTTTTGCGTCTGCAAGGGCGCCCTTCTCGAACTTAGTGAGTTCGAGCTTGCCAGCTATTCCTTCTTCCATGATCTCTACTGACTTGAGTGCAGCGTTCTTTGCACGGAGGTAAATGTCATTACCGTCCTTGACAATAGCTTCACCCACGCGGTATGCGTTGTCATATGCAAGAACATAGCCCTGTGGGTCCCTGTACTTGTCAGAAAGCATAAAGAGGTCCCTGAGAGTCTTTTCCTGCCCTGTTGCAGTTGCTGTGTTCATCAAAGCACAGTCATAAGCAAGGGACTCTCCCCAGCACTGTACAGAGGTACCACCGAATTCTGCGTGATATTCGACAGATTCATTTGACCAGAGGTCACAGCACTGCATGACAAGGTTACCCATGACATCCGAGTGTGCACATGTGGAGGATTTACCTTCCTGTGCGATAGGTACACCGGAGATAGCTTTTATGATGGTGTTCTCATATCCACAGTCCTTACCTGGGCCAACTGCACCAGCTTCGTATGCAGCAAGTGATCTTGGTGCAGAGATAGCCCTTGCGATGATAGCAAGTGTGTGTGCAAGGTTCTTGTCAAGAAGACCGCCACCAATGAACATTGCAGTGTTTGCTTCGGAACAGTCAGTGTCACCTGCGGAAACTACTCCGTGCTTCTTTGCAACAGAGCTGATCTCCTGCCAGATGAAATCCATATCTATGGTTCCAAGGCAGCCAATAGCATAGAGCATACCAGGAACATCGTTCCTCAGGATAGCATAATCGAATACTTCCTTACCGCCCATTGATTCAACTGAAAGCATGTCAGCTCCATTTGATGCAATTTCTTCGAAGGACTCCATCATGACATTGAACTTGTCACCTCTAAGATCAAGGAAATCACGATTTTCACGGATATCACCTGGGGTGTGTCTTAATGCGCATTTGATGCCGTATTCATCGTGGAACTCTTCCATGATGGTCTTCTGTGCGTGTGCGACCTCTCCTCCCCATGTTGGGTTGTTGGTCATCTGCTCGACGTGTTCTGTCTCAAGGACAACAGCAGGGAAACCTACCTGGACCATACGGTTCATGATATCTGTGGTTATCCTCTGGTATTCTTTGACGAGCTTCTCTTTTGATGCACCGGCTTCAGGCCTTGGTGCATAGTTAACTTCAGGTATAGTGTATCCGGCACCGATCTCGAGTCCAAGTCCTGCTTTTACAGGGTGCTTACATTTACCAAAGATCATGTCATCTGCACTGTCATACGCCATTTTTGTATATCGGTTGATTGCCATTTATCTCACCTCTTCAGTGTTTGTGGAATTCTTCTTTCAGTGCGCTAATGCTAGATCCTGCAAGGATCTTGTCAGCGATCTTAGGTGCGTCAGCAGCTTCTTCTCCATAAATACCCAGATCATAGGTAGATACGAAGTCCTGGTTAACAGCTCCGCCACCACAAGCGAATGGAACATTGAGACCTGCTTCAAGTAACCTGTCGTTGACAGCCTTGAAAGCATACATTGTTGTGGTCATCAGTGCAGTACCTGTAAGCATTATAGGTTTCTCTGCCTTGACAGCTTCAATGACCTCATCTACAGGAACATCACGGCCAAGGTCAACTACCTCATATCCGTTTGCTCTGAGAAGTGCAGCGACGATAGATTTACCGATATCGTGAACATCTCCTTCTGCAACATGGCAGACTACCTTTCCTTTAGAAACAGGAGATTCATCGGACTGTGACTTGCAGAACTCGATACCGTCGAGCATTGCATCTGCGGACATCATTACGTTTGGCAGGAAGATCGTTCCCTGATCATACAGATCAGTAACTACTTTCATACCAACCATTAGAGCATCGTCGATCAGAGCAATTGGATTCTTTCCTGCTTTGATGGCTTTTTCAAGACCTTCGATAACGTCGTCTTCTTCGCCGTCAAAGATTGCTACTGCAATTTCCCTGAACAGTGCATCCTTAGGATAAAGTTCAGCTGCAGCATCTTCAGGCGTCATTGCCTTTTCCAATTTCACATTGTATCTTACCAGAATTTCACTGGGGTCTATATCCAACCTGGTCATGTTTTGCTTCCTTCCTTTGTTTTTTTTAATAATAATTGAAGTGTCATTCTTCTTGGGAAGAATACCACCCTCGATCCAATCATAGGATTTCGTTCTGAAAACCTATTCAAACGTCTCTCATTCCAGTATATAAACATTTGTTTTCAAATGATTTTATATATAAGCATTATCAGTTGGTTAAACAAAATTACAAAGATAAAATATATCAAAAATAAGCTGTATTGGTATCGAAAATGCATAACAAAAATAACAATATTGAAAACAAACAAAACAAATTTAGTAAATACATTTATATAATATAATTAAATTTGCTTTAAAAATAACTAGTATATAAAACATTTGTATAATGGAAATATTTGATCGATACCAATATGGGAAAATAAAGGCTATTGATGCTTATTTTTAAACAGACATATTGATATTACAGAAATATATACACTTGACAGTAGAAACTTATAAATAGAAACTGCCATTGTACAATTCAGATTAAATAAAAAGAAAACGACATCAATAAAGGGATTAACTGAAAATTGCAATTCAAGATTATTTTATTATATCAACCAAATTAAACAATAATGTGTATATGCACAAATTATTAAATAATTAGTATATATTTATGTTTATTTATACATTTTCTAATAACACAAAACACTTAAATACTACATATTGAGGCATCAAATATCCAATCCAGAAAATGAAAATAGATGACTGAAAATTCATTGCACGATAATCGTAACGAAAAGAAAAAAAGAAAATGGGGCGTAAGATGGAGAGATGAAAGATGAAAATGAAAATGAAAATGAAAACTTCAGTAACCGTAATTTTCAGGTCTGAAGCTCTCCATCGTTGAAAGTTTGTTCAGATTCTCTTCAATGAACACATCCTTTTCATCAGTAAGTGAATGAAGGGACTTGATCGCCTTTGCAAGAGAAGCTTTCTCAAAGCGTGAAAGTTCAAGCTGTCCGCGAGAACCTTCATCAACGATATTACATGCCTCTATCGCAGCATTCTTAGCACGTAGATAGATATCATTACCATCCTTTACGATCGATTCACCTATCCTATAAGCATTATCGAATGCAAGTATGAATGCCTGAGGATCCCTATATCTGTCGGAGACCATGAAAACATCCCTGAAGACCTTCGCATAGCCAGCCTCTATTGCCGTATTCATCATGGAACAATCATAAGATAGGGTCTCCCCCCAACATTGAACACTTGTGCCGCCAAACTCACCACGGTACTCCACAGATTCATTGGACCAGAGATCACAGCATTGCATAGCAAGATTACCCATGACATCAGAGTGAGCACAAGTTGAGCCCTTTCCTTCCTGTGAGATAGGAACACCAGCAATGGCCTTGATTATAGTGTTCTCATACCCACAATCTTTACCAGGACCAACAGCTCCTGCTTCATATGCAGCAAGTGAACGCGGTGCTGAAACCGCCCTTGCCACAACAGCAAGGGTATGGGCAAGCTTTCTGTCAAGCAGACCACCTGCAATGAACATTGCAGTATTAGCCTGAGCACAATCAGTATCCCCGGCAGCCACAACATCATGTTTCTTTGCTATTTTGCTAATATCTTCCCATATGAACTCTACATCAAGAGTGCCGAGGATACCTATTGAAAAAAGCACACCTGAGAGATCGTTCCTTATTATTGATGAATCAAAGACACTCTTACCACCAAGTGATTCAATGGAAAGCATATCGGCTCCATTGGAAGCAACCTCTTCAAAAGATTCCAGTAACAGACAATAAGAGTCACCCCTAAGATCGAGGGCTTCTTTTCCGCCCCGAATATCAGCAGGCGTATGGCGCAATGCACATTTGATGCCATATTCATCATAAAACTCTTCCATGATGGTCTTTTGTTCATGTGCTATCTCAGCACCCCATGACGGATTGACGGTCATTTGTTGCACATGTTCCGTTTCGAGAACCACAGAAGGGAAACCGACCTGTACCATTCGTTGCAGGACATCAGTTGTGATCTTCTGGTATTCTGTAATAAGTTTCTCTTTAGACTCACCAGCTGCTGGCCTGGGTGCATAATTAACTTCCGCCGAAGTATATCCCGCTCCGATCTCCAGATCAAAACCGGTCTTAATTGGATAGATAGAATGTCCAAAGACCATATCTTCGAAGTCATCATAAGCCATTTTATTATAACGTTTTAAACTCAAACCCATTCCTCCTCAGTGTTTATGGAACTCCTTCATGAGCTGGCCAATATTCAAGCCGTTGATGATAGCATCTGCGATCTTTGGTACGTCAGAAGCTTCTTCACAATAAAGGCCAAGTTCATACTGGGATACAAAATCCTGTGTCACCGCACCGCCTCCACACACAACAGGTACATTGATGTCACTTTCAAGCAACCGGGAATTCACATCCTGGAAACCAACCATCGTTGTCGTCATTAACGACGTTCCCGTAAGCATAATGGGTTTTTCCCTTTTGACAGCCGCAATGACCTCTTCCACACAGACATCCTTTCCAAGGTCTACAACTTCATACCCCTTCGCCCTGAGAAGAACGGTCACGATCTTTTTACCAATATCATGTATATCCCCTTCCACAACATAGGAAACGATCTTACCCTTGTATTCATGCTCCTGACCTGATCGTTCTTTGCAATATTCAATACCTTCGATCATTGCCTGCGCCGAAATAATGACATCCGGAAGGTAGAGAACACCGTCATCATAAAGAGTGGAAACTATTTCCATACCCACCATCAGTGCATTGTTAATAAGGCTCAGTGGATCAAGTCCATTATTGATCGCATTCTGGATACTTTCCACAACCTCATCTTCATCTCCTTCAAAGACGGCTTTCGCGACCTCCCTTATATTCACTTCCACAGGGAATAATTTCTCAGCCACCTCCTCAGGGGTCATTTCCTTTTCCACTTTTACATTATATCGTGTTAGTATACGTTGAGGATTAATATCGATCACAATTTAGCCCTCCATTAAAATAATTAATATAAATGCCTACAACTATCCCGATTTGATAAGATAAATGCAAACATGTGATAAAAACATTATTTGCCAAGCAGACAAAACATAAAGGTCCCTTCAATTTATGCCAACCTCCCGACAGATAGCAATGATCGCATCCTGACGATTCCATTTACCCTTTTGCAATCTTGTTTCCATAGGCATAAACATGCCAGTACCTGTAACCAAAGGTAACCTGAACTCGACCTTATTACCTGCAAGTGCATCCCCAAAGAGCTTTGCTGCTTCGAGTACCTTATTATGAGGATACATTTTTATGAAATTCATACCAGTTATCTCTTCTTTTGAGTGAGCTAGTTTTTTTGAGACTGCCTCATTACTGTAGAGTACACAACCCTCACTATCCAGAACAAGGATCAGATCCTCAATACCATCAACGAGTGATTTGAGGTCGTTCTGGTTTTTTTGCATATCGACTTCTGATTCAATGCGACCAATGATGGATCCCATCTGTTCAGCAACTGTTTCTACTGATGTACGAATATTGTATAGCATTTCATATTCAGTACGCGATGCAAGGAAAAGAACAGCCACTTCTTCCTCTTGATATTTCACCGGGATCACAGCTGTTGCCAGCAGTCCTTCATCTACCCTGTTATCACGCTTTGTCACAGGATAGATATCGGAATACATTTTGTAGAGCGGATAACCCATCATGAAAAATCGACTCTGCATGGAATCTGCTGCGTAGTGAGAATTATTTTTTACAAAATCTTGCGAAAGCCCTTTATGGGATATAAGGTTCAATCCACCATTGTTCTTGTCTATCAGATAGAGACTGCCAGAATCGATACTATCTATATGTAAAGCAAATTCCAGAAGCTGGTCAAAGGTTTCCTGAAGGTCCCCTGAAGGAGTGAAGAAATTACCTACCTCGGACTCAATATTCAAAAATTGATTGATCTTTTTACGCTCAGTGATATCCATGATGATACCCTGTATATGGACAAGATCACCCCCCTCATCATACTGCGGAGTGGATCTTTCGACAACCCATCGAACATCATCAGACCTGGTGATTATCCTGTATTCGAGACGATATTCAGAAGCATTTTCTGCAAATTTTCGGGCAAAATAGCTGTGCACCCTTTCCGCATCAGAAGGGTGAATAATGTCACCGTATTGTAGTTTCCCAGAAATAAAATCCGACGGAGAATATCCAAATGTATCGATGTTCTCAGAAACAAATTCAACTGGCCATCCCGACTGAGCATTCCAGAAAAATACAATTGCAGGACTGCTCTTGATAACCGTTTGCAATACCTTTTGTACTTCCAGTGAATCAAGCAGTTCCTGTTCTTTCTTTTTCTGCTCAGTTATGTCACGTATAATAGCCATTACAGCAGGCTTACCCTGATCATATATGCGTGACGGACTGATCTCAACAGGAACAGTTTCACCCTTACGATCAAGCAGATCTACCTCGAATTTATTATAACTGCTCTTCTGTTTTTCCAGTATCTTCGAGAACTGCTTAGTCACCATTCGCCGATATTCAGGTGACAGATAAGAAGAGAAACTGGAGTTATGTACCTTTTGGGGACTGAAACCAATGATCTCACAGAACATTGAATTTACAAATTCCAGCACATCATCACGAATTATGATAATGCCGTCATTCCCATTCTTAACGAGATTTGAGTACTTTTCTTCCGACACACGCAAAGCTTCATCAGCTTCCCTATGCTCGATCAATTTTTTCATTTCCTGGATCAATAGTGCCAGGTTACGAGTATCAAGATCATCATAAGGAGAATCTTTGTTGCCAACTCCCAGAACGAATCGTTCACCTCCTTCATTGGAGATGGGAATATCAAAATGACGTGTGATAGTACCGTTCACATCATGATCATTTTCTATTTCAAAAAGGTCATTTGAGTAATTTGAAAGCAAATATTTTCCACTTGAGTTCACTTTGATGGCCCTGCTGGAAATGTCAAACGGATAATCTCCCAGGTCCTTGCTCAGTTTGTATTGACCCATTTCATCTGTTAAAAGGAGGGAGATCATGTCAAACGAATTGTCTTCACGGACACTGACAAGATAGCCTATATTGCTCAGAGTGAGTCTTGTAGCAGCCTCCAAAGTGAAATTTAATATATCTTCAATGGATTCATCGGATATCTGGTTGAGTTCAAGAAGCGTCTCTAGACGAGACTCGTTCAGCTGGAGAGAACGTTCACCCATCTTCCTCAGGGTGATATCTTCAAATATCCCCATCCCACCCTGCAATGATCCATCTACGATCAAAGAACTGAAAGTGATATGCAGGATAGAATTATTGTCATTTACAATTAGGTGAACATCACCCTCATAGCTCCTTATCTTTCCCGAGACCACATCACTTATATCGCTACGAAAATCGGTGTCACTAAAAAGATCGAGGACATTATAGCCTGTGATCACATCACGTAAATGATCGAATATCTCATTGAATACTTCATTTGAATTCGTTATAATTCCTTTCCGATCAAAACGAACTATACCTATGGGAGATTTTTCAAAGATTATCCTGAAGTTCTTCTCAGTATCAACGAGAGCTTTCTCTGCTTTTCTTTTTTCCCTAATGTCATTTAAGTTCAGCATTACCGCAGACTGTCCTTCGTATTCAATGTAGGAATTAGTCATCTCCACAGGAATTTCACCTTCAATAAGCGAAACAATATTTGCTTCATAAATATTGGAGTCATTCTTCTTGCTTGAAAGACATTTATTGTATTTTTTGGAGACCATTCTGCGATATTCAAGCGAAATATGATCAAAGAAAGGAGAACCAATGATATCATCTTTTGACGATCCTGTCAGTTCGCAGAATTTCTTATTCGTATACCGTATTTCATTGTCAAGGACAACAATTACCCCTTCATTGCCTTTTTCGATCAACGTTGAATATTGACCTTCATATCGGATAGTTCCCTCATCCAGGGCTTTCAATTCGTCAATATATTCAAAGGTAACAAGAGCAACACAGCTGCCATCATATCTGATCGGCCTTCCGTTGATCAGCACAGACCTTGTACCGGCATTGATGAAAGGATATGTTAGTCCAAAGTCCTCAAGTAAGAAACCTTCTTTACAAACTCTGCTAAGCCTGTCGAATAGTTCAGGTGAATTTTTCTTAAGATCAACAAATATATCAGCATCATTTCCCAAAACATCATCAAGTTTGACATTGAACATTTTGTAGAATGAATCGTTCGCATATATCAGGTTCAGATCCGGATCAAGTATTATGAGAGCTTCTTTTAAAGATGCTACTATAGCCTCGAAATAGTTTCCAGGATCATCGGAAAAAGAGAAAGAACTACAGCTATCAGATTCTGATATTTCATCAGATACAACTTTAGATGAAGTCTTTTTGACAGATATATTACCGGTATTTTCCATGGAACTGTATATCTTATACATCTCCCGTTTTTGCGTTTTTTTACTTAAACGATCTTTTATTTTTAATAATGGAATTTGTTTGTTTCAATTATATATTTGTTTTGAATCCTATTACAAGTAAACAATCCATAATCTATATCATATCTTCCACAAAGATAGAATATCCATATTTTGACGATCTTTCTGAACGAAAGAATTATCTTAAATCAATGAATAAATAAAATTGCTCACATCTAAGATCTATAGTAGCTTCCTTCGATCCAATCTGTTTACTTTTCAGATCTATATCCAGTACGTCAGTACAACAGATGTGAGCAAATAATTAAATGTTCACCTCATGAAAGTTATTATACTACCTTGAGAAAATGCCAGTCGAGGACATTTTCCGGGCATGAATGAATACATTTCTGGCAGTGTGCACCATCACAAAGATCAGTTCTTATTCTCACAGACCGATCCTCCTGCTCCAATGCATCATTTGGGCATACATCGACACATTTCTTACAGTCGATACAGCCTTCCATATCGATTTCCAGAAATGTACCTATCTGGTCAACCACATGAAGCCCTTCGCCCCCAAGATCCGGAATATCCTTCTCGACGCGCTTTTCGATTTCCGGCACCTTAGTTACTTCATCGATTGTAGGAAGACCTTTTTTCTTAAGATATTTTTTAAGTGTCTTGAAAGGCATACCCTCGTTCCAATAGGAAAGTTCAAGAATATAAGAATCCTTGAATGCTTCATCCATTGCAAACATTACATGTGTGCCAACTATCTCCACTGCGATCTCCTGAAGGTCCCATAATCGTTCTTCTGAAAGTAGTATCTCCCTTGCAACGATAAGAGAAGTGTTCCCTATCTGGCAGATCTTTGAGACATTGTAAGGTATCATGCCAATACGATGAGCTTTTATCGCATCCATATAGGTACCGGCAGCACCGGCCATGTATGCGACCTCCACATCTTCCATTGCGACATTAGCAGCATTGCATAATGTCACATGACCGGCACGTATGGCACCGATAGCCCTTCCCGCTTCAGCAAGATCTTTTTCTGTGAAATGTAGACCATCCTGAAGGTGAAGTTTTTTATCAGGCGTATTTATATTTGGTAATTGTATGGTTCCATTTTTTATGGCCTCATCAATAAGTGCAATAACACCGGTACCTGTGATGCCGATAGCATGCACATCACCATTTTTGAGAACATCACCGTTTTTATAGTTGACAAGAGAACCACTGACAGTGTTCATTTCCTCATCAAGAACGTAATTCAAGACATCACCATTGTTAAATTCAACATCTGAGATCACAAATGGGCGTGCAATACTTCCGTCCCCGATCTCCTGACCTTCAAGTGCAGGACCGGCTGCTGCAGAACCTGTGAAGATGACATTACCGACCTTTAACGCCATTTCCGCATTGGTACCATAATCGGTTGCAATGGCTATCTTATCAGATTCAAGCATTCCGGACTTTACTATCAACGCAAGAGCATCTGCACCGACCTCGTGTTTGATGGCAGGTGGAATAACTACTTTACAATTAAGGAATTCAAGGCCTTTTATCTGAGTGCTGTCAATGATACAAGCATTCCTTTTTTGCTCCTCAATATTCATCAACTTCTTTTTTCGCTCTCCTGCATAGGCAAGGTCATCGATCGGAATCCCCTGGAACAATGATAATTGTATAGGATTTCCACATACAGCGATCCTCTCAACAAGTCCACCTTCCGGTTCAAGTTCATTAAGGATGTGAATGAAAGCATTGATCACAAGGTCATGAGCTTTGTCCTGACCATATGTCATGGCAAAATCCAGATGATCCATAACGTTCGCACCGGGCAGAGGATTTCTCATTGTGATGACTGTTCTCTGTATCTCACCTGATCCAAGGTCTATTTTTTGTGCCCTGAAACCACTTGTACCAAGATCTATTGCAATTCCTGTTCGCATAGTATTACCTTCCTGCCTGATCGATCAATGTGATCGACAATTATTGACAGATGATCAAAAATAAATAAATGAAAGAAAGAAAGGTCCTGCACAACAAGACCTTTCAGACTGGATGTTAAGATTTTTGTATATATATTTCGTTTCTACAGATATTATGCAATGTATTCATTCCTTGCTTCGACAAGGGCTTTAACATTCTCCACAGGAGTATTTGGTGCAATACCACATCCAGGAGAAAGAACTGCAACGCCACCTTCAAGAGCATCCTTTGATTCTGCTTTGACCTTTTCAACATCACCAGAAAGTAACGTGAACGGACTGGACACATTACCAACGATCACAGCCCTGTCTCCGACAGTTTTGATAGCTCCCTTAAGGTCTGCTACTTTTTCCTCAATGCTAAGTCCCTCGAATTTGCAGTCTGCCATCATATCGAGAATAGGAGTCACATTCCCACAAACGTGAAGCACCATTGGACATTTGACTCCTTCTGCAAACCTTGCAAGTCTTGGCTTAAGCATCTTGTCAAATGTTTCAGGGTTCAGAAGGTCAGGGGATGCTACAGGATCAGGCACACATATTACATCTGCACCAGCATCTGCCAGTGCATTTGCATACACTATGCATGCATCTGTGGCAAAGTCAAGGATAGTCTCTAAGTCATCTGGTTTCTTGATAGACCATTTCATGAACTTCTTTACACTTACAAGATCGGATGCAAGGGTTACAGGCCCTTCCATGCCAGCTACCAGAGGAATTTTATCTCCAACTTTATCGATGATCATCTTTGTTGCTTCAAGCACAGCAGGGATTCTGCCATTGCTAAGAAGGTCATCAGGCATTACGAGATTGTCAACGTCTTTATATGGGTGATCAGTTACAGATGGTTGTCTGTTCTTTGTTCCCATATTAACTTCACAACCCATAGCTTCTGCAAGAACTGTCAGACAATATGGATACCTTACAGCTTCAAGACCTGCGATCTCGTGTGATGCTACGGCGAGTGTTGCCATCTTCTCTGCATCTGAATGAGCTTCAGGCCACTCTGCACCGGTCTGATCCATAAGATCAACTATAGCGGTCTGTGTTACAGAGACTACCGGGACTTTATCAACTGGTTCGCGGTTTAACGCGTTCAATAATCTTTCTTTTGGGTTTAAATCGGTCATTTCGATCACTCCTTCATAATTAAAGACCCGGTACATCCGGATGCTGATGTTTTTTGATCGTCGTTCACACCATCCAATTAATCCAGGGATGGAACAACTGATATTGGGCAGCTATACCCAAATTTCAAACTGAGATAATGATATATAAACATATGTATGATTCACATTTAGTATAAATATGTTACCATATGGCGCGTATTTTTAACAGCATTGTTTATTAAAATTATTATAGCTATTGATAGCGTTTTTACTAAATAAAAGATTTTCTAAAAAATTAACATATAATTTAATACCAATATACTTATATATAATAATTAAAAATTTGAAAAATAAAACTAATATAAAAACAAAGCTACTATTAAAAATCTATAATTGAATAGATAAAAGTAATAAACAGTATCAATAAACATAATTTATAATAATTAGAATTAATTATTTAAAAAATAGATATTTGATAGTAGAAAAGTTCATATATAAAATTAAATAATACCCGGCATTATTAGAGGAAAAAAATAAAAACAGGATAGATTTTAAAAAATTTTCAAAGAAATGGAATATAATTAATTATATTAGCCTAAAAAAATATTGCATTAATCGTGAAGAACGTATCCACATTAAACCATAATTTAAAAAGAAGAGCTATCTTAGTTCTATTTTGTCTTATAATAGTGCAACTTTCAACTCCTGTTGTGGCACTCACTCCAATAAACATCCAAAACATAGAAACCGATCATGGTGCAGTCATACTGATAGTAGATGGCCTCGGTGCAAATTATATAAATCCGGAAAAGATCCCTTATGCACTTGATGGAAGCCCTTTGGAAAAGCCAAATATCCAAAATATTTCAGCACTCGCAAAAGATGGACTTCAAGCATTCAGTGTTCTTACACCCTCTACAAAAGGTGAAAATGGGCATTCGGTGATCGTTACAGGAAATCCCAGAGCTACTTCTGCAATGATAGCACACAATGATGCTACCGTCTATGATGTTGCCCGTGACAATGGATACCTCATGTTCGCAATATTGGAAAAGGGTGACACGACCGAACTTCTTGCAGAACAGGATGTTGCCATATATGATAGCACCACATCGATAAATGATCCGCAGATGAAAGTCTTGCTCAATGACCATACCAGTCAGCACGATACCGACATGATAATCGATGTTGAAAAGATATTCAAAGAATATGCCATTCTGGCCCCAACCTATGTACAGCAGTATAAAGAAGGAGAGATCGAGCGTTATAATGCTTACAACCTCTGGGGAATCGAGACCGCCCTTAAGGTAATTGAGCTGATGGAGCAATATCCTGACCAGAAATACATACTGACAATAAATATCGGTGCCATTGATATTGCCGGACTTTATCGCAGAAATGAAGGTTATGTTGAGTGCATCGAAGAACTCGACATTATGGTCCAGCCTCTTATTGAAAGAACGGAAGATAATGACCTTGCTTTCATCTTAACTTCAGATCATGGGATGGCATTCCAGTCAGTAGATGGATGTGGTGGCAGCAAGTCCGATAAATATGCAACCTCACCGGAAGTGCTTCAGATACCTTTTATTGCAACATCATCAAATATCGAAAGAAATTTCATTGAAGAAACGTTAGGTCAGGAAGATATTGCTCCCACTATCCTTAGTATCCTTGACCTGCCGAACGAGCTCCGCTTTTCAGCCGGTGAACCTTTTGCAACTAAAAAATATGTTAATTTCAAAGTATTACTTCCGGAAACAGGTAGTGTTAGGATATCTTCGGAACAGGCCATCCTGGAATCAGAAGGGGATAGCGAGTATATTATATACGGACTAGAAAAGGAAAAGGAATACACTATCAACGCTGAGCTTTCCGGAAATGGTAATCAGTTATATGAAAGGACCGTCTTTGCAGATTCTGATAAGATCATCCGGTTCGATGCAGATAATAAGCCGGATAAAAATAAGGATATGATACCCAAAGGGATGCGAAAGATCATTGGATCGACCCTTATTATAGGTATCAATCTGACAGGTCTGGCAATGATATTCAGGGTAGTCAAAAGTTAAAGCCTGCCATCAAAAACTATTTTTAAGAGGCAAACCAATTTGCATCGATGATCGTTGGCGTACTCGGGCCTGCCGGATCCTACTCGGAAAAAGCAGCAAAAGGCTGGATAAGCAAAGAATCAAAGACGGAGGGAACATCCCTTGTCTATTATGATGACATAAACGATACTTTTGCATCCGTCATCAATGGAGATTCGAACATGGGAATAATCCCAATAGAGAATTCCATAGAGGGGTCCGTTGGTATAACGCTCGATCTGTTGCTTGAGAGCGAGATAACCATTATCGGGGAGATAGTTGTACCCATTGAGCATTGTCTTCTCTCAAAGGGTGAGATGAATAATATAAAAATAATAATGTCACATCCTCAGGCACTGGGTCAATGCAGTAAGTTCATAAGGGAACATTTCAAGAAAGCAGAAATACGTACGACAGGAAGTACATCCCATGCTGCCAAGCTTGCTAATGAGTTCTGCGAGATGGCAGCTATCGCATCAAGAGAATCCGCCAGGGAATATGGATTGAAGATACTTGTTCCGAATATCCAGGACTGGGAGAAGAACCATACACGCTTTATCGTCATAGAACAGGGCAAGTGGCAGGAAGATGATGTCTGCATACCTAAAAATGATACATGCAAGACATCCATCATTGCTGATATTGATGAGGACAAACCTGGTTCACTCTATGAGATCATAGGGGAATTCGCAAAAAGAGACATTAATCTGACCCGCATTGAATCAAGACCATCGAAACGTTCTTTGGGGGATTATCTGTTCTATATTGACATAGAAGGAAGTACAGGCAATGCAGTTATAAAAGATGCTTTATATTATATAAATTCAAAAGTATCTATGCTCAAAGTCCTTGGTTCCTACAATGGATACAAGCTGGATAACTAAAAAAGTGTTCATATAAGGTATGAATGTTCATTCAAGTTTGCTTTAAAGAGGATAGTGATCATGGATATTGATAATTTTGTAGAGAAACAGGAAGCTACGGTCAATAAATACCAGCGTATCTACAAGATCATCGATCTCACTATAATTGCACTGACCTTGTTCACTATTTTAAAAATACTGAATATAGACCAATTTATCCTTACATTAAGAACATTTGAACTTTACGCAGATTCTACCTATGGTCCTTCGGGGATGATCTCAGCAGGAGAACTTCTCCTTGCAGCTATTTCTATATTTTTAGCCATCATCCTTACCTTTGCTTTCCATTACAGGGACAGGAAAGTTCTGTTGATACCTTTCATAGAGGAACGTTTCCCAGCACTTCAGGAAAGGCTCAGGACTGCCTTTGACAACAGAGATGTGCACAATATAATTTCAGACGACCTGATGGGAAATGTACTGGATGTGGCCTCGAAGATCGACAATTCAAAGCTTATTGAAAAGAAAAGGCTCAAAAAGAGCATGTTTCTTCTGCTAGCAGTTTTTATTATGTTCACCACCATAAACGTACTGGATTACAGGACAGGGGTTACGCCCGATGATATCAATGATCTGATAGATGAGATACCGGGCATAACATCAGGAGAGAATGAAACATCCCCTGATGAACAGTTCACACTTGAAGGAGATTCAGGGGGAAATAGTGAGGACCTTGTCGGAGAGACTGCTATCATCGTGGTCGAGGGGGAAGAGGTCGACCTATCATTACCACCGGGAGCAGGAACAGGTTTTACTGAAAGCGGAGATGATGAATCACTTCCCCCTGAGTTTGAGAGCTCATCGGCATATGAGGTCGGAAGGATATCATCACCTGCTTATTATGAGCAACTGCCGGAAGGGTATGAGAGTATTATAAAAGAATATTTTGAGCAGATGGCTAATAACTGACCTCAGATAACTACATCATGACAATAAATATATCAATGCTTTTATTAATATATCATTATCATTTAATTAACATCGAAGCTCATCGATGGATCACATTAACAGATCAATTTATACCACCAATCAATTTCACCAATTGCAATATAAGGAGAACACCACATGAATTCCAATGATGCAGGATCAGGAGACCTTGAACAGACTTACAGAGGTGCTGGTGATGCATTTTCAGCACTTTTCAATGAGATCTCCAAGGTCATAGTAGGACAAAAGGATACGGTAGAACAGATAATCATTGCCATTCTTTCTAACGGACACGCACTGATGGAAAGTAACCCCGGTCTTGGAAAAACACTTACGGTTTCCACCATCTCCAAGACAATGGACCTTGGTTTCAGTAGGATCCAGTGTACTCCGGACCTTATGCCGGCAGATATCACAGGTACACACTTTATTGAAGAGACGGGAGGGAAAAAAGAGTTCAAATTCGAGCCAGGACCTGTCTTTGCCAACATCGTCCTTGCCGATGAGATCAATCGTGCATCCCCAAAGACACAATCTGCATTGCTTGAAGCCATGCAGGAGAAACAGGTCACGGTAGGTAACGATACATTTATTCTTGACAAACCGTTCTTCCTGCTTGCAACCCAGAATCCTATAGAAATGGAAGGAACTTTCCCATTGCCGGAAGCACAGCTTGACAGGTTCCTTTTGAAGATCGTTCTGGACTATCCTTCATTTGAAGAAGAAAAAGAGATAGTCAGACGCTACACCAAGTCTGATGAACCGCATGTGGAAAAAGTGCTTAACAAGAATATGGTGCTACAGCTCCAGCGTCTCACCAGGGATATGCCAATTGCAGATGATATAAAAGAAAGGGCTATCAAGATAATTATGGCAACCCGCACATGGAAGGAATTCATTGAGTTCGGAGCTTCCCCCAGAGCATCCATCGGCCTTATTTTGGCAGCAAAGGCTCGTGCATTGGTTAGGGGCAGGAACTTTGTAAGTGTTGAAGATGTTGACGCAATGGCATATCCGGTATTAAGGCACAGGATCATCCTCACTTTCGAATCTGAAAGGCGTGGAATATCACAGGATCATGTGATAAAGGAAATACTTGCCAAAATTAAATGATAAGCATCGGTAAGTCTGAGAAGGAAAAGCCTACGAACACCAATATGATGCTTGAACCATGAGTGACAGAAAACACCGTATAGATGTGGATTTCTTCCGCCAGCTTGACCGCTTTACTTTTCTGGTAAGGAAGCGGGTCTCCAGTGCTTATGCAGGAAGCAGGCGCTCCAACAGGAAGGGACAGGGGCTCGATACGATAGGGTATACGGAATACCACCACGGAGATGACCTCAAGTCCATTGACTGGAACGTTTATGCGAGGTCAGAGAAGCTCTATGTCAGGGAATTCGAAGAAGACAAATCAGTATCCACACACATACTTCTCGATTCAAGCAATAGTATGGACTATACCCTTGACACTGTCACAAAGTTCGAATATGGCGCCATGCTTGCCGCCGGCTTTGCATACCTTGTCACAAAGGATAACGATAAATTTGGCATATCTACCTACTCTGAAGATATTGCCATATCCCAGACGCACAGGGGAAGACGTCATTTATTAAGGGATATCGATAGACTTGCCGAAGTAGAGCTTAAAGGACAGACAGATCTTGGCCAATGTGTCCAGCTATATGAAAAAATGATAAAGTCACGTTCACTCGTGATCATCATCTCAGATTTCATGGAAGACCTCAAATCCATTGAATCGGCGATCTACAGACTTTCAAACCATGACCTTATTCTCATACAGGTGCTTGACCCTTCCGAGAGCAATCTGTCAATGCACGGTCATGTCAAGCTGATGGACCTTGAGACCAATGATGAGCTGAAGACATATCTTAGTAATAATTTCAAGGATAAGTACCAGGAAGAGCTACAGGCACACATCGATGGCATACAGAACATCTGTAACCACGTCGGTGCTGACCTATATACATTCACGACTGATACGCCCATCTTCGAAGCGTTCTTCAATGCCATCAACAGGAGGCATATGTAATGCCTTTTGCAAACATACTCGGGCTTGCTGCCCTGGCAAGTATAATCCCACTTATCATATTGTACCTGTTACGCCCAAAACCTCTGGAACTGAAGATACCTTCCCTTATGTTCCTGATGCGTGCGGAGCAGAAAAAGAAGAGATTTGCATCATTGAGGCGACTTATAAAGGACCCGATATTCCTTGCTCAACTGCTCATTTTGATATTGATATCCGTTGCTATAGCCGGGCCGTTCTATACCGCCGAAGAGGAACTCAGCGGCGAACATACTATATTCGTTATCGATGCCTCTGCCAGTATGAACACTGAAGGCAGGTTCGATAGTGCCACTGATATCGCTAAGACCTATGTCAGTAAGAAGAACAGTATAATACTCGCAGAGAACATTCCGGTGAACGTGCTGGAAGCCGGTGGTTCTTCCGCTAATAAGAACGCCCTTGACAGCCTTACTCCGAAAGGCTCTGTTGCAGACCTCTCAAGTGCAATTACCAATGCCATGAGAACCCTTTCCAATGAAGGAGGAAGGATCGTGGTCATATCAGATTTCACTAACTGGCAGGGAGAAGACCCTGTATCGGCCATGAGACTTGCTGAATCCTACGGATTAAAAGTGACCTTTGTAAGGGTAGGTTCACCAACTGACAATGTAGGCATAATACAAGGCTGGATCGATGCCGAGGAGAACGGTTACACCTACAACTGTGTTGTCAAGAACTACATGGAAACGACACAAAACGTCAAGATTATCATCGATACGCCGGGGAGCCAGAACAAAAAGAGTGTGACATTCGATATCGGGCCATTTTCAACTAAACAGTTCAAGCTGACCGATCTTGGAACCGGTATTACGGAAATCAAGATAGACAGGGAAGATAAACTTGCAGTTGATAATGTCGCCTATGTATCAATTCCGGCAAATGTGCAGAACGAATTGCTTCTTGTTACCGATGTTAAAGGATCACCTTCGGGAACTGCCCTTTCACTGTTGCCGAACATAAAGGCCACCCAATCCAATAATGTGCCTGCTGACCTTAGTGATTATAAGGTCATTGTTGTCGATACACAACAAAGGGCAATAACCTCTGAAGAAGCTGCAAGGCTTAGCACTTTCATTGAGAACGGTGGGAACGTGCTTGTTATCGCCTCGCCCACACTTGACCCGAAGAATGCGAACATCGACCTCATGCAATTGCTTCCTGTAAAGATCATCACCACCTCAGAGAGCAGTAAAGGTGTGGCATTGAAGGTCGAACAGGATACGAGGCTCACAGAGGAAGTGAAGTTCGAGGATATTGCAGTCTATACTTATCTGAATTCGACCATAAGGTCCGATGCAGTGTCCCTTGTTGATACCCCCTCGGATGTACCGATGCTTGCATATTGGAATGTAGGTGACGGTACTGTCATGTACCTCGGATTAAGCGATATGCTCGGAGAGGAAGCATGGAACAACTTCCACAACCTTCCAGAATATCCTGTGTTCTGGGCAAAGGTTATCGCATGGCTTGGAGGTACTGGCGACATAGGGGATTACAATGTCCAGACTGGTGCTGTTTCAGCATTGTCAAAGGAGCAGGAGGTTACAACCCCTTCAGGTTCTATAACCACGAGCAGATTGCTCTATGATGAAGTGGGCGTTTATGAGGTTGCTGGCAAAAGAATAGCTGTGAACCTTTACGATGATATGGAGTCCGATACAACAGTAGACTCCTCGAACGTCCTTGAAAGAGCAACATCGAATGAAGGCGGTGATACCATCCGACAGACCACATATACTGCAAATAAATACGTTGATATCTACCTTATTATCATTGCAATGCTGCTGGTAGTCCTTGAGATCCTTATCATTAGAAACCGGGGTGAACTATGACCTTCACGTTCGAACAACCATTGATGTTTGCATTGATACTGCCTGTAATAATAGGAGGCCTTTTCTTCTTAAGGGAAGGAGCAAGAAGACCAATTATCATCTCACGCATGATAGTGCTTTCACTTCTGGTCATCGCACTTGCCTCTCCCACTGCCATTGTCAGTGATGTGACAAGTGACGAGAACCCGAGCCTTGTGGTGATCTCTGATGAGACCGCCAGTATGAGCCTTTTCGAAGAAGGTGTGGGAATGAACGTATATGAGTCACTTACAGCCAATACTCCGACAACGTTCATCCGCCTGACCGGCGAGAGCACGTCCCTTGGAGATGCAATCGAGCAATATTCCACCGGAGACAACCAGATAGTGCTCGTCAGTGACGGAAACAACAATTTTGGAAAAGACATCGACGAATCTCTCGAGTATGCAAAAGAAATGGGTACGACCGTTTACTCCGTTGCACCAGACCTCAAAGTGAATGATATAACTGTCCAGATGCTTGGGGACAAGACCGTGGTCATCGGGAACGAGAACCAGTTCGATATACTGGTATCCCAGGCAGAAGAAGGTGAGATCAGATACAGCTTTGAGGTCTATGCAGGAGACACCCTCATCAGAAGTGGCACTTTCTCACAGGAAACACGCACTAGGACAATTCGTGTTCCATATACTTTCAAGAAGCTGGGTGCTCAGGAGATGAGAGTGGAACTGAGCCCTCTGACCGAGGATAAAGATGATATCAACAACGTTTACTACAAATCCATCTACGTTGTTCCAAAACCTAATATCAATCTGATCACAAGCGATACAGGTGCACCCCTTGGCAATATCCTGTACAACCTGTACGATGTATCGAATTCAAAGGAATTCACCGATCTTGACAATAAGAAAACTGTCGTGCTTGATAATGTCAACATGAGAGAACTATCAGAAAGTGACATTGATGAACTAAAGGAATACGTATCTCAAGGCAATGGACTTGTCCTGGTAGGTGGCGAGGCTTCGTTCGATCGTGGGAACTATCTTGATTCTTCCTTAGAGGAATTACTTCCTGTAGCTTCAAGACCAACTGACTGGAAAGGTGGCAGAAGCATTGTTCTTGTACTGGATGTTTCCCAAAGCACATCTGCTCATGAAACGCTTTCTGATATTCTAGGCAATTCCATATTCATACTTGAGAACGAGAACCTCAGAGATGCATATGCTGGAGTAATCGCATTCGGTAGTGAAGGTGTCGATGTTTCCGATGGTCTGGTATATCTTGGAACACATTCAAATCTTGAAAAGCTTGAAGAAAGTATCAGTTCACTTGTCCCGGGTGCTACAAGTGATACATCTCTTGATCAAGGTCTTCTAATAGCACAGGAATGGCTTGAGACCGAATCCGGAGAACTTGACATTATAATAGTATCAGATGGTGGTTTCGGGCAATCATATGATGAAAGTCTTGCAGTCGTAGAAGAGATACACGATGAAGGGATCGATTTCTATTTCATCCACATTCATGAACAGGCTGCTCCTTCACAGTATGACAAATCTGGAAACCGTTATTCCGAAGAATTAATGAAGAGTGTGGACGGAACTTATTTCTTTATTGAGAAGGGTGAACGTGCGAACCTTGTCTTCGAGGATCAAGAGATACCCGAAGAAGAAACAGACGATATCCCACAAATAACATCCTTCCCACTTATAGAATACAATCCAAATCACTTCATTACCCGTAACATCGAGATCGCAGGTAATATCACAGGCTATAATGACGTTACCCCAAAACCAGGTGCAGACAGAATAATCATTACAGCCACCGGCAAACCTGTAGTGACCACATGGAGATACGGGCTTGGCAGGGTAGCAGCCATAACTACAGATAACGGTAGAGGTGGGCAGAACGTATGGGCTTCCCAGATGTATTCGGGTAACAATTCAAAGCTCATATCATCTACTATAAACTGGGCTATCGGCAATCCACAGGTCGAGGAAGGCACTGTTGTTGAAGCTGAGGATACGTGGTTCGACACCCCTGCTACGCTTTACATAACCCATTACGATGGGAACACACCTGTATTGAGATACAAAGGAAATACCCTTGAACTTGCGGTCACCGGCAAGAGTACCTATGAGACCACGATCGACCCGAACAGTATTGGTTTCCACGATGTCTCAGGCTATCCGATAGCTGTGAACTATGCCATCGAATACCGTGATGTCGGTATAAATGAGGACCTTCCTGTATTCATCAAAGCAAATGGTGGTAAGACATACACCGAAAATGAAGCTCTTGCCCTCCTGTTAACTGATGCAAGAGGAAATTCCCTTAAGAGTGTACAAAGGTCCGAAAGCCAGAAACTCTACTTCCTGATCGCTGCGTTATTGCTGTTCCTTGGAGAAATTGCAGTAAGGCGTATAAGGGAGATAAGGGAATCGAAAAAGGGCGATTAAAGGCGGAGTCAAATCGCCTTCTTTTTTTAAAAAACGCATTCAGAAGACTACAAATTGAACTGTAGTTAAAGTAATGGATATATAAGAAGTACTCATTCTATCACCTGAAGCCAATTACTGACATCATATGATCCAAGGTGACAAAATGAAAAACACATACATACCATTACTTGTACTCACGGTACTCGCAGTAATATCTGCCGGTGCCATGATAATGAATGCTGACGCTGATGAGAAGATACTGATAGATAACGGTGGACTGGAATCCGAAAATTCACCTGCTGTTGATGGTGGAAACAACGACAAAATGCAGCCTCTGAATACCATTGCTACTATCATCGGAATCGAAACATGGGATAATACAACAGTTCTCCTTCTGGACCAGGATGAGAGCGATATTGGTGAAGGTTATCCATGTGACATCTATCTGAAGATCAGCCAGGAAACCACCATTAAAGACAGCAATGGGAATGAACTAACCATTGAAGACCTTACTGAAGAAACAAGGATAGAAGCATATTACGGACCTGCTACAACCAGAAGCCTACCAGCACAGAGTGTAGCAGTTAGCATTGTTGTACTTGATGAGAACGATCAACCAGGTGTTCCACAGCCTGTAAAGACTACCGGGACAATTCTTGGAACTGAAAAATGGACCAGCAGCACAGTTATCCTTCTGGATGAGGACGATGTTGAGATAGGCGAAGGATATCCATGTGACATCTACCTGAGTATCGGTCAGGAAACAACCATCACAGACAGCAATGGGAACGAACTTACCATTGAAGACCTGACTGAAGGAATGAGGATAGAAGCTTACTATGGACCAATGGTCACAGCAAGTTTACCGCCACAAAGCGGAACTTTGAAGATCGTGGTCTTATCAGAGTGAAATTAGAATAGCAATTGCATGGATACTAAAAGTGATCAGCTTTTACTCCATGCATCTTCTTTTGGAATCAAATCTATCAACTACCTCCATTTCTCCAAAAACTCTAATACTCTTAAAAATTAATCTTATTAACAGTTAAAAAGAATAATTCATTCTAATAACTGGGGGTTAATCAATGGGAGATAGTAAATACATTCGATGGTTCGAAGAGATACGTATAGAGGATATACCTTCTGTCGGAGGTAAAAATGCCTCACTCGGTGAGATGTACCGGGAACTGACAGGGAAGGATATTAAGATACCAAACGGTTTTGCAGTTACAGCGGATGCTTACTGGCACGTCCTGGAATCTGCAGGTGTGTTGCAAGAACTCAAGGATAGTCTGGAAGGACTTGATACAAACGATGTCACTGACCTTGCTGAAAGAGGGAAAAAAGCAAGGAGCATAGTACTCGATGCAGGGATACCGGATGATCTCTGGGAAGAGATCAAAGAAGCTTACGACAAGCTGAGCGAAGAGTATGGAACTGAGACCGATGTGGCAGTTCGCAGTTCTGCAACAGCAGAGGACCTTCCTGATGCTTCATTTGCAGGGCAGCAGGAAACTTACCTCAATGTACACGGCTACCACTCCCTGAAAGATGCATGTAACCGGTGCCTGGCTTCTCTTTTCACAGACAGGGCGATATCCTACCGTGTGCACCATAAGTTCGATCACTTCAAGGTCGGCCTGTCAATAGGCGTCATGAAGATGGTACGCTCAGACCTTGCATCCAGCGGGGTCATATTCACCATAGACACCGAATCCGGATTCGAGGATGTTGTATTCATAACCGGCGCTTACGGCCTTGGGGAGAACATCGTACAGGGACTTGTCAATCCGGATGAGTTCTACGTCTTCAAACCCACCTTAAAAGAAGGCTACATGCCTATAATCAAGAAAAGGATGGGCAGTAAAGAGATAAAGATGATATACGGACGTGGGGATTCCCGTATTCTTACCCGCAATGTGGAAGTCCCACTTGCAGACCAGAGAAAGTTCTGCATCAACGATGATGAGATACTCCTGCTTGCAAAATATGCTGCAACCATTGAGAAACACTATTCTAAAAAGAAAGGTCAGGCCGTACCCATGGATATAGAATGGGCTAAGGACGGTAACACAGATGAGCTGTTCATTGTACAGGCAAGACCGGAGACCGTGCAGTCAAGGAAAAGAAAGGATGTACTTGAGACATATTTCCTTGATGAGAGGTCGGATGTTCTCGTCACTGCCAGAAGTGTAGGTGACAAGATAGCAACTGGTACAGTGCATGTGATCGATGACGTGTCCAAACTTTCTTCTTTCAAACATGGGGAGATACTGGTGGCTGATACGACCACTCCTGACTGGGAACCTATCATGAAACGTGCGGCTGCCATCATCACCAATAAAGGTGGAAGGACATGCCATGCAGCTATCGTCAGCCGTGAGCTTGGAGTTCCGGCAGTAGTGGGTGCACAAGATGCTACTGAAAAACTAAAGAACGGGATGGATGTCACAGTCAGCTGTGCTGAGGGAGATATTGGCAGGGTCTACGAAGGCATACTGCCTTTCCACATAGAGACCGTTGACCTCAAGGGTCTGGGAAAGACAAAGACCGAGATGATGATGAACCTCGGCAATCCGGAAGAGGCCTTTTCCCTTTCCATGATACCGAACGATGGTATCGGACTCGCAAGACTTGAGTTCATCATCTCGAGTTACATCAAGGTCCACCCAATGGCACTGATACATCCTGAAAAGGTTGAAGATGAAAGTGTGCTTGAGGAAATTGAGAAACTCACAGCCGGGTACAAGAGCAAGGAAGACTATTTCGTGGAAAAGCTTTCCCAGGGTGTAGCGACCATTGTGGCTTCATTCTATCCGAAACCTGTGGTTGTGCGCATGAGCGATTTTAAATCGAACGAGTATGCAAGCCTGATCGGCGGGAAATATTTCGAGTTCGAAGAGAGCAACCCCATGATAGGTTTCAGGGGAGCATCCCGCTATTATGATGAGCGCTACAGGGAAGGCTTCGCGCTTGAGTGCAAGGCCATGAAGAAGGTAAGGGATGAGATGGGACTTACAAATCTGATCCTTATGATACCTTTCTGCAGGCGTGTGGAAGAAGCGGAAAAAGTTATCGCGGAAATGAAAAAGAACGGTCTGGAAAGAGGGGAGAACGGCCTGCAGGTATATGTCATGTGTGAGATACCAAGCAATGTGCTGTTGATAGATGAGTTCAGCAAATACTTCGATGGTTTTTCCATTGGCTCCAATGACCTTACCCAGCTAACCCTTGGAGTGGACAGGGATTCTGAGATATTAGCCTCGTCCTTTGATGAAAGGGATGAAGCTGTCAAGAAAATGGTCTCCATGGCAGTTCAGGGAGCAAAGAGGAATGGCAAACACAGTGGAATTTGTGGTCAGGCACCCAGTGATTTCCCCGAATTTGCAGAGTTCCTTGTGAGAGAAGGTATCGAATCGATCTCGCTCAACCCGGATTCTGTGATGAAGATATCATTGAAGGTATTGGAAACCGAAAAAGAAATGGAATGAATTTCTTTTTTATTCATTCTTCTTTTTTCTTTTCAGAACTCATACTGTAGTAGATCAAATACCTGTAAAAGTCTAAAAAATAGAAAACAAAATGATCAACCGATCAGTCGGTTGATGTCCTCACTATCGATGATACCAATAAGTCTTTTCTTCTCGCCCACTACAGGCAAAGCCGAGATGCTGTGGCGTTCCAGTCTCTTGGCAGCAGCTACTATCGGTTCATCAGGGGAAGCCGTCAGAACATCCCTGGTCATTATATTCTCCAGCTTGTCACACTTTAATGCGACCGCTTTTGAGATATCCCAGGAAGTGACGATACCAACAAGACAGCCGTTCTCATTAACGACAGGCAAATGAGTAAGGGCCTCCTCGAACATGACCTTTGCAGCTGTTTCTATGCTCACACCTTCCCTGATGGTAGCAACCTTTTCGGTCATTACATCAGCAACGGATGTGTGAGTCAGGAAATTGTTGATGACATAATTGATCTGGCCGCTTTCAAGCAGGAAAGCATCGTGGCCATAGCTGGATTCTATCTCGCGATAACTTACATCATGTTCCTTTACAGTAAGACCTTCGACTATCTTTCTTGAATGATATGGCGAATAAAGCCAGTCGGAAGTTATTGAAATTACCAGCATCTTTGCCTGTACATTTTTCAGGCCTTCTGCCAGAGAACCGTTCTTTGAAAGGTCGAAATAATCCACAGCTTTTGTAACATAAAGATAGGAATTGGCATCGAACCTGCCGGTAAATGTGTCTCCCTGATATCTCAGATAGCTCTCCACCTGAAAATCATTGGACATATCGAACTTGTAGCTTTCACCCTGTTGCAATTTCCGTCCAAACTTCTCATGCATGGAAGCATCGCTAAGATATGTGATGTGAGCGATCATCCTTGCAGTGGAAAGACCATTTACAGGGGGTTCGCCATCGTAATAGTCCCCTCCATTCCAGTCTGGATCAGAGATAATGGCATTCCTGCCAACCTCATTGAAAGCTATCTGCTGAGGTGATGAAATCGCAGTAGAAGCAATGACCACAACTTTCTTTACAAACTCAGGATAGGCAACACACCATTGAAGCGTCTGCATACCGCCCATGGAACCACCAACTACTGAAAAGAGAGTGGAAATACCGAGGTAGGATATCAGCTCTTTCTGGACGTTCACCATATCCCCGATCGTTATGACCGGAAAAGTGATACCATATTGCCGGCCCGTGTCAGTATCGAGGGAAGCCGGTCCGGTAGTACCCTTACAGCCGCCCAGAACATTGGAACAGATCACGAAATACCTGTCAGTGTCAAGGGCCTTTCCGGGACCGATGATGTCATCCCACCATCCCGGTTTTTTGTCATCGCCACTGTGCCTGCCTGCTGCGTGTGCATCGCCTGTTAGAGCATGGCAGACAAGGATCGCATTACTTTTCTCCTTATTGAGATTACCATAGGTCTCATAGGCCACCCTGATGTTCTTCAGGGTATGACCGCCTTCTAACTGGAACTCACCTTCTATGGTATGGTAGTTCGTTGATACAATTCCTACAGACCTTTCACTCATACTTACTGCGACCTCTCCAACGCCTGATCTATATCAGCTATAATGTCAGCTATATCCTCCAATCCGACAGACATCCTTATAAAATCATCTGTCACACCGGTCTGTTCACGCTCTTCCTTTGTAAGCTGCTGGTGTGTAGTGGATGCAGGATGGATCACAAGTGTCTTTGCATCCCCGATGTTCGCAAGATGTGAAAGCAACTCAACGTTCTCGATGAACTTCTTGCCTGCTTCAAGGCCGCCTTTCACACCGAACCCAAGAATAGCACCATAACTACCTTTGAGGTACTTCTGTGCAAGTTCATGGGATGGATGGTCTTCAAGACCTGGGTAGTTCACCCATTCAACAAGCGGGTGTGAGTTAAGGTGTCGGGCAACCGCCAGAGCATTCTCACCGTGTCTTTGCACACGTAAAGATAGTGTTTCCACGCCCTGTATGAACTGGAACGCATTGAATGGGCTCATTGCAGGCCCCAGGTCACGTAAAAGTTGTGTGCGTACCCTCAGGATAAAAGCAAGATTTCCCATTCCGGGAATATTGCCGAATGATTCCCAGAACTTCAGACCATGGTAACTGGGGTCAGGGTCGGTAAACTCCGGGAACTTGCCGTTGTCCCAGCTGAAATTTCCGGAATCGACTATTATTCCACCAATGGAAGTACCATGCCCACCGAGGAACTTGGTAGCGGACAGGACCACGATATCGGCACCATGATCGATAGGTTTTACAATGCCCACACCTACGGTGTTGTCCACAATGAGAGGAACACCAGCATTGTGAGCGATCTCAGCTATCTTTTCAAGATCAGGGATATCCAGCTTTGGGTTTCCGATTATCTCGACATAGATGGCACGTGTCTTCTCAGTAATGGCCTTTTCGAATTCTTCCGGTTTTGTTGAATCAACGAAATGTACTTTCCTGCCAAGTTTGGGGAAAGTGTGATTGAAGAGCTGGTACGTGCCACCATAGAGATTATTTGCAGAAACTATCTCATCCCCAAGCTGTGTTACCGCAAGGGCTGCAAGAGTGATGGCAGACATGCCTGAAGCTACACCCAATGCACCTGTACCGCCCTCAATGGCAGCTACCCTCTTTTCAAGAACATCGGTGGTAGGGTTCATCAGACGTGTGTAGATGTTCCCGAATGCCTTCAGGGCAAAAAGGTTCGCTGCATGCTCAGCATCATTGAAAACGTATGCTGCTGTCTGATAAATGGGAACAGCTCTTGATCCTGTCGCATCTGGCACATGCCCCCCGTGTAATGCTATTGTGTCTAATCCATAGGTTTTGTCAGTCATTGTTTGTACCTCAGTTAATGTTAATATTGTATTTCTCAGCTATCTCGATGAATGAATCGGAGAGATAGTGTATCTGATCCCACGAAAGTCCGTATGTGCTCATTTTCCAGCTTCTTGTAGCACCAGGGAACTCGCCTGCGATTCCATGTTTCTTCAGTTCGTCACTGAAGAAGTATCCCTTACGTTTGTGTGTTTTTGCCACCTTGTCGAAGCTTCCGGTGGTATCCACTTTGGAAAGAGCATGCTTTCTCGGGAACTCGCTAAGCACTTCATTTCCTTCTATCCTCAGGAACTCGTTAATGAAGTAGTTGGACTTTTTGACTTCCTCGTCCCAGTGCTTTGTCCTTTCCTTCACATGCGGGAACGATGCCATCATTGACAGCAATGGAGCTCCCATCAGTGTGCATCCAAGGAACTCGACCTCTTTTATACCGAATTTTCTTCCGGTAACATCCCCGACCATTTGTGTGGTCCTGAATATCTTGTCAGCCCATTCTTCAGTGGTCGCCAGCACTCCTGAAGGAGCTACTGATGCCATGCTCTTATGGCCTGAACCTACCACGAAATCCGCACCTATCTTTTTGCCATTTACCGGCATTATGCCCACAGTGTATGCACCATTGTAGAGAAATGGGATACCGTATTCCTGTGCCACCTTTCCGATACCATAGATGTCGTGTTCATTACAGAACAGGTAATCGAAGTGATCGATCATTATGAGAGCTGGAAGTTTTCCGGTCTCTCTCTTCACTTCATCGATCTTGTGAGCAACTGATTCTGCCGTGAGAATGTTATGTTCGTTCACAGGAGCTTCCCTTACGATACCTCCGGCACCTTCCACGGCAAGGAACTCAGTATAATGAGCAAATGCCGATACGACCACAGTGTCACCTTTTTCAATAATTGATGAAGCAACAGCCTGGAATCCCCTTCTTGCACCGGGAACCACACGTGCCTGGTCCATCCCTACAAACTCTGCAAGGTCCGTGTGGAAGGTCGATATCGAAGGTTTTTCGATCTTATCAAGCCTGAACGGTTTTCGGCAGTTGTCACAGGTAGAGTATCCATCCCCATAGGCTATGACCGCTTTACGTGCTTCAGGGGTCAGTCTTCCTCCGGCCTGGATAGGCTGGATATTTATGAACTCCTCTTCCCTTGTCCGGCACATAAGGTCACCCACGATCTTTACGGGTTGTGTTTGACCATTCTTTTTACCAAGATCCTCAAGAAGGCCGCCAAGACCAGAGACGATCTCATCGTAGCGTTCAGACTGATCATTACTCATACCCGTAGGTAGAGACTGCCTGACTATCTCCCTGAGATCTTCCAGTGCAAACTGGGTTTCAAATAATTTGTTGGCGAGATATTTTTTGTTCATCTGTTCATCCAATTCAGTTACCACCTGTTCGTTCGGGATATGTGAAGCTTAAAAACTACAAATTCCCATCGCTTTCGGCTTTCTGTACATGTACCGGCAAGATTATCCGGCTCTGATGTGTGGTTAACGGTGTTAACAGTCTGTAACTTTACTTCAGTTCTTATTTATATGTACCCATCGTGACAATATCTATAAATTGCTGAAGTTTTCCCACACTCAAATAAATTTAGTCTTCCATGATATATAAGAGCAATTTAATTGAGCGGGATGTATCATTATAAGTGCCAATAACAAAAAAATAGAATTCACCGCATTAGAAGTTTAGACAATAAAATGCAATAACTTATAAATAGTATTATTTTTTTGCAATTTTATTAAAAATACATTCTTTTTTAATGGCATTTACTTTAAGTACTAAAAAACTTATATATTAAGTAAAGGTTAAGAGTTATGCCGTTTCTCTTGACCTAAAGCAATATTGTCGAAAGGCCTTAACTTTTCGGGGTTGAAAAGTCGTGGGGGCTAACCGTATTGGCATGTCTGGAACTTCAAAGTTTCAGCATGCTGATACATCAACAACTTACCAGATCATTTTTTTCATCGATCATCAATTAATAGAACAAATTGTTTATAATGTTCGAAATCATCTTTTATCATTGGTATTCCGACAGGTTCCAGATTAGATGCATCTGTCAACACTCCACCAATTTTTAAATGAGTTATTCAAAATTCAGAAACATTTAATAGTCATTAATATCAAACTTTACATTAAAAATTGAAAGGTGGGGTCATATGAAATTGAAAGATAGTCTATGGATGATATGCGTCATTGTATTCTTATTGTTATCTTTAACATCTAATGCAAGCGCATCCAGTATGTTCGAGAGCGGTAGCCTGGTAGTCATCAATGAAACGGTCGAAGATGATGTTTACATTGCAGGTGACACCCTGATAGTGAATGGGGATGTCCTTGGGGATGTCGTGGCTGCCGGAGGTACTGTGCAGATCAACGGGAACGTTTCCGGGGATCTCATTGTTACTGCAGGTGATGTGACAATTACAGGCATTATCGGCGATGATGTAAGGGTCGCCTGTGGATCATTCGAACTTAGCGGCCAGATAGGTGACGATCTTCTGGTAGCTGCCGGCACAGTGTCCACAACTGAGAATGCAAACATTGGCGGTGATACGACCATAAGAAGTGGCGATGCCGATCTTGGAGGAAACTTCGGAGGCTTACTAGAGGTCTCAGCAGGTTCACTGGTGCTCTCAGGTAATGTCGAAGGAGATGCAAAACTGGATTCACCCGATATAACGATCCAGCCTGATTCAAGCGTAAAAGGTAACCTGGAATACACCACCCCCGAAGAAATACCAATACCTGCCGGTGTTGTAGGGGAAGATATCAAATTTGACAAGGGAGGAGAGCGCGATGACAGGTCCGATGCTGATGGAATATTCAAAGGGATAGCTATCGTTGGCAAGATCTCATATTACATATTCCTGTTCGCTCTGGGAGTAATGTCCATCCTGGTCTTCCCGGAAAAGACCGAAGAGATCGCAAAGAAAATACAGGAAGAACCTTTGAAGAAGATCGCAGTAGGACTGCTGATACTGATAGGCTCATTCATAGGAGCAATTGTCCTGCTAATAACCATCATCGGCATCCCAATTGCACTCTTCCTGCTATTGCTCTTGGCCATCGTCCTGATGATCGCAAAGATATACACTGCAATGTGGCTCGGAGAGGTAACGTTCAAAAAAGCAGGCTTCAAATATAACCAGTGGACCACACTGGCAGTCGGCCTCCTTATAGTACTGATCCTTACAGAAATACCATTTGTAGGCGGGATCATCGGCCTTCTGGTTACACTGGTAGCAATGGGAAGTATGTACTTTGCATTGAAGAATTAATGCAGGGGACGTACTTTTTACTTTTTTGCTTTTTTACAAAATAAGACATGATAGTGAAAATCGATCCCTGAAAGAAAAAGGGCTGCCTGCATAAGCAGACAACAACATCAGACCTCACTCTCCATTGATCACTACCATGATCTCCTTGAAGCTTTCAAGTGATGCTTCGATATTCTCGATGATCTCATTTGCGAGAATATCAGGATCAGGCAGGTTATCGAGATCAGCAAGACTTGCGTCCTTGAGCCAGAATATATCCAGATTCGTCTTATCCCTTGCCACGATCTCATCATAAGTGAACTTACGGAATCTTCCTTCCGGAGTTTCTTCGCTCCAGCTTTCCTGACGATCGAAGCGGTCTTCAGTATTGTAGCACTGGATAAAGTCTTCCAGATCGGAGAATTTCAGAGGGTTCTTTTTAAGCGTGTGATGTACGTTGGTCCGGTAGTCGTATATCCATACTTCCTTTGTCCACGGCTCTTTAGCTGCGGGTTTTGCTTCAAAGAAAAGCACGTTAGCCTTTACACCATTCGCATAGAAGATGCCTGTGGGCAGGCGAAGGATCGTATGCAGGTCGGTGGTCTCAAGGAGCTTCTTGCGCAAGACCTCCCCTGCACCGCCTTCGAAGAGAACATTATCCGGAAGGACCACTGCTGCCTGACCGCCTGCTTTGAGGATGGTGTGGATGTGCTGCACAAAGTTGAGCTGCTTGTTGCCTGTGGTTACCCAGAAATCCTGACGGTTGTAGGTGAGGTCTTCTTTTTCAAGCTCTCCTGCATCGTTGGTGAAGGTCATGCTGCTCTTCTTACCAAATGGTGGATTGGTAAGAATGTAATCATAACGTTCCCCTGAATCAGCTATTAGTGCATCAGAATTGGATATAGAAGGTTCCCCGTCGATCTCCCCGATGTTGTGCAGGAACAGGTTCATCAGTGCCAGCCTTCGGGTTCCGGCGACTATCTCATTGCCACCAAAGGTCTTGTTCTTCAGGAACCTGCTCTGTTCCCGGTCCATCTGATTATGCAATGTAAGGAAGTCATAGGCTGCCAAAAAGAAACCACCTGTACCACAGCAGGGGTCACCTATTGTTTTCATGGGTTCAGGACGCAGGCATTCAACCATCGTCCTGATGAGCGGTCGCGGAGTGAAATACTGCCCGGCCCCGCTTTTAGTATCCTCTGCATTCTTCTGCAAAAGCCCCTCGTAGATCTCGCCCTTGGTGTCAACTCCCATCATCACCCAGCTTTCCTTATCGATCATGTCAATGACCTTGTAAAGCATAGCAGGATCGCTTACCTTGTTCTGTGCCTTAAGGAAGATCTGCCCGAGCATCCCCGGCTTTTTCGCCAGCTCTTCCAGAAGCATCTTGTAATGAGTGTCAAGCTCAGCCCCACGCTTTTGCTTCAACACATCCCACCTATATTCCTCCGGAATCCCGATATCCCGATCATAAGGAGGCTTCCTGTACTCCTCTGCCATCTTCAGGAATATGAGATATGTCAACTGCTCCAGATAATCGCCATAGCTCACTCCCCCGTCACGCAGGACATTACAGAAACTCCACACTTTAGAGACAATGGATGATGTATTTTCAGACATGTTTTTAATCCTTGATATGTGAGTAGTATTTTTGATTTGGGCTGCTTGGTTTATATGGAATTGTCATATGAAGAACACCAGATTCCAGAAGAGGCTTTAAAATGAATTTCCTGAAATACTCCCTATGTGTTAATTGCAAATGCTCCATAATTTCGCTGGTTGTTCTAGGCTCTTTGCAAAATTCGATTATCAATTCCTGTTTATCAACTTGCGCGGTAGCTTGCGCGGTAGCTTGCGCGGTAGCTTGCGCGGTAGCTTGCGCGGTAGCTTGAGGGGTAACAGGAATAATTATCTTGAAAATATCCCCTTCTATAAATTGTGTATCGTTCCCACCGGAATATATCCTTGTGTATTTATGGAGATTGCGAACTCCTGAACCCAGTTCTTCAGCTCTTCCGATCTCTTTGAAAACGCGGGCAATTACCGGATTTTTGGGATAGGGTGTGAAATTTGAAGGATCTATCAGACCATGACCATGCGGACGGTTCCCATTTTCCGTTACGACCTGATCTTTTTCAATGATGAATTTTGCAGGAAAATTGTTCAGATATTCCCTGTGTATGAGTATGTTTGCAGCAACTTCCCTGAAAATATGATCACGCAGATTGATCCTCTGGTCCTTTTCAAGATGGAACGGGTCTGGCAAATGTTTTGCAACAAAAGCCATCAGCCTGTCATAACTTTCGATCAGATTGGTGCGGATGTCATCCCTGTCATCATAGCGATCAAGATTGACCCTTCGGAGAATGGCATCAGTACGATATTGAGGCAATATGCTCTGGATCACTTCATCTTTCCCAAACAACAGGACTGCTGCAAGAGTATATCCTTCCTTTCCACTCTGGTAATCGCGCTGATATAGACGTGCGCTGCTCAAGATCTCCTCATCACTCATCACACCCCACGGATGATTTGGATTTTCAGCACGGACCATTTTCCTTACCCTCTGGAAAAGGTCACTTCGGAGATCATCCATTTTAACATAAGGATAAATGCGATTTTCAGAGAACGAACTCTGTTTACGAATATACAAATGAGCCACAGCATCAGACTGATTCGTTATATTCATATCTCCATCTTCATTCCTGTCGAATATCTTCCCATTACAGTGATGGACCTGAGAGCTTTCAGGAATATTAAGATAAAGAACGATCTTCTCATCAATGACAATGGTCTCCGGCAAAATATACAAAGGCGGGTTGATCTTCTGCGGATTGTTCAGCGCAGTGACCAGGTCCTTTTTGATCTGTGGCAAAGCATCCTCATCGATCCCCGTAACAATCCCATCATCCCGAACTCCCAGAACAATATGCCCTCCACTGCGATTCAAGAAAGCACAAACGCTGTCATAAACATCCTTGTTCAGCTTGTTCCTACACTCCTTAAATTCCACAGTAAGCCCTTCACCATCCCTGATGATGCCCTTCAATTGCTCCGTGATCATGCTTTCCCCTTCTTACTACTGCTCACTTTTTCCACTCGAATTTTCTCCAGCAAAGCCTCAGCCGGCTCCCAATCCGGCGCATTTCGCACCTCTTCCAGCTCCCGCTCATTGAGCAACTTCCCCTCGAACGCCTTCTTCAAGATGCTCTGCCGCAGTGCCTCGGCTATTTTGAGGTTGGCTTCGATGTCTTGCTCGACTTTGTCGCAGACTGAAAGGCGGGTTTCGATTTCCTGGATAATGGCTTGTTGTTCGGAGAGGGAACAGATGGAAACTATCAAAGATTGTAATTCCCCGGAATTAATGTTGTTAACTCCGCTTGTTGATTTGGCTTTAGACTCAATTTGATGCCGCAAATCAATTGAGGAAAGGCAATTTAACAGGTACTTTGAATTAATTAATGAACCGATAGTTCTGAGTCGAATTAGATATCCTGCATAAAGATAATCTTCATCCTTTACACTAACTAATGCACATTTTCCAACTAAATCAATACTCCCATTAGACCGAATAATAAGAATATCGCCATATTTTAATCTGTAACTTTCGATTTCATTAGAATCAAATTGGGCATATTTCAAATCAGAATCATTAATAAAACCATCTGCAATATTGGGAATGCGAAGTACTCCTGAACCATTTAAATTGTAGTCGCATTTTTTAGAAGTTCCATATTTAGGTTCTTCAACCAAATTGCCCACCCTAATCCATCCCCATCCTTTAGGTAAATCTGGCAATTCAACTTCTGTGATTGGTTTTGTTTCTTTGGATTTTTTTGGCTTTGTGGGTTTTTTACCTTTTTTACCTACATCTTCCCACTCTTTAACCGCCCTTTTCCACTCATCCGACTTCTTGCTGTAACTTTCTTCCCGCTCCACCCGAATCTGCTCCAGCAAATCCTTCGCATAAGGCAGCTCGGTCTGCTGCTTCCTCCATTCATTCGTAAGCTCCCCCTCAAAAGCCTTCTTCAGCACCGCCTGCCGGTACACCTTGAGCTGCTGTTGAGTTAGTTTGAGGTTGGCAATGCCATTGTCCAGCTCGCTGAAGAGCTGCTCGATCTTGGAAACTATGGCACGTTGTTCGGGGAGTGGGGATAGTGGAATTATTTCACTTTTTAAGACTGCACCTGAAATCGCCTTAAATGTAGTGCCAGTACCCTTTTTATCCAACTCTTTTTCAATTAATCTAAGAAAGTAAAACAAATACTTATTACAATAAGAGTAACGAATGGCTGCTAATCCTCTACCAATACAACAATTTTGATTAGCAATATTTGTTGTTCCAACTGGGGCTCTAACTGAAATTAGGATATCATTTGTTTCAGCGAGCTTCTTTGGCTTTGAACACCACTTTGAAACAACGGGGTGTAGTTCAGTAAACTCTGCTTTTCCTTGAAAAAATGGGAGCCCAATTCCATTTTTATTGTAAGTTGAAGATGGTGGCGATTGCCCCATTATAATTTCAGCCATCTGGCTCAATTCAGTTTCTATCCATCCAACTTTTTCATCCATCTTCACAACCCCAACGCTTCTTCAATGTTTTTAATTTCAGGATTCATCTATAATCTCCCAATGTCCGCCTTTGTCCGGTCCACTGCGCTTCAAAAGTCCTTTTTCTTTGAGATTTGCAATTTGTTTTTCAACTGCTCGCGAGCTGATTCCTACAAGCTCAGCAAGTTCTTTAGCTGATATATTATTATCCTGTGAAATGAGATGAAGTATTTTCTCCGAACTTTTCTCCGAACTTTTCTCCGAACTTTTCCCCACAGTTTTCTCCGAACTTTCACCCAACTTTTCATCAGGGATATCCAGTCCTTTTCGGAAGATCACGGAAAAGCCGGTGTCGAACTTGAAATCTACGGAAGAATTACGGCTCTCATCCACGGCTTGTTTGATACGGCTTATGCCGGTACCGACCTTTTCAATGTAATTGATGCGATGAAGGAGGGAGGCAATAAGGGGATTGCGGGCAACGCTCTTGTGACCGAAATCAGAAGGGTTCAGACCGCTGGGGAGACCACCGGGGTTTGATATCTCCACCCTGTCGTCAAAGACCTCTATAAGCACATTCGAACCACGGTCAAAATAATCGCGGTGGCAGACGGCATTGATAATGGCTTCTCTCAGAGCAACATCAGGAATATCAGGGATCTCTTCCCTTCGGATGTCCTCTATCTTATATTGCAAATTCGTATGCCTCTTTACAAAAAGGATAGCATTATCGATGTTCTCGACAATGTTTGACTTGAAATCCTTCTTATCAAGGATATTCACCTTCTTGGTACCCTTGTATAGAACACAGACAACAATAGCATGGTTGAGGAGAAAATCAATATCCTTTGCAAAGAACAGAACGCCTGCATTTGTGAGCCTGCCTTCATCGTTGATGCAGTCCAGATTTCTCAGCAGGGACATCCTGTCAATTGAACTACTGATACCTGCCATATTCAAAAAATCTGCAAAGGCCCTATTATCAAAATCTTTCTCAAAGTCTGCCTTCTCGTTCTTCAGTTCATCAAAACGAATACGTCCTTCTTTCTGGAAGAACTCAATTATCTCATTTCGTGTCAGCTTCTGGGAATTGGCACCATTACGAATAAAAAAGCCTTTAGAACAGCCATACGGCTTGTCACTGCCTTCTGGTACATCGACAACGATAAGATCATTTTCCACAATAATATTTACATCAAGCTGTGGCTGCAACTGCCTTAGAGAATCCTGAACCTTTGACCTGAAACTATTATCAGTAGATATGCCCTTCACAACACCCTTATCAGAAACACCGAGGATGACCTTCCCACCGCTGGAATTGGCAAAGGCACACACCTCTTCAACAAAGGACTTATCAAGAGATTGCTTAAACTCCACATGATAACCTTCACCTGCTTCTATTACTTCTTCAATTGAAAAATCCATCCTCAAACCGCCAATGCCTCATTCAATTCACTAATAACCACATTCATCTCATTACCAAAAAGCTGGTACATCCTGCCACGTCCACCCATAGCATCAAAAGGGGTGTAATCGAGGTCATCGAGTTCCAGATGGAAACTGGTGGATACGTAATCCTTTATCATTCGGAGCCAGTTCATCTGGTCCTCATTGAACTTGAGGGTTCCGGCCTGTTTGCTGAATACCCAGTCCTGGAAGTTCCTGTTCACGGTCAGGTCGTAGGCTGTGAGGACGGGGTCGATCTCGGTAACTCTGCGGATAAGGGATACGAGGGCTGTAAGCTCGTTCTTTGGGGAATTGCCGTTGACCTTTTCCAGTTGCTCGTAGGCCTGCCAGACCCTTGAGGGTGCGAGGTGGGGTTTTTCCAGCTTTAGTTTTTCCAGCACTTCCTTGATCATTTTGAAGGTCACATCCCTGCGCTGGTAGGACTGGTTGTAGAAGATGGTGAAGGCTGTGATCTCATCCTTATTGGCTTCCATATAGGCTTTGAAGTCACTGATAAGTTCATCTGCTTTTACAACAGCGTCCTTGTCCCACTCGGCCCTGAGGACTGTATCGAGATTCACCGTATCGATAATCTGATCATGCACCCTGCGTACATTCTCGATATACTCGTTAAGCTCCCCTGAAAAAGTAGATCTGGCAACATCGATCAGCTCCTGTTGTGCCTGCTCCTGTACCTCCTGTTCAGGCATCTGGGGTTGCTGCTGCTTTATACCGGCAGCTCTGGCATCGATTATGTCAGGATTGTAGGCACTGAACAGATCCCTTATAGCCGCACTGATATCCTTTCCGTTAGCCTTTTCAGCAAAAGTTGCCCTCTCATCATCGGTGATCTGTTTGTTCAGCCTTGACAAACGGCTGGCCAGTGAAATATAAAGGTCCTCATCCTGAGCACCAAAGGTTACCGCTTCCAGCAGGGCTTTCAGGGAGATCCCTTTTTTGCGCTCCAGCGGTCTGCTGTCGGTCTTGATGTTCTTAGTAACGCCCACAGCATCCACTATCACAAAGTGCGTCTTAGCCGAAACGGTCGAGGGTGTCACCTTTTTAAGGTCATCGAAACCCATTGTCCGCGTTCCTCTGCCCTTCATCTGCTCGAAATAGTTCCGGCTCTTCACATCCCTCATGAAAAGTAAACATTCCAGCGGCTTAACATCCGTGCCGGTAGCGATCATATCCACCGTCACAGCAATTCTTGGATTGTAATCATTACGGAACTGCGACAGCACCGACTTCGGGTCCTCCTCGACCTTGTAGGTCACCTTCTTGCAAAAAGCATTACCTTCCCCGAACTCTTCCCGCACGATCTGTATAATATCATCCGCATGGCTGTCGGTCTTGGCAAATATTAGCGTCTTTGGAACCTCATCTCTTCCCGGGAATATCTCAGGCAGCTTATCCCTGAAGGTCCTGACCACATTACGTATCTGGCTTGGGTTGACAACATCCCTGTCAAGCTTATTGCCAGCATACGTATAATCCTCATCAAGCTGTTCCCAGCGCTTCCTGCGGGTAAGTTTTTCCCGCTTGTCCACGAACTCTTTAGCCTTGATCTGAGAGCCGTTCTTGGTTATCTCAGTCTCAATGGTGTACACATCATAGCCGACATTCACGCCATCGGCCACCGCTTCTTCATGACCGTACTCGCTAACCACATTCTCATTGAAAAAACCAAAGGTACGCTTATCCGGGGTCGCAGTCAGGCCGATAAGGAACGAATCGAAATAATCAATCACCTGCTGCCACAGGTTGTAGATGGAACGGTGGCACTCATCGACCACAATAAAATCAAACTCCTCAATAGGAATACTCGCATTATAGACAACCGGAAGCGGTTCCTTTTTCTGCCAGTCCTTCTCAGCAGGATTCTGAGTTTCGGCCTCATCGTCCAGCTCCTCGCCCTTAAGGATGGAATACAGACGCTGGATGGTGGAAATACACACCTGGCTGTCCGAAGAGATATAATTGGAACGTAAACGCTGCACATTATACAGCTCAGTGAATTTACGATTATCGTCATTTGGCATATAGGCCATGAATTCCTGCTCTGCCTGCTCCCCCAGATTTCTGGTATCAACAAGGAACAGTATCTTTTTAGCATCCGCATATTTTAGCAAGCGGTAAATGAAAGTGACAGTAGTATAGGTTTTCCCGGAACCTGTCGCCATCTGTACCAAAGCCTTTGGTCGATTGTCCTTGAAGGACCTCTCCAGATTTTCAATTGCCATTATCTGGCAATCACGCAGACCCTCAGTCTTTAACTCAGGTAGAGAAAGTAACCTTTCCCTTAATGACATCTCCTTTTTAAGATAGGGAGCGAATGTCTCCGGCCGATGAAAAGAGAAAACTTGCCTGGACCGTGGTTTCGGATCACGCTGGTCAGTATATCTGGTCAGCTTTCCGGTACTCTCATAAATAAAAGGAAGAGGATCATTTTTCAGGTATTTCAGTTTGCTCGTAGCATATTCACCTGCCTGCTCTTCAACAACGGTCAGATGGTGACCTTCCTCATCTTTTTTAGCTTCAATGATACCAACAGGTCTTTTGTTAACAAAAAGTACATAATCAGCCGGTCCCACTTCGGTCGAATACTCCTTAACAGCAATGCCACGGGAAGTATTCCAATCAACCTCATTTTTTTTCAGAACTTTCCAGCCGGAATCAGTGAGTTTCTTATCGATACTATCCCTTGCTTTCTGTTCCGGATTCCGATTATCACTCATATATTTGTGCCCATTGAAGTTTTTAACTAAGATTTACCTGGGATCAAGCTGTCCACGATGACATTAGCTCATTCTGGCAACAGTTCAATACTCACAATTAATATAAAAATGATTTCTTTTAGATTTTCGAAAATACCTACAAAAAAGCTCATTCCTCATTTCCACCAACTTCCCCACCATCCCTAACCTTTGGAAGTCTGATATGAACAGTGGTCCCCTTATGGGGTTCACTCTCGATCCAGATCTCACCGGAATGGGCATCAACGATCTTTTTACAGATGTAGAGACCCAGACCGGTTCCGCCGTATTTTCGTCTTATGGACGAATCGATCTGGTAGAACTTCTTGAACAGGTTCGGGATCAGCTCTTTGGGAATACCTATACCGGTGTCACTGACAGTGAGGTGCAGATCATTTTCTTCATCAGATGCCCCAAGGGTGATCACACCACCGGGAGGGGTGAACTTGATGGCATTATCGACTATGTTGTTCAGCATATCGACCAGATGGGCCTCATCGGCTTCGATGGTCGGGAGATCTGAAGGTATGTTCTTTTCAATATGGAGCTCGTTCGCTTCAACGAGCATGATGGTATCCATAATGGTGTTGCTTATTATTTTTGCTATATGACACTCTTTGAATTTGTATTCAATTATCTCTGCCTGTGCCTGACTTATATATAGCAGAGAATTTACCAGGCGCCTGAGCCTGTCGGCATTGCGAAGCACGGCTCCAAGTGATGATTTTTGTGGGCCGTTGATATCACCCAGGGACTCATCATACACATTCTGGGTATAGCCTTTAATGCTGGTAAGCGGTGTCCTTAGCTCATGGCTGACATTTGACAGGAAGACATCCTTCATCTGATCCAGTGATTTGAGCTCCTTATTGGCCTTTTCCAGATCATCCGAATAAGTCTGCAGCGAACCAAGGATGTCATTCAGACCAGAGGGTATCTTCCTGAAATCCACCCCCACATCTGTCTCAGCCCTCCTGTTCAGATCACCCTTCAAGGCAGAATCAGAAATATCTTCAAAATTGGAAACGATCTCGTTTATCGGACGGGTTATGGATATCGCAACGAGATAGGCTGCACCTGCCATGAAAATAAGTGCAAGCGATGAGATGAGTATAAGTTCATTCCGCAGGGCCATGACATCTGCGAGCATGTCCTCTTTCGGGATTACCAGAATAAAAGAATAATTACCTGTACGAACCGGTTCATAGAATATGATCACATCCTCCCCTGTGGTAGTATCAACGGTCTCTATATTACCCCCCTGCCCAACAAGGATATCCTCTGCCATGATCGCGATCTCAGTATCGTTGAAATCATTAAGGGTCTTCATCCCGATCCATTCCTTGTGCACAGGATGGGACAACAGTATGCCTGTATTACTAACAGTGAAAGCATACCCCTTCTCAAAAGCAGTAACATTGGAAATGATCTCATCAATATAGTTGAGCGATACATCGACACCACCAATACCAACGAACTCCTCTTCCCTTATTATCGGGGATACATAGCTCACAATAAGTTCACCCTGATACAGATATGGCTCTGTCAGCACTTCCTGCTCAAGTTGTTTTGGCAATTGATAATAATCTGATGACTCATAGTCAATAAGGGGTTCCACGAACATGGTACCACCGATCTTGTTCCAATAAGGTACAAGCCGACCTGTGGAATCATACCCTTCAGTGCCTGCATATTCAGCATCTTTTCCGTCGAACGCATTGGGTTCAAAACCCGTATAGGTACCGATCAGATTGGGATTAGCGATCAGCACTTCCCTTAGAATATCATTGACCTCATCCCTGTCAGAGGAATTGTAAACGGTAAGCGTGTTTTCAATTGTCCTTGCAATGGCCATGTTCGATTGCATATCCGAATTGAACTGGTTTGCATAGTTGCTTGCTTTTTCTATGGACTTCTTATATGCAAGATCCTCATGCTGGGCTGTACTGGTTGAAATAATGATAGCTGTAGTAGCAGCCATCACTAAGAGAACACTGAACCCTATGTACAGGATCAATTTAACTTTAAGAGGTACATCATCCATTTTCATACCGGACACCTTGCTGAAAGCACACCGAATTCATATCAATCAAATAGAATAATCGGAAGGCAGAAACTCAAAGGAAAGAACGCAGTCCCATTATGTAACGGTTGAACTAACCTCAATCCCCATTATTACATTTGAATAACTCTCGTATAAATGCCTACCTGTTGCAACTATTCAGCACCCCTATAAACGACATCATATGATAGGTCCATATGTGGTAAAATTTCCTCCGCATATCTTTCAGATTATTTCGGTTATCAAAACACATTTATATTACCAAATCGATTTTATAAAGCACAAAATAATAGCATCTCGATAATGCACTAATATATCTTGACTTCCCTTCGATCTTCGGATACTTGAACATGAACTGCAAAGCAAATACCCGATGGATATTATTCATAGCAATTGTACTGATACTCTTATTTTCAATGACAGCCCCAGTTAATGCAATAGAAGTGAAAGTTGCACTATACCAGTATGAACCAATGATATTCACTGATGAGAATGGTAATGCTGCTGGAATTACTGTTGATCTTATCAATGATATGGCCGAACAGAATGACTGGGAGATAGAATACGTAGAGTGCACATGGGCACAAGCACTTGAATTCCTTGAGAACGGTGAGGTCGATATTGTCACCAATATTGCATATACTGAAGAAAGAGATTCAGTATTCAATTTTACAACAGAGCCCGCACATGTCTACTGGAGTCAGGTCTATGTAGTGCCAGAGCTCGAAGTAAATTCCATACTTGATCTTTCAGGTAAAACGATCGTAGGAAATGAAGAAGACTTTAGTTTTAATTATTTCAAAGAACAGATGGAAAAATATAGGGTACAAGCTAACTATATTGAAGTCGCTGAGACCATCTCAATTCTGGAATATATCGATAGCGGGAAAGCAGATGCAGGAATAATACCTTATACTTTTGGTAATTATTACAGTAGCGGTTATGATGTGAAAGTAACCCCAATAGAAACAGAACCTTTTGGACAGTATTTTGCAGTTGCGAATGGCACCAATATCGACCTCCTCAATGATATGAATTCATATTTAGCATTGGTAGGAACACCTACACAGGAATTACCTAAACAAAAGAAAGATATTTTTAAAGAGTTCCTCCCATATTTGGCCATCGGGGTATGGGCGATATCTCTTCTGATCATACTAAATTTAATGCTTAAGGATAAGGTCAAAAGAAAAACAGATGAGCTTACGGCAAAAAACCTGCTTCTTGAAGACTATATTGAAGAGAAGAAGAGAAGCGATGAGAAATATTCCACCCTTGTTGAAAAAGGAAATGATGGTATTATTCTCATTCAAGATTATGTAGTAAAATTTGCGAATTCAAAGTTTGGCGAGATGATTGGCTGCACAAAAGAGGAAGTAATAGGAATCCCACTTTTGGATCTTATCTCTGAAGATTACAAGGAATTGGTACTGGATAGATACGAAAGGAGAATAAAAAACGATTCGACTATTCCATACAGATATGAAATTGATCTTTTATCGAAGGATGGCAAGAAGATCCCTGTTGAGATAAGTGCCTCTTATATTGAATTCGAAGGTAAGCCTGCAGACATGGCAATTTTGAGGGACATCACTGAGCGCAAAAAAGCTGAAATGACCATGCAGGAAAAACTCGAGGCAGAGGCTGCAAACCGTTCAAAAAGTAAGTTCCTTGCGAATATGAGCCATGAATTAAGAACGCCTCTTAATGCTGTCATCGGATTTTCTGAAATGTTATTGCTGGGAACCTTCGGAACGCTCAATGATAAACAAACAAAATATGCGAACAATATTAATTCAAGCGGAAAACACCTGCTGGATGTGATCAACGATATTCTTGACCTTTCAAAAGTTGAAGCTGGAAGGATGGAACTACATCCTGAAGAATTCGACGTATCCTCTGCGATAGAGGAAGTAAATATACTGGTCGCATCCATAGCCGAAAAAAAGAGGATCGGTATATCTACCGATCTCACAGATAACACCATTGTTGTTGAAGCTGATAAGACCAAATTCAAGCAGATACTATACAATCTGCTGAGCAATTCACTAAAGTTCACGCCTGATAATGGAAGCATCGTCGTGGCTGCGAATGTAAAGGACGAAATGCTCTATGTTAGTGTAAAGGATTCGGGAATGGGAATTGCCAAAGAAGATATTGGAGCTATTTTTAGTCCGTTCAGGCAACTCGAAGAAATGAGTTCAAAGGTACAGCAGGGAACTGGGCTTGGTCTCACACTTGTGAAACGTTTTGTGGAAATGCATGGCGGAGAAATATGGGTGGAATCAGAAGTTAATGTAGGGAGTACTTTTACGTTCACAATGCCTTTGAAAAGCGACATTGAATGATTATTTAATATTTTTATATTGTTAACGGGTCAAATTCCTTAAATACTATAATTACTATCAGTAATATTATGCAACTTCCAACACCTGAGAGGCTACGACAGAAAAGGCTCGATCTGACCCTTACCCAAAGCGCGCTTGCAAAACGTGCCGGTGTCAGTCAACCTTTAATAGCACGTATTGAAGCAGGTGATGTCGATCCGAGGCTATCGACACTCAGGAAGATCTTTACTGCTTTTGAGGAAGTAGAGAAGGAGAAAGTGCTGGCAAGAGATATCATGCACACGCTTGTTATTTTTGTTTCTTCTGATGATTCGGTAGAATCCGCTGTGCATCTGATGGAAGAGAATGGATTTTCACAGGTTCCGGTTATCGATCAGGGAGTTCCATTGGGAAGTATTTCCGAAGACACTATCATTAAGGTCATGACCGAGAGAAAGGCATCGGATATTTCCCAGATGAGAATAAGGGATATAATGGGTGATGCCTTCCCGACAGTTTCGCCTACTACTGAACTTAATGAGATATCACATATGCTTGAGAGAAATCCGGCGGTCCTTGTGGTTGAGAAAGGAGTTACCACAGGATTCGTTACAAAACATGATGTCATCAAGCTGTTACATGGTTAAAATTGATTTGCAGACATATTTTTATTTGTATTAAAAGTAAAAATTATATATTTAAATATGAAATAATATATTTATGAATGTAATCGATATAAATATTAATAAACGGAATATTAAAGTGTGGTGTGATATGTTATGACTGCTTAATCTATTCGTTCATAAACCTATTTTTATGAACAGAAGCCATAATAATATGCACTATAAGCGTAACCAATTAAAATCCAAAGTTCTAGACGGTGGTACGATGAAAACAAGAACACAAATAATAATGGCATTAGCTGTAGCCTGTCTTTTTTTAACAGGTATCGCTGCAGCATCAGAAGAAAACGATCTTAATGAAGATCCAAGTCTCGCATATCCAAGCACTATTAGCTCTGTTTCAATAATGGCAGCTTCTATTGAAGGGTCTGTAGACAATGGAGATGGAACATTTACATTTACACAGCAAGTTGATCGTAGTAGTACTGCACCCCACTACATAGCCCCTAGTGGATATGGTTTTGGAATTTACAGTTGGTGGGATGAAGATTATGGATGGATGCACACATTCCCTAATGCAACCGATGCAAACCTAACAATCAATTCTGTAAAGTTGATCATTAGAGCATATGATGTTGATTCAAACGTTAATAATGGTGAATTTGATCACATTACTGGAGATGGAATTGATTTTGATCCAGTCTATCTTCAAGGTGCAAGTAGCCAGTGGAGTATTACAGAATTTGATGTTACACCTGCTCTCATTGCAGATGGAAATATGACTGTTTTTATTGACATTGATATGAATCATAACGAAGACACATGGGCTACAACCCTTGACTCTAGCAAACTTGTTGTAAACTATAGCTATGGAGGAAATGTTCCACCATATGTACCAGAATTATCTGTTCCTACTTGTGTTGCCGATGATAGTGATCTTCTAGTAACAGTTATGGGCCCAAATCCAGCTGACCCTGACGGAGATGCTGTAGTCTATACATACCGCTGGTTTGTTGACGTTGGCGCAGGTTATTTGGATGATAACTTTGCTGGTAGAGGGGATCATACTGGCAGTACTGTTCCAGCAGCAGACACTCAGATCGATGATAAATGGAAAGTAAGAGTAACTGCTACAGACATCTATGGAGCGCAGACATTCTCTGAAATCGAATTCCCAGTGATTGTATTGACTTGCCAGGAAGAAGAAATTCCAGAGTTCCCAACTATTGCTCTTCCAGTAGCTGCAATAATTGGACTTGCATTCTTCATGCAGCGTAGGAAAGACTAAACAATAATTGGTGAAGATCAATAAGATCTTCACACTTTCTATTTTTTTGTGTCTTTAAAACAGACATTGTATTTTTGTTCAAAGGATGAAACGCGAGTTGGATATGTTGTCCTGATCGAGAACATTTTTGTTTCGTAGAACAAAGAACTTAAAAAGTTAAAAATGCCATAATACGAAAGGGTGGCGAACCTTATAATTTTACGTTACGATTTATATAGTAGATTTGCATAAGGTAGCTCAATTATTTATTATTGAGAGCGACTATTCATAGAAATAGACACTAATAAGATCAATTATTTATTGACTTTACAGGAGATATTACATGGACCTTGAAGACACACTACTTATGATGCCTGGCCCTGTTCCTGTTGCACCTCGCGTGCTCAGGGCAATGTCAAGACCTATGATAAACCATAGGGGCAAGGAATTTTCCGCAATGTTCGATGACTGTACCACCATGCTGAAAGAGATCTTCCAGACAGAGAACGATCTTTTCACCATCAGCGGCTCAGGAACAGCTTCCATGGAAGCAGCTCTTGGATGCACCATTGATAAAGACGACAAGGTCGTCACTATCGAGAATGGTAAGTTCGGAGAGAGATTCAAAGATATCGCAGCCCGATATGGACAGGTCGTTCCTGTCGAGTGCGAATGGGGAACCTCCGTTGACCTCGATGTTGTAGAGGAGAAGCTTTCCGAGGGTGCCAAGGCTGTTACCATGGTACACAACGAGACCTCAGCAGGCATACGCAATCCAGCTCCTGAAGTTGGTAAGATTGCAAAGAAGTACGATGCTTTGTTCATCATGGACGGCGTGACCTCCATCGGTGGAGATGACGTTAAAGTGGATGATTGGGGCGTTGATATCGCTGTTGTCGGTTCACAGAAGTGCATCGCTGCACCACCAGGCCTTTCCATGCTTTCAGTAAGCGAACGTGCTTTTGAGGCTATGAACAAGGAGAATCTGCCATACTATCTTGACCTTAAGGCATACCAGAAGAGTGCAGCTAAGTCACAGACACCATATACACCTGCTGTGCCTCTGTTCTTCGGTCTTCAGGAAGCTTTGAAGATCGTTATGGAAGAAGGTATGGATGCAAGGATCAAGAGGCAGGCAACAGGCGCTGCTGCTGTCCGTGCAGCTATGGATGCAATGGGCATCGAGATGTTCCCACAGCTTAACGCAACCAGTGCTTATTCCAGCACAGTTTCCGCAATGAAGGCACCTGAGGGTGTTGACAGTAACGATATCAAGAAGGGAATGATGGACAAGGGCATCATCATCGCAGGCGGTCAGAACAGACTCAGCGGTAAGATCTTCAGGATAGGCAGTATGGGCAATGTTGCTCCAAAGGACCTCATGATGACAATTCAGCACCTTGAACTCGTGTTCAAGAACCTCAATATCGTTAATGAGATCGGTGCAGGTACCGAGGCTGCTGCCAAAGTATTTGATACACTATAAACCATAGTATGATACATGAAAACTATAGGCGTTGTTGATACGACCTTTGCACGTTTCAATATGGGACGTGCAGCCGTCGATGAGATCCAGCAGAACGTATCCGCTAAGATCAAGCGGATGACCGTTCCCGGTGTCAAGGACCTGCCGGTAGCATCCAAGAAGCTCATCGAAGAAGAAGGATGCGACATAGTAATAGCTCTGGGAATGCCAGGAGCCAAGGAACAGGACAAGATCTGTGCCCACGAAGCCTCCACCGGCATCATCCAGGCCCAACTCATGACGAACACCCACATAATCGAAGTGTTCGTGCATGAGGACGAGGGAAAGGACGAAAAGGAACTCGCATTCCTAATGGAAATGCGCTCCCGCGAGCACGCCTTAAATGTCGTCAACATGCTGTTCCACCCTGAAAAACTTGTCAAGCAGGCCGGTACTGGTCAGAGACAAGGGTTTGAGGATGTTGGGACTTTGAGACATTAAGGTAGTTTCTTTATTCTTTTTTTTGATCTATTGAAGAAGAGAGAGAAATCTCTTCATATTTGCAGAAACGATTGTCTCGTAGGTTAGAGCAAAAAACAGATGATCAAAAACTGTATCTGCAACGAAGTTTGCTAAAAGTAATTTGGACTACATGAAGCCGAATACTAAAGTCGAGAAGCCTTTTCTGCTTAATGCTCATGTAAGAGAACGTTTGGGTAAATGGGAAAAACTTGTCGTAAATGGTTAATTTCATGGGGATTTTGGTGTCGCTTTTGTCACTTTTCTATGGAAAGCTAAGCGACAATTTCAGGAGACAAATAAGACAAGTGAAAAGCAACGAAGTAAGTGACATCAATAATGAAATGATTCAACGTCATTTTCAAAAAATGGTTGTGCTCATGGAATACAAAAATCGTTATGAAAAATATCATTCTACATTCTTGTAGACACCAACTTTTGCATCCATATAAGAATCAACTGCAATCTTCATACTGCCATCAATTTCTATGATATTCATGTCAAAAGCCTTCGCAAATTCAGAAACACTTTTGTGAAATCCGTTATATTTAAAACCTTGAGTATTGATCTTAAAAACTTGCCCATATCTTGGATTGCTTAGATACTTGTTGAGGTTTTGAGAAGGTACTGTAGGTCTATCGAGCTCCTCCCGGAAGCTGGACATCCACATTGGAGTTGCATACATGGAAGCCTTGCCGTTCCCAATTAGCATAGTTTTTGTGTATATCTCGTTTCCCCCAAGAGCTATGCTGATACAGTCATCTGCAAGCTCTCTATTTTCATCCTTCAGGAAATACAGGGGGCAATCAAAGTCCTTTAATTCAGCTTCCATTTTCTCAGAGTTATAGCCACATTTTCCATAAAAAAGAAGAATTCCATCTGAAAATTCAGCCATTTCCCTGACATTTCGGCATACTTCAGAATGCAGCTTATCAGTATCGGCATGCAATGTTTTTGTTAGAAGATTTACCACAACGGTTATCTGTTGCTTGTTCTTTTTCAACGTTTTATAATGCATTTTCCTTAAGAAAGGAATCCTCGATAAAAGTAATTTAAATTCAGGAATTATCGTGCGTTCGATCTCTGATATAAGAGAGGGTAGCCTGTCAAGGGCAACCATCAACGGCTGCTGACCTTCAGATCGGAGTTTTCCTCCGAATTTGTTTATGCAACTTTATATCATTTCTCTTGGTTGTTTGTGCTCAGAAAATGCATGTAAAGATATTGTATCGATAAGGATCAGGCTCTCTAGTTTGTTCTTCTTCCTTGTGGTATGCCATTTTCACATGGCACTTTTACCTGACATTTACCACAGGCATAGCGCGGACTATATTTTTCTAGGATCCTGTCCAGGAATTCAGAGCATGGTGTATGTTCCTTTCCGTTTTCCATGGTGATGGCACCCACAGGGCAATTTCTAATACATGCTCCACACATCGTGCAGTAATCGTAAACTCCCTTATATTCTCTTTCTGTAGGTTCGTGTTCCATATCGGTTATGATACTTGTGAACCTGCCTGCCATCCCTTTTCTGGTAATAAGACCCTTTGATAGTCCAAAGGTACCCAGTCCGGCAGCATAGGCTACATGTCGTTCCGACCAATTGCTACCATAATCACTGTTATCCAGAGCTTCTTTATTAAGTCTGGTACTTACCACAACTTCAAGACGCTTGTCAATACTTGGTGCAACACAATGATAGCCCTTTTCCGTAAGTGTTTCTTTAAGGTGATCGGAAAGTTGATCGATAATAATTTGGCCTTCATGGCGAGCATGTAACCATTCTTTAGAAGGTTCCTTCATATCCCTGCTATTACCTTTTTTGACCTGACTGGAATATGGTAGAAAAATAGAGATGACAGTCTTTGCTTCCTTTAACCATTCTTTTGGAGGCATAAAACGTCCATAGGTTATCTTATGATCAGTTTTAAAAGTTTCAAATAACTCATCATTGGCATCTGCATAGCCAACAATAGGTGTATCAAACAATTTCAGTCCTATGACCGATTCATCTATGGCTTCTCCCTCCGAGATGTGGTTTCTTTTAGGATCTTGAACAAAAGCCGTCACTAATTTTTCTAACATATCATCAATCCTTCTTTATATGTGAATATAAACAATCTTTTTTGAATGATATTGCATTTTACTGGTCATTAGTCATTTCATCCTTTATCGAACGATAGCATTTCTCGAAGAGTTCCTGATTGCCATCAACCTCGAATGTACTGTATCCGAACAACTCCGCATATTCTTCGATCTTTTCATCAAAATCCTTTGTATACGTAAGACCAGTATTGACTTTTGCAACTCTTGAGTATCCTGACATGTCATTGATCATTTTGTCTATCTTCAATGCTTCTTCAGGATTTGAATTATAAGTATAACCTGAAATATTGAATTCTTTCCATGAATTGGCATACATGGGGGTGAAAAAGAAAGCAGGCTCTTTACTGTTTTCTTTCAGCAATTTCAAGTAGTTTGCACCCCCTCCGACAGTTGCTCCTATGCAGTCATCAACAATTCTTTCATCATCTCTGAGTATTCTCACGATGCAACCATCTTTTTCAAGGCCGAAATCTTCTTCTACGTCACCTAAAACGTTACCGCAAAGACCATAAAAAAGGAGTAATCCATTGGAAAAAGGTGTCATTTCTCTTATGTTCTGATAGACTTCAGATTTCAGTTTTTTTGGTACTACATGAAGTTGAAGTTCCAGGAAGTTAACCACAACAGAGAGCTTATTTTTATCAATGTCTTCAAGAATATTTGATATCTTTTCAAGTGGTAGAATTTCATAAGAAATATGTTGCTCATCAAGTTTTTCAGTAAATTCAGAAATGTTTTCGTTCTCTACGATCAAAATGTTGTCAATTTCAGAATCATTGTCCAAGATCCAGACAAGTTCATCCTGAAGCATTTTACAACCCACTATGCTTAAAACAGTCATTTTTTTCCTCCGAATTCATTGATCCTGGAACATTTGCATATTAAGTATGAAGCATGCACTAAAAAATAAATGAGGAAGCAGAATTCTCATGTATCCCACTTACTGCCCCTGTGACTTCTGTGCTTGTTTTCTGTACGTAGTTTTTAATGCCTTCTAATTCCATGAATGATTACAATGACAATTCGCTGTGTATCAATATATACTTGAGCGTCATAATTATGTACTGGATTTTTGATTTGTACAAAAAAATGACCAACATCGATTTGTCAGTATCAACAAGCCAGATTCAGTTCCACAATTGATAAAAAACTTAGAAATAGCCATCTGAGACTCTCTATTTCTGAAAATATTAGCAATTGAAGTAACTTTGATACTTAACTCGTTTGTTAAACCACAAATTGAACTTTTCAGTCAGTTTCCTAGCCTCACTGAGCTTGATGGTAAAGAGGAACAAGCTCAATTCATTAGTGAGGAACTCAACATTGTACCTCCACAAAGCAGTTCTCATATCATACATTTACGAATTTTTAGTAACAGTTTGAACAGGTGGAATAGATCAATGGTTCAATGGTTCAATTCTTTCCATCCTTAAATTCAGCATTGGAGTGCTGGCCGTCACAGAATGGTTTATTTCGAGATGCACCGCATCTGCAGAGAGCATAATGGTCTTGGGTTTCGGGTACTGAACCATCAGAGTCATCAAGCCTGACTCCTGTAACATTGTAAGGTCCATCCTTCAGAACAAAAATTTCCGGCCCATGTGAATAATCATTATACAATTTTCCATTAACAGTATAACTCAATGCGCCAGAAGGACAGGTCCTGATGAGTTTTGCTATTTCTTCTGGGTCTGCAGCATCCGGATCTGCCCAGGGTTCTTTACCCTTTTTGAAAACAGAAGGTAGATTACGAATACAATGTCCTACATGAGAACACACATCTCTGTTACGATGAATGGTAATATGTTTTCCGACGTAAGTATCAACTCTGTCAGGAACACGATCTTTTTCCTTTTCCCCGGAAAAATCGTTCCCTAAATGTGTTCCATCACAAAATGGCATATTTGACGATCCCCCACATCTGCAAAGTGCTATAACAGGTTTTGTCTCGATGAAAACACCCTTTGAATTCCTGAGTGCTTTAAGATCTTTCACAATATATGGTCCATTTTTTGATACTTTTATTGAAGGCTTGTCTTCTTTCTCCACTGAAACACCCCTATAGAAAGAAATCTGTGTGCATCGGATTTCTAGTTTTTGTAAGAAACGGCTTTTGTAACAAAATCAGTGAAAGGACGAAAAGGAACTCGCATTCCTCATGGAAATGCGCTCCTGCGAGCACGCCTTAAATGTCTTCAACATGTTATTCCACCCTGAAAAACTTGTCAAGCAGGCCGGTACCGGTCAAAGACAAGGGTTTGAGGATGTTGGGACTTTGAGACATTAAGGTCGTTTCTTTATTCTTTTTTTAATATAGTAAATATCTTGGAAGATAGTTGTATTACAATTAATGAATTAGCATCTTATTGCATCAAATACACTGAGTTTTACCAATATGAAGCCGTCCTTTACATTTCTCAAACATCCAATCGTAAGAAGACCAGTGATACAAAAAGGATTCTTCTTGCATAGTTCTATGAAATATCTCAACCAATGGGTTGCAGTCCATTCTTTGAAGCATAAAACTGAAGCACCACTATGAGCTACCGACAAAAAGATTCAGCTACTAAGCTACAATACCATACACATATAATATTAATACACAACCTTGACCAGTATGTCAAGGTTGCATGTTTAATTTGTCCGAAGTTTACTACTAAAGATAATTAGTCAACTGTCTCTAGCGCTTCTTCTAATCTTGTGAACGCGACTTTTAGATAAAGAAAGTCGTCGTTGGATATTTCATTATTATGTGCATCAACTCTAAATTCATTTATATGTTTCATCCAAAACATTACTTCATTTTTATCTCTGCTAAACCAGTTTTGTAACAAAATCCAGTTTTTATCTATTATCTGGCTTAAGTCTTTGAAATACAAGTGCTTCCAAACATCATCATAGCTATATCTGTTAAGACCTCCATGATCAGAGATGCTCTTCATTAATTCGTCCATACACTTTTTACCATACATTAGTTTCAAAGTTTGCTTTAATAAATTCCTCAACTTACGTTCAATTTTATTTCTCCTCATGGATACTTCTGCATGAATGTCATCAATATTTTCATTTGCTTCCTTTGAATTATATTTGGATAATAAATTATCAGCATTTTTTGGTGAAACTTTTAATTGTTTTGACATAACGAATATTGATAATTTCGGGTCACCATCAATAAAGTTCACAATTCCGTAGCCTAACAAATGCTCAATATACTGTGGTTTATCCCCGAGATGCTTCTTAATATCTTCAACGTTACCCTGAGCTAATTCTATGATTTGTTGGTATTCATTTGGATACCAAATTGCCAACACATTCAATATTTGCTTGACATAAGGCATCAATGATAAATTTATTTTATCAGCATGTTGATTGAATATTTCAAGGTTAAATGTAATTGGTCGGGTTTTTTCATAATAACACAGTTTACTACAAGCATGCCTTACTAAAAATGGATGACCTCCATACAACTCATATAGTTTTGGGTAGAGCTCTTCTTCGAATTTAATTCCCATGTATCTGCCAAGCTTCCTAACCATTTCTCGAGTTGTGTTTGTATCAAAAGGTTGCAAAAAAGTCGGATCTATTAAAGCAAATAGTGGGTTATCATAACCCAACACAGCTTCTTCTTCTATGCACTTTGGATTTACACCAGAAATCATAAAACAAAATTTTCCATTCAAATTTTGATGTGCTGATCTGAATGTCTGCCAAAAGGGAATAAAATCAGATTCCCAGTGAGGATCACTGCTTGTATTGAATGATATCCACTCTATTTCATCCAACATCATTAAAACTCTATCATCCTCATCTTTCAATACTAATTTTATATCATCGTAGAAATAATCAGATGCATTCATTTCGTTATATTTGGAAGTAAATGCATTTACTTGTGATTTGTCGATGTCGATGTCATCATACAAACGTTTAACTAAAATTTGTAAACAGTCATACCACCTAGCCTTATAGAAAGAGGGGTTAGCACAATCAAAATAGAGAGATGTTCCGATATCTTTTGATTTTATTCTCCTACTTATTGCATACAAAACAGAAGTTTTACCTATTTTTCTTAATCCAAATAACCCACTGTTTTGACCAGTTTTGAACCTATCAATAAAATTGAGCAGTATATCCTCACGTCCAAAAAAAGATATATCACGTTTAATTGGAGATTCAAAAGCGAATAAGTCGCGAGAAAACATATATTTTTGAAATTTTGACCTTATCTCTGGAATTTGAGGTTTATTATTGAGAAGATCAGGTATTGAAAATGGAACAATACAAAGATTATCAGGATCCTTATGCACCAACATTTCGATTTTATCATTAATTTCATTACATTCTGATAGTAATACACAAACAAAGGGGTCGACTCTTGATTTATTTTCGTTGTATATTAAGTCGATAATTTCTGCATCTTTCGCCTGAAACTCACTTTTATTAGAAATAATACATAAAATTTCACGCTCGAACCCAAATCCTTCCTTAAATGATTGTTCGGCTTTCAAAAAGATATATTCTGTGTAAGTTGCACTTTTACGATATCTTGAAATTGAAGTATAAGTTACGTCAAAAGCTGGGAGAAATAGTCTTAAAGCTTTTTCTAATCTTGAATTTGTTGGAAAATGTTCTTTCACTGCAGGGACAATTGCTCCCATAAATATCACCAATGATACAATAAATAATCAACTATATAACTGTTTTGAAATATTTTTCCATTAATAATGATTATTTCTGAGTTCATACATTAAATAATTTCAAGCCTTAAATAAAACAGAACAAAAAAAATGCTCAATTACATCCACAAACTTACAATATTAATTTTTAAATAAATGAATAACTTTTTATCACTAAAGCTCAAAATTACTAATGTGATTCCGAAACTTTATTTTTATTCCCTTGGTGTCTGGGTGCTGTTCATCATACCTGCCATATTAAATGGTATATCAACAGGGATCTATGCACCTTATACAGATGAACTTCTTACTCACCAGATAAGTTCGGTGATCTTCTGCATGGTCATATTTGCAGTTACCTATTTTTTCCTGAAATATTCGGGTGTTTCGGGGACATCCAGGCAGTTCATTTATGTTGGGCTGATCTGGCTGCGTCTGACAGTATCCTTTGAATTCCTCTTCGGGCATTTTGTCATAGGTTACTCCTGGCAGCGCCTGTTATATGATTACAATATCTTTGAAGGGCGCATCTGGTTACTTGTGTTAGTTGTGACAGCTACATCCCCCTGGCTTGCCAACAGGATACTTGGGGTTCCAGCAGACAGGGGATCACAATGATAGCTACGAGAAGTGTGGTTTGAAGGAATTGAAGGTTAATTTATCAATTGTTAATCTATCGGTAAATTAAAGAGTAAAAATAGTAGATCGATAGTTTGTGGAGGTGTAAGACCCAAGATGCTTAAAACAATATTAGGTGGGGATAACTCCCCTCAAATAATTCTTAGCAATAGGGCTCATCTGAACGATAAATATCTATCAACTCATTGATATCTGCAATAGATGTTGGTCCCTATGTACGGTAGTCATCGATTGCCGCATTCACGTCACCAATATCGATCACACAGTCCTTATTTTCATCGTACGGATTGTAGGTAAATAAAGACAATGGCAGATAGTCGATATTGTTCTCATCAATTACGTATGGCAGATCGCAGATCCCATCCCCATCCAGATCTTCACCGATCTGGCTGAAACCTGTGCCATTCGGATGTGCCCAGAAGTTTCCGCCTAAGTATGGGCCTCCAACAATGTTTATGCCTGCTGATTTAGTGGTGTTCAAGGTGGTGTATATGCCGAGATAAGCTACATCGATCTGAGCATTCATCGTGTTGTTGAAATAGTTGTTATCTATCATTCCGTAGGAATTTCCATGTATCTTGATTCCAACTTCATTCCCATATATAATGTTGTTGAAAATATAGCCGCTGCCAAAGTCCCATATCCTAATTCCCACACCATTCTCATATATAGTGTTGTTAACCAAGGTGACGTCTGCCTGGCCTTCAATAGTTATTCCAGTACCAGGGCAAGAAGACACTTCGTTATTCTCTAAAATACCTTCACTATCGAAAAATCGTATTCCTGTCGAAATTACGGTGTTATTAATCACGTAAATGTTGCTACCACCAGCAAAAATTCCCCCGTCCGATATAATATTATTTCTCAGTTCGCTGTATAAGGATTCTGAAAAACCAATCCCTCCACCACCTGTCACATTAAAGCCGATGATGGTCACGTTATTTACATTTTCGGTTAAATTTCCAGCATGGAAAACATAATCATCCATCCCCGGAACACCCTGGACAGTGGTAACATCAGGTCCGGATTCTGTGATAATGGTCAATTCTTTGTTTACATCCACATTTTCGACATACGTTCCCGGGTAAACAAGGATCGTATCCCCATCAATTGCAGCATCTACAGCTTCCTGTATCGTGGCATATCCACCATCGCCCACATAAAGAGTATCTGCTGCAGCAGTTCCCATGGTCATTAATACTAAAACCATTCCAATACAGATCAGTATACTTTGCTTAATCATTTCCGCACCCCCACCAAATAATTAAAAAGATAAATACCGAATTTAATCCATATTTAAAAATTGTATTCAAAGCATATATCCTTTTGTTAGAAATTAAATCAGTACAAATTGTTACTAATTTTAGACAGAGATTAAATTCGTTTTAACAAAAATTCCAGCGAAGGACACATCTGGTTACTTGTGCTAATTGTAACAGCTACATCCTTCTGACTTGCCAACAGGATCCTCGGTGTTCTAACTGACAGGAGATCACAAGATATCTACGAGAAGTATGATTTGAAGAAAGATGATCTTGGTCATGTTACAATGAACAATTACCCATATTGCAACAATGTGCTTCGTCTTTGTATGGGGAATCATTATATGCCAGTAATGTAACATTTTAATAAGTTAATGGGAGGGGCACATGAAACTAATCATTTTATCAGATACACATATCAAACCCGGACAGTCGCTGCTTGAGTTGTTGCCGGATGATCTGGTCACAATTATCAAGAACAGTGATATATTGATCCATGCAGGGGATTTTGAAACACTGGAATGTTACAATGAACTGGCAGGTTTAGGAGAGCTTGTGGCAGTCCATGGAGATACTGATGTACCTGAATTGATGGAACTTTTGCCTGAAAGGCAGGTCATTGAGGTTGAGGGTGTCAGGGTAGGGGTCATTCACAAAGGACAACTGACATCCGATAACTCGGACGGACTGCGCTATCTGGCAAAAGAGATGGGTGTGGATGTTCTTATCTTCGGACATTTCCACCATCCGATCATCGAAGATTATGAGGTACTTCTGCTCTCCCCGGGTAGTGCGATAGTGCCTGGAGTTGCTGAACCCAGCGCCATAGAACTTGACATATTTGAGGGCAAGGTAAAGGGGAGGGTGATAAGGTGTGTTGGGGATGCGTGTAGTTATTTTGAGTATGAGAGGAAGTAAGTTCGATTGGATCAGAGGATCTCATAAATATATAGAATAAATTACATACATTTCTATTTTTTAAAAATTTTGAAATCAAAATTGTATAGAGAAATAGCAGATTCTGGATCAGATCACAGCAATAATTTGAATCAACACAAAGGACGATAAAGTTAAACGGATTACAGTTGAAAAGAATATCATAATAATGATGAACAGGAATTAAATGTGAAAAAGGCTCAGGAGTTTTTTAATTAGAAGTTCGTTTTTGATTTTATTTTGAATCCTCCTGAGAAAGCAAGAGATATTGGTATTAAGCATAGACGTGCTTTAACCTATTTGAAGAAAAAAGCAACAGAAGGGAAGTTAAATTTTAAAACAAGGAATGTGATGAGATTATAGATTCTTCTGAATTCATTTGCTAAGACCAATTCATTCATTCATTCATTCTTTACCACTTTAAGCAACTTTTCGATTATATCTTCATCTATCTCATTCAGGGAAATACTTTGATATGCTTCATGGTTTTTCCTGTGCCATCGAAGAGTCCCTTCTCCGCTTCTGTCAGACCATCATTGAAAAACCCAGGTTCACATGGTCTTTGAGAGCAACAAGATAATATTTGCCTTCATACCATGGAACACCCAGTTTGAGCTCTTCTTTAATATCAGGAAAAGTCTTCAGTATCATTCTTCTTAATGCTTCAACGATCTCTCTTTGTGGTGTCCCTTGTTTTTTGATATATACCTGAACTTTTGGATCCATACTTCCCTTACTCCCAGTTGTTAGGATTGTTTGATCTGGATATAAGATTGGAATAAAGAATTATATAGCTGACCATTTCGGAATAGAAAAAAATACTGCAGGTCGATCAGAGTAGTTGATAATTCCAATATGTTTCACATCTCTCATTTTTCCTTACACATCATCTGTAATCCGAAACCTTAATAAATGATTAATCATTATAGATATGTGCAATGATTAATCGTGATAGAGGATCGTTGCCCATAAAAATAGGGAGAAAGAAGAAATGGAAACATACTACGCAGGCACTACAATGGATGAAGAAGACAGTATCCTTGAATGGACAAATCGAGGACTTAAGATCGATGGCAACGGAGCATTCATTGCCACCCTTACAGTATCCATTGCTCTGATGGCCTTCCTCAGACTTTCATCTTATGCTACCCTCTTCTGAAGTAAAGGAGCCTTCCGTAAGACCGGAAACTCCTTTATTTAATCACCTTTTTATCTTCAAGCTCATTTTTTCGAGTTACTTTTTTTCAACCAGTATCAACTTTGAATATTCACATCTTCGACATAGGCCCGTAATATCTCAGCAACGCTCCATGCCTGAGAAATGCATCCACCCGGCCTGTGTGGGAGATCACCATCAAATATCTCAGATATACTTCCTATTCCAGCCTCATCAAGATGAGCTTCAAAATTTAGCAACAATTGCCTGGAATATTCCCGGCTTGAGGTAGAGCTGTCGTGCACCTTTGTATATGCAGTGACGAAGGGTCCGAGTAGCCAGGGCCAGACCGTGCCGTTATGATACGCACGGTCCCGGGAGTCCCTGTCGCCTCTGTATCTTCCAATATACTGACCATCAGCCGGAGACAAGGTCCTCAGTCCATAGGGAGTTAATAGTTCTTCACCCACCCTTTCAACGATCAGTTTCTCCTTGTCAGGATCAAGCATCGTGTAGGGTAGTGATACTGCAATTATCTGGTTCGGCCTGATGGATGCATCTTTACTGACAGCCATATCATCATCTACAGAAACGCAGTCATAAAGGCACTTCTCCGTCGGATTCCAGAAAGTATCAACGAAGCTGCTTTTTGCCAATTGGGATATTTCAAGATACTGTTTTGTGTCCGCACCTATCAGTTCCCCCAGCCAGTTGGCAATACATAAGGAATTATACCACAAAGCGTTTATCTCGCATGCTTTTCCAGCTCTCGGTGTGATCTCCCTATCATCTATCTTCACATCCATCCAGGTAAGCTGACCTTCCTGCTCAATGAGTCCGTCCTCATCCATACGGATCCCGTATAGGGTCCCTTCGATGTAGTTGTGGATAATAGATCCAACCGTATCCCACATATTCTTAACAAATTCGATATCCCTGGTATAGGAATAATATCGCCCAAGGGAATGGATGAACCAGAGTGAAGCATCAACTGTATTGTAATCCGTAGGAGAAATCCCGTCATCTGAAAAACGGTTTGGTATGAGGCCTTGTGAACATTTTTCAGAAAAGGTGGTCAGAATAGCTTTTGCATCATTGAACCTTCCTGTTACAAGAGTAAGCCCCGGAAGCGAGATCATCGCATCCCGTCCCCAATCCGCAAACCAGTGATACCCTGCGAGTATAGTTTCTGAACTAGTGGAGTTGCGATGCACAATGAAAGAGTCTGCAGCATTGACGAGCTTCTGTGCGAGATCATCTGTTAAATTGCAGCAGTCCTGCAGAGAGCTTTGCCTTGAAAGTTCCCTTTCATATTCAGAATTAACAAGTTCAAGATCGAATTCCATATTTTCTGAAATAGAGGTCGAAGCTACAACATACAGTTCACTCACATGATCCAAGACTTGTCTTTCAAAATGACCAGGATTATAGAGATCTTCCTGATAAGCTTCCCCTCGCTCACGTTCACTGTCATATTCTAGATTATAGTACCAGTGCGATTCCTGATCATATTGCATATTGGACCGCAGTTGCAGAACACCATCAATAGTTCTCAACTGAACTCCTGAAGCATCATGCCTTTCACTAAAACGGACCTCATCTGCCCTTTTAAGCTGGTGGAAATCCCTGTTGGTCACAAGAGGCAATATACGGAAAACGAGGTCCTCATTATCAGGATTTATTAGTTTGTACCTGACAATTGTGGTGTTCTGCCCATGAATCATGAAGATATTCTTTATCAGCTTAATGTTCCCGATACTGTACTCAAAAGTTGGTAGCGGAGAAGCAGAAAAACACTCGAGGTATTTGAAACCTGAAGGATACACTGTATCGGGATACCTGTGGGCTGCAAGACGATGGACCGCATTTCCAACAATAATCTCTTCATCAAGAGAAGAAAGCAGCACCCTACGATCGACCGGAGGATTTTCAGAAGCGATCAGGAGACCATGGTATTTTCTGGAATTCTCACCAATAATAGTAGATGATGCATAACCCCCGATACCGTTCGTGATAAGCCATTCCCGGGAAATTGTGGATGTAGGATCAAATTCACCATTGTATGTTGCATAAGGGGACATAAGAATTACACCTTAAAATATATACAGTTCGAATTCGAACTCTTTCACGCTTTTTTCAATTCATTCAGAAGCAGAGCATTCTCCATAAATAGTGCACAGCTCCAGCCTAAAGGTCTGGCCCATGCAGCTTGCCCGGTGTTCTTATCCACTTGCTCGGACAAGAGCCCGGTGCTGGTCGTACTTCTAATTGTCCATTTTATATATTCAAGTGCCTTATTCACCAGCAGGTCATATTCATCATCCTTGTCCTCCATTGATACAGCAAGAGTGAGCAAGGCACGGGAAAGCCATAATGTTGTCACAACCCACGGATTACCATCTATATAGTTGTCATTTTCATAACGTTTGATCCCAAAATATCCATTGACCGGAACCCTGAGAGCCCTTTCAATATGCTCTATCATTGAGAATATCATGGCCTTTTCATCAGGATCGTTCGGTGAAAGGAGAGCAAAAGGAATGAACGTGCCGATCATGCTTGAATCTACAGTCCTGTGGATATTATTGTCAATAATACCCCGGGAAAAATAGCCTTCCTCAAGCCACAGTTTATCAATGGTTTCCTTTCTGACCAGTTCAGCTCTGTCGAACCATTTTTCTGCAAACACCGGTTCACCATTTTCCCTGGCCAGATGAACAGCACCTTTCAGACCGGCATAGATAACAGCATTCGTATAACTGAATATGCCTTTATCGGATTCCCACAGGCACCTGCATGGATCATGAAGACCTTGAACGGTCCTTCCCATGAGATATTCTGCACCCCTATACACCGTTTCCCACATGGTTTTAAGAAATTCAGCTCTTTCAGACACTTCCAGTTTTAGGTAATATTGATCGAACGCATAAAGCGTTGAACCGGTCTCATCGATCTGCGTAGAATCATCAAAATTACCCCAGGAAGGAGCTTCCTTCCCATCAAGCCAGTATCTCTGGAACCACGAACCATTAGGAAGTTGGGTTCTTTTACACCACCCAAAGAACTTTGTCGCAAATTCAGGATAACCGGCATTTAATAGAGCAAGAACGACTTCTACCGTATCCCGGTTCCAGCAGAACCCATACCCCCCACACATCTCAAAAGCAGGGTCGAACTCAGGAGAAGCTACAAATGATCCCTCATCAGGGTCATTCAGTAAGTTCAGAGATAGCAATGAGCGATCGTATAAGCTATTCACCTCTTTTTTGAAAAGAGGATCATCTACCAGTGCGGATAATTCTAAAGCTTGCTTTTTTGATAACCATCTAGCTGAGCGATCTTCATATCCATGCATTATGTCAGCAGAGGACTGTTCCAGAACATCAGCCAGCAGGTCGTATATCAACTGTCTTTCTGAAGAGATACCGATAAACAGCGTGATCGTGGTACTTTCACCAGGCAGGAGGTCAAGCTCCCACCCGATCGAACTGTCCAGATCACCGATCTCTTCAACATTTCGCTGGAGATTACCATCTTCCATATCGCTTCTGGCACTTGCCACCCATCCATTCTCTTGTATCTTCCCAACCTGCCACTCCTCAAATCCCGGAGCACTTGCCAGACCAATGTAGAAGTTCTGCATGTATTGAACAAGCAGACCGGCATTAGGATCACAAAAAGCAGAATTTCTCTGATGGGTCTCTCCAGCCTGGAAATTAGAATAATAATAGAATTTGCCACTGAGATGATCTTTTGATGTGATCTCATACTTTCTTACAAGTACCGGCATCTTCTGATGCATAAAGTCATGAATTGATACTTCGATACCGGAAAAATGGGACAGATGGGTTGTGACTACATTCGTATCATCCACAGATTCCTGTTTTGACTTCCATTCAGGAGAATCCGTCCATAGTAGATTCCCCCCTGTGTAAATGCAGGCTTTGGACTCTACAAGATGTTGAGCCCAATCTCTCCTTGGGTAAAAATATCCCAGAAGATTGCCTTTCTCACCCATTGATACAAGCAATTTATCATTGCCGAGTATAGCATTTGGATGCCTGATCAAATATATATCTCCTTTTCAAGGATCATTCTTTATCCATTTCAGCCAGCTTCCTGAAAACACAGGTTTTGAAATCCAATAATGCTGCAATGAAATTTATGGCTGCATCATAGGGTGATGTATGGATACTGAAATACGAATGTACATCTCCATCTCCTAACCATTTTGTACTCATGTAGTAATAGTGATCAGATGTAAGAAGGTGCCTCCATATGCTGATGAGCTTGGGGTCATTCGTTCTTTTCACATAAGGTCCAAGCATTTTTGCCTCTTCGAAGCATCTACGCTGCATGTCGTTACCAAGCCATGCACTCGTATCCCTCTCCAGATCTGCCCATGAGATCGTGTTAAAGTCTCCGACATCTACCTCTCCTACCGGTTCGTACTTCTCGACGATCTCAGAAGGAGTATTGAACTCAAGACCTTTGTCAAGGACCTCACCCGGTAAAGCCCTGAGGAAATCAAAGATACCTGAGTCGGACCATTGATGCTCACCAAAGGTCTCGTAATCCATGAAAATGTTCATACAATCTCCTTGTTCCATGGACGCCCAGTTTGCCCACTTGTCAGCAGTCAATGGATACTCTTCCCACCATCTCGCTGAGAAACGATAACCTATGTCATCACTCATCTTATAGTTCCTGAGAAGAACGGGTAGACCACAATCCTTTGCCTTGTAGACATAATTAGGGGATCGGGTATCCAACAGCTGATCAACCCCTTCTGTAAGTATGGCCTTGTAACCCATGGATGAGACGGTTTCCGCAATACTGTTATTGTAAAGGAGTTCCGTATTCCTGAAAACCTGTGGTTTTACACCAAGCAGGTCTGAAGTAAGCTCATGATGTTCCAGGACCTCTTCCCTAAACTCGTTCTTGTCATCGAAAAGACCTGCAAGGGAATGATAATTGGTCTCATCGAGAAATTCCACCCGTTTTGAGTCTGCAAGTTGGGTGAAAATATCAAGGACATCAGGATTCCATTTTTCGCACTGGCTTAGAAGAGTTCCGGTTATTGAAACACTGAACTTGAAATTGCCTTCATGCTGGTCAACGAGTTCTGCCAGGAGGGTCGTGGCTGGAAGGTAGCACTTACGGGCAACCTTCTCGAAGATACTCCTGTTTATTGCAACATCGAAATACCTTTCAAACCCTTTAGAATCATCCGGCCAGAACCATTTCAAACGATACGGCTGATGGAGCTGGAAGTACATGCATACGGATCTCATACCTTCACCTCCAGTATTGCGCGTTTAAAGTCCGAAAGTGCGGAGAAAATATTGACTGCCTTTTCATAACCGAGATTCTGGTTATCAGACCCCATCTCCAGCAATATTTCGCTTTGCTGCAAGTATCGATAGATACAGTTCAGTTTATCATATTCAGGAGCACCTTTTTTGGACTGGAGGATCTCACCGATATTGATCAGTTCATGCAGGTACAGGTGCTGCGGGTGATTGCCCATCAAATTATGCATCCCATAGCGAGAAGTGGACTTGTTCATGATAGATGGAAGTTCCTTTGTCTTAAAGTTCTTCAAAGCTTCTTCAGGTGTTATCATGGAAATTCCATATTTCTCAAAACTTGCCGGAAGATCAATGAGGAATTGAAGTATATCGCTCCTGTTCTGCTGATGGGAAAGGATAGAACTGTATTTGAAATGTAATGTGGTCACATCGCCTTCCATGTTGGCTATCCATGAAGCAAATTTATCAGCTATCAAGGGGTAGCTTATCCATTTCTGATCTGAAAAACGGATCTCTATATCTTCACTTAAGGGTATGTGACGCAAGAGCGTCGGTATATGATTATCATAAACCTGATTAGGATCATTTCCATACAATAGATTCTCCGAACCTTCTGAAATAAGGCATTTGAACTTCATCTCCTTAAGGATCGCACTGAGCTCCTTTGTAAGGATCAGTTCAGTATTGATGAAGGTCCGGGGATTGACATTGAAGATCTTCTTGATCTTATCCCGATGCATGGTGACCTGTTCCTTAAATTCCTTATTATCAGGAAAAAGGGATGATATAGAATGATAATAGGGTGATGCTGAAAACCCGGCACCCCTGTCTTTTAGCTCCTTGAATGATTCTATTACAGCAGGATTCCACTTACATTGATCTAAAAAGATGCCGGATATATCAAAAGTATACTTTGCACCGTTATCTATGGAATCCAGCAAAGCTTCATTCGTACGGATTATCTCCGGGACATTTTTTTCTAAAGCAGAGTACATTTTGGGCTGATCAAAATATGTTTCGAATTCCGGAGAGCGATAGCCCTCCGATGGCCAGTACCACTTTAGCACACAAGGAAGATGTACTTCTGAACAGATGCAAACCGACTGCATTCCCAAGCCTCCTATTTTATTATATTATTGATGGCATCAGCACTATTGATAGCCATAATTTAGTTTTTGAGAGCATCAAGGTATGCTTCACTTGTATTTTCTGCGATCTTGAGCCAGTTATATTTAGTCTCTATAAGCTCTTTACCGGTCTTTCTCATGCTGCCATTGGAGAGGTCATCAAGTACGTACTTTATGCCCCATGCAATGGAATCCGGTTTTTTGTAGACAAGGATACCATCTACGAAATTATCGATTATTTGGACAGCATCTGTTGCAACGATGGTCCTCTCAGCATCCCACCCTTCAAGGACAACAATTCCAAAAGGTTCGTTCCTGCTTGGAATACAGAGAATATCACATGCATTGAACCAGTCCTTGGCTCTTTCATCATCTACATACCCCAGGAAATGGCAATTGTCTGAAACTTTTTCAGCATTTGCAAGAGCTTCACAGGGAGGGCGCATTTCACCTTCACCAATGAAAACGAATTGAGTGTCCCAGCGATGATCCAGCACTTCAGGTATAGCTTCAACAAGCAGGTCCGGACCTTTTTGGTAGCTCATACGTCCTATGAACAGAACAACCGGTGCGAGAGGATGGATACCTAATCTTTCTTTCACTTCACCGGCATCAACATCCTTTTTTATCTTTCCATGGAAGATACCGTTTGGAATGATCGAGATCTTCTCGTCGGGTATCTGGTACAGGAACTTGATCTCATCGGTAAGTTGCTGTGATGTAGATATGACCTTCGTAGCCTCATATCCAGCTTTCCATTCCCTATGGGATATTTCCTCGGCTTCCCACCAGTTTCCATGTATGTTACCATTACGTCCCCATTCTGTACTGTGATATGTGAACATAAATGGTATACCAAATTCATATTTGATCCTTGAGACCACATTGAAAGGATGCCAGTCATGTGCATGTAATATATCGAACTTGCCATATTCCTTCGTAACATCAATGAACTTCGAGTACATTGAATCACACATGCTATCCATTTGCTGAACAATGCCTCCTGAGAGAGAATGGTCTACTCTATGGTAGTGAACTCCATTGACCTCTCCATATGGATCCAGTCCATTATTTCTGGTAAATATGTGGACTGAATGTCCGGTCTTCGCAAGAGCTTCAGCAAGTTCGGAAACATGCGGAGCTATACCACCCACTTTTATCGAATGTAAACTCTCCCAAGAGAACATACCGATCTTTAAATTTTTCCCCATTTTCTTTCAAATCCAATTAGTTTATAGTATTCGTTAAATATTTAGATTAGTACTTAAAAGTATCATTCAGAGCCATCCTGAAAATTACCCTGAAGATATTTCACAGCCGTTTCCGGAGGCATTGTATTAATGTATACTTCGGTATTTTTCTCAAAACCCGCTGCCTTCGTTGTAACCGGTTGAAGCTTCAAGTTAAAGTGATATCCAGGTTCATCTCTTAGCTGATAGAACATGTAATTATAAGGAATCTCACCCATATTGTCCCGGAGACATGAAAGAGCAGAACGTATTGCTTTTCCCAGAGAGTCCAAGTGGTCCTGATCAAAACCTGAGATATGATTTATATGCTCCTTAGGCAAGATCCACAGCTCATACGGGACCTTTGAGCAATAAGGTGCTATAACCGTAAAATGCTCATTTTCATATAAGAGCCTCTCACTTTTGCTTTCTTTTTCTACGATGTCACAATAAGGACATCTTGAAAAGGATCCAATGACCTTCATCTCTTCCACTAATAGCGGAGGTTTAATGGGCATCGCTATTAGCTGAGAATGGCTATGTTCCAGAGACGCACCGGCCTTTTCCCCCCAGTTCTTAAACAGTGAAACGTATTCAACATTATCGATGCCTTCGTAGTGTATTACACGATCCTGATAGACCTTCATAAGTAATGCCATCTCTTCATCTGAAAGATCAGGGATCACATTCTCATGCGTAGGTGTTTCAACTATAACTTCATGAAAACCATAACCTGGAAGTACCTCATGGTCAGAATTAACTTCACCTGCATCCGGAGCAAGTGCAGGATAAAGATTTGGCATACAACGCACATCCCATCCTGTTACTCTTGAACTTTCGGAATCTTTCAGAATACTGCCATTTTTATAAACAGCAGTTGCAAGAGGTGTTTTATCTTCTTCCCCGGCACAAAAAACACACTTATTGGAGGCCTTTTCTTTCTTTTCTGATTTGAACACTGAAGGTCTTTTACTTCTTCCTGGTGCTATTATGCAATATTCATCCAGAAAATAGTGCTTGCGTATCTCTGACATATTTCCCATCATCCCCAATACAGACATATTTATTTTCTTTTCATAAGAACAATACTTTTTTAACATGTACAGATATTATTTTAATTTTGTACCTGTAAGCATCTCGTAGTATTGCTTAGTAGGCTCCTTCCAGTTCATCTCCTTAGCAAGGAGATTTGCTTCCTGACAGAGGAAGTTGTATTTTGTTTTGTCATCAGTGTAAGTGTCTATGAAGTAATCCAGGGTAAGTGCATAATCTGCTATCGTTTCAAGATAGGCAAGATCGATATTATCAACCACCAGTACCCCACCCATACCCATCACCAGACGCTTGGCAGTGCTTAACGCATCACTGAATCCACAAACCTTGCTGACAATGCTGGGAGTTCCTTCCTTTCCAGCTTCAAGACCAGTCAACAGAAAAGGCTCGTATCTTGAAGGGAATATGCCGGCAATACAGCCAGCCATGAATTCATCAACATTCATGTTGAAACCGCCATCATGGTCTGACAACCACTGGGGGTAAAGAATAGCAGAAACATACCTGTCACCATTTGGAAGTTTGGAACATTCAAGTCCCCTGTTCTCGATCATATTTTGGATCCGCAATTCTTCACCGATCAGTATATCTTCATTGAGCATGATCGGGAAATTTTCCGGCAGATTTGTTTTTGGACCATGAGCAGTTATGATGAAACACACGACCCTGTAGTTATTATCAAGCCTACCAGCTTCGATCTCGATCCTTACCATCCTGTCAAGAAGAAGAAGTGAATCCAGTAGGTCAGGATAACCTTTATTTTCAATTTCGATCCGTGATATAGAGAATATAGGAATTATCTTTTCCGGCAATAGCTCTACACTGTGATGCGTATTATAAAGTTTACTGGCAGTTAATTCCTGGATCTTAGTACGGCATTTTAACTTTTTATCCAATAGTTCATCGATGTCCTCTATCTCAAGATCGATACCATTCCTTACAACAATGGAATCAATGCCATAGAACAATTTGATCTCTTTTTTTGTAGAATCTCCTACTGCAGTTACAACATCTGCATATGAGGACAACGACTCAAGAGTTACCATATTCTTTGGAGCCCCGTCACCCAATGAACTATCATTTTCACGTATTTTCTTTATAGAAAGATGTCCTGCAACTCTTCCTGGAATAGTTGCATGATATGTTGCAACTGTATTGATAGTAACACCTATCTTCTTGAGTCTGGCAATTGCATAAAATACCCCAAACTCGTGGCAGTGCAGTGAAACATACAATGTAGGCATCAAAGAACTGGCAAATTCGGATATCAGTTTATCTTTATAGGCACCGGCAGTCTCTTCCCTGAGAGATACTAGAGTATGAACAAATTCAGATATTGCATATGAAAGATTAAGATAATGTGTATATTCGGTCCTGTTCCCCAGATCCTCAAAAGATAGGGAATCGAGACCAATGAGGTCATAAGCTTCAGCCTTGATCTTATTTTCCAGACAAATATGTTCGCCTTTATATTCAACGACCACTCTACAAAAATCATTGGTCTTGAACATCAAGTAAACAATTTCTATCCCTTTGATCTGTATGGCTCCAACAACAAGTTCAATACCTTTTACCTTGAGTTCTTCAATGATCATTGAAAGTTCTTCATCGGGAACAAAATCATCAAATTCAGTCATGTCTGTGATACGATTCAGACCTTTGTTCCAATCCGAACCACTATGCCCATAATAAGAACCCACAACGAAGATCCTTGGAACCGATTCCTCTTCGATGGTACCGTCTTCAAGCATTTGAGCAAGATTCTTTACTTCCGCATCAATAACATTCCATATACCGCCCATCTTATTGGACTTCGGACCAGCTTCTTCACCAGCGATAATAATACACTTACGTTCGATCAACCATTAACCCCCGAACTTATTAATCGTCTATAGAATTAGCAGGAACACTATATTAGGTTTTGTAAAGATATTGGCTCTGTGGAGAGTCTAAACCAAAATATACACACGATCTGGCTAAAAAACCTAAATTAAAGCTTGAAACTTACAATATTAATTTTAAATAGAAGAATAATTTTTTATCTGTAAAGGTCAAAATTACTAATATGGTTCCCAAACTTTATTTGTATTCCTTTGGGCTCTGGTTGCTTTTCATAATACCTGCTATATTAAATGGCATATCAAGAGGGCTTTATGCACCATATACTGGTGAACTTCTTGCCCACCCGATAAGTTCGGTGATCTTCAGCGCGGTCATATTTACAGTTACCTATATTTTCCTGAAATATTCAGGTATTTCGGGGAAATCTGTACAGTTCATCTATGTTGGACTGATGTGGTTGTGCCTGACAATATGCTTTGAATTCCTCTTTGGACACTTTGTCATAGGCCACTCCTAGGATAAATTGCTATATGATTACAATATCTTCGAAGGACGTATCTGGTTACTTGTGCTTTATTGTAACAGCGACATCCCCCTGGCTTGCCAACAGGATGCTGTCCTAAGGTCAGGCAGGAGCCTGATATCACAGATACTGGTATTGGGCTTATCAGGGGATATTATCAGTAGTATATTGGTCCATTATTTCTTTACTACTTTAAGCAACCTAACGATCTCTTCTTCATCTATCTCTTTCAGGGAAATACCTTTATATGCTTCATTGTTTTTCCTGTGCCGTCAAAAAGTTATTTCTCTTTTTCTGACAGACCATCAATTGAAAAAACCATGTTCAAATGGTCTTTGAGAGCAACAAGATAATATTTACCTTCATACCAGGGAACCCCCAGTTGTTAGAATAATTTGGTCCAATTATAAGATGGGAATGAGGAACTATATAGCTAAGTATCCCGGGAACCAGAAATGACTGTGGGCCGATCAGAGTAGTTGATCATTCCAATATGCTTAATGGCTCTCATTTAATCTTGCAAATAATGCTCTACTCCGAAACATTAATAAATGATTAATCGTTATAGATGTGTGCAATGATTAACCGTGATAGATACGCATTGCCCATAAAACCAGGAGAAAAGAAGAAATGGACACATACTACGCAGGTTCTACAATGGATGACGAAGACAGTATCCTTGAATGGACAAATAGAGGACTTAAAATTGATGGAAACGGAGCATTCATTGCCACCCTTACAGTATCAATTGCTCTGATGGCCTTCCTCAGACTTTCATCTTATGCTAGCCTCTTCTAAGTAAAGGAGCCTTCCGTAAGACCGGAAACTTCTTTACTTCATCGCCTTTTTATTAGCCTCTACTTTACAAATTTATGATCACAAGTAACTGATACCAATTCCACCCGAAAATATTCAAATATGTTTCATGGGCTTGCACTTTTTCTATACCATAAATATGATTCATGAGCTGTGCCCGAACTCGTTTTATTGCTCATGATAAAAACAACTACGGTTTTAAATTGAAAAGCTGATCTGCTGGAAGCTTACCTCTTTCTAAAAAATACCCCGAATATTTTAACCCTGTAATTTGCTCAGATAGAACAATCTATATCCTATTATTACAGTTATATCTACAAATATGTTGAGAGTACGGGGGTAACATTATACTCAACAATAAAGGTCCTGATTGCGAGACAAAAGGCGATGAGCATAGCATTTCTCTTGAAGATTTTCTCAAAAGGTTCGATGCTGGCATCGAGGGATTAACAACACGTGGAGCCTTAAAAAGGCTGGAGATCTGTGGAAGGAATATTTTTGAGAATATAGGGAGCGAATCAGTTCTCAAAAAGTACTTTAAGCAATTCAACAATTTTTTCTCGGTCCTGCTTATTGCAGGGGCTTCGCTTTCCTATGCAGCAGAACTGCTTGACCCTGGAAAAGGCAACTTGTACATCGCCATTGCGCTTTTTGGAGTTGTCATTCTCAATGCCACGTTCACCTTTATACAGGAATATCAGGCAGAACAGATAATGGCGAGTTTTCGCCAACTTATACCCCCTGTTGCCAAGGTCCTGAGAGATGGAGAGATAAAGGAAATATTGGCACCCGAACTAGTTGTCGGGGATGTCATATTCATTGAAGAAGGAGACAAGGTCCCTGCCGATGGCCGGCTCATTGAAGAGAACACTTTGAAAGTGGACAATTCGTCATTGACGGGGGAGGCTGAGCCACAGTTACGCTCCCTTGAATGCACCCATCCAAATATACTCGAATGCAGGAATATGGTCTTCTCAGGAACGCTTGTATTGACAGGGAACGGAAAAGCCGTTGTTTATGGAACTGGGCACAATACACAGATGGGAAAGCTTGCAACCCTGACGGAACAGACAACATCAGTTGAAACACCCCTTCGCAAAGAGCTCAATAATTTCATCAGGATCATCTCAATAATTGCAATATTTCTCGGAATATCATTCTTTACAATCGGCTTTGTGACACAGGATCTGTTCCTGTTAAATCTCATTTTTGCAATAGGTATCATAGTTGCCAATGTCCCTGAAGGATTGCTTCCGACTGTGACCCTGTCCTTAAGTCTGGCTTCAAAAAGAATGGCAAAGCGGAATGCACTTATCAAACGGCTCGAATCTGTGGAAACCCTTGGATCGACCACGGTCATTTGTACGGATAAGACCGGAACACTGACCCAGAATAAGATGGCCATACATTCAATGACCCTGGGCTTTGAGCAAATTGATGTGAGCAACGGGGAAGTTCCACCAGACATTCTAATGAAAGTAGCAGTACTTTGCAATAATTCAAGGCTCGTTGAAGGACCTTCGAGATATAAGGGAGACCCCACTGAAGGTGCGTTGTTGATGTACGCATCCAAATTTGCTGATATTGATCTGATGCGGGAAAATAATACTCGCTTGAAGGAGTATTCGTTCGACTCCCTGAAAGAAAGAATGCAGGTAATTTACCATACTTATCCGGGTGAACAGGAATCCTACCTGAAAGGCGCAACTGAAGTTGTTATTAAAATGTGCGACCATATCCTGATGGACGGGGACGAAGTACCTATTACCGAAGATGACCGGAACAAGCTCCTTGATATGCATTTGAAGATCGCTGGAAGAGGTGAACGTGTGCTTGCTCTTGCATATCGCAGGGCAGATGAGGAGATCGAATACGACACAGGTTTTACATTTATCGGTTTTGCCGGTGCGGTAGATCCTCACAGACCTGAGGTCAAAGATGCTATTCACAAATGTCATCAGGCGGGAATTAAAGTAGTGATGATAACAGGAGATCATCCGGTAACTGCCCTTTCCATTGCAAAGAACGTTGGTTTTAGTAGCAATGGCCATGAGCCGGTGATGATCACAGGTGCTGAGCTGGACAAATTATCAATTGATGAACTTTCAAAAAAACTGAAGGCTCCGTATATTATATTCGCACGAACATCCCCGGTCCAGAAATTGAAGATAGTACAGGCGTTTCAGTCAAGAGGAGAGATAGTGACCATGACCGGGGATGGTGTAAATGATGCTCCTGCAATAAAGAACGCAGACATGGGTGTCGCCATGGGAAGCGGTACGGATGTTGCAAGAGAATCTGCTGACATGATACTTCTTGATGATAATTTCGCCACTATCGTCAATGCGGTGGAAGAAGGAAGGACAGTCTTCGATAACATCAAGAAGTTCATTGCCTACATCCTTACAAGCAACATTCCGGAAATACTGCCATTCATTGCATTTGTCCTCCTTTCGATACCCCTGCCCATGAACGTGCAGTTGATCCTTGCCATCGACCTTGGTACAGATATACTTCCGGCACTGGCACTGGCTGTTGAGAAGGGGGAAGGGGACATAATGAAGCGTCCTCCCCGCTCAAAATATGAAAGGCTCCTGACACCACAGGTACTTTTGACATCCTATGGAATGAAAGGACCCATCGAAGCCCTGGCAGGCTTTACCTGTTATTTTGCAGTACTTCTGGATGGGGGCTGGACCTGGGGACAGGCCTTGCTAAGCAATGATCTTCTCTACAGACAGGCCATTATGGCGTTTTTTGCTGCGGTCATAGTCTGCCAGATAGCAAATTTGCTCGTATCCCGTACAAGAATTGAGTCTGCACTATCCAGGAATATGTTCACGAATAAAATGATACTACTGGCGGTAGTGAGCGAATTAGTGATACTTTCCATGATAATGTTCCATCCATTTGCGAACAAGATATTTGGAACAGCACCGTTCTCAATGGAATATCTTGTACTTGCAATGCCTTTTGCAATATTGCTGTTCGTGCAGGATGAGATAAGGAAATATTACATCAGAAAGGGGTCATTGCTTGCAAAGACTTTCCTGAAATGGTGAGCAGGTCAATATATACTGTAATTTGACCGATCGACCAATAATTGAAAAGTTAATTGAGGAGGAATGCTCAGATAGCTAGCCCGAAACTGAACAACAATATCAGGAAGATCAAATACAGCAAGAGCAATGCCATTCCTTCTATTTTCCTGATCTCCCAGTGAGTGTGGATGAACCATAACAGAACAACACTGATCATGATCATGAACGGTATCGTGAACATGATGCTTAATCCTGTTATTTCAAGAGGGAACACGAATGCAGAGATCCCCAGTACCAGAAGGATATTCGTTATGTTGGAACCGATGACATTCCCAATTGCAATGCTCCCATAGCCTTTACGTGAAGCAGATATTGTCACCATTAGTTCGGGAAGGGAGGTACCGACTGCAACCAGTGTGATACCGATGAAAGTGTCAGGGACCTGAAAGAGCTGCGCAAAGAATATTGCTTGCTCAACAAAGTATTTCGCACCCAACATCACTGCAATTCCACTAAAGGCAATGATAAAGAGATCTTTGTAGAGATCACTATGTTCCTTTTTATTTTCTTGTTCTTCACCGGAGTTGTGGTTATTGATCCCTGTTCGTATACGCTGGTTCATGGTCTTTACATATTTGAATTTGACGAAATAAGTTATAAACTCCTTAAAGTAGGATTTACCTTCGTATTTTGATGTCTCTTCGAACAAAAAGAAAATATAAGCTACATAGAGAAGGATAAGAATGGATGCTTCAGTTCTTGATAGTTGCAGATCAAATGCAAGAACTAAGAAGAGAATGAATGCAAAAAGCATGATGTAACCATCCCTTTGTATCATCTGTGAATGGGTCTTCACCTCCGAGATGATCGCAGCACATCCAACTATAAGAGCTATGTTTGCAATATTTGAACCTACAACATTGCCTATCACGATACCACTTGAATGTGAAAGTGACGCAGCCATAGAAGAAGCAAGTTCAGGTATAGAAGTTCCAATAGCAACAAGTGTCAAGCCAATGATGAACTCTGAAACTCCGAGCTTTTTTGCAATGGAAGATGCTGAACTGACAAAAATATCCGAGCCCTTGACCAGCAGTATCAGACCTATGAGCAGGATAACAACATTTGATAGCATCAACTGTTACTTAAAATTATTCCTATTTATCGTTGTGTATGATAATCTTAAATAATAAGATTTTGATGTTATAATAGCCTATACGTATATTTATATGCAAGATTGATGTTTAATAAATGAGAGAATTTAGTCATTATAAAGGAGTTAAATGCTTTGAGTGATAGTGAAACTATTAGATTGGGATTTGTAGTAGCTGAATTTAACAGAGACCTGACTTACCAGATGGAACTTATGGGAATTGAACATGCAAAGTTCCTTGGTGCAGAAGTTACAGAAACTATCCTTGTTCCTGGCGTTTATGATATGCCTCTTGCTATCAAGAAGCTTTGTTTGAAGGATGATATTGATGCTGTGATAACCATTGGGATCGTTATCGAAGGTGCCACCAAACATGATGAGATAGTCGTACAGCAAGCAGCAAGGAAGATAATAGACCTTTCACTTGAATACGACAAGCCGGTGACACTTGGAATAGCAGGACCGGGAATGACACGTATGGAAGCACATCAGCGTGTAGATTATGCAAAACGTGCCGTTGAAGCTGCGGTGAAACTGGTCCAGCGTCTGTGATATTTGAGCTATACTTGAGTTAAAGACGAATCTTTAAAGAGTGATCTGAAATGCCATCCTCCAGACTTGAACGTGTTGAAGAATCGGCAACGATTAAAATCGCCAATGCTGCGAACAAGATGAAAAGCGAAGGTATCGACGTCATCAGCTTCAGCCTCGGCGAGCCTGATTTCAACACACCTGACCACATATGTAAAGCAGCAGCAGATGCCATGTACCGCGGTGAAACTCATTACGCACCTTCCACAGGGATACCTGAACTGAGGGAAGCCATCGCAAACAAGTTGCAGACAGAGAACAAACTGGAAGTAACCTCCGATGACGTGCTCGTCACACCCGGTGCAAAACAGGCTATCTTCGAGATCATGATGTCAGTTCTCGATGATAACGATGAAGCTATCCTTTCGGACCCGTCATGGGTATCCTACAGCCCCTGCATCAAACTCGCAGGTGCAAACCCCGTATGGGCACCAACTGACCCCAAGAACGGTTTCATGCCATACGGAATCGAGGAGCTCATCACGAACAAGACAAAGCTCATCGTAGTGAACTCACCATGCAACCCCACAGGTGGAGTATTTGACAAGGAAAAGCTCAAGACCATTGCAGACCTTGCCATAGACCACGATCTTCTGGTGTTATCGGATGAGATATATGAGAAGATCATCTACGACAAAAAGCATATCAGCATGGGTTCACTTGACGGCATGCATGAACGTACCATAACGGTCAACGGATTCTCAAAAGCATACGCAATGACAGGTTGGAGACTAGGTTACTTAACAGCAATACCTGAGCTCATGAAAGGGTTCAGGAAGATACACTCACACTCCGTAAGCAGTGCGGCCACTTTCGCACAATTCGGTGGTGTTGCTGCCCTTGAAGGTCCACAAGAACCTGTCAATGACATGCTCAAAGAGTTCAAAGCAAGACGTGATATCCTCATCGATGGACTGAACTCCATTGGCATCAAATGCAAAAGACCGGACGGAGCTTTCTATGCATTTGCCGATGTAAGTGAATTTGGCAACGGCGATACAGTAGCTGAAAAACTGCTTCAGGAAGCACGCGTAGCCGTAACACCTGGCTCAGCATTCGGAGTCAGTGGAAAGGATTTCGTAAGAATATCCTACGCAACATCACAGGAAAGGATAAAACAGGCACTTCAGAGGATAGAGGAAACACTCCTCTAAATCTCACATCTTGTTCTTTTCTACTTTTTTTCAGACGGTTTTTGAGAGAGCTTTCATTCCTCATTCTGTCCGTACCTTTCAAGTACTCTTTTAATAATTCTTCCACTACTACAAAGTTCACATTTCATCGCATCATCGACACGTACTACCTTTGCTTTAAAGCCCCTCTCACCCAGACTTTTTTGAAGCTCACCGGTATCGAAGAACTGGTCATGTCCCAGAACGATGATATCAGGGTCTATCTCTTTTAAAGGCTCAAAGATATCACTCTCACTTCCAAGAAGTGCTTTGTCCACGACCCCGAAAGCACTTATCATCTCAAGTCGCTGTCCTTCAGGAACAATAGGTCGTGCCTTGTGCTTTATCATGGAATCCCTTGCAACAAGGACATAAAGCTCATCGCCTAAACTACGTGCCTGTGTCAAGAAAAAAACATGTCCCGGATGCAGAAGATCAAAAGTTCCCGTAGCAAGTACTCGTGTCAAGAAATATCACCATAGTTATACATAGCTTAATTTTGCTTTAATCATTGACAATATCCTTAATAACAGTATGCAAAAGAAGAATGCTCAATCGAGCTTTTCATGATGGCCTTCAAGAATTTCATCCCTGAAATCACGATAACATCTCTCCACAAGGTCAAGGGTACCTTCAATGTTCAGAATATCGAACTCGAATATATCAGCAAATTCCTTGACGATATTATCGAACTCCTTTTCGTAATGCAGACCGGTATTCAATTTCGCAACTTTTTTGTAGCCAATAGAATCGAAAACCCACTTTGAGGTTTTAACATCAGTAGGGTCTTTACCAAAACCTCCGGCAACGAGCATATCTCCCCAATTGGCTGCCCACATAGGAGTAAGGAAGAACGTACCTACACCCTTGAAACTCTTAAGTTGTTCAAGATATGCATCCCTGCCACCAAGTACAGCTCCAATGCAATCATCAACGATCTCGCCATTCTCTTCCTTAAGGATATAGATCCTGCAATCCAGATCACCAAGATCTTCCTCGATCTTGCCAAGAACATTTCCACAAAGCCCGTAGAACAACAGGACACCATCCGAAAAGTCGGCCATGTCCTCAACTGCTTTATATACCTCAGATTTAAGGTTTTGAGGTATAGCATGCAGAGCGAACTCAAGGATATTGATGATAAAGCAGTATTTGTCCGCACAATTGCCCTTGTAAGCAGAGTTCAGGGATGTTGCAGGAACAAGTTTGTAGGACATTCCGACACCATCAAGCTTTTCCACCAGACGGGAACAATCCTTGTTCTCCACCACAATAAGCTCATCTATAAACGGATCGTTCTCCACCAGATGGACGATCTCATCTTCGAACATCCGGCATCCAATAAGACTCATTACAGGCATCTGTTATTCCTCATACAATAGCTGGATAATGTTGATCATCGGAAATATGTGAACTGCCACCCATTAAAATGAGTGACTTCTTGTTTCATTGATTACCTACTGGAATCACCACGAGCTTGAAATGGGGCAGTCCCTGCCCTACTATGTCTTCGTTCCTATCTCGATTCGGCTTTACATGTTTCGAGCAATAGCGACACTTTATCCACGACCTAATTCGCCTGTAGGTAGACATATATTTCCATTGATTGCTTGGTTCTCATAACCAGTGACTACTGGGACATATGAACTAATGGTATATATATCATTTTAGGATGAATAAGGGTGCCTATCATTTGAAAAAGGTACAAAGAAAGAGGCAGCCAAATGCTGCCCAAGATCGTATATTTAAATGGACTTAGATCAGAACTTCTTTCCATAACACGCATCAAGGTGTTCCTTTGATGGCTGTTTTGTCAAAAGACTTACACTCACTGCAGCTACCATTGCAAGAGGAACGGCAATAAGAATTGGGTCAACGACTGTCCAGGTACCTGTAAGTAAAGTATCGGTTCCAAAAAGAGCCTTGCAGATGCCAAGAGGTGCTGCTTCCTTTACATGCACGAATGTCAGCCAGAACAGGCTGCTGAAAGTGCCTATGATCAAACTCGCGATTGCGCCTTCTTTTGTCATTCTTTTCCAGAACAATGCACCCATATACATAGGCAGGAAAGCTGCTGCACAAAGTCCGAAGAAGATAGCGGTTGCCCTTGCAATTATGCTGATAGGTAGAATGTATGCAAGTATGACACTGAATATAATGGTCACAATGATACCTAATTTGGTAACAGTAATAGTATTACCTGCATTCCCTTTCATGAGGAACTCACGGTAAAAATCATGTCCTATAGCTGTTCCCATTGTGTGAAATTGTGAGCTTAATGTGGACATCGCCGCTGCAAGTAAAGTTATCATGAAAAAGATAACGAACAATTCAGGCATTGCGCTGTTAATGTATTCAGGCATGATAACGTCCAGATTCCCTTTTGCAACATCGATGGAGATCATTTCCACCTTATTGAAGAAATGGACGTTTGAAAGACCACCTACAATGTATGCTACGCCTGCCATCATAAGAATGAACGGACCGCCTGCGAAAACTGCTCTATTAAGAGATTTCTTACTATCGACTGTCATGAACCTGACAGCAAGTTGTGGCTGTGCCAATACACCAATGCCAACACCAAGAATGATGGTTGAGACCATTGTCCACCAGATAGGAGAACCAAATACCGGCATTGCGGTCCAGCCCTGATGACCACCTGCTGCAAGAGATTCAGGAACCATTGGAGCAAGGTTCGTAAGTGCCTGATGAGCTTCTACGACACCACCGAGCTTAGAATAGGTCAGTACCAGAAGAATTGCCATTCCAACAAGCATCAAAGTTCCCTGAAGTGCATCTGTGTACATGACAGCAAGCAGACCACCTGTAATAACATAAGCTGCTACGATGACTATCAGGATAAGTACTGCAATATTGTAATCTATTGAAAGTGCGGTTTCCATGAACCTTGCACCGCCAATAAGGACGATACCTGCATAGAGAGGCATAAAAAGGGCAATGAGAGCACCGGAATAACCTTGAATGAAACGAGACTGGAAACGCCTTCCGAGAAGTTCAGGGAAAGTTACAGCGCCAAGGTTCAAACCTATCCTTCTGGTCCTTGCACCAAATACCACGAACGCTATAAAGATACCCACAAAGATATTCATGAACACAAGCCAGAGAGTTCCAAGACCAAGTGTTCCCGTCACTCCTCCAAAACCGATGATAGCTGCTGTACTGATGAAAGCAGCACCATAAGAAAGAGCAAGAATATAAGGATTTACGTTCCGTCCGGCAAGCATGTAGTCATCTACATCCTTCGTCCTTTTGTAAGCCAACCAGCCACAATAGAAGACTGCAAGAAGATATACAAGAATGAAGATACCAAGCGTTGAAGTATTTACCGCCACTTATCACCACTCCTCACTTTCTTCTTCGTTCCACCTTAAAAGACCATACACCATACAACCCAATGCACTAACAATGCACAGTATGTATGCCAACCAGATTTGAGGATCATCAATTCCTAACATAATTATCACTTGCCATTTTTTGCCTGATATATGCTACCATATAACACACACTGATGTTGATATCTGTTAACAAGTACCATACATTAATGTTTCGAATTTTTTCTTGTAAAATGATATAATTGAATGACTAAAAAAAGACATCAATGGAAATAAAAGTACATCGATGATTTAGAACGAGCAGCCTCGCATTACATATAGATCACAAAAAGAAATGGAAGAAAATGATCCTGTAAAAAACTTATATTCTAATTATGACACCATTTCTTTGTTAAAGTACAAGTTATGCAAACTTCACCTTTTGATCTGATAAGAAATTCTACAGAAATAGAAAGACCAGCTTTTAACTCAAGAGATTTAGCCTATTTTTAATATATTTTGTTTTAAATCACTATACGAAATATTTTAGGCAGAAGCCTTAAATACAAACATACTAAATTTAAATGAGGAGTGGTGTAGGAGAGATATTTGGTTTTAGAACATTTCTTCTACAAAATAAATAAAATAAATAAATAATTATATGGGGGAATATATAATGGTAGAATCACCTATACTGGGAAGTATATTTGGAATGGTAGATCAATTCATTGCATTTATTCCGACACTTGTCGCTGTCATAATATTGATGATAGTAGCATTGATTGTCGGGAAAATACTTGGAAAGGTCGGAGCAAAGGTCCTTGATAAGATAGGTCTGGAGGACCTCATTGATAAAACATTCTTAGGTAGTATGATCAAAAGAACTGGATCGACCACCGTGGCAATGTTTGACAGCATAATCAAATGGTTCATCTACATCATATTTGCAGTAATTATTATAGACATACTGAAGATACAGATAGTGGCAGATTTCCTCGCCCAGATCATATTATTCTTGCCTCTTGTAATATCGGCAGCGGTAATTCTTATAATTGGATTGCTTATCGTTGATTTCCTGGCAGGACTGGTAAAAACGATCTTGATAGCATCAGGTATTGATGAAAAGATCGGAAGCAGCGGCATCGGAAAAGGTCTTGAAGCAGCAAATTTGAAAATTTCGGGAATAATTGCAGGTATTATAAAAGCCTTTGGGTACTTGATCTTCATTCTGGCAGCTTCTAATATTCTTGGATTGGATGTTGTATCTAATTTCCTGGCATCTATACTCAATTACATACCCAGTTTATTTGCAGGTGTTCTCATACTGATAGTTGGACTATTGGTACTTGACCTCCTTACAGATTACCTAAAAGGTATAATGGAAGGAATGGATGTAGAGGGAAGTAATGTTTGGATTCCATTACTCAAGGGATTCCTTGCACTGGTACTAGTATTACTTGCACTTGATACAATGCTGATCGATACAAGTATCTTCTATCTGCTGATAGGACCACTGGCATGGGGATTAGCTGTTGTAGTAGCTTTCAAGTGGGGAATCAAAGATGCACTTGTGGCATATGCCAAAGAGAAGAAATAATCCCCACTTTTCTTTTTTTATTTTTAGAAAAGCTGATAAAACTTAATATCGGCTAAATAGTTGATCATTATCCGGCTCTGTAGAAAACCTATCCAAATCAACAGATATAGCCTGGAATTGGGATTATATTCCAACATCATGTCACACATTCCATAATATTTTCAAATCGGATTAGTGTCCGAATATCGAGGATTTCTACAGAGCCCATTATCCTACAACTCAGAAATGGTAATAAAAAGCTATCATAACAAACAACAGATATTTATAACAATGAATGATATTGTTGCACAACTTTTTAAATATAATAAAGGTGATTAATATAAGCGAAAATGGAAAACACGGAGTTCCAGCATTACTATCATTTTTTGTACCAGGCTTAGGGCAGATCATAAAGGGAGAAATATTCAAGGCTATAGGTATATGGGTAGCACTGGGTATCAGCGGACTATTGACATTTATTGTAATAGGCTTTGTACTTGCCCCTATAATCTGGTTATGGCAAATATATGATGCCTACAACAACTAATTGAGGGGATTGTACTATCCCCCAATGACATTATTTCCAGAATTTTTTGCATAAATCCCTTAATTAATGTTTCAAAGTTGAGCTCTGTAGAAATTCTCAATATTCGGATAAGAATTCAATTTGAAAAGATTATGGGATGTGTCACATGATGTTGAAATATAATCCAAATAACAGCCTATATCTGTTGATTTTGATAGGTTTTTTGCAGAGTTCATTATCGTATAACAGCAAATTAATTACCAATCCGATGATGCTCTGATCACATGAATTACAGATGATCTGGACGTTAATTACAGCATTGCACACGTAATAATCAAGCCCGGCAAGTCCATTGAACCTCACATGGTGAAGAACCCGGAGGTCTATTATGTTCTTGAAGGTGAAGGTTTGCTCTACATAGAGGATGTGCCATTTGAGCTGAGCAAAGAGAAGCTTGTTCACATACCTGCGAATTCAAAGCAGCATACGGAGAACACCGGGACTGTTGACCTTGAGTTCTTGGCTATAAACCAGCCTTCTTGGGCAGAAGAGAACGAGGAAATGTTGGAGTGATCCTTTGATCCACCATTTTTAAGAGTTTGATCTTAGCTTATCTTGCAGCATAGAATCTTATATTTGATATGAGATCGCTCACATCTTTTATTTCATTTTTTATCGAATTAATGATATAATGCCACTGTTGTAAGCATGTCAAATTCAACTGTTTTCTTAGAACAATAAAAATATTCAAAAACAAATGGGAGAGGGATGAAAACCACATGGTAAATATCCCTTTGTAATTAAATGTGAGATAAATCAACTCCCCAAAACTTCCTCAAGAGCATCCGAATAGCTCCTGAAAGCATCCTCATTAAAACAAACAACAAATACCTTCTCAATGGTCCCATTCTTCTCAAGAAAGCCAGTTATCTCACGCATGGCTATTTTCGCCGCCTTCTCCACAGGAAAACCATACGCACCTGTACTTATAGAGGGAAAAGCTATCGTTCTTACACCGTTATTTACAGCGACCTTCAGAGAGTTACGGTAACATTTAGCCAACTTGTTGTCCTCACCTGAAGCGCCTTCTTTCCATATCGGACCTACCGTGTGGATGACATATTTTTCAGGAAGACGATAGCCTGAGGTTATTTTAGCCTCACCTGTCAGACATCCATCGAGAAATCTGCATTCCTCAAGAAGTTGTGGTCCTGCAGCCTTATGTATAGCACCATCAACCCCACCGCCGCCAAGAAGAGAATTATTGGCAGCGTTCACAATGGCATCAACGTTCAGTTTTACAATATCATCTTTAGTGACCACTATTCTTTCCGAAAGCATGTATCATTGTTGGAATTCATAGGAATTTATAGTTATCCTTAAACTCATGCGAACATGAACAATATCATAGCACAGCAAAATATAAGGAAGCCTGCACCTGCAAGAGGAAGCGTGAACCTGCGTACAACGGTTGGTATGCGGTCACCTGTGGAACGCTGTATCAGCCAGAAATATGGGTCACTGACATAGGAAACTATCAAAGTGCCAGCACTTATCATAAGGATAAGCGGAACTGTCGGAACAGATGTGACGATATCAGTTCCTGCAACGATGGTGGACGTTATGACCGCTGTAACTATACGTGAACCCTGTGCCGTTTGGATCAGGACCGCCAGAACGAAGGGAACTACAACAACAGGGAACACACCATTGATAAGAGTAAAAACATCATCCGGAAAACTACTGGCAGCTATCACAAAACCAAGTGCTCCTGCACCGCACAGATCAAAGAGAATGATCCCTGCATTCTTCGTTCCTTTCTCAAGTGCGATCTTGCGAGGCTTTTCATCAACAAGCATCAGGGAAACGAACACGGATATCACAAGAGCGATATTGACATCGCTGATAATTGAAAGCGGGGAGAACAGATAACCAATAGATATCAGGATTATTGGTAATGCTATAGGCAACCAGACCTTCCACCGTGGTAATGCGAGCATAGCAGGCTCCACCAGACCCGAAAGTTCCGGAAGAGGATGTTGAGAAAACCCTGAAAGTCTTTTTGTGACCACATAGCCTGTACCCAGGAGGAACAGGGAAAGGGGCACAGTGATGAAATTGATACTGAAAGTATCCGAATTGGAAACTCCGAATGCCGTTGTCATGCTATAAACGACCGGTAATGGCAATATAAGCACAAAGGAAAGCACACTTCCAAATGCTGCCATGTAGAACAGTCTTCCACCTGAAGACTGTTCCTTTTCCATCTGTTCAATAAGCGGGAGCATTACGACATAACTAGTAAGACAGCACATCAAAGGAATGGAAAGAAGATAACCGACAACTCCGGCTGCCAGGTCAGGAGCCTTAATGGTGCGTTTTACATCCTCGACTATCTTTTCTATAAAATGACCATGCCTTAATAACTGTGCAATGACCGCACCACAATAGATGGGGATACCCAGAAGTGAAAAGATACGTCCTGCTCCACCTGTCACATACTGTATGAGCCAGTCCATTCCGCTGAAAGTCCCAAAAAGGAAAGCTGCTGCTATAAGGGTCAAGAACGGAGTGATATGATACCGAATGGTAAGGACACTGATGAAGATGATCGTGAGAACAAATAAAAGCAAGGATTCCATACGAGATTTGATGTATCAGGACATATATGATAGCATCGGAGCAATAATATGGATGAAGATCTGCTTGCCGTTAGTTATTGTATAGACTGTGGAAAATGTAATGATGTCTGTCATATCGCAAAGGTCACGGACAACAAATATACACCCCGATCGAAGATAATGCTTTTACAGAAACTTATCGAGGGTGATGAGCTTGATCAGGACGAGGTGGACGATGTTTATCTTTCCACCAGATGTGGCGCCTGTGACGATATATGCCCCATGAGCATTCCGATCACCGATATCATTCAGAGGGAAAGGACGATACTGGCAGAACAGGGAAAGGAACCTGTAAGAACATCACAGATATGCAAGAACATCATCGAAGCCGGAAGCCCCGGAAGAAAGGATACCACACTGAGGAACTCGTGGATAAACGATGAGATCGAGCTTTCCGAAACATCCGATGTTGCTTATATGGCTGGCTGTTGGATAGCATTTGCACATCAGGATATCGCCCGCTCCACCATCAAGCTGCTCAACAAGGCAGGTATCACCCCAAGAGCTATACCCGAAGAGAAATGCTGTGGTCTTTTCCTCATTGACAACGGTCATATGGAAGAAGCAAAGGAATACGCCAAAGAGTATGTCGAATATATTGAATCTCTCGGGATCAAAAAGATAATAGTTTCATGCCCGGGCTGCTATATTGTCCTGAAGGAAGAATATGCCAGGCTTTTCAGGGAACCTAAATTCGAAGTGGTCTATTCTCTTGAATTGTTCAGGGATCTGATACAGGAAGGCAAGCTCGTCCCCAAGGCATTGGACAGAAAGATGGGTGTACGAGATGCCTGTGCAATTCTGGAAATGTCAGATATTCCAAGAGATATACTAAGGTCCATGCAGGTCGAGGTCACGGAGATGTTTGGCGGTAAACACGGATGCTGTGGAGGACCTGCAGGTGTGAAACCGAACTTCCCGGAGATATCATCAAAGGTCGGTATGATAACAATAGAAAAAACAAAGGATTATCCTGACGGTGTTGTCGCTTACTGTCCGTTCTGTTATCATCATCTTGAGGACGTATGCCAACAAGAAGAAAAGGAGTTCAATATAAAGGACATTACTGAACTGCTTTTGGAGAGCGTTCTTTAAGAACGCATCTCCCCCATGCAGAACAAATAATTAAATGATCGAATGATCATTCGAGCAAATGCTCGATCTCGATTATTTTCAACAGGTTGGTGCCGCCAGAATAGCCTTGTGTCAGAACGATCGTGTCACCGGACTTGCCTATCCCTCTGGACAGGAGGGCACCAAGCACTTTCTTTTCAAGATCGTCACTGCCATCGGATACAGAAAGCGGATAGACACCGTAGGAATATGCCAATTGTTCACATGTAAGGTCAAGATGGCTCATGGCGATTATCCAGTTCTCCGGCTTAAAGCGTGAGATACGCCTTGGAGTGGCCCCGGAGTAAGTGGGTGTAACTACAAATTCGATGGATAATTTACGAATTGCATCATAGACCTGCAATGAAATGACATCACTTATACCCATCTCAGTCTCACCAATGGCATCCCTGATGTTCCCCATTCCACTACCAGTACTATCACGCCATGCTTCAGTCTTTTTTGCGATCCTGACCATCGTATGAACGGCCTCCAACGGATACTTACCAACTGCTGTTTCTCCAGAAAGCATGATAGCATCGGTTCCATCAAGAATAGCATTTGCAACATCCGTAGCTTCGGCACGTGTTGGTCGCACGTTATCGGTCATGGATTCGAGCATATGAGTAGCGGTTATCACCGGAATTCCACGTATATTGGCCTTATGTATCAGTTCTTTCTGTACGATGGGAACTTCCTCTATTGGAATTTCCACACCGAGATCACCACGTGCTATCATCAAAGCATCGGTAGCGTCCATGATGTCATCGATATTTTCGACCGAGGGACCTCTTTCTATCTTTGCCACAAGGAATACTGACCTTCCTTTTTTAGCAGCATGATCCCTTATCTTCTGTATGTCGGAACCCTGCTCGATGAACGAGATACTGAAGCAGTTCACTCCCTCTTCCAATGCAAAATCCAGGATCTCAAGGTCCTTTTCAGTGACAGGATCAAGCAAAAGATCGATCCCGGGAAGATTCACGCCCTTGTGGGATGAGAGCGGACCACCTACGATCACTTCACATTCAGCCTCATTGCTACAAATGCCACTGCACCTCATCTGAATGAAACCATCATTGAAATAAACATCAGACTTTTTGGCGATACAGTAAGGAAGCTTATCAAAGTCCACCGGAATAAGGTCCTTTGACCCTACGATCCTGTCAGTTGTCAGTTTCACCTTATCCCCCTTCTGTAAATATATAGGGGAATCTTTGATCTCGCCTACACGTATCTTTGGTCCCGGAAGGTCTGCCATCACCGAAACAACAACGTTGAGCTCATCACACAGCTTTTTTATCAGCCTTATAACTTTGCTATGGTCCTCGAAACTACCATGCGAGAAGTTGATCCTCGCCACGTTCATTCCTGCAAAGATAAGCTCACGCAGCATTTCTTCCGAAGAAGAAGCAGGTCCTATAGTACATACGATCTTGGTCTTGTGGTCCGGCAGATTCATTTATCTCACTGCTTAATTATTAACCGGCTGACTTAAAACATTACCTTTTTTAGAAGGACTATAAAAAAAGAAGGGAAAAACAAATGAAATTATTTCAACTCTTCAGTATCAGCAGAATAGACAATTGAATCGCGGGCGTAAATACCCCGCTTTTGTGAAGGATTTGCATCGAAAAGCTCTTTCATCTCATCAGAATGCCCTATAGATCTCTCATTAAGCATATTGATATAACTGGTCAGTTCAACGATCTGTCCATCCAGATCAGCTATCCTATTATCCTTCTCATCCAGCTGGCGCTTAAGCTCATCTATCTGCTTCTGGATCTGCTTGAATGGGTCATTTTCCATATAGAATACCTCTTAAGAAATTATGAACGATAGATATCGTAATTGTAGTGTGATTTAATGGCTACTGAACTGATAAAGGTTATTGTGGAAATGAGATTCTTGCATTCCAGATACCTTTTCATAATTGAAATAGAGATATTTCTTTAAGTAACACATAAATTTTAGACAGAAGCCATAATAAGCCTAATAGAACTAGGACCTTTGCTATATCAATGCTTAAATCTACCACCCCGATCAAAAGATTGGTCTTTTGGCTTAAATGACTACTGTTTTGAGATAGGTGCATTTGAGATATTGGTAACTACACCATCAAAAACCAGTAAATATTTCAACTTCCTTTAGATATAGTAAATGGGGGCTATCAATGAAAGATAAAAAAGACAAAAAGGAAGAAGATATCGAATTACCTTCATTGGATGATGAAATCGAAAGCTGGTGTGAAATATCCACTGAAAATTCCGATAGCAAAAGTGCTGATGACCTTGTGATCGATGAATGGTGTAAGGGTCCAGAAAGCGAAACTGATACAAAAAAAGCAACTGAAAAGAAAGATACAGAATAAAGCCTGTTGAATTTCTTTTATTGCCCATATACAGAAATCCTTATTTTTACCCTTATTCTTATTTTTTTCACTATCCACCCTTAACAAATTTGAGTTTTCAAGATCTCTTCGATCCTTACAAGAGGTTCTACAAATCCTTTTATTGGAGTTTGATGCACTTATAAAGGGGAATATTACCGTTTTACATTGCATTGTAATTACGATCAGAGTGGTAAAAAATGAAGAATGGGCACATATTAAAACTAACTATTATAGCAATATTGACATTGATAATTGTTCCAGTATCAGCATCTGCTGCTGTATCTGACAGTTGTCTTGACTGTCACAGTTCCATGAACAAATTTCCAGCCGTCATCGATGATTGGGAGAACAGTAAGCATGCTGAAGCGGGCATAACATGTGAGAGCTGCCATACTGCTGGAGCTGATGATCCGGATGCCATAGCACATATGGGACTTTATATGACCCCGGTAGTTTCAGCTGCTGACTGTGGAAATTGCCACGTTGCTGCATTTGAAGAGAATACAAGAAGCCTGCATTCCCTTGGCACTCTTTACTATGAGGTAGATTTTGACGGTCAAAAACTACCATATCTTGAAAGCGAGATAACACTTGATGGATATACGACCGCTAGTCACAATGCAACTGTCAACGGCTGTCAGGCATGCCACGGCACCAATATGACCGGAAAAAGTACAGATGACCCTGACGTGTGGCCGAACAATGGTATTGGAAGGATAAATCCAGATGGTAGTTCCGGATCTTGTGCTTCCTGCCACACACGCCATGTATTTTCAGTTGAAGAAGCACGAAAGCCTGAAGCCTGTCAGCAATGCCATCTTGGGCCTGACCATCCACAGACCGAAATATACTTTGAATCAAAACACGGAAGCATATACAGTACAGAAGGTGATGACTGGGACTGGACCGAGGAGGACTGGAAAGCCGGAGAGGATTATCGTGCACCTACCTGTGCCGTCTGCCACATGTCAGGAACAGATGAGCTAAAGGCCACCCATGATGTAAGTTCACGGCTTTCATGGGAGCTTGAACCGCCCGTTTCCAAACATACCGACAACACGGCTAACATACTGGGAACTCCGATCAGCGACGGGACCACCTGGCAGGAAAAGCGTGAGAGGATGACCTCCGTTTGCGAACAATGCCACTCAGAGACATGGGTGGACAACTATTACGAAAATGCAGATGCCACTGTAGAGCTCTACAACAAGAAATATGCAGATTCAAGTTCTATAGTCGACGGCCTGAGGGAAGATGGCTTGCTTACAGAGCAGGACTTTGATGAACCTGTTGAGTTCAAGATATATGAGTTCTGGCACCACGAAGGTAGACGTGCAAGAATGGGCGCATTCATGATGGGACCGGATTACGTACAATGGCACGGATTCTACGAACTTCTAAAAGACAAAGCTGAAATTGTGGAAATGGCTGAACAGATCAGGCTTAACGCAGATATAGAAGCAAGTCTTGGTATCGATGTAAGTTCTGAAAGAAGCGAAAATGATGCAAAGACAACTCCCGGATTTGAAGCTTTGGTGTTGGTAGCATCCACCCTGACCGTAGTCATGATCATGTCAAGAAAAGGAAAGTAATAGAAAATACCTCAATTCGATCTTGCGATAAGATGGAAAAGCACAATGTGACATTGTGCCACCATCATTCGTTTATTAGACCCGGGTCATTCAACTGCCTTATCCACAAGCACAGCATCCTCGATAATGACCTTCGCCGTATATTCATCCCTCTCCACAAGATCATACTTGTTTATCTGAATCCTCTTTTTGAACATTGGTGCATCGATGACAAAACTTTCGAACTCACCGCCTTCCCCTGCAATGTTCAAGCCTATCTTCCCATTGAGCTTTACGAGCTTATCCACTTCAGAAGCAGTAATTTCCTTTCCTACCCATCCACTGTCAAGACCATAGGCAGCTATGCTGCTGAAAATGAACCTGAACCCTTTGTCAAGCAGATCCCGCATTTCCTGCTCCTGGTCCATATGCCACAAGGGTGAGAACACATCGAGACCAAGCTCATTGCATATCTTTTCGATCCTGTCCTTCTGATAATTGGAATACAGTGCTCCTGTCACGATCCCTTCTAGACCGTATTCCTTCTGTGCTTCCAGGATGGCATTTTTCAGATCATCAAGCTCAAGCTCCTTCTCCCCCTCTGTAAAGGTCTCCAGAAAAGGGAATCCCATGGCTTCTGCCTGCAACCTTGAAAGGTCGATGTTCGGGGTGTGGAACATATAAGAATCAGGATTTTTGCTTTTTATAGTGATCAAACACTCAATTGAATTCCCTTTTTCCTGCATGATCTGCAATGCATAACAGGAATCCTTGCCTGAACTGAAAAGAACGCCAAGTTTCACTTTATCTACTCTCCTGAAAACTATTGATATAATCTGTCTTATTCGCAAAACCTGCTCTTTTTGCAAGCTTCTTTAAACCTTGATCGAACCTGCTACCATACTGAGCGGCCTTTTTTCCCCGCTCGGCCACATACTTTGGTAAGCCAAGTTCCTCACCTGCCTTTCGCAGGATGATCTTGTTCATCTCATCGGATATCTTATACTCTTTTGGAATGGCAAGGGCATATTCCACAAACTTCTCATCAAGATAAGGAAGACGCACTTTCACTCCCGTGAACGCCGCGACCGTATCATCGCGATACGTGTTCACTTCATGCATTTCCATGATATCCCTGATGCAATCCTTATTTACAGATACTGAACTTTTGAATCTGTTATATCCGGCAAAAAGTTCATCGGCTCCGGCACCTGCGAACAATATATTTATGCCATCCTCTTTTGCTGCCTTACAAGCTGCATACATCGTCAATGCGACACCTGTCTTCGGAACGGTCGCATCCTCTATCAAAGGGACAACTGTACTAAGATACTCTTCCACAGTATCTAGTTCGATCTCATGCACATTTAATTCAAGCTCAAGCTCATCTGCCAGCTTTCTTGCACAGGCGATATCCGGTGACGGGACCTGTCCTGAAAGTCCCACCGTATAACAATTACATTTTACACCTTTAGCTTCAGCAAACCCTTTACAAAGCAGAGCGAGGATAGTGGAATCAATTCCTGCTGAGAACATTACACCAAAATCCTCATCCGGCACACGTATAGAGACCGCTTCCTTAAGCAAAGAAAGAAGACCGTCCCGGACCTCCACGAATGATCCCTGATGTTCTGCAAGTCCCTGCAAAAATTCCCTGTCGTATGACTTTATAGTATCGTTTTTAAGATCGTAGCATAGGATCTGCCGAGGATCAAGTTCCACCATTTCATGAAGCCCGGACATCTCTAAGAACTTCTTTTCCGAAGCGAATGCAAAGCCTGAAGATACGTCATACCAGAGAGGTTTTATACCGATCCGGTCCCTTGCGAGAAACACTTTATCACCTATATGAAAGGCAATTGCATAAACCCCGCGAATAGTCCTCAATGAACTATCAAAACGTTGGAACATCTCATGATCACTGCAGTTATCAAGGCTAAAAGTATCCTGCAAAAGTCGTGTCAGAATTGGCATGTTCTCCACAGCATCACAATGAAGTTCACATGCAAGCTCATCTAAATTGTAGATGTCAGTGTCCCCTATTAGTTCGAACTGGTCTGATGATGAACTCAATGGGGATGAAGCTGCCAGACTATCAAAACCTATCATGGTTTCATTGAGTGACATGGACTGTATTTCAGAGGCAGAACACACATTGTGAATAGTATCATCTGTATAGATGAACGCTTTGTATTCACCACGAGCTTCCATTTCATTAAAGATCTTAATCGGCCGGATGGAGGAAGGAGCCAATTTGAAGAAACCTGCGATTCTACCCATGTAGTTGGAACACTTGTCTACCATATATTTATTTATCGGAAATTGACACATGGAATATATACAGTGATAAAATAAGACAGGATAATTACTGGATATTTAATAATGAACCACTGATTATATATTCTAATTATGCACTAATAATGAAAGTCCTTTGGAATAAAAAGCCATCAAAACATTGTATATTTGATGATCGGTATGCTTTTATCTTTTGTTTCAAAAATAAAAACGGAGTTAGACTTTAGTGGAAGGGAAAGGCAAGACAGTAGAGCAACTATTTCATATGGGATTCTATGCAGAATACCCGGATGAGAAGATAGAGTACTATTCTGCAGTACTTGAATTCGAATCAAAGGACACCCTGATATGGAATGAAGAAGCTATCGCATTGGTCTGGACCAACACCGGCATTGCATATTGCGACCTTGGCATTTATGATAAAGCCATCCACAGTTTTGAAAAGGGTCTTGAGCTCGACACCGATAATCCTGATATATGGTACAACAAGGGTATCGCTCATTCTTATGTTGGTGAACATGAAGAATCGATAAGATCTTATTCAAAGGCTCTTGATATCGACCCAAAATATGATAATGCGTGGATAAATAAGGGAATTATATTTGACATGCTTGGCAGATATGAAGATGCGATCGAATGTTATGAGAATGTCCATACTAGCATGGAACTTAATTCAAAATACACTATTAAATGGAACAAAAAAGGTGTCGCTTACTACCACATGCAAAAATATGAAGAAGCCATCACTTGCTTTGCAAAAGTCTTGAATGCAGATCCCGATTATAAAGATGCAAAGATCAATATGGCCGCAGCAATGGCAAAACTAAAACGCGATGAAGCATAATAATCAGATCCAGCCTTAAGTTGTACAGTCAGACAGATGATCCTTGATCTCATGAGGGATAAACTATTTTCAATGAACTGAAGAACAATATTAGAACACTTGCATTGCCAATTGCAAAGAATATTCCGATCTCACCAAATGTGCTTACTGTGATAGGCCTTGGCATCAGTTTTTTGGCTGCCATCGAATTCGCCACAGGGGATCTGATAATGGGAGCTGTTTATATAATGCTAAGTGGCATATTTGATGTTCTTGACGGAGCCGTTGCAAAGGCATCAGGGATGATAACACCTTTTGGAGGAGTACTTGATTCGGTATGTGACAGATATGCTGACGCAATTATCTTTGCTGGGATCATCTACGGTTCAATAACAGGCGTTATACATCAGCCCACATTATTACAGGTACCGTTGTGGCTATTATGTATAATCGCGCTGATCGGTTCTTACATGGTCAGCTACACGCGTGCCCGTGCCGAAGCCGCAGGCTCTTCATCAATGAACGTTGGTATCGCAGAGAGGTCAGAGCGTATGATCATACTGGTACTGGGAGCATTCAGTTCTCAGATAATGGTCGCAGTGGCACTTATCGCAATCCTTACACACGTAACGCTTTTACAAAGGATATGGAAAGCCAAACAGACCTTATAAACCTATATATAAGATAATAATTTAAGGTACAAGATATCGATCAGATAATGACCACATTAAGAAAGATATCATTGTCAAAGCGATATTTTTAATTGCTTGGTGTCCATTAATAGCCATAATCACATCATAATTAAACACAGAGGAAAAAAATGCAATACCGTGCAGAAGTAACCATAGAACGTAAGTCAGGAATGCTGGACCCTGAAGGCACTACTATCAAGAGGGCACTTGAACACCTTGGCTACCACACAAACGATATCAAGACCTCAAAGAGATATATCATCGATCTCGAAGAAGAGTCCTCAGAGCTGGCAGAGACTAAAGTTGATGAAATGTGCCAGAAACTTATTGCAAACCCGATGATCCATAATTATACGATCGACTTGAGGGAAGTTTAAATGACTATCGCCATCATTCAATTTGGTGGAAGCAATTGCGATCTTGATGTTCTGCATGTACTGGAAGATGTTGTCGGAACAGATGCAGAACTTGTCTGGTACAAGGAACACGACCTTGATAAGTACGAAGCTGCAATTATCCCCGGAGGATTCTCCTACGGCGACTACCTGCGCGCAGGTGCTATCGCATCAAGGACACCTATTATGGACTCCATCAAGAAGATGGCAGACGAAGGAAAGCCTATAATGGGAATTTGCAACGGTTTCCAGATACTCACAGAATCAGGTCTCCTGGGTGGAGCACTTACCACCAACGAATACCCAAAGTTCAGATGTGAATGGACGAACTTGAGGGTCGAGACGAACGATTCCCCTTTCACATCCGCATTCAAGAAAGGCGAGGTCATCCGCATACCCATAGCCCACATGGAAGGTAATTTCTACGCAGATGAAGCAACCCTTTCGAAAATGGAAGACGATGATCTCGTAGCGTTCAGATATGTTGACAGCGAAGGTCATGTGACCGAAGAAGTAAACCCCAATGGTTCAAAGGAGAACATTGCAGGAATACTCAGCGGTAACAGAAATGTAATGGGCCTTATGCCCCACCCTGAAAGGGCATCTGAAGAAGTCCTCGGTTCCAATGATGGGATAAGGATGTTCAAGTCAATGGTAGAGTATATTTCAAGCAGGTGAACACCTGTTATACTCCCATTCTCTTTTTATTTTTTTATTAATTTACTTCGACACTATCCATCTTCTATTAATCTTATCATTGAATGAACTTCTGTGCCGTTTTCCATGAATGCCTGACAATGTCGGGAAAAGAGCCATTCTCACGATACCATTCCTCAAGGAACTTCTTGGTCTTGGGATCTGATGGATAACCACTACCGATGTCCACACCCAGATCTACCTTTATCTGCTCGATAAGTTCATCACGCCTTACCTTTGCCAATATAGATGCCGCTGAAACAACTGGATATAGATCGTCTGCCCTATGTTTTGAGATAACTTCAGGAGCTGATATATCCGGATGCTTTTCCATATAATTGTCAAGAAGACGCTTTCCAAAACGTTCCTCCTTCACATCTGCTGCATCCACATATATCTTGTCAGAAGGAAGCTCCTCGATGACCGAACCAAAAGCAAGTACCATTATATCGTTCATGCTCATCAGTTTTCGAAGCTCATCGATCTGATTTGGAGATACCTCATAAACGAACCACCCATCCGCATATTTCTTTATCTGGGCGGCAAGCTGCACCCTTCTTTTCGGGGAAAGCTTCTTGGAGTCTGCAACTCCCAGATTCTTCAGAGCATTGCTTCTGTCCTCATCGATCCTCACACCGCCTATGCACATCGGCCCGATGACCGGACCTTTTCCTGCTTCATCAATTCCCAGTATCTTCATTGAGATCTTCCCTGATATGATCACCATTATCTTAGAGTATACCACTCATACGAACACAGTAAATATAAGGTAGCCGATTCCCATCATGATAATTGAATGCTTAAGACCGGACATTACACTGCCTTCCCCCATAGTACCTGCCATAAGTCCTGAGCTTAGACCCTGAATAAGAGAAGCATGCATAAACAGACTTATGTATGCATCAAGATTGAAACTACTTAAAAAACCTCCGGCACCACCGGATTCTGCCATCTTTTCCCCAGCCGCCGCCATCTCTGCCAGAAATGTAGTAGAAATAACATAGATAACACCTACGAATACCATGAAGGAAATATAGATGATCACAATATAGATCATCATGCCCATGGCACGTTCACGTTTCATTGACTGTTCGGAAGCCGCATCGTGAGCCGCTACCAGAAGCACTTCGCTAACATCACCACTTGATTCATTGGCTTTTGTGATAAGCGTTAATGACCGTGCAATTACCTGTGTCCGAAGCCTGTTGGCAAATCTTATAAGAGAATCATTGACATTCAGTCCCCATGAGATATCTGCCCAGATCATCCGGATCTCATTTCCAAGATGGCCGGATTTGGAATTTGCCATCAGCTTGATAGAATCTCTAAGTGTCATCCCGGTTTCATTGGTACTTGCGAGCTTCTTCAAAAAATCGGGGAAATTCCTTTCAAGATGCTTTTTCTTATGAGACCTTATCTCATGGAAAAGGGCCATTGGTATCATAACAATGAACAGTGTGAGCACGATATAGTCATCAATGAATCCAATCTTTTGTGCTGTTGTCCCGAGACTATCAAGATTAGACCAATATGGTATGACAAGAACAAGAATTGCAACAGGAATTGTAACAGCAAGAGAATATAACGGATTATTCATTACCATATCGAAAGGGTTTTTCAGGAATTTCCTGACAGAAAGCGATTTTTTGGTTTTCGCAAAGTTCAGATAGTATTCTCTATTACGCACAATTTCTTCAGGTTCATTGATGAGTTCTCCTGCTTCATCATAAACCGGTTCCAGATATGAAGGAAGATCAGGAATCCCGTGGTCAAGTATGGTTCGGGTAGGCAAGAGTTCAGGTTCACCTATTTCACTCGGAGTTATGATACTGATCATGACCACGAACATGAAGGAGCCTATAGGTAAAACAGCATATATGATAGCATAGACCATGACCTCCGAACCGGAACCCATGACCGCCATCATGACGCCCATGATTATAATGAACAAAGGACCAGCAACGAATGCGGTCACATACGACTCCGCAAGTAGTCCAAGGGTCTCCAAAAACCCTTTCTCGTCGATAACTGTTTTTTGAAGATACTGTTCGGCTTTATCTTGGAAATAGCGTGGAATGCTGCCACCACTATCGATAACTGTAGTAAGATTATCCATTAGTTCCTTGAATCTATCAGAAGGGGTCCTCTCACTTATGTTCGAGATCGCGGTCTTCATATCATGTCCAAAATAGTCCATTTCGCGGATAATGGCATTGACCTCGTTCGAAACTTCCCCATAGGTGCTGCCTGAGAGGGAAAGCAACCTGAACACCTCGATTATGTTCATGCCACCTTTGCTAAGTGCATACATGAAAGTGACTGCATACGGAAGCTGCCTGTCAATATTGCCTTTCCTTTCACCAGCCTGAAACCTGGGATAAAGCATGAACAGACCATATATCCCACCACCAAGTGAAGCAGCAAAGAAGACCGTCATCAGAAGACCTACGAATATACCCCTGAATTGCAATATCCATTCACTTGACGCAGAGAACTCCAGTTTTGTCAGAGATTCAGGCAATCCAACCACATAGATAGAGATATACGCAATCAAAATACCTAGTATCAAGCCGAAAACGCAACTTAGTAACGAATAGAATATTGCGTTCGAGACATACACCTCGTAAGAGACTGGAATTCTGGCCTGGAAAAGGCGTAACTGAAGGTTCTCATATTTCTCTTTCCTCTCCTGGACATAATCACCAAGCAATGCAAAAGGTATTTTTTTGAGGATATTTAAATATGCACTGGCCTTCTCTTTGGAATAGCTTGTATCGTCAGCACTGACAGAGAACTTGCTTTTTAGCTTTGCAAATAACGACGTCTTCTCAACGGTGGAAGGATCCAGGGCTTCAACATGCTCATTCTTTTTTTCCAAAGAGTTGTTTTCTGTCACTTTAACACCCCTAAGGCTCAGAGCAGATCTAATTTCTTCAGGATCTTTGCCGGATTGGATTGATATGTATTGATTATGGTCGATATCTGTTTGAAATCATTGAGACCTTTATCCACCATATATTCAAGGATACGCTGGCGGTTCCTTAGCTCATTATTGACATCCATAGCATTCCAACCCCTGTGAATACGTATATCCAGGAGGGCTTTTGATTCACCGGTCCTGTGGAAACTATCGGTATTCGAATCCCATACAAACACATCATTCGTCCTGATATTATGCGTGTTAGGATCGATATCGACGATCTCCACAAGTTTCAGATTTCTTCTTACACGTTTGCCATTAGAGTATGTCTGTGCCTGAATGCACATTATATCGAGTGCCTGTATCATATTACGCGGAACACTGATAGGCGGATTTTCCAGTCTATGAATTGCAGATGGAACTGAATCCGCATGCATTGTCGAAAATGTGGTATGGCCTGTGGACATGGCCTGGAAAAGCGTAAGTGCTTCCTTACCTCGAACTTCACCCACAAGAAGATATTCAGGACGCTGACGGAGCGCAGCCTTCAAAAGATCGTACATGTCTACTGCCCCTCTTTCATCCGATGTGAACGAATCCCTTGTTACGCCTGGTATCCAATTTGGGTGTGGTAACTTCAATTCCCTAGTATCTTCAAGGGAGATTATCTTCGCTTTTTCAGGAATGAAAAGAGAGACCGCATTCAGTGAGGATGTCTTTCCTGAGGCGGTACCACCTGCATAGATAAGGCTCTTATTGTTCTCTATACATAGCCAGAGATATGCCATAGATTCCGGTGAAAAAGTGCCCCATTTAAGAAGGTCCACAGGGGTTATTGGAACTTCATTGAACTTTCTTATAGTGAAAGTGCTGCCGTGGGTAGTAACACTCTTACCCAGTGTCATTTGTATCCTTGAACCATCCGGCATGGTAGCATCCACCATCGGATCAGCAACAGAGATGTGTTTGCCGCTCCTCTGTGCAAGCTGTATTATAAAAGAGTTCAATTCCTCTTCATCAAAAACAATGTTTGTAGCAATATTCTGATAATTTTTATGATACAGGAATATAGGTTTACTGTGACCATTGCCCGAAATATCCTCAAGGGAATCATCGTTCATCAAAGGATCGATCTTACCAAAATTTATGAAATCACGTCTGGTGTAATAGAAGATCTTTTCGAGCATATCAGGAGTTATACCTATAGCATAATCCTTGATTATATCCCTTATTTCCCTCTCAATTACCTCTTCTTTGTCATCATCCTCATCGATCTTTTCTATAAGAAGTTTATTCCGCAGCCTATCCTGCACCTCGGCCAGGAACACGGTCTCAAAATCAGACATTGGAGGCTCAACAGCATAATAAAGATGGTTATTACTATCTTCGTTGTAAAGGATAACAATGAAAACATAAGGTTCATTGACCCAGTAACGATTAACTTCTTCATAGTTCTCAATGCCATCAAAATAGGAAAGCATCCCATGTATTTCGGGGTCATATGCCTCGATCACTTCATTTTCACGAGAGAAAAGATTTTTGATCTTCTGAATAAATCCGAGATTTTCAGCAGAAACACGTTCTGAGTTGGTATCTGCAGACTGCTCAACAAGTGCTTCATCAGTCCCTTCAGCAAGTTGTTCATCACATATTTCGTTGGACTGTTTTTCAGCGTTTTCATCCATATCAAAGCCCTCATCTTCGACATCAGAAGCATTTGCCTCCGAATTCACCGTTGTGAGTGAAATTATCTCTTCTGGAGGTGATACGATCGGGTCAATATTATCATATTCAACCACACCAGACACCCATTCTTCTGTAGGATCATGGGCAGAATGATTAGAATTAGCAAATTTATCGGACCTTGGCAGAAGTATTCCGAATTCCTCTTCCATCTCTTTATCGTCGGAAGTTTCCGGAATATTCACAGGATACGAGTTATTCCTACCGCGTGGTTTCAGTATAACAGCATCAAGGTCTTTTTTTTCAATATCCATACCTGATATAGGTTTGAATATTTTTGGCTCTTCAAAAGCAAACCGATCAAGAGTTGATGAAGGAGACGCGGTTTCGGGTTTAAAGACCTCTGGCTCTTCATGGTTGGAAGAGGGGTGTGGAAAAGTCTCGTTTCCATTTTCCTGAGCTATTTCTTTTGTGCTCAAGATCTGAAGTCCTGACAAACTCTCTTCCGTATCATTTATAAGATCATGATCATTTTTAACAGCCAGCCTCAGAACGGCATCGATTCCATCATCAAACCTAGATCCTTCTGTTCTTTTTTCTGTCTTTTCGACCATCATTACACCGCAATGATTCATATGGAGCCAATACCAGAGATATGGCAAGTAATATTCACATTATTATAATTATAATTACTTATTATTATACTTATTGATGTTGATTAACCCATTATAATGAAAAGTAATGAAAAATATTAAATCTAAAGCTATACATGTTCGTTCTATTATCGGTTCAAATTGCAATCTGGTCATGAATAGATGACCATGGAGATATCCCCCATGCCAATAATTACCTTACAATACGAGGATCTGGAATCACTCACAAAAGCAGACAAGGATACGATCATAGACCGCGTGCCAATGATAGGCGCGGATATCGAGCGTATTGAAAAGGAATCCATCGACATCGAGTTCTTCCCTGACCGACCTGATCTTTACAGTGTCGAGGGAGTAGCAAGAGCAATGAGAGGTTTTATGAACATCGAGACCGGCCTTTGTCAATATGACGTAACGCCATCTGATGTTCATATAGAGCTCGAAGAAGGAATCAAGGATGTAAGACCGGTCATAGGATGTGCTATTGTAAGGGGCATCAATTTCACATCCAGCTCCATCAAGTCATTGATGGACCTGCAGGAAGACCTGCATTGGGGCCTTGGAAGGAACAGGAAGAAAGTGTCTATCGGGGTTCACGATATGACAGATCTCAAACCACCTTTCAAATATCAGGCAGTCAGCCCGGACTTCGAGTTCGTGCCTCTTGATTTTACTGAGCCAATGACAATGGATGAGATACTCGAAAAGCATCCTAAAGGCGTTCGCTTTGCAAAAATCCTCGAAGGAATGGAGAAATATCCTTTGATAAGTGATTCTGAAGGGAACGTCCTTTCATTCCCGCCAATAATCAACGGAACCCTTACAAGGGTCGAGGAGAGCACCACAGACCTTTTCGTTGATGTCACAGGTCTTGGAGATGCAGTATATACCGCACTTAGTATCGTTGTGAGCGCACTTGCCGAGAGAGGCGGAAAGATAGAGTCAGTAAAGGTAGTATATCCTGACGGGACCGAGAAGGTCACACCGGACATGACACCAAGAACTCTCAAAGTACCTCGCTCAGATATCGATTCACTGATCGGTATAGAACTTACAGCTGATGAGATCGTAAATGAACTGAAGAGAATGAGGTTCGATGCAAACATCCTTGAGGATGGAGAGATGTTCGAGATAAGCGTTCCAACCTACAGAGCTGATATCCTTCATAATTATGACATCGTCGAGGATATTGCCATTGGATACGGCTTTGATAAGATCAAAAGTGAATTCCCAAAAAGTGCGACCATTGGATGTGCACACCCGATCTCAATTACAAGAGGCGTCATGCGTGAGATAATGGTGAGCCTTGGTTACTCCGAGGTCATGCCTTTCACCCTCACAAGCCAGAAGGTTCATTTTGAATGGATGAACAGGGAAAAGACAGATGATGTGACCTTCGTACTTCATCCTATAAGCGAAGACCAGACAATGGTACGTACCACCATATTGCCGAACCTTATCGAGATATTTTCCCTGAACCAACACCATGAACTGCCACAGTGCCTCTTTGAAGTAGGCGAGGTAGTCGTTAATTCAAAGAACCGCCTGCACCTCGCAGCAGCCTCGATACACGCTCAGGCTAACTTTACAGAGATAAGAGAAGTGCTTGATGGAGTTATGAGAGAAAGGGATATCGAATACGAAGTAGTTGTATCAGATGACCCCGCATTTATCGAAGGCAGACGCGCAGATATTCTTGTCAACGGCGAAAAGGTCGGAATGATGGGAGAGCTCTATCCTGAAGTTATTACAAACTTCGGCCTTGGACAACCCATCGTTGGATTTGAGATCGACCTTACAGACTAAACATATTAAGATTCCCGGAAATATCCGGGAACAGTTCTTTTTTTAATTGATATTGTAAAAACTTAGAATTTCGATGAAAAAGATACGGGCCCGCCGCGATTCGAACGCGGGTCAGTGGGTGTCTTCGCAGTAAAATACTACATCGAAGCCCACGAGGATGTCCTGGCTACCCTACGGGCCCTCTTTCAAAATTACGATGCTATCATTGTAATTGTTACTATTAAAGCTAAGGTTACATCTTCACAATTACAACCAATAATTTATTTTCTAAACTGGCTATTTCTATTTATAATTTGCTAACAACATATCATATAACATAATAATAGATGAAGCTATTGACTAAATTTCACCACTCAACAAGCGAAATAAGCCCATCACAGCAATAAAATAAGGGCTCATTTATTGCTTTTTATCGTCTTATTGTACATCGAGTCCATCTAAGAAGAAAATGAATACACACCATATAGCTTATGCCGATACTTTATATCATTGAGCTATCATTGATTACTGCTTGTTGAAATATTATAAGGAAGGGTATGCTACCCGTGTTGTGCAGAAGATGCTTAGTTATTTGATAATTAAATAGAGTAAATAACATGGCAACAAAAAATATAGACCCAAATAATCTTAGCCCTGAAGAAGATTGGATAGGAAATAATGCCGCCTTTAAATGTTTATTATGTGGCAATACTTTCATTGTTAGTGGTATGCTTCACAGAAACGGAAGAAAATGCACAAATTGCGGCAAATCTACTGGATATTGTAAAGGTGGCAAGAACTCTGGTGGTTCAGCTACTATTGAATGGTGATGTTGTATTAAAAAACTTGAAAAGTTTATGATTAATCATCAGCCAAGATAGCAACACATTCTTTTGGATTACATTTATTTTTATAACCGCAAGAAACCAGCAGTATAGGACAATATTTTGATTTGTCTTTTGTGCATAATTCATCAATTTTGTTATTTTCATTGAAGATACAAAAATCACACATTCCTTTTTCACACATTCTCGGAACAAAATCAAAAGTAACATCAAATGATTCAGGATAACCTTCATCAATCTCAGATTTCAATTTAGTATAGATTTCTCGTATGAAACGAGGGGATTCGTATTTATTCAAACTAGATAACATGGAGATGTTTTTAAACAAGCATTTTCTAAATTTAGAGTTATTGTTCCAAACATCACCTGGCAATTCCAATTCGGTTCTATCTAAATTATTCCACGTTTCAACTAAACTATCTTCTTTGATGTCCTTTAAACCGTTAATCATATAATTGCAGGTTTCATCATATTTTATGTAATCACGCAAACTACACCACATTCTTTTTTGATTGAAAAGAATACCGTTCTTATTTTTCTTAAAATCTTCGAACTTCTCTTCAAACTTATCCTTGTTTCTAAGAATTCCCAAAACTTCAGATTTATTTTTTTCAATCTTTTTTAGCATTTCTTCATATTTTTCATACTCAGAAGCTTTGGGTTGCCCGATATTGTAGTATGCCAAAAGATGTAATGCAAAACCTATTCTTTTAACTAAAAAATCACCATCAAATTCACTAATAATTCTTGCAATGAACTGAATTATGTCTTTGTTGTATTCTTTTTCTTCAAGTATCATTAAAGTTTGAAGAATTGATTTGATATCAGATGGATAATATCTGGGAGTAAATGTTACAGAACCGTCATTTGAAATAAGTTCAAATTTTGTACCGTCATCCTTCCTTCGATGGATAAAACTATTTTCATTAAATGGATTTAACAAATTTGTAGTCACACAATCCTTTTGAGAATAGGAATGAACAATATCTGAATATACGAATCCACCTTTATCCCATATTTGAGAAAAAGGCATTTGTCTGTCACTAATGTAGCATAAAAAATGAGTCAGAATTTTTTCAGAATTCTTCAAATCGCTTGATGAGAAATTAATGAGATTTGGATTGTTATCATCCGGTTCAGATAACCATCTATTTTTATCAAGCCATGCCATCTTTCCAAAAATTTCATTTATTTCCTCCTCATCTGAACCCATTACATCACCAAATTGAAATCCTCAATACATTTAATTAAATATATGTATGTTTTAAAGATAAACAAACTTGATATAAAAATTCCAAGGCCACATCCATCAAACATTCAACAGCTTACCATTAACCCGCAACCATTCTTTCCTCTGCTCGTAATCAGGCAAGATGGTCTTTATGGAATCCCAATACTCTTTTGAATGGTTCTTATGATTCAGGTGACACAGCTCATGAATCACTACGTAATAACGTTATTTTAAAAAATAAACATTATGATGAAAAAATAGCCCCCTCAAGAGCTTATCTTTTCAAACATCTGCTTTAAGAAATCAGCCCCATCTTCCAAGAACAGGATATTCTTATCCATCAATTCATCCTTACTTTCGGACCAATTAAGGTCTGAATAATTTGTACGAGACAAAATAAATGAATTAAGATTAATGTTCAGTTTTGATTTCTTTTTTAAATCTGTTTCAATATGTTTTATTTCTTTGTAAAGGCCAATTTTCTCATCATGATGGTCCACCCTCACAAGTCCTTTAGGGTCTATGAAATTGATTGTTTGTTCATCCCCTTTTATGGTCCATAGTATGAAATCGGGATAGAAATTTTTAGTTTCGAAAAAGCCAATACCTTTCCTTGAAGGATTCCTTAATAAATATATTTCATCGAACCCTAATGCTTTCGAATCATTTTCTAAATACAGATTCAATTGCTTTATAAAATCTCTTTCACTTTCAACTAAATTAACTGGAGATATTTTTATAAATTCAAGGTCCTTTGCTTTAACATTCTTGTATATCAATGGCTTAAATAAGTGAACATTCATTGCGAAAAAATCCATGATATTAGACATACCATGTTTGAAGGAAATATCTTCTTCATACATTATATTTCCATCTTCAGAGTTTACTCTTATGAAACTTGTTAAATCACTAGTAAATTTGTCTATATCTTTAATCAAAGTGTCAGCATCTGAATTAATTGTGAATACGTACTCTTTTGGAATTAAAGACTCATCTTCCTGACTAACAGTTTCATATTGTAAATTTTCTTGATACCAATGATATTTTTCATGATTATAGAGCTTATCCAAATAAGATTTAAGCAACTGTATCGCATAGTCTTGAAGCTTTTGAATTTTCTGTAATTCATCAGTTTCATTTAGTTGTATTATTTCTTTTTTGCACAAAACAGAATATTTATCTGGAGAATAAAGAACACTGCTCAAATCATCTTTGATAAAATATAAATTTGTATATTTTTTTAAATCCTTATATTTAAGCAATTCAAGATAAATATAATCCATATCAAACAAATCAACCAGTTCTGAACTAAATGTATTTTCTTTAATAGGAGAACTCGAATCTACTTGCTTGATATCTTCTCTTGATTCAAGAACATCAATCTTTGAACTTAAATCTATTTTAATTTTTGCAATAGATTTATCGAAATTTGTTATCTGTATAGATTTAGTAAAATCACTTTCATCCTTTGTACTTCTTGGAACATAAAGAGCACTAACAGGCATTGTTGGTTTAATTTTAAGAGTTAGTCTCTCATACTCTCCAATTCCTTCTTCTTTCAATGATTTTTTGAATGTTTCCATGTAATTTGCATTTAATCCAAAAATATTCAACGTTTCAAGAAGTTCCAAATAATCGGGAATTTTAACATCTGCTAACATACCATTTTTGAATTCAGGTGCAGAGCTTCTTTTCAAGTAATTTTCATATCCTTTAAGCCGGACACCTCGTCCAAATAATTGAATTATCTGAGAACCTTCTTTTTTCCCAATATTCAAAAGACCCATTGCTGAAACTCTGTAAGAATTCCATCCTTCAATAAATTTTTTAGAACCAATTAAGAAATTGACTGGTGAGTTTTTCTTTTCAATTTTCTTAAATAAAGATTGTTCAAAATTAGATTTTTGAGCAATAAAGAAGTAATCTTCTTCCTCTTTATCAATGAGTTTCATGAAAGAACTCGTATCTCCAATATTTATGACTCCAAAATACTCCGAGTCAAATTTTAACCCAATTTCTCCATCTGCATTTTTAATCTCAACAAATTGCAATGTTTTAGATGTCTTGACATGAAATAAGACCTTAAGAATATCTTCATATATTTCATGAATCTCTATTTTGTCGATTTTGTTCAAACGTCTCAGGTATGGAAATTTTGTTGCAAATACTGGCTGGTCATTTGTGTCAACAAGGCTTGATTTATCAGTAAGTATATTTTGAATTAATTCTTTGAAGTTCTTTTTCTCATTTACGAACCTTGCTAAAAATTTAACCACTTGAAGAACGTCTGATTCTTTTGCTTTTCCACTAACACTCGAGCCTACAAAAATCATCAGAGGATTTTCAAGATTGAATGGCTTGATTTGTCGGCCATAGTTCTTGAAATAAACTTTTTGTTCATATAATGAGAGTAATGAACCCGTAAAATATTCATCGCCGTAATCTTCTTTATTATGCAAATTAAGTATACTGTAATCTTTTCCAAACCCATCTTCATAGAAGTATTTGTAGCGGTAATCAAATATTATCGAAGAAGCATATTCGTTGAAAGTCTCATCCTTGTCGATAATTTCACCAAATGTGGCACTATATTCAAAAGTGAATCCATTCTTACCAACAAGCTCTTTTCTCATGTTCTTCCAAGTCTGAGCATCAGTGGAATGGCCTTTATGCCCTTCATCTACGAAAATAATATTATCATCTTCAAAAGCTTCAACTGGAATTGTTTTCCCATCTTGAGAACTGACTTCACTTTTAATCTTGGTGATTTCTATGACCTTTAGTGGATTCTTTAAAGACCAATCTTCAAGCGTCTTTTGTGTTTCAAACTTTTTGTGCTCTATATCACTTAATAAAAGTTCATCCATGTGTTGTGTGGAAAGCCCTTCACTAGGAGTAATAAGCAAAAAATTATCATACTTTTTATTATTATACCTTTGAACCTGTAAAAAGTTAATATGCATCAAAAGTGTTTTCCCACTACCAGTTGCAGACCAGAATGCCAATTTTTGCATGGCTTTTTTATTAGGATATGGATATTTGCTGTTCTCTTTTTTATTTAGAGCCATTACAAATGTAAGAAACTCTGAATACAATGAATTGAACTCATTGTAGTATTTATCAAGGTATATTTCTGTAAACAGAATTGCCATGTATTGGAAATATTTCAATACAATTGGTGGGTCTCTTTTTTGGTTTATGTGGTTCAAATATTCCTGGATGTTTTCATCATATAGATTGAGTTTCTGTCTGAATTCATCAGTAATTTTTAAATTTTGTAATACTTCAGTAAAATGCAATTTCTTGTGATAATTTAGTCCATCTGGAATAGGTTTTAACAATGCACTGAATTCTTTCATATCTCTAAATCCAAACATTGAGGACATGTATTTATTCAGAATTAGATAATTCTGAAGTTTTCTCTGAACTTTGGCCATTGTTTATCCCCTGAACATATTTGTTTTAAAGATTTCATCTATTGATTTAGCATTCTCTATCAATGAGTTGCCATTGATAAGAATTTCATCATATTCTTCATTCAGAATATTGTTTTCAATGAATTCTTTGTCTCTTACAGGTTCAAAACCATCGGCCCTATTTCTCCAGATTATAATAACAGCTTTGTCTTTTCTGTAACCTTTGACGATTAGGTATACTTCATTATCATCTAGTTTTCTTTGAATTGATTTAACGTCAATCCCAGCAATATAGTTGAAGGTTTCAATCAAATCAACATTATGTTCCCTGAATTCATTATTATCATATGTTTTGAGTTTATACTCAAAAGGATTATCTAATGCATCCAGATTAAGGAAAACATTGCTTCCTTTGCTTTCAAATTCAAGCATGTATTTAATATTGTAATCTTTAGATTCTTTGGCCAAAGTGGTAGGTTCTTTGAAATCAATGTTGTTCAAAGAATCTTCATATTGCTCAAGTGTCTGATATTTGATAATTTGTTTCTTGGAACCATTGTTATCTTGTGGTTTGCTATCTTTCCAATTATGTGAATAAACGAATCTTAATATTCTGGGTTTAAGAACAGAAGAAAATGAGGGTTCCATATCAACTAAAATGAATTTACGATTAGATTTATCTGTTTTATTTATTTTGAGAGTTGAAATGCCTGTTGTTCCTGAACCTGCAAAGAAGTCTAATATATATATGTCATCTCCTTCTACCAATCTTATAAGTTGACTTATTAGTCTTGTAGGCTTTACTGTAGGAAATAAATCAGTGGATTGTGGAAATATTCGTTTAAGTTCTTTTTTTGCTTCATCAGTGTGTCCAACCTCTTTATGCAAGAACAGTGTTGAACCCTTTCTACCTTGCTGAACCTCACTTAAAAACTGTTTAATACTCGGTATAGATTTGTCATTTTTACCAAAGTATAATCTATTATCTTTCAATAACTCCATCATTTTTTCTTTTGCAAATGCCCAATGTTTGCCTGGTGGTGCATCAAATTCATCTCCTTTTGGACCTTTAATTATGTAATGACCATTCGTTCTTTCTTCATTCGCTACTAAATCACCAGCTTTCCAAAGGCCTCTGGGGTCATTATCAGGATTTTTATATCTATTATTCATCTCTTCCGTTCTTGGTAATAGCTTAATATTTGCATAAGCAATATCTTTAGAGTATGCTAATATATACTCATGGTCAATTGATAAATATCTTGATTGATTCTTTGGGCTGTATACTTTCTGCCAAATGATTGTAGCTATTTCATTATTTCGACCAAGAACTGCATCACATAGTAATTTCAAGTTGTTTTTCTCATTATCATCAATGCTTGTAAAAAACAATCCATCTTTTTTAAGCATATCTCGCATAAATAACAAGCGATTTTCCAGAAGACAAAGCCAACTACTATGTGAAAAACCATCCTTATAAATGAAGCCATCCCCTCCCGTATTATAAGGTGGGTCTATGTAACAACATTTGATTTTATTTTTGTATTTGTTGAGTAACAAGTTTAATGCTTGGAAATTCTCAGAGTTAATGAGAATTCCAGTTGTTTTTTCATCGAGATTATCTATTTCACTCAAAATTTGATATTTAAAATCAATATTATAGAATCTTGTATCAATTACAAGTGTTGGGTTTTGTTTGAGAAGCTCTATCTTCTGTTCTTCATCCCCTTTTCCTACTACTGTGATTTTTTCGTTGAGCTTCTTGACTTCTGTTTTGATATCAAAAGAGTAGAGATAATTCCATTCTTCAAGCTGTTTCTCATTTTTAAGTATCTCAGGATAATATTTCTCATCGATATAATCCAGTGTTACACAATAATCAGTTGAAAGGACAAACTTCTTTTTTCCCAGAGCTTTTTTTGGAATTCTTCAACCTGAGCAAGGAACTCAATAATTTTAAGAGATATTTCTTTGAAAACTTTTATTTTTCGCAAATTGACATCAAAATCATCTTTTGAATCAATATCATCAATGTGAAGGATTTCATTTTTGATATAGAAATCTAATTCTTGATTTAGGAATTTTTTCAGGTCTTTATGAATAAAATAATCACTTGTGTTCTTAGTGGAGTATTTATTAAGATGCCATTCAAGTTCTGATTTTTCAGACTTCTCCCCATCCATTTTCATGTGTTTTTTCTGTAAATCAGATAAACCATAAATAGCAATTCTTTCATTAATTTGTATCAAATTGTGCTGATTTACTTCATCCTTTCCTATTCTTTTTTTGCTAGTGATGTCTTTGATTATGTTTTCCTCTTCACCCGTTAAACCACGATATCCAAACGTTACGTTGAGATGTTTAGTTCTGCTATCATACTCTGCCTCATTGAATATGAAAAATTTATTCTCAGAATCTTTAATATTGTTTTTTTCAATATCAACTTCTTCACTAGTTACTTCAAAATCAACTTTGATTGCATTAGCCTTAAATGAATAATTATTGAAGTTTTCACCAGTTTTGATGTAATACTGGTCGTTATTTGCCCAATGCAGATAGACTTCTTCACCATTGTAAGGAATTGCATACTTTGCATCTTTAGAATATCTTCTTTTGGAGATGAAATCGCCCTTGTCATAATATCTTGAAAAGAAACTAATTATATCATCATAGATTTCTTCTTCGATATCATTTTCTTTGTCAACCTGATTCATTTCTTTTTCTTTTTCAAGATAAGATTGCACTTTTGGAAGTTCTGCATACTTCTGTTTTGCTTCTAGAATTTCGCATCCAAAATCAGATTCAATCACTGTCTTCAATGCTTCTAGATTGGATTTTAATTCTGAATTATCTCCAACCGTTTTGATTTTTTCATTTATAATTTCAAAAAGGTCTTTGTTAATAAACTCAGATATTTCTTTTTTCTTGATGTTAATGATTCTGTATATTCCAAAATCAAGGTCATTGTTCTCGAATTGGAACAAATCCTTTAACAGTAATTTAAGCTTATCAGCACTAGTATCAATCAATTTTTCATCCACCATTTTAGTTACCCCCTTCAAGTCCATCACAAATATGGTAAAATTCACATTTTCCAGTTTTATTATTACAAGAAGTTCCTTGCCAGTTTCTTCCAAAATCTTTATTATCAATTGATTCAGCAATTGAAGTTACCAAAGTCTTGGTTTTTTCAAGGTCTTCTTCTGTATTCATAAATCGTGTTCGTTCATTATCCTTGAATGTATAAGCACTGATGTTTTTAATTTCTTCATCATATTTATATTGAAGTGCAATATTATAAAGTCGCAGTTGAATATCCACATTCATTCTTCCAAGACCTTCTTTATATCTGGATTTGTAATCTATCAACTCAATTTCATTATTTTCGTTCTTGATAACTAAATCTGCCTGACCACTTATTAAAAGGTCTTTGTTAATGTACGAGAAGGGAAGTTCTATATCAAGAACTTCAGTCAAAAAGTTATCAGTATTTTCATAGTAAGTCCATAAATCTGTGATGAGTTCATCACGCCATTTAGTTCGAGAATCATCATCTTTACAATATAGGTCAACTATTGAGATGATATCTTGTATATCAATTTCTTTTCCCTCTTTGATGAGAACATGTAGTTTTTTAAGAGAATTATGAACAATTACACCGTATGCTTGATAGTAATCTGTTGGAGTCTGGAATCCAAGAAAATCCCTACAATAAAATCTAAAAGGGCAATCAATATATGCACTTACAGAAGAATAACTTAATTTCGTTTTACCCTTTATAGGCTCATAATGGTCTTTATCTGTGAATTTTTTATTAAAATCGTTTAATTTAATAAAGTTACTCTGCCCAATTTCATCAATGAATTTAGATGGATGACTCCCAGGTCCATCAATCGTACTTATGGCCAACAGTTTTTGTGCTCTTGATACTCCAACATAAAATATTCTCCTTATTTCTTCCCCTCGATTGTAGTCATTTTTATCGAGCATTAATTCCTTTGGTATATCCATTATAATTGTTTCACGATTATTTATCGTATTATATCTCCTATTTGTGACACCTGCCATAATCACTACAGGAAATTCAAGACCTTTGGCTTGATGCACAGTCATTAGGTTTACTGCATTAATATTTTCAAAGGATGCAGCATCATCAATTTTGTTTTCTGGTATTGTCCCAATTTGATAAAGTAGAGATTTGAACTGTTTAGAATGCGTATTTTCTTCGAATTTGTAGATAAGAGTTGAAAATTTGGCCAGATTCTTTATAGCCATATTTGCAGTTTCGTCTCTATCTTTTAGATATTTCTTGAATAATCTGTAATGGTAGCCAGTTGCGTCCATTATTTTATAAAACAGCTTTAATTGACTAATAGGATTTCTTGTTTGTTGAAATTTAAGATTCCTCAAAGCCATTAGTTTATCAGAATCTTCGTTGTCAATATTTAAGCGTTGTAATTCATCATAGTCAAAAGACTCAAGAAGATTGTAAATATCAATTTTTGGATTTAATTTTGTAATTGTGTCTTCTTTCAAATCCAAAAATTTAGAATAAAGAATATTGTTGTCAAAATACTTTTCTTTCTGATATTTGTTTGGAATATGTGAATTGATGTATACCATTAGTATTAACAAATCTTTAACTTCATCTTGTACTAAGAGTGAGCCATCTCCTTTTACTATATATGTAATCTTTTCTTTTTCAAGTTCATCGACAATAGATGATGAATGAAATTTTACACTTTTGAAAAGTATGGCTATGTCTTCATATTTGATGTTATTATTCTTGACCACACTTTTTATGAATTGAACAATATTTTCAGCTTCAGACTGCTTTGAGTCTCCAGTTATGTATATTGGCTTTGAAAAAGTTGGATTATTTGTAAATATGTTCTTTTTAAATTTTCTGTGAGGTTTCATAAAGTCGTCAAACATAGACACTATCTCTTTATTTGACCTGAAGTTCTCTTCCAATACCAATTTTTTTGCATTGGGATATCTGTCGAGGAATGTTCTAAAATTCTTGATTGATGCCCCTCGAAAACTGTACAAACTCTGGTCTTCATCACCCACAACAGTAATATTAAATTTTGGTTCACTTATAAGCTTGAAAATAGCATCTTGGATTGGATTTGTATCTTGGTACTCATCAATTAGTATGTAGTCGTGAGAATCTCTTACAATCTGCAAAACGTCTGGACTTTGTTGAAGCAAATGATAGAATTCTCTTTGAAGAAGTGCAAAATCAAGCCTTGTATTATTTGGGTCAAGAATATTCCCCAGATATATCTGGTAACTTTTTGCAATTGCTTTTTTAAAACTATCCAGATTGTTTGTTTTGCAGTAGTTTATAAGTTTTACTGGGTCAACATCATTTTCAGTACATTTATTATAAAAGTTTATAAGCTCAGCAACTTTAATGTCCTTTGCATAATCTTTTAATCCATAATTCCAAAAATTCTTATTTACAAAGATAAACTGGTCTAAATCATCCATTACTTCGAAAATATTACCAAAATTATGATATTCCGGAAAAGATTGAAGCATTTTTTGACAGAACGAATGAATTGTGGAAATTTGCATGTTTTCTACAGCATCACCTAAACTTTTACGTAATCTGTCTTTAAGTTCTTCTGCTGCTTTGATGGTAAATGTACTGACAATTATTCTATTAGGGTCATATCCTTCTTTAACGAGAAAAATTACTTTTTCTGTAAGAACTCTTGTTTTTCCAGTTCCAGGGCCTGCAATAATTAATAGTGGACTATCTACATACTTGATAGCTTCTTGTTGTTGTGATGTCAAAGAGAGACTATTCATTTACTTCTACCACATTTTATTTTTTTATAAATTTAAGATAAAATCCATATATGCATCAAACTCTTGCCATAAATTCTAAAATTTATTAAATAATGGCAATAGTTGTATAAATAATTAGCAGTTTAAATATATTAAAATGTTTCATGTATCAGAATATTCTAAATTTGATAACAAGCATAAAAGATTAAATCAGGTGGATGGAAATCTATCTTCTTCAAACTCCCATCAAACTCTCCACATGCTGTTCAATCAAATCTTTTTCAATATCCGATATAATCCTTGCATAATACGTACAATAGAAACTGTGCTTCATTCATTTTCAACAAATCCTTTTCTTCGCATTCTCATCAAATTGGTCAGATAGACGCTTCAGGAAGAGAAGACCAAATATGTACTGCTTGTTATTCGGAACTGTCAATAGAGCTTCGCAGGATGTCTGCTGCCTTTAATAAATGGGTGCTTAGTTCGTTGAGGGTAAGTACTATTTTTGCACCTTGGGATGAAGGAATAATTTGTTTCTGTAAAAGTATCGTTGAAATCTATTAACGGGTCTATTTTGGATTAATTTAAGGCATTGAATATAATAATAAATTTTAAAAATCTTGTAACTGATATTTTCAACATATATAGAAAACATTTTAGTCCTTTATTATTTGTTCAAATTGCATTATTAAGAGTATTTTCGAAATGTAATATACATAATATATTTAATTTGTATATTATTTTTCTACCCATTTTCCATTTTCATACACGTAACCATACTCTACCAATCTATGAGTTATAGTCGAAGTTGTAACTTCAAAGAATTTTCCACAAGCATTTGCTGACAATCCTTTTCCAACAAGTTCTTCAAGCTTCTTTTTTGGAATATCTTTTCTTGGTCGATGGCACACTACACCCCTTTTCTCCGCAGCCTTTCGCCCAGCTGTCATTCTTTCATTAATGATTGAACGTTCAAATTCCGCAAAGGAAGCCATAATCTGCAATGTGAGTTTACCCATAGCAGATGACGTATCGATTGGCTGACCAGTAGCTGCAAATGATACACTGTATGATTCCAATTTCTCAACATTGACAAGACAGTCGATTATAGACCTGGCAAATCGGTCAATTTTAGTAACTAGCAAAATGTCAAATTTACCTTCCTTTGCATCTCGCATCATATTTTGAAATGCAGGGCGTTCTGTGTTTTTTCCACTGAAACCAAAATCGACATAATCTTCATGAACGACCCAACCTTTTGATTGACAATAATTTCGGAGTTCTTGTCTTTGCAATTGTATCGAATCCTGCTGATTGTCTGTCGAAGTTCTAATGTAAAGCCCAGCTTTTTTTATAATATTATTTTTCATTTTAAATCAACTCTTTTTTTATTTTCAAGAAGATTATATATTTCTAAATGTATATATATATTTTGTTTGTAATATTAAAAAGCTGAAACTTATCGAATGAAAAAATGCTTTTAAAACAAAAATACGCAATTTTATGACTTTTTAGATACTCAATTTAGAAATTGAGAATAGAAATTGGAATTGAGAACAAAAGAAGCTCTATTTACCCTCCGATAAGCTTAATATCAATGAGGTGAAACATTACAATGAACCCATTTTAAAAGATGTTAATGGACACGACATGTGAACAAAATTGGTTTAAGGGGGTAATTATACATGAAAGGGGAGCAAAGAAATAATGGTATAACGAGATTAACATTTAATGATGCTGAGTACACTTTTTGGAACAATGCTGACGTTGTTTCGCCTTATATTTTACATTTTTTGAAAAATGAATATCCTAACTCTATAATATTACCTGAATTTAATAAGGTTGACTTTGTAGTACTTGGCGAAAATTTACCCGTAGAAATTCAAAGTACTGTACTAGCACGCAAAAAAGAAAAATATGCATTAAGTCATTCGTACTTTGAACAAATGATAGAAAAGCAATTAAAACAAAATATCGAAAGGTATGAACAGTGTTTATTCTTTTTTGACTCTGCATATTTAGATTATCTGCAAACTAATCTCGCTAAGACGGCGCGGATTAATATGGACTGGTTTTATCAATATATGAAACTAGGTAAGCTTAAGGTGTTTACAATAAGTTTTGATGGGGCTATTGAAGAGACTTCACTTGAGCAATTCAAATTTATATTCGATAAATCGGTTCTTTGTAAGCTCGCTCATGATAGCGATTATCAAATTATAGATAGGAATAAATTTAAAATTATGCATGCATTGCTAGCAGATAATGAATTTACATCTGATGAATTGGATTTATTACGTGAAAATTTTAAAAACGAAAAGATGAAATTCAAATCATATAATACTTGGTTGAGAAGAAAAAATTGTACCGAGCGAGAACGTTTACTTAGTTACATACTAAGCAGTGTTGGAAATTTATATGCTGTAAATAGTATTTTGTGCTGTAGTACTGAAAATATGGGTAATAAAGAAGCTCAACTAAGGACACTTCTTATTTTGGGAATTTTCGAAAATAAATTTATTTCAAATAATAGAAATATCTGCTTTAAAGATAAATTTAAAATTGCACAATATATTCCAGGGTATGTTAGGAATAAAGTAAATTGGGATTCTTTAAAGGGAGAATCCATGCAAATTTCAACATTTTGGAATTTATAGGAAAGATAAAACATATCATAATTTATGACTAGCATATTGTAACTTGACCTAATATTGCCTAGTTACAAGTTAGAGTCATGAATTCAAGATATGAAATGGATGAAACAGATGAAGATAACAGTGAAGGAATTTCTGATATAGTGTAATATCTCAAAGAAATTCCAGAAACATTATTTTTTGGGTGGTTTAATTACTACTTTTGAATTTTTTCCTGTACTTATATCTGACTTTAGACTTCCTTTTTGTCTTCTAGTAGGAGATTGCGAATTCTTTGGCTCAGATGCTTTTGACTTAGACCCATAAGGGATTCTCGCTAGCTCTTCAATGTTTTTACTACTGATTATAAATCCATCCGAGAAGTAGTTGCTGATAAAGAGTTTGTAACTGAGGACTTCTTTCCTGTCGGTAATCTTTTCTAAGAGGTCTAATTTCACACTTGGGTTGCCCTGTGTAACAGGAAGTATAAAAATATCTTTTCCGAGGATAAATTCCAAAGCACCTTTTGGTTTTTTGTAAAGACCATAATGAACTAAACCATCAAAAAAAACATCATCCAACAATTTTCCATTATAACTACGAGCTAAAGGCGCACGGTTTACAGATTTATCATTTCGTTGTTGTTTTTCATCTTCAGCTGATACATATACATTTCTGTAGATAATTTCCGGTGGCTTGCTTTCCAGGAATTCAATTTCTTCACGTAATTTTGCAATCATCCCATCTTTTCCGTCAGGCAAGCTCTGTTCTGAAGATTCATTATTATTTTCAATGACTTTCGGTTTACTTTCATTGCCTATGTCACAGATATTGGAATCTTCCTGCTTAATTATAGTAGTTACATTGTCACTTTTTATTCTATTTGCGATTTCTGAGGCTTTTTGTTGTACAATATCTGAATCCTCAAGCATTGCATTTGCTATCAGTACAGCTTTTTCTTCAATTTTCCGTCTTCTTCGATTGATTGCAAAAAACTCGTTCTCTGCATGCATCTTCCCAAGTGAAGTAACAGAATAAAGTGCAGGTCTACCTTTATTGATAACTTCAAGATAGCCTCTCTTTTTATAATCATACAACAAGCTTCGTAAAGAGTTATATGTGCCTCTATAGTTGCTTTTTTCGTAAATTGCTTCAGAAGTATAGGAATTTTCGTTATTTAGTATCGTGGTCAATATTAATTTTTTTACAATGAATGGAGGATAATTTTGAGTCATGATTATAATCACCTTTAAACGGGTCGATAAATTTTATGAAAAATATCTATTTTGAAAGTTTGTCAGCGTCTAAATCACTGACAACATAATTTAGAATGTTTCAAAACAATATAAAACTTTCTTAAAAAATATAAATATTGAACATGCAAATTGCATAAGTTCCGTATTTAGCTTTTCCAAAAAATGCCTAGGTAACCAAAGCTGGAATAATGTCTTGAAAATTCATACAAGTAGATGGTGTCAATTTGCTATTTAATTTCCAAAAAATGCTATGATAAGAAGGTGTCTATTTACCTGCATAATTTTGAAAATCCATTCAAAAAGCAAGTTTAGTCTTCTTTATGTAAGTGGCTCAGAATGCTCAGAATGCTTTGTACGACGATGTGGAGTGGTGGATAGGGTAAGGAGTAGGCTTCAGAATTTAAACCTCTGAAATATGAAGAATATACAGTGAAAGCAGAACAATATCTACAATACATTTTAATTCTCTCCCCATCAATTCAACTATGTTTGAAGCTTCTTTTTTGATTAAAAACGGCTCTGTAGAAATCCTTCATATCAAGGAATTTAGAGCAATGTAGATGAATCGATTAACTACATATGAAAGCAGGTGAACATCGATATTTCCTTTATATGTGGTACATATATTATAGAGGATTTGTACAAAGCCTTACTTTGAAGAAACTTAAAATTTGATTGGAATTTACTCAAATATTCATTTTCAAAAATTATATGGGATAAATTAGTTACTCAAAATTTATCTTAAAAATATTTTCCAATAAATAGCTTACTGATATCATTTTACTTGAAATTTATGGAAATATCCAAAAAAGTCTGTAAAACAAATATTACCTTAATAAGAGCTGACAATGTTCGAGTAAGGCATTGAATTCAAATATATAAAAAAACTTATTTTCATTTATTCCAGATTTTAGAGAAAATCGAATGATAAATTACACACGAAATTGATTTTAGATTTACTAATATTTTAAGCAAAAATAACTTATTTTTAATTAAATTGCATAAGAAACAGTGTCAAAAACAAGTTGGTTTTATTTAGATTTTAAGTAATTTTCGAATTTTTAAGTAAACCACATAAGAAGGAACAAAAAAGAAAAAGTTGATTCCAATAAATAGAATCAACTCAATGCAACTTTTATATTTCAGTTAAAAGAGCCTTCTATTACGGATTCACAGGAATTGAAATATTTGATGAAACTTTACTAGCCTCAAAAGGTCCATCTTTAATTTCCACTCTATCATCACATACAAGTTTTATTCCAATATAGCAGTAAGGTCTTTTGCCATAAGTTGCCTGTTTTGGGCTTATATTTATCCCAACTTTTTTACAGCCAGAAATTATTTCCTTGCTAAATATTGTTTTTCCTTTACTCGGTAACCCATGTTCTTTCGCATACGATTTGTAAATATCATACACTAAGTCTTTCTCAACGAGATTACCTTCCACGCCAATTATCCTATCTTTTATGAAATTTTCAACAGGATTCGTTTTTTTGGCATATAGTTTGGCAGTTTCATTGCAAGAAATACTGTGTGAAAACTTCTTGTTCTTTAACAACCTTTGAAGTCCTTCAATAGCCCATGTTAATATACCTGTTAATGCTTCAGGCGTGGTGCATTTTCCTTCTAAGTCGACAATCGTATTTTTATCGCCTTCTTTAAACGAGTTTGGAAAATCTAAAACAATAAGCCTTCTAAGAAAACCCATTGTCTGGTCAGTTGATTCAGGCAATTCATTCCCTGCAAACACCAATTTTGCACGATTTTTAAAACTGAATGGTTGCCCGTATTTCCATTGTGCTGTAATAGTATCCCTTCCAGTCAGTTTTTTTAGATTTTTGGTAGCTTTGATTGTACCATTTCCAATATCGCCACATATGTTAACCCATTTTTTGTCAAGTGTACATAATGTGAATTTGTCATTTGATGCAATCTCTTCCAGCGACAATGAACTACAATTCGATTCCCCCAAGAAACGCTCAAGTATAGTTAATCCTGTACCTTTTCCGTTTCCACCATCGCCATTCAAGAAAAGAAATTTTGCCAATGGGTAGCCGTTGTAAAGACAATAACCAAACCATTCCTGGAAAATGTCTATCTCCCATTCAATTCCTTTGAAAGTAGAGTCAAGGTAAAATTTGAATTCTTTAACTAAATCTGCGTTCTTATCATAGTGCATGTCCAATTTAGTTGTGAATTTTTCATCGGGGATATGAGGTCTTAATTCACCTGTTATAACATTTAATATTCCATTATTGACCACAATACAATCTTTATCCGAATCCATTTCGTTTCGGTCAATGCTGGATGTGTATTCCAGACGATGAAGAGTATTTGCAATATCGCTCTTTAAAAATTTGGTTTTAAATTTAGAATATGCTCCTTCAGCGATTAGATTTTCGATTTTTGTGATGGCACCAGCGCTTGTATATATTCCATCCTGATAAAGCAACACTTCCCTTGAATCAGCTATACATAAAACATGATGAGTTTCCCTAATATAATCAGAAATTTCCCATACCATGTCTTCTTTTTTTGGCTTTTTAGCATTTGTATCTAAATTAGCCAACTGTACAAGTTCAAATAATTCCTTCGCATCATCCAATGGAATTTTGAATGTACTGCAAAGTCCCTTTATTATTTCATCCATTTTATGATTAGATGCAACAGACGATTCTAGGGTCTGGAGAGCTTTTGTTGCTTCAACTTCACTTAAACCAAATTCGTTAACTATCATCTGAACTTTTTGAGAATAGAATACTGAATTTTCTTTTAAGGAAGTCACAAATGAACTGTCCTTTTTTGATATATCTACTGCAAATTCGTCATCTTGGCAAAGCTTAAGTAGTTTGATTTCATCAGTATTACTTGTATCTTTAACATCTAGTGCACTGGCATGCACTGATTTTTCAATTTCATTTGTCATTTCTACTCACATAGTAGTTTTTATTTTCTAATTTTTTTATTTCTTCCTTCATTAATTTGTTTAAGTACCTACTACGTGGTATCATTCTTTTTTCAATGGCATTATCAAAGTCAACCAAAACATCGTGGTCAACTGAAATTACAATTTTCTTTTTCATTTTTTCACCTCATTTTTAAATTTAATTTATAGAAGTTTATGTATAAATATACATTAATACTTCTAAGTATTGAGACCGTTGAAGTTAGATATATATATTTTGGGTCGCCCAATTACGATTTTGTAATCTGCAAAAATTGCACATGCTATGACATAAACCAATTATTTGAAAAGTAATATGTCCCTTTCGTAGTTAATTTTTAAACATTAAAAAAGCATTTTAATTTTTGAAAATATTGACGAACTCGGTTACGTCCTTTGTCAATTTTTGTCAACAAGATAAGAGAATCGAAAAATCAAACTATAATGTATAATTTAAAAAAGAGTAAGTGGGAAGAGGCATAAGAATCATCTGAATTTTTAACAGAATAGATTCAGATGAAAATATGCTTGTTTTGCGGATTAAACTTGTTGCACTTGACGTTCTGCTTCTAAAATATCAAGACGCCCTTTGTAGCCATTTAGAATCCCTTTGTATGTAACTACAAGTTTACTCATGTTGGACATATCCACATACATGGAGTTTACTTTGTCTATCTCTTGTCTTAACAATAGTTCATTATCATCTTTGACCTTTTCTATTTCTTCAATTTGCTTTTCCAAAGCCGTGTAATTATCATCTTTGATTGTAATGGTCTGTGTATTCTCAAAGGTGAACTCATTAAGATAGGTCATGTAAAGCTTTTTGGCAGCTGCTGTAGTAGGAAAAAAGTATGTTTTCTTACTCATATCAATTTTTTTGCCACATATATAGTCCTTAAAGATTTCATTACAGCCTGCCGATAGTAATTTAGTAGAAAAATATTTTCTAAATGAATGACTATGGAATTTACAATATGTGTTCTTTTCAGGATTGAATCCACATTTTATTGAAAGGCTTTTCACGGACTTCATGAAGGCATTTTCATCCAATGCTCTGATACTATCATCGAGAGTTTCTAAATATTTACTACTAATTTGTTCATTTACAAAAAGAAAATCATCATCACTATTGACTTTCCGTTTATTGTGCCAATCCTGTTGAATATGTTTTTTACTTGATGTTCCGTAACCATTGCGATAATTCAGATATTGTCTTATAGTCCTTGTTGCTTCAGGTGATAAGAATGTTTCAAAAGGTATATCGGTTTTCTTTCTGTTAAGGGTCAAAGTAGTGATATTATTTTCATCAATATCTTTTGTTACTTGCCCCACACTTAATTTAAGAATGTCACTGATAGCTAATCCACTGGATGTTCCAATATATATTACAGTTTTTTGTGTTAGATTAGCATTTGCCAATGCAATTTCCAATTCTTCCTTTTCAGGAATTCCAATATTTCCAGCCTTTCCAGATGCTGTTATTGGCTTGATTGATGTTGGAATTGTAATATCATGTGATTTATAGAACCCATTGATAACAGAAACTTGTTGTTTCACAGATGATTGTGCTAATGATTTTTGTTTAGAACCATCGGGATATGTACCACCCTTTGATAAAAATTCCTGAAATAATAGCAAATGTAATTTAATCGACCTATCCCGCATTGGAACACATTTTTCTTCATCACCTGCTTCTATGATTAATTCGGTTGGTGACTTCTCAGTGAATCGCACATAAGAGTGCATAATACCTAAGTGTGTTTTAGTTGTAGCATCAGATTTTGCAACGTTGAGAAGCCAGAGTCTTACTTTCATATCATTATAAAGCGTTTTTAAATTTTCACTAATCTTGAATTCTCTCTTCATAAAATCACCATTATTATATCTTTAGTATTAAATATTAATTTAATAGATATAAATATTTTGGAAGAAATGTGAAATATGCAAATCTAACCTAATGTTTACTATTAAAGCTTTCCATCATGAAAGCAGAATCATACAGCGCATTATGCCATCATTAAAGAAGGGATAACTGTAGCATCATGGATATCAATATCAATAGCAGACCGAATATCTTTTTAAAATATTTCTCAAAGAAACCACGAAGGGATGAAACTCTAAAGTACATTAGATGAGAACCTAGCTGACCTCCGATAAAAGCCACGATCCCAAGGATTGCCAGTGTACGAAGTTCTATTTGGGCATTGCTGATGTGGGAAAGGAAACCGGAAAGGGAAGAGAACAGCACCACCAAAGCAGATGTTGCAGGAGCACGTCTGACACCAAATCCCAGGAACAGGAGTATTGGTACAAGGAAAATACCGCCACCTATGCCCAGCAGTCCTGCAATGGAACCTATGAACAAACCGGATATTATCCCGATAGCAAAACGTTCCTTTACATTCAGGTTAGAAGCAGTATCATTCCCCCCGATATCTTTTGAGAGTATCATAAATACACCGGCAGCAGCTACGACCACACTGAAAGTATGAAGGACGAACTCTTCCGGAACAGATGTGGAGACATAAGCACCCAAGGGTGCAGCTATTGCAGAGGATAAGATGAATGGTGCTGCTGTGGGGAGATCAACTGCCTTTTTCCTTAGATAAGTAATGGATGCAGAAGCAGTTGTGACCACATTGAGCATGAGAGCCATTGCAATGGCAGTAATCAGGTCGATCCCTAGCCAATAGAACAGTGGCACATAGATAACAGCACCACCCATTCCGAGAAATGAGAAGAGGATAGAAAGCAATAGCACCAATGCAACCAGAATGAGAGGATCCATAATATCGTTTTCCCAGGAATATATCAATTCTTTGTCACATGTGCATTGTGGAACAGTTCCATCTGTTCCCTGCCACCTACCACTGCAACCACATCCCCAAGTTCAAGGACGAACAGATCATGCGGATCGATAGTAACTTCCTTATTGCGTTCAACGCCCAGTATCCTGCAACCGAACTTTTTGATAAGGTTCAGATCGGCTATAGCAACATTGACCATCGAAGAACTTTCATGTAACTGGAACTTCTCGATCCCTATTCCCTCATAGAGAACAATATCTTCGAAAAGATGGTCACATTCATATTTTGTACATGTGGAAGTTATCTTGGCAAGCATCTGCCCTGCAACAATGGAAAGTGAACCCACATAATCAGCACCTGCCTTGTATATCTTATCGATGGACCTTACAGAATTTGCACGCGAGAATATGAGGGAATCTGGTTTCATGCCACGTGAAATAAGGGTTGCAAAAATAACATCATTGTCATCGTTCAAAGTGATTATCAAAGTTGATGCTTTATCGATACCGGCTTTTTTAAGGACATCTTCATCCATACCATCGCCCACAACATAAGGGAAATCAGCATTTGAAAAATTCTGCTCATTTGTATCAACTACCATAAAATTGAGCTGATGGTCCTGAAGCACCTCTACAATGCGTTTACCCACATCACCATAACCAAGTACTATCAAATGTTCATCTGTTCTCATAGCAATGCTTCACCCAGCTAAATTTTCAAGTTTTGCAAGTTGTTCCACTGTACCAGCTGCAAGGATTACAGTATTATGTTTAATTCGATCACTTTGATCAACATCGAATGTTAAATTCCCGCTTTTACGCAGAGCTATGACCTTGGCACCCGTCCTATCTTCTATCGATGCCTGAAAAAGTGTCATTCCAACAAGACTGCTTTTTGACTGTATCGGAAGTTCTACAATTCGAAAACCATCAAAGAACTCGGTTGCACCGGAAACCATTCCAAGGATAGGATCGACCGCCTTTTTTGCAATGAACCTGCCAAGCACGAGCTTTGGTGAAATTACCCTGTCAGCACCTGCATATTTCAGGTACTTCACATTAGAAGCATCCTCAGCCACCGCTATTACCCGGACATCACTGAGCTTGCGTGCGGTCAGAGTGATATTCGCATTCTCCCTGTCCGACATATTGGCAATGAGAAACCTTGCAGAATGGATATTCGCATTCTCAAGAGAAGACTCTTCACTGGCTATACCATACAAGCAAGGAATATGTTTTTTATTTATGGAACGAAGGACTTCCTCATCATCCGAAAGAATGACAAAGTCCAGCTTCTGCTCCTGAAACTCTTCTATCAAGGTCTCTACGAGCTGGTTATACCCACAGATTATGATATGGTCGGACATGTTCTTAGGAACCCTTGCAGGTAAAGGAAGTTTCATTGTCTTCTCGAACCAGGGAGTTACAACAAGTGTTATCAGAATACCAAAGAACATGGAAATGCCAGAAACCTGCACAACTATGGAGAATAACTTTCCTATGACAGAACCGAATACGATATCACCATAACCAACCGTTGTGATAGTTGAGACCACCCAGTAGAAGGCATCGTGAAAGTTGATGTGTTCGAGCTGCTGCTCAAACTGCATGATCTTAATAAAAATAAAAATATAGATAACAACGACAGCTATGGACATGCCAATATACCCTGCCATATGCGTGCGTAAGAAATTTGGGTACTTCATCAAATTTACCTCTTATATCTATATTTTACTACTAAGATCAGATCTATGTAAATGTATTGTACACTTAGAATCCGTGTACAATATAAGGACCGAATATCATAAAGAGGAACGAAGCCAGGATTAGCATTGTAAAGGATGCTGCAATGGCGGAAGATACCTCTTTTGCTTTGGTTTCATCAGAAATGAACCTGCTGATCAAAGCGTGCAGATAGTCCCTGAACACATGACCACCATCAAGTGGTACTGCCGGCAGACAATTGAAAAGGCCAACATAAAAATTGAGCCAACCTACCCACAACAATGTGTTCGCGATCCAGAATAAACCTATTCCTAATGGCTCACCCCATCCTATCGGAGAATAGAACTGTGCAAGCTGACCACTAAATCCGGGGAAGCCCTCCCCTGCAAATCCAAATATAGGAAGGCCCAGAATAATTATCCAGCCAGTGAATCCGCCAAGCATCGAAGGAATAGCTTTCAGAGCCGCAAGGTAGTCCTTTGCAGGGAATTCGCCTATGGACATACCAAGAGGCACAATTTCAATTCCATTTGATCCATAATAGATACCAAGGAACCCTTTTTCAGACCCGCCGTCCGGGTGGGAAGCCAATTCGATCTCAAATATCTCAGATGAGACATTCCCTTCTGTAGCTTTGTCAGCGATCACAGTTTCCACGGATAAGACCTGACCAACCTTGGTGGAATTCATAAAGGTAACAAAATCTTCCGATGAACCTATTGGAGTATCATCGATCTTTATTATCAGCATACCGCTTTCAAGACCCATTGCTTCAGCCGGAGAATCCGTAACGATATTATTGACATAGATACCCTTTATGCCATCATCCGTATCATTTACTACCTCAACATCATAGACCAACAAGTTCTGATCCTTTGAAGCATGCACCTGAACAACTGTCCCTGCTTCTATATTGTTCATGTAAAGAATGATGTCATTGGCCTTCTGTATAGAAGTATCATCTATCCGTGTTATGACCATGCCGTCCTGAAGCCCTGCAATATCGGCTGGCGAATCAGAGGTCACATTGATGATCATGGTATCGCTCATTGGAGCTATAGCACCAAGAACAGGACCGAAGAAAAGGAGGAATGCAATTAAAGCAACAACGAAATTAGACATTACACCTGCAGCAAGTATCCTTGCCCTCTGCTCCCTTGAAGCAACTTTTTTAGGCACCACTTTTTTAACGGTGCCCAGAATACGTCTTTCGATGAGTCCATCAGTAGTATCAGCACTTAGGTCTTCTGCATTTTCCTTTATAACACCGAATAGCTCCTCCTCGTCAGGCTCGGCAAAACCACCTATTGGAACGATGGCAAGGAGAATTCCCATGGATTTTACCCTTATGCCCTCGACCCTACAGAGGATAGCATGTGAGAACTCATGGACTACAAGAGTAACAAGCAAGGCTATAACACCCCACGTCAGAGGTATGAATTCATTGACACCTGGTATCAGAAAAATATTCCTTGCCTCATTGAACTTCCCGGGCTCCGGCAATGTGCTTTGGCCTATAGAGGCCAGCATTGCAACATCTGAAAGTATGATTATGAAGAACATGGCGAACATGCCAACGAACATAAGGACAATGCCAATGTTCGCAAAGGTCCTCCAACTTCTCTTCGGGCGTGCAAGGGTATCCAACAGGGCTTGACCTTTGACCGTCCTTATCATAAGGACAGGACCATAGGTAGATATGTTGTATCGCTCAAGTATTCCTTTCTTGTCAAGTATCGATATGATTGCCCAATATACAAGGAAAAGGGCAAACAAGGTGGTAGTGCTGACCAAATGAACTCTCCTTTGTTAGTGGTACTGAAATTAAGATCACGTTTTTAATTTATATATTATTGTCATTTGTAGAGTCATCTGTTTCTATAAAAGATATTTCATAAGGATAAGAAAGGACAGTATCAGAACATATCAGAGAAGGAACCGAACTGCTGTGCAAAATTAAGCTGATCCACCTCTTCCCAGTCTTCAACTATTTCCCCATTTTCAATGCGACTGATCGTTATTCCCGTGAAATGCACAGGTTTTTTTGTGGGTATAACTCCCTGAAACTTACCAAGATGGGTGCCACTTGCATTCCAGCGTGTAACTACCTTGTCGCCTTCTGCAATGACATCATATATCTCGAACACAAGGTTTGGAAGGGCATAATGGATAGCTCCCATGAACTCGATCAATCCTTCAAGGTCAAGGGTAGAACCCCCGAAATGCATCTGATAACCATGGCTGCACTTCTTGGTCAGCATTTCCGGATGCCAGCCGCGACTGGCTACACTCAGAACAAGCTCTTTGTTGCTCTCATTGTCACTGCATGGACCAGAAGATAGATTACTCTCAGATCGAACGGTTGTCATCAGAATAATATAATTACTTACTCACTAATAAATATAATTCCAAAAATAACAGAATGTTTATAAGGACATGATCAGCATTCGATCAAAAATTAATGAATTCATGATAAGAACATATCAAAGACACATTAAAGAACCTCAATAAACGCATCTTATAACAACAGATGCAAATAATTTGAATGGATATGTTTATAACAAATACTGCTATTAATAGCAACGTATTTCTCAAATGCGGGAGTAACCAAGTGGCCAACGGTGGCAGACTCAAGATCTGCTCGTGTAGACGTTCGGGGGTTCGAGTCCCTTCTCCCGCACCATTTTAATTATTAAATTGATCTTTTTTGACAGGCATGACGATGGTCATGGTGACAAGCATGGTAACAAGCATGGTGACATACAAAAATGTAGTTGAGGCCACTGTAGATATAATCAGAGAGGCAGAGACACAACTCCCTGATGATGTTATAGACGCACTTAAAAGCGCAAGACAAAATGAATCAAGTGACGTTGCTAAATCACAGATCGATGCTATACTGAAGAACATTGAAATCGCAAGCAACAACAATATACCCCTCTGCCAGGACACAGGTATTCTTATATTTTATGTAGAGATAGGAAGGGAACTGAAGCTTGATATTGACCTTAAAGGAGCTATCCTTGAAGCCTCCAGGATAGCCACACAGGAAGTTCCCCTCAGGCCAAATGCAGTACACCCCATAACAAGAAGCAATAGTAGTGATAACACAGGAGACGGCCTCCCTGATATCAAATACGACTTTGTCGAAGGCGATCAGCTAAAGATAATGGTCGCACCAAAAGGTGCAGGCTCGGAGAACATGAGTGCCCTTAAGATGATGAATCCCACAGAACTGAAAGATATAAGAAAATTCATCCTTGAGACCGTTCTCAACGCTGGCGGAAGACCCTGCCCTCCAATAATCGTAGGAGTTGGTATCGGCGGGTCCTTTGATAAAGCCGCTCGTCTTGCAAAAGCTGCCCTCCTGCGCAAAGTAACGGACATGAACGATGAGGAAAAGGGCATCCTCAAAGACATAAATTCCCTTGGCATCGGGCCCATGGGACTAGGAGGGGATAACACAGCCCTTGCTGTGCATCTTGCTACTTCCTACTGCCACACTGCCTCGCTTCCGGTAGCCATTAATATCCAGTGCTGGGCAAACAGACACGCATCCGTTGTTCTCGGAGGTGACGAATGATGGAATATCACCTTAGCACACCCCTGAAAAAAGAAGATATCAAAGAACTCAGTGCAGGCGACATTGTCTATATCTCCGGAACAGTACTGACAGCCCGTGATGAAGCGCATGCGAGGATCCTCGAACTAAAAGAAGAAGGTAAAGAACTTCCATTCAGCCTTGAAGGTGCAGCCATTTACCATTGTGGCCCACTTATGCAACAGACAGATGGAAAATGGAGAGTTGTTGCTGCAGGCCCTACAACAAGTGACAGAATGTCAAAGATGACGCCTGCACTTCTTGAGAACTTCAATGTTCGCGTCCTTATTGGAAAAGGCGGAATGAACAATGTGGCTGATGCCATGAAAGAAAAATGCGTATATCTTGCCTATACCGGCGGATGTGCCGCCCTTGCATCAGGATCCATAAAGAACGTACCTGCAGTCCACTGGCCCGACCTTGGAATGCCGGAAGCCGTGTGGGAACTTGAAGTTAATGAATTCGGACCTCTTATAGTGGGAATAGACACAAAAGGAGAAGACCTTTTCACATCGATAAAAGAAAAGGCAAGAAGCTCATTTTTAAAACTTTGAGCTTCTGATATTCTTTTTTTAATTCATTTATTTGACTGACCATTCGTTCAACCGATAGTTCAACTATTCGAGAAGCCAACATTCATAGTCCAGCATAGTTTAAAGCACTATGAATGAAAGCCATGCAATTAACGTCAGGGCGAAAGAGTGTTTCAGCCCGGCACTCAACTTCCCTTCCCCCATCTGCCCTGCAACAAGGCCACTCATGTAACCCTGGATGATGGTGGCATGGAAAAGTACACGTACAAAATTATCAGCATCGAAACTACCTATGAAAGAACCACCGGCAGGTGCAGAAGATGAAGCTACACTTGCCATGTGCATAGTAGGAACGAACTTTGTAGCCAGCATCAATATAACAAAAATGAATACAAAGAATGACATGTAACTGATCACAACATAAACAGCCATGTTACCACGGCGCTCCCGTTCAAGGGTCTTGATCTCACTTGCATCCCTTGCAGCAGCCTCGAGGACAAAAGAAACACGACCTCCTGCACGATTTGCCTGTGTGATAAGTGCTACTGACCGAGTAATAAGACTGGTGTTCATCCTTTTTCCGAAAGTTTCAAGCGTGTCCTCAAAAGAGATACCCCATGAAAGAGAAGCATCCATCTTACGGATCTCCGCGGTCATTTCACCGTATTCACCTTTTGCAACAGTTCCTACAGCAGACGGAAGGGTGAGACCTGCTCTGCTCATCTCTGCAATATCACGAAGAAAATTCGGAAGATATTCCTCTACCTTGTTGATGTAACTTGCTTTACGATAGTATGTCAATGCAGGAGGGAGCATAAATATCCAGCTTGAAATAATTAGAACATTATCAATGCCGGGTGTACCCCAGGTCAAGTACAAACCAGCGATCATGAATAGAATTGCTGCAGGTACACTGAAGATCATGGCATAATAAGGATATGTTGAAAAGGAACCTTTGGGATCCTTCATGAAATCTCTTAAACGATCATCTTTCTTGACATCATCAAGCTTCATTAGGATGACCTGTTCTTCATAGGCACTGAGCTGATCCTCATCAAGTTCATCAATTTCAACAATATTTTTTCCGGTTTTTTTATTGAACTTCATGATCATTCCTCCGGAGTTAATAAACTTATTATCACAAGAAACATCGCACTTCCAACTGGGATCAGGCCATAAACAAGAATGTATAGGAACATATCATCTGCACCACCCATGAGTGATACGATAGCTATTGTGATAATAAGGAACAAAGGACCAGCGACAAATGCAGTAACATATGTCTCACCAAGAAGACCGAGAGTTTCCAGAAACTCTTTCTGTCTCTGCCTGTTATCAATGATATACTGTTCAGCCTTTATCTTGAAATATGGCTCAAGCTCACCACCAGAAGTTACAACGGTGATAGCACCCTGAAGGAATTCCTGTAACATCGGAGATGGTGTTGCAGATGCAAGGTTCTTCATTGCAGACACAAGGTTACTGCCAAGAACTTCCAGATCACGTACGAGATATTTTGCTTCAACGCACATTTCACCATAGATCTCATTGTTTGAAAGAGCACGGAAGAGATCGACTGGAAGAACTCCTGCACCAGACATTGCAGACATATAGTTGATAGCATAAGGCAACATCTGTTCGATCCTGCGTTTTCTATCACCTGCGATCATAGCGGGATAATATTTCAGTAATGAATAAATACTGCCAAAACATAAAGCTGCAAAAGTAAGTCCTCCAAATACCGCTATCAGTATAGGCTGGTAAGGACGATAAGCAGCAGTCCATGCTGGAAAACCAAACCTATTTGCCTCTATCACTGGCACACCAATAAGTGCTATAACAAAAAAGAATAGGAGAAGTATACCTAATGTGGTGAGAATCGATATCAGGAGGGCACCAGAAAGATATCGATCATACCCCAGATTCATCCTGGACCTGAGGAGATTTTGTCTTAAGGAAAAATACTTTGAACGTTTGTCCATATAGTATTTACCAAAAAGAGCAAAAGCTATATTGAGATATTTATCCATTCAGATCCTGCCTTACAACTTTCATTAATGTTTCAGGCTCACGCCTGTGCGCAACCACTATCTTGGAGAAATCCCTGAAGTATGTGATATTCTTCAAGCGTGACCATTCGAGAACGTCTTGACGCTCCTGCAATTCTTCCTTGACCTTAGCATCATCCCAGCCTCTTGATTCCATTAGATCATCAAGGACGTAGGAACGACCGGAATATTGGAACAGGTCTTTTGCTGCATTCCATACAAATACCTCGTTAGTCAGAAGTTCACCAGACCTTGGATCAACCCCTATGATCTCGGTAAGTGATTTACATCTCCTTACCCTCTCATCCCCAATTTTCACCTGTGCCTGAATTGCTACAATATCAAGGGCTTGGATCATGATCCTGGGCACATTGATGGGAGGATTCTCAAGCCTGTGTACGATCGATGATACGGAATCTGCATGCATAGTGGAAAATGTTGTGTGCCCTGTGGACATTGCCTGGAAAAGCACATATGCTTCGGCACCCCTAACTTCACCCACAAGGATAAATTCCGGACGCTGACGAAGTGCAGCCTTCAAAAGTTCATACATCTCAATGGAACCTCTATTTTCACCTCCAAAAGCTTCACGCGTAACACCAGGTATCCAATTTGGGTGAGCAAGGTTCAATTCCCTTGTATCTTCAATGGAAACAATTTTCATTTCAGGCTGAATAAAAGTGGAAATAGCATTCATCGCAGTGGTCTTGCCTGAAGCAGTGCCGCCTGCGAAAATAAGACTCCTACTTGAATCAACAGCAAGCCAGAGATATGCCAGCATTGCAGTAGAAAATGTATGATAGCCTACAAGATCACCAGGCATAATTGGATTCTCATTGAATCTACGAATAGTAAAAGTACTTCCCCTTGTGGTGATCTCCCTTCCAAGAGTCATCTGTATACGGGAACCATCAGGCAATGTTGCATCCAAGATCGGATTCGCAATGGAAATATGTTTGCCACAAATTTGAGCTAGCCTTATGATCAAAGCATTTAATACGTCTTCATCATCAAAAATTATATTGGAAGGTATGGATTCATACTTTTTATGATAAACATAGACAGGAGTGTTCGGACCATCACCTGAAATATCCTCGATCTCCAGATCACGCATAATGGCATCTACTTCACCATAGCCAAGATAATCACGAATAATGTAATAATTGATCTTCTCGCGAGTTATGGTGGTGATCCTGATCCTGTAATCGATCAGGAATGAATTAACATTTGACCTCAGATATTCTTCGGAATCAAGCCTGTTCATACTTTTCAGATGAGCATCCATAACTTCACCAAGACGTTCTTTTATCATCTTGAAAAGCCTTGTTTCCTCTTTGGAAAGTTCAGGTTCAAGTACCTGGTATAGGTATTCATGAATTTCAGGATTATAAGCTACTCTAATGTAAGAATATGGTGGATTCACATTATAGAATTCCATTTCTTTATAGGCAGAATTTGCCGGAAGGGTTATTTCTACAAGAGGACCGTGTTTTGCGAGATCATAATCTTCCAGCTCAAAAGCTTTTGGGTTAATCATATTCAAGAACTTCTTGAAAAACGAATCCGGTTTGATCTCAAGTGGAATAACCTCTGGAATTCTTTTCTCTGCACCAAGTCCTCTCAGGGTCTTTTCCCATGCTGAATTGATCTCATCCGGTAACTTTGAGGAATCGTCAACATTTTCATCGGCAAGATCAAGCAACACCTCAATATCGCTCTCCAGCTCTTCTTTAGAAAGGAGCTCGGTCTGAGAATCATCTTCAACGACCTCTACAATATTTGACAATTGATCTTCCGAGGATTTACTCGTACCCACTTCCCCTAAAGATGAACTTGATGACAAGTCATCCTCTACCACATCTATTGTATTCATTGTAATATTCTCCGCAGACATATTTTCGTCTTTTTTGCATCGAACTCATTATCAGAACTTTCTATCATTCTACCAAACCTTTTGTGATCGATATGCTATATGGACCAAAATAGAGGGACTCCCCCATGATATGCCTTCATTATTGTGCAGATCGAGTACATTCGCTTACTGCAAGTTGCATAGCATTATCATCATTATAATTATTATAGTACCGTTTTATAAAAGATTATTGGTTATACAATAGGTAAAACTAGCATCAACACGACTCAGAAAGGTCAGCCAATGTAAACCTATATATCCAGAAAAATGAAAGTACTAAAGAGATAGAGGTGAGACAATGCAACTAAAAGTACAACCCATTGATGTCAAAGTAGGCAAATATAAAGTGATCCTGAACACAATTGATGCTAAGGAGCTAGGTGTCAATGAAGGAGATAGGGTACGTATAAGGGACCACGAGACCCTAACAGCCATCGTGGATTTCACAGAAGATATGATATCACCCGGCATGATAGGGTTATACCATGAAGTAAAAGAGGCACTGAATAAGGAATGGACCGAGACGGTCGAGGTATTCCCTGCTGAAAAACCAAAGTCAACCTATATTATAAGAAAGACTATGGATGGACAGAAGCTCACAAAGGAAGAGATTGACATACTTGTGAAGGATATTGTCGAAGAAAACCTTGCCGAGATAGAAATTGCTGCATTCCTTACTGCCACATATATAAACGACATGACCGATGATGAAACCGAATGGCTTACACGTGCCATGATCGCTTCTGGTGACACACTGGATTTCGAGACCCATCCAATAATGGACAAGCATTCCATCGGAGGAGTTCCCGGAAATAAGATCTCATTGCTCATCGTCCCCATAGTAGCTGCAAACGGATTACTCATCCCAAAGACCAGCTCAAGGGCAATCACTGGTGCAGGAGGGACTGCAGACCTGATGGAGATACTTGCACCTGTTGAGTTCGATGCTGCTGAAATTAAGAGGATGACCGAAGAGGTTGGTGGCGTACTTGTCTGGGGCGGTGCTACCAATATTGCACCTGCGGATGATAAGCTCATAAAGGTCGAGTACCCGCTTTCAATTGACCCGCATTGCCAGATGCTCGCATCCATCATGGCAAAGAAAGGTGCCATTGGTGCAGACCATGTCGTAATGGACATACCCACAGGCCCCGGTACTAAGATAAAAAACGTACAGGAAGGAAGAAAGCTTGCAAGGGACCTGATCAATCTCGGAGACAGGCTTGGTATGGATGTGGATTGTGCTCTGACCTATGGTGCATCCCCCGTGGGACGCACTATCGGACCTGCACTTGAAGTGATCGAGGCATTGAAGGTCCTTGAGAGCTTTGAGGGGCCGAACAGTCTGATAGAGAAGAGCGCGTCACTTGCAGGAATGCTTCTTGAGATGGGAAATGTGGCTGGCAAAGACAAGGGATATGACCTTGCCATTGAGACCCTCAAGAACGGAAAGGCACTGGCGAAGTTCAAAGAGATCATCAAGATACAGGGCGGAAATCCGGATGTGACCCACAAGGACATTTCTGTAGGAGAGTTCACTGAAGATATCATTGCCCCTAATAACGGATATATACTTGAGATGGACAACAAGCGCCTTGTTCAGATCGCCAGGCTTGCAGGAGCACCTAACGATAAAGGTGCAGGACTGCTTTTGCATAAGAAACATGGAGAGCCTTTGAAAGAAGGAGAAACTATGATGACCATTTATGCAGAGAAGAAATCAAAACTTGAAACCGCGGCCAAGAGCGCAAAGGAACGAACTCCATTCATTGTAGAGGGAATGATGCTGGAGCGCATCCAGAGTTTCAAGGAGATATAATTACAATGCAAAAAATAGTGATCCTCCGACTCGGACATCGTCCAGAGAGGGATAAGAGAATAACCACCCACGTAGGCCTTACAGCCCGAGCCCTCGGTGCTGAAGGCATGCTCCTGGCATCCAATGATAAAGGAATTAAGAATGTTATCGAAGATGTAGCCGAGCGCTGGGGTGGCGATTTTTATGTTGAAAATGATGTCAACTGGAAGAGCGAGATCGAAAAATGGAAAGAGGAAGGCGGGAAAGTATGCCACCTTTCCATGTACGGGATCAATCTTCCTGATGCTGCCGGAGAGATCAAGTTGTGCGATAAGCTCATGATAGTGGTCGGTGCTGAAAAGGTACCCACGGAGATATATAACCTAGCCGACTGGAATGTTGCCATTGGGAATCAGCCACATTCCGAAGTTGCCGCTGTCGCCCTCACAATGGACAGGATAGCACAGGAAGAGCCGCTCAAACGTGAATTTGGAAATGCGGAACTCACCATCGTTCCAATGGAACGCGGAAAACGAGTTATTAACAATGTGAAAGAAGAGTGAGACCAATTTGGTCCACTCTTTTTGATATTTCTAGTTCAAAAGGGCTGCTGGCATTCATTCAATATTTTGTATTCAGCCTTCCATTTTAACCTTACTTTACTTTACTTTTTCATTGCACTCATCATCATCTTTTTCAGAAGAAGCGACCGCAACCCCCCTATTGACCGGTGGTTTATCGAACTTCCCATACCCACGGTGTTTTTTGCAGCCAGGTGCTTTTGACTGCTCCATCATCAGTTCGTCCAGTTCTTCATCCGAAAGTTCTTCATGTTCCTTTTCTGCCATCATCTCACCTTGATGAAAGGATCGTTCGCAATGAATTCAACATCGATCTTTAATAAGTCCTTCAAACGTTCACAGAGAGTTTCCATTGCAGGGTTCTCTGTTGCATAATGGGTCGCATCTACTAGGAGCAGGTCATCATAGCTACGGAGAACATCGTGTTTCAGTTCAGCAGAAACATAGGCATCCACATCGTTGTCCCTTGCGATATCGAGATATTCGTCCTTGAAACCACTGCCACCAAAGACCATTACTTTTTTAATGGTATCCTTTTCCCCAACATACTGAAGATGAGTGTTCAGACTTTTTGCCACATGGTCGATGAACACATCCAGAGGACATTCATCAATAGTACCTATCCGTCCCATACCCACCTCATATACGTCGTTAAGACCCAGACGTTGAGCGAGCACATCGTTCACACCACCCTTTGCACTGTCATAGTTCGTATGCATCGAATAAAGGGATATTTCATTGTCAAATGCAATTTTCAACAAGCAAGCAAGCTCTTTTGAGATAAGGTTCACAGAATGGAATATCAATGTGTGATGGGTGATGAGCAGGTCTGCACCTATCTGTGCTGCACGTCCCAGGACATAATAAGTGGGGTCAAGTGCAACTGCGATTCTTTTGATATCGTTGTCAAGGTCAAGTGTGAGACCTATACGACCAATATCGAAATCCTCTGCAAGTTCAGGAGGGGCGATCTCCTCAAGTGTTTCGACTACTTTTGATAGCTCCATGTTATATCAATAAAATTCTTGGAAATATCAAGTTATCGGAAAAACAAGAGTAAGTAAGATTAAAATATGTTAATTTTAAAATGATAAAACAATAAGATCCTGATCAAATCGATACATTTATAACCGTTATGTTCATTCATACATAACGCTTGCTTAGACTATGTTAAATTCGAATGTATGACCGCTAAAGGATGCAAAACGGCACATTTGGATAGCTGATTTCCACTAAGCCATCCATTAGAACTGCCACATTGCCCGTTCATCTACTCCGTTAGAACAGCAGCAGTTATTGACCACAGTGGTCATACGATCGTATTTTTAACAGATATGATGTTAAATCTAAATTATGAAACAATAGGTGAAACCATGATCGAAGAATTCGAACATTATCTGCTTGAGGATTGCCCCTACGGAGATGAAACCACAGAACTGCTCGGTATAGAAGGAGACGGAAGGCTGACGATCAGGTCAAGAGACCCTGGTATTGCCTCCTGTGCAGATGATCTGGCAGAATTTTATGAGAAGAAAGGCTTGAAAGTGAACATGCATCTCGAAAACGGGAAAGAGTTTGTAGAGAATGCGGTACTTTTCGAAGCAGAAGGTGACCTGCGTAAGCTTTTCAAGTTCTGGAGGATCTCACAGACATTTCTTTCAATGACCTGCGCCATTGCCACAAAGACAAGGAAAATGGTGGACAGTGCAAGACAAGTGAACCCTGATATCATGATAGCCACAAGCAGGAAGGCACATCCCGGCTTTCGTAAATACGAATTAAGGTCCGTGCATGTCGGTGGCGGTGACCATCATCGAAATTCCCTTAGTGATTCCATACTGATAACACAGAATCACTTTAACGTGGTCGGTTCTTTTGAAAAGCTCAGGGCCATGAGGAAGATAGAGATAGAACCACGCACAAAAGAAGAGGTTTTTAAGTACGCCCCCATAGCGGATATCCTGCTACTTGACCATTACAGCCCTGAAGAGCTAAAAGAAGTGGCACCAAAACTTAGAGAGATAAATCCAAAGCTCGAACTTGCTGTAGGCGGTATTTCATTCGAGGACATCCCGAAATATGCAGCTTCAGTGGATTTTGTCGTTACCACGGCACCATTTTATGCAAGTCCTTTTGACCTTACAACTAACATAGAAAGGTTGTGAACGGGGAGTTTCAAGATCCCAATATTCCCGATCAGTAAGAAGAATAGCAGGATCTAAACAACTAAAAGCCTGAAAAATGAAATAGAAAATAGGTTTTTTACAGAGCCCATTTGGCTCTTTTCTTATTTCCATTTTCTTATAAGATAGAAACAAAGCAATACAACAGCAATAGCCATCATCCCAGTAAATACGGATCCTATCTTCTGCTCACTCTCATTATCGACAAATATGGAGTTGCTGTTGTCTATCGTTCCTGCTGCTCTCTCCTCTTCGTCAAGTGCACTAGAAAAAATCATACGACCAAGTTCATGCATAAATTGATAATCATCCTCAGTGATTTTATCAGGATACCTATCCCAGATATCCTGTATTTTCGTTTTGTATTTCTCCTTCAGCTCCTCAGGAACAGGAGAGTTATCAATATATCTCATTACTTCAACTTGATTTTCAGGAACATTAGCAGCAAAAGCAAGTCCACCACATGGCATATTAATCACTACATCTGGCAAAGAATCTTCCAGTGCCAAGTAATCCTCATTTTCATGTAGTCTGAATAAATTAGTCTTGAGTTCGGAGGGCTCAGGGGGCCGGTCTACCGTTCAAATTGCTTCCAGTTCCTCTGGACTATATACACTAAAAGCTTCAGCTTCGATCATAGGACCCAGTTCAGCCATAAACGGATAATCATCTTTAGTAATATTGAAAGGATATCTGTCCCAAACATCCTGAAGCCCAGTTTTATACCCATCCTTCTCTTTTTCAGAAACATCGAAATTATCAATATATCCCATCTTGATCTTCTGACTCTCAGTGTTTGTAGCAGCAAATGCAAGTCCACTAAACGGCATGCTTTTCACAACATCTGGCAAAGAAGCCTGTAATGTTAGGTAATCATCAACTTCCTGCATTCCTTCTTCACCCAACTCAGCTTCCAACTCCTCAATCTTTAATTGAGCAGCATCTTTTTGCACCCCTTCCATAGATGCCATTGCTGATGGTATCAGACATAGGCATAATATTATAACAATAGATGATCTTAGCGTTCTACTTTTCATTATTTCTCAACTCCAGCAATAACCTTGCCTTTTTGCATTCTGAGTTTTAATTTTACTTTACAAATTCAGTTTAAGTATCATACTATATAATTCAATAATGCAATAAATAAATTATGACTGTATGAGACTCCTCAATGTTCGGACAAAAATCAAATTTGAAAATATTATGGAATGTGTTACACGATGTTGGAATATAATCCAAATTTCAGCCCATAGATGTTGATTTTAATAAGTTTCTACAGAGCCTGAAAAATATCAATTTTTCACTGAGAAATGAAGTATTTAGCTTTCTCTGTTAAACCCTGAACCCCTATAAATTATTGATAATACTTTTACGTACCATTTATGCCATATGCATTCTGCCAGCAAAATAAGTAAATAATAAGTAATCACAAAATTAGTATAAGGTAATTGGGGGTATTAAATGTCTGATAATGACTATCGCATGATCTTTGAAAGTTCCCCATTGGGTATCATTTACTTTGATGAGACTGGGATGATCACCTTCTGCAATGAAAAACTCACCAGTATTCTCAATATGCACAAAAATGACATTGTCAGTTCGAACATGGCCGATATTTTCACAGATGAAGACATGCAAAATATTATCGGAACGACCATTTCGGGAGAGTCTGCACATTATCAGGTTAATTTCCACCCCCCTGAAAAGGATGATGCAATAGAGATAGAGATATACTGCAGTCCTGGCATCTCAGACCAGGGTTCCCCTCATGGAGTGGTTTGTATCCTGGAAGATGTCACTTCAAGGGTAGAACTGGAAAATGCCCTGAAGCTTGACGAGTATCGTCTTGAAGCACTACTGGAGCTTGAACAAATGACAGACGCTCCAATGCAGCAGATAGCTGATTTTGTGCATGAACAGGCTGTCAGGCTTACACAGAGCACGATCGGCTACATTGCATTTCTCAGCGAGGATGAGAGCCTCCTCACAATGCACACATGGTCCAACAGTGTGATGCAGGAATGTACTATCCCGGATAAGAAATTCGTATACCCTGTGAAAAATATCGGACTCTGGGGAGAGCCTATACGACAAAGGAAGCCAATTATAGTCAATGATTACCTTGCTCCCGACTCCCTCAAGAAAGGATTTCCACCCGGTCATGTGGAGATGTTTAACTACCTGACCATACCTGTGTTCGAAGGGGAAAGAATAGTTGCCACCGTAGGAGTGGGCAACAAGGATGGGGATTATGATAGATCAGACGTGCGACAGTTAACATTGCTGATGCAGGGATTATGGAATCTCATGCAACGCAGAGAAGGTATCGAAAAACTCAGGGACCATACAGATCAGTTAAAAAAGTCTAATGAGATGAAAGACCTCTTTACAGATATTTTGCGCCATGACCTACTCAATCCTGCAGGGGTCGTCAAAGGATATACCGACATCCTGCTCGAGAGAGAGGAAGATGAGGAAAGGATGAAGATCCTGCAGACCATCGACAGGAACAACGAAAAACTTATCGAGATGATAAGGAGTGCAGCCAGCTTTGCAAAACTGGACACCATTGAGAATATAGAGTTCAAGGACATGGATATTGCCCTGATGCTAAGGAAGAACGTGGAAAGTCTTAAACTCCAGATCGATGAAAGAGGGATGGACATCGAAGTAATGCCTGATAGTGCATATATGGCAAAGGTAAATCCCATGATAGAAGAGGTCTTTGTCAATCTTCTATCAAACGCCATAAAATATAGTCCTGAAAAAGAAAGAGTTATCATAGATATACTGGATTCCGGTGACGAGTGGAAAGTAACTGTCACAGACTTTGGGCCCGGTATTGCAGATGAAGACAAGCCAAAGTTGTTCGAGCGTTTCAAGCGAGTGGACAAAAGTGGTGTCAAGGGTACAGGGCTCGGGCTTGCTATAGCAAAGAAGATAACCGAGCTGCACGGCGGACACATTGGAGTGGAAGACAATCCTGATGCAAAGGGCAGTGTTTTCTGGGTAACAATAAAGAAGGCATAAGGCTCATTTTTTCAGATAATATACAAAAAAAGTTCTTCGGCTTGCATAGAGGAAACTGGGAACTTTGCAGAGGTTCTTAATTCGTAACACATACGTTAGAGTCCTACCTTAAAACCATTTGCAGCTACTGCGAAAAGACACTCTTTCTGAACCCAAAGACATTCAGGCCCATTTCCCCAACCCCTCCTCCACGCAAGCACATATATATGATCAAAAACAAACTTTCTAAATAGTGGGAAATTATTAGTACAGTGGGATTAACATTCCATTGCTAAAATAGGATGGGGGAACTATAGTTATGGATACTACAAATGATCAGGAGACAAACGAATCTATTAAAGAGATCGAGAAATATATCTCGGTCAAGGAAGTAATGACAGAAAAAGTGATTACCACAGATATCGAGGAAAGTGCTCTAAAAGTCGGAAAGGAGATGATAGAGCACAATGTGGGCAGCATAATCGTAACAAAGAACGATAAGGCAGTGGGGATCATAACTGAAAGAGACATGATAAGAGAAATAGTAGCAAAGAACAAGAAACCTGAAAATGTCTCTGCTTCCATGCTCATGTCATCTCCCTTGATAATGATCAAACCATCCACGAATGTCATAGATGCTTCTAAAATAATGTCTAAGACCAATATTCGCAGACTTGCTGTAATGCAGAATGGGAAGATTTTGGGCATCATCACAGTCAGGGACCTACTTACGATAGCACCCGGATTGACTACGATACTGGCAGATCTCATAGAAATGAACCACGAACAAAATGTTATGGCGGAAGAAGAATATCAGGGGGGAATATGCCAGAGATGTGGTTACTATTTAGTTGATCTTGCAACAGTAGATGGGAGAATATTGTGCGAGAGCTGCAGAGATGAAGAAGATTAAAGAGAAGATCACTGAACTGCACAACGGAACTATTGGAGTGGAAGATCTCTATTGATTTTTTTGGAAAAAGCAAGAGGAGCAAGATCAAATATCTTGCTCATCAGGCATCCTTTTTTACAGAACCGCATTGAACATATATCCTGTGAATATCACAGCTACTGCCACTATCGCCACGAACAGGGCGATCAGTTCATTGCTAAGCACCTTTTTCAATATGATCATCTCAGGCAGTGATACTGCAGTGACAGACATCAGGAATGCCAGGGATGTACCGATGGGGAGCCCTTTTCCAATAAGACTTTCAACCACAGGGATCAGACCCATGACATTGGAATAGAGTGGTACACCTATCAGTACTGCAACAGGGACAGCGAAGATATTATCTTTTCCTGCATACTGTGCAAGTATTCCTTCTGGAGCAAATCCGTGGAATATACCCCCAAGAGTTACACCTATGATAACATAGAACCAGACCTTACCTACAATGCTTTTGACCTCTTCAACCGCATAATCTAACCTCTGTCTGGAGCCCATCTCAGCTTCCTTAAAAGGTAGGGAGTGGACATCATAGACAAAGCCTGCAACGTGTCTCTCAAGCTTGAGCAGGCCTATTATATAACCTCCGACAACACCGATGACAACACCTGAAACAACGTAGAGTGCGGTAGCCTTGAATCCCAATGTAGCCCAGAGCACGGCAATGGCTGCTTCATTAACAAGAGGCGAGGTGATGAGGAACGAAAATGTCACACCAAGGGGTACGCCTGCTTCAATGAAACCGATGAAGATCGGAACAGATGAACATGAACAGAATGGGGTAACAGTACCCACAAGTGATGCAGCTACATTGTATACCGGTCCTTTTTTGCCCCCAAGTATCCTTCTGGATTTCTCAGGAGTAATATAGGACCTCATGTAAGCTATAAGGAAAATCATTACAGAAAGAAGTACGAATATCTTCAGTACATCGTAGATAATAAAATTCAGGCTTTTTGCAAGACCTGTGGTGGCTTCGATCCCAAGTAGATCGTAGGTGACCTTATCTGCTATCCACTGCATGGGATAGAACACGTCAACCATAGTATCATTTCCTCCAGAGTTAATTGACAGGGGACAGCATCTTTGAATTATAAGGCTGGCTCACACCTGTCATGTATCTTATAACATCACTGTTTTAGTAGATACGTTATATTTTAGCATCCTTTTCGTTTTCATAAAGATCATAAAAAGCGATCAGAAAAGCTTGACACACTTTTCCAGGCTCTCTGAGATCACCGAATCCTCGATCTCCATATCCTTTGTCTTCTTCACGCCAAGTTCGGTGACAATTATATGTTCATCCACTGCCATCCCGGCGTTCTCGAAAATTTTAGAGGCACAGTTCATTGGACAGCCATCTATCACAACTACCCTGTCACAACCCTCTGCAGACCTCAACTGACCGGGGATAATTGCACCGATTCCGGCGGTACACAACATCTTGCCCTTCCCAGCTTTTGTCAGTCCTATTGCCAGCTGGTTAGAGATGATACCTACATTCGCTGAACCTGAACATGGATAGATACCAACGATCTCTGAATCACATTCACAGCCACATTTCATATTTTCAGTCATTTTTAATACCTTTTCTAATTTTATAATTATAATACTGTATCATGGAAATTGGACTGTATCATTATCCGGTGATCCATTTTTTGACATTGTCCACACTGGGAACTCTGCCGGCGATCATTACCTCACCGTCAATGACAAGCCCGGGAGTGATCATTACTCCATAGGAAAGAATGGTCTCATAATCTTCAACCTTGACAACATCCGCATGGAGCCCACTTTCCTGAAGAGCTTTTTCAACTATCTCTTTTGTCTTAACGCACTTTGCACATCCCGTACCTAATATTTCTATTTTCATACGATCTCATCCTGTCTTTATCATACAGTAATTTTTGTCAATTGAGCAGCTTCAAGGCATTTCAAATAATATTGAAACTTGCTATTTCAAAGAATGTTGAAATACATATTTATAGATGGCGGTTTCAAATTAAGTTGAAATAGATTGTAAGCACCATACGGGAAAAGTATTCTAGAAAATCCCGGAGACAAATCTCAGAAATATAATATGTCAGAGATTGGAAACCATTTTTTTCAATTATAGCAGAAATGTATAAGCAAAACAGAGTAAGGTTGCAGATCAAACCTTGATGAGATCGTCATGCTCAAGATGTTAGTATTGCGACAATTTTAGGGTTTATCTGACCCCACTAACTTGAAAAGAAAGCTCTTGACAGAATTTGCTTTAGGAAATTCATAGGCCATGGGGTCAATATGCATGTTGATAGAATAAACTACACATAAAGGATGGCAGATTCACTGCTTCCAGTATGCTTATTTATTCATATTTCCCCATATATCCTTAAGGTCCATCACTTAAGGTCAATGATATTATAATTGCTCAAGATCAAGTTATTTAATGCACCCATCATAGTAGCTTTTCATCAACTTGTACCAATCACCTGTTATTTTTCTAAATTGAATTCCTCTCTTTTTTCCATTGTACTCCCACACCCCAGCCCGATAGAATATTGATCCGATGTGACTTGATAGCTGAGCTTCTGTATTTGTCCAATGGAGATCATTATAAAGGAATTTTCCAATACCTTCTTTTTCGGTCCCGTTTCTTAATTTAGCTACGTTATTTGACAGACCTTTCCAGTGTTCATCTGCCATATAATCATCCAATTTACCCAATTCATCCTTCATTATGAGCTTATCAACCTTGAGCTCGCCATTTAACGAATTAAATTCCCTACTTATGGAAAGGTTGAGATCATCATCAATTTTCCACCAAAAATTTTTTGTTTGCCCAAGTGTAGTCCCATCTATCCAATCATTTTGATCATCCAAATTGTATGCTTCAATTGTATTTTCTGCGATATTGAGCCAGTTGTACCTGGTCTCAATAAGTTCTCTACCAGCCTTTCTCATGCTATCATTGGAGAGGTCATCAAGTACGTAATTTATGCCCCATGCAATAGAATCCGGATTTTTGTAGACAAGGATACCATCAACGAAATTATTGATTATTTGGACAGCATCTGTTGCAACAATGGTCCTTTCGGCATCCCACCCTTCAAGAACAACGATACCAAAAGGTTCGTTCCTGCTTGGAATACAGAGAATATCACATGCATTGATCCAGTCCCTGGCCGTTTCATCATCCACATATCCCAGGAAATGACAATTATATGAAACTTTTTCGGCATTTGCAAGAGCTTCACAGGGAGGACGCATTTCACCTTCACCGATGAAAACAAATTCCGTGTCCCAGCGATGATCCAGCACTTCAGGGATAGCTTCAACAAGCAGATCCGGACCTTTTTGGTAGCTCATACGTCCTATGAACAGAACAACCGGTGCGAGAGGATGGACACCTAATCTTTCTTTCACTTCACCCGCATCAACATCCTTTTTTATTTTTCCATGAAAGATACCATTTGGAATTATCGAGATCTTCTCATCGGGTATCTGGTACAGGAACTTGATCTCATCTGTAAGTTGCTGTGATGTAGATATGACCTTCACGGATTCATATCCAGCTTTCCATTCCCTGTGGGATATTTCCCCGGCTTCCCACCAGTTTCCATGTTTGTTACCATTCCGCCCCCATTCGGTACTGTGATATGTGAACATAAAAGGTATACCAAATTCATATTTGATCCTTGAGACCGCATTAAAAGGATGCCAGTCATGTGCATGCAATATATCGAACTTGCCATATTCCTTCGTAACATCAAGGAATCTCGAGTACATTGAATCACACATGCTATCCATTTGCTGGACAATGCCTCCTGAGAGAGAATGTTCCACCCGATGGTAGTGAACTCCATTGACCACTCCATATGGCTCCAGTCCATTATTTCTGGTAAATATGTGGACTGAATGTCCTGTCTTCGCAAGAGCTTCAGCAAGTTCGGAAACATGCGGAGCTATACCACCCACTTTGATCGAATGTAAACTCTCCCAAGAGAACATCCCGATCTTTAAATTTGTCCCCATTATCTTTCAACCCAATTATTTTATATATCGATAGTAAAATCTATGCACATCTATTTAAAATTATCATTTGGAGTGGTTCTGTAAATTAACCTGAAGATATTTCACAGCCCCAATAACAATGCTATTTTCTGGTATAAATGATTCTTTCTTGTATTTAACATCCATAATTGTTACTGTATTAGTTTTTTCATAACCAAATAAACGGAATACGGTGGGAAGTCTAAATGATATTATGATTTTCAGATCACTTATCACATCATGAGACCTTTGCAAAAGCGAATATATGGACTCTGTAGATATCCTCAAAAATAATGAAATATATGAGTTGATGAAATTCAAGAGTTGTCTATCAACAGGTGAAAACAGGCATATGTTTGTATCCGTTTACTCCAACGCACCTTCTGATCGATAGATAAGAAGGCACTCAGCTGCATAACAGCTGAGTGAAACCGTGATCCAAACCTCCTTGATCAAAAGGATTTCTACAAAGCCAAAAAAGGACAATATTTAGAATCAATTACAATAATTTAGTATTATGCCCTTTAACGAACTTTGCTTTCAAAGAAGAGTACAAGCATCTTTGAATATAATGATGGATAGATCGAACAATTAAATTTTTGAAAGTCATTTTAGAATTACAAAACACTCCTACGTAAATAGTTCTCATTATTATATAGAGAGGTTGTAAGTGTGATAGTATGGATAATTTCAGGTATTATGTAAGAGATGACACTCCGGTGGAAGTAGCAGAATCGGTATTGAGGACCCTTCAGGCTGTCAAGGAAGAACATGATTGTGATTATACGATCATTAAGATAGAGGACCTTTCAGAAAACGAACAGGAAGATGTTCTGGAGAACATACGCATATTGAGCCGAAGGAATACGATCGGTGTTGTTAGCAAGGGCAGAGGTTCTCTTCCGATCTCACGCAAGAAGAATCTCAGCAATGTGGGAATACTCGTTCATTCCAGAGATGGAAAGGACATTGCAGTCTATCCTAATGTGAAAAACAACAAGATGACGACTGCTATTCAATACCTGAATCTGATAATGAGGTCACCAAATGTAGAGGATGCCCTTGAGTCCAAACATATTTCCGAAGATGACATTTCAAGGATGATATCCAGTATCCCTGAACTTATCGAACCCGGACTAACATTCCACGAAGTGGAAGTAGAGGTTGAAGGTGGCAGGATAGATGCTGTTTTTACAGACTCACAGGACAAGCATTTCCTGATAGAGATCGAGATAAACGCAAGGGATAATGCCATCGGACAGGTACAGAGGTTCAAGCTCCCCTATGCTGAAAAGTACGGAGTGAATGTCGAAGATATACGCCTGGGCATCGTCTGTGCAGATATTGACAGTAGCAGAATGACAGCATGTCGTGGTGCAGGTATTGAAGTTTTCAGGCTGAGTCTGGAAAAGCTGGATTAATAGTAATGGCTGTTGGGTGTGAAATTTAAAATGGAATTATAATTCCAATTACACTTTTTCACGCAGTTGCAAACCCGACCCCATAATATTCATCCCCCACCTTGATAACGTAAGATCCCTTCTCATCAAGGAACTCGATCGTTCGCATCCATTCATCAGGATCTGCTTTCACATAGCCCGGAGTTTCCATCGCTTCTTTGAGTGCGGGATAGTCGTTTAATTCCTCTTCTGTCACAACAGCAAACTCCTCGGGAATGGTCTGCAATTGCTCGGCATCTATCCATTTAGCATTCATGTGTTTGTGTCCACTATATGCAAAAAAACCCGCAGAGATAAAGAATAATGCTACAAATGATATGACAAACGCCTTTGCCACAAGATCACTCGATCTGTCTTTGCAGATCAGTATCCCGGTACCAACTAATAAAAAGTAGACAAGAAACATCAGAAAGATCGATTGTGGCGGATGTATGCCTCTGAGAAGATAGCCGCTCAGAAGAAATGTGAATATGCCAAGACAAAAGAACATGATCGATTGTTGCTTGTCGGTTAGTTTATTCATATATCATAATACCCCCATCACATAAGTATAAATATTTAATTCTAAATTATTTTTTTACTTTTAATTAAGATTTATTTAGTATAAAGCATTTATGTAAATTCTATTGAAATATTCAATCATAAATATTCTTTTTTACCACCATACCAAAGTGTAGACTTCAGAATACGAAATATAGTCACAGAAATATCGGACGTAATACCAATCCTATTAAAAAGGAAGTAAGGTTACAGATGAAAGACAGGAAGAGTGCTTTATTCATGCTCACTTTCAACACAAAGCAGTAGATCACAGCTTCCACAAGAACCACTGAAAATTCCCCGATCAAAACCAAATTAGAATATGATCTAATGAACATTGGCAGTACGAACCAGAGGTATGGAAGTGTTGAGAAGGAAGAAAAGGTTCCTGCAAATATCAACAAGGGATCAGGGATTGATGCCCGATCTGTTTTGAAGAGATAACGAACAGTTGCGAATAGGATTGTTGTCTCCACTATCAAAGTAACGAGCAATGCAAGCAAAAAGTTGTATTCATAAATCATCCTTATCACTTAGCGTTAAAAAGGCCTTTAAGAAAACGAATAATGGAATTTAAGACCCCTTCATCGTTTGCTTCGCCCTCATCCGGAACTGGCTTCACATCTTTTGATACGTCTTCTTCTATGGAAGAAATGTTCTCTTCTACAGAAGACACATTTTCTTTTATCGTCAGCCTGATTCCCGGTATGACCGGTTCTTCAAATGTTTCGGTCCTGTCCGGAATGCCAGCCTTGTACTCTGAAACTTTTCTTGATGTATAGATTATTAGCTTGTCCTCTGAAAAACCGGCAATCGAATATTCGATATCTTCCCTGATAAACGGATTTTCCTCATTCACAACATACCAATCAGGATCGATCTCAACTTCATAGGAACAAAGGTTTGGATCGGATTCCAGATCAATATTCTCAAGCCCTTTGGCTTCCAGATAAGCTTTATCGATAGCATAGATCGTCAGTTCATTGGCTTTATAAAACTTAGTCAAGCATTTATCTGGGCTGATGATATACGGATTTTCACACTGTATAACTGGACCGGTGATGTGTCCGACCAGCACAATTTCCGGGAACTCATCCAGATTCACTATTTTAACACATCTGTCCAGACCACGTGTTCCGGGAAATAACACATCTGCACATGCACTTGAGGTAAATGTAGATAAAATTAAAAGGATCATCAAAATTTTGAATATTAATTTCATGATATCAAGTCCACTGTAAAGTAGACAACCCAACTAAATAAATTTAATTGAGTAATATTAAGATAAATTATTACAGCTTCCTTGGAAATTGAAAAGAATTTAAGAGAAATTTGAGAAACGAAATTGAACTGTAAGTAAAAAGAATATTGCAAAAGCCCTTTAAATAATTCTCTCAATGCCGTTATACACATACAGATGAGGCGGGCGAACAAAGCCCACCAGTGTCAGACCTACCGCCCTTGCAAGGTCGATACCTTCGTTGATAGGACCTGCTTTGCTGGCAAGTACGGAAACCCCTGCATTGACAGCCTTTGAGACCATTGTGACTGAAAGTCTGCCAGTAGCGACAATTGCACATTTTGACATATCCACACCTTCAAGAGCTGCTTTACCAACTGCTTTGTCAACAGCGGAAGCCCTGCTCACATCTTCACAGAATGCCAGGATATTTCTGTTGCTATCAGTTATGATCACCGAATGAGTACCGCCGGTGCGTCTCCATGTCTTTGCATCGGTCTTGAGGTGTTCCACTGCATTGAAGAGGACCTTGCGGTCAAATCTTATGTCAGAAGCATTCCCGACCTTTTTCTTGCAGGGTCTTGAGCCAATGGCACAACTACAAAAATCGAATCTTGAATCAGGATCTATGTTACGTTTGGTCTTTCCGATACGATCCGGACAGATGTCCGCTTCGCATATCAGGAGGTCATCTTTGACCTCGACCGAGATAATGTCAATAGCGTGATCGATAAAACCTTCACATATCAAAAAACCCACTGCGAGTTCCTCGAACTCTTGAGGGGTAGCAAAAAAAGAAGCAAGTGGGACACCATTGAGAGAAAGATGGAATTCTTTCTCAACGATGACATCCACATCTATTTCATTGCTGCTGTCTTCCGTAAGCTCGACACCCTTATAAGAAAGATAAGGAGCGGAAGAATCCCGTTCCTCATCACGCCAGAAGTTATTCTGAGCGTTCTTTCTTTCAACGTGCCAATCCAACGGCATGATCAAGCAATTTCCTTTATCTTTGCGAACAACTGCTTGAGTGTGTCTTCATTGCTCTGTGTGAACTCGAATGGAGACGTTGTGAACGGCTTGAAGTACATTGGCACGTTGTCGAGCCTGTAGAATGTACCGTCATTCTCCATTGCATCGATGACACCAGGAAGAACAACATCTGAAGCTGTTGTTGTTGGACATGGAGCAATATCCAGACAGGTCATTGGGATCTCTGCAAGATAGGATGCAGCATCTGCAGGAATGTGGTTGACAAGGTCAGCACACATAACGAATGCAGCGTCTACGTCCTTATCCCTCAGCAGATCGACAGTTGTGGTCTCCCCAGGGTTGTACCTTGGATAGCCTCTTGAGAAATCGATACCGAATGGATATCCGTACAGATATGATGCGATCTGGTTGAAGCCTGCCACATTACAGTGACCTCTGAGTGCACCGAGTGCGAACTTTGTACCGTGGTTGTTGTTGAGCTCTTTCACGAGGTTGAGACCAAGCTCAACGTTCCTGTGCTTACCCATTGAAGAACCAAGGCCAAGACCGACTGAGATGCTACCGAAGTTTGCATTCACCATTACATCGATCATCTCATCCATTGCAGAAATTGGCACACCTGTGATCTCCTCTACGGATGGATGTGGACGCTTTCCGTTAAGGATGGTCAACAGTGCGCTCAAAAGCTCATAGTCAGAGTTTGGTTTGAGCTGTATGTGAAGATCTGATGCTGCTGCTGTATCGGTCTTTCTTGGATCAACGGTGATGACCTTGCGGTCAAACCTTCCTCTCTTGGACCAGTATCCTCTTGGGAAGACAGCATACTTAGACATGTGTCTTGGCATGGATGCCAGAGGGTTGGTTCCCCAGTAGATGTTCACGTCAGCCCTGTTCTTGACCTGACCTGCTGTTGAGCCTGCACATCCGCTTTCCTGAATACCCATAACAGTAGGACCGTGGCAGATAGTTGCATTAGAATCTGCTACACCACCAAGGTACTCAGCGATGTGAAGACCGACTTCCTGTGCTTCGCATGAGGTCTCACTTCCGAGGAATAAAAGAGGTTTCTTTGCGTTCACAAGCATCTCTGCAGCCTTTGTAAGTGCTTCGTCCCATGCAGCTTTCTCAAGCTTACCGTTCTTTTTGACAAGTGGGTCCTTAAGACGGTGTGAGCTTACGACTTCCTGGAACTTTGCATTACCCATCTTGCATGCGTTCTTGACAGTGATCTCGTTATCTCCAAGCTCTACCTGGATATCGTCACATGAAGCTCCGCATACCGGACACATAATGTTCTTAAAAACCATATCATTTACCTCCCATATAGAGATTAAGGACAACATCCTCTGCGCTCAATACCTCACCTTCTGCTGCTTCGACAGTTACGGGACTGCCTTTATAGAGAGGGGAACCTGTTGAGAATGTATATGGGTCAATGATCACGTTGGACCAGATAGCCCTTGGCATGAACACATCGCCATCCATCATAGCATCTGTACATTTTGTGTATACTATGATGGAATGTTTTTCGTCCTTACTTGTTACTTTTACTTTTTCCGGGCATCCAAGGGATTCAAAATTAGAGGGGGAGAGCCAGCACACTGCGCACTCAAGCCTATATTCCTCTGAATATTTGTTGCCACCTTTAGCAAGTCTGCCCTCATCAATGGTACTTCCTGTGTTAAGTAATACTTTCATTATCACACCTCACAGATTCATGTTTGCGCCCTGATTGACATAGAGTGTGCCCTTTGGCCTCTTTGTGATCGCATTGTCACCGAGGAACTTCATGAACTCACCTGGGCATTCTATATCATCGAACTTAAGGTCGCTTTCGTTTGTCACATATTCAAAGCCGGGAGAGAACCTTTCGATGGTTCCGTTAACAACCATTGTACCTGCTGTCATTTCAGCAGCAACTGCACGAATAGCATTTCCTTTTACAGCGATAAGACCGCCGTTCTGGCGAATGCCAGTGTAGTGACCGACATTTCCACCAACGATGATCTCCCCACCGCTGATACCGCCACCAAGGTTATTGTTAGCATTACCATCGATAACGATGCGTCCGCCGGACATTCCTACCCACTTACCACGGTATGCGCAACCTACGTGGTCATTTGCATTACCTTCGATGTGGAGGAGGCCGCCGACCATCTCCATGCCTGCCCATGAATCAGCATCACCTTTTACAAGGATCTCGCCGCCGACCATCTGGGAACCTAAATGCATGCTGACAGATCCTTCAACAGTGATCTTTCCAGCTGTCATCTTTTCACCGATGCGCTTTACTCTCGCAGCATCGCCTTTGATGACAATGGATGTATCTTCTGCGGAAGCACCAGCATCGCCCTCCACATCAAAGAATGCGGAGATAGGGAACTGTTTTGGACCCTGCCAAACCAGCAGAGCCTCGATCTCGCTCTTGTTCTTGCCAGCAAATGTATCAGGAGTGATAACATCTGCCTCTACTTTTAATCCAATTTCAGTATTAACTGTAAGAATGACTTCTGCCATGATCTCACTGCTCCATGTTTGCCTTGATCGCTGTTGGGTTTACAAGGTATTTCTCAGGTGTTGGATAGTGGTTGAAACCGTGTGAATAGTATCTGAACCATTCCTGAACATCCTTAAGCATTTCTTTCTCGTTAGCATCAGGGACGCTCGCGTCGGTGTAATAGGTCCTCTTATCAGGGATCATAGTGATCTCACCATCGTGGCAGACAACCTCTCCGCCCTTGATAGTGTATTCAGCAGTGCTGAACTTGTTGATCAGGTCAGAATATTCCCTGGTGTCGATCTTTGTTGGGTCGATGTCGTAAATTGTAACATCACCATCTGCACCGATACCGAAGCTACCCTTCCTGTGTGCCATACCAATGGTCTTTGCCGTGTTAGCACGGGTAAGGATCGCAAGGTCATAAAGGGACATTTCCCTGTCAACGCCACCGAGTGTACTTCTGTCGTTAGCCCATTTGTGACATTCACTGAATGTCTGTTCCCTGAACTTCTCGGACATGAGCCAGCTCATAACAAGTGGATACTTGGTGAACGGTCCGCCATTTGGACTGTCGGTTGTCATGATGGTTTTCCATGGATCGTCGATGAGGAGCAGGCACTCAAGCCCCATTGCCCACTGAGTACTGTGAACAGGGTTGCTCTTTAGATATGTAAATGGACAGACACCTGAACCACATTCAAGCTCAACATCGGTGTTAGACCATTTGCCACCAGTAAGCACTGAGAGATCGTGGATGGAAGGTCCATCACCGGTCATACATGTTGCTTCACCGAATGGTACGCAACCACTGTCAATGACAACATGGTCAGCGTTGTTGATATAATCTGCAAGAGGCTTGACACCAGACTCGAAATCACGCCAGGATGTGCCGGCAAATGCATTGAACATCATGTGTGTGAGGTACACTGACTGATCTCTGCTTGCATCGATCTTTGTCTCAGCCCAGTTAACACTCATGTTCTGCTTTGCCTTTGTTTTGCTGGAAATACCAAGAGAGTCCTTTGTTGTCTTGTAGTTTCCCGGATGACCAAGGTTGTTTGCGTGAAGGTGCATTGACATTGGCATACCGAGCATTTCGTTTACTTCGGTCAGCCCATCGATGATCTCCCTGGAGGATATCTCGAAGTGTATATTTTGCTCATCAAGGGAAGAAACGTTCTCACCCCAGCCCCAGTTCTCGACTCCACCAGGATTGACACATTTGATACCATATGTCTTGTGGGTTTTCATCATCCATGCAACATATGCTGCTGCCTTGTCCATGTCGCCTTCCTTCAGGTAGCGCATCATGAACCAGTTGTTACCGAGAACAAGGTAGCCACCCATATCGAGCATTGGAATGGAACGCATCTCTTCGTGTGTGTGACGTGCTTCCATTGGAGGAACAGCTGCTTCAAAAGCAGTGGTGTATCCTAGCTTGGAATATTCGTAACCTTCCATGTAGACGGATGGTACGGTCTCTCCTGAACCTGAGTGGGTGATAGCGGTCTTTGTCCTTGTTGTCTTGTAACTATCTTCAGGACGCATCATCCTACCGGTATTGACCTTAGCACCAGCAATGTGTGTGTGAGAATCGACACCACCAGGCATTACTGTCTTGCCTGTTGCATCAATTATCTTAGCATCCTTCATGTCAGCTGCGGAAAGTTCGGAAACTACCACGCCGTCCTTGATGAAGATGTCCTGCTGTTCACCGTTCACTTCATTGAGCGGATCATAAACATATCCGTTCTTAATTACAATAGTCCCAGCCATTATTCAACCTCCCTCTTCTCAAGCCAGATCGCAGAAACAGGGCAAATAAGAGCACATGCACCACATGAGCCACATACTTCCTGATCGATCACCTTGACAGTACCGTTCCTTACCTCAAGGAGTGCTTTCTCATCAAGCTCATTTAGTGAACCTGCTGCTAGTTCCTTCGAGGAGTTTGCATTGACAGGACATATAATGACACAGTTACCACAGCCAAGACATGCATCTTCATCTGTAACCAGTACAGAGGTCAATGCAGGAGTTGCTGATGGCTTGTTGAGAAGTTTCTTCTCAAATAAAGCTTTCTTGTTCATGTCAGGAACGATCGCTGTCTTCTGGACATCGATAGCATTGACAGGACAGGAAACAGCACATGCACCACAGTAGATACATGCATCAGGACGCTGAGCGACCTTGTCAACTCTTTCTCCTGGAGCCCATTCCGGATTGAACAGTGCATTGCATGGACATACATCCACACAGGTACGGCATGCCTGACAGACATCCTCTGCTCGTTCCCATGTACCCTCGAAAGGTTTCTGCACAGTGATAGCATTAGTTGGACATACCTCGCTACACCATCCACAGTGTACACAGGTTTCCTGATCGATGATGGTCTCACCATCTATGCGTGCACTGCCATCGTTTGCGAGCCACTGCTTGGTCTCGATAGCACCCTGCGGACAGATCTGCTCACATACACCACAGTGTACACAATTATCGTTCACCGTTGTTGGTGCGAGCGAGCTGCACAGGAAGTTCTCATCGCATACAGGTTTTCCATCTTCTCTCATCTCAAGGGCGCCTGTTGGACAGATCTTAGTACACATTCCACATGTGATACAGTTATCTCCAATATCCAGGTACTCCTTATTTATGAGTCCCCTGGCAACAGGTCCTACTGAACCTATGATCAATGTGCCCTTAGGACAGACCATTGTACAGGTCCCGCAACCAATGCACTTTTCTGGTAAATACACCACTTGCTTGTTATCTTTTGTCTGAACTAATATTTCGTTCATCTCATCTACTCCGTAATTACTGCTCATGCCTGCATGCTTCACAAAGTGCTTCGCCTTCATAATGAATGAAGCTCTCTCCACATTTCTCGCACAGCCTTACTTGCTTGCTTTTCTTGACCGGAACTTCGATCTCTGTAAAAGTGTAAGAATAAATGTTCTCGCCTGCCTCGAGTAAGATCGGCAGGATCTCTTCATGACGCACTTTTTCAAGGTTCATGAACCATGCGTGCAATCTCGGGTAAGCCGCAGTCTTTTCTGCGTCAAGATATATCCTGACAGCAGGCATCCTGGTCTCGCCCGGTGCACCACGTTTGTTCACGGTAACAGCCATCTTGCCGTAGTCCTTGACCTTCATTCCCTTGTTCCCGGTGGTAGCTCCCTCGAGTATCTGGAATGGATCTGGAACACAGTTGGATGTCTCCGCTGTAACATAGATGCGTTCCCCTTCCTTAACATCAAGTAATCTCTTCGACATCGTGAGCATCTGTAATCCTATCATTGCTCCCGAGCTCAAGTACCCGTGGAAAGGAATTATCTTCTCGATCTGTAAAAATAGTTCTGGATCTTGCTCTTTTATCCTGTTGATAATAGTATCCATGTCGTCCATATGAAGACCTCTTAATTTATGAAATAACACATCGAATCGGCCAGATCCTTAAGGCTTTGCCTGATAGCATAACCTCTAATGGTAAGGAACATACCGGTGAAAATTATATATAGTTTATCATTGCCGGTCGAATATCAGCAGGAAGTTTAAATAGCCACTGGAATTCCTTTCCACATAAGGGACATATAAAACGGTAAATAAAAAAAGAAAGACCATATTTTAAGCATAAAATATTGACAGCCCCTTTAGCCCATCAAATTCACTCCACCAGCTCAGCAACCCTTTCGAGCAATTCTCTGGCAGTACCGTCATCCGGAGCATGCCTTACAGTGATCTTGCCACTTTCATAGATAAGCACCATCATAGCACCTGAAGTGAACCGGATAGCCCCAAGCTCTTCAGAGCACCTGAGGAACTTTATGGTCACGCCTTCCTCAACGGATAAAGCTTCACATGCCTTTGGAATATCTATCTCATTTTCAAGCTGTGCCTCCACATGAAATATAGAAGGCTTGCTTGTACAGGGAGCGATCGAACGAATTTCCATATTTACCAGAACCTGATCAAATGTTAATACAAAAAGAAAATAGAGGAGTATCAGGAGATGTAATCAACCGTGACACTCTCAACATCCCACAATGATTCCAGCTTATCGACAATATCTTCCTTTATGGCAGCTGCAAACTGATGTGTCGAAGGTATATCAAGCACTATACGAACAGTTCCTTCCTCGACCATTACCTTTAGCACAAGTTCGGTCCTGATGATATCAAGACCTGCCATCGGATTCATCACATGCTTCAAACGCTTACTGACAATCTCTACCGTAGTGGCCTCTTTCTCCACGACCATGCCATGCTTCTCTTCATAATCACGAATAGCAGACCGAAGCCCTTCGACCGCAAGCACGGAACAATGCGCCTTGACAGGTGGAAGTCCACCAAGAGCATGAGCTGCTTCCTTCCACGTGATCGTCTTGGCTTCTTCAAGCGTCTTGCCCTTTGCCATCTCAGTGATCATAGATGCTGTTGCGATATTGGATGCACAGCCATAGGACTCGAAAGAGATATCCTCGATAACCAGAGTATCAGGATCAACTTTCAGATAAACGGCAACCATATCACCACACGCAGGACTGCCTTCAAGACCCTTTCCATCAGGGTCCTCCATCTTTCCAACATTCTGTGGATTTCTGAAATGCTCAAGTACCTCTTTTGTGTATGGGAAAGTCATAGAAACACCTCTTTTATTTATCTCGCAATAAGTTCAATTATCTTCTGTCAGAGGACTGATAGCCCGCAGATTCGTAACAACATCTTTCAATGCATCGATAATAGCATCCGAATCCTCAATGGTATTAAAGCGTCCGAAACTGAAACGCAGTGACCCATGTGCCCTCTCATGATCGCCACCGATACCGAGTATCACATGGCTTGCTTCAAGAGAACGACTAAAACATGCAGAACCTGTGCTCACTGCAAAGCCCAGCATATCGAGATGCAATGTAATGGATTCACCCTCCACATAATGGAAAGTCATATTGGCATTCTGTGGCAACCTGCTAGTAGCACTTCCATTAAGGGTCACATGAGGAATATCAGCCATTGCCCTTTCGATAACACGGTCCCTCATCGCTGCAAGGCGTTCATTCTCCTCAGGGGTCACAAGTTCCACAGCCTTTGAAAATCCCACCGCAGCAGGAATGTTCTCTACACCGGCACGCCTATCGGATTCCTGGAATCCCCCATCCATCCATTTGTCTATCGGAGTTCCTTCACGTATATACAGTGCGCCGATACCTCTGGGGCCATGGATCGTATGGGCTGACAATGTTACAAGGTCCACAGGAAGCTTGCTAACATCCAGAGGAATCCTCGTAAAACTATGAGTGGCATCAGTATGCAACAGGACATCCTTATCCTGACAGATATCAGAGATAGCTTTAAGGTCCTGCAAAGTGCCGATCTCCTGATTTGCCTGCTGAATGGACACCAGTGCTGTTTGCGAAGTGATGGCATCGCTGAACATATCGAGGTCGAGGATACCTTCCCCATCGACATTTATGAAGTCTACCTTGTAGCCCTGCTTATCAAGTTTCTTTGCGGTATTCAGCACAGGGAAATCTTCCAGACGGGATACGATCAGATGGTCGTCCTTCTTCCCTTTCAGAGCTGAAAGCACTCCTTTTATTGCCATGTTGCTCGATTCGGTGCTTCCTGAAGTGAACACGATCTCGCCAGCTTGCGCACCAAGTCTTGATGCAATGACCTTACGGGACCTTTCAAGCCCTTCCTTGGCATCAATACCCATGGAATAACCGAATTCAGACGTAGCAACTGCATAGGCATCAAAGAAATACGGTTTCATCGCTTCAAGTACTGCTTCATCAAGCCTTGTACTTGCAGCGTTATCAAGATAGGTTGTCTCATTGAACATCTGGCAATACACTCCTTAAATTAAATGGAATAAGATATTAACTGACCTGCCTAAATAAATGTATTGATAAAGGCAATTTAGGGCAGATATCGGTGATATATACAAAGTTATATCGGCAACGGTATAAATCGTTAACTATCTGCCATCAAAAGAAGAACAGGCAGATAAACTACCTGTATTAACAAATATTATACGGATTTCACAATAGCTTCAGCGATCTTTGCAGCTTTTACACCGGACTCCAACATACCACCAAAGGTCGGACCCATTCTGGAAAGACCAAAACAGTAGGACAAAATGATCAAATAAAATGCGAGATATTTATAATTCAGTAGGTCCCACAGGACAGGCATCTTCCCCGGTCCTCAGATTTCTGCATATATCACATATCTTTGCAGAAACGTTCTCGATCTTGCCTTCCTGTATCTCAACAGCCAGACGGGATATCTCCTCTTGTATATCATCATCGAATTCGATACGATAACCTCTTTTTTTGGTCAGGTACTGAGAAACAGCGGAAGGCGCCATACCAAATAGCCTTGCAACTTCCTTTTGAGCAATACCATTATTCACAAGCTCAACCGCAAGCGCTGCACGTATCGCAGGAAGGACATCCCATACTATTGTCTGACAAGGAGTCTCCATTTTCATGATAATACCTTCGGACACTTCACAATGACTTATAGTTTGTCGTATCTTATATAGCTATTCACTATCGTGAAGTTTTTGAAAGTTGAAAGCTTTGCATTAAGGCTTAGACCTACTGGAGCAAGAACAGAATGCTATGTGTGATAGACCGTTTACATTGAATGTTCATGTGAAGGAGAGGTTAGAAGGATGGGGAGTGCAATTGAAAAAAGTGATTTATCAATAATTATCATACATTTGCATCCAAGTAGCCTATATCATTAAAACCCATTATAATAACTCCCTTATACGAATCTATGGGCGGGTAACTTTTTGTAATAATTAAGCCCTTAATTTCGTTTATTATTTCATAGTCTGGACAAAGACTTTCAATATTAGTATTAACAAAATCGATCTTTTTAATTAAACTAGGAATTTGTGTAGGTTTTCCACTTGTGTATTTTATTCCGTCAACAATTCCACACAAATCTCTTGATCTGTTATGATGTGTTTTTTTACTTTCAAAAACACAACCTATATCCCATATTTTTGTTTCAATTACGTAGAGTACTTCATTTTTCCATGCAATTGAGTCGATTTGTAAACTTGGGTTTTTTTTTCGATCCTTAACATTTTGTTTTACTTTGAAGCCATTTATTCTCAATTTATCTGGCACATCTCGATTCTCAAAAATCGTAGAATGCTTTAGAGTCTCTTTATTATATAATTTTTTATGGAAAAAAGGAATGTAAAAAGTATTCATTAAAACTAAAAAATTGGTAGATACCCAGACGAATCCATCAAGTTCAACACAAAATGGAAAAATATCTTTATTTCCTTTACTAAAAACCAATGCGTTGTAAGCCTCATGTTTATCTAATTCTTTTAGTTTACGTCGAATGAATTTTAAGAAAAGTTTAGATGGCACGTTTGTTAGAGCTATTGAATTTGGTTTTTTTGGAACGAATTCATTAATGATCTTATTAAGAGTCTCTGGAGATATTTGTTTCTCTTCTAAATAAGTAAGATCAAAAAAACGTGCAAAAATTGCATTTTTTGTCAGTCCAACTTTGAAAGACTTAAAAGTAGGATAAAGGTCTTGAATTGTTTGCTCCATAGATGAATGCTTCTTTGGAGATGGATTGGCTATTATATCATCATACTCTTTTCTATGCGTATCTACATACGATTTAGCTGAGTCCTCTGTTAAAATAAGATTGTCTTCAAATGTCTGGACAATGCCTCTCCACTGTTGATTATAAATAAATTTGAAATTCGACATCAACTTTGATTCATCAATTGTTTTTATGTCAAAAGGTTCTTTTGCAACATAATAGGCGAATTCATCTTTTAGCAAATCTTCTCTTGCTTGTACGCCTACAAAAAAACCAAAATAATCAATTAACTTCTCGACAGAATCTGCATTTGGAGACACTGTTCCAACTGTATCATACTTTTCAAAGACAGCTTTAATTAGAAGACTCGTTGCTAAAAAATTACCCAACTTTAAAGATGGAGTATTTGTAATAAAATCAGACGCTAAAATTTCTCTTTCTTCAAGTAACCACGAAATAAGTTCTTTCTTGTTAGATTCAGAAATAATTTCGTTAAATTTTTCTGAAAACCATGTGTTTTGTTTTGACCAAATTTGTAAAGCATCTTTTTTTGATAACAAACACATGTTGTCACATTCTGGACATTTAAGGTCAGGGGGATCAAAAATAAGTTTAGTCCCACATATTTCACAGCTATGTTCCATGTGACTATCTAAAGGACTGTTTATTATAAAAATATTATTGGATTATTCAAAATTCATATTATTTTTAAAATTGTATTGGTCATCGCGAACCAACCCAAAAAACGATGGGAGTTCGGTTTTCTCAACTTAACTATATCCCTGAAGTATTGCGCGAGGGATGAGATTTGAACCTCCATGATCACATAAATTTGCAAACTTATAATTTTATTAAATAAGTTACATTTTTCTTAGTTATCTATATTTTCTAATCGGAGACTTAAGGAGAGATCTTGGCAATACTTCCTTAAAATACAGATAAGTAAACGATCCTTTACTAGTAATTTATCATTAGAAAGTTTAAGGAATTGCCTTTTCTCAATCCCCCTTATACCCCAACTTTCTATGCGAGGATTAGTTCAAGCCTAAACCCTTATTAAAATATTTATGGGATTCTTCTGGATTGTCCTCATCATAACTCATATATGACAAAAGCAGAAAGACATCCTTTATATCAATTATCAAATTGCCACAGCCTTCTTCTGTTCCAGTAAATGTCTTATTTTGTTCCTCCAACAATTCAACATTGCTAAGTAAAGACGCATACAATCCTACAGCCTCTTGCTCATCCATTTGTCCAGCATCAACAATATGAGCAAACAATGATTTCTTCTGTTCTGCAAGAGCCTTCACAATATCTACACCCTTATCACAAGGGGCTATTGCTATTTTATCAGAATACTCTTTATTCTGAATCCATAATGGGAACATGTCCACCGTGACACCGTTCTTCTCACCCATATTTTTGCACTTCTCACATCCATCTGGACATTCAAAATATTCCAACAGTTTCATTATATCTTCTTTATATTCTAGAAATTCGTTATCCACAGACATCTTTTTCACCTTTCCAAAATTCATATATTCATTTTAACGATCATCAACCACATTCACGTTCATTCAGTCATGCCTCGTTGCATGCTCCTACACCTACTTCTAACCACCCTTCTTGTCCCCACTTTCTCCCATAAGCCGTCCCCAATACATCCCTAGATCCTTCATCCCAATAAAAAATTGAGGATCGCTTCCTCCTTTCTCAAAATCCTTCCCGCCTCTTTTAGCCCGATTCAGACCAGCTTTCAGCAACTTTCTATGTGGGAGGAGAGATTCGAACCTTTTGTTTAGTGGTCCAACATACCTTAACAGTTAGTATATAAGTTAACCGATGAGGTTATAGATTAAGGAATATACAAAGAAAAATATGGCAACGAGGTATTGTAGCTAATTTGCACAACCCATTCGAATATGAAACGACACTATCTCAAATAATTTAAACCAATTCAAACCATTGCAGAAAAATTATTATAATTGATTAGGAACCACAGTCCAAAGATCATCAGTAATCCCCCACAGAAGTACAACATATTTTTGTATGTACTCTGTGATATCAGCTCCTTTCCCTTTGAAGAGGAGGATGAGACAGCTACAATAAACCCGAGATCTGCTATCCAGTGACCAACGATAAATGCAACCACTGCAAAGATACTTATCATATATTCATGCAGGATAATCGCAGTACCTGCTGCTAACCACCAGATAACAAAATAAGGGTTCAATGCAGAAGTTAAAATCCCAGCATATATTGGATTAAAAGAGAGGTTCAATCTACTTTCTGATGCTAAAATATCCATTGTAGAAACTTCTTTTGCACTTTTTATTAGCATCACTCCCAAAAGTACCATCATCAAGCCACCTATTATGGTCAGATATAACATCATGGTTTCACTGATGGAGGATGAAACTCCTACTAAGATGAGCAGAAATATTGTCAATTCGACCAGGGCATGCCCAATGAATACTGATTCTCCTGCTCTACAACCTTTCTTAAGGGATATGCCAATCGTTGCAAACATCATAGGGCCAGGGATGAGAGCAGCAGATATTGCCACTGTAATTCCTAGAAAAAAAGCTTTGATTATTTCTATGATGGATATCACCTTGCAAAAAGTTATAAGTGTAATATCTAAAACAATTATATAAATATATGCAAAATATTTGCTATGTAATGGATTATTTCAAGCTCTGATATTCTTATTTTCTGATTCGGTAGAAATTCCAAGAGACGAAGATGGAAGAAGATGGGATTTTCGAAAGGTACTTTATATACATGAAACAGAATGCTAAAAAAGACAAGCCTTTCACACTCAATGCCCATGTGGGGGACAATACATTTTGAACTAAAAACAAAACTATGACAATATTCTATAGTGTATATTTACCATCATTCCCACTTTCTCCTAATCAACTAATAAAAAATCGGCCCTGTAGAAAACCTATTTTCCATTTGATTTTCACATAAAATTTTAAAAAGGATTATCCCCTGAGTATTCCGTATCATTGAAAACACAAAGAGGATGATTGTGTTTTGTTTGGCTCTGTAGAAAACTCATCAAACCCAACACCCCCATACTGGAATTGAGATTATAATCCAATATTGTGCAACACATCCAACAATATTTTTATTTGATTATTGTCCGAATATTGAGGATTTCTACAGAGCCTTTAAACTATAAAGTTAAATAAAATACAATAATATATAATACCAAGTAATAAATACATAAATATAATACATGAAAATATTAGATCAGTTTAAAAGTTGATCAGAAGTCATATGATAAGATTATAAATATACCCTGATCAAGATCAACAATTCAAAGAAGGTATCCTATGCTCCGGAAAGCTGTATCTCCACACTCAATATCAATACTCGTTATCTCTGCACTATTGATATTCCTTTGCTTGCTCCCAATAACCGCGTCTGCATACTCTATCGAGGATGTTGAATGGGAATCAACTGCCACTTCCACATTACACTGGGGAGATACGATGACTTCAGGGGAAGGTAGTGATAGGTACATAATAAAAGCGGAAGATTTCACCAAAGATGGATATGTACATATTTCAGTGACAAGGAACAATGAAATTAAAGATTTCAGTTTCATACATGTCGGTCAGAGCCTTGAGTACAGGGATGAGGCAGATGGACAGGACATAAAGGTCTATGCAAAGGCAGTAACAGTGAACATTGATGAATGGACCGGCAATATGGAAGATCCTACCGCCGTGATAGAGATATACAGAAGAGGATTGCCGGAATTTGATATTACGATCAGTACAGACAAGGACACATACGATCCGAAGACCATGAGTTCACACCAGATGATCACTGCGACATTTTCCGTAAAGAACACAGGAGCCGCACAAGGCAAGAATATTGAACTCAATATCGAGCCAGAGGGACTGGAGATCGTGGATGGAAAGCTCAAACACGACATTTATAGTCTTGAAAAGAACGAGGTGGCTGAACCCATAACGGTCAAATTTAAAGTACCTCATCCATGGGATAAAACTAAAATTGACATAAATGCCATCGTTGAAGCCAAAGACATCAACAACGATCTGTATGAGGACAGCGAATCAAAGACCATTACAATTGAGCCGAAGGTAGAATTCATACTTACAAAATCCATGACAAAAGAGATCTACATGGATGAAACTGCACACGTTCTTGTATCTGTCCGCAATTCGGGTAACTACAATGTTAATTCAGTCACCATAAGGGATTACATGATCGAGGGTGTTGAATTGAAAGATAGTATAACCCTTGAAAAGACCCTCTCATTCGCACCAGGCGAAACAAAAGAAGTATTTTCATATTCATTGAAACCACTTAAAGGAGGTACGTTTACCGCCCCTAAAGCAACTGCATCGTTTGTAGCTTCCAATGACAAAGAGTATACCTACGAGTCAAATGGCCCGCAGGTAACCATCAATGGACCGGATATCGTAATAACCCAGACATTGGATAAGTCGATCATACAGCCCAAAAATGAAGTGAAGGTAACAGTTACGACGAAGAATGAAGGTAACAGGGACGCCAGTACTAGGGTCATTTCAACCCAGTTCCCGGAAGGTACAACATTCATTAGTGGGGATACGATCCTCGACATGGTTCTTGGTAAAGATCAATCCAGTAGTTATACATATATCTTGAAAATGAACGAGCTTGGCATATTTAAAATTCCTCCTGCAACTGCAACGTTCATCGATATGGAAGGTTTCAAAGGTGAAAAGATATCGAACATGCCCAGCATAAAAGTAGAGATCCCACCTGAAACAGTAGATACTGAAACTTCAGGCACATCAGATAATACAGATAGTTCAGACACTTGGGCAGCTTCGCATTCAGCTTCTGGAAATGATGGAGCCAACCTGGAACAAACAAGTGAAGAAAAGGTTCAACCCGGATTTGGTTTCCTTTTCGCTATCGCCAGTATTGCAGGCGTATACCTGCTGAGAAGGAAAAATTAAAAGGGTCATATGATGAAAGCATACATTTGCATTATACTAGCTATATTTATCCTGGCCTTAGCGAATGCGCCCATAGCAGCAGAGGAGAATGGGGACTGGGAAGAATGTATTAACTATACACTATACTGGGGCGACAGTATCGATGTAAATGGATCATTGATAACAGCACATGATTTTTCAAAGGCAAAGCCATTTGATATTGATACAGACTATGTTATGCTCACGATCCTTTCTGAAAGTTCAGAAGAATGGAATGCTATGCTCTCGATAAATAATAGTGATCTACCTGACAGCAAGATAATCGAGGGAAGGTTGAACATAACTGCTCTGGAAGTAGTGACCGGGGATGACATACCTATCTCTTATGCGAAAATAGGGGTTTCAATTTTCAATGTCACAGAAACCGAAGCTGATAGCTGGGTCAACAAAACGCTTCAGGTCTCGAAGACAAAATTAAAGAATGCAAATATTGATGAGCGTGCATACATCACCATTCAGTTACACAACCTTAGAGGTAGCAATATAGAAGATATCTCTATCAATGAAACCCTTCCAGAAAACCTTATCCTTGACCCGGAAATAGAAGATATCCATATTACGGACCTTAGCCCCTACTCAAAGGAAGTGATCCAGTATTCGGTAAAAGCCTTGTATCCGGGAAATTATACCATACCTCCCACAGAGATACGGTTTGTCAATAAAGGGATCACCTATTTCCAATACAGCAATTCGACCAACCTGATAGTTCATGGCCCTTACATCAACGCTACAAAGACCATTAAAATAAATGAAACTGATCCGGAAGCACTCGACTTTACAGTGAATGTCAAGAACGAAGGCGATAGGGCAGCGCATATCAGAGCTCACGATGAGATGATCACCGATTCCAAATTTATTGAAGGCAAGACCTCGGCAAACCTTGTGCTTTTCCCGGAGAACACCACTATTTTATCATACAGCGTCCACATGAACTCGATCCATGCCTATATGATCGTGCCTTCAGCAGTCATTGAATTTACTGATGCAAAGGGTTATTCCGGCACAGTAAGAACAAATAGATATTATCTTAATGATGTCTTTGAAAATGGAGAATTAGACTTCATCGAAGAGTATGATGACGATACAAGGGCTCAGATGAACACTTCCAATAGCAATTCTAAAGATAGGATAGTAGAAGCTGATATACCCAGGTATGGAAATATCAGATCGGTCAGAGACCTTGTGGACACCACACTGGAAATAATCAACGAAGCCCTATCATTCTGATAGATATTGGAATTTACTGAACGAAACCTATTTAGCCCTTTCAGGAGTTTGGACAGCGGGAGCATGACATGAAATATGAGCAGAATCTAGATAAAGTCAAATTTGAGATAATCATCTCAGGAAGATCGAACGTTGGTAAATCTTCCATAATAAGAGAGCTCACCGGCAAGCAAGTAAAGGTGGGAAAACGCCCTGGAGTTACACTAAAACCGACACAGATCCTTCTTTCCGATATGCTGATAACAGACCTGCCTGGTTTTGGGTTCATGAGCGGTGTAAAGGACAGAAAGCAGGACATTGTTAAAGACCAGATCGTCCGCTACATAGAGACAAATGCTGACAGGATAAAGATCGCAGTGATAGTTGCTGATCCCGTTTCATTCGTCGATGTAGTTGAACGCTGGGAAAGCCGGAATGAGATACCTATCGACATTGAGATATTCGACTTTTTCAATGAGCTTGGATTCGACACCATCATAGCCGTCAACAAGATGGACCGCATAAAGGATGTGGAACATGATGAAAGGCTTGATGCTATCGTTGAAAAGTTCGGTTTGTCAGCACCATGGAAACAGTGGAACTATATCGTTGCACCCACCAGTGCTAAAAAGGGAGATATAAAAAGCCTTAAAGGCCTTCTTAGAAAACGTCTCCACGAAGAAAAAAGAGATGACCTTTTCAAGTATATCTGAAATTAAAAAAAGATATTATCTTACGTGAAAAGCGGCACCCATATCATGTGCTATCTTTTCACATTTCAGAATATCGACATCATTGAACCCTACTACGGTCATACGAGATTCTATTCCGGCTTTTACTGCTTCTTTTGTGAACTCGAGCATTGCCTCATATGCATTTTTAAGAGCAGGCTGGCATAGTTTGTCATATATTTCTTTCGATTCGGCATTAAGACTTACTGAAACTTCATCAAGGCCGGCTTCCTTAAGCTCAGAGATAACATTTCTTTCAGGATGAAGTAATTGAGCATGACCGTTGGTATCGAGCCTCACTTTCATACCGCGCTCTTTTAGCCAGTTAGTCACCTCAAGCACAACATCGAACCTTATGGTAGGTTCACCAAAACCGGTGAAAACGACCTCGCGGTATTTATTAAGATCAAGAGAACCGAGTTTATCCAGGATCTCATCAATGGATGGTTCTTTCTTAAGGCGAAGGTCATATCCATAAATGCCATCCGAGATATCACGGATACAAAAGATACAGTTTGCACTGCATCTGTTAGTAATGTTAAGATAAAGATTGTCATGTCCTTCGTAATAGAGAGTTCCAACACCTGCAATATCCCCATTGACTTCCTCTTCGATCATTTGTAACTGCCTCCTTAATCCTTTAGCCATATTCCCGGAACGATAGATGAACATCCTTCATAAGATACATTGTTCGATAGAAAATACATCCATACAACACAACTATCTTGTAGGAGGACTTCCTCCCTGCAAAACCATTTCCCCTCAAATCCATCTATAGCGGACAATGTACTGTCATCGACACTGAACAACTCACCAACGATAGACGATACGGGATCATCTTTCACGACTGCCGGGAAATCACCCATATCGAGCATCTGAAATTTATCTTCAGTACAATTTTCCGAAACAAATGAAGATCCAGCAAGAAGATGATGGTTCATATGTCCTTTTTTCAAAGTACCATAGGCAAAAAGGAAATTCATTTTATCCCAAAGTTCATCTTGATGAGGCCTTTACGCACAGCATCCGGCAACTGCCCACACTGCAATGCCTTCATCTGCTCAGGGGCGATCATCCTGATGGCAGTCGACATCATGGAATCAGAACGCATGAGATTATCCATAAGCTTTCGCACATAGACCGCCGTTTTTATCTCAAGCCCCATCTCCCGCCTCCAGCGCTCATCATAATCCTGTAAAGCACACTTACCATCGAGGAATTCAGCTGCGGTCTGCCCAGCGATCTTACCCCCAACCATTGCAGTGGAGATCCCGCCACCGTTGGTGGCTATTATATGACCTGCTGCATCCCCGGCCACAAGAGTATCCTTCGTGGCAGTTACTTTAGGTGCACCACCTACCGGCACAAGACCGGATACGACTGAAACAATGGAAGCACCGGCAAGTTTCGGACTCGCTATAGGATGCTTATACATGAACCTTTCAAGATAATCCCTTGCAGATAACCCGTTCCTGAACAATACTTCCCTTATACCGACACCGATATTCGCAGTATCCCCACCCTGGGAGATTATCCACGCATAACCACCAGGCACGTAATCCTTTCCAAAATACATCTCAACGGCTTCACGGTCAATATCCACACCACTTATCTCATACTCGAAAGCAGTACCGGTACCCATGGGATCGAGATCCCTTACCAGACCCTTTGCCCTTCCGACAATGGAATTTGGACCGTCTGCCCCAATAAGCACTTTAGCACCAATTGTATGTGCTCCAAAAACACCATCCACATTAACGGAAGTACCGTTGACCTCAAGAACATTTGTGCCTACCATCATATCCACACCGCAGCGTCCTGCCTCTTTTGCAAGATATTTGTCGAACCTGCGTCTGTCGATGGCATCAGCATCCACCTCAAATTCCTTGGAATATCCATTCGGAGCGATAAAACGCTGTACACTGCTTGTAGTGTGAATGCACTCCGCAGGGATCTCCTCAAGCATATAGGGAAGTTGTGCATTTGGCACAAGCTCCTGTAAAGTATCAAGATGGGGGAGGAAACCTCCACATTGAAGTGGTACTCCTACATCCTTTTTCTTTTCAATGAGAAGTACGGATGCACCTGCCTGTGCAGCATAAGCTGCAGCAGTTGAACCTGCAGGTCCTGCTCCGACAATAATAATATCATATAGATCTTCAGGCATCATGAGAATGTGTTCTATAGTAGCGATATATTATAAATGTGTTTCAACAGGAAATATAAGGGAACAATTAGAATAGATAGAATAAAATCAACGAAACAAGATGATATAAGAAGAAAATTAGAACAAAACTACAAGAATCAAAAGATTGTCAGTAAATGGTATGAAGAAAGATAACTCTTTCTTTCACACCAGATATGAACACTGAGAAATTACTCAGCGACTTCGCCGAATGCGAACTTGCGCATTACTTTTGTTACCTTGATGGTAACTTCGTCACCGACGGAGGTGCTAGGTACAAAGACTACAAAACCGCTTACTCTTGCGATGCCGTCTCCTTCCCTTGCGATATCTTCAATTGTCACTTCGTAAGTCTCGCCAGCTTCTACTGGTGCAGTGGATTCCATGTCATTAAACAAACTTTTCACGTCCTTTTATTAATGCTAAAAAGAACTAACTAAACCGGAACATAATGGAAGAAAGCAGCAAATACATGAGTAAATACTATTTAATACCTTACGTTTGAAGTAGAAAGTTATACTTTGAAGCAAATCTAAATAGGTATAACTGAAATATAAACATATTGGTAACAAATAAAAATAGAAGAAGGAGGTGAGATCAGTAACCGCCACCTACCTGCAATATTTCAAAGTCCATCTCATCAGGAACCTCAGCTTTGAAGACAAAGACATTACATCTCAGATCCCTTGCCTCTGCGATGGCACGTCTCTGAGAATCAGTGATATCGCCATCTGTGGTTTTTATGCAGAACATCTTTTTACCATTGTTGTTCACAAGGAAATCAAGATCATCGGAATGAACTTTGAGGAAATCCACAAGCGTTTTAAGCTCCTCCCATTTACTGCACATGTGGATACTTTTTGAAGCTGAGTTTTCCACATACCAGTCTTTGCTCATATAGGGATATGCATTGTACTGGTCAACAAGCTCATCATATATCTTGTATAGCTTGCCAGCATCGCGTTTCAGGTTGATCCATTTCCAGCCCTGTTGAACAAAATAGCTTGCAGCCATGATCTCAACGATCAGTTCCTTATCATCATTTTGCAATTTCATCATAACACCTAAAGATCAAAGATCATCGTCCTGTGAATAACTCCTACCAAGGCGTAAGGCTATTTCAGCCTTTTGAATTTCACATCCAAGATAACCAGCATGATCGAGCTTTGATATAAGACCCATTTTAATTATCGTTTCGAGAACTTCCTTTGCAGTTCTGCCCGTGATGGACGCATTTTCATGCTGTGCAACTATCATACCACCGCAATCATCGGAAACTATACCAATGCGGAACGGCCCGAGCGGATCAAGTTCCCAACCTGCAAATCTTTTAGCAGGAAGAGAGTCCTCAGGAATAGCAACATCCGGCCGCCGCCTTTTCTCCTTAAGCACCAAAAGGTCAAGACCGAGGTCCTTAGGAGAACTGCCCCTCGTCAAAGCAAGTGCCATCATCCTGGCACCGGTATTAAGCTCAGCAATAGAACCTTTCGTCTTCTCGCTGAACTCCGGAGTGAACAAGATGCAGGAACCCACATCTGCTGCCAGTCCGCAAAGAGTGGCATTCACACCAACAGAATCGGCATCTATGAGTTCGGTCACATTGCCAGCACCGAAGAAGACCGGGATCTCCGGATATTCCTCATGAAAACGTGCATACCTGACAATCGAATCGACGAACCCATGTCCGATGGGATCAAGCACGGGGTCGGCAATTATACTCTCAATACCAGCATCCCTTGCTGCCTGGATGTTATGCACAAGGCTTTCAAAACTATTTCCGGCATCAGGAATTACCACCGCAGTGACTCCTGCTTTAGCCACATCCTTCCCCACAATATCGATATTGCTGGAATTAAGACTAAGCACCAGATCGACACCCTCGTCAATCGCAGCTTTTAATAGACCGGGTTCCAGAGTATCAATGCTAACAGGAACTGTTGAAACCTTACGAGCTACACGGACTGCTTTCCTGACATCTTCGACAGATGACGTCAGCGAAGCTCCCAGGTCAATGATATCCGCACCCTTTCTGATAAATTCAATAACTTTTAAAGATAAAGCATCTTCCTCAAATCCAGTTGCATCAACTATCTCTGCCATGACCTTCATTCGAGAACCGCCACCAAGCTTCACGTCACCGATCATTGCAAGCATATCTGCATTGTTTTCCAGTTCCACAAGTGTTTCAAGAGCAAGTTCCCTCCAGACATCAGAAAGAAGTTCACATGCAGGCACCTCGAGTGAGAGATCCATACCATCAGCGAGCCTGAGCACACTACCAAGATCATAAGCATGTTTGGGACCAAGAAATACCTTGCACTCAAGTTCTTTTGCCACCATGGAAAAATCACCGGATGCAAGCCCTGGGACTAATATAACGTCATATTTTTCCTTTTGTCCTTTAGTAACAGAAAGCAATCTATGAGGAGTTATAAATGCAGCAACGTCAACATCGAGTACTAGAACATCAGCATTATCACCTACTGAATGCCTTACAGTCCTTTCCGCAAGCCTGCCCGTAGCGATCAGAACTTTCATGGACTTAGATTCCCTGCATCGTAAAAAAGAATATCCATAGAACTTGACTGAAGATTAAAAAAGTATATGTTGATCGGAAATATCCATTCCGACCAACGCATGACATTACTGTATTATATCTATAATTGAACCGCCAAAGGATGCCTTTGAACCCATAGGTTCGACAACTGAGCGGCGACCTCGCTCTGCACGAGTAAAGTTTGGCTTTGAGTGTGAGCTTGTATTCGTAGCAACGTTCTCGACCATACCGCTCTGGGACTGTGAGCCGAGAACCTGAGGGGACTGAACACCTGTCATAATAGCCATGACACGCACCTTTCCTTCATAGTCGTCCCTTATACGTGCTCCCCAGATAACGTTTGCATCTGGTGAAAGTTCATATGTAAGGGATGCTGCGATCTCTTCTGCTTCCTTCAGGCTGAGGTCAGGACCACCTGTGATGTGCACAAGACTCCCTGTAGCGCCTCTGTAATCAACATCGAGAAGTGGGTGGTTAAGTGCTGTGCGAACAACATCAGTGCTCTTGTCCTGGTTCTTGCTGTCGCCAACGAGCATGACCGCAACGCCGCCACAGCCCATGATGGCCCTGATATCAGCGTAATCGAGATTGATGAGGGATGGCTGAGTGATAGTTTCAGTAATACCCTTAACGGTCTCAGCGATAAGCTGGTCCATTACAGAGAATGCCTGCTCTATAGGAAGGTTTGGAACATAGTCCAGAAGCCTGTTATTATCAAGAACGATCACTGTGTCAGCTGCACTGCGGAATGCATCGAGACCTTCTTCAGCCTTGACGGTACGTGCACGCTCTACCCTGAAAGGACTGGATACCATACCAACAACGATAGCTCCCTGCTCCTTTGCGATCTCTGCAACAACTGGTGCAACACCAGTACCGGTTCCACCACCCATTCCAGCAGTGATGAAAACAAGATCGCTCTCTTTGAATATCTCTTCAAGAGTACCACGTGCGAGTTCTGCAGCCTTGGCACCAACTTCAGGATAGCCACCTGCTCCAAGACCCCTTGTGAGAGTCTTACCGACGAGGATCTTCTTGTCAGCACGAATGTGGTCCAGATGTTGCTTGTCAGTATTGATAGCAATAGTCTCTGCACCTTCAATGCCGATATTGTATAAGCGATTGATAGTGTTGTTCCCTGCACCACCGCAACCAACTATGGTGATCCTAGGCATACCGAAGCCTTCGAATTTGTCGTCTTCTGTAACTGACTGCCTGTACTCTTTCTCTTTCTCTGTGTGTTTTAGTGCTTCCTGTACTATAGACTGCATGTTCATCCCCTCTCTTGGATTTGCATTCTAGTGCAAATTATGCGCTTTACTACGCATTGACCTAATTAAATTAATATGAATTGATTTTTATACTCTCTTGCCAGGTTTTCCTGGCACCATCCGTGTTGTAAGCAGATGGTTAGATCAGGCTGTAATTGGATCGAACAGCTCAAATACTACCGGATCAACCGGTATTATTCTACGATCATCGCCTTCTCTTATTTTCAGATCTCATCCAATATAGAAATATATCTGACAGACCTATGTCCGCCCGAACTGCCCTCATTGAATTGTCTTCAAATATAGTATTCATATATGTTAATATATAAGCTTATCGACAATTGTCGGAAAGCACTTGGACAGTACTGCAATCGATTTACCAAATTACCCCATATTCAAGTTATGGGATTGTCGATATATAAGCCCTTGATATATAATAATATTTATTGATAAATATGCACCAAGAAACTTTATTAAACATAGAGAAGAATACTAGAAATTAACTACATTTTATATTTTAGAGGACATGATAAAATGCCAAGATATTCAATAGAAGAATTCATAAGTGAAACCGGACAGAAGGACAAAGGAGAAGGTTTATTCGAACTTGAGCGCGACAGGATGCTCGAACTGAACCTTAATGGCCGCGTCTGGACCAAAAGAGGTTCAATGGTAGCATACCTAGGTAATGTGAAATTCACAAGAGAAGGTGTACTGGAACACGGTGTCGGCAAACTTTTGAAGAAAGCTGTCACAGGAGAAGGTATCAGCCTCACAAAAGCAGAAGGACAAGGTAAAGTATATCTTGCAGATGCAGGAAAGAAGATATCCATAATCAACCTTGATAATGAAGCAATATTCGTTAACGGTAACGATCTTCTGGCATTCGAGGAAAGCATAGCATGGGATATCAAGCTTATGAAAAAGGTAACCGGTATAATGGCAGGCGGACTTTTTAATGTAAAGCTTGAAGGTACCGGAATGGTTGCCATAACCACACATTACGACCCCGTTACACTCAGAGTTACAAAGGACACACCAGTATTTACCGATCCTAACGCCACAGTTGCATGGTCTGGCAACCTTAACCCCGACCTCAAAACAGATATATCACTAAAATCATTTATCGGACGTTCAAGTGGTGAAAGTATACAGATGGCCTTCAAAGGAGAAGGATTCGTTGTGATCCAGCCTTATGAAGAGATACCTTTCCAGCAGCCAGTAGCTTAAACATATTATTTTTAAAATGGCAGGCCAAAAGGTACTGCCAAACATTTTTTCAAAAATATTATTTAGATTCAGCCTTTTGTGATACACTCATACTGCACATCAGCACGTGTGATCTGCGGAATTGTACCCCACATACCCATGTGATCACCCTGTATAACGACCGCACCATCGACACCAGGAATAGAACTTATAGCATCGAACGCCCTTTCTACGCCATCATGCCCTATGCATGTTGAATTGGACAGTTCGGTAGCTGCTGAATCCGCCAAAGCGACATCATCTGAAAAGACCACGGCAGCATCTGCACACCCAAAGTTAATAGAGGGACCAACTGTGCCGGATGATGTGCATATACCACGAATGTGGTCAGAAGGCTCGAGTGTGAACCCAATGTTCCTTATAGAGGACTGACCGGCATATATCCCTATAATTATAGACCTGTCGTTGATAACCGCAATATCTCCCCCATTATCGACAATTGCAGAAGTCGCACCAACATCGACCATTGATCCGACTGCAAGTGCCGCTATCGTACCCGCAACTGCGGACATGGGACCGATGCCCACGGAATTACTAGCAGCAACGAGCCTTTTGACAACTTCAGGTGCATCACTTGAACATTCGTAGGGTTCAAGAGTTACTTTAAAATAAGGATCAGAGCAGATGTAGTCCTCAAGTTCTAGCCGGTGTACGGCTATGGCATCCTTCGCCACCTCGATATAAGACTGATCATCCGCAACTATCGTTACGATAGTTTCCTTTAACTGGAAATGTTCTTTCATGTTCAACTATCACTGCCCAAGAAACAGAGCATTGTGCGGACACATGGTCAGACAGGCACCACACTGTATGCACTTGTCAGGATCTACCTCCAGACTCCAATCGTCAGCAAGGGAAAATACCCCCACAGGACAAACAGATACACATGCACCACATTCCACACATTCTTCCTCATCCCTGCTGATAGGAGTGTCAAGAACTACGACTTCGGCACCTTTCTTCACAAGAGAATCCCGGATCTTCCCGAACTGTTCAGAAGGAATATCAGCTACGACCTCACCATGAGTATTATCAAAGTGTGCCTGTGAAATGTTCAGAAGAGCACCTGTTTCGACAATAGCCTCCGCTAATATCGGTTTTGTAACAATGGAAGATTCAATGCTTATCTTTATCTTCATCTTTATTGCCTCCTTGCGAGCAATTTGCTGATATCATCGCTTGTGATTATACCAACCACTTTTTTCTTTGAATCGATGACAGGAAGTGCAGAAACATTGTTGCTGTCAAGTTTGAAAGCCGCAATGTCTATTGCTTCATCAGGGCTTGTGGTAACCACGTCTTTTGTCATGATATCTTTAACAAGATCATATTCTGCTTTTGCAACAGCTTTGGAAATGTCCCATGCGGTCAATATACCCACAAGAGAATTATCCTTATCGACCACAGGAAGGTGGCTGAACTGTTTATCCATGATGGTTTTTGCAGCGTCGTTGAAGCTTGCTTCTGCCTGAATGATACTAACGTCCGAAGTCATGATATCCCCCACGAGAGGATTTACACTGGATAATTTCATCGAGTTGCATGCAGTGTCCCTTGAAAGACGTTCCACCGGCATGCTGACAAAGAACTCACCGCCTTTTATCCAATCTTTAAGTTCATTGGCGATCTGTCGGGACTTCTTGAAACTTGAGAGAGATGAGGTCGTGACTTCCTTACCATTGACATCGATTGAACCGGAACGCAATTCACCATAAGTAACAGTTCTGATAGCAGGACGATCGCTGCTTGGAATACCATAATCAAGAAGATTTGTAACGATATCGTCATCTGTAACAGCAGTGGCTTTTGCAATATCCTCATTAAGCACCGGTATTGGAATACCCATTCCAACATAAAGGGAAGTTCCATATCCTTCAAAACTGGCAGCACGGATGTATTCTGAGCTCATTTCCTTAAGATCACCTTTAAGCATTAGTGTTCCAAAACCTGATTCAGGAGAGTGTTGTGTACCTTCGCCTACGATGTAGCCCTGAGCACCACCAAGGAAGATTCGTGTGCCTGTGCCTATGGTCTCATAGTTCGGGTCATTGTGCATTGGAGAGAGCACCCCGGCACCAGAGTAGGTCACATTGCCATGATTTGGCAGTAGAGTACCCATATAGGTATTCAGAGTATGATTAGTACTGTTAGTAGCAGCGTTGTATTTCTGGTATGCGTTACGAGGATTCAGCATGATAGCCTGATTCAGATCATAGATGTTAATGGTGGTATCGATAACCTTTCGTGGATAACAGTCCGTCCCAGGAGAAGTTCCATGGACATCGATGGACCTGCCACGAATTAGATCTTCTATGACATGAGCGCCGCCGTATTCCATACCTTTGGAACGGGATGCCTGAGTGGCCCCTATGTATGCATCGACCGCGGCAACACCTGAATAAGCCTCAACATCGTTGAGCCAGAGCTTGCTTATTCTGATAGGAGGTTCCGAATGACCAAAATTCAGCCATACACCGGAAGAACACATGGCTCCGAAAGTACCAGTAGTTACAACATCAACTTCCTTTGCTGCACCTTCTGCACCTAACTCGCCCACGATATCTACCATTTCTTCAGCAGTCACTACATTGACACTACCGTCACGAATCCTGCCATTGATCTCATGTATTGTTTTTTTGACCATATCTACTACCTCTGCCTGCTAACGAGTAATAATCAACTGTGCATATATTACTTCCGGTTATTTCAGACATATAAATGAGGCTAAAATAATGGCTTACAAAAAAGAAAAGGAAAGATGAAAGGAGGTAAATATAGTAGAAAAGTGAAAAGAAGATATACATAAAATAAAGGGGAGTAAAAACAGAAAGAGAGGTCGATACAAAAATTATTCAAATCGAAAACTAAAAAACAAAGAGTAGCAAAAAGAAGATAATTATTTTGGCAACAGTATATGAACCGTCGTGCCAAACCCTTCCAGACTCTTCAACCAGATCTTACCATTGTGTACATCAATTATCCTTTTTGAGACGTTCAAACCAATACCCGTTCCGCCGTACATTCGAGTAAGGGAACCATCCACCTGATAGAAGCTGTCAAAGACCTTATCGACCTTGTCCCTGGGAATTCCGATGCCATTGTCCTTGATCCGAAGATGAATATAGTCACCCTCATCCTGTACAGAGACAATGACTTCTCCCTCAGACATGAATTTGACAGAATTGTCCATAATATTGTTCAATGCAGTCGTCAGCCTTTCTTCATCGCCATATATATCCGGCATATTGTCAGGAATATCCCCTCTGAAGAGGATGTTGTTGCTGCTGACCTGAGCACGTGCCTTTTCGATGGAATTGATAATTAGTCTCTTGACAGGAAGGGCTGTGAACTCATACTTGTATTTACCCTCTCTTTCCATGCACATATATAGTAGTGAATCGATGAGGTCTTTCAATTGTTCCGCATTGCGTACAACAGCATCGTTCGCTTTGCTTTGTTCGGGGTTCAGAGGACCGAATTTCCCATCACCCAGAAGCTCGCTGAAGCCTTTGATGGATATCATGGGCGTTTTAAGCTCATGGCTTAGGTTCGCAAAGAACTCGTTCTTGAGATTTTCAAGTGACCTTAGCTCATCATATGCTTTTTGCGTCTTTTCGAATAATTGGGCATTCTCAATAGCGATACCAATATGTTTACCCACATGCTCAAGGACCTGAAGGTTCTTCTCAGAGAGAGGATAACCACCTGGAAGTACCAGAAGGACAAACCCTACAACCTTGTCCCTCGAATAAAGATAGAAAGTTAGATTTGTTTTTGTTATAAAGCGGGAATCCTGACGTATGAGCTCATCCGAAACAATAGTGTTTTTAGGCAGGTTCGTCACGTTCTTGAACATATCCTCATCCTGAGAATAGTGGATTGTAGATGCAAGCACATTACCAATGCCTATGTTCGTCCTGAGCTTTGCTTCATGCAGGTCATGATCTATTATGTAGATGCCACCGGCTTCGATCTCGAAAAGATTACCAAGCTCCATCAATACCTCAGAGAGCATTTCATCGATATCCAATGATCCAGATGCAAGTGTTACAGCAGAATAAAGGACAGAAATATCACGTTCATGGTCCACGACGGATTGTTCAGCACGTTTTCGACCGGTTATATCAAAAATTATCCCATAGAAATGGTCGACAATTGAATCATTTTTTCGATGGACCACTGTCGTTTCATATACCCATTTTACATCATTGGATTCTGTTACGACCCGGTATTCACAACTGAACTCATCCAGTCCAGTATTGACAGCCTCAGAGATTATGCCATTTACACCATCACGATCATCTGGGTGTATGATACTGTCGTAAAGTAATGTGCCGGAAACAAGGTCTTCTTTTGAGTAGCCGAACCTTTCAATGTTCTCGCTCACGAATTCGACCGGGCGACCCTCCTCCGAACTCCAGAAAAATACAATGGCAGGGCTCTTGTTAATTACAGATTCTAACCGTATTTTCGTTTCGGCGGATAGCTTTATTTCTTTAAGGGATTGACGCAATTCCGATTCAAGACCGCCATTTGTTCCCTTAAATATTTCGTGTTCATCATTCATACGATGCCATCCCCTTAGCCAGAAACCAGACAGTGCATAAAGAATATGATTACACATATATAAATGTATATATGTTTTATATTATACAATGTGTTTTTAAGAATATTATAATATATTATTATAAAGTTACATCTTGTGTATGTATGAGATGTTAAATATAAAAGGCTAATGATGATAAAAATTTTACCATAATAAGCAGAACACCCCTTGCGTAAGCTAGGGGATGAATGCGTACTGACATGATGATAACTGTTATTTAACCCAAAGCATAAGTACGGTTAAGTCGTATAGGGACAAGTATGTTAAAGGCTTTCAAGTATAGAATATATCCTACAAAAGAACAGGAAGAGATGTTTTTTCAACATTTCGGTTCATGCAGGTTCATCTATAATTGGGCTTTGGATAACAAGATTAAATCTTATCAAACGGAGGGCAAGTCAACATCAAGGTTCACGTTGAACAAAATGTTGACCGAGTTAAAGGTAGAACATGAATGGTTGAAGGATGTAAATTCTCAATCGCTACAAGGTGCTACCCTTAATCTTGAAAATGCTTATACAAAGTTTTTCAGGGAAAAGACTGGATTTCCTAAATTTAAATCGAAGAAGAACCCTGTACAATCGTTTTCTGTACCACAATTCTATAAGGTGGACTTTGATGATAATAAAGTATATCTTCCAAAGATAGGGTTTGTCAAGACTATTTTACATCGTAAATTTACAGGTAACGGAAAGACTACTACGGTTTCCAGAACATCTACTGGAAAATACTATATCAGCATTCTTGTTGATGATGGTAAAGAAGTGCCTGTTAAATCCTCTTTCGATGAAAATTCAACTGTCGGCATTGATGTGGGGATTAAGGATTTCGCTGTTATCTCCAATGGTGAAAAAGTCGAGAATCCTAAGTATCTTAAAAACTCTATGCAACGACTGAATGTGCTACATCGAAGGATGAGCAAGAAACAAAAAGGTTCAAAGAATAGGACAAAAGCTAAACTTGCATTATCAAAACTCCATGAGAAAGTCAGAAACCAGAGAAATGATTTCCAACACAAACTCTCTTCTAAACTATTAAGCGAGAACCAAGCTATAGCGTTGGAAACATTGAATGTTGAAGGGATGATGAAAAATCACAACCTTGCTCAACATATTGCAGATGCTTCGTGGAGTTCCTTTGTATCCATGCTCGAATATAAAGGCAGAATGGTGTGGAAAGACCGTTCTCCGCATCGGACAATTTGAACCATCAACTAAAATCTGTAATGTCTGTGGTCACTACAAAAATGACATGACACTTGCGGTTAGAGAATGGGAATGTCCCGAATGCAATTCGATTCATGATAGAGATATTAACGCCGCTATCAACATTAAGAAATTTGCACTTGATAAACAGAACTTAATTGGAATTTGAAGCACCTTCGGAATGAGGGGAAGAGCCTGTGGAGTTGCGTTCGATGAAACTAGCTATGAATCAGGAAGCTCCATGCGTAAGCGTGGAGTAGTTCACTTAATGCCATATTTAGAAATGACATTTATAATTGGATCCGATACTTAGAACACGGAAGCCTGACGGACCATATCACCGATTATCCAATAATGATCGATTTGTCCCAAAAACTTATTAAAGGCAAAAGAGTATACAGAGAAGGCATTCCCTATAGATATTAATTGAATTAATAAAATCCAATCGAGTTGATCATCTTGGCAATAGAAAAAGGAGATATCATTAAAGTATCATACACCGGAAAGTTCGGTGGAGACCAGATCTTTGATACGACCGACGAAGAGCTTGCAAAGACAAACGAGATCCACAACCCACGCGGTATGTACGGTGGAGATGTTGTTATCGTAGGCGCAGGACACACCATTGTAGGTCTTGATGAAGACTTTCCAGGTAAAGAGGTCGGCTACTCAGGCACAGTCATTATTACACCTGAGAAAGGTTTTGGCGAACATGACCCGAAACTTGTGGAGAACCTTTCCCTGACAAAGTTCAAGGACCAGAAGGCATACCCTGGTATGAACGTTGAGCTTGACGACAAAAGAGGTACTGTTGTAAAGGTCATCGGTCGCAGAGTACGCGTCGATTTCAACCACCCTCTCGCAGGAAAGGACATCCACTACGAATACTCCATTGACGAGAAGATCGAAGAGCCTGTCGAGAAAGTAAAAGGTCTCCTTGCACTCTATACAGGTGTTCCTGACCTAGAGGTTGCTATCGAGGACAACAAAGTATCCATTGAGGTCCCTGCAATGCTTTCATTCAACCAGCGCTGGTTAATGGCAAAGGGAAGAGTAGCAAGTGAACTTATAGAGTACATTGGTCTCGAAAAAGTAAGCTACATAGAATCATACCCAGTTCAGATGCCGGAACCTGTTGTAGAGACAGCAACCGAAGAAGAAGTTACAGAAAGTGAAGAATAATCCTCTTCACATCCTTTCTTTAAAACTTTTGTATTCATTTCAAAGCAAAAGCCTTATAGCTGAAAAGACTATTTAGGAACCATTCATTTGCTGAGGTAGCCAAGTGGACTACGGCGCCGGTCTTGAAAACCGGTAGTGCTAACGCGCTGCAAGAGTTCGAATCTCTTCCTCAGCGTCCACACTTCTTTTCGAAGTTGATATTTTACTACGTTTTCTAAAATCATAATTTCTTTTGCTATATCATACTATAGTGTGAATGTCAATCTTGTGACACATGCAACGATTTTATAGAGCATGAGAAAATCATCTGTTTTAATCTTCCAGCATTAAACTACAATCTCAAAACAGAATTTTTATATATATTTATAATTCTATTTTATAGTATACCATTCCAAATACCAAATTACGGATTATAATAAAAGGGGTACAACATGAAAGCAATTTATAAAATAATTACACTTCTGATATTTTTAGAATCAATGACTGCAATAGATTGCACTGATGTCGCAGCCGATAAACCAACCAAATTGGATTACCACGCAGACACTGCCGTGATTAAATCTCAACTAATTTCCGATGGATACAGCGTACATTCTGTAGAATTTGTAAAGAACACTAATGGATATTATGTTCTTTCATTAATGGTCGAAACCAAAGGAAATTATGATAAAGAAGTGCTAGATGCATACACCGTGATGTATGACCACGGGGTTGCAGATTATTATCTGGTGGGTATCGCGGATTATGAATTACAATCCGCTTGGTCATTTTCTTCCACGCGAGAAACTTTGGGCGGGTATTTCTCAGGAACAATAACAGAGGAAGAATACATCAATCGGGTGGATGCACAGCCTATAATGTGAGTATTATGAATGTATAATCTATAATTGGTGATAATATGTACACAAAACTCCCGTGCCCAGAATGTGGATCAGAAAATTATCATGATCTTAGTTTTTGGATTATTCAAGAAATAAAAGCAGGCAAACCATCTGCCCACGTGGATGAGGTATATGCCGAAGATTCTGTGACTGCTGAACAACTCGCGCAATCAGTCATCCAAGAACTCCGCCCCTTCATGGACGATGGCATGACTACCGATGAATTCTGCAAACTACTCAAGAAGTACTTCGGAGTAGCATCACGATATTGTTGTGATCTAATTCAGAGAATGATGATCGAACTGGACATGTATTGTCCTGATCATGAGCATTTGTATTTTGTGGAAGCTTGAGGTTCAGATATAATTGCAAAAAAAATGAAAAAAAAGTTGGTGGCTTGGAAAAGAAAAGCCACACGAGAAGTTTAAAGATTATCTCCTTCTGAACAGCATAACCAGGAAAACAGCAAAAATGCTCAGCAAAATATCAAAACCTGGAAGTTCTATATCTTCTAGTGTCATCGTGGAACCAGATATCTCTGGAATGACTAGTTCTTCAACTGTCGGGATAACTTCAGATCCATCGGGCATTCTCATAGGTGTTGCCGAATCCTGTGGGTCCAGTTCAACCTCTGCAGTCTCTCCATCCCTTATGACCTGTTCACCATAATCTTGCAATTGTCCTGTATTGGTGTTCATGACAAAAAACTCAAAATTACCATCATCAAATCCTGTAATATCAACATCATATTCATCTGTGTTTTGGAGAATGAAATACCACGAATATCCACCTTCTCCATCGGCCATCTTCGTAATGAAAGCATCTGGAATATCAAAGACCATGTTGCTATCATCAACAGCACCAAGTTGACGACCATTGCTGTCAGTGATTAAAATGTTTACCGGACATTGACCAAAGCCCACTAATGCACCCGCATCCCCAATAAGTTCAACTGATTCGGAAACAAGGTCACCGGCTACAGTCCATGCAGCGTATTGGTAATCATTTGGGTCTTTGGTACTATTGAATTCATTTCTATATCCTGGAGAGGTGTCACCTGCTATCGGTGAAAAAACATCTTCCCATACACTGATAGTCATTGCCTCAGGCTTCTGGTGATACCATGGATCAAAAACCATTCCAGTCCTCTTCCAGTCAGTTCCTTTAGGATATACAACGACCGCATGGTGAGCGCTGTATGAACCTTCTATGGGGCCAAAATCATATCCATCCAAAAGGTGGCATTCTCCGGGAGTTGACTGTATTTTACTCAGAAATACCAATACTTGATGTTGATATCCCCCACAGGTGAATTCTCCGTATTTATCATTTGCAATAGAATACAGATTTGTAGCATAGCCCGGATTCATGCTGCTAAAAGGTGGCCATACATCTCCGGCTTTTAGGTCCCTGTGATATGGGCCTTCAGGAATGCGAAGCTGGTAGAGACGGATAACCTCCTGAAGATCTGCTTTCTTGTCAGAAGGACATGTTACAACCACTTCAGCCTGGTCTACAATTTTCCCATCCATTCTGGCAAAAACAGTGCAAGTACCGATCTCTTGTGATGTGAAAACACCACTCTTATCAATTGTTCCTATAATTACATTATCCCTATACTCACTAAGTGATTTGGATTGCCCAACAATCCATTTAACTTCATTGTGATCTATCTCTGAATATATGCCATTTCTTTCATTTTTCAGAGTGAAATCGATAGTTTTACCGTATTCGATCTCTTGATAAGTAGGAGTGATAAAAAAGTCATCCGTTTCATCTGCTGTAGCAACTAAAATAAAAGGAAGATTTGCAGAACCTTTGGATCCTTTACTCGTTACGTGCACGGTGTAAAATGAGCCACAATATTTAAGTTGAGTACAACCCGAACTAAAAGGCAACGCGAATTCATCAGTAGTTTCATAAGATCTTTTTATAGGAAAGCCCTTTTTGAGGAGCTCCCATTCTTTTATATCCGCTCCTTCAACTTCAATTTTAACATCAACTGTATTCTGATGATCCCAAGAGTCTTCAAAGGATATGTTGACATATCCCCCTCGACCTTCAACATAATAGCCGGGGTCGTACTCAATTTTCTCCCCATTTTGGAAAGTAATCTTGAAAGTATATTTCCCTTCGGGATCTTGAAGATCAATGGTTGTAGCTGCCGAAGCAGTAGAGGTCATCGAAGCAATAAATGTTATGGAAAGAATTAGAATTATCAATACCCTACATTTTTTCAAATATGTATAGCTTAAATTCATATGATCACCGTTTAAAAAGCTAAACAAAAATATAGTTACTAATGCTTATAAATTAATGGTAAAAATATATTTGTTCAACACATGAAGATCGAGCTTAACATGTATTGTCCTGATCATGAGCATCTGTATTTCGTGGAAGCTTGAGATTCAAATGTTATACATTCAATTAATCATAAACCATACAATATGAAATACAATCAATGTATTATATAGGTGCCAATAATATTATATCAGTTATAATACTCTTAAAACCTCAAATACCATAAACGAAAGAGGACTTTATATGGATGATATAGATTATGAAATCGTAACACTTCTTCAGAAACTGAATGTATCAAAACCTAGTTCAAAAGCTCTTGCATGTTTATTTCTTACAGGCAAAGCTACTTCCTACGAAGTCGAGAAAATAACTCACCTGAGACAGCCGGAAGTTAGCATTGCTATGAACTGCCTAAAAGATAGTAATTGGGTTGAGGTCGAAGAAGTAAAAAAGAAACAGGGTAAAGGTAGGCCAATAAAAAAGTATACCCTTATTGCTCCGGTTAATGAAATCATTGATACCTTTGAGAAACGAATATTGGATGACAATCAGACGATGTTGGATAGTCTTGAGAAACTCAAACGCTTTTCTTAAATTTCTCTTTTATCGCGGGGCTTACTTTTCATAATCTTCTCAACTTCCCTGGCAACTGCAAAGTAAATACCATCCCCAACACAACTATATAACATCAAATTAAACATTTTATACACACATAATTTGGGCGAAAAGTACGTTTAAGCGTTGTACCACTGGTACATATCTCTTCCTCAGCGTCCACACTTCTTTTAAAATTACATTTTGACCATGCGATTGTTTAGCTTAAATATTCCCTAAACATCAACGTTTTTCTACTGTACCAATTACTTCTTTCCACATTTCAGATTTATCCGAAATTTTCATAGCTCTTGCTGGACTTGAAGATGGAACAACTAAAATATTAACATTGGTTGGTACATTACAGTGCTTAATGTATTTTTCTGCCTTTTTCCCATTGCAAATGATTTTCTTGATAGATGTTAATTGAGAAAAGTCATTGTACTCTTCATTGCGGATACTGCTATCTGAACTTCCAGTTATGTCACAAGCTTTCAAAGTATCCCACAATCCGATTTGACGATCATGCAAAACTCTAATTCTGTCATCGTAATTTGAATCTTGCAAATCGATGGCAAGTATTTCACCCATTAGTTTCCAGAACTGATTTCTAGGATTTCCATAGTACTGATTTGTATCCCGGGAAATTTGTGAAGGAAATGTTCCAACGATTAGTAATGTCGTATTTTCATCAATTGTAGGATCCATTGTAAATACTCTCCTTTTTGTATTATAACATTCAAAGTAAATGATTCTTGGTATTTTGCGTATTGTAATGCAAAATGTTACAGAAAGCATTTGTATTTTGTCAGTCTGTGAAGCAGATTATTGAATATTGAAAATCATCTGTTTAAATCTTTCATCATTAAACTACAAGTTCAAAACAGAATTTTTATATATAGTTAGAATTCTATTTTATAGTACAGCATTCCGTATATCAAATTACGGATTATAATAAAAGGGGTACAACATGAAAGCAATTTATAAAATAATTACACTTTTGCTAATATTAGCATCTATGACTGCAATTGGATGCACAGACGTTGCAGCCGATGCGCCAATAAATGAAGTGTCCAGTGCAGACACTAGTACAGCTTCGGAAGTTGAATTATCTGACGAGATCGTGCAAGTTCGATCAGTTCAGGATCAACCCATTGCAGTAGCTTGTGACTATTCCCTTTAACATGAGGGACTAGTCGAGTAAAACATATTCCTGAAGAGAACAACGGGGAGTAAATGAAAATTGAATTGGACATGTGTTGTTCCGACAGGCAGCATTTGTATTTTGTAGAATAATACATCATAAATTATTTATCATATCAATCTTTATTTATTTATATGACATGGTATGTAGTAGACGCTCTGGACAAGGCATTTGGACGAACTAAAAAATGCCTTTTTGAGCCCTTTGATTTCTGGAAGTGGATGAAACTTGTCATCATCGTTATGCTTATCGGTGGTGTTGGAAGCAATTTCAATAGTGGTGGAAATAATTATTCATCTGATGGTTACAACCTTCCTGAGTCAGGTACAACTGACAGCTTCACCGATGTTTTCACAGGTTTTGTTGATCAGATCCCTACTGACCCGGGCATGGGATTGATCATTGGGATAATAGTTCTCATATTTGTCCTGATCTTGTTCTTCTCCTACGTTTCCAGTGTCATGGAATTCGTATTTGTTGAATCCCTCGTAAGCAATGATGTCAGGTTCTGGGAATACTCCCGCAGATACCTGAGGAAAGGTTTGGGACTGTTCGTATTCAGGATATTGACAGGCATTCTTTTGCTTGCCATCATTGCAATTATAGCCCTTCCCTTTGTGCTACCGTTGATAGGTTCTTCGAGTGAAAATTATGTAGATGTTATGGCGAGTAATATTATTCCCTTAATATTCCTGTTAATTAGCATACTTCTGGTAACAGCAATAATTGGTGGTATCATCAGTTCATTCATCAACCTGTCAATACCTGTAGCCATTTACACAGAGTCCGGCATTTTCCGCGCATTTTCCAATGTATTCAGACAGTTCAGGAAAGACTGGAAGCAAATAATCGGCTATTGGTTTGGAAGGATAGTGCTTGGCATTGCTGTTGGAATTGTAGTGGCCATCGTTTTGTTGATAGTAATTATTGCAGCGGGTCTTTTCATCTTGCTCGTAGACATGCTTCTTTATTTTGCACTTTCAGCAATTCTACCAGGATCAGATACCATTATCTGGATGATCCTTGCACCAATAATTTTGATCCAGGTGATCATCTTCATATTTTTGCTTGCATTTATTACCCTGCCTGCAAGTGTCTTCATGAAATATCACATGGTCACATTCCTGCAGCAATGGTATCCTGATGTGGAAATTCCTGTGTTTGACATGCAGCAGATCGATGAGGAGCTTTATTGAATTAGTGATATGATCGAGAACATCGAAGTGGAAGACAATTTGGGAAAATTGTGAGCCAAGTAATTTTCCTTCTATCCCTTGTTATATGACCCGAACGAAAAGAAGTGTAGTGAGAGCACAGCGTGGTTTGAGTTCAGAATCCCGCGAATTTTAATTTAATTGCTTGTAAGATTGCACTTTCCAGTTGTTTGGGTTCATCTGTGCCTATCCTGTATATTTTACCGTTTTTCATCTTTATCTCAACTGCATCAAGACCAGAAACATTGAAGATCACCATTTTAGGCCATAGCCATAATCTTATCCCCCAGCCATAATACCAATGATTTTTTACAGTTCTTGCTGAAACGATTTCATTAAGTGGAAACTTCTTCCAAAATATTCCATAACCATATTTTATTCTTAGGTATTTTTCATCGATCATTACTTTAAGTGTTGCAAACGAAATTAAGATCAGCACACTGAGCAACATAATGGCAAAAACGATTGGTTCAAAATCTGTTGTTGATAAAATAAATCCAAAAAGTGAAACAACTGCAAATAAGACAACTATTATTAAATATCCTGTTTGAGTGTGTTTGTAATTCATATCATTAAGTTAGTTATATCAAATTAAAAGCTTTGTTCCCCACATCCCAAATTTCTCATTCACATGAATATTGAGAGTGAATGACTTATCACACTCAGCATTATGCTTCATGTTTTCACTTTGTTAATGAAGCAATGATATTATATTCATATGATAAGGAATGTGTTCACATGGTTCCCTGGATGATGCTGGTTATTTTTGTCATGATCATATTAGGAGGCTTTATTGCTTACATATCGATGAAAGTTCAACAGGACATCTACAACACGACAGGTAAGCATCCAAAAAGATATTACTTGAACAAGGGTTTAGCAATAGGTATCCCACTCGGAATCCCCTTCGGAATTATTATGGATAACGCTTCCATAAGCATCCTCATCAGAGTTGCAATAGGATTTGTTATTGGTTCTGCATGGGAAAGAAACATGAGGATGAATTGAGACATCTGACAAAAGAAGAAGAGGAATTAAAAATAAAGCCCTTTCTGTTTTTACTTGGGCTTGGAGTAATTGGTTTTATTGTTTTTACTGCAGGTTATTTGTTAAGAAATTAAATTCATTTTCTCATTTATTATTAACTCCACCTTGCCACGACAAAATACAATGCAATTGTTAGGAAAAACAACTGACATATCTTTTATCGATAGCTATATAATGATGATAACCATAATTATAATTATTGCATGCAGAGTATCCATAAACCAAGGCCAAAACCTGAAGAGGAAGTAAGCAAGAGAACAGAAGTTATGTTGCAGAAAAGTGAAACAAAACTTCGTACCGTAGTGGATACTCTCCCCGATCTGGTCTGGTTGAAAGATCGAGATGGGGTTTACCTTAATTGCAATTCGAAGTTTGAACGTTTCTTTGGTGCAAAAGAAGAAGAGATAATTGGTAAAACAGATTACGATTTTGTAAATAAAGATCTGGCTGATTTTTTCCGACAGAAAGACAAAGCTGTCATAGATGCTGACAAAGCTGTCATTAACGAAGAAGAAGTTGTGTATGCAGACGATGGTCACCGAGAAGTTCTTGAGACAATTAAAAGCCCCATGTATGATTCTAATGGGAACTTAATTGGAGTGTTAGGAATTGGTCGAGACATCACAAGCCGCAAAGAAATTGAGACGAAATTGGCCTTATCTGAAAAACGTTTTAGATGCATTCTCGAAAATATACAGCTTGTAGGAATTATGCTAGATGGAAATGGGACCCTTATTTTCTGTAATGATTTTTTCCTTGATCTGGTTGGCTGGAAGCGAGAAGAAGTAATTAATAAAAATTGGTTTGAAGTGTTCCAACCTTCCAAAATTACCTTTGAAATTAAGGACATGTTCGTCAATGCGATCAATGGTGGAGAGATGCCAACATATCATGAAAATGAGATTGTCACTAAAATAGGCACTCGTAAACTTATTGCATGGAATAATACCGTTTTTAAAGATGAAAATGGCATGAACATCAATGTCGCCAGTATTGGAGAAGACATAACTAACCGTAAGCTTCTAGAGAAAAATATGATTGAGGCAAAGCTCCTTGCTGAGGAAGCGAATCATACCAAATCGGACTTCCTTGCAAATATGAGTCATGAATTGCGTACACCACTAAATTCAGTTATTGGCTTTTCAGACCTGCTACTTGAAAATATTGCAGGACCTATTAATGAAAATCAACACAAATATATTTCCAATATACAAAAAAATGGGAATCATTTACTGATGTTAATCAATAATATACTTGATATTTCAAAAATTGAATCAGGCAACATGAAATATAACCCCGAAAAAATAAAGATTCCACAAATAATTAATGGAATTAAAGAATCAATTGAACCTCTGGCAAGAAGTAAATTCATTGATATTAACCTTAAAATCGAATCTGATAATCTGGAGATATATGTTGACATAATTAAATTCAACCAAATTATGTACAATCTTCTTAGCAATGCAATTAAATTTACACAAATGAATGGAAACGTATGCATCAATACCAAAACCATTGATAAAAAACTCCATGTGCATGTATCTGACAACGGCATTGGCATTTCTAAAGATGAACAAATGACAATATTTAAGCCTTTTATGCAAGTCAATTCAGCCCCTAACCGCGAATATAATGGAACCGGGCTGGGACTTGCACTTGTTAAAAAATTTGTTGAGATGCATGGTGGCGAGATCTGGGTTGAAAGTGAAGTTGGAAAAGGAAGTACGTTTACATTTACAATTCCAGAGGATTCTGAAAACACATCTTTTTAATTGATTTTATCTCAAATGTTAGTGCTTTATTAGACAGCATTTATATTTTATTTGATTTTCTCCGACATACTTGTTCAATACAATGACCCCACCATCATCAGAACAAATGGAAAGTACCTATAAGATGATGAACTGACAGATCATGTCAATCGGAACTTGCTTGAATGTGCTTCATCATGATCAATACTTTTCGTTTTTCCCTTCCTACGTGGTATGCTTCTTCACTGCAAAATGTGAATCCCCATTTCAAATAAATTTGTTGAGCAGCAGTGTTGCCATCCCATACACGTAACCACACAACTTTGAATCCTTTTTGGTGAGAGATCGACTCCCCATAACGGGATAGAAGCCTTCCGACTCCTTTTCCCCTACAATTATTCTGAACATAAAGACGTTGCAACTCTATTACTCTATCATGTACTAAGCCATCTGGCATATCAGAATCTACATATTTTGCGTAGCCACATATTACACCCTTTGCATTTTTACAGATCAGATAGATGGACTCAGAGCTTTCGATCTCATGCTTGATCCAATCTTCCGAGAAGGCTTCTTCCACATAAGTTTTAAGTTCATCTATAGGAAGAGTTACCTTATATGCATCTATAAAGGATTCCTTTCCGAACTCGGAAAGAAAGATTACATGTGATAAATTTGCTTGTAATACATCAAGCCGATCGTTCATACTACCACCTGATATCAAAATTCATCTGTCTGTTATGAGCAAAGAGGATAACACATCAGATGGCACTCATTGTTGATCTTTAATTTCAATATTGCGATAAAGATATTTTATAATTTTTTTATAGGTAAAATTTGCCCACATGTTATCAGATTTTAATTTTTAGTACTCTTTCTTTCAACCCACCAAACCAAGGCTGCGAATACTATATAGAAACTCAAACTTAAAATACTCATCACTGCCACAAGAACTTTTCCTTCGGGTGCGAACATTGTTGGAACATAAAAAAGAACTAAAAGAGCCATTAGAATGATCGGTCGTTTAAGGTTCTCAGAATTTTTGTAAAAATAGTACCCGGCTCCAATGAAAAAACCAACTTCAAGTAAAAAAGCTATCCACGGATATTTTCACAGTCCCAGACCAACTTTATAGCTATTGAAAATAAGGGGCATATCCGGTGTGTGAGCTATGAAATCAATAAACCAGTGTGATAATACCCCCATCGAGAGTGCAATTCCCCATGTCCTGTCCTTTAGTTTCCAAACGACCAGGAAAACAATAAGAGCAATAACCAAACTATTTGATAAAGAGTGAGTCAGCGGAATATAGTCCATCGATGTTCTCAGGAAAGGGTTAGAGGTGGGATTATAGCTCATTTTTTCCACACCAAGCAACACCAACATAAATGCCAGAATATCGACAAACTGAACTGTAATAAAGAACACCCATAAAGGAATTGCATTAAATTTCTTTTTTAGTAAGAATCCAACTGCATAGTGTCCTATGAACATTTTTACCACCCACTTTAAATTCAGTTTACTAATTCATTTCTATATTTACACAACTACAACATTCCCCACAAACCGTAAAAATAATAATTAAAGGACAAAATGAACATGGACCATATTTATCAGCAGTTAGATTTATGGTTTAACTATCAATAAAGATTGTGACCAAACTAGAAATTTGATAATAAAATTAATTGCTATTCCGCACAAAAGTAATAACTAGCAAGAACAAAATTTTGAAAATAATGATCTAATTAAAGGAAAATTCCAAATGCTTGAACCAACGCTCATCACATGGGTACTCGTGATCTTCGGAGTGTTCTTTATCTTTCTACCCATACTATACGCCCAGATCCAGATGGCATTTCGCCCCCATAGCCAGAGATCAAAGGACATAATTATCGGAAAAGGAGAGGATTGGCGCGATAAGACACACTTTCGTACGGCCAATGGACTTGCCTGGGCTGATCTGATGATCTGGTTACCACTTTTAGCAGCTGGGAGTATCGGCGTACTACAAAGCCAGATATGGGGCTACGTTTTATGGGCAGGATCGGGAATCGTTTCGGTTTATATCAGTATTGTGCTGTGGTTTTCTGAGCGTGAGTATGTATATCCATCGTGCGGACCACTGGCATATTATACATATGTTTGGGGTTTTTTCGTGTATTGGGGAATAGCTGTCGTTACCTATAGTTTGCTACGATTAGCTAACATACAATTCTGAAAAAAAGAACACTACATCCAACAAACAAACAAACATTAAAAACTTTGAAGAACGAAAGGTGAAAAAACAATGAACATCCTAAAAAAAAGCATCGGTAGATTTCCATTGGGTGTCTGGATTGCCATCATTGCTCTCATATCTCTGTTTTTGGCTTGGTTCATGCAAGCCTATTCACTCCTCAATTGGGATATTGCTGTGGATATTGGATTCCAGAATGAGCGTTTCACTGGTGATGCTGTAGAACGTGCTTGGGCTCATGAGAGCTGGAGCGTAGCAGTAGCCGATATGCTATGGGCAATGCCCTTAGGAATTGTGGCTTTCATCGGGATCTTAAGAAAAAGATTCTTTGGTTTTGCTGCGGGATTGATGGAGCTTTCCATAGGCGTCTATTTTCCACTCGTTTTTGCATTTCAGAGATGGACAACTTACCCGGAAACAGTGATCATAGCTATTGTTCTATGGACCATACCTTCACTTTTAGGGATTATTGGCTTGTGGGCAAATCGAGAATACTTTGAGAAATATTAATCACCATGACCAAAAAAATGAATTTAAAGATGGCGAATAGCAATTGCCTAAATGCCACACACATTTAAATCTTCTAATTCTCAAAAAAAACTTTTCATTTTTGAGACCAAGAAGTCCGATATTATATGGACCTCCATTGACAGAACCATCCCTATCGTGACTGCTACAATGAACCTTAAGTGTCCCTGGTGCAACTCAACGCCCAAAAGCAGCAGCAATACGGCCACTATCAATGCAAGGTTGATCATGATGGACAGGGGTCCAATGATGGGATTATGGGAGAGACCTCTGTGTTTGAATATAACCTTGTAAGGCCACCAGAGTATCCTGAACATCTTCCATCTCTTGTAGGGTTTGCTTTCTATATCGAGGTCCGGACTAAGGAAGAATGTTGCGAACAGATAAGATAGAGAAAGGACCGCTATCGTGTAAATATCCAGATATTGGACAGCCAGCTCATTTACATTCCAGATAGTAAGATAGAAAATGCCTGCCAGTAAAACTATCAGCACTGCAATGTTTATCGTGTCATGTGTTTTTCCGCCTGGCATTGTTCATCCGTTCCTGAATATGAATT
>NZ_JAQFFK010000004.1 GCF_027594145.1 Methanococcoides alaskense | reverse complement strand
GATCGCCTTCACCCGTGTCTTCCAGCCACCAACAACAGCTCCGGATTCACTCATTTCGGGTACTCCGTTGGTTATGACCGAAATATCAGTGCTGGTGCCGCCAACATCGATAACTGCACAGGTATCATTCCCTGTCAAAAATGAAGCACCCACAAGACTACCCGCAGGGCCTGAAAAGATGGACTCGATCGGTTTTTCAAGCGCACTTCTGATACCAATTACCGAGCCATCGCATTTGAGCATGAAGACATTTGCATCAATTCCCTTTGAAGAGATATACTCCTCAACAGTGGTCATGAACTTCTCAGTGACAGGGATCAGCTGAGCGTTCAGGAATGCGGTCACTGCCCTCTCGAAAGCACCAAGTTCCTGTGAAAGCTCATGAGCACATACAATAGGAAGACCTGTGGATTCTTTTATGATCTCCTTGACCCTCAGTTCATGTTCATGGTTCCTTATACTGAAATATGAGGATACTGCAAATGCGGCCACCCTATCCTTGACCCTTTCCGCAAATTCCCGCACAGCATCTTCATCAAGAGGTGCAGTGGGAATACCATTGTAATTATGACCGCCCTCTACCTGCGCATAGTGTTCAGTTGGAAGGTCCTGGTTCAGTTCATAATTACCCACAAGTATCAAACCAACCGGGAAGCCCGTACCTTCCAGAATACTGTTCGTTGATAAAGTAGTGGAAACAGAAACCACTTTTATATCGTTTAGGTATTGTTCATCGATCCCATCAATTGCGTTCCTGATACCTCCAAGAGGATCAGGGTATGTCGTAAGCGCTTTGTTCGAAGAGATTATGACTTCATCAGAGTCCCTAAGAAGGACTGCATCTGTATAAGTACCGCCTGCATCGATACCGAGACTGTATTTCATTCAAAATGACTCCTTTATGTTATAAATGAAAGTTTTTGTTCACTTCGGCTAATATAACCAAAACTATTGATAAAGAAAAAATAACAGTACTTAAGTGTATCGTATTTGCATATCACTGTTAACTTTGAAAACCCGAATCATAAGACGTTAAAAAGAGATAATCTGTTTCTATATATAGCCCTTATGCCATTTTTTAACTCTTATATTAAGCCTTCAAGGATCAAGATTGTCTTGAACATATTTTCATAAATATATTGAGTATGTTTTCGATTTATATAAATACATGGGATTACATAGAGGAATTTGACGATAAATCGATAAGTGGGATAATCGAGTGGAAAATATGAAAAATGAGGACTTTTCGTGGAAAAATCACGAGTTAAAGGAATATGATAACTTCGGGAATATAGTAACAATTCCTGCGTTCGAGGCCACAGAAATACCTGAGAAGGGTCTACCCATACATAAGGAACAGCCGATGGAAGATACGATGATAAATGATTTCAAAGAGCGTATTAGCATGATGCTATCCGATCGTCGCTGTAAAAAAGAGTGACGAACATCAATCGCCACACTTTTTCTGATGATATATACCATATGCCATCAACGGAAGTAACAACAGTGCAAAGCCGGTCTTCACTTCTTCGGGCATTACATCGCTCGCGCTTCCGACTATCGATAGAGCATCAACTTCCAGATATGAATAGACCATATCAAGAAGCAGACCTCCCGCAACTGCACAAACTGCAATTGAAGCCAGATAAACACCTGTCGACCTCCTGCCCAGATACTTCAGGACCATTGTAATAGTAGCTGCATTCGTTGCAGGCCCTGCAAGCAGGAAAACGAACGCTGCCCCGGGACTCATGCCCTTTGCAATAAGAACCGCTGCAAGAGGCGTCGAAGCGGTCGCACAGATGTAAAGGGGAATACCTACAACAAGTGCAAGGAGCATCGAGACCAGACCCCCTCCAAGATGGGAACCAACGAGATCTTCAGGCACCAGATATGTGATGATACCTGCAAGAACAATACCAATGATAAGCCAGTAGCTTATATCCCCAAGCAGTTCCACGTATGCATACCTGATACCGGAGACGACCCTTCCGGAAAAAGTATCAGTATTTTCAGTTCCCGTAGACCCACAGGAGTTGCAACTGCATGAGGAGGAAAGAGATGAGGAAGGCATCGGCAATGAAGCCATTTCCAATATACTGGTTGTCGGTCTTTTTTCAACATCTTTGCCTGAAACATCCCGAGGAGAGCGTAGAAGGTCTTCGGCGATCCCTGCCACCAATGCAGTAATGAAAGTCGCGATCGGCCGGAAGATTGTCATAATGGGATCAAGAAGGGCGTATGTGATGGCTATTGAATCCACACCTGTCTGAGGAGTGGATATCAAAAAAGACAGGGTTGCCCCATTTGTTGCACCTCTTTTTTTCAAGGACAGTGCTGCAGGGACCACCCCACAGGAACATAAAGGCAGAGGCACACCGATCAGTGAAGCATTCAGTACTGAACGGAACTTCCCGGCGGAATGGCCCAGATATTGCATTATCTTTTCATCCGGTACAAAGACATGCAAGATCCCTGCAACTCCGAATCCCAGTAAAAGATAAGGTGCTGCTTCTGCAAGGACGTTCCAGGAACTCAAGCCGATACCAATGAGAATCTCCAGAATGGTTTCCAGGTAGGTCATTGAACACACCCCACAACGTGACTGCGGGATAGCTCGAGCAGTGCTCTTACGTGCTCATCAGCAACTGAATAAACTGCAAAACGCCCGTCTTTCCTGACCCTGACAAGGTCAAGCTGGCGAAGGGTGCGAAGATTGTGAGAGATGGCAGATTGTGTCATCCCCAGGGCATGTTCCAGTTCACATACACACATGTCCTTCTCAAGGAGAAGGTACAGTGTTGTTAATCGAGGTTTCGATCGTAAAGCATGGAATATATTGGATATCCTCAGTATCGCATCCTCATCTGGAAGATGGGAGACTATCGCATCAATGGCATCTTTATCAACACGCTCACAGGAAGCATCGTCTTGCATGAACATATGAACATATGCTCATACATATAATACTAATGCTGTCACACCCAGAACGAACGAAAAGACCAGAACATCACGTGTGGTCATTTTCAGCTCGAACAAAGAGGTACGAAAATTTCCCTGATAGCACCTGCTTTCCATTGCCATCGCCACATCATCGGCCATTCTCATAGAACCTTTCAATACCGGTATTGCAAGCGAAAGGGTCCCAGAGATGGGATCACGCCTGTACTTTGAACCACGCGACAACTGAGAATCCTTTACCTGCCCTGCATACCACAACAGATGAGGCATAAAATAAAGGGCTAGAGACATCATGGTCGCTATCTCGAAAGAGGTCACACCCACCCGCCTCAAAGGAAGCGGACGAAGTATTCTTTCGATCCCGGTAGTTATCACCGCCGGTCTTGTGGTAGAGGTCAGCAAAGAGCCATAGAGAATTAAGAGGACGAACCTTACGGTGACCAACGAACCTTTCAAGAGCCCCTCATAGGTTGGTGAGAATTGAGAATCGAACAAAGCCACACCTTCGGTAAAGAAGAAATGCATCAGGAAAATAAAGACAAAGATAGGAAACAACGGACGGACCGACCTTATGCCCGATAACCCGGAACCTGCGATGATCGTAAGCCCTACAAAAAGCAATGTAAATACAAGGAGATCAACAAGGGCAGATGATCTGAATATGAGAATACTTAGACACATTACCGAAAATATCTTGACACGAGGATCAAGTCCGTGAAGGATCGACTTGCCTGCAACATAGGAGAATAAGAAACCTTCCACCTGATCAGCCCCTTTTTTCCGACAATGCTCCAACGATCTCATTGAAAGCATCTTCCACGGAAAAGACCGTTTTCCTTACAGCCAGACCGGAAGAGCTCAATCCCCTCATGAGTACGGTAATCTCCGGAGCCGGGAGGGACAGTGAGCTTAGATATTCTTCAGGAGCACCCTCAAAGACCATCTTACCTTCATTCAGATATACGATCTTATCAGCCACACCAAGAACATCTTCAAGATGATGGGAGACCAGCACAATACCCACACCATTTTGTCTGAGCAGCTCAAGTGTTCTGAACAGGCGTTCCTTGTAGAATGTACTCAGCCCTGATGTGGGTTCATCAAGGACCAGGTAGTCAGGTGATGATGAAAGAACACCGGCAAGGGCCACAAGTCTCATTTCTCCCCCGCTCAGACTAAAAGGGGAACTTCCAAGAATATCGGAACTAATACCTACTTTTTCAATTGCGTCATGTACACAATATTCCAATTCATCCCCTTTCATACCAAAATTCGAGGGACCGTAAGCAATATCCTCAAAAACGGTCTTGCAGAACAATTGTTTTGAAGGCTGTTGGAACAGGACACCGACCTTTCTGCATACCTCTTTTTTTGAAGATACAAGCCCGTCCACGGTCACATTTCCGGTTACTGGAACCAACAGCCCATTGAGATGCTTGATGAGAGTTGTCTTGCCACAACCAACGTTACCAATGATACCGACAAACTCACCTTTACCCACTGAAAAGGTCACATCCTTCAATATCGTGAGCCTTTTTTTTCCTTTCCCATATGAGAAATGCAGCCCATTCACCTCGATGGACATATTTCCTCCTTCAAGGATAAAGCATCCATAGGGAACACGTCAGGGGAGATCATGCCTGCGTCCTGTAATCTGAAGGCAAGTTCCAGATGCGGAGGAACTTTTCTACCTGATGCATATATCTCACGAAATACATCCCGAGGTGTGCCGTCACTTGTAATCGAACCATTTTCAAGTACGATGACCCTATCAGCAAACAAAGCTTCTTCCATATGATGCGTCACATAGACCACGGTATGCCCCCTTTTGTTGAGCTGCCGTACAATGTCAATGATCTGAGAACGTGAAACCGAATCCAGCATGGAAGTCACTTCATCGAATATCAGTATCTCAGGGACCATCGCCAGAACACCGGCAATCGCTGTTTTCTGTAATTGTCCCCCACTTAAGGACATGAGAAGAGAGTCTTCAAGACATTCCAACCCTACATTTGCAATGGCATTTGTAACACGCAGCCTTATCTCATCGCTCTCCAGTGCAAGGTTCTCAGGGCCGAATGCAACATCCTCTTCAACTGTTGCACCCACTGCCTGAGAGTGAGGGTCCTGAAAGACCATACCGACCGTTTGCCGTATTTTCCAGATATCTGTGGAGGATGCAGGATCCATCCCGCATACAGAAACGACTCCCTGAGAAGGCTTCAAAAGCCCGTTAATGTGACGTATGAGAGTGGATTTACCACTGCCGTTGTCCCCAAGAATAGTTATGAAAGAGCCTTTTTCTATCCGAATATCGATATTATCAAGCACATTATGACCATTCGGATAGCTGTAACTTACATCCTTTAGCTCTATCATTAGAGTACCTTTTCAGATCATATTTTGTATTTTGTCGCAATGCCCGTTGCAACTGCGATCTTTACAATGCCGGGCAGAATGAATGGGAGGAAACCCACAGTTACCGCCTGCATGAATGACATATCTGCAACTATCATCAGATGAGCCAGACCGAAACAGAAGATGACAACGGAACCGATCGTTACAAAAAGACCATTCTTCAATAAATTATTGCTGCCGTTCATCTCAAAGAGATAACCAATGACGAATGCCGCTGCGATGAAACCTATGAGGTATCCCCCAGTGGGACCAAGGATGACACCGAGACCGGATCCGCCGTTGGAGAATACGGGCAAGCCGGCAAGACCGAGAAGAACATAAACTACCATACTGATCCCACCCCATTTACTGCCAAGCATTGCGCCTGCCATCAGAACGAATACCATCTGAAGAGTGAACGGGATAGGACCAAGAGGGACAGTGATGTAGGCACCGATAGAGGTCAGTGCTGCAAATAACGAGGCATATACCATTTTTCTGATATCCGTATTTGAATTTGCCATATCCGGGCCTTTATGTTCATTGTTGTTAACCATGTTTCGGTGAGTGGTTAACATTTGATAAATAGCTTACGATGATCCCAAACTTTCAGTAAGACAGATATTTAGTGAAAAGCAGTGAAAAAAAGATAGAATGTGCCGGAAAGACCGGCACGGATCTTAAGGGTTTGAAATAGACTCAGTATGTAGCGTCCATATCAAGGTCAGGCATGTCAGGCAGACCGCCAGGACCCATACCCTGGTTTGCGCTGCCAGTTGAAGCTACGACATCATCGATCCTGAGGATCATGACAGTTGCTTCCATTGCAGCGTTTATAGCCTGGGTCTTTATTCGGAGTGGCTCGATCACATCGTTCTCCCACATGTCGATTACCTCGCCGGTGTAAACATTAAGACCTGCGTTCTTGTTACCCTTCTCATGCTGGGAACGTAGTTCCACCATCATGTCAATTGGGTCAAGACCTGCATTCTCTGCGAGTGTCTCAGGGATCACTTCAAGAGCTTCTGCGAACTTGCTGACAGCAAGCTGCTCCCTTCCCTTGAGAGTGGATGCATATTCACGGAGTCTGAGTGAAAGTTCGATCTCAGATGAACCTCCGCCGACCACGATCTTGCCATCTTCGATTACAACACCGACAACATGCAGAGCATCGTTCAATGCGCGCTCAAGTGAATCGACAACGTGTTCGGTACCGCCGTGGAGAAGTGCTGTAACAGCCTTTGAGTTCTGGCAACCTGTAACATAGGTCATCTTGCCGCCCCTTACTTCTTTCTCCTCTACCAGACCTGCTGTGCCTACATCTGCAGTAGTGATCTGATCAAGGTCCTGGATAATTGTTCCACCGGTTACCTTGCTGAGTCTCTTAAGATCGCTCTTCTTTACCCTTCTAACAGCATAGATACCTGCTTTCTCGATGTAGTACTGTGCCATATCATCGATACCTTTCTGGCAGAATACCACATTTGCGCCGCTTGCGATGACCTTCTCAGCCATCTCCTTCATCATTTTCTCTTCCTGGTCCAGGAACAACTGCATCTGGCCCGGGGAGGTGATCTTGATCTCAGAGTCCATCTCGGTCTTTCTGAACTCGACAGGGCAGCTTAACAGAAGGATCTTTGCGTTCTCTACCTTCTCAGGCATATTTGGGTGTGAGCGTTCCTTGTCAATTACAAGACCATCTACAAGCTCGGAATCAGCAATGCTTCCGCCTGCGCGCTTCTCGATCTTGATGTTCTCAAGGACATTGACCTTAAAGCCATCTTCTTCCTCTTCGACTATTGAACGAACTGCTTTGACCGCAAGAGCTGAGAGCGTCTCTTTGTATGACTCAGCGCCCTTTCCGGTGATAGCTGTTCCAGCGATCTTTATCAGAGCCGCTTCGTCGTCCGGGGAAATAGCAATAGTGATAGTTTCCAGGATCTCACGGCATTTCTCTGCAGCATGTCTGTAACCTTCGGATATGATGGTTGGGTGGACTCCCTTCATGATAAGTTCTTCTGCCTTTGAAAGCAATTCTCCAGAAAGAACTGCTGCAGTAGTTGTTCCGTCCCCGACCTCAGCATCCTGTGTCTTGGATACTTCCACGATCATCTTAGCTGCAGGGTGCTGGATATCCATTTCCTTCAATATGGTAGCACCATCGTTTGTGATAACAATGTCTCCCATGGAGTCCACAAGCATCTTGTCCATTCCCTTTGGACCAAGTGTTGTGCGGACTGCACTTGCAACTGCCTTTCCTGCAAGGATATTGTTACTTTGTGCATCCCTGCCCTGAATTCTCAGATTTGGTGTGATATTTAGACCTCCTTAATAGCATTGATAAAAGAAAATCAATTATTTGAATATAATTTGAGATATTACACATTATGTGCTCAATCTGTTCGTTCTAAATGAATGAACTTCTATATAAGTATAACCAGTATTAGAATGTAGAAAAGTATGCGATAAACTGAAAAACAAGTGAAGCGACCCAAACCCACATTACACTGTGATGTTGATGATCACAATCCACCATTACATGTGCTTTACCGGAAATACAATAATAACAATGACAAAAAACAGATCCTGCATAAACAAACTGACAGTTATGAAGATCAGCACGTTTATGAATTGTAACTTACAAGCTTCATGATCAAATTGATATAAAACAAGACCCCGCTTGAAGTTAATTAAAACACTCCAAGCAGAGTGAAAGTCTTTAACTTCCAAATAGATCTGGTACGTCCCGACCGAGAATCGAACTCGGGTCTAAGGCTCCGCAAGCCCCAAGGATATCCTCTACCCTACCGAGACAAGTTAGACAGACCTCCTAATAACTTCCTGCAATATAAACATTACTCACATAAGCAACTTCATAAAGCATCTCCATTGCCTGTCTCCCATTAACAAAAGTTAAATGCTTCAAGGATGATTGGTAAAGCATGTCAATGACCATAGGCCTTGCAGGAAAACCAAATGCAGGTAAATCAACTTTTTTCAAAGCTGCTACCCTTGCAGATGTCGAGATAGCGAATTATCCGTTCACCACGATCAATGCGAACAAAGGAGTAACTTACGTAAGGGCAGTCTGCCCATGCACAGAAAGGGACAAACGCTGTGGCAACTGTCAGGACGGAATAAGGTATGTACCTATTGAGATCATAGACGTCGCAGGACTTGTACCCGATGCACACATGGGACGCGGCCTTGGCAATACGTTCCTTGACGAGCTTAGACAGGCACAGGCCATAATACACGTAATAGACGCATCCGGTGGCACAGATATCGAAGGAAACCCTGTGGATATCGGAGAGCACGATCCACTGGAGGACGTTAACTTCCTGAACCGCGAGATAGCAATGTGGATGACAGGCATCCTGAAAAAGAACTGGGACAAGCTTTCACGAAAGATAAGGGCCGAAGGCATGAAGATGGAACAGGCCGTTTCAGACCAGCTTTTGGGTGCAGGTGTCAATGAATCCCAAGCACGCCAGGCCCTGCTTGCTTGCAAAATGCCTGAAGAATGCACCCAGTGGACAGATGAAGATATGGCAAAGCTTTGTGAGACCATCCGTGCCATCACCAAACCTACGATGATAGCGGCCAACAAGATAGATGTCGCGCCTGAAGAGAACGTAAAAGCTCTCGAAGAACTTGATATCATGGTAGTACCCACCAGTGCTGCAGCAGAACTTGCATTGAGATCAGCTGCAAAGAACGGTATAATAAGTTATAACCCAGGAGACATGGATTTCGAGATAATCTCCGACAAGGTCAACGAAGCACAGAAAAAAGGACTTCAAAGCCTGAAAGAGATCATAAACACCCTTGGAACCGGTGGAGCCGGCATACAGGAGTGTATCAACAGAGCGGTTTTTGATCTTCTTGAACTGATAGTGGTATATCCGGTGGAAGATGAAGGAAAATGGGCAGATAAGAACGACAGAATGCTCCCTGATGCTTTCCTCATGAAGAAAGGTTCTACCCCACACGACCTGGCATACCGTGTCCACACTGATATCGGAAACCGGTTCCTCTATGCAGTTGACGGAAAAACAAAGATGAGACTCGGAGAAAAGTATGAGCTGAAAAACGGTGATGTTGTAAAGATAGTCTCAACTGCAAAATAAGTACAAGCTCCATTCAATAATAAGGACAAAGCTGGCGTTACATGATAAGGGCACTCTACGAACGATACTTGTTGAACCAGATCAACGGGATGCAAGGGCAAATACCAGAACATATCACAATGATACTTTCAGAATCCGATCTGCTTGATGATAGCGGAAAAGAGAAACTGGGTGCATTCCTGAAATGGTGTTTTGCCCTTGAGATCAAAATAATAAGTATTTACGTGGATGTCCTTGATGTTAAAGAAGAAGCAAAAACGAAGATAGTATCGCTGCTTTTGGATGAATTGAAAGAGATAATGGCTCCTTTGCCCGAAAATGTTGGATTCGACATATACAATGAAAAAGGAGAGCTTATCGAAAATAAAGTGGGTGACACCCACCGGGTACATTTCTCAGTCGGCTTTGGCGGAAAGAACGAGATAACAAAGGCGATCACCTCCATCCTTCATGATGTGAAAGATGAAAGATTGAGACCTGCGGACATCGATGAAAATACCATCGAATCCCATTTGACAGTACGCGAAGAGCCCGATATCATAATTCGTGCAGGCGGAAAGCATCTTTCGAATTTCCTCCTCTGGCAATCCGCTTATTCTGAACTCTATTTTACCGATGTGAACTGGCACGGCCTCAGAAGAATGGACATACTTAGGATCATAAGGGATTACCAAAAAAGACAGCGCCGCTTTGGCAAATGATCAAGTTCTCCTTTCCATAACGATCGCATTATCGTCAGGATAATAGTCAGGAATGGTCGCTACCGCCTCGAACCCGTTGGCAAGATAGAAATCCTGTGCAGTTTTGTTCTTCTCCCTCACTTCCAGCCGTACAAGAGGAAAAGAGTTCGCCTTTGCAAGCAGCATGCAGCTATCTAAAAGACAAGACCCGATATTTCTCCGCCTGTACTCCGGATGTATCGCAATACTTGCCAGATGAGCATCATCCGCTATTACGACAAGGATCGCATACCCGCAGATTGAACCGTCTTCCTCGAACACAATAAAACCGGGATGATGAACATAAGACCTGAATGTACGCATGTCCCAGGGCTCAGCAAAGGACAGGTCCTCCATATCTACGATTGCCGGCAGATCCGACCTTGTGGCGGTTCTTATCATATAATGCCAGTATGGCGTCATGGATTATAAATATCTGGAAATATCCTAAAGGGTTCTATACTTATAGAAGACAGGACAACCAGTCAGTGATGCCAGTTTATTCTGTGATAGCCTGCCCTAAATGTCGCAGGTCTGCACAGCTCATAGAGGATAAAAGTGCAAAGACCACAAAATGTCAACTTTGCGGAACTACCTTACACATAAGGAAACTACGGGTGTTCCATATGGGTGAAGACATTGAAGAAGCAAGAGCTGTGCGCACAAAGATACAGGCACAGCTTCTCGGGGAAAAGCAAAGCACAACGATGAATGACCTCAAATGTTCCATATTTGGAGAGGAACTTATTTCATTATCGCCACCCAGAGATGATGGATCAATATCCAAAAATATGGAAAAAGCATTCAAACCGAACACCCCATCCAAGATAAAGACTCCAATCGATAATGTTCGCAGAAAAAAGAATAATGCGGAAAAGGACATGAGGTCCATCCTTGAAAGCAGACCAGAAGGATTGGAAGTGTCCGAGTTTTCCTCCATTGCTTTAGAAATGGACATTGATGAAGCAAGATTCAAGGATACCCTTGAAAAGATGAGAAGTTCAGCACAGATATACTTCCCGAAAAAAGGGCATGTTAAAATTGTCTAGTGATCCGTTGAATTTAATACATCTTTTTCATTCAGAAAACATAAGATATATCTAAAAGAACCACATAATATTATAGTTCAATGGACTGCCCTCAGGAGAATACAAAAGTCCTTTCACAATTACAAGGTTAGAATATGTCCGATATGACCACACTTGACATTATAGAACTGCTACTTACAGCAGAGATCTACAACAAATATCCGGAAATGGATGTGAATGATCTTCCAAAGAGCATAAGGAAGAACTACTGGAGCCGTACGCACAAAGGAGTGCCAAAGCCTATAACTGTAACCCGCAAGGACATTGAGGGGCTTTTTGCCATCAAAGATCTTAAAGGACAGGTGCTGTCATTGCCTTTTATCGACATCGATGAGCTCACATCAAAAATAAAGTTCACTTCCTTTGATGTGGGAGCAGACTGGTTCCATAAACAGGAGTCAGCAGACGAAAGAATAGATGCGAACCCGGCCCTGGCATATTACTACGAGGAGAAAAAAAACTCTGAGACTGCTAATTATAAAAAGGCACTAGCTTCAACCGGACCAAAGGAAGTTGACAGGGAATGGATAGAATCCCTTATAAGCGAGATATCTGAGGAAGAAGGCGGCGAAGATATGCTTAAGCTGGTGCAAATAATTGCCCCGGAAGATATTGCCCAGCCGATGAGATATATGGTCCTTACAGAGGATCAGAAGGAAGAGATCGAAAAGATAGTCAAGGCCATACAGTACCGCGAGCATCTCAAAAAGATAGGTTTGTATGATATCGGGAAGATCCTGATGGTAGGCCCACCAGGCACTGGAAAGACATCCGTGGCAAAAGCAATGTCCGAACGCCTATCAATACCTTTTGTCGAAGTAAGGTTGTCCATGATAACCGATCAATACCTTGGAGAGACCGCAAAGAACATCGATAGAGTATTTTCACTTGCGAAGCGATTGAGCCCATGCATACTTTTCATCGATGAGTTCGATTTCGTTGCAAAGACAAGGGCATCCGATGAACATGCTGCATTGAAAAGAGCTGTTAACACCCTTCTTAAGGCCATAGATAGCATCAGCCTGACCAATGATGGAGTCCTCCTGATGGCAGCGACCAACCACCCCAGAATGCTGGATTCTGCTGCATGGAGAAGATTCGATGAGATAATGAACTTCCCATTGCCAAACGAGAATATGAGAAAGGCCATTCTGGATATCGTGACCAAGAACATAGAAGGGAACTTCGACAATGCTGAAATAGCACCACTCACTGAAGGATACTCCGGTTCTGACCTGAGAATGGTCATTCGGGAAAGTGTACTCAATGCTCTTGTACAAGAGAGAACTGTCATCTCACAGGATGATCTATTCAATGCCGTCCTCAAGTTCAACAAACGTGCTAACATCAAGTCCGATGAATATGTGGTAAATGAGGGAGGCGTCTGAAATTCCATGAAGATAACACTTCTGGGCACAGGAGATGCACCCGGAACACCGGTCATAGGTTGTGATTGTCCCGCATGTATCGATGCAAAAAAGGGAACCAAGAGCAACCGTCTGCGGTTTTCCATACTTGTGGAATCAGATGAAGGTAAAGTCCTGATCGACACCAGCCCGGACATGCGAGAGCAGATGCTGCGAAAAGGGCTCAAGCATGTCGATGGTGTCATATGGACACATGGTCACTATGACCATTATACCGGATTCGGAGAATTCCATCGTGTACAGTACAATGTGGATGTATATGGAGTAACAGAAACATTGGACTATATTCTTGATTATGTCTCATTTCTCAGACCAAAACGGCATGACATACCGCTGAATACGTCCTTTGAACTTATAGGACTGGAGTTCACACTTTTCGAGGTGAACCACCCCCCTGCAAAGAAAGCTATCGGAGTGATGATATGCGAAGGTGACAAAAAAGTGGTCATCAGCGGGGATACTGATGAGAACATCCCTGAAAAAAGCATTGAACTTATACAGAACCCTGATATTTTCATAGTGGATGCCATCATACCCCATGATGTGGGATTTCATGTAAAGAAACACATGGATGCAAACGAAGCCATGCAAATGGCTGAAAAGATAAAAGCAAAAAAGGTTGTAATGACCCATTTAAGCCATTACTTCAAACCTCACGATGAAGCCGTTAAAACATATCCATTGGGATATGACGGAATGGAACTTATCCTTTGATCATTACTTTTTCTTTCCGCCCATTCCAGTCCCTGCCTTCTTCTCAATGAAAGCATCTTCAATGGATTTCCTTTCCTTACGGAGTTTCCTTCTTGCGGAGAGATAATTTCCAAGTACCAGCAACACCCCACCGAATAGGATGCTCGTGCCTATCAAAAGCAACCTTGGCGCAGATTCCGAATAGAACTTTATCATCACGGTCCTGTAGGGCAGGTCTTCTTCAGATATCTCGACCTTAAGATAGTCCCTTGCCATATTGGTAAAAGTACCGGACTTTGCATGAAGGTCATACCAGACCAGAACTTCACGCCCTTGTTCATCGATGTATCGATCATCTGTGTCGGGAAGTACCTTTCCAACGAAGGGATTACCGGTAGTGTAACCTTCGGGCAGCACAAATCTTACCGTTGAATCATGAGTGGGAACATACATGAAATCCTGCCCTTTTGGATTATTGAGAGCAAAAGCAACGATCCCGGTAATGTTCTCATCGAATTCCATGACAAAGTGTTTCTGTCCACGAATCACATCATCCTCAAGAGTATAGTTGAAAACAGGAAGGTCCCCTGGAGAAGATGATGCAAACATCTCAAAGGTCTCAGCTGAAGCGGACACGTTTTCGGACCTGTCCGCAATGATCACAACGTTGGAAAGAATATCTCCCCCAGTATTGAAAACATCCTCCATTGGAACAATTTCTATAACCGAGGTTTCTGCCACCATATAAACAACGTTCGTACTTCCGTCCCTTGAAAGATAAAAAGTGGTCGTATTCAGATCATCGCTTATATCGGAAGGACTATGAAATACCTCCAATTCGTAATCAGAAGCTTCTACCGTTGTATTATTATCAGTCACGGGAGCAAGCTCATTGATGCAACCTGATGACATTATTACAAGAATAAAGACCAATACCAATGTTATTGCTAATCTTTTCATGATACACATCGCAAAAGTTGTTCAAAAAATAATGGACACCATCACTAAAAAAGGTTGTTGAAAAAAAGAGGCACTCCCAGAAAGGGAGTGTGACCTAAATATGCTTAGTCTTCGTTCGGTATGCTCAGGAGAATACCAACATCTTCGAGAGCTTTTGATACTTCTTTGTATGCAATAAAGACCTCTTTCTTCTGTATTTCAACAGAATCGACTGGTGGTTCTGATGCGAACCAGATCTCCTTTTCATTCTCACCACGTGTGATAGAAACACAGGCAAGCATGTCAGCTTGGATGAGCCTGTAGACAGAATCAAGTCCTGTAGGAGTTACCCATGCAGGATAAGCCTGTTTTAGCTGTTCTACGAACTTTCTCCAGTTCACTGTGGCTGAAGCTTCAAGCCTCAAATGAAGGTGTGCACGTTCCCCGGTGGTCTGTTCATCAAGGGTCTTGAGGAAATTCTTATATTCAGAGGACTGATCATCGACCTTCTGTGCATCGTGGCTTGCCAGTTCTTCTGCTGCATCCTTGAAGAACGGAGCAAGATTGATGACACTCGATGGCTTTGTCAGAAGGGATACGCCGAAGAAAGCAAGTCCACTCAATCCCATTCCTACGATCACACCATGACTCATGAGAATTGGATGTACTGTCTCAAGATATGGAGGTGCCATAGGTGCGGTCATTAAAAGGTCATACACAGTAAATGATATCTGTGCCACAGCACCGATAACAAGCCCTGCCAATGCGCCTTCTTTTGTCGCACGCTTCCAGTAAAGTCCACCCATGAGAGGGAAGAAGTAGGATGCACTTGCGATGAACGTTGCAATGTGAATTGCATCGATAATACTGTTTATGAAGAACGAGGAAACTGTTGCTGCTGCAACGATGAAAAGAACGCTCAGCCTGTTGATGGTGAGCATCTGCTTCATTGTAGCATCCGGTTTGACAAATCTCTGGTAGATATCACGTGAAACACATGATGCACCTGAGGTTGCAAAAGTATCCGCACAGGACATTGATGCTGCTGCAAGACCAATTGCACTAAGCCCGATCACAGCAGGCGAGAATGTTTCGACAATGAATGTCAGAAGTGCAGGTTCTGCCTGTGCCATTCCCATAGGGAAACCCATCGCAGATATCTCAGGATACAGTGAGTTCAGTCCAATAGCAATGAACGCACATGCAGTGAATACTACTGTTACAAGGAAAGAACCAAGTACAAGACCATTCCGTGCAGATTTCGAGTCTTTAGCTGCCCATACTTTCTGCCATTGGTCCTGTTCTGTTATCCATCCAGGGATGATAGCAAAAACGAAGATAAGCACCATCGGAATGCCTATGATGAACGGATTCCACCAGTCAGTGGGCACAGTTGAGATCAGGTCTGATGCGGAAGAAATATCCGCTGAACCGGAGGTTGCGGTCCCGATAGCCAGGAAAGCCATTGCAAGAGCGAAGATGGAAAGGAAAACGAACTGCACAACATCGGTCCATACTACCGCACTGAGACCACCGAGGGTCACATAAGCGGAAACGGCAAGAGCAACGATGAGTGCCGCATAGATCGGGTCCACACCATAAAATATCTGCAACACAAGAGCGAATCCTTTGATATCGGCAACTGCAAAAAGGATCATTACGATAGTTATAATGATACCAACAGGAGCACGTATTGCAGAACTGTATCTCAGTTCGAGAAGTTCTGCCTGTGTGATAGCAGGTAGATTCTTGAATTTTTTGACAAAAATAGCGATTATAAGCAATGCCAGAATGTTAGGAGCTACAAAACCCCAAATGGAGCCCATTCCAAGTAGCATAAAGAAACCAATAACTGCTAATATCCCACCAGCGGTCAGCCATGATGCGGCAGAGGAAAATCCTATTCCTATTGTGCCGATCTTACGTCCTGCCAGCCAGAAATCAGTTACTGTTTTCTGCCTTTTTGTAAAGTACCAACCAATGCCTATGAGTCCACATATGTAAACTGCAAGCATTGCCATAAACAATTGATATCCATCCATAATTGAAACCTCTGATAATTAAATTTCAGCCCGCATGAATGCAGGACCTTGAACCATTAATATATTTATAATACCCAATACAGGGTACAAGGAACACACCTTATTTAATATATAAGTCCTTTCGAAAAGAAGAAGAGATGTACTTTGTCAAATTTGGCAGATACGGTCACTGAAAGGACATTTACATCCATTCATAGTGACGCATTACCTCAAGGTTCATGTCATACATCATACTGTTCTCAACATAACCGAAGAAGAAACAGCCCTCACAATTTTTGGTCACTTCGTGCTGCTGTGAACGTGAACGTTTCCAAACATTTGCAATTCCTTCATTGATATTTCCCAGAGGTTCCCTGTGGACCCGACAAATCTCAATGGAACCATCGAGGGTCACATCAAGAATGAAATTATTGACATGGCAATTGAATCCTTTTTTCAGGTCCTTTATCATTGAAAGATAACTTATGGAATTGATTATTGGATAGCCCTGTCTTTTCATATCGATTACACGATCGATAGTGCGCCGATATTTATCCATGTCACGAATACCCATCGATGACCAGACACCATCATCGATACCTTTGAACTCATACATCGGCTCAAAGGATATCTTTACCCCAATGTCCTGTGCAAGTTGTACAAGCTCTTCAATATCATCGAGGTTTTTCCCACTTATAACGCAGTTCATAAGAAGCGGATTCTTAAGTTTGTCCTTCACATTCATTATAGTGTTAAGGAGAACATCAAGATCGACCCCCCTGATTTCTTTGTAACTTTTGGTACCATCCACGGATACCGAGAGATAATCAAGGTCTTTAAGATCGTCTATCCTTTTCTCGAGAAGTTTGCCGTTAGTAATGAGAGAGGTTATCATGCCAAGCTCTTTGGCAAACCTGAGTATCTGGGGAAGGTCATCGCGAAGAAGAGGTTCTACAGTCCATGCATTATAGACACCGATACCAAACGACCGGGCATCTTCAAGCATTTTGAATATCGAGTCAAGGCTCATCTCTTGCCCGGGGTCCTTCCAATACTCACAAAATTTACAACTCATGTTGCATTTGGAATTGATCGCATGCGAAAGAACAAAGGGTCGTTTGCGAACCCTCATCTGCCAGACAGCACGTGCAGCTATAGTTGGTGAAAACTTGGACATGATAATCAGTGCTCAATTTTGGTGCTCTATATCTTGTAAAGGAGTTGATAAAACTTGGCACATACAGATCAACAATTTTGCAAAGAAAATAAGAGGGAGAAAGTATTAAGGAGATATCACATATTGGGTCAAGCAGCATAATAAAAAGTATTTCACTTGCAAACATGAGCCAGGAACATAGAACATCCCTCAATACGTCTATCAGCTTTCTTTATATAGTCCAGACTAATGTTTTTAGTGAACTCAATAAAGAAACAGGACCGATATGCAAGCAATATACCATTAGCAAAAATACTGGTATTGATAGGGTTTTTTGTTGAGATGCATAGCCGCAATGACTTGATAGAGTTTGAAGATGAGAAGGGCAATACGTTCATTTATAGCATTCCGGGAAAATCTTCGTATCAATGATTAAAATATTCGAATTTTAGGACAATGTTTATAAGTAGAAAGATGTATGAGAAGTCTACTTAAAAACGTCAGAATATAGCCCATTATTATCAACATCCCAATAATTTTTTGAACTGGTTTGTGATGGGAAATAGTAAAATGAAGGCATTCAGTCTTTTTTTAAGCGTTAATTAACAGGTAATCATCATGGAATCATTCAAAAAATTAGGTATCGAGGATGCGATCTTAAGATCGATAGAGGACAAGAAATTTGAAGAGCCTACTGAAATTCAGAAAATGGCTATTCCTCTAATCCTTGAAGGAAAAGACATAATAGGTGGAGCTGCTACCGGATCAGGTAAGACGCTCGCTTTTGGGTGTGGAATCATCCAGAAGATAGAAAAAGGAAATGGAATCAGAGCACTGGTCCTTACACCAACAAGAGAGTTGGCAGAGCAGGTTCAGAACTCATTGAAGGAATTTTCCAGACATAAACAATTGAGAGTAGCACCAATATACGGCGGTGTAGCTATCAATCCACAGATACGCCAGCTGGAAAGAGCGGATGTTGTTGTTGCAACCCCAGGAAGATTATTAGACCATATCGAAAGAGGAACTATCGACCTCAGAGATGTTGAGATACTTGTCCTTGATGAAGCGGACAGAATGCTTGACATGGGATTCATTGATGATGTTGAAGAGATCATCGACGAATGTCCATCTGACAGACAGACAATGATGTTCTCAGCAACTGTTTCCAAAGACATCCAGTATCTCTCAAGCAAATACATGAACAACCCTTCAAAGGTATTTGCCAAGGCATACGTGGATTCAGACAAACTGAAACAGGTATATATTGACGTTCCTAAGAAGATGAAGTTCTCACTTCTTGTACATCTCCTGAAGAGCGAAAAATCAGGACTTGTAATGGTATTCTGTAATACGAGAAGCAATGTTGATTTCGTACAGAAGAACCTGAGAAAGAACGACATTGATGCAATAGCCATCCATGGCGGACATACACAGGCAAAGAGAAAGAGCACACTGAGCAAGTTCCATTCCAGCAATGCACATGCACTTGTGTGCACCGATGTCGCTGCCAGAGGACTGGATATTCCTCATGTGTCCCATGTTTACAATTTCGACATTCCTGACGACCCCAGTGAATATGTTCACAGGATAGGAAGGACAGCAAGGGCTGGAAGAGAAGGAAAGGTCATCAATGTGGTCGCTGATGTAGATAAGGGCGGCTTTTCCAGGCTCGCCAAACAGAACCGCAATTTCAAGATCGAGCGGGAAGACTTACCGGAATTCGAAAGGGTACTCATAAAAGATGATGACAAAGGCCCAAGGGACCATCGCGAGACCCGAGGAAGAAGAGAAGACCGTGGAAGAGGCGGCGGTCGTAGCAGTGGCGGCTATGGCGGCGGTGGCGGTCGTAGCAGTGGCAGTGGCGGCGGTGACCGACGTAGCAGCGGCGGTAGCAGTGGCGGCAGAAGTGGCGGCTATGGCGGTCGTAGCAGTGGCAGCAGCGAAGGCGGCAGCAGCGGCGGTAGCAGTGGTGGTAGAAGTGGCGGCTATGGCGGTCGTAGCAGTGGCAGCAGCGAAGGTGGCAGCAGCGGCGGTAGCAGTGGCGGCTATGGCGGTCGTAGCAGTGGCGGCAGCAGCGGTGGCAGAAGTGGCGACCGTGGAAGCGGAGGACGTAGCAGTGGCGGCAGCAGCGGTGGCAGAAGTAATGACCGTGGTAGCGGCGGCGGAGACAAAGCACGCACCGGTTTTAAGAAAAGGACAGGCGTTCAAAAGAAGAGAGAATAACCTAACCGGTTATTTTTTATAACACCGTAGAGTATTATTTGCATGAGCTGGTTTGTAGTAGATGCGGTCGACGTGGCTTTTAAAAGAACACGGGTCGCACTACTTGAGCCATTTGATATATGGAAATGGATAAAACTTGCCATTATTATAGCTCTGGCAAGTGGAGGAGGAGGGCAAGGTTACAACGGACCTTCTTCAAATTCAGATTTCCAAGATACAACCTCATCACCTTTTTTTGAAATCCCTACATTGAGCTCATTTATAGATCAGATATCGATGCCAGATCTGTCATGGGTGATCGCAGCATCCATAATAATTGTTGTATTGGTATTGCTCTTTGGATACTTTGCATCAGTTATGGACCTTGTTCTTGTGGAATCCGTCACAAAGAATGACGTTCGATTCTGGGAATATTCAGCTAAGTTCCTACGCAGGGGACTGGACCTATTCATATTAAGGCTGGAACTGAGAAGTGTATACCTGGGAATATTTCTAATGGCGGCTTTGCCCATCATAATGCAGATCTTACATTATCCTTCAACAAACCTACTACCCCTTTTGATAACTTCCAGCCCCAGCCTCATTGCGGTAGTAATAATTCTCTCCATAATAAGCAGTATAATTAATTCGTTCATCGTTCTTTGTATCCCTGTTGCAATGTACAGTTCCACAGGATTTATTGAATCCCTGGAAAGAGTTATCGCAAATTTCAGGCGCGATTGGAAACAAATGTTTGCATACTGGATAGGAAGGATGTTCCTGTGGGCATTCGGTAGTATAGCTGTCATAATTCTTGTTTTTTTATTGATATTGATACCGATCTTGCTATTTCTTATCATCGATGCAGTTATCTATTTCGTTCTTTCGATGATGCTAGGGGAAACAGTATGGATAATTATTGCACCTATCGTTTTTATAGAGATCATACTGTTAATGCTGGTCTCGATGATGGGAGCAGTGCCTTTACGAGTATTTATGAAATACCATGTGCTTACATTCATTGAGAAATGGGACCCCGGAATGAACATCCCATTATTTGATGTTTTTGAAAATAGCGAAGAACGAGCTTAACGAATATAAGTTTAGCTTTCAAATTGTCAGAGATAGATCTCAGACACTTTTTTAGAACCGAATGAAAGGATCACAGAATTGAAATTATATTAAAAAAAAGAATTGATACTCGCATAATGCGAGTATCGGTTTGAAAATAGCTTAGCCAAAGAGTGCGCCGAGACCAGCCATGCCGCTCTCTTCTTCTTCAGCTTTTTCTTCTTCTGCAGGTGCTTCCTCAGCTGCTACTGCTGCTACTGGAGCTGCTGCTGCTGCTGGTGCAAATGCTGCGGTTGCCATTGCTTCCTCGATATCTACATCTTCGAGTGCTGCAACAAGTGCCCTTGCACGTGATTCGTTTACTTCTGTGCCTGCTGCAGAGAGTACTGCGGAGACTGATTCTTCTGTAATGTCTTTACCTGCGTTGTGCAATAATAGTGCTGCGTATATGTATTCCATTGTAATTCACCTTTTAGTTATTAATATTATATTTAATAGTTAGTTTATCCAAAGAGTGCTCCAAGACCGGACGCCATGTCGCTTTCCTCTTCTTCTTCCTTGACTTCTTCCTGCTCTTCAACAACTTCCTCGACTGCTGCTCCAGCAGCTGCAGCAGAACTTGCTGCACCGAGTGCTTCCTTTAGCTCATCGTCAAGAGCATCATCATTGGAGGATGCTGCTGAAGCGATCGCCATCATCTTGCTGTATGCCTTACCAAGCAGAATATCCATGATCCCTGGCTCGTAAACGATAGCATTGACTGCAACGTTTCTTGAATCGGATGCCGCCTTAGCAAGCAATGTGTTGATGTTCATAGCAGTTGGATATGCTGCATTGACAGACATATTGAATGCCTGCTGAGCTGCTTGTACGAAGTTGGAGAATACCTGTTCCTCATCGATAGCAAGTACATCAGGAGTGAAGATAGAACCTTCTTCCAGAACTGCCCTAAGATCAAGACCGACTTCAAGTGGATAGATCTCCAACCTTGTCAGCATAGCTGCAAGTTTCTGAGATACAACCTCGCCAGCCTTTGCAACAGCCTTTGTTTCCTTGATGACAACCTTTCCGCCATCAATAGCTGCAGGAATACCTGCACCCTGCATATCACCAAGTATAGGACCTGGTGGGAAACTTGTTGGGCCTGCCTCTACAATAATGTCGCTAGTAGCTACCATTCCCGCTTTAATAGGGGAAGGAGTCTTACTTTTCTCAAGCAACTTGTAGAGTTTGAAAGGGTTCTGTTTTGTGAATATGAGTGCGGTCTGCACATCAACATAATCATCCATCTTCTTGACATCATCAGATGACTGGTCAAGTGCCCTTCTTGTTAGAGTGTTTCTGCAAACTTTAAGGACTGCAAAGTCCTTTAGGTCCCTTCTCATTGACTGAAGTTGCTTTGCAGGAATTCCTTCAATACCAATAACACCAAATAATGGATATGATTCAATGAGGCTCTTAATTTCCTCGATCTCATCTTTCTTCCATTGAGGAATGTGTTCACTGTGGTGAAGTTCTCCCATTATACCAACCTCACAGAATTACCCATAGTAGTTGTAACATAGACTGATTTAAGGTTGTGTTTACCTTTCTCAAGAGAATGTTCAACTCTAACAAGAACTGTTTCGATGTTCTCTGCAAGTTTCTCGACAGCCATGTCCCTGCGACCAACTGACACGTGGAAGGTCAATTTATCCTTTGATCGGATACGTATTGAGTTCTTTGTGCTGTTTATAAGATCAACAACGTTCCTGTCAGGGGTCAATGGTACAGGCATCTTTCCGCGAGGACCAAGAATAGCACCAAGGGCTTTACCGATCTGAGCCATATACTGGACTTCTGCGATAAAGAAATCACATTCATTTGCGAGACTTCTTGCCTTTGATTTATCCTCGCCGAGCTCCTTGATGTCCTCTTCTGTAAGGACATAGTCACAGCCAGCATCCTTTGCGTTGAGTCCAACCTCACCCTTTGCAAAAACAGCGATCTTCATGGTCTTACCAAGGCCGTTAGGAAGGATTATCTCCTCATCCACACGATTCTTAGGCTGACTCATATCGAGATTCTTTAAGTTAATTGCGAGATCCAAGCTCTCGGAGAACTTACGTTCCGGGGAACCTTCAATTAACTGTTTTACTAGATCTAAAGTAGTTTCTTCTACCATTCTATTCCTCCCGTAGTTTTTGAACATGTGTTCTGATACAGATATTATCTGCATCCGGTAGGCACGCAATAATTGCATACCAGCCCATACGACCGCTCCGGCCTACTACGGTAAAGTAAGGAGATTTTCATCTCAATTACGAAGCTTCAATATTGAAGCATCTGTTTAAAACTTGTCGGTCAGCCAAAAGACTGACCAACTTGTTTGAATTTGATATAAATATCAAAGAGATACTAGTATCTCTTTAATTACCATGCTTCTGCTGCGAGAGACTCGTCAAACTTGCCCTCATCAACAGCTTTCTGGCATTCCCTTGGATCAAGGTCTTCAATCGTTACACCCATAGGAACACAGGTTCCCATGACTTCTTTGATTGCAGCCTTAAGCGAATAGGAAAGAATATCGTCTTTCTTCATGCGTGCGATCTTTGCGACCTGTGCGATCTCAAGATTGCCAACAACAACGGTACCGGACTCTCCGGAACCCTTCTCGATGTTAAGTTCCTTAAGGATCAATGCGGATGTTGGTGGAGTACCCACTTCGATCTCAACACTCTTATCGTCATTAACGATAACCTTAACAGGAACCTGCATCCCATTGTAATCTTTTGTCTTTTCATTGATCTTTTCGATCACGTCTTTAATATTAACACCAAGAGGTCCTAACGCAGGGCCCAGTGGAGGACCGGGATTTGCTTTACCGCCAGGAACCAATGCTTCTACTACACTTGCCATTCGAGCAACACCTTTTTAAATTTTATAAATTAATTAAATAAGTTTATAGATTAGATATATGAATAGAATCTATTCACTCAGGAATTTGTTTCCTCTTTCCTAAGTATCCGTACAGTATCACCACGAATAGTTATAGGTATTGGTACGACTGCATCGAACAGTTCCACAGTGATCTCTTCATGGCCTTCATCAACACGCTTCACACGTGCCTTTTCACCCTTGAAAGGACCAGAGGTCACTTCGACAATAGCACCTTCCGTAATACCTGTAACGGTTGGCTTTGGCGTAAGGAAATGTTCGATCTCCGCTATACTGGACTGACCTTTTACAACAGTCCTTGCATGAGGAACTGTCTGGATCGCCTGTTCAACAGCTCCGGAATCGGAAGATTCCAGAAGTACATAACCTTTGAGCTCATCAGGAGCAATTATCGACCTGATATCAAGATTATCCTTCTTTGCAACCTGAGCCAGCATAGCAGCAACCGAACGTTCCTGATTTGCAGTTGTCTTTACAACAAATATAGCGGCATCTTCACCCATAAAATTACACCCACTGTGGAACTACTGTCAACAGCACATAAATAAGGAAACCAACAAAGCCTATCACAAGAATTCCGGCACCAGCGACCTTAGCGATCATGAGGAATTCCTCTCTGGAAGGCTTCTTGGATAATTTCAGTACCCTAATATATGACTTAAGGATCTGAACGACATTGCGGTTTATCTTAGCCGATTTTAACATATTCTCTGCCAAACTTTTCACAACCAGTTTTAGTATTATTGATATGTACGAGTTGATACGATACAATTCATCAACGATCGATCCGACTATAAAATTGTAGTATCGTTTAAATAACGTACTAAATAAAATACCTTTCGATTGAACAGCACCGTATCATACAGAACAAATTAAAAAGATAAGGAGATAGACCCCCTGATCATTTTACGAAATCGATCCCGTATTTCCGCGTCACGTTCTTGGAATTCCCACTTCCGTAGATCTGTGGGGACCTCACACCAGTAACGACAAGCATAGTACGCACTGCATTTTCAAGATCAGGGTCCACCTGGGCACCCCAGATCAACCTTGCATTCGGATCGATCCTGCTATATACTTCCTGAACAACGCTCTCAGCCTCTGCAATGGTCATATCCGGACCACCGACAACATTCACAAGAGCAGATGTCGCACCGGAGATGTCCACATCAAGAAGAGGACTCCTCAATGCTTTCTGAACAGACTCTACAGCCTTGTTCTCACCATCTGCCTCACCAAGACCTATCATTGCAACGCCACCGTTTTGCATAACGGTCCTTACATCAGCAAAATCAAGGTTCACAAGACCCGGTTTTGTAATAAGCTCTGTAATGCCTTTCACAGCCCTCATCAGAACCTCATCGGAAACCTTGAACGCTGCCTGCAATGGCAACCTTGGAACAACCTCAAGAAGTTTATCGTTCGGAACGACAATGACAGTATCAGCGACATCCCTGAGCCTTTCAAGACCTGCTTCTGCGTTCTCACGCCTTACATGCCCCTCTACGGAGAATGGAAGAGTTACCACAGCGATCGTCAAAGCACCAGCATCCCTTGCAGCCTCTGCGACAACTGGAGCGGAACCTGTTCCGGTACCGCCACCAAGGCCTGCAGTAATGAACACCATATCAGAGCCATCCACTATCGAACGCACCTCATCGATGCTCTCAAGTGCAGCATCCTCACCGATCTGAGGCAGACTACCTGCACCAAGACCCCTTGTCTTCTTCTTACCAATAAGGATCTTCCTTTCGGTAGTAACGTTCAAAAGATGCTGAGCATCCGTGTTCACAGCAACGACTTCAGCACCTTTGATGCCTTCCTGTTGCATACGCTGAGCGCTGTTCGAACCCCCTCCGCCACATCCTACAACCTTGATGTTAGTCTGCAGATCTTTCAGCATTGCCTCAAGTTCCGCATTAACATTATCAGATTGTGAAACGTCGCTGGAACGGATTTGCGTCTCTTCTACAGATCGAGCTAATGCCTCTTCTACTATGGATTTCATAATATATCCTCCACTATAGCAACATGATCAAATGTATGGAATATTGATATTCGTAATATATAGAGATAAGTATTATATTTATCTACATCGTTCAAAAGATCGCATTCCTTAACACAAAACTCTTCTGTGTTCTCTCATGGACCATTTCTGGTCGGATAGTGGTACCCTCGATCATAACGGACTGACCTTTTGCCAGTTTCCCAAACATAGGACCGGAAGGAACTCCCCACTTTCGCGCGAGCTCAGGACTGAATCTCTCATCCGAAATATACAACACATTTTCTTCGAAAACGTATTCAGAACCATAACGCCCTTTTAGTATTTTAATGCATTCATCTACAATAAAGGTAAGGAAGTTCTCTGCATCACGATTCCAGAAAGTATAGAAATGATTTGATATTGTTGCATCATCGCGTTCCGAATAGATAATATTCGACATATTAAGCAGCCTTTTCACACCACCTACATCAACAGACCTTACCAATTTGAGAAGTTCATTGTCAACTACAACAGTAACAACATTAGACACATCGAACTCAAAAATATCGCAAGCATTCCCACTCAACTTATCCTTCATCCCAGCAGGGACCTTTACCCGCCCGGAAAGACCCTCATCCCGAACCTTATGCCAAAATATCCTGAAAACATCCCAGCAGACCCCGTCCATCTCTTTGATGTCACTTTCCCTCAATACCTCAAGCCCACATTCATCTGCAAGCTCATTTATCCGTTTCTTCTCCTCAGAGGACATCGCCTTCCTGTCACAATACACAATATCTGCACCCGACCTCTCAACTGCCTTCCTGAACATATCCCCATCAACAAATTGAAGCTGATAGTTCGGGAAATTATGACCGAACGAAACATCCGAGCCCAGAACGATCCCGGATTGTCTTGCAGCGTAGTGCCCACCCCCAAATCCAAGAGCCACAGGACAACTTCCCAGTCTCACGGAAAGGATAGAACGTGCAACGACCTCCCCCGCATCCAAATAGACCCACTCCACCTCAGAGCTACCGATCTCCGCATAGACCGAAGGGACATCAAGATCAGAAGGTCCATGATGAGTAGACTCCATAGAAACATCGAACCCGATGCCCTCCGACAGCTCGGCCATATTCCTAAGCAAGCAGCGGAGCGCGAACGGAGCAGCCTTAGAAAGCTCACCAGGATACCCACCAAAATCAGCAGAACCCGGATTCCCCGTAAAGTGTGCAGTCAAAAGCCGCCTGCCATCAGCACTTTTATGTTTGGAAGCGAAAATGAGAAGATCGCATGGCAAACCTGCCTCTTTGATCTTCCTGTCGATCCCATCCTGATAGATATGATGTTCAGTAACCTCGACAATATGAAAATTCCCACTCCGATACACCGCAGAAAGGTCATCAAAGATACCATCTGGAACACTCATTTCGACCCAATCTCTGAGCTTTAGCAAATGCTCTTTTATATTCTGACTTGCCGGGTCCACAGTAGAACAAACTATAACAATACTCATACCAGCGACCTGACCCTCATTATCTTCTGTCATAAAAATAACTCCAATGCACAATATTTTATTAACTCTTTTTCACTTCATAGGTCTTCACGAACGAACACCCATCCCATTAAGAAATGATAATTAATGGACTCACACAATATTTCTGAAACATTATCACTCCTTGACCATGTCGAACGCCCAACGGCTAATACTCGGCGCAATATTTCCACACCTTCGAGATTCAACAACATCAAGCCCCATATCAGAATACTCTTCCACCAATCCCTCTATTTGAGATCGTTTCTTAAAAGCATAAAAATGAACATTCCCACCCTTTCTCACAAAAGGTAACAACTTCTCAAGAAAACCATCCATTCCATAAGGAGTGGGGATAATCGCACGGTCGAACCGAGCCTTAAGAAAACTGCCAATATCCGATGCATCCCCCAGAATGGGATGAATGTTACCACCAACTTGGTTCAACCGCACATTCTCAAAAAGCCACCTACATGCATGAGGGTTCTTTTCAATTGCAACCACTTTTGCACCCTTTGCTGCAGCAGGTATAGCAAAAGGACCAATGCCACAGAACGGAACAATGACATCTTCACCTGCCCTCACTTTGGAAGACACCCTCTGCCTTTCAAAAGCAAGCCTTCCGTTAAAGAAAACTTCACGCAGGTCCATCCTATAACTAAAACCAAACTCCTCATGAGTGGTAACCGGCTCACCCCCTAACAAGACCTCGAACCCAGCAACCCTATCCTCACCTTCAAGTCTGGTGACCTTATTGAGCACACCGCGAATATTCCCCCTCATTGAAGCAATATGTTCTGCCACAGGTAATTTGTAAAGCTCCAGCTCAGCAGGAATAGAAACGACCGCAATATCACCTATAATATCGAATCGCTTGGGGACATTCCCAATGAGTTCTTCAGGAATGTTAGCTATTTTTTGCATTATGCTCATTGAATGAATATCCGCCTGCAGTTTATTAAAATAACACCGTGGACCTGATGTTCATAAATTCATAGAAACCAAACCGGGAGAGTTCTCTCCCAATACCACTTTTTTTAACTCCGCCAAACGGTAGGTCAGCTTCCGGTTTGAAAAAACCATTCACTCCAACTACCCCGGACTCTATCTGACACGCAAGGAACGATGCATTCTCTTTATCACTGCTCCATATACTTGCACCCAGGCCAAACTCTGTAGCGTTGGCAACCTTCAGAGCTTCCAGCTCATCCTCCACTGAAATTATCGGTGCCACCGGACCGAAAGTTTCCTCCTTCATGACCTTCATATCAAGAGATACGTTCGACAGAACCACAGGAGAGAAATAATATCCATCACCCTCAACCCTACCGCCTTCAAGTTCCACTTTTGCCCCCATTGAAACGGCATTCTCTATCTGTCCTTCAAGCAATGAGACCTGCCCATCCCGTACAAGAGGACCGAGATCAGTGCCTCTGTCCAAAGGGTCACCCATTTTGAGCTTACGTGTATTTTCCACAAATGCAGAAGTGAACTCATCAACTACGGAACTTTCAATGATAAAACGTTTAGAAGAGATACAGGTCTGTCCGGAATTGAGGAACCTTCCGGCAACCCCTGCCTTTGCAGCTTCTTCAATGTCTGCATCCTCCAGCACAATGAAGGGATCGCTACCCCCAAGTTCGAGCACGCATTTCTTCATGTTGCGACCAGCGACCTCAGCAACCTTCTGACCGGCAGGCAAACCCCCTGTAAAGGATACAGCTGCAATTTCCGGTCTCGAGATCAACGAAGAAGCAGTAGGCCCATCCACAAGAAGGGTCTGGAAAACACCTTCTGGAAATCCGGCTTTCTCGAAAACAGATTCGATCTTAAGCGCACACATGGGAACATAACCGGAGTGTTTTAACACCATGGTGTTCCCGCCTGCAAGAATATGTGAAGCGGCACTCAATACCTGCCAGAGGGGAAAATTCCAGGGCTTGATAGCAAGCACGACCCCCATTGGCTCGTATGAGATAAAGGCGGAAGGACTCTCCTTTATGACATCAGGTTCAAGGAAAGAACAGATGTTAGCAGCAAAGTGGTCGAACATGCTGGCACATTTCTCAACTTCTGCAAGTGCCTGTCTGATTGGCTTCCCCATCTCCATGGTGATGGCCTCTGCCAATTCCTGTTTATCGTTTCGAAGTACCTTTGCAACATTTTCAAGATACACAGCCCTTTCAGCACCTTTGAGGGATCTCCAGTACTGGAATGCTTCGCTCGATCTTTTAAGGATAAGGTCTACCTTATCAGGAGAATGAAATTCGAATTCACCATTAACAGTCCCATTTGCAGGATTTATCGAGGTTATTTTTTTCATGGAGGGTAGTTAATTCTGATGTGATTTAAATAAGTGGGATTAAAGCTAACATTTAAATATGAGATAACTGATGTGAGGGCGGAGGTACTTAGTTGATCAATATCCCATATAGGCCACTTTCCGCAGCAAGATAGGCATTAGCGATATGGATGGTCGGTTTTATCTGGGAGAGCATAGTGCACATTACCCCTGCGCTTTCAGCGATCCCATCAATAGAATACATCTCAAAAATGCCTGCGATAGGTTTACCGTTATTAGTTGTTCTGCCCGTTCTTACAATATATCTCACAAAGACATATCTCAAGGATACAAAGGACAAAGCGGAAGAAGCAAAATTACTTGGCATCACATTCCTTAGTGTGAATCTGGCACTTGACCTTGCAATGTACCTGACGATATACGACAATAGCTACCACCCATATCTCTTGATATGGATAAGCTACGCATTGTTACTGGCAATTCCCTACTACATCGGAAAACGCATTCAGTCATCGGAAGTGGCATAAAGCGAATACATATAAATGCATTCACTTCAAATATATTGATATGCAGCAATTACTTGATACCGCGGAAAAGATCCGCACGATGGAAATAAGGGGAGCCGGAAGGATAGCTGAAGCAGCATCTGCAGCACTTCGTGATTATGTACTCAACATAAAAGTGACGAACATCAAGGACTTTAATAAAAAGGTCGATGAAGCTGCCAGCATACTTATCCAGACCAGACCCACAGCAGTATCCCTCCCGAATGCAGTCCAGCTTACAAAGCGCCACACTGCAACCGAAGTATCAGAAGCAAGGGAAGAGATCCTCCGTAATGCTGACAAGTTCCTGGAACAGGCAGGCCAGGCCCTTAAGAAGATGGGGGAGATCGGTGCAAAGAGGATACGCGACGGCGATGTCATAATGACACACTGTAATTCCCATGCTGCCCTTTCGGTAATAACAACCGCTTTCAAACAGGGTAAGGACATATCCGTCATTGCCACAGAATCAAGACCAAGAAGACAGGGACTCATTACCATAAAGGAACTTAACGATCATGGGATCCCGACCACGCTGATCGTGGATTCCGCAGTAAGATATTGCATGAAGGATGTTGACACCGTAATAGTAGGTGCGGATGCAATAACCATCAACGGCGCACTCGTGAACAAAGTGGGTACATCCCAGCTTGCACTTGCCGCAAATGAAGCAAGGAAGAACCTCTTGTGTGTGGCAGAGACGTTCAAGTTCAGCCCGAAGACCATTCATGGAGATCTTATCGAGATTGAGGAAAGGTCACCGGAAGAGGTCATCGACACCGAGGTCCTTGCAGGGATGCCAAATGTGAAGGTCAAAAATCCCGCATTCGACATAACCCCTGCAGAGTATATTGACATGATAATAACAGAGGTAGGTGCATTCCCCCCACAGATGGCTTACACCATCATCAAAGAGCACCTAGGATGGGAATTTACAAAAATGGGCTGAAAAGGCCAAAGGTCTCAAAGGAGACCTTTTACATCATTATCTATAGACTGTTTTGCCTCATCCAGTTCATCAACGAACTTACATCATTCGATCAAATATCCCACCGGGCTTTCAGTATAATAGCTCGCTAACTGCTCTGCAGCCTGTGAGGACATCGTTTCTTCCGAACCGAACAGTATGCTTGAAAGAGATGGTTTGTTAATATAATAGACCACAGGTTCACCCTCGATACCACCAAGTTCAGCCGCTGCATCAATGGCATCATAGAAATTACCAAGCTCATCCACAAGCCCGAGCTTCTGTGCTTCCTTACCAATGTAGATACGACCATCTGCAATATCTTTCACTTCACCCTTTGTCATATTACGGTTTTCCGCAACACTGGTAACGAACAGGTCATATACATCAAGCACAACATTATCCACATATTCTTTCTCCTCAGGAGTAAGTCCCCTCCAATCGCCACCCACATCCTTGAATGAACCCGATTTAGAGACATAGAACTCAATGCCTTCTTCATCATAGAACTCAGACCTATTGGTGTAGACACTGATGACACCGATACTTCCGGTAGTTGTGGAAGGATTTGCGACAATGAGATCTGCCGGTGCGGAGATATAATATGCAGCACTCGCTGCCACGTCACCCATGGAGATGACCACAGGGATTCCCATGTCCTGTACCTTCTTGATCTCAGTGACTATCTCTTCTGCGGCCACAGGAGATCCACCACCACTATTCACTCTCATGACAATGGCCTTTACACTATCGTCCCGGGTTGCTTTACGCAGACTGTTACAGACATCTTCAGAAGTAGCATAACCAAATCCAGAAGGAAGGTTTCCCGTCAGCATGAAACCCTGCACATATATAACTGCGACCTTATCGTCGGTAGTATAGATGTCCCCGCCAAATGACATATAGATAACTGCAAAACTGCCGCCTATAATTAACATCAGTACTGAGATGACCGCGATATATTGCCATTTGCGGTCCTTCTTTTCAGGAGTTGCGTACTGGGGCGGTTCCCTGGAGGACATCGGTTCATTTCCATATGGAACCCTTTTATCCCCCATATCCACATAAGGGACCTTCTTCACAGGACCAGCATCCGAGGGTTCGGAAGTCTCCACAACAACATTATCCACTGAGCCCCCTTGCTCATGAACATTGTCCAGTATCTCCGTATATTCAGGCTCCGGCGAATATTCCAATGCACCAAGATCGGGAGCTCCCAATACGGATTCTTCAAGGAGCTCTTCCATAAGCTCTTTATTGTCCTCAGTCTCATTTTCTGGATCTGTATTATAGCTCATCCAACACCTCTATTATATGTTGTAAATTGTACCTGACCATTCAAAAAGCTTCTCTTATGGACACATATAAGCGAAATATATTTTATGATTGCACACTATGCAAAAGAAAACTAATGATCATGGAGACCAATAATGTCCAAATTCCCATCAGAGAAACCAGTTCTTGTCACATGCGGACTGCCTTATGCCAATGGAAAGGCGCATGTAGGTCATTTACGCACCTATGTTCCCGCAGACATATTCACAAGGTCCTTAAAAAAGACAGGACAGGAAGTCACATTCGTTTGTGGTTCCGATACACACGGAACTCCCATAGTGTTCAATGCAGAGGAACTTAAAACGACGCCTACCGAGATCATAAAGGTATATCACAAACACTTCGATGAGACCTTCAAGAAAATGGGGGTCATGTTCGATGCATTCGGCACCACAGATGACCCCACCAACCATAACCGTACAACCGAGATAGTGAGCAAACTCATAGAGAACGGTTATGTCTACCCAAAGACCATCGAGGTAGCATACTGCCCTTCCTGCGACCGTTCCCTTCCGGACAGGTACGTAAAGGGAACATGCCCTCACTGCAAAAAGGAAGCAAGAGGAGACGAATGCGACCAGGGATGTGGAAAACATCTTGAACCGGGAGAACTTGAACATCCCACCTGCACCACATGTAACGGACCTGCTGAATATAAAGAACAAGAGCATTTCTTTTTCAAGCTTTCGCAGTTCAAGGACTTCCTTTTGGAATATCTTGAAGGGCTTGGCGGAACGCTCAATGCAAGAAATTATGCCCTCGGCTGGGTAAAGCAGGAACTTACAGACTGGTGCATCACAAGGAGTCTCGAGTGGGGAATCAAATTCCCGGGACATGAGGACCTTGTGGTATACGTTTGGGTGGATGCACCTATCGGATACATCGCATTCACAGAAGAATGGGCAGAAGCAAATAATGAGAGCTGGGAGAAGTTCTGGAAAGATGACGGAAGTATCATCCACTTCATCGGAGGGGATATCATCTACCACCACTGCATCTTCTGGCCTGCAATGCTCAAAGGTGCCGGATACAATCAGCCGGATGCGGTCGTCGCTTCAGGAATGGTAAAGATCGAGGACAGGACATTCTCCAAGAGCCGCGGATATGTTGTCTGGGTGGACGAGGATTACCTTGACCACGGATTCCACCAGGACCTGCTACGCTACTACCTTGCAAGTTATACCTCACATACAAAGGAGCTTAATTTCTCATGGAAAGTGTTCCAGGACAAGGTAAACACCGAGCTAGTAGGTGTTTTTGGGAACTTCCTGTACAGGACACTGCTGTTCACACATAAGAACTTCGGAGAGATACCTGAAGGAGAGGTAAAGCAGGACATCCTTGACGAGATCAACACAACCATTGAAAATGCAAAAGGGGCCATGGAGAACTACGAGTTCAAGAAATATGCGGACACTGTAATGGCACTTGCTTCATACGGAAACACATATTTCCAGTCGAATGAACCCTGGAAGCTCATAAAAGAGAACAAGGAAGCATGTGGAGAAATTGTCAAGAACTGTGCCCAGATCACAAAAGCACTCTGTCTGCTCTTTGAACCCATACTTCCGGAAAAGATGGAAGAGGCATGGAAACAGATAGGCATGGAAACAGACGTGCATGAAACAAATTATATGGAAGCCACTGAACTTGTAAAGAGTGGAATCACACTTGAAAAGCCATCCATCCTCTTTGAGAAGATAGAAGATGAGAAGACCGAAGAGATGGAAGCCATATCTGCTGCAAGGGTAAAGGAAGCAATTGCAAAGGAAAATGGCACAGAAGAAGTAGAAGAAGTAAAAGAAATAGAGGAGATGAAAGATTTGATCACATTCGACGATTTCTCAAAAATGGATATACGCATTGGAACCATCGTATCCGCTGAAGCTATTAAAAAATCAAAGAAATTACTAAAACTTCAGGTGGACCTTGGGGAAGAAGAAACACGCCAGATAGTTGCCGGCTTGAAAGAATCCCATGAGCCCGAACAACTTATAGGAAAACAGGTAGCTGTCCTCACAAACCTTGCACCTGCAAAACTTTGCGGTGTCGAGTCCAATGGAATGGTGCTTGCCGGAGTGGATGCTGCGGATAACGCCATCCTTTTGCAGCCGGAAAAGGAAACTAACCCAGGTACCTGCATACACTGAAAAAATGAGGGGGACTTCCCCCTTTAACAAAATGAACTCAATCCATCAACATCTCAAGATAAGATGTCCTGATGGAATCTTCTTTTTTTGACCCGATCAGCTCAAGGAAGGCGAAGAGCTTTTCCCTGTGTGCCTCGACATCCGAATCCGCAACAAGTTCAACTTCCACGAACTCGCCGAGACCTTCGACATTATCAAAACAGATAGTTATATCGTCGTATTTGTAGATATCACGCATCTTTTTCACGACACCTGATTCAAAAAAACCAAGTGCATTGATGATGCCCCGGGCGGCCACCCCATCCACAGGAGTCTCAAATTCCTCCCGCATCTTGGAAACTTCATCGAGCTTCTTGCCCTTATAGGTCATGCATGTGCCACCATCGACACTACGCAACCTCAATGCTTCGTCCGTTTTGGCAAAATCACGATGAGGTGAATTGTAGTACACATCAACGTGATCTTCCGTACGAACTTTTTGCGCACCGAGCTTTACTACCCTGTCCTTTACAGGGGCATGTTCGGCGCGCACTTTGATTTCAATTTCGATCATTATCCGGGACGTACTTCGTTCCGTAATAGATCATACCCTTGTCACCACTCTCACCGAGCTTTCTGAACACAGGCTTGACCCACATACCAATGGAAACTTCCTTTGGATCACAAACTACCTGACTTGTGAACCTTGGACCTTCATCCAGTTCGATAATGGCAAGCGCATACGGCGCCTGCATTTCAAATCCTTCTGCTGCGGTGTGAATTATGGTGTAGGTCACTACCTTGCCCGGGCCAGCGAACTTGTAAGGCTCGATATCGCCATGACGTCTGCATTTCGGACAAACGTTTCGTGGTGGATAATAGTGTGTATCACAGGTCTTGCAGTGCGTTCCCACAATATTGTACCTGTTGATCTGCTTTCTCCAGAATCTTGCTACAGACATTCCAATCACCTCTTCCTCGCTAAGATGTTTACAACTGCGGTTGCGCCGGACCCTCCGACATTATGGGTCATTCCAACCTCTGCGCCATCGACCTGACGAGGACCTGAATCTCCACGAAGTTGCTGTGTGACCTCTACGAGCTGTTTGATACCAGTAGCACCGACCGGATGACCACATGCTTTCAGGCCACCGGAAGTGTTCACAGGGATCTTTCCGCCAATAGCAGTCTCACCATCTTCGGTCATCTTACCGCCCAGACCTTTCTTCACAAAGCCAAGGTCTTCGATAGCACATATCTCTGCGATCGTGAAACAGTCGTGAACCTCCACAAGATCGATGTCCGCAGGGGTCATCTTCGCCATCTCATAGGCACGCTTTCCTGCCATTACGGATGCATCCAGTGTTGTGATGTCACGGCGGTCATGCAAAGCAATTGTATCGCTTGCCTGTGCTGTCGCCTTCACATAGATGGGAGTGTCAGTGTACTCGTGTGCGATATCCGCAGGAGCAAGTACCAATGCGGATGCACCGTCTGTGATAGGTGAACAATCGAATATGTGCAATGGGTCAGCCACCATGATGGAATTAAGGACATTGTCTATGGTGATACGACTCTTGTACTGTGCGATCGGGTTCATTGATCCATTCTGGTGGTTCTTCACAGCAACTGCCGCAAGCTGTTCACTTGTGGTCCCATACTGATGCATGTGCATCTTTGCTATCATTGCATAAAGACCGGGGAATGTCGCACCCATGATGCCTTCCCATTCACGGTCTGCTGCTGCTGCCAGTGCTGCTGAAGCTGCCGTTGCTGAAACATCGGTCATCTTCTCCACACCTGCTGCCATCACAAGGTCCTCGTGACCGGAAGCTACTGCCATTACAGCCTGCCTGAAAGCAAGACCGCCTGAAGCACATGCTGCCTCGACACGTGTGGATGGAATGTGAAGGTCCAGGGAAAGACCGGAATAATCAGCTATCAGGGCACCAATGTGCTCCTGTTCTACAAACTGTCCTCCGCTCATGTTACCAACGTACATGCCGTCCAGTTTTTCACCGGATATGCCGGAATCCTCAATCGCTCCGACACCTGCTTCGACAACGATGTCCCTGAAGGATCTATCCCACATCTCACCGAAATTTGTGTTCTTAACACCAATAATTGCTACGTCTCTCATATCAACACCCTCATGCAAGCCTTATCTTACCTTTGTGTTTGGCATACATTGCATAATCCATATAGACAGGATCTTTCAAAAGTTCTAGGACCTTTGGCGCAGCATCACGGACCTCATCGATCTTGTCGGTCACTCTGAAACTGAACGCATCTCCGCCTGCACCGGAACCAAATGCCGTTGCAAATATCCTGTCACCCGGTTTTGCCTGGTCGAGTGTTGCGGCAATACCCATCATACATGAACCGGAATATGTGTTCCCAAGCCATGGAACTACCAGACCGGGCTTGATCTGTTCTTTAGTGAAACCCAGCATCTTTGCCACCCTTGAAGGGAATTTCCCATTTGGTTGGTGGAAAACAGCATAGTCATAATCAGAAGGTTTTGTGCCCATCTTTTCCATAAGACCGTTTGCAGCACCGGTCACATGCTTGAAATAGCCAGGCTCGCCTGTGAACCTGCCGCCGTGTTCCGGATATGGCATACCTTCACGTCTCCAGAAATCAGGAGTGTCAGTGGTAAAGGAGAATGTGTCTTCGATAACTGCGATCATCTCAGATTCCTTGTTACCGATAATATAGGACACACCACCTGCTGCTGCAGTATATTCCAGTGCATCTCCCGGAGCGCCCTGGGATACATCGGCACCTATGGCCATTCCAAGATCCACCATTCCGCTACCGACCAGACCCATACATGCCTGCATAGCGGCAGTGCCTGCCTTACATGCGAACTCGAAATCCGCAGCTGTCAGCACAGGAGTTGCTTCAATAGCTTCGGCAACGATCGTACTGGTAGGTTTTACAGCATAAGGGTGACTTTCAGAACCCGTATAAACGGCCCCTATACGCTTAGCATCTATGTTATGGCGTGAAACCGCAGATCTTGCAGCTTCCACTGCAATGGTCGCAGTATCCTCATCCAGGTCAGGAACTGATTTTTCATATACCATCAGACCTGCACTGAGAATATCCGCATCATCTCCCCATACACGGGCAATATCTTCTACTTTTATCCTGAATTTGGGGATATAAGCACCGTAAGAAACAATTCCTACACTCATTAATCATTCACCTGTTTATATGTTCAAGTTTTTCAAAATCGATCACAAAGCGATCATTATTCTATCACATGATACTGGCTGTACTTTTTCAGCACTTCGACCAGTTCATCAATGTCCATCGTTGTTGCGAGAAGTGGTATCCTGTCGATCTCTGCCATCTTCTTTGCCATCGGATCGACCTGGTTGCCACGAAGCCCATGGATGACAACCGCTCCCGGTTTCAAATTGGTCACGCGAATAGCCACCATTGGTGATTTTCCTGTGGATACCTTGGTGAATATCAATGCACGTTCGGTACTCCATCCATAGAGTTTCTGGAACTCATGGGAAGAAAGCTCAAGGATGGCCTTCTTACTATCCACAACCGTAAAACCGTAAAGGGGTTTTTCCACACCCTTGTTCACAACATCCGCTTCGATCAGGGTCGCAAGTTTGGCGAGCTGTATAGGATATGTATATTCATAGGTAGCATACACCGCCTTAGCTCCCGGATCGGCATAAAGCATGCCTTCGTAGCTGTGTATTTTCTGTCCGCCCTTTAAAGTATCGACATCCAAAAGAGCGGCGACTATCTTGCTGACAATGAGTGTTCCCGGAGACTTTCGCCGTCCGCTTTCATAGTCACTGATGACAGAAGGAGATACTTTTAGATAGCCCGAAAGATCAGTCTGGGCAATGTCGAAGTTAAGTCTCCATTTTTTCAGCGCCTCACCGGGTTTCTCGGATAAGGTGATCTCGCCTGCCATTTTTTCAGCTAGACGCTGACGAATATTTTCATTGGCCATATCTTTGGTCATACTTCAATAAACTGTATGAGTGTCACACATATATATGTACCGAACGTTCTATCGACAATTGTCGAATAAAACTAATTATATGGTTCAACTATTTATAAAATGCCGATAATCTGTAATAAACCATGTCCCTGGCAAATTTGAAATTACATGCTAATGTATCGGAATTTCTTCTGTACTTAAAATGCCCCAGACAAGTATATTATACATACCGAGAGCAAGAGCTTCTGCCAACCATCAGTTCAGGATATATTGAACATATGATGATAAAGGAGCTAGCAATGGGTTATGCAGACATTGTTAAAAAAACAAAGCCCACAAAAGAAAGCATTTTGGAAGAACTTAGTGCGGAATTCGAACGTGTAAAGAGCGAACTTGACCTCATATACTCCACTGAGCTAAAAAATGTCCCTTTTAATATGATAGAGACTGCCGAAAAGAACGTCTTTGAACTGCTTGATAATATTGCAACAAACCTTTCCGATGCGGTCTTCAAGAGAAGCGAAGTTGATGTTATACAAAGTATAATGCCCCATAGAACAGAACCTGTACTTCATTCAGACAGATTGAACCTGACAGGCATCCCTTCTGCCATAGTGCAATATGGAGAAAGGATGGCACCCCTTTCCATAAGAACCGGAAGATGCCCGGAAAACGGAGTTTGGGGGAACGATAGGATACATATTGCAGCTCTTTCAATGCTGTTAGAGGAGAACAGCGGGGAAACTGTAGAGCTAGGTTTTGTGGAATATGCAAAGGAAGGGAAGATACGAAAAGTGAAGGTCAGACCAGAGGACAGAAGACAGGTGCTTAAGATACGCGACCGCGTTGACAGAATAAAGGACGGAAACCTGCCTGAACGTAAAGAAGGGAAGATCTGCGAACATTGTAATTTCACACATTTCTGCATAAACAAGTCCACCCTTGCCTCTAAATTCTTCTAAGAAATCCGAGCACCCAACACCTATTTATGTATTCTTCCAGTGTCCATCTACAATGTCAAAACCTGTATATCTGGGAAAACTGCTTCTGCACTGGTGTAAAGACTGTAATGTACCCGTACTCGGGAAAAAATGCAGCTGTGGCAAGAAAACCACGAAAGTTAGTGTCACACCTCCTGGCGACATAAGGCCAGCTTTCCAGTATGATATAGACAATATAAATGCTGTTTCAATGGAACAGTTCAATGTACCTATTATACCTGAAGGGCACTTAGCGGTGCTCAACAAAGCACCCTACGATGACAGGATGGAAGAAGTTATCGTGGATGGTGAAGTCCTTGCAAGTTTCCGTTTTGAGATGGACAGTCTGAAGTGGGTACTCCTGCCAAGACTGGCCGGTGCAAGACGCCTTTTTGAAGGCAGGGACCTGAAAGAGATGAAAGGCTGGGTAGTGCTTGATAGCGGGGCGGTTAGTTTTATCTTGAAAGGGGCAAGCGTACTGGCTCCAGGGATCATAGATGCCGATCCACAGATACAGGTGTCTGACGAGACGGTTGTGCTTACACCTGAAGGTGAGATCGTTGCGGTCGGAAGGGCACGCATGAGCGGTGCGGACATGATCGAGCACAATAAAGGTGTTGGTGTCAAGAACAGATGGAAAGGCAAGCCTGAAAAGATAGATGTGCCTGAAGGCGGACAGACATGGGATGATGCGGTCAAAGCGAATTCCGAGATACTTGCGCTCTTTGAAGATAAAGCACATCAATTCATCAAACATACTAATGAAACTGTGAACAGACCGGTGAGCGTGTCCTATTCAGGAGGAAAGGACAGCCTTGCAGTATTACAGCTTGTAAGTGAGTGCCTTGATGATTACGAACTCCTTTTCGCTGACACAGGACTAGAATTCCCTGAGACCATAGAGAATGTGAAGGACATAGTGGAACATTATCAACGCCCTCTTAGGACAAAGGACGCTGGAGAAGCTTTCTGGGAATCTGTCGGGGACTTCGGACCCCCGTCAGTGGAAGCACGCTGGTGTTGCAAGGTCTGTAAACTTGGACCGATCTCACAGATAATCAATGACAATTATGAGGATGGATGCCTTACTTTTATCGGGCAGAGAAAGTACGAGTCCGCTGCAAGGGCGAACAGTGAACGTGTCTGGAAGAACCCGTGGGTAGGCAACCAGATTGGAGCTTCCCCCATACAGGACTGGACAGCAATGCACGTATGGCTCTATATATTCAAGACCGGTGTACCCTATAATGTAATGTACGAGAGGGGATTCGACCGCATAGGATGCTGGTTATGCCCATCATCCTCATTGTCAGACCTGTTCAGGCTAAAAGAAACGCATCCGGAACTGGTAAAACGGCTCAATGACCATCTGCTTGAATATGCGGAGAAGATGGGACTCTCGAAAGAGTGGGTAGAGCACGGACTATGGAGATGGCAGACCCTGCCACCAGCTATTGCAAAAATAGCAGAGGAAAAGGGAATAAATATCATACCAAAGAGTGATGTTAAAGGTGAGCTGAAATTCAGTGTAACCTCAGGATACAGACCATGCCGCGAAGGTGGAATGTCAGCTGAAGGCAGTTTTGGTATTGCACTGGACATGGAACTTCTGGAAACCACCGGTTTGCTTCGTTCAGCAGGTAAAGTTGCCTATATCGAGGGTGTTGCTTCTGTGCATCACGAAGATGACCGTGCACAGATATTCGCATCAGGGACAGTAACTGCAAGAGGCAATAACGAAACAGATGCAAGAGAGTTCATGACCCAGATCGAAAGAGCGGTAAGACGGTCTTTGAAATGTATGGGTTGTGGGGTCTGCGTAGGAAAGTGTCCTAACGACTGTATCACTATAGAGGATGGAAAGGCGATCATAAGCAGTAAATGCACTCATTGTGGTGCTTGTGTTACAATTTGCCCGGTTGTGAAATTTGGGTGAACTTTGGAATTGACGGTCATAATGGCCAACCAGAACATTTATACAACATATATAACAATCTAACTTGGTGATTTTTTGGTAAAAAGGGCACTGCTAAGCGTCTCTGACAAAACTGGAATCGTGGATTTCGCACGGGGACTAGAGCAACTGAACATAGAGATTATATCGACTGGCGGAACTGCGAAGATACTTCGCGATGCGGGTATTGAGACGATCGACGTCTCAGAAGTTACCGGTTTTCCTGAAATGATGGGAGGACGTGTAAAGACACTCCACCCAAGAATACACGGCGGATTGCTGTGTATGAGAGGAAACCTTGAACACATGGGAGAAGCTGAAAAGGAATCCATCGAGCTTATCGACATGGTAGCTGTCAATCTTTACCCCTTCGAGATAACAGTCTCGAAAGAGGGTGTGAACCTTGACGAAGCTATAGAGAACATCGATATCGGAGGACCAACCTTACTTCGTTCTGCCGCTAAGAACTACAAGTCTGTAACAGTAATATCAGACCCGGAAGACTATGGAGAGGTCCTCAAGGAATTGAGATCAGCCGGCACGGTCTCTGACACCACCCGCGAAAAACTTGCGGTCAAGGTATTCAGACACACTGCAAATTATGACAGTAATATTGATACGTACCTGAGCAAGACTCTCCTCGATGAAGATGTCCTGCGCATGAACTTCACTGAAGGTACAAAGCTCAGATATGGAGAGAACTGGCACCAGGAAGCTACATTCTACAAGGATGAGGCGATCGTTGGCCCTGCACTTTCAAATGCAAACCAGTTGCATGGAAAGGAGCTTTCATACAACAACTATGTGGATGCGGACAATGCCCTCCAGACCATCAAAGAGGTAGGCAACACGAATCCCGCAGTTGCTATTGTCAAACACAATAACCCATGCGGACTGGCAACCGGTAACACTCTTTGCGAAGCTTTGGAGCATGCATGGGATGGCGACCCTGTATCAGCATTTGGTAGTATAATCTGCACCAATACCGTTTTCAATCTTGAATCCGCAGAATTCCTTAAGGGTAAGTTCGTGGAGATCATCCTCGCACCTGGATTCGAGCATGATGCCCTTGAATATCTGAAAGATAAGAGCTCAAATCTGCGTCTTCTTGAATTGCCACAGTTCAATGAAGCATTTGATACCGAGACCACATACAAGTATGTGATCGGAGGAATGCTGAAACAGACAAGGAACATAGGGCTTTACGAGAAGTGGGACTGTGTTACTGAAACTGCGTACCCTGAAGAGAAACGCGGACTGTCCGAATTCTGTATTTGCGCCTGCAAGAGCACAAAATCCAATTCTGTGACACTTGCATACGAATACAAGGACGGATGTTACGTTATGATAGCAATGGGAGCAGGACAGCCAAATCGCGTTGATTCCATACGCAAACTTGCAGCAACAAAAGCAAAAGAGAACCTTGAGATAGTCTATGAAAGGGAAAAGCCGGATATGAGCTTTGAAGAATACTGGCAATCCATACTTTCAGAGTCCGTCATGGCTTCTGATGCATTCTTCCCATTCGATGACAGTATAATCTATTCTGATGAAAGCAAGATAAGATACATAATTTCACCAGGCGGTTCCATAAGGGACGATGAGGTCATTGCTACTGCAAATCGTCTGAACATCTCAATGGTGTTCACTGGAATGAGACACTTCCTACACTGATTATATTCTTAGATGTGTGTTTTTGCACACATTCCCTTCTTTTTTATGACCGATTTGTCCTTTAGAGCTATCGCCACATATTTACAGTAGAAGTAAGATAATTTTCAATTGTATATGTGGTGAAACGGGGAGTACGAACCATTGATACGAACTTATCGAGTGGATACTATCAAAACTTAAAGAAAAAGGGTAGCCGAGTTTTAAAAAATCCAAGTATGTAATAATAAATATTTAAAAGGTGTCCATTAATTATATATGTAATAGGTACACCCAACACTATGGAGCTGAAGAAAATGAGATCAAATGGATTGCTAAGCGTTCTCACATTTTCAGAAAAAAGAAAAGACCTTCTTTTCTTTATAGAAGAAGAACCTCGTACATTATCACAAATAAGGGAATATTTCAAGGTGAGCTCGCCAGAGATATCCCCCCGAATAAAAGAGATGGTAGCTTCAAACCTTATATTTAAAGATGAAAAAAAGTACCACATTACACCGATCGGAAGGGTGGCATCCAAGTATCTAAAACCACTGATAAAAACCCTTGATGCCATCGAAAGGAACGATGATTTCTGGAAAGAACACTTACTTGATGGAATACCACAAAAGCTTCTTGATAGGATCGGTGACCTTGGCGAATGCTCTGTCCACCAGGAAGGTCTGGAAAACATATATGACTCCCATAAGAATTTTATTGGAAACATAAATAAATCAAGCGAAATTGATGGGGTTTCCACCATATTTATCCCGGTATATCCGGAATTCTTTGTCAGTCTCGCCAAAAATGATGTTCCTACAAAGCTTGTTTTGACAACAAATGTTTTCGAAAAGGTGAAGAACGAATACAGAGATTCACTGGAGACGTATCTGAACTCTGACAATACAAAGCTCTACCTGATCGATGAAGCAAAGGTCGCATTCATTGTAACCGACAATTTCTTTTCCATGTCATTGTTTTTCAAGAACGGAACATATGACCCACAAAACGATCTAATAGGACACGACGAAGCTGCTGTGCAATGGGGAAAAGAGCTATTTGAGCATTATAAAGAGAAAGCAAGGGAGATCAAATCCCTTTGATCATCCATACAATATCAAACTCCCATAATTGCCCTTAGACCTACGATCATACTCGATTCGCCATCCACAACGAACAGTCGTTTGTACAACCTGTTCTTTGACTCTTTTTCAACCGGGGCTGCAAAACGATTGATACAGACAAGGCCTGCAATAAAGCTGTAGACCAGCAATATCGGTTCATAGGCAAGAAGCTCTGACATTATCAAGATCGATAGAAGGGAATGAGAGAACAGGTGGATGCCCAGAAGGATAGCACGTGTCTTTTGTTCGCCAAGACTTACAGGAAGTGTTTTTATTCCTGCCAGGGCATCGCCTTTGAGATCTTTGAAATCATACACTGAAGAGTTTACGAAAAGTTTGCACCCAAAATAAAGGAATACAGCAAACACCGGCAATATGCTTTCTGCATACCAACCTGCAATACCAGCAATGAATGCACCCCATGTTATGCCGACAACCAGATTCTTCACACCGAGACCGCCTTTGAGCTTGAGATGATGTTTTCCGACCTTGATCCCTTTACTGTAAAGGAAACCGGTCACCAGAGGCAAAAAAGCAAGAAGCAATAAACCGTCAAGGAACAGGAAATAGGCACCAACAAGGAATGTCAGGACTGACGCAAAAAGTGCAATATCCCGTCTTGCTCCGGTAAGCTCAGACCTGTTCACCGCGTCTTCCTCAGAATCAAGTGCACGATCGAGAGTATAGACAGAATATACCACCAGACCACCACCTATACAGGAAAGGATATCGAATTGCAACTGCAGCAAAAGGAAAGCAAGGTATATCCTTAAAGCGCCGGAGATCGACACCAGTGTAGAACTGTTCAAAAGGTGTAGTGTTGGCCACAGACTTGAAATGTCCGGGAAATGGTATGAATTTTGGTTGTTTTTCGGAAATCTGACACTATCTAATGAGAAAGATGTTTTTTCACCCATAGATATAAAATTGCATAACTTCCTGATATTATTAATTTAATATACTATTATACCATTGAACTACTTTAGTAGTGCCGACTAGTTAAGTCATAGTCCTAAAAGTCACACTAAAAGAGATAAATACGGAACTGATTTATAAGGTGTTTTCTTTTCATCCCCAGACTTCTGAGGAAATACCTATGAACGAAAGATCCAGAATGCTTTCAGAAGATAGCATTAAAAAGGTCCTTTTTAAGCTTTCACTGCCTGCGACCGTTGGAATGATAGTTCAGGCCCTCTATAGTCTTGTAGATACTATTTTCGTAGGACGGGCACTTGGAGCAGAAAGTGTACAGGGTATTGCAGGGATAACCATTGCATTCCCGATCCAGATGATAATCATGGGAATAGCACTCACAATAGGCATAGGAAGTGCGTCCATTATTTCCAGAAGCTTAGGTGCAAGGATACACGAACGTGCAGATATCGCACTCGGAAACGCCATAACTGCCATACTTGCACTTAGCATCGTTATGACGATATTAGGTGTCGTTTACATTGAGCCCCTGCTGAGAATGTTCGGTGCCACAGAAACGATCATGCCTTTTGCATACGATTATACAAAGATAATCCTTTACGGCACTATATTCTTTGCATTTTCCATGACACTAAATAACATTGTTCGTGCGGAAGGAAATGCAAGAGTGGCCATGTTTACAATGGTAATATCAGCAGGGCTTAACATAATCCTTGACCCCATATTCATCTTTGGACTGAATATGGGCATAAAAGGTGCAGCTATTGCAACCGTTATTTCACAGGTGGTAAGTGCCCTCTACCTCTTATACTACTTCACTAAGGGACTGAGCAGTTTTCATTTCCACATAAGGTATTTCGTACCCCACCCCGAGATACTGAAAGAAATGGTCACCATCGGAACGTCCTCATTTGCAAGAAATGCGTCGGGCAGCCTGATGGTGATCGTGATAAACAATGTGCTTGCTGTTTACGGAGGAGATATTCCCATAGCAGTATTTGGTATCGTTAATAGATTGTTCATGTTCACTTTCATGCCAATGATAGGCATTGTACAGGGCCTACAACCTATAGTGGGGTTCAATTATGGTGCAAAGAACTACGAAAGGGTCATCAGTTCTACAGCACTGGCCATGAAAATAACTACAGTGGTATCAATTGCGGGGTTCTTACTGCTCTTCATATTTCCAACTCAATTGTTCGGCATATTTACCACTGACCAAGAATTGATAGAGGCAGGAAAAGCAGCAATGAGGATAATGGCACTTGCACTACCACTGGTCGGATTCCAGGTAGTAGGAGCATCTATATATCAGACACTGGGAAAAGCGAAACCAGCATTTTTCCTGTCGATCAGCAGACAAGTACTTTTCCTGATACCACTTGTCCTGATACTCCCTCGTTTCTTTCAGCTTCAGGGAGTATGGATGGCATTCCCATTATCTGACGGACTCTCTTTTCTGGTGACCTTCGTCATGCTGGCAAAGGAATACAGTCTTTTCAAAAAGGACATCCATCCAGACTTTTCCTGAGCCATTTTCAATTATCAGAAGCGTTGTCCCACCACATCTTGATACGCATAGTATCGCCAAGATGAAGTATGGAACCATCTTCATTGACCGGCAGGATCTCTTTCAGATATTGCCTGAGTATTGAGACCTGTGCATCAGTGTATGCCCTATAATGCGGAACATAGTGTTTGACCGCTTCATCCATGGAAGAAAAGGTCATACTTCTATGCATTGGGAACACCTCCATATTGGGAAATATACCCATGTCATAAAGGACATTGTACATGACATTGCATTTAGGGGAACTGTGATATTCCCCATTATGCAGAGCAGGCCATATGGCACGGTATTGATCATCCCAGGATGTCTCCCCTGCAAACCAGTAAACATAAACAGAGCCACTGGAAACCGCCTGTATCTTTTCGAACGTTTGTCTTATATCGGGCACATTCAGCGAATAAGAAGCAATGACTATGTCAAATTTCCCGCCAAGTTCATCAATATCAATATCTTCCCACCCTTCGTGAATGCAATTGATGTTGCTGATGTCCAGTTCCTCGATATTTTCCTGCAATACGGACATCATCCCGTCCGAGGGTTCAACTGCAACCACTTCCCGAACACGTTTTGAGATAGGGATCGCAAGAGCGCCTGGTCCGGAACCAATATCAAGAACGCGCGAATCAGCTTTAAGATCAAGCTCACCTAAAGTCTGTTCAATGCGGTCAGCACCCTTGTTCTGTGACATTTCCCAGTATCTTCTGGCATTTTCCTTACTTTCCCAGATATCAACTTTTTCCAGAGTTCCCTCGACCTCATTATAAAGCCTCATCTGCTCTTTCCAGACATCGTTCCAGTCAATTTCATTCAGGTTCATAAGAAATTGAATTGAACTCATGTTGCATAAATGTTCTTAAAATCGGAAAGTTGTGGTTAGAAGAAAGACATTATCTTATTCACGAATCTGGTAAGGAAATTAGAATTGGAAGTCTCATTTTCATTTCCATTAACTATTTTAGATCTCGAGGAAACGTTCTTAATAGGATCATCTCTTTCGTCGCTCATAATTGAAGACTTCATATCGCCACTTGAATCGTTCATTTGTACACTTTTATTTCCTACATCAACAATTCGATCAACAGACATCTTTTGACCACCCATGAAAATTTGCTCGATATCTTCTGAAGAGTTTTCCATTAGAGAATTGAACTTATTAAGTGAAGATGCAAATTCATCCTCATTAGAAGCTTCCTGCATTTCATTCCTTACATTATCCAGTTCAAATATCATGAGCTCAGCTTCTTCAATGAACGATAGATCATCGCTGTTTTCGATCTCGCTCTCAAGAAGTCTTATTTTTGAATCTATCAGATTTGTAAATCCATTCGCTCTGGAATCTAGCCCAGATCTATCAGGCATATATTCCTTAGACCCTAAGCCGACTTTACCAGACATATCTTCCCTTGCATAAGCACTCCCTGATATTGAACATAACAAAATTAACAGTATGCCGATAGTTTTCATACCTTTATTCATATTAAACACCATTATAGCAATTCTTTATTGTATCATAGAACAAACACACAAAAATAAAGATGGAGCGATTTGCTCCATTTTTGACTGAAAAATGTTTCTCAATTCAATGACCGAAACTCATTCTTCAACTGAAGCCATGCCTCTTGAATGCATACCATTCATAGGTCCATTAAGATGCATTTTGGAATTTGATCCTCTAAGTTCTTCAGGCATATCTTCAAATACGGAAGACAATGATCCCCTTACTTCGTTAATTTCTTCTTTGTCCTCAGCAGAAGATATGAGCTCCTTTGTATCTTCAAGCTGAACAATGTGCTCATCTATAAGTTCCTCAGTGATGTCGTCATTACCAATTTCATCGAGATTCTCTTTTAGAGTCTCCAGTCTTTCGATCCTTTTATCAAAGGAAGTGATCAAACGCTCTTTGTGAAACTCAAATGCATCTTCTTCACTTTCGAGCTCCACTGGACATAAGGGACGGTCATCATGCATTTTGGAATTTGGCCCTCTAAGTTCTTCAGACATGTCTTCAAATACGGAAGACAATGATTCCATTACTTCATTAATTTCTTCTTTGTCTTCAGTAGAAGATATGAGCTCCTTTGCATCTTCAAGCTGAACAATGTGATCATCTATAAGTTCCTCAGTGATCTCTTCATTACCAATGTTATCGAGGTTCTCTTTTAGAGTCTCTAATCTTTCGATCTTTTTATCAAAGGAAGTTATCAAACGTTCTTTTTGAAACTCAAATTCATCGGCTTCACTTTCAAACTCCACAGGACATGCAGGGCGATCATCGGAAGTTCTGGAACTCATATCATCTTCGTCAGAAAGGAAAAATCCTCCACCGATTCCATGTCCCATCCTATTCTTTTCACCGAACTTCATCATAGAGAGATCCTTTGTCGTACTGTCTTCTGCCGCGAGCGCACCTGTTGGAAACAAACTGAATACCATCAGGATAGCTGCAAAGCAACCAATTGTTTTCAATATTTTATTGTTCATATTATCATCTCTGTGTCCCGGCAATACCCGAGTATTCACAATGCATCCACTGGCAGTCGAGAATATAAGCATACTTTCAGATAAAAGAGAAATAAAGCTTTTAATTGTAAAAAGGAAGCTTATTAGAGTTTCGAAATGCTTATTTAATATTAATAAGCCTTTAAATTTATAATTTAATACAAAATATTAAGATTATTTATTGTAGAACAATTTGAATAAGGTCATATTGATCGATCATTGAAGGAACTTAATAAATACGAATAGAAGAGATAAACATTGAATAAATGAATAATATAGATATAAAAATGATTTTTATACATATTTTAACTCTCTTTTTATCAATGAAGGATGAAAAAAGTATATTGAAGTTAAAAAGGGTCACAAAATACATATTTCAATATACGAAAAGACAAAATACTACCCCTTCATAAAGTATGTTTATATCTTCAATAGCAGAACTGGAAGTAATCATTGATCATATTTATCTGGGAAAGAGGATTATCAAAATGAAAAAGGTATTAGTCATTACATTAGCTTTACTGACATTCATACTACTGACTTCCGGTTGTGCTGATAGACAGGATAATTTACAACACGAGGTTGTAAAACCTATATGGTTCACGTCGGGCACAGGGCATGACAACAGTTACTGGCCGTTTGATATCGAACATAAATTACTATATAAGCTCAAGCCACCATTTTTTGTAGATGAACAAGATATTGTCAATATCATAGACAGGGATATCGAGAGGTCCGAAGGTGCACTTTACTATTTCGAGAAAGAAGTGGAAAGGCTGGAAAATGAAGGAGAGGATGTTAACTTACTAAGTAATAGGATAGGAGAATATCGCCAGCATCTCGAAAATGCTAAGCTGAACAAGACCCTTTCGGATGAACTTTCACAAAATAATGAAAGCTACACGACCATTAGCGTAGAACAAAAAGAGTACCTTTTCAATGCACTTGAAGAACTCCGAATTGTTCATGATATAGTGCCACAGATATTCAATGACGAAAGAATAATAAAACCAGGACAGGTCAAACTAAAGGATGATGTATACCTGAATGCGAGTGGAAATGGAACTGCGGTACTTTCAGGGAACATCGAAATTACACTTTCAGTCCAAAATGCAATGGTCACGATCAGGGATGAGAATAATGACAAGATCATTTTCATTGATGGCGAATATACACCGGAAAGCAACATCGACCCTAAAATTGTGTCCTACCGTAATGTGAACGGTACAATGGACATTATTGGAACATCCACCATAGTTATGGTACGCGGACAGAGTATTAATTTTAAGGCCATAGGAAATGGCTTTGCAGCACTATCCGGAAACGGGACCTACAGTTACGAAGAAGGGAATGGAACGATCGAGATGGAATGGATGCCCTATCTATTTAGCAGTAAACGTCAAAATAATTAAATAAAAAAATGAAACCCATCACACTTGTATTCTGGATAGCCATCATTCTGGTATCAATGCCATTAGCAGGCGCTGATAGCACTGCTACCATACATGGTGTGGTCTATGAGTGGGACACTTTTGAACCGACTGACAATGCATATATAGAGATAAACACCACGCCCATCCAGTCCATAGTTCCACAATACGGCATCTACTCATTGGAATTACCTCCGGGAAATTATCTGATCACAGCTACTTCATACAAAGAGAACAACCTTGAATATTCCACAGAAGTTCCACTGACCATAACTGATAATGGCACCTATGTGATCGATCTTTTGCTTATGCCTGTTTATTCAGACATTGTGGAGAGTGACGAAAATGAGAAGCAACAAACTGCACAGGCTGGTACAATTTCAATAGTCTTCTACCTTTTACTTGCGATAGTACTGATGGTAGCAATTGAGAGAACAACATCAAAGACTAAAAAAGATAAGAAAAGGCACTACATTGAACCGGAAATAGAAATAACAGAATATCCAGCACCTGGCCATGCTGAAGAGGTTCTATCGGAAGATGAGGATCTTACATATCCTGAAGATATGAAGGACCTACCTTCGGACCTGCAGGAAATTGTGAAAATACTCCTATCCAATGATGGCCGTATGACACAGAAGGACCTTCGAAGCAAGATCGATTATTCAGAAGGAAAAGTTAGTATGATGCTAAACGATCTTGAGAAAAATGGCTGGGTTGAAAAAAGGAAGGAAGGAAGGGGAAATATCATATTCCTTAAAGATGAGCATAAAAGCGAATAATTAATCTTCCTACATCCACCTGCCTTTGGATGGATCAGCATTTTTTACTGGCATCTATTATCAGCATTTTTTTACTATCTACAACATACAGCAAATAGCATATTTTTTTGATTTAAATGCAATAAACTATTTTAATTCAATTTTAATGTAATTAAATAGTTTTTTTAAGAATTAAAAGCCTTAAAAAAGCTTCATTGCATATTTAAATCTTATTTTTTACTTAAATTATAAAGTATGCTTATATTCAAGACCACTAATGCGGGGTTGTACAAAGTGGTACTGGAACAGTGCCATTGGTACCATACCACCCCATGAACGGCACCTGTAACCTCTCACAGATCAACCTTACAGGTGCTTTCATGGAAACAAAAAAAGAGACGAGACGATCGAGAATATGAATGGAATAGAACGTGTTGAAATGCAAGAGGATAATACCCCGCTGATAAAGCTCAGTGATGTCTGGAAAACATACCAGATGGGAGAAATTGAATTTGATGCATTGAAAAATGTGGATCTTGACATATACAGTGGAGAATTCGTTGTGATCCTTGGACCCAGCGGAAGCGGAAAAAGTACAATGATGAACCTGATAGGTTGCCTTGATGTTCCAAGTAAAGGCATCATACGTCTTGAAGATCAGGATATATCAACGTTAAAAGAGTCAGATCTTGCACAGATCAGGGGACAAAGTATAGGATTCATTTTTCAGCAGTTCAACCTTATCCCCACACTCAATACTTTAGAAAATGTCATGCTACCGCTGGAATTTCAGGAATTCGATCCTGACATTGCTAAAAAGAGAGGGCAGGAGCTTCTGGAGATAGTGGGTCTTGGAAATAAGCTTACGAACCTGCCCTCCCAGCTTTCAGGAGGACAGCGCCAAAGAGTGGCCATTGCGAGATCACTGGCCATTGATCCACCGATAATCCTTGCCGATGAGCCAACCGGCAACCTCGATAGTAAAACCGGAACCTATATACTGGAATTCCTGAACGAGATGCACCAAAAAGAGAACAAAACGATCATTATTGTCACACATGATATCGAACCGGTCCAGTATGCAGACAAGATAGTCTACATCAAGGACGGACAGGTCGAGAAAATAGAATACAGAAATAAGATGGAGAATTGATATGAAAAAAACTATACTTTTACTACTACTTATCTGCATGAGCGCCGGAAATGTTTCTGCAGCAGTTTATGTAGATTCCTCAATGATAACGGTTGATATGTTAAATCAAAACCCTGACCCTGCAAGACCAGGAGAGACCATGGAGATAACCCTTAGCGTAATGAACGATGGGAATTCAGACCTTGAGGACGTTACAGTTACCATCGAACCGGAGTATCCATTCTCAAAAGTGACCGGCGAATCTCTGACCCAGACAATACCATATCTGAACTCCCGACAGGACGACGATGATTCTGCCATACTCAAATACAAACTTTTAATAGATAATGATGCGCCAGAAGACCTGTATGAGCTGGATATAGTTGTAACTGACAGTGAGAACGGTGGTGCGATCACAACGACCGTCAATATTGACGTCCGGGGAAAGGAATATGCACAGATCGTCACCATCACTGAATCAAGCATCGACATCGCGACCGAAGAACCCCTTGATTTCATTGTGACCAATACCGGAAATTCACCCCTGAAGAACATGGTAGTATCATGGGATGAAGAAAGCGGAGTTGTTCTGCCGGTATATTCTGATAACACCAAATATATCGCATATCTCGATGCAGGTGAATCTGCAACAGTGAGCTACACAGTCATGGCCGATGTGAATGCTATTCCCGGGCTTTATCAGATGGATATCTGCCTGAGTTTCGAGGATTATGACTCAAATACAAATGAGATCACTACCAAAGCCGGACTTTTTGTAGGAGGAGAAACCGATTTCGATGTTTCGTTCTCTGAGAGTGCAAGTGGGGAAGTCTCACTTTCTGTTGCCAATGTGGGTAACAATGAGGCATATTCTGTGAAAGTATCAATTCCGGAACAGGATGGATACAAAGTGACAGGAAGTTCCTCGACCATTGTGGGAAACCTGGAAAAGGGAGATTACACGATCACTTCATTCAACGTTGTCCAAACCGCAAATGTTGCGACAAACGAAAATATTGATGATGAAAGAACTGGCACTGGAGAAGATAGACCTGCAGACCGTTCTGCCAGCGAAAGTTCAGGTGATGAACTGACAGCAATTATCGAATATACTGATTCGACTGGTCAGAGGCTTTCGGTTGAGAAGAACGTTGATATTTCGTCTACCTCAGGTGCAACTGGAGAAAATAATGTGGCATACGCCAAGAACAGGGATGCAAGTACCGGGACCAGCACTACCACATACCTTCTGATCCTTGGCGTAATCGTTGCAGGAGCTGCTGTAGTATATAAAAAGAGAAAGGATAGGGAAAGGGAACAATGAGATTCAAAACATCTCTTAAACTTGCGACCAACATCCTTCTGCACAGTAAGATCAGAAGCTGGCTGACCATCATTGGTATCGTCATAGGTGTTGCATCAGTGGTTAGTATAGTTGCCCTTGGAGATGCAATGACGGAAAGTGTTGAGAGCAGCTTTGAGGATATGGACCTTACGATGATCACCGTCACTCCCGGTTATTCCGGTGCTCAGTCATCAATGGGACCACCAGGTAGAGGAGGAGGTACTACCACCACTGATGAAGATGAGCTTACTGATAAGGATATAATGGCACTCCGGTCGATCGAAGAGATCGAGTACATGTACGGCCAGATCAGTGGGAAAGCCGATGTCGATTATACTGGAGAAACTGCATCCCTATCAGTTACCGGAGTGGACCCACAGGTGTGGAAGTACACATCTAATATGGACTACGATTCAGGCCGTGCCCTTGAGCCCTCGGACAATTATGTAGCAGTCATAGGATACAATGTCGCAAATGAATTGTTCGACCAGCCAATTGGAGTGAACCGGGTTATCACCATAGAAGATAAATCTGTAAGAGTGATAGGAATACTGGAGGACGGCGAGAGCAATAATGCAGTAATAATGCCCATAGATGCTGCAATAAATGTTATCGAAGATGCCGAAAAGGACGTTTACGGATCAATTGTGATAAAGGTTGAAGACGAAGATGTAGTGGAATCGGCTGTTGAAGAGATAGAAAGTACCCTTCTGACCTCACGTCATGTTGCTGAGAAGGACAGGGATTTTTCAGTGACCGATTCAAAATCACAGATGGACGGAGTATCTGATATGGTTTCATCAATGACGTACTTCCTTGGTGCAATTGCAGGAGTATCCCTTTTAGTAGGCGCAGTGGGAATTGCAAATACAATGTTCACTTCCGTAATGGAAAAGACAAAAGAGATCGGCACAATGAAGGCCATTGGTGCTAAGAACAGGGATATCATGATGATATTCGTTATGAATTCCGCACTTGTGGGTTTTGTAGGTGGGTTTTTAGGGATAGTTCTTGGAGAGATCGTTTCACGGGTTGTCATACCAATGAGCGGATTGCAGATCGGACGTACTGCCACGAGTTCAGCAACCGGTCTGTCCCCAGAACTAATGGTCCTTGGAATAGGACTTGCAATGCTCATAGGAGTGATTTCCGGAGTGATACCTGCATACAATGCATCGAAGATGAAGCCTGTAGATGCTTTGAGATATGAATGAACAGACTGTAGACATTACATAGTTCCTGCCAAACTACTGGCAGGAACACTCCTCTTTTATTTGTCACTATTTTCTTACTACCTGCAAATCAGCGTATTTAATAACCATCAGGATAATCTACTTCGCATGAATTTTACCAAAAGACCTTTTCTGTTGACCATACTTGATGGCTGGGGATATTCCCCCGAAGTGGAAGGTAATGCCATCCATGCAGCCAACACCCCCAACCTTGATAATTTGCTGGAGACATATCCGAATACACTCCTCAGCGCTTCAGGTGAAGATGTGGGACTTCCTGAGGGACAGATGGGGAATTCAGAGGTTGGGCACTTGAACATAGGTGCAGGACGTGTTGTCTACCAGGACCTTACACGCATCAACCGGGATATCGGGAACGGGGACTTTTTCAAGAACCCTGTATTGAAGCAATCAATTGAAAATGCAAAAGCACAGGGTTCTGCATTACACCTCATGGGATTGTTCTCTTACGGGGGAGTTCACAGCCACATGAAACATCTTTGTGCTCTTATTGAATTTGCAAAGGATGAAGGTATTACCGATATATTCGTCCATGCCTTCCTCGATGGAAGGGACGTTCCCCCAAGAGCGGCACTTGAGGATATGAAGGAACATGTGGAATACTGCAACAACCTGGGGGTCGGGAAGGTAGCCACTGTTTCAGGGCGTTATTATGCCATGGACAGGGACAATCGCTGGGATAGGATCGAGGATGCATACAATGCCATCACCCTAGGCGAGGGATCATACCATTCAAACGGACCCGTAGATGCTATTTTGGAAGGATATGAGAGAGGCGAGAATGATGAATTTATCAAACCTACGGTGATTGTCGATGAAAATGGGAAACCCATAGGAACTGTAAATGAGAACGATACGGTGATCTTCTTCAATTTCCGCCCTGACCGTGCAAGGCAATTGACCTATACTTTCGTGAATGATGAATTTGATAATTTTGAACGCAAAAGCCATCCAAAAGTGCATTTTGTCTGCATGACAGAATACGATGAAAGACTGGATGTCCCCATAGCCTTCTCTTCGGAAGAACTGAAGAACACATTGGGAGAGGTGCTCAGCAAAGAGGGAATAAAGCAGTTGCGTATAGCTGAGACCGAGAAATATGCACATGTGACATTCTTTTTCAATGGCGGTGTTGAAAAGCAGAACGAAGGAGAAGAAAGGTGTCTTATCCCATCCCCAAAGGTAGCAACCTATGACCTGAAACCGGAAATGAGTGCCTATGAGGTCAGCGAAGAACTGATAGAAAGGATAGGATCTGGAAAGTATGATGTGATCGTACTCAATCTTGCCAACATGGACATGGTAGGACATAGCGGCATAATGGAAGCGGCCGTGAAAGCGGTCGAGGTCGTTGATGATTGTGTAGGAAAGATAATTACTGTAATAAAGGAAGTCGGTGGCGAAGCCATGATAATGGCAGACCATGGCAATGCCGAAAAGATGGTCGATTTCTGCAACAACACGGACAAGCAATGCCACACGGCCCATACATCAAATCCGGTCCGCTGTATCTATGTGACACAGGAAAAGGGAGTTGAGCTTCAAAAAGGCAGGCTTTCCGATATTGCACCCACGATCCTGAAGATCATGGGCATTGAAAAGCCACCGGAAATGACCGGAGTTCCTTTAATAAAGAACAGTTAAAACCATTGATCAAGAGTGCTTTGACTGCCGCCCATGTTAGCTTCAAGGCGGTCAAGTGCTTTATTGACCCGGTCCTCTGAAAAATCATGTTTTTTGCAGAGAAGATCAATTACCCCGGCACGGTCAGGCTTGATCCATTTAAGCTCATAATCGTCTGTTACGGGCGGGTTCATGAAGAAATCCCTTTTAGCATCAAGATCTTCGATGTCTTTACCAAGTTCTTCGAGTACGGCTTTTATATCACCATGTTCTCTCACCAGTTTAAGCGCTCTTTTCGGGCCGATTTTCTCGAGACCGGTATTATAATCTGTGCCCACACACATGGCAATATCGATCAATTGCTGTCTTGTAATGCCAAGTTCCCCAAGGGAATCCTCAAGGGATAGGACCTCAGGTTTAACGTCCACATATATGTTCTTTTTCGGAAGCTTTCGCTTACCTGTAATAGTGAGATTTCGAACCACCCGTGGCGCACCGAAAAGAAAAGAATCATAGTCCTGTGAACCGATATAGTCAGCATCCCCTTTTTGGACCATGTATGAGGCCTGTGCCTCCCCCTCGGATGGTGCTTTCACATAAGGGATACCCATCAATTCCAATAGGCTGACAGAATCATCGATCATCTCACGGGTCACTTTTGAGGAGGCCTGTGCATACTTGTAGGCTTCTTCCTCAAGTCCCTGTGCTTTTGCGTCTTCCCATTTAGCAGTTGCACTTTCCCGGACCTCATGCCGTTTTGCCAGAGTATCTGATTTGAAATCAGGAGGTTTACCATCAAAGACAAAAATCGGTTTAACGCCTGCTTCGATGAGATTGGTAAGCCTGTAAAGGATACCCGAAAGATGAGATGTGATCTGACCGCTGGAATCCTTTAGAGGGGTTCCGTCACGTTGCCTGATTATACTTAAGAACTGATAAAGAGTATTGTACGCATCGATAGCCACCACTTTATTTGAAAGCCCAGCTAACTCGATCGCATCTTTAAGAAGTAGATCCCCGATATCCGTACCCATGTTCAAATGATGTAAATATTATAGATCTCCAGAGAGACCATCGGTAATGGAAAGTCTGATATCGATGACAGAATCATCGTTTGCATTCATTTTACCAACTTTAAGGACATTACCATCCCTTTCAACTACTTCTGTCTTGGTCACTTCGACCTGGTGTCCATCACTACTAGTACAGTTCTTATGCACCACTAGAAGCTCCTGACCACCCACAGAGCCTTTTCCCACCATTGAGACCAGATTTTTTATGATCTGCTCAAATTCAGAATATATTAATATTTCTGAATACTTTCCAGCCTTTTTAATTATGCCAATTGGTTCTAAATTTATGCGCATATACGCACTCCCTTGAATCTTAGCAATATTACAAGTTCCACATATACTGATACACTTATATTGGTTTCGGCAGATGTCGACAGGCAGAATATAATAGAACAGTTTGAAATACAGCTGATCCTGCTTATTTCAAAGAAAAAAAGATAGGGGATTAACGATATGATTTCTTATTAAATACGTCCATTGCCTCATCCACTACAGTGATAACTTCGTTCATCTTCTTGTCCATTGAGCTCTCAATGCTCTGTATATTGATACGAAGAGAACGTTCCTTATCATCCAGCGTCTTTTCGACCCTCCGAAGCCTTATATCCAGAGAAAGGATCATCGCAGCCAATGCACCTACCATTACAATAGCAGAGAGTATGATCAAAGAATTAGCGGAGTTGGGTTTGAACCTGCCAAGCCATTCATAGGTCAGAACAAAAGAAGATACAACCATCACTATCGAAAATACAATGTCCCGGGAATCCATCATTTTACCTCATTTACAAAACGTACAGCAATCCTATCGATAACAACATCGATGTATTAACTGATGACACTTATCATAACAATTACATACTATTAAATACTGTGCAGATATTTGAAATTTACATTACATAGATATTTTGGGTACAGGGA
>NZ_JAQFFK010000003.1 GCF_027594145.1 Methanococcoides alaskense | reverse complement strand
CGATGAGTTCATTGAACTTGAAGAACAGATCGTTATTGGACTTCATGCATTGGATAACTATGTTATTGCAACCGGCGGTAGTATAGTCTACTCGGAAAAATCGATAAAACATCTAAAAGAAATTTCTACGATAGTTTATCTGGATGTGTCTTTTAGTCAGATAGCCAGGCGTATCTCCCCTTCCAAAAGAGGACTTGTTGGCTTTAAGGACAAGGGGCTAAAAGATCTGTATCATGAGCGAAAAAAGTTATACGAACGTTATTTAGACGTTCGGATAAAAATAAAGAAAGGGGAGAAAAAAGGAGATATTATAGACCGCATCATCGTTTCATGTTCTCATGACGGTTCTACTTCTGGAAGTGTCTGAAATATATACAGGTTTCAAATTTCAATTTGTGAGTGCCTGAATAGGGGCAGGTATCCTTCCACCACGTGCTATAAACTCTTCCGAACTGAATTCAGAGACTTTCATAACCGGTGCTCTTCCAAGTAATCCTCCGAATTCTACACTGTCCCCTACCTTTTTGCCCGGGGCAGGTATAAGACGTACAGCCGTTGTTTTCTTGTTTATCATTCCAATGGCCATTTCATCGGCAATGATTGCTGAAATGGTTGCTGCAGACGTGTCTCCTGGAATTGCTATCATATCCAGTCCCACGGAACATACGCTGGTCATGGCTTCTAGCTTTTCAAGGCTCAATGCACCCAATTCGACCGCACGTATCATTCCTGCATCTTCGCTGACCGGGATGAAAGCACCACTTAAACCGCCCACATAGGATGAGGCCATTGAACCACCTTTTTTCACAGCATCGTTAAGCAGAGCAAGAGCTGCAGTTGTTCCGTGGGTTCCACAGGTCTCGAGTCCCATGGCCTCAAGGATGGCTGCAACACTATCGCCTATTTCCGGGGTGGGTGCAAGGGAAAGGTCGAGAACTCCAAAATCTACATTGAGCCGGCGGGAAACTTCTCTTCCTACCATCTCTCCCATCCTTGTTATCTTAAAAGCGGTTTTCTTGATAGCTTCTGAGATCTCACCAAGGTCCGGGTCTTTCAGTTCGCGTACAGTTGAATTTACGACACCAGGACCACTGACTCCTACATTAATTACACAATCCGGTTCTCCTATACCATGAAATGCACCTGCCATAAAGGGATTATCTTCCGGTGCGTTTGCAAAGATAACAAGCTTTGCACATCCGATGCCATCAGCATCTTTAGTTGCTTCCGCTGTCTTTTTGACTATATTGCCCATCATTGCCACTGCATCCATGTTTATCCCTGCCTTTGTAGTTGCGACATTGACGGATGAACATACTTTTTTAGTATTGGCAAGAGCTTGTGGGATCGAATTGATAAGCTTCAGATCACCAGGAGTCATCCCTTTATGTACAAGGGCACTGAAGCCTCCTATGAAATCTATACCTACATCATCAGCAGCTCTGTCAAGGGTCTTTGCTATGGAAACATAGTCCTCAGTGTCACAACTTTCGGCAACGATGGCAATAGGGGTAACGGCAATTCGTTTGTTGGTTATGGGGATGCCGTAAAGGTTCTGAACCTCCTCTGTGGTCCTCACAAGTTCCTTTGCATAACCGGTTATCTTGTTGTAGATATTTTTATTGAGGACATCGATGTCACTATGACAGCAATCACGAAGATTAATTCCCATGGTAACTGTCCTTATATCAAAGTTCTCAGCTTTGATCATGTGGATGGTCTCAAGTATCTCTTCTGGATGAATAAGCATCTTGATCACCTTTTTTAGATCCTGTGCATAAAGCGGAAGGCGTCTTCATGCTGTACACGCACTTCAACACCAAGCTCTTCCCCTATTCCAACCATTGCTTTTTGGAATGCTGCAAGGTCAAAGTTCTCGGAATCCACGCCTGCCAGCATGATCATTGTGAACAGGTCTTCCATTATGGTCTGGCTGATATCAACGATATTCACATTATAATCTGCCATAACTTTTGTAATGCTGGCAACAATGCCTATTTTGTCGATACCGATAACAGTGATTATGAAGCGGGTTGAGGTCATATTTTTATCCTTCTTTCAATGAATTGATAGTTCGTTAGAATGAATGGTCCCGTATAAGATGTGATTTATTATAGTTCTTTACCTTAATTAAAGGATATTTTAACAAGATATTGTGGACATGGCCATACCAGAAACACCAATAATTAGCAAAATAAAAAATATATAAGCAGTATTCATCTGCTTATGCTATCAACAATAAATTATTCTGTTGTTCCAAATTCCATTACTTCCCCGTTCTCGTCAGTAATGGACATTTTTCCATCAAGAATTGTTATTTTTGAATGAACATTTCCTGACTCATCGTAGTTTGTCCAGATAACCGATTCTCCATTCTCCGCCCACAAATATTCCATTTTTGCAATACCGTCTACTACAGGCTCTATCTCTACAATAGCTTTGCACATCTCGATACCGTTAACAGTTTCTGTACCCGTGATCGCCATGGTCATTGATTCACCTGTCTGTGGGTTCACAGCTTCCCAGGTAGTACCGACAGGGCACCATTGGTCTTCAGCACCTTCAGGTATATTAGTTGTCACTTCCAGATCATCATCAGTAAACGTTGTTGTTCCTGTGTCATCCCCGGCACACCCTGCGGTGATAAGGGCTGCTACCATAAAGATTAATATCCACATTTTTTTCATAGTAAAACCTCTAATATTATTTTGTCTGACATGATTTAAGCCTGACGGAATTTATGGCACATACTAAGCAATAGGGCTATTTCTCTGAATAAATCGATCTAAAAGGGATTCAGTTGTAGAGCAGGAAAAGACCTGCAATATAACCGAAATAAGCCAGCATGATAACTACACCTTCCCATCGGTCAAGTCGTTTTTTCGTGATCCCGAAAATAATAAGCAAGAGCATGATAACTATCATAAATGGAAAGTCATACATAATGGATTGGTCAAGGATCGGAATATCTCTTATCTGTGAGGAAAATCCAAGTATGAGTGCAATATCCATGGTGTTTGCACCGAGGATGTTCCCGATGGAAAGGTCCTGGTGCCCTTTAAGGGTTGCAGAAATTGCTGTTATAAGTTCAGGAAGGGATGTTCCAAGTGCTACAAGGGTTAGTCCTATTATCATTTCAGGAATGCCAAACCAGCGTGCTATCTCGGTGCCGGTGTCCACAAGTATGCGGCTTCCGATAACTACAAGTGTTGCTCCAAGTATAAAGTAGAAGATATCTGATTTTATTTCGCTTAAAGACAGTTTTTCCCTTTTATTCTCATTGCCATCGAATATGGCAGATTGCAGACGATAGTTATAGTAGAGAAAACCAACGAATATGGTCAGTAGGATAATGCCATCGAACGAACTTAATGTCCTGTCCAATGTCAGTGCCACAAGTGTGAGTCCTGCTATCAGCATGATAGCACTTTTATGAAGGAAAGAGCCCCCATCCAAAGGTATTGCCTTTACTGCTATTACCACTCCAAGTGCAAGTCCTATATTACAGATAGCAGAACCAACTGCATTCCCGATCGTCAGATCGGTATGACCAAGATATGCGGCCATTGCAGAAACGGTAAATTCGGGTGCTGTCGTAGCAAAACTGACTATGGTGGCTCCGATTATGATCTTTGGAAGGCCACTTTTGGTTGAGATGGCAACAGCGGCTTCGATGAACCAGTCCGCACCTTTGGTGATCAGGACAAGGCTTAACAGGAAAAGCAATAGGGTGGATAGCATAATGTTCAACTCTATAGCTTCCCATTAGATTTAACTTTTAGCCGAGAAGTCCCCCTTTCGTAAGATGTGGGATGAAATACGTACTATCTGCACACAACATTGTTTTACAAACCATTGATATATTGTTATAAATATTGTATATTGATGCATAGTTCAAAGAATGAAGCAGAAAGCCTCATGCGTAAGAGTGGGGTAGTTCACAATGCGTGTATCAGTCTTCGTCGGTGATGACGAGAACAGGTCCGATATTTGCTGCGATACCATCGGGTAATACTTCCAAGGGGTCCGGACCTCAAAGATTCGAAACCCATTATTGTCAGGTTCACATTATTTTCTTCGGCGATTCTGATAAGGTCCTTGGCAATGCCATCATTGTCAAGTATGATCTTTTCAACCTCTGCGCCTGTTTTTCTTGCATTTTCAAGGGCATAGTCCATGTTGGCTTCGATATTCTCCTTTACGATCACCATCATCTTTTCAGCCAGTTCTTTTGGAAAGATGCATTCCAGAGTTTTTTTCCTTTCCACATAGACAATGATCAACTTGCCTGATTCTTTATCTGCGATATGTAGTGCGTGATCGATTACCCTTTTTGAAAGTTGCTTTTCATCAATGGGAACAAGAATATTCTTATAAGCGATCTCTTCCATGTTCTTTCACCTTTGATATCATGTCTTTGATCATTTAAGCTATTGTCACTGATACGATTTCCATAATTCTATCATTGAAGACCTAATGAAGTCACAGCCAGAACGATCAGTATTCCCAGTCCTACCATTCTCACGGCATGTTTTATGAGACTTTGTTTAGCGATCTTACCTGAATATACTCCAAGTATTGCAAGAACAGATATGCTGAGTATGATCGCTATCTCAAGTGACAGCGTATCAAATAGTACGAAGGGCATTATTGGTATAAGGGAGCCAATTAAGCTTGATCCGCCGTGTGTAATGGAATCATTCCATATCTTTTTCTTTGTATCACGTTCTAGGGTTGTGGATTCAAGACTTCGTAGAAGGGGTTTCTCCAGTTCTGCAAGATTGCCGTACTCTACTGCACTTTCGGCAAGATATGAACCGATACCGTTAGTCAGTGCAAGGGCAACGGCACCACCAAGAGCAGCATTGATAATGATCGATGGATCATCCACAACATGTGATGTTCCTATGACAACACCAAGCACCGCCAATATTCCATCTATACTCCCTAATATGATGTATCTTCCCTGTTCGTAATCAAGTTTCATTTTCCATAACCTGTGGAGCACTTGAACCTTTTCGAGTTAAAAAATGTTATAATAATACAAACAATGTTATGCTATTACTAAAACCATTGTCCTTTGATCAATTTGCAATAGCAGCGTCTCTTGTCTGGGCAATATGCTTGTGCATAGCAGATTCAATTACATATTCTAATTCTTCATCCATAAAAGGTTTCTGTAAATAACCTACAGGGTGTGCAAAGGATGCCCTTGTAGTTGTTTCATTTGATGAATCCCCTGTTAAGAAAATGATTGGAACTGAGCATCTATCTTCTATTTCTAATGCTGTCTCGATACCATCAAGGTTTCCTTTGATATAAATATCCATTATAATAAGATCTGGATTATTTTCATTGACCATCAATAATGCTTGCTCCGATGATACTGCATGTCCTGCTACCTTGTATCCCATTTCAATAAGTTTCAGCTTGATCATCATGGCGACTATCATTTCATCTTCGACTATCAGGATGCTCTTTTCTTTCATACTACCACAGTTAAACTGACTGAAAATTGTAAATTCATTGCAAAAAAGAAAAATATCCAGAGTATCAACTCCGGGTTTAGTAGTTATGACGTACCCCCATACATCAACACTTTAAACGATCATTTATGCCAGGCACAGGCTTTTCCTTCGTCTTCATGACTTGACATGATCGTGACTTCTTTCTTTGATTCCCACAACCCATGAACGTTGCAGCTTGCCAGCGCATCTAACTTCATTACAACAGATTTGCTGCCACATTTTCCACAAACATTTACGCCACGAATGTTGCATACCTGATAGGCATGGATACCTACAATTTCTTCTGTTGGCTCAACAGTAAATGTTGCTTCAGCTTTCTCATCGGAAGGTGATAGTTCTACCCTGCCGATCTTCATATCCCCGAGCGAGAGTTCGATCCACTCTATATAGTGTTCGTCCTGCATAACGTGTGGTAATTCCCCCACTTTTACAGTAACTTCGAATGAACCTTCTGCGGTCATCACTTCATCAGCTTCGATAACAGGCACATGTTTCTGTTCTGTTTCGGTGATGTTTTCCGGGTCTTTAAGTCGGTTGATTACTTGTTCACTCATAAGATCACCCATTACTTCATTGTTATATACGATATTTGAAAATATATAAGTTGTCAGCAAAAATACTGACAACCTTTCTCACATGTTCAGAACCTGTAATTCTTGACTGAGTGGTAGAGTACCACAACGAAGAATGCAATAATTATTCCCAGCAATCCAAAATACTGTACTGGATCCCAGACGAATTGCATGGTTCCTGTTCCTTCCCAGCCCACAAGGACCGTTCCCTGAATGATCACCGGGACTACGATACAGATACCTGCCAGTATGAATATGAACAGGATATCGAATATCGTCATGAACATGCTTCTTTCTGTCTTCATTTCGCTTGGCATGTCTTTTCCTCCTTCAGTCGTAATACTTAAAGTCGTACATGTGTTCCTTGATGGACTTGTACACTCTGATACATCCGATCGTTTCTATCCCAAGCAAGAGTACTATGAATATAATGTAGAATGGGAGTATTGTAGTGATCTCAGGTACTTCTCCGGATCTCCATATTACGGAGACTATCCTATAGACGATGAACGTCTCAGAGAAATACAGCAATCCTAGGACCAGGAGAATTACTCCTGCATCCTGTTTCAGCTTGTTATTGTATAATGCTTCATCTGCCATGATATATTCCTCCTGTTCACCTCTTATGTGCAGGTTCAGGCCATCCAAGGTCTTCTCCCCAGTCGTGTTTTGCGTCTATGCTCCTGTATCTCCATGAGAAGTAGAAGTAGGCTACTATATAGAAGACAAGTCCGAAGATAAGGTTGTAGCTGTATCCCCAGTTAAGTGTAGACATGATCACGATCGCCAGGAATATTGTGAAGTATGCCAGATAAGGTTGCAGAGGTCCGACAAATGGACGTACTTTTTGTGTGTGTTCGGGGAACATCTTCCTGAAGCGTATCAGGGAGAATGGGATCATCACGTAACATACCAGTCCTGATGTGATGGAGAAAGTAATGACCTGGTCCAGAAAACCACTGTATGCAAAGGCAACAGCAATTGGCATTGTGAAAATGACTGCCCTGTATGGAGTGCTGTACTTTGTGTGTACTGCAGCGAACCAGTTGGTCAGGAAATGATCTCTTGACAGAGCAAACCAGGACCTTGATGAATCACAAACAGTACCGTTGGCACTTGCAAGACAGGTGAATAGAGTACCTATTGCAAGGAATGCAACCAGGAATTTAACACCGCTCTGATTTGCTGCTTCAAAGAGTGGGTATACTGAAACACCGAGTTCTGCAGTTGGAATGAGACCTGAACAGACGTAGAGTGTCATACCTGCTCCGAGGAGAAGGGTGATCATACCTGCCTGTTGTCCAAGAGGAATAGCTCTTGTTGGGTGTTTACATTCCTCTGCACACATTGCTGCTCCTTCGATACCAAGGTAGAACCATGGTCCAAACTGCAATGCGGCGAAAACTCCGATAAATCCGTTGGGTATAGCTCCTGAAATAAGGTATTCCGGATGCCATGTTCCGCCAATTCCACCAATATTCATAAAGAAGAATGCTATAATTGCTATCAATGCTGTGAATGTAAGAGCAAAGTTAAGATTAAGTGCTGCTACAACTCCACGATAGTTCATAAATGTCAAAGCCGCGATAACGAGCAAAGTTACCGGGAATGTTTGTATTTCCGGGAAGATCGATTGTGCAATGGATGCTACAACAATAGCGTCAGCAGCTTCCAAGGCAATATATTCCATATAAACAGCAAGACCTACAATAGCCGCCGCACCGGGTCCGACGAATAATCTTGCCCAATCGTACGGTCCACCGGCAAGTTTTGTGGATGAACCTAGTTCACTGGCACACAGTGAAACCATTACATACATGGTACCTGCAACCAGCAGTGCAAAAAGTGAACCTAGTATACCACCTTTTGCAACTGTGAAGTTCCAACCCATGTATTCGCCGACCAACACGATACCGACACCAAGTGCCCATACATGGTATGGACGCAGTGACTTTACCAGCTCGACTTCATTTGAATTTTCTGACATTTGTCCTCCTCCTGTAGCATTACTTGTTGGATACTTTGCTTGCGTCCAACAACATCCAGCCGATCAAGGCAAAACATATGAGGTAAATTACCCCGTTTATTAAAGTCCACGGATCCATTTTGAATGCCCCCTTAGCATTTTGTTTGACTTTTTATTTTGATGTTTATTTGTCTACTTAATAATAATGACAAATGGCGTTATAAAAAAAAACCAGCGATCTCTCGCTGGTAAAAACGTCATTGCTAATTTCAGGGTTAGAATGTAAGACCGAAGCCTTCGAGTTTCTTTATTGCGCCCTCATAGACCTTGACATACTCGTCTGTTGGTGTAACGGTTGCAACATCGTAGCATTCCTGGAATGTCTTACCTTCAGGAGCGTTTGCGTAGTTGCCCTCGTAGGATGCGATAAGTTTGTCGAGCACAGCGTTCACGGAATCGATGTCCATACCTGCTGTTGCGCGTGCGACTTCTCCCATCATCCTTGCTTCCATACCGGTTGTCTTGTCAGTGATGACACCCTTTGCTGCTGCGACACCTGAGAGGATCTCACGGCCGGATGATGTGTCAGTTACGGACTGTGCTGCTGCTTCGAGGAGGCACATCTCGGTACATGGACCTGCACATGGATAGTACTGGTTACCGGACATAAGGTCTGTGAACTCACTGATAGTTGCACATGCCCATCCTGCTATCTGGAGGGTTTCCCTGGTGTTGGTGGATCCCCATCTGATGTGGACAGGACCATCAAGGTGCCAGCTTGCACTGCTCATTATCATAGAGTTGAGGTGGGTTGCAATGTCTACGATGGTGGTTTCTTCAATGCCGCCAGCGTATCCGCCGAAGATAGGCATCTGTTCGTCCATGATGATGTCGCTGTTACCCTTGTAGTTTGCGATAACTGCAATTGCATCGAGATCGATCTTAAGCTCGTTGAGCTGTGATACTTCGTGACTGTCACTTGTTGTCTGGCCACCGACACACTCGGAAGCGATGTTACCCTGAGCGGACAGGGAAGTCTCAGGTCCCTAAACGGCCATACCTGGTCTGCCAGCCATTGCTGCTGCGTTCTTGATGAGCCTTGTCTCGGTCTTTGCTGCGAGGATCTCGTATGGGCTGCCTGGAATAGTTGGCCTGCCACGAACTGTGGTCATGACACCATTTACGATAGTATCTACTTCTTTCTCGAGTGCATAGCTCATGTGAACTGGCATGAACACATCTTCGGAAATTGGTGAACCGGTTGGACCGCCCTGTACTATAGGTTTCTTCTTGTCGCCTACTGTCCTCTTCCTCATCTGTACTGCATCTCTGCCGGTACCGAGCTGGAATTCTCGGTGTGGGTTGTTGATAGCGTCCCACATCTCGTCCTCTGTGTATTTGACGATCCTCTTTGTGTCGGTACAGAAGATACCACAGTCTAAGAGCATGTCGAAACCTGCCTTGAAGAGTCTCTCCATCTGGTCCTTGTCGGTTGGAACGGTCTCGGTACCAAAGTCAAGGTTGTATTTCTGCTTGAGTTCCATTGCCTTCATTGGAATGGTCATCAGATCCCAGTCATCCTGGGTACATTTCTCGCCTTTCTGTGCTCTGTCATAGAAGTCAAAGCAGGTAACTGATTTTGTAAATGTCATTTTGATCTCTCCTGCTCATGCCATAAGTTCAAGTGCTACTCTTGCTGCCTCTGCTGCATTTTCGGCTGTGCCGTCTGCGCCGCATTCATCGATCCATGCATCTGTGACTGGTGCGCCACCGAACATGATCTTAACAGAATCTCTGAGGTTCTCTTCTTCGAGTAACCTTACTACATCTTTCTGGCCAAGCATTGATGTTGTCATCAGTGCGGAACCGACAAGGAGCATTTTCTTACCCTTGTTCTTTGCAATTGCTTCGACTACATCCTCGTTTGGAATATCTGTTCCAAGGTCCATGATCTCAAAGCCATTTGCACCGAGCATTGTTGTAACAAGACGGTGACCGATATCGTGAATATCTCCTTCCTGTACGAAAGTTACTGCCATGCCTACACCCTCATCGTCGCCTTTCTCTTCTGCGAGAATTGGCTCAAGGATCTCCATTGCAGCCTTCATTGCCTTTGCAGACATCATGATCTGTGGAAGGTAGATTGTTGCTGCTTCGAAGTTGTCGCCTACGATCTTCATTCCTGGTGCAAGTGCTTCGTTGATAATGTCGAAAGCAGTAATTCCTGCATCAAGTGCTTCCTGTGTTATTACAGGGCAGCCGTTAATATCCTGGTTCACTATTGCATTTTTCAGCTTGTCGAAAATTTCTTGATTTCCCATTTCTATTTCACCTTTCTTGTATTACGCAATATTGTCTGTTCAATGCCAATTTAGGGTAGGCATCAGTGAATTAACATCAGTTCCAAAAACATATAACCTAGCCGATATCGTTTTTGTAAACTATATTAAAATATGCCCATGCCGTTTGAACTTGTAATAACTAAACAAATTGATATGGGCATATATGTTCGAACAACACTGCAAAATTTATTATTTAGCTACAATTGGTAGGATGGATAAAAAACGACAATGCCTTTAAAATCGACAATGGCATTGAAACGTTGAGTCTAAAAGATGGAGGATACCAGTAAGGCTACTAATGTACCTTAAATGAAGCGAATTAAAATGAGGAGAAATGATAAAATAGTTCTCTTTTTATCATTTTTCAGCTTTATCATTTTCCATTTCACGCCTGTGTTTATGGATGGCGATCTCAATATTGCTACTTAAGTCTCTTTCTGTAAACGGTTTTATTATGTATCCATAAGGTTCGGTAAGTTTAGCTCTTTCTAGGGTATTTTCATCGGAGTGTGCTGTAAGATATATCACGGGGATCGAAAACCTCTTACGTATCTCCTCAGCAGCTTCGATACCATCCATATCTCCTTTCAGCATAATATCCATAAGCACAAGGTCCGGAAATGTTCCTTCTACTTTATTGATGGCATCTGTTCCGGTAGCTGCGACCCCTGAGACGACATAACCAAGGTCCATCAATCTCTTTTTTATCACCATTGCTACGATCGCTTCATCTTCAACTACTAATATCCTGGTATTTTTCATAGTGACACCTTGTTATTTACCATCACGGAAAGTTATTGTAAATGTAGTCCTGTCGGTCGTATCAAGTTCCACTTCTCCTTCTATCTGGGAAACGAGATTCGTCACAAGCTGCAATCCAAGGGATTCAGTATTCTTAAAATCGATATCCTTCGGGAAATTCTTGCCTGTATTGCTAATGGTAAGTTCAAATATCTCTTCCCTTTTGAAGAAATCGATATATATCTCGCCTTTTACACCGTTTTCAAAAGCATGCTGGAGTGCGTTGGATGTAAGTTCGTTTATGATGATTCCAAGAGGTACAGCAGTATCCATTCCAAGGAACATATCATCGACATTGAGAATAAGTTCTACATCTTCTTCCTCTACTCTATAGGAGTGAAAAAGATGGTCTGTAAGGTCCTTGATGTAGTCACCAAGATCAAGGCTGACAAGGTCCTTTGACTGGTAGAGCTTCTCATGTATAAGTGCTATCGAACGTACGCGGTTCTCGCTGTCCCTGAATGCATCAATTACTTCCTGGTAACGGAAGTTAAGTGATTCCAGATACAGCATTCCAGAAACGACCTGAAGATTGTTCTTGATACGATGATGTATCTCTTTCGTTCTTATCTCATCCATTTCCTTCAGTGCTTTCTCTGCTTTGACACGCTCGGTAATATCAAGTATCGTTCCCTGGAAGTATGCGATCTTCCCTTCATCATCGCGTTGTATGAACGTATCTTCATGCACCCAACGTATTTCTCCACTTTTGGTGACTATTCGATAGTCTTTGTGGAAATGATCGTGACCTTCATCTGCACATTTATTCAGTTCGGACCAGACACTATCCAGGTCATCTTTGTGAATTATGTCGCCATACAAAAGATTTCCTGATAAGAACTCTTCCAATGAATAACCGAATTGAGCAACATTATCTGAAACGAATTCAACAGGGTATTCATGCTCGAACTTCCACCAGAATACCACAACTTTACTGCTGTTCACGGCTGATTCCATTTTTCGTATCAATTCATATGAATTTTGTAATTCTTTGGAATGGCCAGTTAAAGCATCCATTATTTCGTTCATACCTTTGGGTATGAGCTTAAAGTCGATCTCTACATCAGTATTAGCCCTGGCATCGAGGTCCCCTTTTATCGCAGCTCCTGATATCTTCTTAAAATCAATAACAATCTCGGTGATCCTGTTTGTAAATGAAACTGCTATTAAGTATGCCATGGCGCCCATGAATATGATGGAGAATGTATAGATCGTGATCAGAGTGGAGCGCAATGATTCCACTCCGGCTAACATCTCTTCGGTAGGAACAACTAGTACAATAGCGAATTTACCTGTCTCTATGGGTTCGTAGAACATTACCACTTCTTTTCCGGTCACCGGATCGATGGTATCGATGTGTCCTCCAATACCATTATTGATGTCTTTGTTAGCTTTTTCTATCATCGGGATATCAAAATCTGCCATTGATCTTAGGCCGATCCAGTCCTTTCTCGTTGGATGGGATAGTAACACTCCGGTATTGCTTACCATGAACAGATAACCGGTATCAAATGCTTTTACGCTACTTACGGTCTCATCGACATAGTTTAGCTCTACATCGACCCCGCTGATGCCTATGAACTCTCCATCTCTGACAATGGGTGCATCATAACTTACGATAAGAGCGCCCTGGTAGAGGTAGGGTTCTGTGATGATATCCTGTTCCTGTTCTTTTGTAAGCTGATAATAATCGAGGGTATCATAATCTACAAGTGGCTCTACGAACATCTCGCCGCCGATCTTGTTCCAGTAAGGAATGAAACGGCCGGTTTCGTCGTGAGTTGCATCAGCATTGACAAACTCAGAATCCCGGCCGTCAAAAGCGTTTGGTTCGAAAGCAACATATACGGCAAGAAGTTCTGGATTCTCCAGTAATAGTTCTTCCAGCATGGCATTTATTTCACCACGGTCAGCATTATCATATTTGGCCAGAAGTGCTGCAAGGGTATGTGCAACTGCCATATCCGCTTTCATATCAGCATTATAGCCATTTGCGAAACTTTTTGCGTTTTGAATGGAGTCGTGATATGCGAGTTGTTCTTCCTGTTCTGTGACTGTGGTGATGACAATAGAGGTAGAAGCGGATAATATCAGAAAGACCCCTGTTACAATATATAGTACAAGTTTTACTTTTAATGACACATCTTTCCATCTCATTATCGTTTCACTTCCGTTGTGATATTCACATAAATTTATTCAATAGGGTGTGGATAGGGCCTTATAGTGTTCGAACAACATTACCCCCCATTCTAATGCACTGGTCTCAAAGCTCATGATGTCGTGATGATCATATCTGCCTTGAATATTGAAAAGGCTCATGTAGATAAAATTATCAGTGACACTGAATGAAGGTGGTTTTATTGTATCTTCACAAACAAGAATTATGGTGTTCTTTGAACTAAGGAACGCTTCCATCTCCTTTTCGGAATCGTTCAGCATTCTTTCAAGTACGGATTCTGTAAGTATGATCTCTATATTGACTCCGGCAGTGTCCAGTTTATTGAAAAGGTCAAGGTTATTCGGATGGTAAAGAGAGAGCACGGATGATACTTTGTTTGATTTTTGCATGTTATTCAGGAAGTCATCCTGAAGTTCATACATGTGATCCAGGTCAGGTACTATTAATTGAATATTTCCAAGGCTTCCAATATTGTCAAGAAGCTCATCTGGAATTGTGGTCAGGTCTCTTTCATCCCAGTATTCACAGGCTACATCAAAGACTTTAAGCATACTTGAGAGGGGTTTCATGTTCTCTACGACCAGTCTTCCTATACTGGTCAATTCATATGATCCGTTCTCATTCTTATCTATAAATCTGATTTCCCTCAGTTTTTTTATTTGTGGAAGTATAGATGAAGAGGTGACTTCAAGGGTAGAATCTATAGTTTTGATATCAGCAGGATCATCAAGTAGCATAAGGAGAAGATTTTCTCTTTTTTCGGAGAGAAAAATAGTTTCAATAAGTTCCATGGGCATCTTGAATATTCTCCTTTATATCTCTGTTATCTCTGTTGATCGGTCACAATAATACTGGAAAAGCTCTTTTCCCCATTTCAAAGCGGTTTCATCGAAGCTCATTATATCTCTGTGATCATAGCGTCCCTGTTCATTGAAAAAGCTGACATACATGAACCAGTCAGAGACATCGATAGCTGGTGGTCTTCCTTCACCTTCATATAGATACAATCTTGTGCTTTCTGACGAAAGTAGGAACTCCAGTTCTGAAGCACAATTCTTCTCCATTCTTTTAAATACTGATCTTGAAAGTAAAAGTGTGAGGCTGTCTGCTTTTTCTGCAAGTTGGGAATAGAACTTTGGATATTCAGGGCGGAAAAATGAGATGATGGACATTATTTCTTTTGATCTCAATAGGTTCTCGGTGAATTCTTTTGGTATCTCAAAAGTATAGTTCAGATCAGGTTCAAGAAGGAGATAATTGCCAAGGTTGTGAAGTCCCCTAAAAAGATGTGGGGGAAGTATGTTAATATCATGCTGTTCCCAGTAACTCCTGTTCTCGTTTATCATTCGCAGTGTGTTGATCAAAGGGAGCATGTTTCTGACTATGAGTCTGCCAGTATTGGAAAGTCTATAAGTTTCATCTTCTTCAACGATGAGACCTTTTTCTTTCAGCTTTTTTATTTGTGGCATCATTCCACGAGATGTCACATTAAGTGAGACCTTGATCTGTTCTATGTCTCTTGGCCCTTCCATAAGTAACAAAAGCAGGTTTGTCCTTTTCTCAGAAAGCCATATATTATCTGTCAATGAAGAATTCATTATACCCCTTTACCCCAAAATACTGCAGATGATACATTTCATCTTTTATTTGTAACGGTATAATGATTGTTTGTTAGATATGAAGGTTTCTATTTTTTATTGATAATGTAACTGAAGTTCAGTTAAAACATCTTATAATAATTAAGTTCAAATGGCAGTAAAAAGATAAAAAGGAGAAGTTGTGGTAATTAAACCACAACCAATTGGAGTCAATTTAATATATATAGTTCTTAAGAGAGTGGCGCAGGATCACAGCAAAGAATACAAGGATCACTGCCAGCAATCCAAAATATTGTACTGGATTCCATTCGAACACCATGGGCCCGGTATCAGCTCCTCCTCCAAGTATAATTACAGGAGCTATTACACAAATACCTGCAACAACGAAGATGAACAGGATATCTGCGATCTGCATGACCATACTACTTTTTTCTTCAGATTTTGCCATATTTCCATCCCCTTCATTCGTAATACTTAAAGTCGTACATGTGTTCCTTTATGGATTTGTACACAGTGATGCAACCTATTGTCTCGATCCCGAGCAGGAGCATCAGGAACAAGAGGTAGACCGGAAAGATGATACGGACTTCAGGCACTGCATCCCACAGAGTTGACATTATTCTGTAAAAGACAAATGTTTCTGAGAAGAACAATAGTCCTAACACAAGAACAATAATGCCTGCGTCCTTTTTGAGGTCGTTGTGATATTTTGTCTTATTTACCATTTTACTTCCTCCATTATCTCCTGTGTGAGGGCTCAGGCCATCCGAGGTCTTCTCCCCAATCGTGATTTATCTCAATGCTCTTGTATCTCCACGAGAAGTAGAAGTATGCTATCACGTAGAACAATAGTCCGAATATAAGGTTGAAACCGTATCCCCAGTTAAGGGTAGACATGATCACAATGGCAAGGAAGATCGTAATGTATGCAAGTGTTGGCTGCAGAGGGCCCACAAACGGGCGGACCTTCTGGCTGTGCTCCGGGAATAACTTCCTGAAGCGGATCAGGGAAAATGGTATCATTACATAGCAGATCAAACCTGATATGATTGAAAAGGTGATGACCTGATCGAGGAAACCACTAAATGCAAATGCGATCGCGATAGGCATTGTGAAAATGACTGCCCTGTATGGGGTGCTGTAACGTGGATGCACGTCAGCGAACCAGTTTGTCAGAAATTTATCCCTTGAAAGGGCAAACCATGACCGTGATGCGTCGCAAACTGTACCGTTTGCGCTTGCAAGACAGGTGAAAAGTGTACCGATCCCGAGAGCTGCAATAAGGAATGTTGAACCTGTTGATGTTGCTGCTTCAAAGAGTGGGTATACTGAAGTACCGAGTTCTGCGGCTGGTATCAGACCTGAACATATGTAGAGGGTCATACCTGAACCGAGAAGAAGGGTTATCATACCTGCTTGCTGTCCAAGAGGAACTGCTCTTGTTGGATGTTTACATTCTTCTGCACACATTGCTGCTCCTTCGATACCAAGGTAGAACCAGGGTCCAAATTGCAGAGCCGCAAAAATACCGATAAAACCGTTAGGCATAGCTCCTGATATGAGATATTCTGGATGCCATGTGCCGGCAAATCCGGTAATGTTGGCGAAGAAGAAAACAATAATAGCTATCAGTGCAGTGAACGTGAGTGCAAAGTTAAGATTAAGGGCAGCCACGACTCCACGATAGTTCATAAATGTTAAGAATGCGATAATTAACAATGTAACCGGGAATGTTTGTATCTCCGGGAAGATCGAGCTTGTGATGGATGCAACGACAATAGCGTCAGCAGATTCCAGGGCAATGAATTCCATGTATACTGCAAGACCCACAAGTGCAGCTGCACCAGGTCCTACGAATAATCTTGCCCAATCATAAGGTCCGCCTGCAAGTTTAGTTGATGATCCTAGTTCACTAGCACATAAAGAAACCATTACAAACATGGTTCCTGCAACCAGCAGTGCAAAGAGTGAACCAAGTATTCCACCTTTTGCAACTGTGAAGTTCCATCCCATGTATTCGCCTACCAGAACAATACCAACTCCAAGCGCCCATACGTGATAGGGTCGGAGTGTCTTTACGACACCGGCATGTTCCGAATTTGTATTTCCAGACATTTAACTCTCCTTAAAAACCACAATTATTTTGAGACTTTACTGGCATCTAACAACATCCAACCTATCAAAACAAAACAGGTCAAATAGATGATTCCATTTATTATAGTCCATGTATCCATGTTCGTGCACCTTTTCCATAAGAGGTAAGTTACCACTTTACCTTTCAAAGGACAACTTTTAGGTATGAGTTGCCTCTTTTCAAGGGATTTTGTGCCACATATTACATTGTATTATTTATATTTTTTGGTTGGCATTGTAAGGGAAATGTCCTTCTGGTACGCTATAATATAAAATTTTCTATTAGAAAGTTGCTATTAAAATATTTTTAAAGAATATCTGCAATTTTATTTTAAAAAAATAAGGCAGGGAAGGTTCACTTAAATTTATTACATTTATAATTTATGATATGCTATTTTGAAATACTTACCCTTTAGTATCTACTCGATATACGGGACATTATTGAATGTATTAAAGAAGATATTCCTGTGTATAAGGGCCTGGGGGTCTTCACAGCATTTGAAAACTATGTTTAAGCCTTGTAGTACTTATGAGTTGTTTGTTAGCCTTTGTAGGTCATGTGTGGCTTCTGTATTGCCAGTAGGCTGTATGCAGTAGGATAGGATGCAATGTTGTCCTTGTAATAATCATAGGATGAGTGTAATTTCTGTAGGAATTGAATGTCGTATAAAATCCTTGCAGTAATATATAGGTGCTTTATGTGGTACCTATATGATAAAATAATCAAAAAAGAAAAGAATGCCAGCACATAGGCTGGCAAAAGATATTTTGTAATGTTTTGATCTTAGAATGTAAGACCGAATTCTTCGAGTTTCCTTCTTGCGCCTTCGTACACTTTGACATACTCGTCGGTTGGTGTAACGGTTGCAACGTCATAGCATTCCTGGAATGTCTTTCCTTCAGGAGCGTTTGCGTAGTTGCCTTCGTAGGAGCTGACGATGTTGTTAACAACAGCGTTCACGGAATCGATGTCCATACCTGCTGTTGCGCGTGCGACTTCTCCCATCATCCTTGCTTCCATACCGGTTGTCTTGTCAGTGATGACACCCTTTGCTGCTGCGACACCTGAGAGGATCTCACGGCCGGATGATGTGTCAGTTACGGACTGTGCTGCTGCTTCGAGGAGGCACATTTCGGTACATGGACCTGCACATGGATAGTACTGGTTACCTGTCATAAGGTCTGTGAACTCACTGAGAGTTGCACATGCCCATCCAGCGATCTGGAGGGTTTCTCTGGTGTTGGTGGATCCCCATCTGATGTGGACAGGACCATCAAGGTGCCAGCTTGCACTGCTCATTACCATGGAGTTAAGGCTGGTTGCAATGTCTACAATGGTTGTTTCCTCAATACCGCCAGCGTATCCGCCGAAGATAGGCATCTGTTCATCCATGATTATGTCGCTGTTACCCTTGTAGTGTGCGATAACTGCGATTGCATCGAGGTCGATCTTAAGCTCGTTGAGCTGTGATACTTCGTGGCTGTCACTTGTCATCTGACCACCGACACAGTCGGAAGCGATATTTCCCTGAGCTGACAGAGAAGTCTCAGGTCCCTAAACAGCCATACCAGGTCTGCCAGCCATTGATGCTGCGTTCCTGATGAGCCTTGTTTCGGACTTTGCTGCGAGGATCTCGTATGGGCTGCCTGGTATAGGTGGCTTACCACGGACTGTCATCATGACACCGTTAACAATTGTGTCTACTTCCTTCTCGAGTGCATAGCTCATGTGAATTGGCATGAACATATCTTCGGAAATTGGTGAACCGGTTGGACCGCCTTGTACTATAGGCTTTCTCTTGTCGCCTACTTCTCTCTTCTTCATCTGTACTGAGTCTCTGCCGGTACCGAGCTGGAATGCTGGCATTGGGTTGTTGATAGCGTCCCAGATCTCGTCCTCTGTGTATTTGACGATCCTCTTTGTGTCTGTGCAGTAGATACCACAGTCTAAGAGCATGTCGAAACCTGCCTTGAATAGTCTCTCCATCTGGTCCTTGTCGGTTGGAACGGTCTCGGTACCAAAGTCAAGGTTGTATTTCTGCTTGAGTTCCATTGCCTTCATTGGAATGGTCATCAGATCCCAGTCATCCTGGGTACATTTCTCGCCTTTCTGTGCTCGGTCGTAGAAGTCAAAGCAAGTAACTGATTTTGTAAATGTCATTCTCTGTTCCCCCAATATTATGCCATAAGTTCAAGTGCTACTCTTGCTGCTTCTGCTGCATTTTCGGCTGTACCGTCTGCACCGCATTCTGCGATCCATGCATCTGTGACTGGTGCGCCACCGAACATGATCTTAACAGAGTCCCTGAGGTTCTCTTCTTCGAGTAACCTTACTACATCTTTCTGGCCAAGCATTGATGTTGTCATCAGTGCGGAACCGACAAGGAGCATTTTCTTACCCTTGTTCTTTGCAATTGCTTCTACTACATCCTCGTTTGGAATATCTGTTCCAAGGTCAAGGATCTCAAAGCCGTTTGCACCGAGCATTGTTGTAACAAGGCGGTGACCGATATCGTGAATATCTCCTTCCTGTACGAAAGTTACTGCCATGCCTACACCCTCATCGTCGCCTTTCTCTTCTGCGAGAATTGGCTCAAGGATCTCCATTGCAGCCTTCATTGCCTTTGCAGACATCATGATCTGTGGAAGGTAGATAGTTGCTGCTTCGAAGTTGTCGCCTACGACCTTCATTCCTGGTGCAAGTGCTTCATTGATAATGTCGAATGCAGTAATTCCTGCATCAAGTGCTTCCTGTGTTATTACAGGGCAGCCGTTAATATCCTGATTTACTATTGCGTTTTTGAGCTTGTCAAAAATTTCTTGATTTCCCATTTTCATCACCTTTATTATATCAATCTTGCAGCCCGCTCGTATTGTTTCAACGCGACCGGTCGTTTGTCCTGCTTAATTGCAAATATTCCTTGATGATACTCGTATATAAGCATTTGCAGAACCAAACTAAACTATTTATACTTTTAAATCATTAACGGCTGCCATGGTAAAAACCGAAATGTATCCTATTCAACAAAAGTTGACTTACGAAGAACTAAATAAAAGAATTAGGTATATCGAGATCCTTATTAAAATACTTGATCGACTATATTTTGTCCGGTACCGGTATAATGGTGATTCTGTCGAAGAAGCTGCAAGGAAGGTCGGGGTGACAAAAAGAGTTGCATACATATGGCAAAAAAGATGGAACCGCGATGGATATTCTGGTCTATTACCACGTTATGCAGGTGGTCGACCTTCCAAGTTAACGGATGATCAGAAGGGTGATCTCAAATTCTATCTAAAGATGCAAGGGAACTGGACGACTGCACGTGTCAAAGAGCTTATCAAAGAGAAATTTGGTGTCGAATATTCTCTAAAACAAGTTAGAGTTATTATGAAGGGACTGGATTAAAAGGCTATTTAGTTTGGTTCGAAATGTATATTTTCGGTAATTTTGCGTACTTAATGCAATGTAATGGTTTTATTATACGAAATGCTTATCTACTAGGTAACGGAAAAGGCAAACCTCCCTATTCATCCTCATTTTTATTTTCCTTTAAGGTAAATTTTTCAATAAATTTTTAGACATTGCTTACTGTACCTTGGATATAATTTATCGAATAAATGGTGCTTTTCTACTAAAGTTGGGGCACATAGGGCACATTTCGTTAAATTTATTTATGGTGCGTCTGTTTGGTATGACAATCTGATCTCTGGTCAGTTCCAATAACCATATGTTCACTATAATTAGAAGGATCAAAACAATGAAAATGGATGCTAGATGTACATATTGCCTTCTTTCGAGAGTTCACTACGAAGCAAAACTTTCCACAAACGATGATGAACTTATTCACAAGACAATGCTTGCGGGCATCGATGTTCTCAAAGATACTTACGTCCCTGGTGTTCCGGCAGGTGTAGTCTCAACAGCTATCCACAGAAAAGCATATGAAGTGCTCAATGATGATGATCCTTATCTCGATCTTAAGATATTAAGCAATGAGATAGCTGAAAAGGTCTATCCTTATGCTCATTCTCTTGTTCACGAAGGCGAGCCTTCTGACTTGGATATGTTCAGAAGAGCAGTGCTTGCATCCGTAATCGGCAATTTCTTCGATTTCGGTATAATGGGATTCGATGTGGGGGAGGATGTCTTTGACAGGACCTTTGCAGATATATATCGTAAAGGACTTGATGTGGATAATACTCCTGAGATGTTTGATCTGCTTGACAATGTTGTCTATGTTGTCGACAACTGCGGGGAGATAATCCTCGATACACTGGTCTTAGATATTATCCGAAAGGTCGGCGGTAAGATCACTCTCGTAGTAAGGGGTGCTCCTATGCTTACAGATGTGACCATGGATGATGTAAGAAAATACGAGCTTGATAAGAAGGTCGACCGTGTCCTGACCACCGGCTGCAATGCAGTAGGTGTAAGTTTTGAGGAAGCACCACCGGAGTTCATTGAAGCCCTTGAGGATGCAAGTCTGATCATAAGCAAAGGAATGGCTAACTATGAAACAATGTCCGAAAGGTCATTTGGTCCCATAGCATACCTCCTCCGTACAAAATGTGAAGCGGTTGCTGAGGATATGGGGCTTGAAATGGGTTATTCCGTAGCAAAGCTTGTCAGATGAGCTAAATTGATGTGAAAGTAGTTATCTATCATAAGAACATAGTAAAAGTATTTAGGGCAAGTTTGGTTTAGATAGAATTCCCCTAAAGGGTATTTCATAAAACAGAATGCCATAAAAACAGGTGTATATATGTGCGAACTTAATGTGATCGTAATAAAAGGCGATGAAAAGGAACTGGTGATGGAGTCCGTCACAAAAATGTTGGTCGATGGAGATTCCATCGAACTGACTGGTATATTCGGGGAAAAGACGATAATCTTTGGTACTATAAAAGAGATCGACTTCTCAAAAGGGGAAACTATAATTATTGGAAACTGAATTAACAGGACATGCCTATCACAAGTGGTCTGCAGGATTAATTCCTGCCATTTATTTGATCGTGATTCAGCATTACAGATGTTTATAATTACAATATTTTATACAATACTTATTTGTCAAATCCAGGATGGAAGGTGCATTAAATGACAAAAGTTAAAGTTGCAATAAACGGATATGGAACTATAGGGAAAAGAGTGGCAGATGCTGTAGCACTTCAGGATGATATGGAGCTCATCGGTGTTGCAAAGACCCGTCCTAACTTTGAGACCGTAATGGCAAAGGATAAAGGGTTCAATGTCTATACCCTCGCAGACAGGGTAGGGGCTATGGAAAAGGAAGGCATCGAGGTCTCCGGCACTGTCGAGGAAATGATCGAGGCAGCGGATCTCGTAGTTGACTGTACTCCAGGGAAGGTCGGTGCTACTAACAAGGACCTTTATGAGAAGGCAGGCATCAAGGCCATCTGGCAGGGCGGCGAATCCCATGCGCTTACAGGTTGTTCATTCAATGCCGAGACCAATTATGAGGAAGCTCTTGGAAAGGACTTTGTCAGGGTAGTTTCCTGTAATACCACTGGTCTTTGCCGTGTCCTATCACCACTCGATAAGGAATTTGAGATCAAAAAAGCACGCGTGACCCTTCTTAGAAGGGCTGCTGATCCTGGGGATATTAAGACCGGTCCTATCAATGCGATCGTTCCAAACCCCATCAAGCTTCCATCCCACCATGGTCCTGATGTAAAGACCGTTATTCCGAACCTCGATATTGCAACTACTGCTGTAAAACTTCCTACAACACTCATGCACCTGCATACTGTTAACCTTGAGCTTGAAAAGGAATGCACTGCTGAAGATGTTGAGAGTGTCCTTGCAGAACAGAGCCGTATAAGGTTCGTGGGGCAGGGTATCACATCCACAGCAGAGATAATGGAGCTCGCAAAGGACCTTGGCAGGCCAAGGGGCGACATGTGGGAGAACTGCATCTGGAATGAATCCATAACGATGTATGAGGGAGAACTTTATTTCTTCCAGGCAATCCACCAGGAATCAGATGTAATTCCTGAGAATGTCGATGCAATTCGTGCAATGATGGAACTTGAATCTGATGCATCAAGGTCCATAGAGATAACAAATAAAACAATGGGCATCTGATGCCCCTAATTTTCTTTTGATCATGTCGGTCTCTCAACAAATGCTGGAATTCTGTGATCTTCTTGCGGAGTCTGCATCAAATGCAATTTCCGATCTTGTGGGCACTGAAGAAGCATTCCGGACCGTATATGTCGGAGCTGATGGAACCGACACTAAACTGATAGATGATGTTTCTGAGAAAGCCATCATTGAAATTTTAAAAGCCGATGGCCGTTCGATCCGTTTATTGAGTGAAGAGCTGGGTGAGGTTGTGTTCGGTGATGATCCGGAGTTCACCATAATACTGGACCCGCTTGACGGAACGTACAATGTTGCCAACGATATACCTGTTTATGGTATTTCCATTGCTATTGGCACTCCAGACCTATCTTCTACCTATTTCGGATATGTGAGAAATCTTGCGAACGGAGATACGTTCTATGCGGAATCCGGAGAAGGTGCATATTTCAATGGTAAAATAATCTCTCATTCCAAATGTTCTTCTTTAAATGATTTCTGTGTAAGCCTCTATGGGTATCGCAAAAATGTGGAGAGGACGGTGGATCTGTGTAAGAACGTTCGGAGGATCAGGATATTTGGCAGCGTTTCACTGGAATTATGCTATGTGGCATCCGGAAGACTGGATGCTTTTGTGGATGTCCGTGGTTCTCTTCGTCTTGTTGATGTTGCAGCTGGTAAGTTGATAATCGAAGAATCGGGTGGTATCGTCACTGATGGGGATGGAAATGCTCTCAAATTGAAAGATAGTGTGATAAACCCTGTATATATGATAGCATCGAACGGCTGTGCTCATTCAGACATATTAAAGCTTGTGAAGAGGTGAATAGATGACCATCAGGAAGATCGGGATCGTATCAAGATGTGACCACGCGGATGCACTTGATATGGTCAGCAGGATCGTTGATACTTTCAGTTCGAAAGTGGAAATCGCATTATCCCCCAATACAGCCCTCCCTTTAAAGTTTGAAGGCGTGGAGATAATACCTGTTGAGCTGATGAGGCAAAATGGTGTTGAGCTACTTATCTCCGTTGGCGGAGATGGTACTGTTCTTCGAAATATTGCTCGTATGGAGGACCCTCTTCCGATACTTGGAATTAATATGGGTACGGTGGGTTTTCTTGTGGAGGTCAATCCGTCCGAAGCAATAAGTACCATTGAGGAAGTCCTTGAAGGTTTCAAATATTCCGAACGTTCCAGGTTGGCTATTGATCTTAATGGGGAGGCCATTCCTGCTGCGACCAATGAGGTTGTGCTAACAACCGCAAGACCTGCAAAGATACTGACTTTCAGAATAACCATAGATGATCAAAAAGCAGAAGAGATGCGTGCAGATGGTGTTGTTATCGCAACTCCTACCGGCTCCACTGCTTATGCTATGAGCGCAGGTGGTCCTCTGGTAGATCCTGCAGTGAATGCGACATTGATCGTCCCGCTTGCACCATTTAAATTATCAGCAAGGCCCCGGGTAGTTCCTGCAAGCAGTATTATCAAAGTAGAGATGATCGTACCGGAGAAGAAAGCTGCACTTGTTGTTGATGGACAGTATACGCACACAATTCAGAAAAATGATGTGGTAACACTGACAATGTCAGATATGCCTGCCAGATTTGTGGAGATATCTGCAAGTGGATTTTATGAAAGGGTACAGAACAAGCTTAGATAATTGGATATATTGGAGACAAAACCTACATATTTATATAGTGTCCTTTCAAACACTCGAATAGGAATCAATATCATGGCAAATACTGATTATTCTAAAAATGAACTAATGAACTTCATTGATCAGAGTCCTCTTAATATCGAGATATGTGATGTTACATTAAGGGATGGCGAACAAACCCCTGGTGTTGCTTTTACAAGAGATGAAAAGATCGACCTTGCTCTTGAACTTGATTCGATCGGCGTTGAGGTCATTGAAGCTGGTTTTCCAGTAGTCTCGACTTCGGAGAAAGATATCGTCAAGGAGATCAGCAATTTGGGTCTTGATGCCAACATCTGCTGCCTTGCACGCTCTGTCATAGATGATGTCGATGCAGCTATCGATTGTGATGTTGATATTGTCAGCATTTTCATTGCTATGTCAGATCTTCATTTAAAGTTCAAATACCACAAAAGTTGTGCTGATGTTTTCAGTTGTGCTATGGGTGCCATCGAACATGCAAAGGACCACGGTCTCAAGGTAAGATTTGCCGCTGAAGATGCCACAAGGACGAACATTGAGACCCTCAAAAGGGCCTTTCTGGCAGCAGAAGATTATCATGTGGACTATGTGAGCATTGCTGATACCATTGGTATATTGAGCCCTGCTACAACACACTACCTTGTTAGTGAGGTCAAGAAGGTCGTTAATACGCCTATATGTATCCACTGTCACAATGATCTTGGGATGGCTACTGCAAATACGTTGGTTGCTGCTGAGGCTGGTGCAAAGCAATTGCATACAACTATTAATGGCATCGGCGAGCGTGCAGGTAATGCATCTCTTGAGGAACTGCTGGTGGCATTGAGGGTGCAGCATGGTATTGAAACGTATGATACGACCAAATTGAACAGTATTTCCAGGAAACTTGAAAAATATTCAGGTCTTCCCACAGCTGTGAATAAAGCTGTTGTTGGGAAGCATGCGTTCACGCATGAATCTGGTATCCATGTAATGGCAATTCTTGAAGAGCCAAGGACATATGAGCTTTTCACTCCTGAAATGGTCGGTGGGAAGCGCAACCTCGTTGTTGGCAAGCATACTGGCAAAAAAGCTTTGAAAGGCATTGTAAATGACCTTGGCTATGAGCTTGACCAAGATGAGCTATGCGCATTGATATCCAAGGTAAAGAACTGTACTGAGGTCAAAAAAGGTCTTTCGAAAGAAAGGCTCGAAGAAATGATCCGCAATGTGCGTTCACATTAATATTCAGGCAAGGATCTTACGATCTTAAATCATATTGATATAAAACGAGATCTGCATGTTATCATGCAGAATTTTCAGTTTATTTATGAACGTTTGAAGAAGCTTTTTGTATTCTTTTTTTTTCAGCTACTTCTTCTTCATTGTAGTTCATCTGGTTGTTCTCAAGTATGATTACATAATCTGCTGAATTTCGAAGTGCTGTTGAGAATCCGGGTTCTACCCCAAATAATATGGTCTCTTTTCCATGCTCATTGGCTTTGTTCAGAAGAGGTTTAAAATCAGCATCCCTTGTGACAAGCGCGATCGTATCGATCGTTGGGTTGTATACAAGCTCCATTCCTTCTACTGCGAGACGCACATCGACATCACTGGAGCAGATGATAGGTTCGAATCCATTATTCTCAATAGCTTCTACAAGTTTGTCTGATGCATACTGGTTCAGGAATACTCTCCCGATCTTCACGTTGCCGTATTCTTTTAGTACATCACGTATCTCTTCAAGGTTGACGTTGAATTCCTTGCGTAATACATTCGGACCATCGACCAAAAGACCAATACTCCTTCTGCCGGTTTCCTTCTTTGTACTAAGATATTTTACAATGGAACTAAATCCGGTTTTAACGTTCTGCATGTTTCCCTCGGCCATTTCTTAGAATAATTATATAGATCCACATCCAATCGTTTATATTTGTTCTTTAAATATATAAATACTAATCTAATAGGATCATTCTTAATAATTCTATATGATCGGATGTAATTAGATGGTCAACTCCCCTGAGTTACTTCCTAATGAAGAAATGAGGGTATGCTATATATATATATATATTGTTTCTGATCACTTTTAAAGGATATCTGCCATAGCGATCCTTTTAGCACGGACCGTTATCGGGGCCTCTGCAAGCAAAAAACAATTATGTATTTTCTTACCCTGTTTTTTCCGTGTGTAACGAACCTCTCCACCGTAAAGAAGGTGGTCATTCAGGATATCTTCAAATTGTATCCTCTCCTCAGGTTTTAGTTCAATAACACTGATCCCATCGAGGAACCAGTTATAGACCTTGAGGAGGAATACTTCTCTGACCCTTTTGAAATTTACAGGATCATATTCTGATGCCTTATCCAGATATATGGTCCTTTTCAGTTCAGGTGCCCATCCTGCGATCTTTTCTTCCATCTCTATGAACTGGATGGGTATCTCTTCCCCGGTTTCAGGTCGTGGACGGTAATTTGCAAGACGGGACCTTTTATCTTTCAGGCAGATCACCTTCGAAAACTGTAGTAATTTCGATTGCGCTGTTCAATCGTTTTTTTGAGCCTATAGCCCATGAAAACTCCTACCAGGACTCCACTAAGGTGGGCTGTGTGGGCTACCATATCGTTTGCATTCAACAACATAAAGTCAAGAAGTACGAACAGTACGAGTGCATATTTTATTTTCATCGGAATGAAATATACATATACTTCCATCTCAGGTGCTAGCACAGTAAGTGCTGCAAATACTCCCATGATCGCGCCGCTGGCTCCTACGATCGGGTAACCGGCTGTACTGGTCATCGAATATCCAAGTGCTGCAACGATTCCTGATATGAAGTAAACATATATGAAAAGGTCTTTTCCTATGCGTTTTTCAAGTTCCCTGCCAAAGAAGAACAAAACCAGCATATTGAAGAACAGGTGTCCGAAACTGGCATGGAGGAACATGTGTGTGATAAGTGTCCATGGTCTTGCCAGCATCAGGCCCGGAACTAACTGGAACGCCGCTGCGTAGCTCGGTATGGCTTCCAGGAAGAATGAAATGATGCAAATGAAGATAATAGCCATTGAAGGACTTGTCTTTATTGATGAACGTGTTTTGCGGGCGGCTTGTGATGCAGCTCCTTTTGCTGCGGTCTTTGCCGCTTCTTTCATCATGTTCTTCACGAGTTCATTCATATTAGTATCGGATGTTTGCCCTGAGCTTCCGTGGCCACTGCGGTGATTATTATCAGCATATTCCTTATATTGTCCACTATCCCTGTCAAGTCCTGTACATGCATGTCTTTCAGGAAGTCGGTGATCGGAACAGTATGTCTTTCCACAAAAGCGGCAGGTGAACATTGTAGATTCCTGTTTGCCACATATCCAGCATTTATTGTCCAAGTTATCCTCCCAAACACTATATTGGAGTGTATTCATTAAGTTAATATCCGCTATCTGATAAAATGATTTCCAACAATTCTTTAATGATGCTTCTATAATATGCTATACTTCTACATTCCAATATTTCTATAATTCCTATCAAGCTTATGGGTTTATATTCAACATGAAATTATTTGATGCTTCTATTTTTTTAACGGCGTAAACAAACCAAACAATTTGTATAGTATAATCATGACAAATAGCCAAAATGTTTATATATTGGTTTTGCATATTACATCCAACAGTCCAAAGACTGACATATGTTTATAACGTTTTATTCAATTCGTAACGTCTCGGAAAATAGCTTAATATTACAGTCTAACTATGAGAAGTTCGATTCAGGAGGCCATAAAAATATGAGTGAGCTAACTACAGGTAAATTTTCAATGGCTATCAGCGACCTTGAAAATGTTCAGATCACTATCAATAACATTGTAGGTGCTATTGAAAAAGAAGCAGATGAAATTGATGTTGAGATGGGGCCAACGGTCAAGCCCGGAGTTTCATCACTAAGGGATTGGGATCATAATATCCTTGAAAGGTATAATCCAGTCTACACTCCAATGTGTGACCAGTGTTGTTACTGTACCTTTGGACCATGTGACCTTAGCGGTAACAAAGAGGGTGCATGTGGTATTGACCTGGCAGGGCACAATGCACGTGAGTTCATGCTCCGTGTGATCACAGGAGCGGCAGCGCATTCTGGACACGGAAGACATCTTCTTCACCATTTGATCGGCCTTTATGGTAAGGACCATCCACTTGATGTTGGTGCTACTAATATTATAGCTCCAAATGTCCAGCTTGTCACAGGTGTCAGTCCAAAGACACTCGGGGATCTTGATTCTGTTCTCAGCTATGTCGAAGAGCAGATCACACAGCTGCTTGCAGCTGTCCATGTAGGTCAGGAAGGAGCATCAATTGACTTTGAGTCAAAGGCACTTCATGGCGGTATGATCGATCATGTTGGTATGGAGATCTCTGATATTGCACAGATATCCTGTCTCGACTTCCCTAAATCGGATGACGAGGCACCACTTGCAGACATTGGTATGGGATGTCTCGATGCTTCAAAGCCTACTTTGATAGTCATTGGGCACAACGTTGCAGCAGTTACTGATATCATTGATTATATGGAAGAAAAGGGCCTTAACGATAAGATCGAGCTTGGTGGGCTTTGTTGTACCGCCCTCGATATGACTCGTTACAAGACCGGCGACAGAACTCTTCCAAGGGCAAAGGTCGTTGGTACTCTTGCAAAAGAACTTAAGACCATCCGATCAGGTATCCCTGATGTTATCATTGTCGATGAACAGTGCATAAGGGCCGATGTCCTCAAAGAGGCAAGTAAGCTCATGATACCGGTCATTACGACCAATGATAAGGTCATGTATGGACTTAAGGATCGCTCCAATGATAGTATTGAGGACATACTCGAAGACCTTACTACCGGAAAGGAAAAAGGCGCTTTGATGTTTGATTACGTGAAGCTTGGAGAACTTGCACCTCGTCTTACCATGATGATGTCCGAGATCAGGAAGCAGAAAGGCATCAAGGCACTTCCGACAGATGAAGAGCTCAAGGAGCTTGCAGACAAGTGTGTCCACTGTCTCAAATGTGAAGTTGCATGTCCTAATAGCCTGCCTATCAGCGAAGCAATGACCGCTCTGAGCGAAGGTGACCTCTCGAATTTCGAGGTGCTGCACGATCAATGTATCGCATGTGGCCGTTGTGAATTTGCATGTCCAAAGGATATCGATATTGTCAATGTTATAGAAAAGTCCTCACAGCGTGTTATAAGCGAAGAGGTTGGAAAGGTTCGTGTCGGTAGAGGACCTATCAGTGACCCAGAGATCAGGGAAGAAGGTGTCAACCTCGTTCTCGGAACAACTCCGGGTATTGTTGCACTGGTCGGATGTTCCAACTATCCGGATGGTACGAGAGACCTTTTCACAATTGCAGATGAGATGCTCAGAAGGAGTTACATAGTTGTGGTCTCAGGTTGTTCTGCAATGGACCTTGGTATGTACAAGGGCGAAGACGGAATGACCCTTTATGAGAAGTATCCTGCAAGGTTCAAGAGTGGAGGCTTGCTTAACACAGGTTCATGTGTCTCGAATGCACATATTACAGGTGCTGTCATTAAGGTCGCATCTATCTTTGCACAGAAGAATATCTCTGGAAACTACGAAGAAATTGCAGATTACACCCTCAATCGTGTTGGTGCTGTTGGTGTTGCATGGGGTGCATATTCCCAGAAGGCAGCATCCATCGGAACAGGCTGCTCAAGGCTTGGTATTCCGGTCATTCTCGGTCCACATGGCTCTAAGTACCGCAGGGCACTTATTGCAAAGCCATACGAGGAAGATAAGTGGTCAGTTTATGATGCAAGGAATGGCAGCAAAATGCAGATCCCTGCCGCGCCTGACTATCTGCTTACAACCGCAGAGACAGTTGAGGAAATGATGCCTATGCTTGCAAAGAGCTGTATCCGTCCAAGTGACAACAACATGGGCAGGATGATCAAGCTGACGCATTACATAGAGCTCAGTCAGAAATATCTTGGTATCATGCCGGAGGACTGGTACAAGTTCGTTAGGACAGAAACCGATCTTCCTCTTGCAAAGCGTGAGAAACTGCTTAAGATACTGGAAAAGGAGCATGGTTGGGAGATCGACTGGAAGAGGAAGAAGATCCTTTCAGGACCAGCAATGAAATCCGATGTTTCAGCACAGCCAACAAACCTCAAGAGACTTTGTAAGGAGGCTTAATCATGGTTGATGTTATTAAGAATACTCAGATACACTGCACATACGGTTGCAAGAGCTCAAAGGCAGTGCAGCCAGATGTTGCCGGAAAGATGATATCAAAGGCAAAGCGTCCTTTGTTCATCGTGGGATCCCAAATACTCAAGGATGAAGAATTGTTGAAGCGTTCCATCGAGATCGCAAAGAAAGCAGATCTGCCGGTAGCTGCTACCGGTCACTCTATGAGTGGTCTTGTCGATCAGGGCATTAATGCAAAATACATAAATGTCCATGCACTGGCAACTTATCTTTGCGATCCTAACTGGACCGGTCTTGATGGTAGTGGCCAGTATGATACTATTGTCGTACTGGGGCATTTTAAATACTATATCGACCAGGTACTTTCCGGCCTGAAAAGCTTTTCAAAAATTAAGTCGATCGCGATCGAAAGAGAGTATATACAGAACGCGACTATGTCCTTTGGGAACATAACTCCTGCTGTACATATTGAAGCGCTGGATGAACTGATCGATAACTTATGATTTGATACATTATCACGAATACTTAGATTATATTACGGAGGACAAAATATGGCAGACGAATATCCTTTCGAGATCTCACCGATGTTCGAAGGGGAGAGGATTAGGAAAGACGGCATGCATGTCGAACTCTCAGGACCGAAATCTAAAGGTTATGAGCTTGTAAGAGCTACTCCAATGGACGAGATCGAGGACGGTAAGTTCACACTTATCGGCCCCGATCTTTCTGAAATGGAAGAAGGTTCAAGACATCCGTTCGCAATGATCTACAAGATCGCAGGAGAACTTGTGGAAGAGGACCTTGAGTCAATTGTAGAACGTAGGAATCACGATTTCCAGAACTACATTCAGGGCTTAATGCATTTGAACCAGCGCTATGATGTATGGATCCGTGTCAGCAAGGATGCTGTGGCAAAAGGTCTTACTTCCTTTGAGCCGATCGCCCAGGCCGTTATGATGCTGTTCAAGAACGAGCTTCCATTCATAGAGAAGGTCGAAGCTGTCTACATAACCGATCTTGCTGAGATCGAGAAAGAGATGGACAATGTAAAGGCCATCTACAAGTCAAGGGATGACAGAACACGTGACCTCCATGATGAGGATGTTGATACCTTCTACGGCTGTACCCTCTGTCAGTCATTTGCACCTTCCAACGTTTGTGTGATCACACCGGACAGGATATCACTCTGTGGTGCTATCAACTGGTTCGATGGTCGTGCAGCTGCAAAGGTGGATCCTGAAGGTCCACAGTTCGCTATTCCTAAAGGTGATACGATCGATGCAGTAGCTGGTGAGTATTCCGGTGTTAACGACCTTGCAAAATCACTTTCAAGCGGTGAATATGATCGCATCAATCTTCACTCTTTCTTTGATTACCCACACACATCATGTGGCTGTTTCGAGGTAGTAGGTTTCTACATACCGGAAGTCGATGGTATTGGATGGGTTGACAGGGATTATGCAGGCGTTGCACCGAACGGTCTTCCATTCTCTACAATGGCAGGTCAGACCGGTGGCGGAAAGCAGGTAGTTGGTTTCCTTGGTATTGGTATCAATTATTTCAGATCTCCAAAGTTCATCCAGTCCGATGGTGGCTGGGACCGTGTCGTATGGATGCCAAAGCATCTGAAAGACCGGGTATTGGCTGATATTCCAGCTGATATCGCAGAAAAGGTTGCAACCGAAGAAGATGCTGCAGATCTTGATTCCCTCAAGAACTTCCTTACTGAGAAGGATCATCCTATCGTTCAGAGATGGGAAGAGGAAGCTGAGGACGAACCAGAAGATGAAGAAGAAGTTCAGGAGACAGCAAAGTTCGCGGCACCTCCAATGATGCAGAACGCTATGCCAATGCAGGGTATGCCAATGATGATGCCATCTTCATCAGGTACCGGTGGCATTAAGATCATTCTTAAGAATGCAAAAGTAAGCATTGAGAAAGTGATCATCCAGAAAAAGGAGTAAACGAGGTTTTCTGTGACAAAAGTTATAGCATTAACAGGTAAGGGTGGAACAGGGAAGACTGCTATAACCAGTCTTCTCATTCGCCATCTTACAAAGACTAATAAGGTTGTCCTTGCAATCGATGCTGATCCGGATACAAATTTGCCGGAGACGCTTGGTTGTGAAGTGTCAAAGACAGTTGGTGACATGAAGCAGTTCATGCAGGATGAGAGAGATAATCTTCCTCCTGATGTGAATAAACAATCAATTTTCGAATCCAAGCTCTATGAAGTTCTGGAGGAAATGCCAAAATACGATCTTATTGTAATGGGTCGTCCGGAAGGTTCTGGTTGTTACTGCTATGTGAACAATCTGCTTCGTGGTATAATGGACAAGCTTGTCAAGAACTATGATGTTGTTATCATCGATACCGAAGCCGGACTTGAGCATTTTAGCCGTAAAATGATCCGGGATGTTGATGAGCTTATTGTCGTTACAGATGGTTCAAGACGCGGACTGCGTACAGCAGAACGAATAAGGGATCTAACTGAGGAACTTGACACCAATATCAAGAACATAGTCGTTGTTGCGAACAAGGTCACAGATACAAACAAGGATGAGATCAAGAGCACAGCAGAAGGACTGAACCTTGAATTGATAGGAACAGTTCCAATGGACAGTATCATTGCGGAAAGAGACCTTAAAGGGATCCCTCTTTTTGATCTTCCTGACGAATCAGTTGCAGTTCAGGAAGTTAATAAGATCGCAAAGAAACTTGGTCTTTGATCACTATCATTATTTCACATAAGTAAAATGGTGAATTCATATGTCAAACAAGATGAAATTATCAGGTCTTACTGATCTCCTTAAAGACCTCGATGTCGAATCACTCGAAGGAGTGAGTATTGAAGGTGACATCGAGCTCGATATTTCCGGAGGCGGCGGATTAAATCCTGCAATGGCCTACGCACTTGGGCACGAAGCTGCTCAGATATCAATGCATGTTGCTAATATTGCACGAATGTTAGGATACCCCGTTGACCAGCTTTTCGCAGCATCAATGGGCGGACTTCCGCAGGCACCTGTTGCAGGTGCATCAAGGATACCAGAACTCCTTCCTGCAAAGTTCGATGTCTCAAAGATGAGCGAGTGGGCAACACCTATTCAGGAAGTTACCCTTGGTGCAACATCAGCAGATGGTGGTTCCCGTAAGAACACTGTCACTCTCGGTGGAGAAAATGCACTTCCTTATTACTTCGATGCGGAAATGCCACATCGCAATTATGTTACAATGGATGTCTTCGACATGCCGATAAGCATGGCAAAGTCTGTCAAAGAGAACTATGGGGATGTTATCAACGATCCTGCCGAATGGGCAAAGAAGGCCGTACGTGATTTCAATGCAGATATGATAACAATTCACCTTATCTCAACAGATCCTCTTATCAATGATACTCCGGCAAGGGAAGCCGCAAAGGTCGTAGAAGATGTTCTTCAGGCAGTTGACGTACCTATCGTTATCGGTGGTTCAGGTAACCCGCAGAAAGACCCTGAAGTCCTCGAAAGGGCTGCTGAGGTTGCAGAAGGCGAGCGTGTTCTCCTTGCATCCGCAAGTCTTAATCTCGATTATGAAAGGGTTGCAAAAGCTGCTACTGACTATGGTCATGCAGTACTTTCCTGGACACAGCTTGAGATAAATGCACAGAAGGAACTTAACAGAAAGCTCATGAAACAGTGTAATGTCCCAAGGGACAGCATTGTCATGGATCCAACAACTGCAGCACTTGGTTATGGTCTTGACTATGCATACTCTAACATGGAACGTATTCGACTTGCGGGTCTCATGGGTGATGAAGAACTTACATTCCCAATGTCTTCCGGTACAACCAATGCATGGGGTGCCCGAGAGTCCTGGATGAAGGAATCTCCACTCAAACAGGATTCCGACTGGGGTCCACGTGAGTACAGAGGTCCTATTTGGGAGATAGTCACAGGTCTGACCCTCGCACTAGCAGGTAATGATATGTTCATGATGATGCACCCAACATCAGTTCAGGTGCTCAAGGAAATAACACAAACACTCTATGGCTCAATTGAGGCTGAAGAGATCGATATCACTAAGTGGATCGGAGCGGAGGTGTGATAAATGAAAATAAACAGCCCCCTCGAAGCATACAAGTTCCTTCCTGGAACTAACTGTGGTGAATGTGGTGAAACATCTTGTATGGCATTTGCTTCCCATCTTATCGACAGATCATTAAAAGCAACTGATTGTATACCTCTTGTCAATGAGAGCAAATACAAGAAGAAATATGATGAACTTGTGACTCTTCTTGCTCCTGAGATAAGGGAAGTTGTCATCGGTGTCGGAGATAACGCTATCAGTATCGGTGGAGATGATGTATTACACCGTCATAAGCTTACTTTCTTCAACAAGACAGCTCTTGCCTATGATGTCTGGGACACCATGGAAGAAGCTGACCTTGTCGAGAGAGTGAACAAGATACAGGACTTCAAGAAGTTCTATGTCGGTGATTACCTCACCCTTGACATGATCGCTGTCCGCAGTGTATCAAACGACCCTGAAAAGTTCGCAGCAACTGTAAAGAAGGTAGTGGAGACCACTGAATTCCCACTGGTCCTTTGCTCTTTCGAACCTGCTGTACTTAGAGCAGGGCTTGAGGTCTCAGCTGAAAAGAGGCCGCTTCTTTATGCAGCGAACAAGGATAACTGGCAGGAAGTCGCAGCTCTGGCACAGGAGTTCAATGTCCCTGTAACTGTCTTTGCACCAAATGACCTTGATCTTCTCAAGTCAATGGCAAAGACCTTCGCAGACAATGGCATTGAGGATGTTGTGCTCGATCCGGGAACATTCCCAACAGGAAAAGGCCTTAAGACGACCCTCAACAATTTCCTGAAGATCAGAAGAGCAGGCATCAATGGTGACCGTGATATCGCATTCCCGATCATGGCAGTTCCGTTCACAGCGTGGATGGCACATGATGACGAGGTAAGCGCATCATACTGGGAAACCGTTGTAGCTTCCATATTCACTATCAAGTACGGTGACATCATGATCATGCATAGCATCGAGCCTTACGCACTGATGCCACAGTTGCATATACGTGATACTATGTACACTGACCCAAGGAAGCCTGTTACGGTCGATCCTGCAGTCTATGAGATAGGTTCACCAACAGCAGATTCACCATTGCTTATAACCACCAACTTCGCACTCACATACTACACAGTTGAGAGTGACCTTTCATCTAATGGTGTGGACTGTTACCTTACAGCTATCGACACTGATGGTATCGGTGTAGAGGCTGCTGTGGCAGGAGGACAGCTTACAGCCGCAAAGATCAAGAAAGGACTTGATGATGCAGGCTTTGATATGGAAAAGCTGACCCATAAGGTCATTGTGATTCCGGGGCTTGCAGCACGTCTGCAGGGCGATGTGGAAGACGAGACCGGTGCAGGAGTAATGATCGGTCCGGCAGATTCAGGCAGGTTGCCTGGATGGATGGAACAGAACTGGCCACCACAGAAATAATTCTATTTATATCATCCGTGTCATCCGTGACACGGAAATCTTTTTTTATTTCACTACTGTTCCTTTAGCCATGGCTAAGAACAGATCGAAGAATAAGGATACTTTGAAAATGAAAAGGATCCTGAAGAACAATAACCTAGTTTTGGTCATTGGTATCCTTTTGATACTCTCAGGTCTTTACGGTATAATGTTTAACCAGGGCGATACGTGGTCAGTTACTGAAGATGGCTTGCTTTCGTATCCGGAACGTGATGATATTCAATATTCAGTTATTGATGTCGATGACTCTAATTCGAACTACACTGTCAGCACAATTGAATATAGGGGCAGGAGCAGAACCGTTCCTTCGCTTTTGACAATTCCAAGAACGACAACCGATTCGCAGATTCCGGCTATAGTTGTCCTGCCGGGCGCTGGTGTCACAAAAGAGGACGAACATGGTCTCTCGGTAATACTCGCCGATATGGGCTATGCTTCGATCATCATTGACCAGAGGGATCTTGGGGCAATTGATCTCGAATCGGATGTTGAGATGTTCAAAACTGGTGTCGAACCTACACAGTATCTCATGATCTATGATGCCCTGAAAGCTTCTGATGTACTGGGTGTCCAGCCGGAGATAGATGCATCAAAGATTGCAATGCTTGGTTCAAGCAATGGTGGCAGACCTGCTATTATCGCAACAGCAATTGATGATTCAATTTCAGGAGTTGTTGCCATAAGCACATCCGGCTACGATTCTTCTGCCATTGATCCTGCTCAGGTCAAAGATAAATTGGCTTACGAATTCTTCAGGTCCATAGACCCGGACAATTATCTTGCGGAGATATCACCACGTCCATTTGTGATGCTGAATTCGATCAATGACAGTATAATTCCTTATGATGCTGCACAGATCACATTTGAAAAAGCGGAAGATCCTAAGTCCTTTACAGCTATTGATAGCACAACTCACGGCTACACCGGTTTGATGCATTCACATCTTGAAGAAGGACTTGAACTGATATTCGAATAAAAAAGAAATTGGCATCCGTTTAGGGATGCCACTTATTTTTACAACTTTTGCTTGCGGAATCCATATGCTATGGTTCCCACTGCAAGGAAGACGATGGCAGTAGCCAGAATATCAGACCCTGAGAACCCACTTGAAGATGCCTCTTCTTCAGAGTTCGTTTCCTTTGTCATCTCATACCCTTCCACATAATTGTCATCCTTCGCAGATTTCGGTTCTGTGATAGTTCCGTAGCCTTCTGCATCATTGCTTGTGCTTGTGCTATTGACGATGCTTGCAGAAGGTGTGTTCGAACTGCTCTTATGGGAACTACTCTTTTGGGAACTTGTTTCAGGATATCGATGTGTTGCGTCCTGCATCAGTTTTTTGTACTCATCAAGGGTATCCTGGTCAACCTCGACTCCCAGAAGAGACATCTGTCCGGAAATAAACTGATCGAGTGAAGGATTTCCACAGGTATGGTGACAACAGGTAACATCGTTCTCTACTACAGATTTTATATAATCTTCTATTAGAGTCTTTAGTACCTCATCAGATGCATCCCAGTTACCTTTTCTTGCAGTCTCGATCATCCTTGCGTTCATGGACTGGTATGCATACGGATTATTCTCTTTGATCCAATCCGCATTATCATCGGTCATGTATGTATCATACACACTGTCCCATACATGACCATCGATCAGGTCAGGACATACGGCTTCCCATCCCCAGAGGTTTTCGAGGAAATTGCCCATTGCACCTGCGCCTTCGAAACCATGCTGCTGCATACCCTCGATCCAGGATGGGTTGAGGTACCTTGTGACAATCTCCCTTGAGAGATATGTTTTCAGGGTCTCTATGGTTTCAGCATCGGGGTTCTGCAGGTTCATTATGTAGGTATCCGGAGTTGTTCCGGAAGCTTCTCCTACTACAAGCATTAATCCGCCCATGTACTGGAAGAAGTCATCTGTGTCAAGAGCACCATAGGTGTTCGAACTGCGGCTGTGTAGGATCGCATTTACATCTTCAAGGTTGTCCCCAAAGACGTCCTCATTATCTATGGAACTATCAGCAACATCCCACTGGCTAACGATATCTTCAATGCTTTCTCCCCAGACATATTGTCCATAGGCATTGCTCATCCTTTCCATGTAAAGATCAGCAAGAACGGTGTTGCTATCCCAAGTGTCACTTGCAGAGATCGCATTGGCCATACCTGTTCCATAGGCACCGTCCTCAGGGCCGAAGATCCTAAGCAGGGAAATGGTCATTGAAGCAGTTTCATTCTGGAATGTTGTATTCAAGCCTTCGTAGATGTTGTTGGTATTTTCCCTCACATAGTTCGTATTCTCTGCGGGATCATATGGGATATATTCAGGCGTAGGACGTTCATCCTTTTCACCATATCCATTATTAGGGGCATTGTATGCCAGATAGACTGCCTTGTCGATCAATTCCACTTTGTGTGGGAATGTGTCTCTGTAAAGACCGGATATCTGCACAAGTACATCTATACGTGGGCGTCCCAATTCTGAAGAATCTATCAAACCCACGTCCACAACTTCGCCGTTATCCCAAACAGGTTTAACACCAAGGAGGTACAGGATCTCTGCTTCCATCACACCTTCGTGACGTGTGGATTCTCCTGCCCATAGTATAAATGCAACCTTTTTCGGATATTCTCCTTCATTTTCAGCCATGTACATATCTACGGTCTGATTCGCGAGATCCCTTCCAAGGTCCCATGCTTGTTCTGTTGGGATGAGCTGCTCATCGAAAGCATAGAAATTCCTGCCTGAAGGAAGTGCATCCGGGCGAAGTATTGGGTCTCCTCCAAAGTTTGACTCTATATACTTTCCATCCATTGCCTTGAGAACTTGCTGGATCTCATCTTCGCTCTGGCCAAGTTTATCAGCATATTCTTCAGCATCTGACAGGTAATCATCCATTGTAACTGAATTGTTACCAAAACCAAGAATCTGTTCCTGTGCAAACGTGTAATTTTGTCCCTGATTCAGTACGAGGTCAAGAAGTGTCACTGGTGTAGTCTCAGATGTATTATACAGTGCAACTTCTTCCTTGAAATTATTTCCAAGCATGGAACAAACCATTTCACTTAGTTGCTCATTCTGAGGGGAAGTGCCCAGAATGTGTAAACCGTATGGCATGGATGTTGTCCTGAGTTCCCTGAGAACATCATCAAGTTCATCCAGGAACTCTTCTCTGGTCAACTCATCCTCGGAAAGGCTCATATTGACTCTTTCATCCAGATGTAACTCAAATGTAAGGTTAACTATTTCGTTATAGCGTTCTTCCTGAATCTCTGGTTCACTGGAAAGAGCACTATACTGATTTATCTTTTCATTCAACTGAGTGTAGTTCCCATAACTTCCAGACATTACAACTGGAGGTATCAGGTGATCGATTATGATCGCATTTCCTCTGCGTTTTGCCTGCATTCCTTCTCCCATCCCATCCATTACGTATGGGTAAACTACAGGAATATCACCAGCCATAAGGGCAGGCCACTCATCTCTGAACAGACCAAATTCTTTTCCAGGCAACCATTCGACAGTACCATGTCTTCCCATATTAACCATTACATCAGCGTCAAACTCATTCTGTAGCCATAGGTAGAATGCGATGTACTGATGATGAGGTGGCAGTTCCCCGGAGTGATAGAGTGCATCATTGTCCTGCAACCAGCCCCTTGTAGGTTGTGGAGCAAGGATCACATTGTCACTAACTTTGATTTTAGGTATCACGACGAAGCTGTTACCAGAATTATCTTCGTATACCATGATCTCGCCAGGAGCTTCACCCCACATTTCAACTACTTCCTGTTTTCTTTCTTCAGGAAGTTCATCGAACCAACCTTTATAGGTTTCTTCAGGGATCAATTCCACTTTGCCTGTCTCGACAAGGTCTTCCAGTTCTCCGGGAGCCCAGGTTCCGATATTTGTACCCTGCTTCACAAAGAGATCTACAAGTTCGGTTTCGTTAGGAATGCTTGAATTGCCCACATCATACCTTGAGTTGGCCATGCCTTTCAGAAGATTATTGATACTTGGGATAACCTCTAGATATGAAGCACCGATGTTGTCCTTTCCTGCTCCATGGTTGTAGTAGATGATGACAACTTTTTTCTCAGATTCATTTTTTGAAGACAGGTCTGTCTGTGCTTCAGCTCTCTCAATAAGCCAGTCAACCTGATCATCGACCGGAACGTAGACTTCGTTACCCTGAGAATCAATTTCTTCGGAAGCTATCATGATCGGATCGATCCATCCTAATGTTTCCGGTCTGTATAGCCTCAACATATAGGTATTTGGTAGTGGATTATTTGTGTCCTGCCACTCGGTAAGGTTCATGTAACCGTTTAGTACTGTGTTCATTACCGGTACGCCCAAATCCTCGATGTCAAAATACTGGCTTCGATAAGTGGTTGAAAGTATCAGGTCAACTTTGGTTTCAGGACTGTAGTCAAAGAAAGGGTCCACATATTCGCTGCTTGAACCATAGCATGCTATAACATTCATACCTATATTTTCGAATTTTTCTATTATCTGATCATAAGTTGCCATATCATCAGGATAGTATGAACTGTAGAATGTCAGACCAACAGTTGGAGCATTTTCATCAAAAGAATGTTCTGTTGAATTCCTGCTGCTATACCACTCGAAGTATTCACTGGCATTGCCAGTAAAATATGGTGCAGGCATCTCGGGATGGTATATTGCGCTATCTGAACCTGTCGGATCTTCCACTTGTAGGTCATTGCGATTACCAAGAGTAGTTGATAAGAAGAATATCATATTGTCAAAGTTAGACTCATCTATAGCACCATATATCCAGTAATCCTGAAGATAGTTCTCGAAATCCTCTTCATTGGAGAAACCATCCGGAACTTCATAGTTTTCATTGAGATAGGTGTTATATCCCACAACGATCGTTCCATTTGCAATTGCTGAATCAATATTGTCTGATATCACTGAAGCAGTGGCAGTGAACATATTGATATAAATTATGTCTGTTTCTGAAAAGTCGATATCTTCTTCGATCGTAGATGGCAAATAGCATGAAACTGTTATGTTGTAATCAGAATTGCTGTTTATCCTTTCAACTACACTGTTTAATTTTGAAGAATAACTTTCATAACCTGTGATTATGGATATGTTAAGATGTGGACTGTTTGTAATCGACAAATCTTTTTCTTTTAAAAGTAATATATCTGAATATGGTAGTTGATCATATGGCAAACTCATTGATTTTTTAAATGTTTGCCCTGAGATTGATGATATTTCCAAAAAGTCATACCATAAATTGATTTGTGCTTCGGAAGCTCCACTTGTACTCAGGTTTAATGTCTGTTCCACAGAAGAACCATTGACAAAAATATCAGCTTCTACCTTTCTCCACTTGGTTGAATAATTCATTCCAATAAGTGTATAATTCCCATTTGGAATATCTTCGAAGCTATAGTAACCATTTTCATCACTCGTCGTATTCGCGACAAGTTTGGTACCCTGTTCATTTAAAAGTAATATATCTGAATATGGCAATTGATCATATGGCAAACTCATTGATTTTTTAAATGTTTGTCCTGAGATTGATGATCTTTCCAAAAAGTCATACCATAAATTGATTTGTGCTTCGGAAGCTCCACTTGTACTCAGGTTTAATGTCTGTCCTACAGAAGAACTATTGACAAAAATATCAGCTTCTACCTTTCTCCACTTGGTTGAATAATTCATTCCAATAAGTGTATAATTCCCATTTGGAATATTTTCGAAGCTATAGTAGCTATTTTCATCACTCGTCGTATTCGCGACAAGTTTGGTACCCTGTTCATTTAAAAGTAATATATCTGAATATGGCAATTGATCATATGGCAAACTCATTGATTTTTTAAATGTTTGTCCTGAGATTGATGATCTATCCAAAAAGTCATACCATAAATTGATTTGTGCTTCGGAAGCTCCACTTGTACTCAGGTTTAATGTCTGTTCCACAGAAGAACCATTGACAAAAAGATCAGCTTCTACCTTTCTCCACTTGATTGAATAATTCATTCCAATAAGTGTATAATTCCCATTTGGAATATCTTCGAAGCTATAGTAACCATTTGCATCACTGGTCGTGTTTGCAACAAGTTCATATGAAGAAGCTGCTGCAGGCATTGCACAAAGTAAGATCAAAAGCAGCAATGCCGGCAATACAAATTTAAATTTTTTACATATCATATCTTTATTTTTCATGACTACACCACACTATTTCGTTTTATTGTTTTGTATAAACTTTACTTGTCTTAAATTGCGAAAAAAAGAGAGACGAATTAGCAATGGTAGGTGGTCTAAAAAAGAACGAATCTGTTGTACGCATTGCTCGTTCTGCTTTTACAATTTCGTTAGTGTTATAGCGATAGAACTTCGTCTCAAGCTCCAGATAATTTGTCTCCCTACGTGCTGAAATAGGGAATTCTCTATGTTTTCTATAACTCATTTGTACCACACCAAGAAAATAGATCATAAATTATATTTTATCATCTATTTACCAATTCACAAGCTGCATCAGCTATTTGCAATACTCAATCAGTACAAAGTATATAAACATGCGTTTTAGGCTTATATATTTTATCTTAAAAGATAACATGGGATGGCATTGCGATAGTCATCTTATTCATCATTGGTTTGTTACTGTGTTTTAGACTTCATGCATGTCCAATATTCTTAAAAATATTTATGATACTCAAGGCAAGGGAGTTAAGCCATCATCTTGTTGGGAAGAGGAAAACGGTGGAGTTTAGTAAACCTGTTTATGTGGCTGAAAGGGATGATTCTGATCTGTTGAGGAAGAAGATCATTGGCATATCCTATACTGACTGGAAGAAGAGGGGGTTTTTGAAAGGTACTCTACATTACATTAAGCAGAATGCAAAGATTGAGAAGACGTTTACTCTCAATGCTCATGTAATGGAAAGGGTTGAGAAGGTATTGATGAATAAACAATAATTTCCAACATAGGTTTAACGAAGATCCATTGCCAGTTTTTTTCCAGCTTCAAATGCTTTTTTTAGTACTTCAGTATCCTTTGAGACAACTCCCCGATCGAAACAACTAGTCACTGGGAACTTTTCGATATCTTCATAACCCAAAGCTTCAAGGGGCATTTCCATAGCTTCGAGTGCAAACCCCATTTCTTTGATATCTGATTGTTCACAGATAGAAAAGACGATCGCTTTCCGACCTTGGTTCCCAAGCTTGCTTGAATACTGTCTGGGGCGATCATTTGTGAAATTATAGTAGGGGTATAACCTATCGATGAAGGATTTCATAGAAGATGTTATGTTGTAGTTGTATGTGGGAGAGCCAAGAATAAGACCTTTTGAGCCTTCGATCTCAGGATAAAGGAGTTCCATTCCATCGTGGAACTGTGTACAGGTTCCAGCTTTTCTACAGGCTTCACAACCAATGCAGGATTCAATAGAATAATTCCTCAATAAGACTTTTTTAGTCTCAGCTCCTGCTGATTCTGCCCCTTTTAAAAAATTGTCAAGCAGGATATCGGTGTTTCCGTTTTTCCGAGGACTTCCTCCAATCCCAATGATCTTTACTTTGTTCACTTCATGGCCTCATATTTTCAATTTCTTCTTTAACAAGCAATCTACTATATTACTTGTTCTGTAAACAATATTAGTATTTCTTATTCTGACTGGATGAAGGTGGGAGCCACAATTCCAAAAGCTCCCAAAATATTATTCAGTTGATCGGCATGCAGATATCAATGATATGATACTTTTCCGGATGCTCCTCGGGATCGTTCAGATAGATCTCATAGCTTACCCCCCGAGACATATCGATCTCGAGTCCGTTCTGTACCAGCCAGCCAACGATCTTTTCCCACGCCGCTGTGTACTCTTCTGCCCCGGTCAACTCCGCACGCATTAGGACAAACTTTCCTCCGGGAAGCTTCTGCTTTCTAATTTCACCTTCTACTTCCACATCGTCGCCAATGGTCATGCAAGCGTCCAGCCTAAGGTCTTCCGGAGGAGTAACAGCCGGATCATTGTAATAGGCTGACAGGAAAAGAGTTTCAGGTCCCATCAATTGCTTTGTACCTGCCCAGTTGCCCAGCTTCCCAAACAGCTCAGCAAAGACCTCGACATTTCCAACATAGTTTCCTACAAAAGAAACGTATGCTACGGTTCTTTCTTCTAATTCTGTAATCTCTGGCTCTTTTACTATCTCCAAACTCATCACCTGCCTTTAAGACCAACTTATTTTTTGTAGCTGGGACTATAAAAATTAATGCTTTATTGGGTGAAAGTAATTAGTACTCCTTACCGAGAAACTGAATTATCTAAAAATATTGAGAAAGAAGATTATTGACATGTATTATACTGAATGGAATAGTGCGACAAGAAAGTTATACCATGAATTGCGGAAACGCTGTCCCTTCCATTTGGGATAATCCTACTATGACATGCGTTGATGGTAACGTCAGGGTGTGAAGCTCATAGGACAATATGGAGAAGTTTGGGAATCTAACTTAAACAATCTGTTAGGATAAGAATACTATGAAGAAACGAAAGTTGAACCATTGTAAGAACCGTAATCAGTAACAAGCGAAAAAATAGATTGACACGCTTGAACCAAAAGGTATAGAATCAGACCATTATGGCTTTTTCCACATAATGGGAAATGGACGAATGGTTCTCGGTTTATAGATGGCTTCTAAGGTATTCACAATTATTCATGTTATAGAACTTGGTAAGCCCTATATGTTCCCTTCGGGGTAGGAATTCCGTAAGGAAGGACAATGACATAGAGAGTAAAGGAAAGGAGTAGAAAGCGAATGACAGACTGTAATGGTATGTATAGGGGTTCAGAATTTGCCCTGATTCGAAAGGATGCAGACTTACTCTATGGTATCGAAACGTAAGAATGAAGGTATAACTATGAATGTAAGTCATTCAAATACACCAAATAATGAAGCAGCAGCCCTTAGTGGTTATGCCGAATTAAATGATGAGAACCTTACAGACATGTCCAACTGGAACAACATTGATTGGAATACTGTTGAATCACATGTTAATAGAATACAAGTCAGGATTACGAAAGCGGTTATTAAAGGAAATTGGAATTTAGTTAAAAGACTAAGTTATTTGCTAACCCATTCTCACTACGCTAAACTGTTAGCTGTCAGAAAGGTAATTCAGAATAAGGGTAAAAGAACAGCAGGAATCGATGGAGAATTGTGGAATACACCTGTCTCTAAGATGAAAGCTGTACTTGGATTAACTGATAAGAAATACAAGGCAAAACCATTAAAAAGAGTATTTATTGAGAAATATGGGAAAGATAAGAAACGACCTTTAGGAATTCCAACCATGCATGACAGAGCTATGCAGTCACTTTATGCCTTGGCATTAAACCCAATTGCAGAAGAAACAGCAGACATACGTTCTTTTGGATTTAGAAAATCCAGAAGTACTCATGATGCATGTGGACAAATCTTCGGATGCACATGTCGAAATAATTCTGCTCAATGGATACTGGAAGGAGACATTAAAGGTTGTTTTGACAACATTAGTCATCAATGGTTACTTGACAACATCCTAATGGATAAATCAATTCTTAAACAATTCCTTAAAGCAGGATTCATTTATAAAAATTCTCTATTTCCAACAAAAGCAGGAACACCACAAGGAGGTATTATATCACCAATATTGGCTAACATGACCTTAGATGGAATTGAAAGTTTATTGGTTGATAAATACCATCGAGGTAAAAGTGGAAGAATGACAGCACATCAAAGCAATAAACACAAAGTAAATTTTGTGAGATATGCGGATGATTTCATTGTTACTGCAAATACAAAGGAAATAGCAGAAGAAGTTAAAGGATTGATTGAAAAATTTCCTAACAAATAAAGGTCTGGAACTGTCTGATGAAAAGACTTTAATTACTCATATTGATAATGGTTTTGACTTTTTAGGCTGGAATTTTAGAAAATACAAAGGGAAACTTCTTATAAAACCGTCTAAGAAAAACATTCAGAAAGTAACTGAGAAAATCAGTAATACTATCAAAGATGGAAAATCTTGGACACAAGAAGTTTTAATAGACACCCTTAACCCAATCATTACTGGATGGTCAAATTACCATCAAGGAGTGGTTTCCAAAGAAACATTCCACTTAATAGATTACAAATTATGGAACATACTTTGGAAATGGGCTAAGAGAAGACACCCCATGAAATCAAGAACTTGGATCGTTGACAAATATTGGCATACCAAAGGAACGAGGAAATGGGTATTTTCAACAACAAGAAACCAACTTAAATTATTATCAGACAAAAGGATAGTTAGACATACAAAATTATCTCTGGATAAAAACCCTTATACTGACAAAGAATACTTTGTTGAACGCAAGTTCAATCAAGGTGCTAGTAAATTATCTGGAATGTTTAAGAAAGTTTGGATTAATCAAAAAGGCAAATGCCACATTTGTAATCTACCAATTGACATTAGTGCTGATGCAGAAGAAAGACCTCTACATCACAAGAATGGAAATCATAAAGATTACATTGTGTCAAACTTAGCTTACGTGCATGTTCACTGTCATAGACAACATCATGCTACTAATCCAAAAACAATAACTGTTGCCTGTAAAGGTTAAGAGATGCTTGAGCTGTATGAGGTGAAAGTCTCATGTACAGTTCTTAGGCGAGAAAGAGGGAGTAATCCTTCTGACTTAGCCGACAGATGGGGTCCTCTAAGGGTACTTTGCATTACATGAAACAGAATGCTAAGAGCAACAAGCCGTTTAGCCTCAATGCTCATGTGAGGGGAAGGTTGGAGATGTGGGAAGAATGTTTAAATTGATAAATTTTCATTAAATTCTGGATATCATCAACTTATACCGAATGCAGAGGAAATGGAATAATATCCCATGCAGTATTTTTCATCAATAAAAAAAAACTAGCCATGGGGTCAATTTTCCTCATTTTTTTCAGAATCATCGATTCTCTTTCTAATTAATCCTGCAAGTTTTAATGTTAATTTATTTAGTATACTATAGGATTCTATTAAATCCTTATATTTATACGCAGACCAATAATAATCACCGCTTTTTGTCTTTTTTGAGTGTACTAGTTTATTTCGTATAGAAATTGCCTTGATAGCATCATTTATCTCATTTGGTTTTAATATCTCATCATCGTTAAAAAACAAAAATGGCACTGTTTTGGTAAGTAGTGTCACACCAAGTTTCATTCCAAATTCGTTTATAAGCCCATCAATATATTTTTCACCGAATATCTCTTTTTCAGTATCATCTCTGAGCGAATCTTTCACTATTGATACTTTTTTCTGAATTCGAAATCAAGAATTAACCAAATAGCACTTTCAAAAGCCATTGTCATTTGAATAAAGGCAGATTTCCAATCCTGTGCCCTTGCTTTGCAATTTGCTTCGAATAACAATTCATATAACAACATCTTATCTAAATATTTAGTGAGGATTTCCTGTACATCCTGTATAACTTCCTCGCTCTCCATCTGCACCCAACCGGTCCATCGATCCAATCGCTGACTCCTTGTCGGAACAGAACACAAGATTGTTTCGGCTTGTTCTGAGGATAAAGAAGAACCTTCAGGAGAAATGAGAATATGTTCTGAATATAAAAAATCATTAAATAAGTCCACAAATGGTATTTTTTCATACACCCTTCCACTAAGCATATGGGGACTTGCGCCGTTGCAGGCAACCATAAGACGATCTAATGCCGAAATTGTTACTGCATACATTTGCGTTTCTTCTATCTTTAATTGTTTCTGATTTGTTTTGACAGACTCAACTATTCTAGTAAAATCTTCGTTTTCTATCGTTGGATTCTTAAAATGAATTAGCAATTTTGACGCTAATCGATTCATATTCGAATCTTGTTGCTTAATTTCCTCAAAAAATGATTGTGGATCTGAGATGTCAGATGACACTTCATTGTATATCCATATATCAATGATATTTTTCCCGAAAGAGCAATTATACTAATAAATTTTACCAACTTCAAATCTAAACGGAAGGTAATAAATGGAAGCAAATCCAATATCATCTTTGTTCTCTGGTATGGGAGATGATTGGTTTTTCAGATTAATAATTTCCTTTGTCATCATTAATGCTCCAATAGTAGTATCTTCTTGCACTTAGGTAATATTTAAGAGAAGTATTTTTATATAATCACTTCAACTTATTGGATATTGTCTTTATTATCTATTGGTTTTCGGAAATGATACATCACATTATTAATGAGTTTAACAGCCTCAACTTTGCCTTCTTGTTTTAACTCAAGCTTGAGATCCAACAAATAGTTTAAATTTCCAACAATAACTGTAGACAAGGCATCATTCGTGTAATCACTTTCGACAGAAGTGGGTTTCTCTAAATTATAGGCATCTGTTTTAAGCTGGTTAATAACCGGTCCTTTTAGATTATAGTATCCCATTAGAGTCAAAATATTTTTTCGTAGATCTGGATATATTTCATTCTTTTCAGAAAACTTCTCTAATATTGTTTCTAAAATCTCTTTCAGCACAAAACCATGTCTTGGCTTTATTTTTTCTATAATAATACAATGCACAAACAAATCTAACATCATATCAATTGATTCATCATCGAGAGACTTGTATATTTTTCCAAAAGCTTCTACAATAGAATCTAATTCTATTTGATTCAAAGGAGCTGCTTGATGATATTCATATATCTCTTCTATGAGGTTTTTTCTGTTGGGTACTTCTTTTATTATTTTTTCAATAAGAATATCAAACATTTCACTATAATTGATTTCTTCAAACAATATTATGTAAGAAAAAAGGTCACCGGAATCCGGTATACCAAATTTCTGTTTTTTAGTACCTTTTTTTAAAATACGGATAGTTTTGTCTTCCCGCATTTGTGACAGTCTTCTATCTATAGTTCTGTCGGAATATCCACTATACTCGCTTTTTGGATGTGTCTCAATTAAGTAGTCTTTTAGATCCTGTCTCTTAACATATCTGTGCTTAATCAGATACTCTCTCACTTCTTGTTCAAAGTTTTCAGTCCCTTTCATGTCAATAGCATATCAACTTATGCCATATTTATAAGTAACTAATGCCAAAACTAATGACATTAAAAATATTAGTTTTGTATATTGTATTTGAGCCCCTCTACTCAATTGGTGATTGAAGTGCGCACGAAGTCGCTGATCAAAATTATGCTCTCTCCGTAGTTCATGAGGAGTTGGCATAGAGAAGAGGAAGAATAATGAATAAAATTGACATTAGTGAAGTTCCATGGTCTGAGTTATCGGATAAGGACAAAAAAGACAGGATATCGGCGCTTGAAATATTAAGGGCAATGCGCCAGGGTGAGTTACTTTCATCAGTAACACAGGTGCTGGGCAAAACCGAGGAGTTTGCGATAAAGCATCTAGGAAAATCGCTGATAAAATCTGATGGCAGATGGGTGGCCTCGGATACTGACAATATCCAGGCTGAGATGCAGATCTATGAATCGGACAAAGGCTATACAACAATCATCATCACCAATTCAGAAGACAGATCCCTGCTTGGGAGGTATTTTGCATATGTCCATATTGCTCTGGATTCTGGTGAACCTTCGGTACTTGATGAATTTAAAGATGTGGTTATCGTAGATGCCAAAGGTAAACAGCATAAGCTGGAAACGGACTTGGCGACTCTTTATGAGATTGACGATGCTATGGTGGAACCTGAATTCTTTGAAATCTACAAGTATTAAGGAGGTGATTGAATGGACAAAAAGACTTACAAGAACAGCATTAGGAAGCAGATCCGCGAAAGAGAGCTGAAGGTTTGCTGTTGCATTTGTGGAGAGGATGATCCTCATGTGATCGAAGATCACCACATAGAAGGAAGGGCAAACTCAGATTTAACGAAACCACTGTGCAAAAACTGTCATGCTAAAATAACCCATGAACAGAATGCCTTGAAACCAGAATATAGGTTCTGCAAAGCACCACCTAAGAATAAAGGAGGGTTTAGCATGGTTTCAATTGGAGCCCTCTTAAAAGTGGCAGGCAATATATTGATCAAAAATGCACATGAGGGATTGGATGACTAATGTAGCTGTCAGAACCTTTGCCTCGAGATCAGGAGTGAAGGCACGAAACTATCCGTTGAACATAGATTCAGTAGTCTATCCAAGGATCTTTGTATTTGATACAGAGACAACGGTTGATAGCTATCAGAATCTGAAAATCGGATACTTTCAGGTATATCAGGAGGATTTTTACCAGCAGGAGGGGCTCTTCTACGACCCCTCTATGCTAAACGAGAAGGAAACAGAATGTATTGTAGACTATGCCTCAAAACACAATATTGAGTTGTATACATCAGAAGAGTTCGTGGAAGATGTGTTTTATCCCGAAGTATATAAGCTCAAGAGCCGATGTATCGGCTATAATCTGGCATTTGATATCAGCAGACTTGCTTTTGTTTGCAATTCCTCAAGGAATTGGTCCAAAGGTGGGTTTACATTCACACTCTCCAAAAAGAAGTCAAATCCACAGTTAATTGTCCGTAAGATGGGAGATGCAAGTACATTTAGATTCAGTTCCACTTGGGAAAACAAGAAAAAGAAAAAGAAAATGAAATATTACCCAGGTGATTTCCTGGATGTGCAAAGGTTAGCAGAAGTGCTACTCGAGTCAAATCATATTTCACTTGCAAAAGCCTGTGAAAGATTAGGGACAAAAAGCAGTAAAATCGCTGACATTGAATATGGAGAAGTTACTGAATACTTGATCCAATACCTGATCACTGATGTACGTGCAACTTATGAAGTCTATCTAAAATTGATGCAAGAACTGAAGCTGTACAGCATACCTATCCCACCTACGCGGATATACAGTGCTGCTTCAATGGCAAAATATGCATTGACAAGTCTTGGTGTAAATCCATTCAGGGTGCAAAACCCTGAATTTTCTCCTGAGCTGATTGGAAACATCATGACTTCCTATTATGGTGGCAGATGTGAATGTATGCTCAGAAAACAGTCAATGGAAACGACAGTTCTCGACTTTACAAGCATGTACCCAACTCTGGCACTTGAGATGGATCTCTGGAAATACATCATTGCAGATTCAATTGAAACACAGGATGTAACTGATGAAGTTGAGCAAATGCTTTCAAACATCAACCATTCATATCTGCAGGATAGCAACAACTGGAAGGATTTTGTTGTTCTTGTGAAAATAGTCCCATGTGGAGATATCTTGCCAGTGAGAATGGATTACAAGAAAGAGGGGATACTCAATGTGGCTCAGAACTATTTATCAATAACATCTGAAATGTGGTATTCTCTACCTGATGTCATTGCTTCAGTCCTGGTGATCGGTAAAGAGCTAAAGATAAGAGAAGCTGTACGATTTGTGCCAAAGGGAGTACAAAAAGGATTGATAAAGTCATCCATACTTGGAACTGATATAGATCCAGTAAAGGATAATCCCATAAAGGTTCTTGTGGAAGAACGCCAAAGAGTTAAAGAGCGGATCAAAAAGATGGAGAAGACAAATCCTCGATACAAACAGTTAGAGGACAGGAGCCGTGCGATTAAAATTCTTGTCAATGCCATGTGTTATGGGATCTTCATAGAACTGAATCCTGATAATGAGAAGAGCAGTTTCGATGTTTATGGCCTTGAAGAGATCATCGCTTCAAATAATTATTTTGAAAAGCCGGGTAGATATTTCAATCCACTCATTGCAACAATGATCACGGCAGGTAGCAGGTTGTTTCTAACCATGGCTGAAACACATCTGAAAAAGTCAGGACACAGTCATATCTATATGGATACAGATTCAATCTTTGTACCACCAGAAACCGCTGATTCACTGATTGGTCTCTTCCAGCCCTTAAGTCCCTATGATAGCAAAATCCCATTGCTTAAGAAAGAATGGGATAATGTATTGTTTTATGGGATCAGCAGTAAAAGGTATTCCCTTTACACGCTGAATGAGGATATGATTGAACTTGCAGGAATGGGTGAAGACAGGTCATATAAACTTCATGGTCTTGGACACCTTGCCAATCCATTCCCCAATAAGAATGATGACTGGCATGCACAAATATGGTATGACATACTTGGCTTACATCACGGGAAAACAACACTTGAAGAGATAGTACAAAAGTATGGCATGCTCTATTCACTATCCAAGTTTACTGTGAGCACCCCTGAGATCCTGAACTATTTCAAAACCTTTAACAAGGGCAAGCTCTGGAAAAAACAGATTAAACCATTTAATTTTGCCTATACAGGATTCCAGACAACTCTGGAAGGGAACACACCTGTAAAGCCTCTGGTACCCTATACCAGCGATTCACAAACGGTAGTTTATGGCAAGTTTATCGATCTGTATACAGGCAAGGTCAAAGAAGGTGTGAAATACTTTAAACCTTTGAGCAAGACCATAACTCAATATGTAGACCATCCGGAGTTAAAGTTCAATCGTGTCACTGGTGTGTTGGAAAGAAAGCACATATATGCTGATGGAATCACACCCATTGGAAAAGAGACGAACAAAATAGATGAACAGATACTGGAAGGTAGACAACCACAGGTATTCCTTAGTGATGATGAAAGGGAGAAACTCATCGATAAGTTACTGGAATTCCCTCAGAGAACCGCTGAACAGATGGGTGTTAATAGGGGTACTTTGTCAAAAATCAAACGAAAGATACGTAAGAATAGATCTAAATTCAGGATGGATACTAAAGCTACTAAGAAACTGGTGCAGTATCTGTACTGGAATAATGTAAATGAGTGATATTAAGCAGGATACGTGCTAGTAAGTAGAGGAAATACTTCTAGCTACGTATTCTCTAAAAAAAGCTTTATAGCTAGCGTTTATAGCTATAGTTATATCGCTTTTAGTTAGATCCCTAACGCTTTTAGTTAGGCGCTTAACGCTTCTAGTAAAATCCTTAACGCTTATCGCTATCTACCTATCTCTTAGAGATAATTATCTATCGTATAGGGATAAGTTTCTATCTCTTAGAGATAGGTTCCTATCGTATCGAGATTTATACGTATCGTATAAGTTATTATACGATAGTATTTCGAGTTCGGATCTAAATTTAGAGATTTTGAGGCAAAAAATTTATTTTAGTCTATATCGTAGATTATAGTCTAATATCTTAGTCTAAACGCTAAATAGACTATTTTTAGTCTATTCTTCTAATATAGTATCTCATATAAATTTAAATTAATCTTCGGTATTTCTAAATCGGAAATAAATATTTCTATATTAGATATAGCCTTTAGAGTAATATTTATTATCGAATTAGTAATATATATATTTTAGAGTAATGTTTATGGCCGTCACAGTCATTTAAATTACCCCCTGTAGAAATCCTCGAAAAATAAACAATGATACAGTAATTTAGATTGATTGTATTAAAGTTCAATACGGTGTTATGTAGCTGATTTCGATAGGTTTTCTACAGAGTCAAATAAATGCAAATGATTTTTCATCTTATCTTATCGATCTGTTGCTCAAAAATTAATTCGGATCTAACAAAGTAGTACTAGTTTCTATGATGCAAAGTTATCATCTTGTTGGAAGAGTGAAAACTGTCAAACTTGGGTAGGACTATAAACTTTTGTTAGATAGCCCGTACCAGCTACTAAATTCTTTTTAGTAGCTATACATTTTCAGTATTCTTTTACAAAATTCTACCATCATAGAACTGTGAATTCTCATTCTACTGAATGTTAAATTGAGTCTGTTTATTTTTGCTGCCTGTACACAAATCTATCTATTCATCGCAAACTTGCGTACAGCCTGAAATCGATTAATATATAGAATAAACCTGCATCATTTAGTATCAGAATCAAACTTTTCCTGCCATCCGCGCTGTACCCATGCTGCTGGCCCATGAATCCTTTTAGCTGCATCTTCAACCCACTTACGTTTAATGTGTGTCCACATGCCCTGCATCAACAACGTCAATTGACGGACATCTGATTCATCATAATCCTCTTCTTTATTTCCAACCCCTGCAACAGCAACGATTCGATTACCATCAAATATGGGGACATTCATGTGGCTTTTTATTTCCACATGTTCCTCTGGATATCCTTTCTTAAGAGGACTGGAAGTGGAATAATCATTGGTTACAATGGGTTTTCTCTGTCTTACAGCTTCTCCCCAAAGACCGGTACTTTCCAGAGGATATTCTATGGGTTTATCTCTAATTTTGCAAACTTTCATCGCGACTCTGGACCAGGAATGCATTATGAGAATTTTTTCGTCGGCACTCAAAAATGCAAGATAGCCCAGCTTGCTTCGGGTAAGTCTTATCCCTTCTTCAAGGGCAAAATCCGTGATCTCCTGCAGTGGTGCTCCAGTCATCTGGCTAAGTTGCAGCAGTGCTTCCAGGCGAGACACATTGAATTCCAATGCCTCCTCTGCCTTTTTGCGTTCTGTGATGTCAAGAATAATTCCCTCATAATGGGAAATTTTGCCATCCTCATCACGCTGGATCAATGTTCTCTCACTAACCCATCTCACATCTCTAAATTTAGTCAGTATTCTATAATCTAAAGTAAAACCTTTATGCACTTTTTCTTCAAGATATTTGTCAAACTCTGCGCGAACACGTTCCAGATCATCTGGATGTATTATGTCAGCATAGGGAATGCGTCCTGATGTGAAATCTTCTGGCATATAACCAAATTGCAGGATATTATCTGTTACGTATTCCACAGGCCAGTCTTTCTCTGCCTTCCACAAAAAAACAATTATCGGACTGCTATTGATAATTTCTTCCATATCAATTTGCGTCATATTATTCCCCTTTCCCCATTTATTAGACTTCAGAAGAATCAAACTCTCTGCCAGGTGGCATCATGATAATTTTACTGTACTATTGCAGATATTAATTACCGAATATCCATTTGTGTAAATGTTTTTATTTTATGCTATATCTACTTATCTGACTTGGGCGAAAGGTAAAACAAGAATAAATTAATATAAATGTCAGGATTTTATCTAAATCACAATAAAAATAAATATTTTTAATCATTTGGTTTAATATTTTTAAACATATCTGCTTTTGCATTTTCATAACTAATTTCAAATATTTTCAAATTGCCTTTTAGATCTATCACATTGAAATTAAACAATCTGGCAAATTCGTCTACTTTTTCCTCGAAATCCTTTTCATAGGCAAGGCCAGTATCGACCTTTGCAACATGTTTGTATCCCGCATAATCGAAAACTATCTTTACCATTTCTATATCATTGGGATCAGGAGTAAGACGCGTGATCACCACCATATCTCTCCAGCGGGCTGCCTGCATTGGAGTGAGGAAATAAATTCCCTCTCCTTTTGTGTCCTTCAGGGGCTGCATATAGACTTCCCTTCCACCAAGGGCTGCGCAGATACAGTCGTCTACGATCCTGTCGTCCTCATCTTTGAGTATACTGATAGGGCATGGACAGGATTCAAAATCTTTTTCAATATTTACGAGTACGTTTCCGCATAATCCATAGAAAACAAGTATGCTGTCAGAATATTTGACCATCAGATCCACAGTTTTGTACACTTCATCCTTTAGACGTTCTCCTTGTGAATCAAGTTCGATCTCAAGTAAATATACAATAAGGGAAAATCTCTCAACGTCTTTTCTTTCGGATTTAATGGTTATTTTAGCAAGAGGCAGTACTGCATGGGAATATCCTATATCATTCAGTTTCTGATCCAATCCAACAGAATTCTCATTTTCAACTACGATCACTTCATCAAGTGTTGGATCATTTTGGATCAGATAAACAATTTCATCTTCAAACATTTCACAGCCTACAATACTCATTACAGGCATAGATATTTCTCCCCTTTTGGATTAAAGATATTTAGATTGTTTATTTTTCAGTTCATTTATGGAGACCTGAAAGTTTCCAGAGCTAATTAAATGTCAATTGAAGTCCCCATTTCTGCAGTTATCTTTTATTTTGCATTATCCCATTAATCTATTAGCTTTTTCTACATATAAATCTCTTGAACAAAATTTGCCATTTCTACATCAGTAGGAATAATTATGCATCAACGTTTCGGAATTCTGTTCGAGAACCAATTTATCGAGCCTGTAGGTACTTCTTATCGAATACATAGTATAGTATTATAATCTACCAATTGTACCAAAAATATGGTTTCAATAGATACCAAATATACCCAGATATTACCATGAAAAAAGATCCATTATAAGATACTACATATTCCCCTCTGAAACTAAAGCCGAATATGAGCTATCAATTGCAGAACTTAGAAAATGAAAAATAACGTGCTTTAATTATCCTCTATGAAATGATATGCCTAAGTTCCGTATTATTTTTCGAAAAGCGGAAATAAAGAGACTTGATTTTACTAGTTTAGAGAACTACATGCTAATTGGTCTATTCCTACATGTGTAGGAAACTCCTTTGAACACTTGAACATATGCCAGAGATTTTATTCATGCCCACGTGTATGGAAAACTCTGTTACATTTTGCTTTTTGCCTTTTTCTACAGGTAGAACCGATAGTGTAAACCGTTTATTTTTGTCAATGATGTACAGTAAGATGTATGAATAAAATGAGTTTGTTGACTTTTTTGCTTGTCTTCGTATTACATATCCCGAATTTGAAACATCTGTTTGACCATAGTAAGGATCATTGGTGTAATCGATAGCAAAGTCATATTTTGGTTAGACATTAATATTTGAAGAGGGAGCTACACAAGGATTTTGTTATTTGAGTCTATGAGTTGTCTCGCATGGATTTTTTGAAGATGATATCGAAGTGATATTTCACAAGGTATTTTGTGATAGCATTTAGAAAGAGAATGGATTGAGTTCTTTCCTGTTGTCATACCTATGACAGCATGAAATAGATTTTTACTAATAAGTGAACCATTTATTGGAATGTTAATATAGCCGATATGAGGTTGTAGTATATTTTTGGCGCATTCAGTAGGATTTAATTCAAATCGAGTAATATAAGCTTTCTTTTGTGATTGGAAATACATGCGGAGGTAATTTTACCACATATAAATATATCGCATGATTTCGTTTATATGAGTTTAAACTGAAATCTGCGAACTACTGAGATTAAATAATCGATTTAAGAGCAATAGCTAAATACCATGTAATATCAACTTTAATACAGATATTTGATTAATCAGTTTAAGTTCGCGACTTAAAATTATTATTTGGCGAAGGTTCGATCTTTCTACTACAAAAGGTACGGGAAAAGAAATACGATGGCAAAATTCGATGTAAGAACAGAACTTGATTCAGTCATTAACAACAGTCCTGTTATAGTATTTCTATGCACAGCAGAACAAGACTGGCCTGTTGAATTCGTATCAGATAATGTTGTAAAGTTGGGTTACAGCGTAGAGGATTTTGAATCAGGACGCATTCCCTATGCTGACATAATACATCCGGAAGATATGGAATATGTTCTTTCCGAGGTAGCAAGGAACTCTGGAGAAGGAAGCATAGAATACACCTAGGAATACAGAATACTGACCAAATCCGGAGATGTTAGGTGGGTTGATGATAGGACTTTTATTCGGCGTGATGAGGATGGTAGGATAACCCATTATCAGGGTATCATTCTTGACATCACTGATCGTAAGAAAGCAGAAGAAGCCTTGAAGGAAGCCTTAGAACAAACAAAAGAGTTGGAATTTGTTATAAATAGCAGTCCTGTTGTCGTATTCTTATGGAAGAATGAACCCAACTGGCCTGTAGAGGTTGTTTCGGATAACATCCTGCAATTTGGCTATACTGCAAATGAGCTAATATCGGGTCAAGTCCTCTATTCTGATATTATCCATCCTGATGATCTGGAATATGTTCGTTCAACTTTTCAAAAGAAATCGGAAGAGGCTGATAAGGGCTTAACCGTAGATTATAGGCTGGTCACCAGATCCGGAGATGTTCGATGGGTCAGTGAGAGAACTTTGATCCGGCGTGATGAGGATGGCAAAATTTCCCATTATCAGGGTATCATTCTTGACATCACAGAGCGCAAAAAAGCAGAAGAAGCTCTTCGTCTTGACGAATTCCGTCTTGAAGCACTTTTGAAACTTAACCAGATGGCTGGTGCACCTTTGCAGGAGATCACAGATTTTGCCCGTGAAGAAGCGGTCAAGCTAACTAAGAGCAAACAGGGATATCTTGCTTTCATGAGTCCTGATGAGGGTTCTCTTATCATGCATTCATGGTCAAAAGATGCAATGAAAGAATGTGCTATAAAAGACAGGCAATTCATATACCCCATCGAGACTACCGGACTCTGGGGAGAAGCGGTAAAACAGAGAAAACCAATAATAACTAACGATTACCAGGCCTCCAGCTCTCTTAAGAAAGGATATCCTCAAGGTCATGTGGAACTGACGCGCCATATGAATGTTCCGATATTTGATGGTAATCGGATCGTTGCTGTTGCCGGGGTTGGAAATAAAGAAGAAGATTACGATGAATCTGATCTGAGGCAATTGATCCTTCTTATGCAGGGAATGTGGAGACTTATCCAGCGCAAGCAAATGGAAGATGCCCTTCAGAAGTATTCGAAAGAACTATCAAAAGCAGAGGTTGAGCTCAAGTCCCTTGATAGAATGGAAGTTGAATTCATATCAAGCAAAAAGGACCTTACCCCTGTTACTGAATATGGTGAACTGATCGATGGTGAAACACTTGATATTATCGATGATCTGAAGAATAAGGCCATTGACAATGTATTACATTATTCCCAAAGACTAAGACGTTTAGTAGATTCTATTGTATACACAAGTATGGAAGATGCTGGTAAGGTCGAATACAATTTCGAGCCAGTTGATATTTCCAGGCTTCTGGAAGATTCTCTCCTCGATACCATCTTCGTGGTAGAAGAGAAAGATATACTGGTAGAAAAAATTATACCTGACTCTCTTCCTTTGATCAATGGGGATGAAGAGAAACTTACGGATATGTTTACAGTTCTGATCGATGATGCTATTAGATTTACTCCTCCAAAAGGGAAATTGACCATAAAAATTGATGCAGAAGAAGATGATCTGCATATTATGGTTAAAGATAGTGGCCCAGGCATACCAGAAAAACTGATACCTCACATGTTCCAGAGGTTCTATGAGATCGGTGCCTCAATAAAACAAAGTTATGAAGGACTTGAATCAGGTCTTTATATATGCAAAAAAATAGTTGATGCTCATAAAGGCAGTATACAAATAGAGAGCAAAATTGGTGCTGGAACAGAAGTTCATGTTTGGCTTCCTAGAATAAGCGGATCTTCAAAAAACAGAAATATTCAGAAGTGACGCAATGATATTACATGTATAGTCTAAAATCAAAATCGATTGATAGATCTTATCAAATTATATGAGTGGGAATAAATGAAATCTGAGTTATTAGGTACTCTCTTCCTTTCGGAAAAAAGAAAAGACCTTCTTCTTTTGCTGATAGAAGGGCCTAGGGATATTGATGAGATCAAAGACATACTTGATGTAACCTCAAGTGCGATAATGACCCAGATCAAGATACTTATGAGCCAAGGTCTAATTATTCATGAAAGTGGTCTATATAGATTGTCTGATATGTGCAGGGTAATTGTAAAAAAAATGCAGCCCTTATTGGATACTTTATCGGTCTATGCAGACAACAAAGATTATTGGGAAAATCATAATCTCAATGCTATTCCTTCTTATCTTCTGGATAGGATCGAAGAGATTGGTAATTGTGAGTTGGTCGAACCCGATCTTAACCGGATGTATGAACTGCCAAAGAAACTGGAAGAATCCCTTAAACAGTCGAGTTATGTGAAGGAAGTTTCTTCATATTTTAGCCCTGCATATCCAGGGGTCTATATAGATCTTGCAAAAAAAGGCATTGACGTTTCTGTGATCGTAACAGAGCCAGTTTTTGATAGGCTTCAAAGTGAATATAAAGAAGGAACAAAAGAGTTCGTGAATCTGGAAACTGGAAATCTATTTGTCTGCGAGGGTGAGGTAGAGCTTGCATCAAGTATTGTGACGGATAAATTTATGGCTATCTCACTCTTTTATAAAAAGGGAATATACCACAACCATGCAATCATGAGCTTTGAAGAAAGTGCTTTGAAGTGGGGAGATGATCTATTCATGCATTATCTTAACGTCTCAAAGCTGATCACAGATTCAGATATATAAAAAGAATATTGTCTAATCATAACTAAATAATTTCAATCTAGGTGGAAAATAGATTATTTGTTAAAGTCCACCATTAACTTGCTTATAAGATATTGTTTTTGAGGTGCAGATCTTTCTGACTTTTCATTCTTTTACTTCTTTTTTGTTAACAGCGTTAATTCGATTAAAGCCTTTGATCTGATTAAAGCCTTTAATTTTTACATAACCATGCTGAGAACTTCAGAGATTAACGCTGTTAATGCCCCCTAATAATATCAAAATGATTGATATATTACTGCAAGTTATGTTATATATTTCCGGATCTTTTCATTGAATGTAGAAGATTGAGATATGGACAACATTTGTCCAGTCACTATCTCGATAATAAATAGCAAAAAATGCTGGAGGCAACATTCTATGACAGAAGATTTCTTTAAACAACTAGCGGAAGCTGTAGTCGCAGGAAACAAGGACTTGGCAGTAGAACTGTCAAACAAAGCATTAGAGGAAGGTATCGATCCATATGAGGCTATCGTTAACGGATTAGCTAAAGGAATGGAAATAGTCAGCGACAATTATGAGAAAGGAACAGCCTTTGTTCCACATCTGTTGATCGCTTCAAATGCAATGTATGGTGGAATGGATGTTCTTTCCCCCCACATGAAGAAGGTCGAAGGGGCAGCTGAACCTTCAACTGTTGTGATCGGTACAGTACAGGGTGATGTCCATGATATCGGTAAGAACCTGGTCAAGACAATGATGACTGCAGGAGGATTAAACCTTATCGACCTCGGACATGATGTTCCTCTTGAAAAATTTGTTGAGACTGCAAAAGAGCACCATGCAGATGTTATCTCAATGAGCGCACTGATGACCACCACAATGGTTGGAATGGAGAAGGTCATCGAGATGCTTCAGGAAGAAGGTCTCAGGGACTCCATGATCGTAATGGTAGGAGGAGCACCTATCTCTGAAGAGTTTGCGGAACAGATCGGAGCAGATAAAACCGCACCTGATGCAATGCATGCTTCACATTGGGTAAAGGATGCTGTAAGTGAACTTTCACCTTCTGAGGATAGATGGAGTGATGCGAAGATCAACCTTGCCAAGGTAAAGTATAGGGATATCCTTTCAAAGAAGAAGGTCAAGAGCAAGACAGATATCGGTCTTGAGACTGCCAAACAGATCATGGAGGAGTTCGAGAGTGTTGGTGTCAAGACAAAGGAAGAGATGAGCCACGCTGAAAGAACCGTTTCAGCTATGGCTGACAAGAAAGTTGACCGTCTTCCAGTATATCCACTTGCCTGTGGTGTTCTCAGGAAATTCGCAAATGCAAGTTACAAGGAATATGCAACAGACCCTGCCAAGTTTGCTGAGAGTGCATTCCTTGGTGCAAAGTATCTGGACCTTGACATGTTCGTTGGTCTGATCGACCTTTCAGCTACTTCAGCTGACTTTGGATGTAAAATCAAGTACCCTGAAGACGACACACCATCATCAGAAGGCCACCTTGAGGACTATGAAAACCTTGAGGTTCCTGAGGTTAAGGAAGGCACCCGTGCCTATGAGCTTATCAAGGCCTCAAAGCTTGCCAAAGAGAAGCTGAACAAGGAACTCGGTACTCCATTCGTTGGTTTCCACGAAGGTCCACTTCTGACACTGACTCAACTTATGGGTGCAGACCGTGTCCTGATGGACATGAAGACCAACCCGGATGTCGTTCTTGAAGGAGTCCAGAAATGTACTGACTACATCTGCCAGGTCTCAGAGGTCTTCTTCGAAGAAGATGCCTGTGATGCCCTGTGTATTGACAACCTTTGGTCAAACAATGTCATCATGAGTGAAGAGGATTACTGGAAGTTTGATGGAAAATTCATCTTTGACCAGCACCTTCCGATCTTCAAGAAGTATGACCAACCATATATGATCCATAGTTGTGCCGATGCGGTCCATTATGATACACAGATCAAGAAGTTTGGAACTGGTCTGTTCAGCTACGCATACTATGAGAAATCAAAGGACAAGGGTTCACAGAACTATGCAGATCTCATTCCAAAGTACGGAGATACCTGCTGTATGATGGGAGAGGTAGATCCGATCAAGTTCATGGACAACTCCCCAGAAGGCATACAGAGTATCGAGAATGATACCGATGACCTGCTAAAGGGCGTCCTTGAAACCCTGAAAGAAAATGGCATGCAGTCTAAGTACGTCATGTCCACCGGTTGTGAGATCCCACCAGGAGGTCCACTGTCAGGTGTCAAGGCCATGGTTGACAAGGTCAAGGAACTTGGTCCACAGTATCAGAAAGAGATAATAGGGTGATAATTTAACCCTAATCTTTTTTTTATTTATAGACTAGCGTAGGTTTAAATTTCGCATATATCACTTTGATCTTGTAGAGCTAAAATATGTTTGGGAAATCTTTAATGATAATATAAAGGAGATGATTGAAATGTATCTTGGTCTTGGTATTGACACAGGGGGAACTTATACTGATTCGATTATTATGGATATCTCAGCTGGAACTGTGATAGATTCCAACAAATCATTGACAACACACTCCAATCTTATAAAGGGAATTAAGAATTCTATTGAAGGTCTGGATGAAAGTTATCTGAAGGATATAGAATTTGTTTCAGTTTCAACCACTCTTGCGACCAATACGACACTTGAAGGAAAAGGTCATCCTGCTGGTCTTATCCTTATAGGCCACTCGATCACTGGAGCCCTTTCAACTGACCATGTCCTTTCCATTAAAGGTGGCCATGATGCGGATGGCAATGTAATCGAAGATCTTGATGATCTTGGATTGGTTGAAGATTTTGTTATGGAGAATAAAGACAAAGTCTCCGCTTTTGCAGTTTCATCTTATTTTGGAGTCAGGAATCCCGAACATGAAATAATAGTTAAAGATCTTATCGGGGATCTGTCCGATAAACCCGTTGTATGTGGGCATGAGCTTTCAATGAGCCTGGGTGCTTATGAAAGGGCTGTCACAGCATTGCTAAATGCGCAGCTTATTCCTGTAACTGATCAATTTATACGATCCATCCTTTCGGTAATGAAAAAAAAGGGAATTGATGCAGATCTGATGATGATGAAATGTGATGGTTCCCTTGTCAGGATAGAGGATGCTCTCAAAAAACCTGTCGAATCTATCTTTTCGGGTCCTGCCGCTAGTCTTGTCGGTGCTTCTCATCTTGCTGGCATCAAAACATGTCTTACCATGGATGTGGGAGGTACAAGCACTGATGTATCAATAATATCCAATGGAATTCCTGAAACAAGTGAAAGCGGTGCCAAGGTAGGTAACTGGAAAACCATGGTGAAAGCCATAAAGATGCACACCTCTGCTCTTGGCGGTGATAGCCATGTGTGGGTCCAGAGAAGTGTGTTCATGGGGCCAAACAGGGTCATACCTCTATGCCTTGCAGCATTCAATCATCCTGAGCTGATAGACAAACTTGCTGAAACGGATAAACCGAATGTACGTCACATGAATGATATCATACAACCGGCTACTTTCTTTGTCAGAAGTGGTTTGGACCTCTATGGTATGAACAATGTTGCATTAAGTTCTAATGAGAAGGAAGTTCTCGATGTACTGGGCGATGAACCTCTCTCGCTATCCGATATTTCGATCAAGCTGAGCGAACATCCTTTGATGTTCTCCAGTATAATTGGATCACTGGTCAAGAAAAAATATGTCAATCAGATCGGTTTTACACCTACAGATGCCCTGCATGTACTGAGAGATGATACCAGATGGAATTCACAAGCATCCCACATGGGTGCTCAACTACTCGGTGATTACGTGGGCATGGGCAAAGGTAGTTTTTGCTCACATGTAAAAGAGCAAGTTGTAAAGAACATGTCCCTGAATATAGTCTCCTTCTTTCAGGATGATGTCAAAAAGTCGGACATAGAGAAGATGATCGACTTTTCGTCCCCTTTGACCTTCAAGGTAAACCAGCCGGTGGTTCTTGTGGGAGGTCCCGTGAAGGCATATTTGAACGACCTCAACAACATGATAGATGCCGATATAATAGTTCCTGAACACCATGAAGTTGGAAATGCTGTTGGTGCGCTTCTTGGAGATGTTATTCACAGAACTGATGTTCTTGTAAGAGGGGCTGGTGCCGGAAGCAATCAATATGCTGTTTTCTCTGAGACTGGAAGGGAGGTCTTTGATGAATATACAGATGCGGTGGACCATGGCCTTGAACTCAGTAAAATGCTGATAGTAGAACATATGGCCGGATATGGACTGGATATGGATAAGGTTAATTATGATCTAAGCAGACATGATATGGGAAACGGGTTCGGTGCAAATCTTGAAACCAGGCTCTTTGCAACAGGAATTGGAAATCCAAGGAGGTAATTGAGATGAGTTCAATGATAAATAATGTGGGGCAACAACAGAACAATATGGATGATATATATCATCTTGCACAGAGTGTGCGCAAAAAGATCGGACTAGAAGGAGATCTCGAGGATAAAGAACTTATTGATCATCTGGAAACTGCATCTTCTGAGATAAAAGAACTGTTGAGTTCTTCTTTTGGTCCCATGGGTCTTAATAAGCTGATCATAAATCATGTCGATGATGTCTATCTGACCAACGATGGAAAGACCATAATTGAACAAATGGATGTTTTGCATCCAATAGTTACTTCCTTGAAAGAACTTTCAAGATCAATGGACAAATCTTGTGGGGATGGTACGAAGACCGCAGTTATACTGGCATCCAGTCTGATCATAAATGCAGTGAAGCTTATCAAAATGGGTGTGCATCCGACCACCATTATAAAAGGATACAAGCTTGCCCTTAATAAAGCATATGAGCTTCTCGAGCTCAACAGTATAACTGCCAGATCATACGATGATTCCTATGCTGCGATCCTGAGTGCAACTGTTAGTAAGGGCATAGAGTTCGATCAGGCAGAGATACTTTCAACTATAGTTGTCGATGTGGTCGAACACTTGAGAGCATTATCAGATGATGGGTATCTGGACCTTGATGAAAATGTGAAGATCATGAAAAAAGTTGGAGGTCCTGAGATCGTTCACCTCAATGGTGTCATTCTTGATGAGACTCCTGCAAGGTTTGATATGCCACAATCATTAATCGAACCCAGGATTCTTATCCTGAATTATGATATAAAACTCAAGAGTGCATTTATAAATTCCAGTCATAACATCAGTATGGACAGCATTGAGACCGCTTATCTGTTCGAAGAAGAACGCAAGAGGATACTTGGAAGCTTTGCTGAGAAGATCATCAATACTGGAGCTAATGTTGTTTTCTGCGAGGGGGATGTGGACTCTCATATCGAAGAATGTCTTGTGAAGAACAACATATTGATGTTCAAGAAACTTAAAATGAAAGATCTCAAGAGCATTTCGATGGCAACCGGTGCAGAGATCATGTCCATAAGGGATGATCTGGATGAACAGCATCTTGGAAGGGCAGATAAAGTTGAAGTTAAAAAGAGATGCGGAGAGGATTTTGCTTTCATAAGCGCTAATGATCAGAAGTTCTCGACGATCTTGATATGGGAACCCGTCAAATATGCCCTTGAGAAGGTTGAAGAGGCTGCAGACGATGCATTGAACACTGCAGCATTCATCCTCAAGAACAAGATGGTAGTTACCGGCGGGGGCGGAATAGAGTTTGAGCTCTCACAGATGTTGAGGAACTATGCTTCCACAATAGGAGGAAAAGAACAGCTTGCTGTTATCGAGTATGCCAATGCACTTGAGGAGATTCCCAGGATACTGGCAAAGAACATGGGAATGAATGTTATAGATTCAATGACAAGAATGTCACATTTCTATAATAAGGGTCTGGCTGCAAGGGTTGATAGGTCCAGAAAGATCACAGAGAATGTCCCTCTTGTCTATGATTCGGCTACCATCAAGAAGCTGGCGATCATCTCTGCAACCGAAACCGCAAACAGCGTTCTGAGGATAGATAAGATAGTGCTGAAGAAATGATGCCGTAGAAGGTATTGTGTTATGGGAAATTACAAACCAATACAGATTTTTGATGATGCAGATGCATGTTGTAAATACACTTTTTCTTTTTTTGTATATTTTATGATCTGTAAAGGAATGTAAAATTCATATTATCATAATTAGTGCAATGATATCGATCAAGTAAGGTAGTAAATCAGAGATATTTTTTAAAGAGGAGGATTGATCATGAGCGATTTAAACTTTAAAGAAAGATTGGTGAATGCCTTAAAAGGCAAACCTGTCGACAAAGTTCCAGTAGTCTCCGTAACTCAAACAGGCATTGTTGAACTTATGGATGCAACAGGTGCCTCATGGCCAGAAGCACACAGTGATCCTGAGAAGATGGCAGCATTAGCCTTAGCAGGTCACGACCTCACAAGATTGGAAGCTGTAAGATATCCATACTGCGTAACAGTTCTTGCTGAAGCAATGGGCTGTAAGGTTAACATGGGTACAAAAGATATCCAACCCTCTGTAATATCTCATCCCTTTGCAGAAGGTCCCGAAAATCTACAAGTTCCAAAAAATCTTGTTGAAAAAGCAAGAATTCCTGCTGTTTTAAGAGCCACCGATTTATTGAAGGAAAAAGTGGGTGAAAATGTACCTATTATAGCAGGAATGGAAGGACCTGCAACCCTTTTCTCTCATCTTGCAGGTGTGGATAACTACCTGACATGGTTCATACAAAAACCTGATTATATCACGCAATTTTTGAGCATTGCCACAGATGCATGCATTGAGTATGCGAATACCCTACTAGAATATGGAGCTGATGTTATCTGCGTGTCAGATGGTGTTGGAGGTCCTGATTTACTAAATCCAGAAATGTTTGAATCTTTCTTAAAACCGGAGTACCAGAGATTTTGTAGAAATGTAAAAGGTATCAAAATTATGCATATGTGTGGCAATGCCAACCCAATTTTAAAATCTCTGGCAGAATGCGGGTTTGAGGGCATAAGTGTCGAAGAAAAGGTCAAAGACCTAAAGGCTGCAAAAGAAATTATTGGAAATAAATCAAGCCTTATTGGAAATGTCTCGACCTCTGTGACAATGTTGAATGGAACTTATGATCAAGTGAAAGAGGAAGCAAAAAAATGTCTGACAGATGGAGTTGATGTGCTTGCTCCAGGGTGTGGAATTGCTCCCAGAACTCCTTTTGAGAACGTAAAAGCACTTGTTCGAGCAAGAGACGAGTACTATGCCCAAAAGGATTTTAGTCCTATAAAATTGTGAAAAAACGAGTAATAACTGAAAAATGAATTAAATGTGTAGGTGAGCTTTATGAAAGTGATAATTATAGGTGGTTTTCTTGGAAGCGGAAAAACAACCACACTACTAAACCTTGGAAAGCATCTGAGGGAAAGTGGACACAGAATTGCGATAATCGTCAACGAGATAGGTGAAATCGGAGTTGATGGGGATACCCTGTCCAATTCAGGGATTGAGACAAAAGAACTGACAAACGGTTGCATCTGCTGTACTCTTAAAATCGACATGGAATACACGTTAAGAACCCTAGCTACGGAATTTAAGCCGGATGTTGTAATCATAGAACCCACAGGAATTGCATTTCCAAGACAGATAAAAGAAGATCTTGCACTTATGGATGTTCCGGATATGTCTTTTGCTCCAATCGTGAACCTTGTAGATGCAAATCGATTTAACACCGAAATTGAACAGATACCAAAATTTATTATGACTCAGCTAGAGGATGCTGAAATCTTAGGTATAAACAAAATAGATATGGCTAACAAAGACCAGATTAAAGATGTTAAAGCTTTTCTCAAGCAGATCAATCCTGAAGCTATAATTCATGAATTTTCGGCCAAGAACAACGATCAACAATTTCAAAAATTGAGATATCTTCTTGCAGGAGATAGCAGAGAGTGTCACATCTTTGAGAAAATAAACTCGATTGAAATGTCAGAGGTCTCTACGTACTCAGCTGAGTACACAGTTTTATCGCAGAATCTGGGCTCAGACATCGCTGCAACAATATCAAAAATATCCTTGAAGATATAAAGAACAGAGTTCTAAACTTAAATCCCGATTTTATAGGACATGTAAAGATCTCTATGGAATATCCGGATAAAATGATGAAAGCAAGCCTGACATCTTCTAAAGGTTCCCCGCAGATTGAGATTTTTGAAAAAAAGGAAACACCCAATCTAAACTTAAATTCCTGTCTGCAGTTACAAAAGTTCCAAAGAATATGTTAATAGAAATTGTTGAAAATTCAATCCAAGGGAATTTTACAAAAGAGAGCATAGATTTAAAAAAAATAGAGGGGCAATGCAATTCTAAACAATTTGTAGATATTAGTAATTTCAGCTTTTAATGGAATTCTATAAGCTCTATTTATAAGGAGGAAAGCAAATGACTGAAGTAACTGTACATTCAAAAGTATGTGGTTTTACCCATAAAGTACGTGGGAAAATAGAAGGGGACAAGATCATCATCGATATAGATACGCCCTGTGAAAAGGTCAAGAAGATGTCACATATGGAAGTTCCGATGATGGATCTGTTTTGATATAAAGGACAACTATGTCATGCAAAAAGCTCAGGAAGCAAAATGCAGCGTTACCTGTCTTGTCCCATGTGCTGTCCTTCATGTATGCTGTCTGGAAGCCGGGTTTCTGTCAAAGTCTTTGGTCGAAAATGTAGGTAATGTTTGTATAGAATTCTAATGATCTTGAAACGATTTAATAAATAACAAGAATCTGAGAGGGTGGTCCATTGGCAGAAGAAATGACGTCAAAAGAGAGATTTGTTAATGCTATTGAGATGAAAGATGTAGACAGGATGCCTTATGGGTATCTTTGGTTCGGGGCAGGGAATGCGGTTCTGGAACGTATGGGGGCCAGCATGAGTGATGTCTACTATTCTGCAAAGGGGATCGCCAGGGCACAGATACTTGCAAGAGAGATGTACCATCACGATAATGTGATGTCTCCCTGGGGATGTCTGCTTGTAGAGGCGGAAGCCCTTGGAACCAGACTGAACATCAAGGAGGACCGGTACCCTACGATAGCTGAGCATCCCCTTAGCTCTGCCAGGCAATATGATAAGATAGACCCCGGGATATTGAGAGGTCAGAAAGAGTGGATACTGTTGCCAGGTCCATCGGCATGCTCAAAAAAGAGCTCAAAGATGAGGTTTTCATAACCGGGAGCATGCTTTCTCCCCTGATGCTTGCTGCCCAGATCCTTGAGGCGAGCAATCTATGCATTGAGATGCTCACGGAAAAAGAAAGTGTACATTCCCTTCTTGAAAGGCTCACTCAAAGCTGTATCTTATATGCAGACCGCATGCTCGAGGAGGGAGCGGACGGTATCTTCGTTGAGAACGGGGAGAACACAGCAGATCTTTTTAGCCCCGACATGGCTGAAGATTTCATCCTGAAGTACACAAAGGAACTCTATGAACACATCCAGGCAAATGGCGGATATGTGATCTCTCACAATTGCGCAGAACATGCCTTCCATGAAATGGAATTGGCCCTGAAACCCGATGTCCTTAACTTTGCCTTTGGGGATGTTAAAGCGCTTGGGGAACAATATGAGGTTGAATGCGTGAAGATCCACAAAAAGATAGGATGTGGCCCAAGATATTGTTTTAAGGACTTTGAAAGACATGATGTCTGTCTGATGGGGAACATCAATCCCAACGTGTTCGGTGACGGGTCTTTTGCTGATATTGAGCACGAAGTGAAAAGCTGTATGGACGCAGCTCCAGAAAAAGGTTTCATCCTGTCGACAGGGTGTGAGATTCCGCTTAACACACCAATTGAAGAGATGGAAACACTCTGGCAGGCGATAAGTTCCCGCTTCTGAAAAGCCAGAATGTTTGTACAATAATTTTTATTGACCCATACAACTTTTATTAAGTGGGAAACAAAAAAACAGAGTATACCGACTTTGATGTTAAGCAATTTAAAGTGTTATTCGAAGATATGTGAAAGACCATTCACCGTAAAGAGCTGGAAGGTGACTTGAAGTTGTTCTCAAAATATTTTGAAAAAGCAAACAATGACCTGAAATCAACGTTTTATTTGTGCAAAAATATAATCGATATGCATGGTGGAGAAATCTGGGTCGAAAGCAAAGAAGGACGAAGAACAACAATTCACATAAGGTTGCCAAAATATAATAGTGCATAAATGCAAAAATCCAAATGGATAAAAATAAGAGAGTTTGCCATGACATCTGAATTACTAAATACAGTTTTTTTATCAGAAAAAAGAAAAAAGATTCTTCTTATGTTAATGAGTGGGCCAACTACAATAGACAGGATAAAAGAATCACTTGAAGGCAACACCAGCGCAATAATGGCTCAGGTAAAGATCCTTCTCGAGCAGGGGCTTATCGAACAGGAAAATAATGCTTACAAACTAACCTACATCGGACAAATTGTCCTGAAAAAAATATCCCCGTTAATTAAAACACTCGATGTGCTGGATAAGAATAATGAATACTGGAGAAGCAGAGATCTAAGCGGAGTTCCAGAGGCCTCTCGTGATAATATCGGAGACTTGGGAGAAGTGATTATTCACGACCCTGATCTTAACCATTTGTTCGAACCACCAAAACAATTGCTACAAAGTCTCAAACAAACAAAAAACGTATTAACATTTTATTCATATTTCTGTCCTTCCTGTCCCTTAAACTATGCAGAGCTGGGTAGAAAAGAAACAAACTTTACCCTCATTCTTACAAAATCAGTTTACACAAGACTAAAAGAGGAGTATGAAGAACAACACAACATAATGATGCAATCAAAAAATTCAAACTTGTATGTTTGTGAAGATGATGCAGCCAAACTGGGTGCACTTTCGGTCACAGATAATCTTCTATTGATAGCATTTTTTAACAGTGAAGGCATATTTGACCATAAGAAGTTAATTAGTTTCGAAGAAAGTGCACTTTCATGGGGAAAAGAACTTTTTGCATCTTATAAGGAAATTGCAGAAAAGGTCAAATAAACAAACTGACAGAAACAAGCATGTCATTTTACTGCATCTAATTACATTTTTTAAAAGCAGATACATAATCACGGTTGAGACAGAAACCGGCAAACAGCGTTCTGAGGATAGATAAGATAGTGCTGAAGAAATGATGCCGTAGAAGGAGTACCAAACATGGAAGATCCCAACTTCAAAGATAGGTTGCTGCATATATTTACTGGAAAACAAGTTGATAAAGTTCCGGTAGGCTCCTTCACCACCAGTCCGGTCGTGGAGCTTATGGATATGTGCGGTGCTGCAAGGCCTGAAGCAGATCATGATCCTAATAAAATGGCTCTTCTGGCAATCTCACAACATGAGATCGCTGGTTTTGAAACGATAAGGTTTCCTTTTGATTGCACAGTCCTTGGAGAAGCCATGGGCTGTGAGATCCAGGCGGGTACAAAGGAAAGAACGCCTGCGATAATAAGTGGCCCATTCAAAGACTCGATCGAAGGTCTCGAGGTTCCCGACGATCTACTGGATAGGGGAAGAATCCCCTCCATGCTGAAAGTCGTTGATATCATCAGGGATATGGTGGGTGATGAACTTCCGATAATTGCTGGATTTGAAGGACCTACAGACCTTGCAGTTTATCTTTCTGACCTCAAATCATTTCTTCTTTGGACCATAAAGGACCGTGAAAGGGTCGAGCAACTGTTGGATGTTTGCACTGATGCATGTATAGAACTGGGGAATGCATATCTTCAGCAGGGGGTTGATGTGGTCTGCATCGCGGATGCTGTAGCTTCTCCAGAGTTGGTACAGCCCTCTGATTTCGAGGAACTGATAAAACCAAGGTATTCCAGACTTGCAAGAAGTCTTAATGGTCTCAGTGTACTGCATGTCTGCGGAAAGGCCGACCCCATAATATCCCATATGACCGAGTGTGGGTTTGATGGAATTAGCATTGAAGAAAGCATTCAGGACTTGAAAACTGCTGTAGATATCGCACACAAGAACAATACGGTCATAATTGGAAATGTTTCTACCTCAGTGACGATGTTCAGTGGAACTCCTCAGCAGGTAAAGGAAGAAGCCTTCAAATCCCTGGATGCTGGTGTCGACATACTTGCTCCAGGATGTGGTTTGGCCCCCCAAACACCGATTCAAAACCTCAAAGCATTGGTAGAGGCAAGAAATGAATATTGTGCTTAAAATATTACGATTAACAAAAATATTGAAACTAAATACGGAGGAGATCAAATGACTGAAGTAACTGTACATTCAAAAGTATGTGGTTTTACCCATAAAGTACGTGGGAAAATAGAAGGGGACAAGATTATCATTGATATAGATGCGCCCTGTGAAAAGGTCAAATAAACAAACTGACAGAAACAAGCATGTCATTTTACTGCATCTAATTACATTTTTTAAAAGCAGATACATAATCACGGTTGAGACAGAAACCGGCAAACTCAAATCATTTTCCAACCGTGATTACATTCGTGTTTTTGATATTATCAACGCCATTATTTTTTTCCCTGCCTTTTTTAAAACACATCATAGTTTCTGAACATTAGGTCTTTGATAACTACAATTTGAACGGAAAATACACCTTTAGAAGGGTTTGTAACAGAATATATCTCGATTTGAATAACTGGCTTTGCAGAAATCCTAATACTATCTTAAATTTATAACTATGAATTAGCTTAAAAAGTAGTGCTCCTTTTGTTTTGTGCCCACCGAAACTACAGGAGCATTCCTACTTGTCTACTAACAAGTGCATTAAGTTTATCGCTATAAGCTTAGACACCGTAAGACATTTTAGAGTGTTACTTTGTTCTTGTAAATATTCAAAGAGAAACTATAATCAACATCATTTGATAGTTCTCATTTTATTAAAAGAATATCTTGGGACTGACTATAGAGATTTTGTTGAGATTGTTGAAGTTATGGATTCAATAAAAGAGGAAGTTGATCTGGATCAAGTTCTTCTTTTTACAACTTTAGAGAAGTTCATGACAAGAATTGATTCAGCTGCATTTACCATACTACTCAATAAAAAATTGAATCTATTTTACAGTTGGGGAGAATAAATTAACGTTAATGCAATTGAAGAATATATTAACATAGTAGATTTTATCAGTTGTCGCTTTTCTGGCACTTAGGCCATTTGTTTACTAATATACGTTAGATTCTCAAAAGACATATTGTCTTTATGTGTTAACATTTCATTTTTAAATTGCCTATAACATTTTTCGATCAGTTCCTGATTACCGTCAATTTCAATGACGTCAAAACCAAAAGTCTTTGCAAACTCATCAACTTTATTCTCGAAATCTTTCATATATGATAGACCGGTGTTTACTTTTCCAATAGTCTTGTATCCAAGGCTATCCAAGACAAATTTTGTAGTCTCAATGTCATCCGGATCTGTGGTAAATCCACCATACCTGAACATTTCTCTCCAGTTAAGTATCCACATTGGAGTCATAAGAAGTGTGCGTCTTCCATTAAAACTGGTGAGAAGATTATAATATGTATCCCTGCCTCCAAGAATTGCGCCTATGCAATCATCTACAATTTCCCCACTGTCTTCTTTCAGCATGTATACAGGGCATGATAAGGATTCAAAATCGTCTTCAAGCTTGCGGAATATATTTCCACATAGACCATAGAAAAGTAATATGCCATCTGAGTAATTTGCCATATTCTTTACATTTGTATAAACTTCCTCTTTGAGGGTTTTGGGTGCTCCATGAAAAGAGAGCTCAAGCATATTAACAATTACAGAAAACCTATTAGGATCCTCTCTCCCGGATTTAAACGGTATCTTTTCAAGAGGCAGCACTTTATGAGAACAACCAGCATCTTCCAGCTTCTGCACAATACCACAACAATCACTATTCTCAACCACAATTACTCCGTCAATATTTTGATCGTTCTCAATCACATTAACGACTTCATCCTCGAATATCCTGCATGCTGTTATATTCATTATAGCCATTCTCTGTTACTTCCTCTGGTTCTGCAATTACTTCCTCTGAGATTAAAATGCCCTTTAAGTTCACATATTTCTACGGATAAAATCCCTAAAATAAATAGAAGTTAACTGTGATAATATCAAAACGTTTGATTAAATTAAAGTCCTTAATTAAATCATACCAATTGATGGTATATTATTTTTATGGATGGAATCAATAAAATCATCAGTAAATTAATTTTGTCGAAGGGAATAACGATTATGAATGCAAAATTAGTAAAAAATAGTTTTTTTCAACAACTCCAGACCTTTGATCTATCCTCTTCAGGCACGCGAATTCCAATTGTTAGATCAATTATCTCGAAGACTATGAAAGAGATTCCAAATGCCGATATGATGCTTAATATCATGCCCACTGCCTGGATAATGAACTGGTTGACTCCTCCATAGATCAGTCCAACAACTTCTGCTACATAAACAGCATCTGAAAGTATGACCATAACAGATGTCAAAGGTCGTGGAAAACAGAAAGGAATTGTCCATCAGTGGAGAGGAAGGGAATGCTATGTTGACCTCACCCCAAAAAATAAAGATAGAGATAGTTGTCTCAGAGAACAGAGTGGAAGACCTTATCGACACAGTAGTAAAAAACGCTGCAACAGAGAGATAGGTGACGGAAAAGTCCTTCAATCATTAGAGCTGAAGAGATTTTCGCATTTATGAGCATGGGATTAATGGGATGACATAAAAGTATTAAAAACTTGATCTTGCCTATGTAAAAATCCTCTAGAATTTAATGAAATACTTATAACCAAGGATTATTAGTATCTGTGTTACCTGATAATCTTTCGTAATGTTTCGATTAGCAGGCACTCAACTGCGCAGCAGGTGAGTGTATCTGTGGTTTTTTTTAAAAATAATAAATCCTTAATTCAGAAGATCTCGACAAAGTCATTAATTAATTGCCTGCTAGCGTTTCGACGAACTTTCTAAACCCTTCATCGTTATCTCTAGCTGAAAATTCAAATATTCTCACACCCGGATTGATGGATTCAAGGGCATTCCTTATTGAAAATACCTTATCCTCATCTGTAGAATCGATCTTGTTTATTCCTATAATTTCTGATTCCTTGATCTGTGTAATGATGAATTTTGGCAATTTTTCAATTTCACTACTAAAAGTGCCTGCATCTATAAGGTATACAAGCAGGAAGGACAGGTCCTCAAAAGGCATGTGTTCAAGGCTTTCTTTAATCTGAACTGGAAAAGTAGGACCTTCAAGCTCTATGAACACAAACTCAGGGATAGATTTGTCAGCCATATCCTTTAAGGTCTTTTCGACAGCAAAACGCAAACTGCAGGGGACACAGTCAACAGATAACTCTTGTATAGATATTCCCTCAAAAGGGAGTGATTTCTCATCAAGCCTTGCATTGCCTTTACCGGTCACGATTATTGCCAGTTTCCTGTTCCTTTCACCAAGATATGTTCCGATCTTGCCTATTAAGGTAGTTTTCCCACTTCCCTGCAAACCACATAAAAGAATTGTTCTCATAGAACTCCCCATATCACCTATTGGATCTGTTAACGTATAAACGTGGCCTTCTTGCCAAATAAAAAGTAACTAAATAAATTATGGAGCTATGTGTACAGCTCCTTTTTGTACCCGGATCTTTAGGATACACTTTATTGAAATTGTCACGATATGGAGGATCAGCAAACCGGTATCATAATTTCCTCATAATTGATCGCTTTTACCGGACAGGCTTTTACACACCTTGTGCAACTTGTCCCAAGACATAGTTGGGTGCTGTAAATGACAAGGAAGCTTCCATCTCTTTCAACGTTCATTATTGCGTTTTCAGGACATTCCTGTTCGCATCTATGACAGGCGATACATCCTACAGCAGCTTCTTCAATCTTGATGCCAGGATCCATCAATATTTCTATGCATTCCTTTCCAACCTCATCGATATCCCTCTTAACACGTTTCTCAACTATTGGGTTTTTTAACATCATTGGAAGTTTGGGAATTTTATATATCTCGAAGAACTGGTCATACATTTCCATAGACATACCTTCAGTCCAGTATGCAAGCTCACACGTGTATATGTTCTTGAATGTCTCACTGGTCGCCATCATCAAATGATCGGTCTTAATGGTATGGGCAAGCCTGACAACTTCATCAAGCTTAGATTCATCCAGAACGATGTCTTTTGCAAGTGCCAGAGACGTGTTTCCAAATTGCACGATCTTCTTTGAAAAGTTTGGACACGAACCGACCTTCCTTGCTTTATCGTAGTCTACATATGCCCCTGAAGCACCGGACATATACACATTTTCAAGGTCCTCATATTTCACACCACCTTCGATGAGCAATGTCAGATGAGCAGCCCTTATAGCACCGATAGCTTTCCCTGCTTCCTTTATGTCCTGCTCACTAAGTTCTATTCCTTTTCCAAGGAACAATTTGCCGTTTGGAAGCTTTGGAGGGTTTTTCATCAGGCCTGTCTCGATTGCAATAGATATTGCAGCTATAACGCCGGTACCGGTGATTCCTCTGGCAGAGATTTGCGATTCTTCTTTAATCTCACCTGTTACCGGGTCTATGAGGTATCCGGCCTGTGCTTCCATATCATCATCAAGAATTGAAACCCTCCAGTGATCATCTTCAGGGTTCACATCACATATGGCACCCGGACTTGCAAGCATACCACAACGAATTCCCTGTCCTTCGATGGCAGGTCCTGCAGCCGCACTTCCTGTAATTATCCTGTCACCGACCTTGAGAGCCATTTCCGCATTAGTACCATAATCAGTTACAATGGACACACTTTTTTGGTTCAGGAAATCGGTCTCGACCATCATTGCAAGTGCATCTGCCCCGATCTCATGCCTTATGGCAGGAGGCACAATGATCCTGCAACTTTGCATCTTGAGATCTTCACCAAAAAGCTCCCTTGCCGGAAAGATCCTTGCATCCCTTTTTACGTTCTCGACACCCAGTTTCTTTTGCATGTTCTCGCCGGCATAAGCCAGATCCCTTATTTCCGTGTTCTGGAACAGGGAGAGTTGTATTGGATTGCCACATACCACTATTTTTTCAATCTTAGATAGGTCAACATTGAAAGTGTCGATTATTTTCTTGACCGTGTCGATAATTATCTTGTTTGCGACATCTTCGCCTACTTTAATTGCAAAATCAAGATGGTCTGCAACATTCCCACCGGGCAAAGGATGTCTCATTGTCATTACGCTTTTTATGCCTTTTTTTGTATCAAGGTCTATAAGTTGTGCTCTAAACCCACTTGTTCCCAGATCCAATGCAATTCCATACATTTTATTTCCTCCGTTATGGTGACTTGCAATCAAAACGAACTTTTAATAGATGATCTTGAATAGAGGCTCGTTGACCAGCGTTTTGACAACTGATCAGGACTCTTCTTCATCAGTGCATATTGTGTAATTTAATCTATATAACATAACTCGGGGTAATATGTCATAGAAGTAAATATTATTAAAGAGCATGATTGGATCAATGTCTTTAATTAGATTAAAGGGTCTGATGCAATCAGTGTTAACTTTATAATTTATGCGAATGCAATCTAAAATAGAAATTATACAACAAAATTTGAACATTAAATAAGAATATATGAAAGTTTGGCTATGTAGAATTCCTATTTTCTTTAATAAACTACATATGAACACAGATACATTCAATCCTTCAGAGTTGAGTGATTCTAAACCTTTTGTTTAGCAGGAACTCAACTGCACAGCAAGTGAGTGTATCTGTGGTTAACTATATTCTAATTTTATTTTAGAAATCATTTATTTAGATGATTTCTACAGAGCCTCAATTTCGATCTATATATAATTCATAAATTAGTTTTGTGTGGTAAACAATTAAGGGCTGTATCTAATATATTATGGATGTCAATTTTAAAATTGATCATCAAAAAGATTCTGGGAGGGGAGTGGTATTATTATGCAGGAAAATCCAGGGATGGATAAAGAGATCCTGGGGGAACAGCAGTGTCACTGGGAAAATGTATTTTCAAATAACAAATCGAAGTTCGGTGAAAAAAGCAGTGAACCTGCTATGAAAGCAGCTGAACTCTTTAAGGAAAAAGGAAAAACAAAGGTCCTTGAACTTGGTGCTGGTCAGGGAAGGGATTCTCTGTTTTTTGCAAGAAATGGCTTTGAAGTCTATTCTCTTGATTATTCCAAGGAAGGAATTGAATCTATAAAGCAGAAAGCCCAGGAGAATGGGTTGTCTGAATACCTAACAGCTTTGCAGCATGATGTGAGAACCCCTCTGCCATTTGAAGATGAAACCTTCGATGCATGCTATTCTCATATGCTCTACTGCATGGCACTGACAACATCTGAGCTCGAAGATATTGCGAGAGAGATAAGGAGAGTCCTTAAACCGGGCGGGTTGAGCGTATACACCACAAGGCACACAGGTGACCCTCAATATAGAACAGGAATCCATAGGGGGGAAGACATGTGGCAGATAGAGGGTGGATTTATTGTTCATTTCTTGAGCAGAGAAAAGGTGGAGCACCTTTCAGAAGGGTATGATGTCATTGATATAGAGGAATTTGAAGAGGGGCCAATTCCAAGAAAACTGTTCAGGGTAACTCTTAGGAAAAAGAATTAAAACAAGATATAGGATTGAATGGAATAGAATTGTATAATGGGGAAGGGAAAAATTACTGAAGTAACTGTACATTCAAAAATATGCGGCTTCACCCATAAAGTATGTGGAAAAATGGAAGGGGACAAGATCATCATCGATATAGACACCCCTGTGAAAAGTCATTATTGAAATTTAACGTGGTATGTCAAATATAGATGTATTGTAATACAATATAGTTACGCGTCAAGTACTTATAGAAATTCCTTCAAACCTAATATGGGATTATCACATTGGATTTCAACAATGTGGGGGTAATTATCAATGTCAAAAGAACAAATGCTAAAAGAGTTAGCTGATGCTGTAGTCGCAGGAAACAAGGATTTGGCAGTAGAACTGTCAAACAAAGCATTAGAGAAAGGTATCGATCCATATGAGGCTATCGTTAACGGATTAGCTAAAGGAATGGAAATAGTCAGCGACAATTACGAGAAAGGAACAGCCTTTGTTCCACATCTGTTGATCGCTTCAAATGCAATGTATGGTGGAATGGATGTTCTTTCCCCCCACATGAAGAAGGTCGAAGGAGCAGCTGAACCTTCAACTGTTGTGATCGGTACAGTACAGGGTGATGTCCATGATATCGGTAAGAACCTGGTCAAGACAATGATGACTGCAGGAGGATTAAACCTTATCGACCTCGGACATGACGTTCCTCTTGAAAAATTTGTTGAGACTGCAAAAGAGCACCATGCAGATGTTATCTCAATGAGCGCACTTATGACCACCACAATGGTTGGAATGGAGAAGGTCATCGAGATGCTTCAGGAAGAAGGTCTCAGAGACTCCATGATCGTAATGGTGGGAGGAGCACCTATTTCAGAAGAGTTTGCGGAACAGATCGGAGCAGATAAAACCGCACCTGATGCAATGCATGCTTCACATTGGGTAAAGGATGCTGTAAGTGAACTTTCACCTTCAGAGGATCGATGGAGTGCTGCGAAGATCAACCTTGCCAAGGTAAAGTATAGGGACATCCTTTCAAAGAAGAAGGTCAAGAGCAAGACAGATATCGGTCTTGAGACTGCCAAACAGATCATAGAGGAGTTCGAGAGTGTTGGTGTCAAGACAAAGGAAGAGATGAGCCACGCTGAAAGGACCGTTTCAGCTATGGCTGACAAGAAAGTTGACCGTCTTCCAGTATATCCACTTGCCTGTGGTGTTCTCAGGAAATTCGCAAATGCAAGTTACAAGGAATATGCAACAGACCCTGCCAAATTTGCTGAGAGTGCATTCCTTGGTGCAAAGTATCTGGACCTTGACATGTTCGTTGGTCTGATCGACCTTTCAGCTACTTCAGCTGACTTTGGATGTACCATAAAGTACCCTGAAGACGACACACCATCATCAGAAGGTCACCTTGAGGACTATGACAAACTTGAGGTTCCTGAGGTCAAGGAAGGCACCCGTGCCTATGAACTTATCAAGGCCTCAAAGCTTGCAAAGGATAAGCTGAATAAAGAACTCGGCACTCCATTCGTTGGTTTCCACGAAGGTCCACTTCTGACACTTACCCAGCTTATGGGTGCAGACCGTGTCCTGATGGACATGAAGACCAACCCGGATGCCGTTCTTGAAGGAGTCCAGAAATGTACTGACTACATCTGCCAGGTCTCAGAGGTCTTCTTCGAAGAAGATGCCTGTGATGCCCTGTGTATTGACAACCTTTGGTCAAACAATGTCATCATGAGTGAAGAGGATTACTGGAAGTTTGATGGAAAATTCATCTTTGACCAGCACCTTCCGATCTTCAAGAAGTATGACCAACCATATATGATCCATAGTTGTGCCGATGCGGTCCATTATGATACACAGATCAAGAAGTTTGGAACTGGTCTGTTCAGCTATGCATACTATGAGAAATCAAAGGACAAGGGTTCACAGAACTATGCAGATCTCATTCCAAAGTACGGAGATACCTGCTGTATGATGGGAGAGGTAGATCCGATCAAGTTCATAGACAACTCCCCAGAAGGCATACAGAGTATCGAAAATGATACCGATGACCTGCTAAAGGGCGTCCTTGAAACCCTGAAAGAAAATGGCATGCAGTCTAAGTACGTCATGTCCACCGGTTGTGAGATCCCACCAGGAGGTCCACTGTCAGGTGTCAAGGCCATGGTTGACAAGGTCAAGGAACTTGGTCCACAGTATCAGAAAGAGATAATAGGGTGATCTACACCCTACTACTTTTTAATGAGACAAACTGAAGCGAAATGGGTTTGTTATATTTCCGTTGTTCCTGTAAATACAAATTTTAGTGAGGTGGTTGCGATATGAACTTCGGTCTTGGTATTGATACGGGGGGAACTTATACTGATTCGATAATCATGGATATTTTAGATGGAACTGTGATAGATTCCAACAAATCATTGACAACACACTCCGATCTTATAAAGGGAATTAAGAATTCTATTGAAGGTCTGGATGAGAGTTATCTGAAAGATATAGAATTTGTTTCCGTTTCAACCACTCTTGCGACCAATACGACACTTGAAGGAAAAGGTCATCCTGCCGGCCTTATCCTTATAGGCCACTCGATCACTGGAGCCCTTTCAACTGACCATGTCCTTTCCATTAAAGGTGGCCATGATGCGGATGGCAATGTAATCGAAGATCTTGATGATCTTGGATTGGTTGAAGATTTTGTTATGGAGAATAAAGACAAAGTCTCCGCTTTTGCAGTTTCATCTTATTTTGGAGTCAGGAATCCCGAACATGAAATAATAGTTAAAGATCTTATTGGGGATCTGTCCGATAAACCCGTTGTATGCGGGCATGAACTTTCAATGAGCCTGGGTGCTTATGAAAGGGCTGTCACAGCATTGCTAAATGCACAGCTTATTCCTGTTACTGATCAATTCATACGATCCATCCTTTCGGTAATGAAAAAAAAGGGAATTGATGCAGATCTGATGATGATGAAATGTGATGGTTCCCTTGTCAGGATAGAGGATGCTCTCAAAAAACCTGTCGAATCTATCTTTTCGGGTCCTGCCGCTAGTCTTGTCGGTGCTTCTCATCTTGCTGGTGTCAAAACCTGTCTTACTATGGATGTGGGGGGCACAAGCACTGATGTGTCAATGATATCCAATGGAATTCCTGGGATAAGTGAAAGTGGTGCTAAGGTTGGTGGCTGGAGTACCATGGTGAAGGCCATAAAGATGCACACCTCTGCTCTTGGCGGTGATAGCCATGTGTGGGTCCAGAGTAGGGTATTCATGGGGCCGAACAGGGTCATACCTCTATGCCTTGCAGCATTTGATCATCCTGAGCTGATAGACAAACTAGCTGAAATGGATAAAACGAATGTACGTCACATGAATGATATCATACAGCCAACCACTTTCTTTGTCAGAAGTGGTTTGGACCTCTATGGTATGAACAATGTTGCACTAAGTTCTAATGAGAAGGAGGTTCTCGATGTACTGGGCGATGAACCTCTCTCGCTATCCGATATTTCGATCAAACTGGGTGAACATACTTTGATGTTCTCCAGTATGCTTGGATCACTGGTCAAGAAAAGATATGTCCATCAGATTGGTTTTACACCTACAGATGCCCTGCATGTGCTGGGGGATTATACCAGATGGGATTCAAAAGCATCACGTATGGGTGCTGAACTACTTGGTGAGTACGTAGGTATGGACAAAGACAGTTTTTGTTCACATGTAAAAGAAGAGGTTGCAACGAATCTGTCTTTAAGTCTGGTATCTTTTTTTGCAGATGATGTGAAAAAATCAGATATGAAAAAAATACTGAACAAATCAGATTTAATAGCATTCAAAATAAAGGTTCCAGTTGTTTTAATTGGAGCACCTGTTAAAGCATATCTGAATGAGCTGAACAATTTGCTTGACGCAGAGATCATAATTCCCGATCATTATGATGTGGGTAATGCGGTTGGTGCACTTATGGGTAATGTAATTCATAGAGTTGAGGTACTTGTCAGATCTTTTGATCCTGGAAGCGGCCAGTACGTTGTTTTCTCAGAGGTTGAAAGGGAAGTATTTGATGAATATGAGGCAGCATTGGATCATGCGCGTTACCTTGTCGAAAATTTAGTTTTAGAATATATGGGTAAATATGGACTGGGCATGGAAAAAATACAGTTTGACTTAAAGAGACATGATATAAAAAGCACTGGTGGAATGCCCCTTGAAACGAGGTTGGTTGGAATTGGAATAGGAACACCACACAGAGTATTATGAATACAATGGCAAAGCTGTAGCATAATCGCAAAACGACTCAGGCAAATCTATAGTTTATTGAAGTACACAATACAAGATTTTTGTGTTTCAAATATAAAAAATAGATACTAAATTTTAAGTAAATTCTGGATTAAATAGTTAGAATAGTATTGGGATTTCTACATAGTTCGAAATTCACATAAGCAATTAGGGATTAACTTTCTACATTGGAGAGGAGGGAATCGCAATTAAAAAGACCGATTATGGCATGGAGAGTTGCTCTGGGAATAAATATTGTCTCATATCTGAAGATTCGGCATTAGGGATATTTTATTTTGATAAAAACGGGATCTTTACCCATTGCAATGAAAATTTTCTTGATATCATTGGAGCGACCAAAGAGGAAGTCATCGGTTTTAATGTTATTGCCTCTATTAAAGATGAAAATATGGGGGATGCTGTTAAGGCAGCCCTTTCCGGGAAGTCTGTGCATTATGAAGGTGAGTACCGTTCTGTCATCAGCGGTAAACTTACACAAATTAAAGCTGATTACAGCCCTTATATATCAGAAGATGGTTCTCTTCTTGGTGGTATTGGTATTATTGAAGACATTGCCGAGCGCAATCGGGCAGAAGAAACGTTGCTTCTCGATGAGTCTCGTCTGGAAGCACTGCTGCAACTTAATCAGATGACAGATGCATCACTGCAGGAAATCACGGACTTTACCCGTGAAGAGGCGGTCAGGCTTACCCAGAGCAAGTTAGGATATCTTTCATTTATGGATGAGAACGAAACCGTCCTCACCATGCATTCATGGTCTAGGGATGCAATGGAAGAGTGCAAGATCGGTGACAAACCTTTAGTCTATCCTCTGGAGACCACAGGACTATGGGGAGAAGCCGTAAGGCAGAGAATACCCATCATTACAAATGATTACCAAGCGCCCAATCCCTTTAAGAAAGGATATCCAGAAGGTCATGTGGAACTGAAACGTCATATGAATGTTCCAATCTTCGATGGTGATCGTATCGTCATTGTGGCAGGAGTGGGGAATAAAGAAGAGAACTACGATGAATCAGATATCCGCCAGTTGACACTACTGATGCAAGGTATGTGGACACACATACAACACAAGTTGGCTGCGGATGAACTTAAACAATACTCGCAAGAGTTGACTAAGATCAACAAGGAGCTCTCTGAAGCAAATGAGGAATTGAAATCACTTGATAAAATGAAGGATGAATTCATCTCAAATGTAAGCCATGAACTCAAAACACCTCTTGTATCTATCATAGGCTATAGCGAACTTATATATGAAGGTACATTGGGCAATGTTAGAGATCAGCAGAAAAACGCATTGGAGACGATTTTACGTAATTCCAAGCGGCTCAGACGTTTAGTTGACTCTCTTTTGCACATGAGTCTGACACAAGCAGAGGCTATTGAATATGTATTTGAACCGGTTCAGATTGCAGAAATAATAGATGATGCAATCACAGACATGATTCCTTTGATAAATGAGAAAAACTTGACTATTAAAAAAGATGTGCCTGATAATCTGTCTGATATAAGAGGTGATGAACATAAATTGACAGATCTGTTTACCCATCTTATCGATAATGCAGTCAAGTTCACCCCTTCTGGTGAAATAACTCTAGAGACATATGAAGAGGAAGATAGTCTGCACATAAAAGTGTCAGATACAGGAATAGGTATCGCCAAAGATCTAATTCCCCACCTGTTCCAGAAATTCTATCAGGTTGACTCATCAATAAGGCGCAAATATGGGGGTACCGGACTGGGTCTGTATATATGCAAAAATATTGTTGAAGCACATAATGGAGAGATCTGGGTCGAAAGTGAGGAAGGTGTTGGAACTACGGTTCACATAAAGATACCAAAGTAATATCGTATGCCAGGCACCACATTCGCAGAAAAAATTGTCAAAGTAAAGTTTATTTCCAATTTAGTAAACTAGAAGCAAGCCCCACCACTGCACTTTATCTTTTACCGGAAACTCTCTGTTCCCACTCTCCCTCATATGAGCATTGAGAGTAAACAGCTTATCACTCTTGGCATTCTGCTTCATGTAATGCAAAGTACCCTTAGAAAACCCCATTTTCTTCCATTCAGCATAAGGCATATCAATAATCCGTTTCCTCAGAAAATCGGAATCATCCCTTTTCCCAACATAAACAGGCTTGTTAAACTCAATCGTTTTAACCGTATAGCTCATACGACTATGCCTACTATTATATTCTTGGCAAAATAATTTCTATATAGACTCTTATATTTAAATAACTATATAGGTTATAAATATTACCGATTCGGTAATTAATATTACTAATTCGGCTATAATAATAACTATATCAGTTATTAATTATCTAATATAGAAATATTTATTCTCGATTTAGAAACACCAAAAATTAATTTAAATTTATATGGAATAATATATTATTAAAGAGGAATAAACTAAAAATAGTCTATTAAGCATTTAGACTAAGATATTAGACTATAATCTACGATATAGACTAAAATAAAATTTTACTTCAATATATCTAAATTTATATCCGAACTCGAAATACGTATCGTATAGAAACTTATACGATACGTATAAATTCCGATACGATAGGTACTTATCTCTAAGAGTTAAAGATTTATCTCTAACGAGAAAATACCGAATTCCTGAGGATCTTCAGTTGGTGAGAATCTGCCATCTTTTATATGGAGTTTAGCACCATCAACGTACATATCGATTCCATGACCGTTTAGAAGTAGCATCTTCATATCTGTCACACCACGTGTGTCATAAATTCGTTATTTTTTTTGAGATTGAGGCTTTTGTGAATAGTATTTTATTCTGTTGATAAAACCAGCTGGCTTAACTTTACCATCTTTTCTCAATTCCATTTCAAAATTGAAAAGTGCCGTTATCTGTTCTTCAATTATGTTAGAATCAAAATCAAAATAATAGTCATTTTCAACAGAAGATGGATCTTCTAAATTTGTTGCATCTATTTTAATTTGTTCGATAACAGCTTCATCATTGTAGAATCCGAGCAAGCGGATAATATTCCTTCGGAGGTCGGGATGATTCTCTTGTTTTTTGGGGAATTTCTTCAATAACGATTTTAGTGTATCCAGAAGTGCTGCTACATTGTCGGGCTTTATTTTCTTATCAATGAAGCACTCGTGGAATATTGATAGCAAAACATTAATTGATTCCACGTCTAATATTTCGACTATATTTTTATCTAAGTTCTCGTGTGTTAAATTTAAAATGATTATTAGTTTATCTAATTCAAATTGATTTAATCCACGATTTTTATAATATTCGTATATTTCTTTAATGGTCAGATTTCGTTCAATAGAATTTTCCGATTCAAGAAGTTTTAAGATAGACTCATAGTGTTCTTTGAGCTTTGCTGCTTTTTTTAGCATTATGTATACTGCACGTCCGTCTGTCTCCTCAATACCAAATTCCTTTAATTTTTTATACTTTATAATTGAAATATCGTTCATTTCACTTATATGCTTATAAATTGTCGACTCGCCATAACCCAGCTTTTTGATATCTTCGATTAATTCTTTTGTCCTGACTGGACTACTTTCTTTTAAAGAGTCTCTGATAGCTTTTTCAATATCATTGTGATCTTTTTTATTTTTCGACTTTTTGCTTTTTTTGGGGCTACGCTCATTCTTTGTCATATTTCTTCTCGTGGATTTTAGTAATAAGCTCTTAATGTCACTCCATAATATTAAATTTCACTCTTAAATTTATGAATATTTGGTTTCTTAATCACTCCAAAATTTAATATCATTATTGATAAATATGATGCTAAGCACATGGTTTTTTGTGAAGAATGATGTACAAAAAAAAACAAAAAAAACTCACTATAACACTTCCTCCGTATCTAAAGGAAAAACTAGTACAGATGTCAGATAAATTCGGATGCTCTCAGGTAGAAGTTGTCAGGATTGCATTACTGAAACTCTGGGAAGCTGAGAAATGAGTCGCCCACAATTCTCCAAGGATTACAGGACTTATGGAGAATGGCTCAAAGCCATACCTCGAATATCCAGGTATGCAAAGGAGATCATCAGGAAACACCAATATTTCCCTGACAAAAGCCTGAATGATTTGAGGCATTTAAGGATTGGAATGCATGATCTCAGTAAGGTTGCATGGCAATTATTGTCATCACAAGAGAAGAGGGATAGGAATCTCTCCCTCCAAGTATTGAGAGCTATGAGAAAAGGAGCCACTCTTACTCAAGCTACTGAAAAGGTAGGAGTGGACAAACGGTTTGCTCTGAAGCATCTTGGAACCCACCTACAGAAATCAGGTGGACGATGGCATGTAGCTAGAACAGACAACTTCCAGTCTGAAATGATGTTCTATGATAGAGATGATGGATTAATCTCAATCGTTACAACAAGATCAAAGGATAGGAGTTTAATTGCTGAATATTTCAATGCTATTAATAAGGCTTTGAAAGATGGCAATCCAGATCATCTAAAAAGATTTGAAAATGCAAAGGTCATTGATGCTGAAGGTAAAGAGCATTTCTTTGTAACAGATCTTGAACGTCTTTATGAGATTCAGGATGCACAGGAAGAGCCTGAATTTTTTGAACTATATGTATAATGGAAGAGTGGATACTATGGATAAAGATGCTTACAGGAAGAATATTAGCAAGTATAAGAAAGGAAAAAAACCGCCGATGGCCTGTGTTAGTTGTGGAGAAGATGATGCAAATGTTATTGAGCTGCATCATGTTGAAGGAAGGAATAATTCAAATTGGGTAAAACCACTCTGTAAGAACTGCCATACAAAAATTACAGTAGAACAGAACAAGCTAAGTCCAAAAGCAAGATCTAAAAATGCATCATTGGAAAATCTGAAAGCTTTCAATATTATTTCCATTGGAGCTTTACTAAAAGAACTTGGACAGCGATTAATCAATCTTGGAATGGAGATGACCGTAAATGTCTAAGATTGCTGTAAGAGGATATACCCAGAAGATTAACAAATCTTCAGTTAATCCTTTTTTTAAACCAAAGGATGTTCCATTAAGGCATGATAGAGTATTAGTCTTTGATACTGAAACAACAACAGATGAATACCAGAATTTCAAGATAGGGTATTTTCAGATATACCAGGATGGGTATATTCAGCATGAAGGGTTATTCTATGACCCTTCAATGCTAACTGAAAAAGAAGAAAAGACTTTTTCAGTCCATGCAAAAAAGAATGACATCTCCCTTTACCTTCTGGAAGAGTTCATTGATGATGTATTTTATCCAGAGATATTCGGGTTGCATACCCTTTGTGTTGGCTTCAATCTTCCTTTTGATATAAGCAGGATCTCAATGAGAGTTGGAGATTCAAGAGGGAGAAATAAAGGAGGATTCACTTTTTATCTCTCTGAAAATAAGTTCAATCCTCCTATTATCATTAAAAAAATGGGAGGTGCCCATACTTTCAAATTTACAACCACCAAAGAGAACAAAGGTACTGAATATTTTTCAGGATACTTCCTTGATGCTCAAACACTTGCTGAAGTACTTCTGCAATCAAAACATATCTCTCTTGCAAAAGCCGGAGAAAAGCTCAATACTCCTATCAGGAAGATGGAGGGAATTGTGCATGGTAAAGTAACGGAAAAGTATATCGATTATCTCATTCAGGATGTTGAAACAACCTATCAGATCCATGAGAAGCTTATTGATGAGCTGGATCATTACCAGATAGATATACCAAAAACCAGAATATACAGTTCAGCATCAATCGGGAAACATTCTCTTAAACAATTGGGTATCAAACCATTTTTAGATCTTAACCCGGATTTTCCTTCAGAAATAATTGGAAACATCATGACTTCTTACTATGGAGGAAGATGTGAATGTAAGATCCGGAAAGTACCTGTTAAAGTAACAACTCTTGATTTTACAAGCATGTATCCAACCGTTACTATGGTGATGGATCTCTGGAAATTCATGATAGCTGAATCTCTTGAAACAGAAGATGTTACTGAAGAAATTAAGGATCTGTTATCAAAACTTAACCTTCCATATCTTCAAAATAAGGGCAACTGGACAGATTTTGTTGTTATGGTTAAGTTGCAACCAGAAGGCGATATATTACCAGTAAGGATGGATTATAAGGGTTCTAATACAGGTTATAACGTAGGGGTTAATTACCTAACTTCAGATAAGGATTTGTGGTATGCTCTGCCTGATGTTATAGCCTCAGTTATTTTAACTGGCAAAGTTCCAAAGATTGTTGAAGCTATCAGGTATATTCCAAAGGGTATTCAAAAAGGATTAAGGAAAAGTCAGATACTTGGAATTGATATTGATCCTGCAAAGGATAATCTTGTTCAGGTACTTGTTGAAGAAAGGCAGAATATCAAGCTTCAGATGAAGGATATTAGCAAGGAAAAGCCTGAGTATCAACAATTAAAGAGTAGGGCACAGGCTATCAAAATACTTGTTAATGCTATGAGCTATGGGATCTTCATTGAGCTTAATCCAGAGGATAAGAAAACCGATATTCAGGTTTATGGTTTGGATGATTTCAATACTTCTGAAAACAGGTATGAGAAGGCCGGAAATTATTTTCATCCTTTACTTGCTGTCATGATTACAGCAGGATCTAAACTGTTCTTGGCAATGGCTGAAGCTAAAGTAAAGGAGCTTGGTTCAGTTCATGCTTATATGGATACTGATTCTATCTTTGTTCCTCCTGAACATGCTCAGGAGATCATAGATTATTTCCAACCTCTTAATCCCTACAGCCTTGATATTGATCTGTTGAAAGCTGAGAAGGAGGATGTGTGGTTTTATGGAATCTCATCAAAAAGATATGCTCTTTACACTTATGAGAATAAAAAGATCAAGTTCATGGAAGGAGAGAGATCTTTCAAATTGCATGGCCTTGGGCATTTAACAAACCCGTTTCCAAAGGCTGTTGATGATTGGCAGGCTGAAATATGGGAAGATATTCTCAAATTGAATTATGATAATATCTCGGAATTGGATATTGAAGAGAAGTATTCAGGATTGTATGCTATCTCAAGACTTACTGTTTCAACTGCTAATGTCCTGAGAAGATTCAAGAGATTTAATGCAGGCAAGGAATGGAAAGACCAGATCAAGCCGTTCAACTTCTATCTTGTAGGATTCCAGGTATTTGAAGAAAACGGGAAGGCAGTAAAGCCTTTAATGCCTTTTTCCACAGATTATCAGAAGGCTGTTTATGAGCCATTCATTGATTATGAAACAGGGGATATAAAGGAAGGATTTCATTATTTCAAGTCTTTAAGCAGGACAATAATGCAATATGCTGAACACCTTGAGCATAAGTTCGATGGAGATAGTGGGGTTCTTGAGAGAAAGCATGTCCATGCAGACGGAGTTGTTTACATTGGCAAGGAGGCCAATAGCATTGATGAACAGGAATTGAATGTGAAGCAGGCTCAAGCGTTCCTGAATAAGAAAGAAATCATGCATAATATACTTTATTTATCTCAAAAAAAGGCTGAGGAATGGGGAGTAGATAGGAAGACATTTCAGAGAATCAAGAAGAGGATTATTGAGAATGGTGACATTAAATTGAATACTGTTGCTGTAAAAAAGCTAGCTTCATTTTTTACTTAATTCAACATAATGTTGCCTTTTTTTGGGCCACAAAAATCTTCAAAGTTATTTGTTCACTTAGAAACATTATTTGTAGCCTTGTTTTTATAGGCACAAAACATGTCCACAGATTTTACAGAAAACTTTATAATATATACAGATTATACAGTAATCTGTGATAATATGGTCAAGAATATAACCGTTGGTATTTCGGATGAACTCTCGAATAAAATGGAAGAATTTAAAGAAGTCAATTGGTCGGCAATCACTAGACTTTGCATTGAACGATACATAAATCAGAGATCTTCAGATCGACTTGAAAATGCACTAGCAGAGGTGCAATCCAAGAAGGATATTGAATTTAAGCAGGGCTTTAATTTTCTTCTTGCTAATATTAAAAAAGTCAATTTAGACAAACTTGAATACGTTGCGAATTTTGAACCCACAGATCCATATGAACAAGAAAATCTTCTCAATTATTTAAGAGAAATTGCTAGCGATATAAATCCTTCTTCAGTGGATCCTATAAATACGCAGTTCCTCTACGGTATGCAGTCTTCTGTTAAAGAAATTCTTAAAAGGTCTTGATAACTTGCAAGGATGGACTTTGATTAACAAGCATTCAAGTTTCCTTGGAAACTAAACACGATTTTAAAATCAAGTTTTGGAAACGGTTTCTAGCAATAAAAAGGGGTAATTGAATGGATGAAAGTGAGAATAAAATCTTTAGAGATGGTTTCAAAAATAATGACAATTATGAAACAGTTGCAAAAAAAATCAACGATTATCGGCAGCAAAAAGGGGCAAGAAAGTGCTTTATTGTCCAGTCTCCTGGTGGAATTCCATATAGATATTCAGAATTAGGATTAATTTCAAACGAAAAAGCAAAACAAGAACATAGTAATTTCAAAAAACAACACAATAAAATGAGAAAAAAAGAGAGAACGAATTCAAATAATAAATCATGGTACAAACAAAGAAAGTTGGCATTAGAAAGGGATCTCAATCAATGCAAGATTTGTGAATCTACTGAAAAATTGCATGTCCACCATATAACGCCCTTTAAAGAATCCAAATCACACGAAATTAATAATTTAATTACTTTGTGTGGTCAATGTCATGTGATTGTAGGCAAAAATAAACTTTGGATTTCTGCTCATTGGGTAGACTATAGTCCAAAAAAGGTTTTTCATAACATCATCTCAAAATATTTGCACATCGTTTCTGGAATGGGATACGAAGTTGCTGTTGGTAAAGGATCCTCCTCATATAATGGCCCATATTTAGTATGGAAAGTTGGGGAAAAGGGAACTTTAGACATTAAATACGATGAAACGCTTGAGAAAAAATGAAAAGGTAAATCGATTTACTCTTTTTTTACATATTTTTCTTGTTTAATTAAAGAGTGGCATTTTTACAAGTTAACTATATCCCCGTATAGAAAGTGGGGGATATAGTTAATGCTAATTTTTTGTGCGCTTGCTCAAAATGAGATTGAATTTAACATTGATTTATAATTATTATTATAGATTTTTAAAAATTGAATATACAATGCATGTTAACAGTGTTAATTATATACAAAAGTTATATATGGAAATATATCAAATTTAGCATACAAAATTGTATAATGGAGTGACTTAACAATGAGTGAAAATGAAAATGTGGAGCGTGTCACCATGCCCCTTATAGGTGATGATGCACCGTCCTTTACAGCAAAAACAACACAGGGTGAAATAAACTTCCCTGACGATTATCAGGGTAAATGGGTGATACTTTTTAGCCATCCAGCAGATTTCACCCCAGTATGTACAACTGAGTTCATGACCTTTGCAAGCATGCAGAATGAATTCAGGGAACTGAATACAGAATTGATTGGTCTTTCAATTGACAGTATATATGCTCACATTGCATGGCTTCGTACGATCAAGGAGAAGATCGAGTACAAAGGAATGAAAGATATCGAAGTTAATTTCCCTGTTATTGAAGATATTACAATGGAAGTTGCAAAGAAATTCGGCATGTTGCATCCAAATGCATCCAACACACAGGCGGTACGTGCAGTCTTTATAATGGATCCAGAAGCCAAGATACGTTGCATCCTTTACTATCCATTAGGCAATGGTCGTAATATGGATGAGATCAAACGTATTGTGCTTGCAATGCAGAAATCCGATGCAGAAAATATTGCAACACCTGCAAACTGGCAACCAGGTGAAGATGTAATTATTCCACCTCCAGGTTCATGTGGAACAGCTAAGGAAAGGGTTGAAACAGAAGAAGATGGGAAATATTGTCTTGACTGGTTCATTTGTTTCAAAAAAGAATCCTGAATGAACAGACCTGTGCATAATTTATGGCCACTATTTTTTAGTGGTTTTTTTTTAATTAAGTTATTTACTTTTACATAAGGAATTGATGGACTCCAATATGTCCAACCTCTCCCTAACATGAGTTTTGAAAGTGAATAGCTTATCATTCTTAGCTTTTTACTTCATGTAATGCAATCTCAATTAGAGGATAGAGATTGAATTGGATATGTATTGTACTGATCATGAACATTTGTATTTCGTGAAAGCTTGAAGTTCGAATTATACTACTCGCACACCAGACTGGAATATAGTTAACGTGAAAAAACCGAATTCTTCTAAAAATATCATAAAGTGAATCATTCCTTTTTATATTCACAATTTCCATATGTTGGGCATGGTGGTAGAACATCATCATCGCTATCAAGTGTTACTTTTACAATAAGGAGTATAAACAATTTAATTTTCATGATAGGGTTTCTATCCACTTATTTTGACTTGATTCTCAGGAATGCCAATGCGACCACTGCAATACATGCCAATGCGGTGAATCCGCTCACTGAAGTGTTGCTCTCCTCACTTTCAGCAGACGGATAAGTCTCACTATCCATGGAAACATCATCTTCTGGATATTCGCTATTGAAGTCTGCCATCAGTTCGTTCCATTCTCCATCCCCAAGCGTCAAGACTGCTCCTGCATAGCCGTTCTGGAGAGTGATCTTCTCACCTTCATAGAGATCAATTATCTCATTGTCTGTTGTTACCTCAACAATTCCATCCTGAACATAGATATTATCGGTTGACAGATCAGGATCGTAGAAAACTACAAACTCAGTCCCTTTAACACCCGTTACGCATGTAGGAGTAGTAACGAAAAGATCCACCCCAGCCAATTTCTGAACTTTCATCCAGACTCCACCAAAAAAGAGTTTGATAACCCTCATGTTTTCATTAGTCTCTTTTTCTTCAATTTGAGTAGAGATCTCAATGTACGATTTTTCTTCCATTCTGGCACAAGATCTTCCATCATCAAATTTGAGAGTTACCATCGCTCCCCTTAATGTCCTAATTTGATCCCCTTCATGTATCCCATTCATTTCATTGATCTTCTGCCACTGGTCAGACCACGGATGCCTTACTTCCACCCGGCCTTCCAGTTCCTCAACGATCCCGACAACCTCCGTGATACTGACTTTAGGGGCCGAGATATAGTTTTCATCAACATAAACCTTTGAATGCTGCTCAATAATGGATGCAATTCCGTAATTTGAATGGTCAACAATTGATATGACAAAATCATGGTCTTTGAAAACGATCAGCTGGAAATTTATGTTGTTAATTTTAGCATCATAAGCAATCCTGTCAAACTGCATTCCGCTTTCTGCAGCCTTTACATCCGTACCATAAAAACCTGATTCAATACCCTCGATTAATTCCTTCTGACGTAGCTGAAAAAAACTGGTTGCCTGCGCTTCTGTAAAAAGATTTGACATGGCTATCTCATAACCATATCCCGATTGCTCACCGTAAGTGAATACGACCTCTTCACCTATTAGTTCACCGTTGGCATCATGGAGGGGATAGGCTGTCTCGGAAGTGAGTTTAAAGTTATACAAAGCTTCTGGAGAATCCGCAGCATTGCATATTGGGGTAATGCACATGAAAGATAATATTATGAGAAGCAGTGTGAAGATATTTAGTATAAGAAGTTGCTTGCGGGTAAGACTCAAATTGGCATATTTTCTATTAGATGACATAATTGATTTTTGTTCCTTAAGCTAAAAGAGAATTGCGATTAAATTATGCATATTATGACTAATTCCAAAAGGTTGCTTTTTAAAAGAACTTATTTTTTAACACCCCTCTTCATCCAACCTTTCCCTCACATGAGTTTTGAGAGTAAACTGTTGATCAATCTCACAATTCAATCTAAAGTTGAAAATATAATTGGACATGTATTGTCCGGACCACAAGGATCTGTATTTTGTGAGAGTGTATAGCTAATAGATATGTTTGCTACTTTATTTTTAAAAAACTAAACCATCATAATGAGCATTCTAATACTGGTAAAACATATTCACAATGTATATATATTGGGGATAATATAATGTATACATAATAAGTATTGTGGATTTTTGTTGGTGGTGATGTATATGAAAGAGAAATATATCTTTAGATATGGTTTTGCTTTATTGCTGATCATCGGAATGACTGGTCTTGTTTCAGCAAGTGTAGGACCACAAGTCAATCTTGTAGACGGAATATATGAGCCAGATGAATGGGCATATGCAGATCCTACATTTGCTCAACCAAGTGACAAACTTGTCGTTACAGCAATAAATAGTAGCATCTGGCAAGGATACGCTGGAGGTCTTGCTCTTACACAAAGTGGTGGTGGCGGAACCATGGTGGTTGAAACCACAGAAGCTGCAAGCTGCTTGTATATCCAGTTTGCAAGTGATAAGAACGATGGAATCGGAATTGTCTACGTTGATGGTGAAAAAGTTTGGGAAGGCGACACCTGGGCAAATGTCAACATAGGACAGCCTCTATCTGAACAGAATATGAGATATTTAGAAATTTCTGATCTGAGTTTTGAAAAGCATACTATTGTAATAGAAAATAAAAACTCACCTCATGTAACTGTGTACAAGATTGGGTTTGACAGGTGCCCTCCAGAAGAGATACCAGAATTCCCAACAATTGCTCTTCCAGTAGCAGCAATAATTGGTCTCGCATTCTTCATGCAACGCAGGAAAGAGTAAACAATAACTAGTGGAGATTGAAATGTCTTCACATCTTTTTTTATTATTTTTGGCTAATACTCGAGCTTGCAATATACTGTCTCGACAGGTAGCAGCTGGATTGTGTGAAGGTTAACAGAGTTTTTCAGTAACCATTATCATACATGGACGCCACTTCTGAACCATGATTCGAAAAGTCTTATTCATATTGATCATTCTAACATCATTGACATTATCCGGTTGTGTCGAATCAACTGAAAATACACTTGAAACTGCAGATGAAGTACTTGCAGCTGTCGAGGGTACTATTGAAACTGTAGAAGACATTGCTGACCAAATCGAAGATAAGCCTGCATCCGAAGAACCAACTATTGCAGCAAGCGATTCACTTGTCATCGGTGCATTCAACGTGCAGGTCTTCGGAGTATCAAAAGCTGACAAACCAGACGTGATGAATGTACTTGCAGACATTGTACGAACATATGATGTAGTTGCAATTCAGGAGATCAGAGATAAATCACAGACTGCTCTTCCAGAGCTTGTAGATCTTGTAAACTCCGATGGATCACGGTATGACTTTGTAGTCAGTGAAAGGCTTGGCAGAACGTCAAGCAAGGAACAATATGCATACATCTACAATACCCAAAATGCAGAAGTTACTGGTACTCCAGAAACCTACCCTGAACCTGAAGACACTGATCCATTCCACAGACAACCATACATTGCAGCTATCAGTTCTACCCAGGGTAACTATGATGCAGTCTTGATGGTCATCCACACGGACCCAGACGAGGCCACAGAAGAGATTAACGCATTAGATGATGTACTTGCTTATGCTCAGTCCGTTTATCCAGAAGAGGACGACTTTGTGATCATGGGTGACTTCAATGCAGACGGTTCATATTTCGATGAAGATTCAACTTCAGATCTTGAAGATTACTTCTGGGCCATCGATGACACACATGACACGACAACGAGGTCAACGGATTATACCTATGACAGAATGGTTCTGACAGATACGTCTGACCTAGTTGGGCAAGCAAATGTGTTCAGATATGACTTGGAGTATGAGCTGACAGAAGAGGAAACTGTGGCAGTATCAGATCATTATCCGGTATATGCTGAGTTTAATGTTAGTGGTGATTTGGATTAATCAAATATGCTGCCCTTTATAAGGGTAGCAACCATTGTGCAAAGGTTACCCAGATAACAAAGGCGGTAAATCCATAGCCTACGACTTCATGTAATGGAGAGCTTCTTTCATACAATCTCTAAATGTTCTTTTATTCTTGTAATCACGTTAGTTGGTGTTTCTCTAACAGCTTTTGCTGGCACTCTTAGAACTCTAAAACCTTGGCCTTTTAAAAATTCATCACGAATATTGTCTTCTTTTATAGACTCCATTGTTTGAGTAACTGGGTATGAAGTACCTTTGATCTCAGCGAATTCTTGGACACCATGATTTTGAATGTAAACTTTTTCATTCTCAACTTCGATATATCTGTGGTTTACTTCAAATTTGATGGCATATTTTTTTCCATTAATTTCAGCAAAGTAATGCTGCTTTCCATCAACCTCAATTACCAATTTAATACCTAAAGATTTGTTAGTGAGTACAAAATCGACTTCAATTCCACCAATCTTTTCATGCACCTTTGGAGTTAGGCCCTCTATGATCAACCAGCTAAAAAGTTCTAATTCTTCCCTACTTGTATCCCTTAATAGCATAATCGTATCAATGTACTTGATAAGATTTTCTACAATTCCACCACTTTTTTTACAATATTTAAAGTCCCCAACAACAAAAAGGGCTTCACGTGCTCTTGTTAGTGATACGTTAATAAGATTTGGTGAATTTGCAAATTTGATAGCTCCTTTTGTCATTCCTCTAGCAATAACTGGACTAAAAATGATTATATCGCGTTCATCACCCTGAAATGTATGTGCGGTTCCAACTGTTATATCATTGTCCAGATTTAATTCATACAGTTTTTTTTGTATTCCTTTGACCTGTGCAGCAAATGGAGACACTACACCGATACTTAGGTGACTCAATCCATCATTATCCTGAATATTTTGTATCAATTCACATATGGATTCAATTTCTTTTGGATTAACCCAACTTTTACCTCCACTGCCTTTATCACAAGTCCCAAGAACATTTCTTCCGAAAAGACCAGATTGAGACGCTGTTGTATTTTCACGTATCAGTTCTTTTTTTAGTTTCAATCGTTTTTGATATATGTAGTGATTTGAAAAACCAATAATTAAAGGATGACTTCGATAATGTTCTATTAATGAAATTATTTCTGGCCTGCCACCCGGAAGACAATAGACACCTATTTGAAACACATTATTATTACTATGCCCAAGTAAGTCCAACCACTTTGAAACTTCATGCTTGGATGCAAGAGCCAATTCTTTCCCTACATTCACATTGGGTATTGCAGGTAATTGATCTGGATCCCCTATGATTGCAATTCTTTTAGCACGATATATGAGAGGAAGAACATTGGTAAGTGTACATTGAGATGCCTCATCAATCACAAGCAAATCAAATATTTCAGGTTCCATTGGAATTGATTGAGGAGAAAGAGCGGTCGTGGTCCAAATTGGAACTGATGATAAGGCTTTTTGGAATTTTTCAGAGGAGAAACCCTTAATCTTATTGTTGTTTCTTCTGTAATGGTTGTATAAATCTTCTGCACTCCTTAAAATATCTCCATCATTAACAACTCTTTTTACCCACCATTCTTTTGCAAGAGTGAAAGACAGAGCTTCTAATTCAGAATCAATTTTATTGATTTTACCTTTGATACGATCAGGATCCAACTCAAGAAATATTTCGTTTAATTCATCAATTGGCCAAGAATCAATTGACTGTTTAACAAGTGGTAAAGTAACAGATTTAATATGTTCTTTTCCCATATGTTCAGGAGTTTTGTTCATAGCAACCATCAGGTACTTGATCGCCCACTCATAAGCCTCTTTCATTTCTTTTTCTTTAATTTTAAGAACTGTTTCAGAGCATTCCTTCCATTCGTTCGCTATCTTTTTGCACTCTTCTAAATGATTCCATAGAAGATCATCTTTCTGAGGAAGCAATGAGTAATCTAATTTTTCAACTGTAATCATGGATGGTTTTCTATTCCACCATGTCGCAATTTTAATCTTATCCAAAGGAATTTGATTGATGATTTTGATGTAATCTTGAACTTTATTTTCAGATTCCCTTGCAGCTTTCCAGAATGAAAATAAATCTTCAAATCTAGTATCATTTAAGGTGCGTTGAGCAATAGTTACAGTTTCTAAAATCGGACGAGGTAGTAAAGACAAAACTGTTTTTGAAAACTCTGAATCATTATAGTTCATCCAAGAATCAAGTAAAGGGGTACTTATCAAAAAATGTTGGAATTCTTGTGAAGCCTGTACTAAATTGTGCTCAATCGTATCAGCTTTTTGTTTTGCTTCCCATGTATTTGCAGCCTGGAAAGCTAGCTTTTTCTTTAGTTCGATTTCATTGTTGAGTTTTAACAGAGTGCTATTATCAACAACATCTACTTTTTGAGATAAATCTAACTCAAGGGCTTTACTTTGAATTGCTATAAACTCATTTTCAATATCGTCCCATAACTCTTTTAGAGAATACCATTCTCTTTGAATCTCAAGCCAACTAATGGTTAGGTCAATTGAATCATTAAGCAACTTTCGTCCTTTCTGTTCACTTTCACTAAAATTAGTCCAAATTTCTACTGGATAATATTCTCGGATTTCTTCTTCAGTTTTCTGAATTTGTTTATTGGCTTTTTTCTTTTTGAAGATGTTAATTATACCACTTGGAATTGAAGAAAGGTAAGCATAATCTGATTTCCATTTTAGTATCTTATTTTTGTCATAATTTGTACTTTCTGACAACCCTGCAGAAATTATTTCATTTCTTTTGTTATCGTATTTGATTCTGATTTCATTTATGCTTCTATGCTGCTTAGAATAATTTGTAAATATCGTCTGGTTTTCTTTTAGCAATTTATCTGCATTATTTATCCATTCAAGAGCTTCCGTTTCCCCTTGCCATTCAAGGAATTCTTCTTTCATCTCTATTGGATCTAGATATCCAGATACTGATTGATTAATCAAAGATTGATAAGATTTAAGCCATTTTTCAAATTTTTCAGGACCATGTTCTTCAATAATCCAATCGAAATTGTTAAGGGTATTTGGATTTAAGAAAAGTCTATTTAATGATACATTTCTATCCCTTATAGAAGAGTCTAATTTATTTTGGATCTCAATTCTTTGTTGAGAATCAAGTTCAATTTGATACTCATATTGTTTAATCTCTTCCATCCACTTTTGAAATGGAATTAAAAGTGCTCCTGTGAAAAATTCAGGAGTTAAATTGTAGCCGATTGAATTTATTTTGAGAGAGAAAGGTTCTATCTCTAGCCCAAGTTCTTTCTTTCTTTCAAGAAAATCCGCATGAGATGTTAATGCTGATCTAAGTGCCTCTGTTATTTCTTGTGGAATCTTTTCGTCAAGAAACGCCTGCATATCTTCTTTTTTAGAGCTGAGTTCGTGAATATGTGTTTCAGTTTTCTTCAATTTAGAATGTATAGTGTTTGCAGAGACATTATTCAGAAGCTTCCTGAATGCCTCATCTATGTTACTTTTATACCTTGTTCCTGCACGTATTGCAATAGGGTACTCACAATCAAAATCAGAAAGCCTATCATATACTACATCGACTGCAGCATTTGTTGTACTTGAAAATAGTACACTAATATCATTTGCCCATGCATTAAGAAGTAAGGATACAACAACTTGACTTTTTCCGCATCCAGGGGGTCCACTAATGACAGTAACTGGTTTTGATTTTAAGATTTCAGAAACTGCCATTCTTTGTGAATCATTAAGAGGAACTATGGGAAGTAGCTCTGCCTTGTTTTCATTTTGGGAAGAAGTTAAAGATTCAAGTAACTTTAATCCACCTATTTCAGAGGAATTTTCTCTTAATTTTTGTTCAAGTTCGGAATAATCTCGTAGAATGTGATGTGTATATGGAGAGCTAGACGTTGGTGGAAGAAAAAATGTCCATGGGTGGTTTATGAGTTTTAATTTTTCGTTTTTAAGAGATTTTTTGGTTAATATTGTTTCAAGCTCTGGTATTTGCTTAAATAATTCATTGAGGAGATTCAGAGAAAGACTTTGTTCATTTTGATCGGAAATAGCATGGGCTTTTTCAATGACTTCATGTGTCATATCTTCAAGTGACTTTTCAGGCTCAATTTCACCTTTAGTCAAAATATCATATATCATTGGGGATATATCCCAACTTCCTTCACTAGGTATTATTCGGATAAGTCCTTCATCCAGTTCAAGTTTGACACTTATATAAAAAAGTGGATTTAGATAATCTGAGAATGAATTTTGTCCTCTTTTAGAATTTACCCAACATGGACCACCAAGATAACCTTCAATTATATTTTTGTTTGATATAGCCTCTAATAATGGTTTACTAGTAACAGATTCATACGAGATTTCCCATGGACCTGCCATATCTTCAATAAGAAAATTGTCAATCAAAGTCCATCGATGAGAGTTTAACTGTTCTTTGTTCCCCAATGGGAGTGAGAAAAAATTATCCCGGTCCATTTGAACAATTTCTTTATGAAATTGAATTACATTCAACCATGGAATTTCTCTTTTTTTGAACATTATATATTAAAAACATCATTAACATATTAATATGTTCTCAAATTATTTGGAGTATTTGAAATATAATATTCTTCACAACAGTATGTAAGCACTCAACTGTCAAATAAATTAATAGGGGTTGTTTTGTCACATTAATATCATTTTCTTCTGAAAATATGATGGCAAAGTCTTAGTCCTAATATCCTGTTCATCTGTTCCAGTCAATTTTGCAGCCACCCCACCCACCACAAATACAGTAATAATAATTACGTAATATATAAAAATAAAATGAATATATATCAAAGGGCCGACATTCAAATATATATAATTTGAAACGCTCGCTATATCCCACGAAGAGATCCAATTATGTTATATCATTAAATATGTGATTTAAGCCCCCTAAAGCTTACATCTAGTTGAGCTATCTTTTGACCTGGTTGTTTTAATCAATTATTTTTCGATTTTTTGCCTTTTTTTGATTGGTCGATATCCTAGTTTTAGATCATATCCATACTCGTTGAGTGTTAGTAGTTTGGCCATCACATTCTTTCCTCTTTTTTTTAAGGTATATCGATACTTCTCTTTACCCATTCCTTTGTATTTTGATCTACGGAGATACCCAAACGAAACATATCGTTTTAAGAGATTGCGAAGGCTGTTAATATTGTTATAATCAAGATATTCCTGAATTTTACTTGCAGTTACTTGACCGTTTCTACCATTCAGGTTATGAACTGCACAGAGTATCCTTAATTTAGCGAAGTTATGGATATGGTACTCAGTCGTTTCTTTTTGGCAGCCTATGATTTTTTGGCAGCCTATGATTTTTTGACATTGCATAACCAGATGGACCGAGAGCAGAGCCGTTTCCTGAAGAATGGTACCTTTGGTGGTAATGAAATCGTTGCTGGAACTCGAAGGCTGGCACTGATGAATATGTTCCTGCATAACATCGGGGAGATTGATGGGGAACCTTCGATATCCAATTCTGATGCGCTCATAGCCGATTCAGGAGAACGTTACGATTACATCCTCACCAATCCACCATTCGGTAAGAAGAGCAGTATGACCTTCACCAACGATGCAGGAGAGCTTGAAAAAGAGGACCTCCCCTACAACCGTCAGGATTTCTGGGTGACCACAGGTAACAAGTAGCTCAACTTTGTGCAGCACATTCACACCATCCTCAAAGCAGGCGGTCAGGCAGCAGTGGTTCTGCCGGATAATGTTCTCTTCGAAGGCGGTGCAGGGGAAGTTTTGCGCAAGAAGCTCCTTGAGACCACCGACCTTCATACGATCCTTCGCTTACCCACAGGCATCTTCTATGCGAATGGAGTCAAGGCGAACGTGCTCTTCTTTGAAGCAAAACCCGCGGCTAAAGAACCATGGACAAAAGAAGTATGGATATACGACTACCGGACCAACATACATCACACGCTTAAAAAGAACCCTTTGAAGTTCTCCGATCTGGAAGAATTTATCCAGTGCTACAATACCGAAGACCGCTTCCATCGTCAGGAAAGCTGGAGTGAAGAAACTCCAGAAGGAAGATTCCGCAAGTTCACCTATGATGAGATCGTGGAAAGGGATAAAACGAATCTGGATATATTCTGGTTGAAGGATGCAAGTCTTGCTGATCTTGATAATTTGCCCGATCCTGATATTCTTGCGAATGAGATAATCGAGAATATCGAAGAATCTCTTGAAAGCTTCAGGGAGATCATGGTAGTGATAAATGGTGACGGTGAGTGAAAATCTGGTTTAAAGAAAGAAATGGGGGTAAATGGGAATTTGTTGGAGATTTAATTGTTGGAAATCTCCACTTTTTATTTGCCACGGTGTTTTTGAGTGTATTCATATAATTTAGTCATAAATCCCTTTCATTAAACATGAAATTAAATGGTTTTTGGATAAGCTGGTCTATGGTTTTATTGATAATGTGCTTATGCTTTTGTTGAATCAAGAATACATAATCTCGAACAGAGTATCTTGAAAATTTTAGTACCCTTAAATCAGCTTCTTCTGAAAATAGATTCGCAAGTTCTCTGAATTTGTTGAGATATACCTCCTCTGGAGCCATGTTCCTGTGGTTGTAGATGATAACCGATTTGCCTTCGAGGTAGTACTTTTGAATTTCGTCTTTGAAAACGTATTTAATAGAGTCTTTGTGTGTTTTCTTAACCGATTTTGTTTGAATACCATTGTCAGGATCGACATAAACTACATCTGCTTCATTTAAAGAAGACAAGGATTGGTCAAACCAATGCTTCCTTTTGGATTTTCGATTAACGTAATTTTCACAAAGGGGTATTTCATTCGAATAGAACAAAGTGTTTGGTGGAAGTACATTATTATTTTCTATAGCTTCCAAGCACCTGTTATCGGAATCCACAATAGACTTTAACTTTGTATGAATTTCAGGAGAACACCTATAATAATGGTGATACTGTCTATTTGATGGTGACAAATAATTGGTGTATTTACCATCATTGTTCTTTTCTTCTTGTGTTACTTTGTACCAATTAAAACCAATCGTAATTTTCTCCTTTGAATTTGCATATAATTGATTAAGTAATATGTACTTACCAAAATCTCCAACATCACCTGAATATCGATCCTGCATAATTTTCACCTTCAAATATTTTAAAATTATAATTAATCGAATTTATCCAATTAATAATAAGATTACAAAGCATATTTCTGCAATCGTTATCATTAGAAGCCCTACTCCAAATACTATATAACTTAACTCCAAAAATGGAGTACTTATTCCAATTTCGGCGGCTATCGCCGCAATTATGATACCAATGATGAACGATGATATACAAAGTGAAGATAATTTGTCCCCATCCATTTTGTCTCCTCCATGTATATCTCTACCTTGAATGTTCGGACCATTTTCGCTCTAGATTACCATCGGCATAACCTTTCCGGCGCTATCAGGCGGCAGCGAAGGTCGGAGAGGGTCACAAGAAGGAATACAGAATCCGGTCAGAATCCGAAAGACAATTTATGGTTCCATTAATTTGGATTCGAAATAAATTGAAAGCATTTATACTCACTGAAAAAGAATGAATAATATCGATGAATCCTTGTGTATCATTTCAAAAAAAAGAGTAATTAGACAAGCCCTCATTCACACTTGTCCTCAAATATTTTCACTCAGATGCCTTTTCGACTCTTTCAACTCTATCCTGTTCTTCCCATATATCCCTATACTTGTACAATGTACTCGCCGGAATATTCATCACCCTCGAGATCTCAGACCAAGTCAAGCCTTTATCCCTGTACTTCATGACCTCTTTCCGATTAGGCTCTTTAGTGGGTCTTCCCCATGTTTTCTTTTCTTTCCTATGTCGCTCGATACCCACTTTGATGCGTTCCTTCATAATCCTTTTTTCATTCTCTGCAACCCATCCAAAGATAGATATCAATAGCTTTCTGTAATGAGGATCACCTGCTGTGGACCAGGCTTCACTGGGGCTCAGAGAGACCACTCTGACACCTTTATCTTCAAATTCCATAATCAAGTTAAGGGTGTCTATAAAAGTCCTCCCGAGCCTCGAGATTTCAAAGAGGTAGATCGTGTTCATATCATGTGACTCGATGTATTTCAGGAGCTTTTTGAACCCGGGTCTTTGTACAGCTGGAACACTCCCACTGACACCTTCATCAAAAAATATTTGTTCTGGAGTAATACCCTTGTTTTTTAATTGGACTATCTGAGTATTGATGTTCTGATCTTTTGTACTGGTTCTAGCATACCCTACCGATTTTTCTACAGATTCCATTAAACATGTTTTATGTAACATCTAACTTATAAAAGCAGTGGGTGTGTTTTAGGTAATTTAAAAGACTTGTATTGTGTAATGAGTCCACACCTGCAAATGTGAAACATTTTAGAATACATGTGTGAATAGCCAGAACATATATAATTGATATTTATATAAATAACAGTAAAAGTGCAGTGTGATACACTATGGCTTGGATTGTACAAAAAAGAAGATGTAACGTTAGTAGTTCAATAGAAGTAGCTGATGATTGGAAATATCATGGAGTATATTCCAAATACAAAGAAGCAAACAACATTGCAGATTCGTTAGAAGAAACTAAAATGAATATTGATGGCGAGGATTTTTGGCAAGAAACTCGAGTAATATGTCATGATCGTAGAACTAAATGGGGCAAAGATCAATTGAAAATATGGACAGAAGAAGCATATATTTATGGATAACTTTTTGGTTATTGACTATTGCTTTTCAAGCGCCAACTCATTATTATTCCATTTTTCGATATTCATATCAACACTTGGGTTGGAATTAATTACTATTATTTATGTTAATATAAATCGGCAGGCATCGCCCAACCGTAAGCAGTCGTAATCCAAATTTTAATCTTTTATTTGGGAGTGGATCTTAAATGTGGAACTCCCTATGTAACTCCCCAAAATGCCCCCCACAATTTCACGTTTAGAGGTTGAGGAGTTTTTGACGTATTTATTACTATGCTGCTTTGGAATCAGGCTGCAAAATATCTTATTTGTTTATTTGATAGGATAATTCCTCGATGCTCATCGGTGGATTTATTTTGTGAATCATATTATGACAATTTGAGCACAGTAAAGCAATATCATCAATTGTTGTTGGGGATGAAACATTTCTGCTGCCAATTGGTTCTATATGGTGTGCAATAATGTAGTTCTTGCCTATTTCCCCATAGACCTCTTCATAATTCATGCCGCAAACTTCACATCGATAATCTGAATCCTGCTTCTTCTGCTTAATGAGTTGTCGATTTCTCTTCCTGAAGATAGTTTCTGTAATGTATTGTTCGCCTTCATTTGCTTTTAAAACACCATCAACATAATCATAAAGCATATCCGATTTTGTTTCCATCTCACGAATTTTTTCGACACGTTCTGAATTGAGCTTTAGTACTGTGTGTTGATTTGCCGCAAGGTCAAGAGTAAATGGTTTAAAATTTTCATCCCAGTCAACTTCAACATAATGTTCCCATCGAACACCTTCTTGTTTTACTATTCCTGGGTGATACTTGCATTCACTTTTAATTGTTCCTTTGCCTGCAATCAATGTTCCTTCTTTAGCATAAATTATGTCGTCCGTCTTCATGTGGTAGGCTACATGTTTAACGCTACTTTGACTCGTTGTTGCATTAACTGCTTTGTCTCTCCATATTGCATCAAATTCTTCTTCACTAATTTTAGAACAGTCACCAACAACAGGTTCGCCATGATGATAGTATCCAGTAGCTGCAATTCCTTGGTCACGACATTGTTCCCATACTTCTTCACCCATACTTCCTAACCTAAAAGACATTCTCCAATAATTTGTCATTCTAATTACTCCTATTTTTGTAAAATTAATTCAGCGATCACAAATGAAATCATTTTATAATTTCATAAATTTTTTGGTAAAATTTGCACAATATTTCAACTTAATCATCATTCCCTTCTAAGATGTTCAAGTATCTGCAATGTTCTGAAAAATGGATTTCCAGTATCTTTTTTTTCTTTCTTTGCAATATCCCTTAGTTCATCAATAAGCTTTGTGTATTCTGCATTGAAGATACATTCTAAGTCATCGTTTCCAAGATATTCAAGTTCAGTTGTCATGCGACCATTAGGAACAACGGGCGACCAAAACATGAATCTTTTATTTGAAAAATTATCTAGGTACTTATCAGCATATTCTTTTTGCCTTCCGTACTTGTTTTTAATTTTGTTAATTGTAACATCATAATTTGAACCGTAATTTGGTCCGTTCAAATGGGTGGTGATCTCACACATAAAGGCAGCTTCATCAGAAAATCTCAATCCCAATACATCAAATTCACTAAGTCCTTCGATTCCACCTGATTGTGGCTTTACGTTATATCCAACAAAATCACATTTTTCTATAATTTGTAGATAAGCACCAACAATATATTCCCCGACTTGTGTACCCATGTTATCAACTCTTTACCATTATGAGAAATGTAATCTAACATAAGCATAGTGTCAACTGTAAGCCCAAAGATTATCTGTAAAAACTAGGTGCTTCAAGCCACCAATGTTTACATTTTATTTAATTTTGTAAAGGGTAATGATAATAACAATCTTCACTTCCCACAATTATTAAATACAATTGAAATAAATTATATAGTAAGCTTAATTTTGGAGATGTGTGATATGGGTGGAATTGTAGGGAATTTAGAACGTTATAGATTAATATATGAAATTATGGTCAATAGATACAAGTCAGAGTTTGAAAGGACATATCAAATTGAAAGAAAAGCAACTAATATCGTTGGTTTTGTGGGAATAATATTTAGTTTAGTTTCGATTGCAGGAATATTTCTTTTAGAACAAACATTCTTAGGTAATGTGTTTATTGATAGTATTTTATACTACCTTTTGAGTTTGATAGCTTTAATACTCTCTATTATTTTTGGACTTATGGTACTCTACGTAAAAATGAGGGCAATAGTCCCAAATCCAAATATTTTTAAGGAATATTTCATTGATAAAAATATAGGGACTTCTGATATCTTGAGAAAAATATCAAATGACCTTGTTGTTGCTGTTAATAATAATAAAAAAGCAAATGATAGAAATATCAACTTATTAATATTTTCTTATATTACATTTATAGTAGGTATAATTCTAACGGGACTATTTATACTGTCTCTTTTAATGAATGCTATTTAATTCACTCAATATCAAGGAGCAATAATATGGGAGAATCAAATGAAAATGATGAATCAAAGATATACACTACTAAAATGGATAATGATATAAATGAATTGAAGGAGGACATAAAGAATATAAAAATGAGTGTGGAGGAGTTGAATAAAAAGATGAATGAACTAATAGAAATTATGTCTTCACCTATTCCAACTACTGTAGAAGATGTTTCTTATACTCCAACTACTGTAGACATGAGTGCTTCTGTGATTGCTAAATACAATGTTGATTTCGATATTGGAAAGTAATATGTGTCATCCTCTCAATAATACAACATCTTCCTATCTCCAGTCTTCCGAGACTGGACTTCTATCCCTTGTGCCATACTCTTCACAGGAATAATCCTATACTCTTTCACTTCTTTGGCAGTAAGCTCACGTTTCACATGACCCCTAGCAGCTTCTCTCTTGAACTCTTGCTCAGAAACAATATCATAACTACCTTCAGAGAAAAGCTTCGAATTCATCAGTAATACTACCCTGTAATTCCATTCCCGAAAGAATAACGACGGTAAGGGGTCACAATAATACCTCTTAATTTTCCCATTAAACTTGATATATTTGTGAAGGAGATCTTTCCTTTTGTTAATTCGTTCCTGTTCTGTAGACTTCTTTACTTGGGCCTTTTCATCCTTTTCCTCTTGGAGATCTTTGTTGATCTTTTCTTTAGCAAGGGAAATGGTATTGGAGAGGGCAAATTTTAGTTTATGATTATTGTTTTTCAGTTCTTGTACCTGTTGTTGCAACTGTTTAATCTGACTAATCGGATTAATCGGATTAATCTGGTTAATTTCGTTAACTTTGGAGGGATCTGGGGGATATTCGTGGGAAATGGTCGGGGAAAGGACTTCAACATATTCGATTTCAGGGGTTTTGGTGTATTCTCCAGCAGCAAACCTCTCAACTCCAGCCATGAACCGCTCATCGTCTTTCAATAATCCCTGATATGCCACGATAGCTTTTTCCTGTGCTCTTCTCTGTTTATCTTTTACAGAAAAATATACATCCTTGGCATTCATTCTCCCGTATTTGGTTAATTCATATTTACGGGGGGTTTGGTGGGAAATGGGAGTAATATACCCTTTCCCAATATACTTGGAGAGCTGCACTCGGAACGAAGAATAGCTGCCTTTGTAAGCAATGGTATCATTGAGCTCCCGGCAAGTCATGGCTATATCGCTTAACTGGAGAGTCTTCAGGACTTTAGCTTTCAGACTGAACCGTTTGTATTGTTTTGAACCTTTAATCTCTCCAGTTGGTTTCTCATAGACTTTAGGAAGAGGTTTTGGGTTCTCTACATTTGCAGGAAGAATGCTCACATGATTTGCCGATGTTTTGAGAGTTTGCTTTTTGGTGGATTTATTGTTGGCGACTTTCATATCCTTGCCCCGACCATATTCTTTTTAGCCAGTAGATTTTAAATTTTAGATCCTTTGCCCGACCATGTTCATTTTCTCCAATACCTATAATGAATTATGGGTGGGTTAAAAAGTTAGGAAAACCTCTTACCAATACACATAATGGCATCAGGAGTGGTCATGTTACCTTGTTAAGTAGGTAACATAGTGTAAGAAGGCGTTTGTAATAAGGATTACTATTGGAAAATATTTGGAGTGGAGGGAGGGGGGATTTGCGATTGATTGTCCTAGGATAACTGGTAATTATTCAAAATATATTCAGACAAGAACTCAAAATTCCCCTAATTATCCAAGTTCTCCAAATTCCCTAATTCCTTCAGAAAGTAAAAAGTAGGATAATTTAGTGAATTTACTTAATATTTACATAGATGCGTGCTTACAAGATTGATTTTGTAAGATAATAGGGGAACTTGGGGAACTTAGTGAATTGGGTGAATTTACAAAAAAGTGTCATAAATCAGCTTATAATGAAAATTGCTGATTCATGACCTGATTCATCCAATCGGCTGAAAATGATCTCATTCATCCATCAGTACAAGAATCTTGTCAACACCTTTCAACTGGGATTTAGTCAATGCACCTTTTGAAATATGTCGTATGGATTCAGTAGAATCTTGCTCTGCACGAAGCTTTGAAAGAATGCTATCGTCACTATTAATTAAAAGATAACTTTTTGCCTTTGTTTTTTCGTCATCATATTCTACAATGGTCTCTGATTCAATTAACGTTGCAATACATTCTGTAAAATCTCTACTTTTGAGTTTTGTACTTCTCAAAAGGTCAGAATGACCACAGGAACCACTCTTATCTCTTAATTTTTTCAGAACCTTCTCAATTTGATTGAATTTTTCATCTTCTTCAAGCCTTTCGATTACACAAATACAGGAAGGCAAAAAGTAAGTACCGACCAAATCGATTGCGACTTCTATTGATTCTTTTGTTATAGTATAGGAAATTAGTCTTTTTCCCATTTCAATGAGCATTGCAATCTTTAGGACATAATCACTTGACCTTCCCAATGCTGAACTGTAAATATCGTTCTCAAATTTGTCAGCTTCAGTTTGCCATTCCCGTATTGTACCCTGATAAAGTACCAGTGCATCATCATCAAATCTCATTTCAATTTGACCTTGTAGATGATTGATAAATTGATATATGGCATTTCCATGCTTAATTACATCTGACTGATTGTCAACATCTTCGTCAGTTTCCATGCCAATATCCATATATGGCTTTTGATAAGTAGGTGCAGCAAACAAGGTTCTGTAACCATACCCACATTCAAAGTCGATGATATTCATGACATTACAATATCTTGTTGTTGTTGTCGCATAATACGAGTTGATGTAGGGGTTATTAACAATAAATTCGGTAGGACCATCTTTTTTTTTACCACTAGATAATGTTTTCTTGGTACCCAGTCCATCATAAAATTTACAAAATTCATCAAATATACCTTCATTGTACTTTTTATGATATTTAGCCATCAAACCAGCGGATTCATCGGAAACTAAATTTTGGTGGGAGTTTACTGATAATGATTCGATTAATCCTTCAACTGAATGTGCATCATCAATAAGCTTTGTGTCTGTGATTCTTTCATATGTCCACCTGCATTTCTTGGCAGCTGTACTCTTGCGACTTGTTGTCGATTTCCCAAGAATTTGGACAAAAATATTAGCTTTGATTTCCCCTTGCTTCGTTTTAAGAATTATTTTTCCGTCGTTCCAAGCTGCTAGAAGCCACAATGCACTGCACACATTGTATTCGTAGTAAGCATCTGTCAAACCATTTACCCATCTGGTGTAGACATTAATGAAATGGTCGGTAGGTAAGATTTTGTTTAGGTCAGGCATTCGTAGGTCGATGTCCTTCCATTTATTCCGAGCTACCCCTTCTTTGCTAAGTATGAGAGTTCCTAAGTCTTTAGGATCAATATAAATATTGAACATAAAGTAAAAGCAAGAGAACAAAAGCATTGTTTCATCATCAGAAACCACTTGTTTGTGTTCCCAATGAACCTTTTTCTTTTTGCAAGAAACAGATTTTTCCTTCGTTTTAGTGCAGGTTGACTCTGATGAGACTTTGCCACTCTCAACTGGTTCAAGGCACTCTGCCGGAATTGTAATTGGAAAAGAAGGGTGAGCTAATCCAAGAATAGCCGGCTTCTCTTTCACAGAAGATGTCATTTATATCTCCTCCCTCAGTTCATTCAGTATCATTGTGAATCAACATCCCTTTGTCTCTTGCTTTCAATTTCATCGTATGCCTCTTGTAAATCCGGGCGAGACATTTCGTAAGGAGTTAAGCCCTATTCATAGGCCATATAGGCTTCAGAAAATATCATATATACATTTTCCCTCCACGATTCTTTCAGCATTCTTTCATATTCTGAATCAAAAACCACATCATGGTGAGTGATGCCAACATTACTTACTTTTCGTAACTTGGCTTCAACTTTTTCACGCATCCAGTCCAAATCAGATTCAAAGAATTGTGGATGTCTGCAATGATCTCCAAGACAAAATCTTAAATCATCTTCGAGATAAGATATATTCAACTGGATAGTCATAATCCTTTGGCTGTGAATGTTTAGTGGAACCTTCTGGTGTTCCTTTTTAATAAATGACATATTATCACCATTTAGATCTATTTTCAATTAATTGCGATGATGTTTCAATCTAGAAACAAAATTAGTTTCTGCTTTTGCTTATTCTGCAGTTGCTGTCTCAATGACTAACTTGGCTAATCCAAAATGGAGGGTGTCCCCATGTGATTGCCAAGCGTTCAGTAGTTCGGACTCATTTTGAACAAGATATACCGAGTATTCTTTGAAGTCCATATTATCGATGTCAGTCATAACAGACCATCTCCCTTCGAAGGAGGAAAACGCATAAGTACCAATAAAAATACGTTACTATTAATAATCATTTTAGTTAACCTCCTTAGGTAGACTTGAATGGTTGTTTGTTTCCAATTTCCGGTTCTCGACCAAAAGTTTCGGAGATTGGAGACACAATCAGTTTTCCTTTTTCTATCGTTATAGCTACTTTTCCTCCGGCATTAATTCCGACATTTGCTGCCAGAGCAGGTGGGATGCATATTCGAAAGGTGCTAGTTTGAGCACCACTTACTGTTCTAATATTTTCCGGGATTTTTAATTCCTCCTTAGGGATTAATTGTCAGTTATCTGACATTAGTTCTGTTAGATTGGCGACTTAAAAAGCTTCGCTTCAATTTATTAAAAACGGCTAGCTGCCACCACTTTGCAAACATTTACGAGGTATTTGGGGGGAGCTTTGCGTTTTTAGACAACAAATATGATTCGATACTCAAAAAAACAACAAACAATTTCGGTTCATAACTTGGCAATAAAAAAGCAACCGAGTCGCAGAGCTACGTTTCTTCGTTTCAGCAAATTTATAAGAATTATTACAAAACTCTTTTTATTTCGCTAGCATGCGGCACGACCAAGGTGTATATATTCTAGCACCTACTATAATATCTACATTAACTCCTCGAAAATCTAGCACCTATTATAATGACTGCATTAACTCATAGAGTTAGTGAGCTTGTTACAACCTTTAATGAAGTGGGTTATAATTTGCAATCTTAAAGAGCGACATGATCTTTGGGTATTCTTTACTTGTAATAATATATTTGTAGACTAAGCTGTAATTTCTTATAAAACAATTTTTAGTGTTATACTTATAGTTTTAACTATTACATCACAACAGTGAGAAGGAGAAAGGGCTATAATTCATTCTCCTAATCAAAATATTTGTCCTGTTTTCAATGAATTACTTAAGTTTTATGATCAAATGACCTGCGAGGCTACACCGGTGATTGAAACTAAAGCTGTTGCGAGTAAAAAAGGCAATACAGGTGTTTCAGAATCGAATGCATACAAAAAGTGGTTATCAGCAGAAGACAAGCTGATTGTTAAAATGCGTGACTCTGGAGAACAAACTAGTGAAATAGCAGTTAGGATGAAAAGGAAGGAAGGAGAGGTCAAAAGGTGGAGCAACCTTACTAGAATCAAATCCTTTTCCCCGACCACATTACCCCATAAATCCACCAAAATCGAATATATTGAATAGCTTTTTCCCGACTATTTCCCACGAAAATCCACCGAAATCTAGAAGTCTTCTAGCCCCCAGATAGTAGCAATAAAAACAAAGGTCTCTTGTCCAATAAATCTCAAAATTAAAGCCACGGTTCGGACAAAGCTTTTGTCTATATATTTCATGCCCTCTATTATTTCAAGATACTCAACAGATCCATCAGTTCAACACCAAGAAAATGCCTTATTATTCTTACTCCTTACTGTCGTTCAAAGACTGTCGAACAGCATTCGACTCGGACGGTACGGGAGAGGGACAGCAGGGGGCGGGAAGGGTGGAGCAACCTTACTAGAGTCAAATCCTTTTCCCCGACCACATTGCCCCTTAAATCCACCAAATTCGACGAAATTAAACATATTAAATGCCTTTACCCGACCATATTACTCAGATGATCTGATAAAAACCACCAAAGTCCACCAAAATGGAATATATTGAATGCCTTTACCCGACCACATTACTCCGAAGATCTGATAAAAACCACCAAAGTCTACCAAAATGGAATATATTGAATACCTTTACCCGACCACATTACTCCGAAGATCTGATAAAAACCACCAAAGTCTACCAAAATGGAATATATTGAATACCTTTCTCCCGACCATTTCCTCCAAAAATATCCCAAAATCACCAACATTCGATGAAATCAAACATATTGAGTGCCTCTACCCAACCATATTACTCCGATAATCCGATAAAAACCACCAGAATCCACGAAAGTTAACCAAATTAGCCTGAAATTGGATTAAACAATTGCAACAAACACTACATTAACTGGAAGCCGGGCATGAGATGCCTGAAAATTGTGATTTACTTGAGGGATGGATTGTTGACCCTGAGTTATTAAGTAATCAATTATGATGGCTGAATAAAGCAATTGTGTTAACTAATCAAGAATATATAGAATTTTTATAATGCATCATAAGATTGAACAAAGATCATCATCAGGATATCCAAGAACATTAATTGTCCCGAATTCATCAATTGTTATCTCTACTTGATTTGTCCCATCATCTAGATCAAGATCATTATAAATTTCATTCTGGACAAGCAATATTTGGTTTCGCGAACCTCTCCACTTCAAATTTAAATCGCGTTCATCTTCTTTATACCTACCAGATACTAAAATATCAGCCATTTCACATATTTTAGATTTAAGATTATCGTTTTTGATCTCATCCATTTGATATCCTGTATAAAGCATTACACTTACATTCTTTTCCTGGAGAGATGTTAACAGCCAGTACAGATTATGTGCTTGTTCTAGGGGTTCACCACCAAGAACTGTTAACCCATCCAATTCAGAATAAGCTAGAATCTCATGCAAAAGTTTTTCTCTTTCAACCAAATTACATGGCTCAAAACTCCACATCGATTTATTCCAGCAGCCTGGACATGCAAGAGAACAACCCTGGAACCAGATCACAAAACGTTTCCCAGGACCGTAAATTTCACTGCCATGCTCAATGTGAGCAATATTGAAACATGTTCCATGCTCTTGCATCAAAGAACTCCTATCAGTATACTGTACGAGTAAGAACAAGCTTTACTTTATTTCCTTGCCTGCTTTCTTTAATCATATATCCCTGTCCTTTAGCACGATCAATCGTCTCATTACGTATTTTCTCAACATACTGTTTTTTTATTTCTTCCTCACGTATTCTCTCTTCTTCTGCCAACCTTTCAATCATTTGACCATAAGCATTTTTATATGCTTTTTCAACAGCATTCAAAAAGCTTGTCACCGTCTTCCATTCACGGAAATTGATAGAGGTCCATGGATAATTTGTTATTTCAGCACTTGAATCATGTTGAAAATTAAAGGCGCCATTTTTACCCAGCTCAAAGCTCTGATGACCATAGTAATCCTTCCGATCTGTGATTATTCTAGTACCCTCAACATTGTATTCAACTCCCAATTCATCCAATGCTTCTAAAAGAATATCTTGATTTGTAAATGGTGTAACTGTTTTAACAACTGCACTCATAGTTGTTTCCCACCTATTGATTGCTTTTGTTGAGAGATGATCGTATCTTTTTGGTAGAAATCATCAGTCGGTTTTAGGGCCGATGGACTTAACTCTTCATCCAGTAGCTTCTGAAGCTCATTCAGGCAAGCTTCACCTTTGAATCCAGACGTTTTTGCTGTGATCTTGCCTTCTTCATCTATTTCAATAGTAATCCTTTGTTCTGCCAAAATTAATCACCTCGCTTAGCACATATCTCAGCATTAAGAGCCGATGCATGATGCTTAGCTTCCCTTATCTGTTCAAGATTTTCGATAACAAGCCATCTTTTGTTGTCATAAGAGTATAATTCCATTCCTTCTGGTGGAAGGAATTCATCTCTCCATTTTCGAATAAAACGTCCTTCAATTTCTTTATTACCAAGAACAATACCAAGAGCTTTGCCGTCTTCAGCACTTTCATCGTTTTTATGAACAAAATGATCTCCAAGTTCTTTTCTTTGTGATTGAAGCTTCGATAATTCGATTTTTAATTTATCAAAAGATGAGATAGCTGCCTTTTCACGTTTTTTACATTTATCCAGTTCTTTTTTGATATTTTTCTTCTGCTTATTATCTTCTGCTTTGCTTAGTTTTTCTTCTGTTTCTTTAGTTTTGCTTTCAGAAACTTTAATTTCATCTTCCTGTTTTACAATCTTATTTTCTAAAGTTGAAATATCATCACTTATTTTTTTGCATTTATCTTCCCACTCTATCTCTTTACGAGTTTGATTTTTTTGCCTTTGATTATTTGAAATACGTTTTTTTATTTCAGAATCTAATTCTACTAATTCATTTGTCCACTTATTAAGATGTGAAGGAGAACTACGTCCAAGATCGACATTATTCAACTCGTTGAGTCTGCTTTTAAATTCAGAAACTTTCTGCTGCTGCGCAATCAAAGGCTGCAATAATTTCTTCTTAATTTTTTCATTCAGACCATTTTCAAATTGTTCAAGCTCATCCAGATTCTTTCTTAAAAAAACTATATTCTCTGTCCACACCTCTTGGTCAGAATTCCATTGTTGCACCAGTGGATCAATTTTTGCATTATCTGGTAAAAGTGGAGGATAAAGTCTAGCTGTGTACTCTACTAAATATGATAATCTATCTTTATCAAATTGTGTTTGATCCCTGAACAATTCTTCAAAATCAGGTTCAAGAAAAGTCTCAAAATTAGGAGCTTCAATTGCTTCTAGGTCAATAGACATTTTTTCGACAACATCATGAACTTTACTAGGACTATCGGCAAAACGTACAGAACTTTTGAGATCTCCAAGACATATATCTCGATTGAGTTCCCATTCTGCATCTCCCCATTCAGCTTTCAAAGAATCAAGTAACTTATTCTTTTGATCGCGATCTATGCGCATAGCCCAATTTACCTTTGTAGCATCAGGAATATTTGGTAAATACCACCCTCCATCTGATGTAATTAAGATATTTCTTAGTCTTTGTGTACTGAAACGAACATTCACATTGTTGTTATTGCATAGTTCCTCAATGGATGGAAGATTATTACTTTTAGACAAATGCAACAATAGATTCCCTTTTGCCTTTCCGAAAGGTAAAAAATTCCATAGCAAGTCCTTTGACCAGTAGTGAGCACTGCCAAATTCTACGACGTCAACATCTCTAGCGGTGGCTTCTGAAAATTTTTCAGGAAGGTTATATTTGTCATTTAGTTGAATTTCTCCTATAGGAGACCCATCTATATGTGAAGCAGATACATTTTGCTCCATGCACTCATGAGTTGCTTTTTTCCAAAAAAGATAACAAAATACACGGTAAATATCATCACATTGGCTTGTACTCAATTCAAGACTATGAGTTCTAAAATGGTCGGAAATTATCCAACCTTGAATGTTATTTGCCCCCATGTCCTGTAAGACTAAAACACCATTTTGAGGAACCCCACAACGTATCAGACACCTACCAGATAGTCGTTCAACTGAGTCTGAATTTATACCTAAGTCTCCTAAAAGCAAATAAACACGAACACCCTCATCTGCTTTCTTTTGGAGAAGTCTTATAAGCGACTCGTCGTCAAGCTTGTCAATAGCCATAAATAATGTTGCTTTGGGTGATATATTACTAATCACATCATCTAATCGATCAGTTACTTGATTCGAAAAAAGTGGAGTGAAAATATAAGGAAAGAGTAATTGGCTCTGATCAACGTTTATTTGGTCTTCTTTTGGTGCGATCATATAGTAACCTCTTCAATTGTTTTTAAGTGCTTAGAGATAGAAGTTGGAATATCTTCACCATCAAGAGGAGTAAAAGTAGCAGATGCCCTTACTGATACATTGTTATTTTCAAAGCTTAAAAAATCAGGAGATGTACTACATTTCCAAATTTCCCAACGATTATTACTCTTAATACACCAGTACCGATCATGATTATCCGGGTTCTTTTTTCCCATACTTATGTACTTCCAACCTTTAGGTAGACTTTCAGGTTGCTTTAAGGTAATTAGAGACACACTACTAACATTTAATCTGTGACAGATTCTCTGAATGGTAAGAATTTGATTTTCTTTACTCGCATAACGATCTATAATGCTAACTTCGTTTACAGATTGTCCAATTCCAAGTCGTGAACTTATATTACTAATAGGATCCATATCTGACTCTCGAAGTGTAAAAGCCAATGATCTTGCTTTTACGCCAGAAGGTATAAGGTCATGTAATGCTGCAATATGCCAGTATGCTTTTTTGCAAGCATTTCGATCCATAAATTCTAATAATTTTTCCCCTTCCAGAGGCTCTAAATCATAATTTTTCAAAGCAACACAATTAAGCCATTCTTTTTGATCGTCCAAAGTATCTTGAATTGAGGTGTATGATTCCGACCATTTTATTCTCATTAGATTTTGCAACCAATTTTCAGCACATCTTCTTGAGCCTGCACGTAATTTCATATCCTTAATTTTGATATTTTCAAAAGAACCTGCACTCTTAGTTTTTATCTTAGAAAGAGCGTGTTCTTTGCGCTTATATTTAATAAGTTCATCTTCAATCTCTGGAGGATAATCTTCCAACAGTGCCTCATTTGTAAAGTCCCATTCTTTACCTATTTGTTCTGCAATTTCAGGTAATAGCTTATACACTTTCTCAGGTTTCCAATCCAAATCCACGTATATATTCTCTGGTGAATTCTCATGTCCCCATTTAACTTTTGAAGTTATTTCGATCGATGAATACCCTTCGTTATTAAGTTTACAGAACAATGACCCTTGGGTCTGGTTTTGCTGTGGTAATATTGCATCAACTTCCATTAGTGAAAGATTATGCATTCCTTCTTCTTTGTAAAAATGTATAGGAATTGACTCATTTTTAGAAAATTGTTTTTCAGTCGGAATATTCCGTTCCCAATTCCCTTTCTTTTTACCAGTATTTTGTTCCTTTTTGTTCTTAGCACTAATACGGCGAATAGATACTGGTTGAGAACCAAGCCATTCATCGTTACAAAGATACCACACTTCATAATGACCATATTCTTCAGTAAGGACAGTGCCTTTGTCCAACAGTATTTTTCCAGATTCTAGAATAGTACCTGATTCATATAATTGTAATTTACAAAGTAGATCATTCAATCGCTGTGGAAGTTCTTTGATCTGCTTTTGTTCTAAACGTTCAAGTAATAGTTTCAGATCAAGTCGTTTTTGTTCGACCTTCAATCTTCCAATCACCTCACAACGTTCCATTTGTATAGTACGTTTCAACTCAATTTCCATGCAATTCCATCCTTTTACTCTGCTTAGCTAATTGTTTCAATTCTGCTGAAGATCTCTTTGCAAAATAGTCATGATGGCCAACTATGACTAATTGATATCTCGCTCTCGTAATCGCAACATTGAGACGATTCGGACTGTCAAGAAAGCCGTCTCTATTAGTATTTACCATTGAAAGAAAGACAAGGTCTGCTTCCTGTCCCTGGAAGAAATCAACTGTTGCTAATTTTATCTGTACATCATGTTTTTCAAAACGACTGTACCTTGTATCATCATCGGAAAGCTTTCGTAAATGATCACGCAAGCATTTTTCTTGACCTTTATAGAAAGTCAATACTGCTACTTCCCAAGGACTATTATCATCCTTTGGATTATGTTTTGCCCAGTTACAGAATGTATCCAGCTCTTTAGCAATCGTTTCTGCTTCTCTTTCATTGGAGTTTTTGACAACATTTCCATTAACGTTCAACCAGATTTTATGTTCACTATAGTGATCATATTTCCAATTCAAATCTTTGCAAACACGATCACCATCAAGTAAAGAAATTGCTTTATTTCGATTTTGTGAAGAATAAAACAGTTCACGAGGTAATTTTGAAATGTCAGGATGCATACGATGTTGATAATTCAATGTAGTATGACGGCAATCTCGTTCTTGCTCATTAAATCCTTTAGTAAGTGTCGTTGGATCATCATCTCTGCGCTTGATCATGCCACTACCAGATAGTGATTCAAGGATGGAGGGAAATGCAATGTTCCTCAATTGATATATTCGATTAATTGCTCTTTCACTGTATGGAAAAAGTCGGTTCAATTGCTTTTGTATACTGTTTAATTTTCCGAGATCATTTGTGATAAATCGTAACCAATATTCGCGTTCAAGTCTCCAACAAAGCTCTTCTGACCAACTGGAATCAAGGGAGTTATAAATTTGCTTATAAACGTCATCTGCCTTAGTTATTCGATTACCACGCTGGAGGTATATGTTGCTATTATACCAATTATTATTTGCAAAATTTCTACATGCATGGGCTGTCTGTAACCAGTTATTTTCAATAATTATTGAATCGTGTGGCATCCACTCTCTATATTCATTTAATAGATCTTTATCGATGAATAACACATTATGCTCATAAAGCGGTAATATGTTTAACAGATCGATTTTTTCTGAAATTATTAATATATTATTAAAATGGTCAGTATCTAAATACCTATCATCGGATAATCTTGCATCAATTTCTTTTTTAATTTCTTGAATTACTTTTTTAGAAAAAGGTACTACTAATTTATCTTTATATGGATATAATATGTGCAATACCTTGCATGCTTCTTGAAGAGCACCAGATAATATTTCAGGTGGTGAATCCCTTTTTCTGTATAAGACAAGTTTGTCTAAATTCGCTGTTATTTGCTCGCGATCAGTAAAAGGTGAAAGTTGTTTAATATCACCAACCAGAATCCAGCGTTTTGCAAGTCTTGCAGGAACAATAAATTCATGAAATGTAGTTTTGCTACATTCATCAATGATCATTAAATCGAAAGGAGGACCATTACGCTCAAGATTAAGATCCATTGATCGATTTCGCAACAAACTATGTATTCCCATTGTTGTTCCACAAACAAGGTTTGCACTTTCCATTACCATCTGTCTGCATGCAACTTCATCTAGATCAAGTGAATCAGACCAATTTTCGACCTGCCTATCCAAAACAAAATTTTCCAAACCTATGGCTCTATCCTCGAGACCTATACGAGTGGCGTATACTTTTTCAGTATATCCTTTTTCCTGCAACCTTTCAAGCACATTATTAATTGCTGCATGTGTAGATGCAGCAAGTAAAACTCGTTTGCCTCTATCTATTAATTGAATAATGAGCTCAAGTATAGTAGTTGTCTTTCCAGTTCCAGGTGGACCGTCCATTATTGCAAAATCAGGGGTTGCAAGAGCTTTACACACAAACTCACGTTGGTGATCACACCCCTTAAAAGAGAGATCAGTAAGTACTTGCCAGTCAATATTATTTTCTGATACGGGGTCAAATGATGGCCATTGGTGTTGATTTCGAGGTTTGAAAAGCTCAAGAAGTGGAAGATGATCTGGATATGGGTAATCTAATAACTGAAATGCGGTATCTCGCTGATTTCGAACCTGCCCAATATCAACCCTTAAATGTAATTCGACATTACGCGGTAAAGCAGATGGTCCATTTTTTTTATATGATATAAGAAGTTTTTTTTCATCATAATTGCGCTTGAGCACATAAAGTTGTCTTTCTCTCTTAAATTTGCCTTCAGAATCATGTAAAGTTACCTGATCACTAAAAAAATGTTCAAGTATTGAACCAGAAGGATTTGTTTCATTTGCATCTTCTGGTTCTAATAACTGTATCCATTTTTCATTGTTTTTATGTTTATGGCACGAAAAATTCCAGTTTGGAATATCAATGTGCTTTATTTTTTCGGGTAATTTTATTCCCTCATCAGTTCCCTTATAAAGCAAAAGGCACTCATTTTTACCTTTTCCTTTCTGAAGATTCCAAATTTCATTATTTGAAGATTCTAAATTTAGTTCTAGATCTTCTACTGAAAGCTGTTTCAACTCATTTTCAGTTATATCAATGATTTTAGCACATGTAATGTGTGGTTTTTTGATGTCAGATACTTTCCAAAAAATACCTGATGAAACATGATCACGATATTTACTTTGAAAATCCTCAACATTGAAACGTCGGATTACTCGATAATCACACTGCAGCCCATTGACTTCTATAGGGTGTTCAGAAGTCAGATCAAATTGTACCCAAAATCGCCAGCTTTCGTTTTCCCTACGGGATAGTATCGAGTTTCCATGCAAACTAAAAGTATGGTTATTACTTTCAAGAGGGTCTTGAATTTGTACCAATGAAAGTTCATAAGCTGACCAGCTTATTGCTTCTCCATTATTTTGAAAATCCTCTAACTTTATTTGCCAAAACCCAGTGGATGTCTGGCGAACATTTTCATCAGTGAGGGGTTTTTTAAGAGCATTGCGTCCTCTTCCAATAAGAAGAGGCTGTTCAGTATCCGGATCAAAATTTTCACCTTCATTAAGACTTATTGGTTCTACCTTATACCAGCCCGTTTCAGGTGGTTTAAGTTCAATTAAAGTTTCAGGATGTACCTCATATATTCGTGTTAAAGGCTTTAAAATGAAACGATCTTTTTCAACTCTCTCCCACTGACAACTCACTTCTTTGTTCTGCGAAGCATCAATCACATTTTTTAAGTAGCCTGTAAAAGGATCAATGCCTTTTTTCGTGAACTCCATGAAAGAAACAGGATCTTCCACACCCATTGCAATATAATGACCGATTGAAGAACTCATATCTTACTCCTTGGGATTCGTGATAAATGGGTTATCGATCTCTTGACGTAACCTAGGTTGCTTGGACCTTGAATCAATTTTGTCTAACAATTCCGGTTCTCTATCACTTGCTGGTACTGCACGCCCTTTTGCCCATTGTCGCGTGGATTGGATAACTTCTCTCATTGTATGGGAAAGTGGAGTAGTATCATTTATAGCATCTTCCAGATCATCTGCAGTTAATTCCCTCCCATAATCAAAAGCTCTAAACATTGCTTCTTTTACCGCTTCTTCAAGTTCAGCTCCTGTAAACCCACGTGATATGTCTACTAGATTTTCCAATTCTTCATTAGTGAAGTGATCAGAATTTCGACGGCGTTTTCGAAGATGAATACGAATTATATCTTTACGATCATCTGCATCAGGCAAATCTACAAAAAAGATTTCATCGACACGCCCTTTTCTGAGCAATTCAGGAGGTAACTGAGAGATGTTATTTGCAGTTGCAAGTACGAATACAGGTTTTGTCTTTTCCTGCATCCATGTAAGGAACGTCCCAAGGACACGAGATGTTGTTCCACCATCGGTTGAACCAGAGCTTTGTGCTCCAGCCATTCCCTTTTCAATTTCATCAATCCAGAGAACACAGGGTGCCAATGCTTCAGCTGTACTCAATGCAGCCCGTATATTTTCTTCTGATTGCCCAACAATTCCCCCAAATACACGACCCATATCCAATCTTAATAAAGGAAGTTGCCATGCACTCGAAACTGCTTTTGCAGCTAGGCTTTTTCCAGTACCTGGTAGACCCAGAAGTAGTATCCCTCTTGGTGACTCTAGACCGAAGTCTCTTGCATCTTCTGTAAATGCTCTCTCCCTACGTTCCAACCAGTCCTTTAACCTGCCAAGACCACCAATATCATTCAATCCCTGATCTGGTTGATAAAATTCAAGATGACCGCGTTTTTTTATCACTTGTTCTTTTTCTGCCGCGATTAAAGGAATTTCATCATCCGTCAGTCTTTTATTTTCTACAGCAGCCATAGAGAATGCTAGGGATGCTTCACTGGTCGTAAGACCAAGTGCTGCTTCTATCAATCTAGATGATTCTTGATAGTCACGTTCATGCAAACCAAATCGCTGTCTTACACTCCGCATTATTTGTTTTATCTCGCTATTCCCTGGTAATGGTAGTTCTAGTACTTGCACATCTTTTTCAAGTTCAAGAGGTAAATACCGTATGGGTTGAGATAATAATAAAGTTCGATCATTCAATTGTTGCGTTAAAATCCTACGTGCAATACATCGCAACCTGTTGATAATATGTGGTTGTTGCTCGGTAAGATCTGGATGAAAATCTTCAAGCAATAATAAGGACTCTTCTGATTCATCTTCAGTGAACCATTCAAGAATAGATGATGGATCTCTCATTTCTTCATCTTTTTCTATCAATTGACCATTCTGATCCAATTCACAGAGACCCTCAGTTCTATTCCATACATATGCACTTCTTCCTGTTTTTGAAGCAGCTTCAATCAGTGATGCATGAATTCTCAAAGTCTCATAACTTATAATCTGGATGATAGGTGCTCCAGACTCAATCAAATTTATGATCTTTGTGTCAATATTCATTTGGATTACCTCAACATAGTAATAATAATAAATTATTATAATTCATCTGTAATATATAGAGAGGTGTATTAATATTTTTTGATTTGTACCCAAGTATATTATTTTATTAGTGCTATATTTCGTTGTTTGTGAATTTTACTAGAATTTACGAAATTATAAATATTCATAGAGGAACTAAACAATTTAAAAAGTAATATATACATTAAAATCTTTTTATATTTAATTGCATAAAAAAATACTGGTAGTAAAAAGCAATTTAATTTCATAGCAATTTTGTTCAAATGAGTTAGACTGATTTTGTTAGTCTACTAATTGAAAATGAAAAGTAATTAAATTTTGATCGTTGGATGCCATTACAAGGAGCTGGAAAACAAATGAAGAACAAAGTGGGCGAATCATGCTTAAAATTAAAATGGAATATACAAGGAATTTTTGATGATATTCCTGCAATTGGAGAACAATTAGAATCACAAATCTCCCAGATTCCAGAAAATAACATTAACGATAAGATGAAAATCACAAAATGGGTAAATCAGATTAAAGAAATTAATGAAACAATTCGATATTTAAAAGAACATAAACTTGTTGAATTGGAACAAAATCTCAATTATAAGTTTGATGAACCCGATTTATTTGTCTTATCTTTCATTCAACCTAGTATCAAAAATTTGTTTGCTGAAGTGAATAAATACTATTCTAAAGCTGGCATTGATTACAATTTTGAACCTTACTTAAATTTAGATGAAGCAGCCAAAGTTTTAGCATTTATTGGTGATGCAGCAATCGATTTAGCATTAGCAGAAGTTCTTTGGCAGCCTAATATCTCTAATGTTGGAGATCTGTCCGTAAATAGATCGAAGATTGCATCAAATGGAAATTTAGCAAGAATATGTGATAAATGGAATATGTTTGATCATAGAATTCCCTTTATTCCAAATCAATCCAATGCCAAAACAAAGACAATTAATCATGTAAAAGGGACAATGGTTGAAGCTGTATTTGGTATTATGTATATTGAATCCGGACTAGATGATATAATTACATCAATTGTTTCATTAAAATAATTTTTGCAAAAATTTGGATAATGTAGGTGTGAATCAATGAAATTTCAGAATGATCGTTTTTCAAATACTAATCATGAACCTGACCCAATACTTCAGTTCAAGGAATTAAATGGACATATCAATCTTTTTGAAGATCATCTTGTTGTTGATCGGCTACCCTTCCACAAGTTCCTGCGAAGTAAACTATCTGAAAAATATACCCTGCCTTTATCCCAGATTTCAGAAATACATTTTAGACGTGCAAGTAGCTTTAAAAAAGGTTATGTTAGATTTATATCCATCGGCAAAGATGCAAGCTACTTGTCTTTTTTTGCGATTGATAAAGATGATGGAACGGTTGTCATCACTAAAAATAACAATGATTTCGTTGTTAGATTTATAATGCGTATTCATGAATTGAATCAATCAATCAATTAATGTTTTGGATTTGGATGATCCTGCAGTTAGTAGTCAAAACGATGATGTGGTTGATAAAATCGTTGATGCAACTAATTATGGTTTAGCATATGCAGGTGAAAAAATAAAAGAAGTTGATGGCAATAAAGCTGTTAAAGGAGCTGCTTATTTAGGAGCATGTGCTGGTGTTTACTTGTCATCCATCACATGGGGAATTGTTGGAAGGAGAAACTGTAGAAATTTAATCTTAGCTGCAGATTAGTATTATTTAAAAAACAGGGGAAACAATGTCAGAAACAAACATGTGGATGGTTAGAGCGGGCGAAAATGCTTACCTGATAGACGATTTCAAAAACAAAAACTATGTTGCTATTGGATGGGATATTGGAGATATCAGCAAAGTTGAAAACAAAGATCAAGTGAAAGAACTTGTTGAACAAACATGCACATATTTTTCCAAGAAAAGCCAGATAAGTAATGCTGCTGGCCAGATGAATAGGTTCCGTTTCGATTTCAAAAAAGATGACTATGTGATATCATACGACCCTGCGAACAGGATCTATATTCTAGGCCTGATCCGATCTGACTATGAATATAATACTGAAATAAGTGACTATTACCACACAAGAAAGGTTGATTGGGTTGGAGAAGTAAGAAGAGATGACCTCTCAACTTCAACACGAAATAGCCTCGGTGCTATTACTACTATATTTGCGATCAACGATGATGCTGCAGAAGAGATCATCGAGATACTTGAAGGAAAGAAAACACATCCTGATGAAGAGCTAGAAGAGATAAGCGAAGAAGAACTGAAAGAGGATATGGTCTCACGTGCTCATGAACTCATTAAAGATAAGATAATTGCACTTGATTGGGAAGAAATGGAAAAACTGGTCGCAGGAGTTCTAAGATCAATGGGTTACAAGACACTGGTCACAGAACGTGGTTCTGATAGAGGTAAGGATATTGAAGCTTCCCCTGATGGCATGATGTTGGAAGAGCCAAGAATATTGGCTGAAGTAAAGCACCGCAGTGGAAAAATGGGTGCACCAGAGGTTCGTAGCTTTCATTCTGTGTTGAGAGGTAGAAAGGGGTTGTATATTTCTACTGGCGGTTTTTCTAAGGAAGCAAAGTATGAAGCAGATAGAAGCATTGAGCAGTTAACATTGATTGATTCTGATAGATTGGTTGAATTGATAATTCAGAATTATGATGAGTTTGATGTGGAAACGAAGTTGTTGGTGCCATTGGCTAAGATCTATTGGCCTGCATGAAAGTTTAATTGATACTTAACCAGAATTTGTTATAATCGATATAAATAGAACCAAATTTGAAAAGCTCAATATGAACCAATTAGATGCTTTCATAATGAAAATGAATTAACTACATTTAAATAAATTTAGACACATGTGATATCAATGACTTTCGAGGAACGTTTAGAGCAATTAAAAGATGAGCTCAAAAAGAAGACTTCTTAAAAGCAAGAGGGCTTGGAAATGAGATTCCATTCTGGATATTTGACTATCCAGCAGATAAAGAACTTCTTGTTAGAAACAAGATCAACAAGATCATAACAAGTCTCGAAAATGAATCCATTTCTATCCTCAATATCGATCTGTACGATACTTGTCTTGAAATATTGCAACAGATTCCTGAAGAGAAGATCATTGCTCTTGAAAAGAGGAAAGGTTCAGATGCGTTGCTCAAAAAGCTTAAACTTATGCTAAAGCCGGATGTTCTTAAAAATACAATAATGAACAAGGTCGAAGAAGCCGAAAGTCCAGATATTATTTTTCTGACAGGTGCTGGGAAGGCATGGCCAATGATAAGGTCACATTCGATCTTGAACAATTTACAACCAGTGTTTGATAATACGCCCCTTGTTATGTTCTATCCAGGGGAATATAGTGAGTTTGATCTGAGTTTGTTTGGAAAACTGACTGCTAAGAATTATTATAGAGCATTTAGGTTGATCAATATTTAATAGTTTAATGTGTGGTAGTTATGACAAGTGGAACCAAAATAGAAGACCTCTTTTTAAAAGACGTTAAACGAAATATCAATGGTGTCATTAAGGTCGATCAAGATGATGATGCCAGTATTTATACTGAACTTGATGAGTATGTTGTTACAAAAGAATCAAGGGAACATTTTGATAAGTTCTTTTCCAGATACTTAAATGCCACACAGGAATCTACTGATAAGATCGGTGTTTGGGTATCGGGTTTTTTCGGTTCAGGTAAGTCTCATTTCATAAAAATACTTTCATATTTGATGGAAAATAGGACTGTACATGGAAAAACATCTCTTGATTTTTTCAGGGACAAAATTGAAGATGCACTTATTTTCGATAGCATTGAAAGATCGGTCAATTATGGTACAAAAGATGTCATCCTGTTCAATATCGATTCTAAAGCAAGTACTGTTGACAGAGACAATGAGCTTATTGTTAATGTGATGATGCGTGCGTTCAATGAGAAGAGAGGGTACTACAGGGATGTTTTCTGGATCGCTGAAATGGAAGAAGATATGGACAATAAAGGTCTCTATGGTTCATTTAAAGAGGAGTTTTTGAAGATCAATGGTGATACTTGGGAAAACAAGAGAAGTAGCTATTCTTTTGAACAGGATGATATTGTTGAAGCGTTGGTAAATTGTGGCTATCAAAGTCGTGAAGCTAATGAGAGACTTTTCGATAACGATGGTCAAGCATATCATTTTGATGTTGAGAAGTTTGCTGAAAAACTGAAGAAATATTGTGATTCAAAAGGAAATGATCATCAGGTCATTTTCCTTATTGACGAGATAGGACAATATATTGGTGCGAATAGTGAGCTAATGCTGAATCTCCAAACGATCGTTGAAGAGCTTGGTACTAAACTTGTAGGGAAAGCATGGGTAATTGTCACATCGCAGGCTGATATTGATCTTATTACTCAGGAAAAAGTAAAAGGTTATGATTTTTCTAAAATTCAGGGACGTTTTGATACTCGATTAAGCCTTTCCAGTGCTAATGTGGACGAGGTTATCAAAAGAAGGATTCTTGATAAAAAGGATGATTACAAGGATATGCTTTCAGTATATTATGGAGATAATCAAACCATACTGAAGAATTTGTTATTGTTCTCAAATGGCACAGCACAGATGAAATTGTATTCTAGTTCTGATGATTTTGTTAATGTTTATCCATTTGTTCCTTACCAGTTCATTATTTTGCAGAAAGTGTTTGACCAGATCAGGCAGACTGGATATACAGGAAAACACCTTGCAAAAGGTGAGAGGTCTATGCTTAATGCTTTCAAGGAAGCAAGTGAGAAATATTGTGATAATGAAATTGGCGTTCTTGTGCCGTTCTCTTCATTTTATAGTACCGTTGAGAGTTTTCTTGACCCGATTATTACGCGTACTATCAAACAAGCAGAAGCAAATGATGTTTTAAACAATGCTGATTGCGATATTTTAAAGATGTTGTTCATGATTCGTCATGTGGTAGATGTTCAGGCAAATCTTGAGAATCTGGTGGCTTTGTCAGTTTCGAGTGTTAATGAGGATAAGCTTGAACTTAAGAAAAGTGTCGCTGAGTCTTTGATTAAGTTGGAAGGACAGACACTTATCAATAAATCAGGAGATAGTTATTCATTCCTGACCAACGAGGAGCAGGAGATCAATCGTGAGATCAAGAACCTTGATGTTGACAGGCATTTGATCCTTGATGATATTTTCAATGTTGTTTTTAATTCTAATGATATTTGTCCTGTTAAGCATAGCAAATATGTTTTTGATAGAGCACTTGATGATAAAACTAAATCTGCAAACAATGCAGATATTACTGTTAAATTCCTGACCCCAATGTCTGATGAGGTAACAAGAGGCAGTGGTCAGAGGTCGTTGTCGGGTGATAATTTAAGCAATATTGATTCTAAGGATACGTTACTTTTCATTTTCCCTGAAAAGAGTGATTTTGTAGATATAGTTAAAAAATATTTGAGGATCAACAAATATCTTACTCAAAACAGCTCAAGATCAGATAACGATATTCGCCACCGTATATTATTGGATAAAAAACAGGACCTTGAGAGGCTTAAAGAGTCTGCTGTTAGAGGTATATTGGATGGAGCATCTGAAGCACGAATATTTGTTCATGGTAAAGAAGTGTCAAGTATTGGGAACAAGAACCCCAAGGAAAGGGTAAAGGAAGGATTAGATGTTCTTTTTGAGAATGTTTACAGTAAGTATGGATATGTTACAAGAAAATTTGATTCCGATAGTGATGTTCTAAAGATTCTAAGATCAAATGATCTTGAAAAGTATGGCATCGGTAAATCAGATACTAATAAAAGAGCTTTGAAAGAAGTTTTAGATTATGTGGATATTCGTACTGAAAAGAACGATAATGTTGTTCTAAAGGAAGTTAAGAGTAGATTTTCAGGAAAGCCATATGGCTGGAATGATCTGACAATATCCGGTCTTGTTGCGACTCTTTTTACAAACGAGGATATCAGACTTAGATACCAAAAGACAACGCTTCAGGGAAATCCAGAGGAAATTGCCAGATACCTTACAAGAAAAGATGATGCTGAACGTGTGATCCTTGAGATACGTAAGCCTGCTGGAATGGAAATAATCAATGATGTTAAGTCGATCCTTCGAGATGTGTTTGATAGAACGGCTATTCCTGATAAGGAGAAGGACCTTTTCGATCTTTGTTATGAGATAATTAGTGAAGAGATGGGAAGCGTTGAGAGAATTGCTGGCAAGTATGCTGAGGAGAAACGCTACCCAGGTGAGAAAGATATTCTTGCTTATGAGAAGTTTTTGAAACGTTTATTGAGTATCACTGATCCTTCTCAATTCCTTGGTAAGCTTTCAGAAGATAAGGTAATTCTTCATGATCTAAAAGAAAAAGTAAGTCCTGTGATGAGATTCTTTGGAAGTCCACAGGTTGATATTTTCAGGAAGGTTGCGAAGAAGATCGGTTCATTCAAGAGGAACGAGCAATTCCTTGATGCTGATGGAAAGTTTGCTGTTAAGGACATTGGGAGGATATTAGCTCTTGAGCAGCCATATCCTGAAATAAAGACTTTGACCGGATATGAAATATCTATAGATAGCTCCCTTAAAGCAAGTCTTGAGATTTTAAAGAAGCAGTTCTTTGATAGACTTGAAAGTGTTAAGATAGAGATAGAGGATGAATTTGGACATCATGCGACATTGTCCAATGACTTCAAACTTTCTGTGTTAAAACCATTTGAGAAACTGGAAGTTGATGTTACAAGTTCAGATGAGTGTTCTTTTGTGAAACTTCAGCTTGATAGACTTGAAGGTGAGCTGAGGATAGTGTTTGATGAGATCAGTAAACAGTTGCAGGTCATTAAGGAGGCCACGGCACCTGTTGAGGTTGATGGTGAGTCAGGTATTCCTGATCCAATGCCTGTTGTTCGTGGAACAAAAATGATCGAACATGCTGTATTCCGCACTCCGAATACAATTCGATCTGAAGAAGAGCTTGACAAGTATCTCGAAAGTTTGAGATCTAAGCTTATTGCTATACTTGAGGAGAGTAATATTAAGTTCTGATTATTAAATACCAGATTAAAATTTGTTGCGAAGTTTAACAACCGAGGAATCATGTGAGGACCAAGTTCGATGAAACCTCGCAGCAGTAAACAAAAATATCGCCTGACCTCCAAAGCTCACAAATTCTTAAAAAACGAACAAGCAGATCAAAACGTATGATTTGCTCTTATTGAACACAACAATTTTACAATAATCAAGTGGTAGCTACTATGGATAAGAAAAAGATAGAGGCATTTTCAAATACCGTGAGAGACAAGCTCCTCACAGAAATAAAGAACCAAGCATTTAACCTTGGTATTACTCCCGAAACGATCCACCCCGTGGACAGCACAACAGAAGATGCCATTATTGTAGGTGGCAAAGTCTTAGATAAGAAGATCATGCACCAGCGTGAGCAACTTGTAAGAGCAGTTGAAGAGAATGGCTACGTCCAAGTGATGGATGAAGTCACATACACATGGTTCAACCGTTTTGTTGCTCTCAAATTCATGGAAGCCAACGCTTACCTCCCCGTAAAAGTGTTCTCCTCCAAAGACCCATACGACCACGACAATGAACCTGAACTTTTCACTCAGGCAACATCCATAGATTTCCTCGACCTTGACCGCTCTCACATTCTCGACCTTAAAACCGATAACAAGGACGAAGAACTTTACAGATACCTTATCCTCAAGACCTGCAATTATCTTAATGAGATCATGCCGTTCCTGTTCGAACGCATTGAGGATTACACCGAACTCCTGCTTCCAGCAGACCTGCTCCACACCGATTCAATTATCCACGATATTAACGGCATCATCGATGAAGCTGACTGGCGTGAAGTTGAGGTCATCGGTTGGATCTATCAAGATTATGTTAATCCAAGAAAGACCGAAGTGTTCAAAGACCTGAAAAAGAACATCAAAATAAGCAAAGAGAACATCCCTGCTGCTACCCAACTATTCACTCCTAAATGGATAGTCAAGTACATGGTTGAAAACTCCCTCGGCAGACTATGGCTTGAATCCAATCCAAACCCAACCCTGCAATCAAAGTTCAAATACTTCATAGAACAGGAATCTCCAACCCCTGAAAACAAAACCCACAATCTCGAAGAAATAACCCTCCTCGACCCCGCCATGGGTTCTGGTCATATCCTTGTCTATGCTTTCGATGTTTTCTATGAACTCTACCACTCCATGGGCTACCTCGATGAAGAAATAGCCCCCCTCATCCTCAACAATAATCTCTACGGTTTAGAGATCGACAACCGTGCCACCCAACTTGCAGGCTTCGCCCTGATGATGCAGGCAAGAAAGTATGATAAGGACCTGTTCAAAAAGCAGATAAACCTAAACCTCTGCCCCATACAGGAAACCAACCATCTCCAGATAGACGCTTCAACATACCCTCAATTACACCGCCTCTATGATTTCTTCATCGATGCCAAAGAGTACGGCTCTATCCTGAAACTCCCTAAATTCGATTTTGCAAAGATCGATGAGGAATACGAACGATTTAAGGAGCAGCCATCGTTAGATTCTTTTTCAGTATCATTTGGCGTTGATGATATTGTCAAGCAGGCAAAAGTGATGGCAGGCTTGTATGATTGTGTGGTGACGAATCCGCCGTATATGAATGCAAGTGGAATGAACTCTAAATTGAAGAAAAGAGTAGCAAAGGATTATCCCGATTCAAAAAGTGACTTATTTTCTGTATTTATTCAAAGATGTCTAGATTACACATCAAATAATTGTTTTACTTCAATGATCACAATGCAATCATGGATGTTTCTTTCTTCTTTTGAAAAGTTGAGAGTGAATATATTACAAAATCATTGTATTGATACCATGGTTCATTTAGGAGCAAGAGCTTTTGAACAAATTGGTGGTGAAGTTGTTTCTACAACATCTTTTGTATTAAGGAAGTAAAAAAATGACTACATTTATAAATTTGATAAATTACAATTCAAGTAATGAAAAAGAGAATGAATTTTTCAATGATGACAATCGAAAATTTATTTTGGATCAGTCTGTTTTTTTAAATATTCCTGGCAAAACGATTTGTTATGAATCAAATGATAAAATTATTGATATTTTTAAATTAAATAATAGTTTAAAAGATGTTGCTGATTTTAAAACTGGAATTACTACTGGTGACAACACAAAATTTATGAGAAGTTGGTTTGAAATTCAATTTAATAATATATACTTTAACTCTGAAAATGTTCAAAATTCTATTGATTCCGGCTTTAAGTGGTTTCCATGCAAAAGTGGAGGAACTACTCGTAAATGGTTTGGGAACAATGATTTGATTATAAATTATCAAAATGATGGATATGACATTAAACATTTTGTTGATAAACACGGTAAACTAAAATCAACAATAAGAAATCAAAAATACTATTTTAGAGAATCAATAACTTGGTCTAAAATTACAAGTAATCAAATCAGTGTGCGTTATGCTAAAATAGGCTCAATTTTTGATGCTGTTGGGTTGTCAGCATTTGAAAAAAATAGTAATCTAACATATATAATGGCTCTTTTAAATTCAAAACCCACAATGCTACTTCTAAGCTACATTAGAGATGGTCTTAGCATCCTCGTAGGTAATCTTGTGAACTTACCGTTTATAGTACCTTCATCAACAGACGAGATTCAGATCAGTAAATTAACTCAACAATGCATCGATATTTCTTGCGAAGAATGGGATTCTCGAGAAATATCATGGGACTTCAACATTAACGAACTAATCCACTATAAAACAACATTAACTCTAGAAGATGCTTACAATAACTACTGCACCTACTGGAAAGAAAAATTCCATCAACTCCATACAAACGAAGAAGAACTCAATCGTATTTTCATTGACATATATGGCCTTGAGGATGAGTTAACACCAGATGTACCATTGAAAGATATTACAATTCTTAAGACTGAAACAGAAATTAGGAATGGCAAACTTTCATTCAAAAAAGATGTAATTATTAAGCAGTTTATCTCCTACGCTGTCGGCTGCATGTTCGGTCGCTACTCACCCGAAAAGCCCGGGCTAATACTCGCAAATCAAGGTGAAACACTCGCAGACTTCAAGGCAAAAGTACCTAATGTGGATTTCATGCCGGATGAGGATAATATTATTCCGGTGCTGGATAATGAGTATTTCTCGGATGATATTGTGGGCAGATTCAAGGAATTCCTTAAGTTTACGTTTGGGGCAGAGACATTGTCGGTAAATCTGGACTTTATAGCAGGGGCTTTGGCGAAGAAAGGTGGCAAGGGGTCAGAGCAGGTTATTCGGGATTACTTTATCAAGGATTTCTACAAGGATCATTTGAAGATGTACAAGAAGAGACCGATATACTGGATGTTTACTTCGGGAAAGGGGAAGGCTTTCAATGCTTTGGTCTATATGCATCGGTATGATAAGCAGACTTTGGCTAAGATGAGGATGGATTATTTGTTGGAGCTTGAAAGTAAAATGGATGCTCAGAAAGGGATGTTGGATGGGGATAAAGTTACTTCTCAGAGAGATAAGCTGGCTGGACAGATTCGGGAGATCATGGAGTATGATGAGGTGCTGAAGAATAAGGCAGATGCTTATATTGAAATCGATCTGGATGATGGGGTCAAGGTTAATTATGCGAAGTTTGAAGGGTTGGTTGGGAAGATATGATTATCGTTCCTATTTTCTACTTTAAGGTATGTTGATGATATTTTAGGTGGTAGTATGATATCAAGTTCCGATTTGAAACAAGAATTTAAAGAAAGTGATCGATTTTATGAAGATGCTAACAAAGACTTGTCTTTAAAAGATCCTATATTGCAAGAAATGATTCGAAGCGAATTTGGAAGAGACAGAGATAGAATCTTTTTTTCAAGAGCTTTTCGAAGATTACAACACAAAGCACAGATCTACTCTAATGAGAAAGGTGATCACTATAGAACTAGGCTTACTCACACATTAGAAGTTTCCCAATTATCAAGAAGTCTTGCCAGATATCTTTCAGTGAATGAAGATTTAGTAGAAGCTATTGCAATTGGTCATGACATTGGACATACGCCATTCGGACATGAAGGTGAAAGGGTGTTAGATGATGTGATGAGTGGGAATGACAATCTTGGAATGACGAGATTTAAAATAAATCATGGCGGTTTTAAGCACAATTTTAATAGTGTCCGAGTATTGGATATTACTACATTAAAATATCAGGATAAACCTGGATTAAACCTGAGCTGGCAAGTTTTAGAAGGAATCTTAAAACACACCAGAACAAAAAGATGTAAAGAAGAAGATTGTACTAAATGTGGGAACTGCTGGGACATCAAAAGATTTATTCATGATAAAAAATTAATTGATACTTTGTATTTAGATTTTAATTTTTCTGTAACACTTGAAGGTCAAATTGTTTCAATTGCCGATGAGATCGCTCAACGTCAACATGATCTTGATGATGGATTACGTGACGCTTCATTGAGATTGGATTCTAATGATGTTTATTCAAAAATAATAAGCTTTATAGGTGAGATTGTCGATGCTAAACCTGTTAACTGTAAGTCATGTAGTCACCAAGAAAAAGTTTATCTGAATGATTGTTATAATTCATTGGATATATTAAAAAACAAACTCGAAGTTAATAAAGAATCCAAAAATAAACTTTATATGATTGACAGTTTAGTAAGAGATATCATTGAATATTTTATTATCGATGTTTATCGAACAACAAATTATAATATCTCGATTTCCGAATTAGACATCTCTAGAACGAATGCTTGTAATGGTACAATTCTTGACAAAAATCTTGTATCTTTTTCGGAGTTAGGGACAATTCTGGATAACAAAATTGAAAGCTACATAAATCATCAAATTATAAATTCACATGGTGTGAACATGTTTGATGGAAAATCGAAATTCATTATCAGACAATTATGTAAAGCATATTATAATAATCCTCTACAAATGCCTTCATATGTTTTAATGAGGCTAGAAAAAGCAATTCGTGATAAGTTTCAGTTCTATGGTATAGATTTACGTCTTAGTGATATCTTTAAAAATGGAACAAAGAAAGACATTACCATGTTAATTAAATTGTTAAAACTTGATGACATTCCTATAATATACATGCAAGGCCCGATTATTAAAAATCCCTATGATATAAATGGCCACGATAAAGAATCAATATTTGAATCTATAAATAAAATAGGTACTTCTGAAATCGAGAACGATTCTGATCGATTCGTTAAATGGTTGTTAGAAAATAATTATGCTTATCTCTCTACAATATGTGATTATATTGCAGGCATGACTGATAACTATGCAAAGGATGAATATAAAAAATTATATTTGGTAGATTAAAATTATAATACAGGATGCTAGAGGATTATTTTGAATTTAGCATTCTTCTTTTCATATATTCAATGAACAAAAACCACATTTGTTTTTAGCAATTAACTTAAATATTATCTAGTTCAAACAACAATATACACGTAAAAATCACAAAAAATGCAATTAAATCTCAATATTTGGGTGTTATCAACATGTTAATTGAATTTAAAGCTGAAAATTTCAGATCAATTCGGGATGAGATTACTTTTAGTTTACTGGCATCATCGGATAAGGCACTCGATGGGAACTTGATCGAGCTGGATATATTAAAAAAGGATGATCGGTTACTTCGAAGTTCTGTTATCTATGGGGCTAATGCTTCGGGGAAGACTAATGTTCTTGCGGCAATGTACAATCTGCAGGCACTGGTGGTCAATTCGGTTAGGAATCAGATCGGGGATGTGCTTCCGTATTCTCCATTTAAGCTTGCGACGGAGTATGGGGCGAAGCCGACAAAGTTTACGGTGTTCTTTGTTAAGAACAATGTCAGGTACAAGTATAGAGTATCATTTGATAGTGAAAAGATTATTGATGAATTCCTTTACTATTATCCCAATAATCGGGAAGCTTTGGTCTTTGAAAGAACAGACACTACGGAATTTAGATTTACAACTGACAAAAGGGTTCAGAATGATATTTCGAAAAGGACGTTGGATAATGTCCTTTATTTGTCGAACTCTGCTCAGCAGAACTATGGTAAGACCCTTGAAGCGTTCAAATGGTTCAAAGAGAACTTACATATTGTAGGATCAATGCCAGTAGTTCAGGACTACTCAACAATCGAGATGTTAAAGAATGATAGTTCAAAAAGAGACATCATCAAGGCTCTTGAACGGGCGGATCTTGGGCTTGTGGATGTTGATGCTGAAATAAAACTATTCAAGCCGAATGATGCACCTCAGGAAGTAGTGGATAAACTCCCACGCAGCTTTGATATGGATAACGGTGAGCTCCAGAGGATAGAAATAAACTCATATCATCTTGGAACAGATGAAAGTGGAAACAAACAAAAAGTTTGGTTCAATTTTGAAACAGAAGAATCAGAAGGAACAAAGAGGATGTTCTCACTTATCGGACCATGGTTGGATGCACTTGAAAATGGACATGTTCTACTCATTGATGAACTTGAACTGAAATTACATCCGATGTTGAGTGAGCATTTGATCAAATTGTTCCATGATAAGAACTATAATAAGAACAATGCTCAGTTAATAATTACAACTCATAACACCAACTTGCTCAACGATGAGATATTCAGAAGAGATCAGATCTGGTTTACTGAAAAGGATGCAGATTCGGGGAGTACAGACCTTTACTCATTAGTAGAGTTCAAACCTCGCAAAGATCAGAATCTTCTAAAAGGATACCTGATGGGAAGATATGGAGCTTTACCTTTTATTTCATCTTAAATGGGGTCTGGAATGTCTGACTATAGCCGAAGAAACCGAGGGCAACGACCTACAAGGAATAAAATGGTAATCATTTGTGAAGGTGAGAAGACCGAACCCCTCTACTTCAACAATTATCGAACACGACAGAACAACCTCGATGTGATCACGATACCATCGAATCGTAAAGACGTTGTAAACATAGTAGGTTTTGCCAAAAAGAAGCTGGATGAGCTGGATATTGAAAGTGGAGATTCGATTTGGTGTGTATTTGATCGTGATGAAAATACAGACCAAACAATATCAAGTGCTTACAAAGAAGCTGGCAGATCTATCAACATGTGTTTTTCGAATCCTTCATTTGAACTTTGGTTCTTATTGCACTTCAGTTATAACAATTCTCCTCTTGAAAATAAAGGTTTGATAGAACTATTGAAAAGAAATATATCTGAATACAGCAAGAGTGAAAATTATTATAAAGTACTTGAACCTTTAATGGTTACAGCGATCAAGAACTCTAAAAAGCTGGAAAAATATCATCTTGACAATGGAACAGAACTTAACAGTACAAAAAGCAATCCATCTACACAAGTTCACAGAATGATTGAAACGATTCTAAACTTCAATTCATAAAAACGTACAGTTGGCTTCAATATACTCATCGGATGCATCAGTATGGTTAACATAGAGAAAACAAACCTAACGCTTCTCAAGAAATTTGCTGAAAAGGAAGACTACGAAGACCGTAAGATAGTCTTTTGGTATGACAATGAAAGAACAGCAGATCAAGAGAGCCTTGCTCTGATCGAAGAGGAGCTGGCAAAACACAACATCAAGACTAAAACACTTGATAACAACTATTTTGCTATAAAGAAGCTGTTAGAGGTCGAAGATACCGCTTCCAACTATCTGATCTACTCTCCAGATGATGAACGAGGTTATGAAGATAACTGGCTTCTTGACATTCAGATGTATTCAGGCAGGTTCGAGAACAGCAGGATATCGGACATAAAAAGTGTATTGGAAATAGATGGGCATGATCTTGACGAATTCCTCGAAAAAAGATACAAGTTCTTCATTAGCAAGAAAAGAACAGAACCCTTTTTACGCTTATATCAGGCTGACTGGAAAAAAGATGAGTTCTTAATAGGCTTCTTATCCGTTTTTACGAATTCTCGATCAACTGATCTCCGTGAGATCTTGAGAGAGCTTTTAAAGATATCTCTTGAAGAAGAAGATAACAAGGTATGGGAAGACATTGTCAAATTTGACCTCGTAGATGATTTCTGGAATATTATTAATCGTTACTTCGGTTATCATTCGAAAGAACCAACTCTTAAAAAGCTGTTCTTAAGCTTCATCATAACCCATATTGTCAGAAACACTGGCCTTAAATTGGATACCTACAAATCTTATATCAATTCCAAAGGCAACGAGTGTGAGATATTCATACGCAACTGGATGGATCATTCAAAGGACTCACAAGGATTCGATGATTTCTCTAAAGTAGTAATGGAAGAGAATAGCTCAAGGTTAGAAAGCGATCTCAAGAACATCATCAAAAATTCAGATATCCCTGATTATATTGAAGCCGAGTCCACAGATATCTTTGACAGAGCAGTTATCAATAACATTGCAATCGATATCGAAAATGGACAAGAAGATTTCGAATCCTATCTGAATTGGATCGCAATAAGAAAAACAAAACACTGGTATCCAAAATACAGCGATCTTTATCTTGCACTTGAATATGCTATTTTATTGCATAAATTTGCAAAAGAGTTCAGGGTCGAAGACCTCTGTGATAAGAACTTAAAGGACCTTTTTCATGCCTACACCGACAAGCATTACCTAATGGACCAATATTATCGCAAGTTCTATTACTATTACGACAAGAGCAGGGAAGAGGACATTCTCAAGAATACTCGTGAACTTGTCGAAAAACTCTACAATAATGTGCTCATGGATCGTCTTCTTGGTCAATGGAGTGAAGCTATCAACAATGAGACGAATGGAAAATGGAATGTAGAACTTGTAGATCACCAAAATGAGTTCTACAAAAGACATGTTGATAGGATCTTAAGCCGTAATGACCGAGATAAAGTTGCAGTCATTATCTCTGATGCACTAAGGTATGAAGTTGCTGCAGAGCTTCAGGAAGTGCTTAACAGAGAAACTCCAGGCATCATTGAGCTAAATGCTATAACAGGAAATTTACCCTCCTATACAAAATTGGGTATGGCAAGCCTATTGCCACATAAAGATCTCGAATATAAAAGTGGTCGTATCATTGCAGATGGAATTAGCACCGAAGGCTCACAAAACCGCGAGAAGATCTTAAAAAATACTTTCGCAGATTCGATTGTTATAAACTCTAAAGCCGTAATTGATCTTACAACAGAACAAGCAAGAGAACAGTTTAAAGGAATTCGCTTATTCTATGTTTATCACGACGAAATCGATGCCACAGGAGACCATTCTGCTTCAGAACATAATGTATTCAATGCTGCCGAAAAAGCGATTGAGGATATTAAAAAAGTGATTGACAAATTAGCAAGATCTCAAATTGTAAATAACATAATAATTACTTCCGATCATGGTTTTATTTACAAGAGGGATGATCTTGGTAATATTGATAAAAGGGACCTCTCCGACTTTGACAAAGAACAGATCATTGAGTCTAACAAACGCTACGTTTTAACAACTGAAGACATTCAGTTAAAGAACACGCACAAATTTGACATGGCAGATACTTTCAACTCTGGGGATAAATTATTCCTTTATACACCTCAAGCTGATCTCAGGTTCAAAGTACAAGGGGCTGGAAACAACTTTGTACATGGTGGAGCATCTCCGCAGGAAATTGTGGTTCCTCTCCTAAAGTATAGCTACAAAAAGACTGCTCAACTCGAAAAGAAAGGCATCAAAACAGGAAAGGTCAGTTTGATCCTTACCACACCTAACAGGAAGATCACGAACACTACATTCAAGATCAGCTTCTTACAATCAGAAAAAGTGACAGACAAAATGTTGCCACTTCATTGTAAAGTGTCATTATGGAATCGTAATGGTGACAAAAAGATAAGTGATGAGAAGCTTATCATTGCTGATAGCACATCAAATGATGCAAAGGAAAGAGTATATTCAGTTACGCTGACATTAACCAATGATGTTGAAAATAAGATATATTATCTTCATGCCATCGATGAAGACGATAAAGCACTTAACAAAGAAATATTCGATCCAATTGATTTCAATGTTGATCTCTTATTAAAAAATGATTTCTTCTGACGTATTATGACCATTAAGGATAGATGAAAATGATAGACACAGTACCAGACCTTGAAACAGATAGAAAGCTCAATGAGCATTTTTCAGGACGAGTTGTTAGGAAAGATCTCACGAAGCTCATCAAGATCGGTCACAATGTTCCAGTATATGTACTTGAATACCTGTTAGGAATAAACTGTGCTACCAATGATGAAGCTCTTATTCAGGAAGGCATCCAGAAGGTCAAAAAGATTCTCTCTGACAATTATGTCAGTCCTCATGAAGCAGAAAAGATAAAATCGAAAATAAGGGAAAATGGATATTACACCATCATAGACAATGTTGTCGTCAAGCTCAACGAAAGGAAAGACATCTATGAAGCAACTTTCAACAATCTTGGCATAACTAACGTAGAAGTAGATTCCAGCTACGTAAAAATGTACGACAAACTTCTTGGTGGCGGAATATGGTGCATTATCAAGATGGAATACTCCACTGATTCATCCTTTTCACCATTTGTGATAGCAGACTTAAAACCCATACAGATACCAAACGTAAAAGTCGATGAACTTATCGAGCAAAGAAAGAACTTTACAAAAGAAGAATGGATAGACGTTTTGTTAAGAACAATTGGAATGGAACCAACATTATTGGAAAACGATGTAAAATGGCATCTTCTCGAACGTCTTGTACCTCTTGTAGAGAACAATTACAACCTCTGTGAACTTGGCCCAAGAAGCACTGGTAAATCACATGTTTACAAAGAGATATCACCAAACTCCATCCTAATGTCCGGTGGTCAGACAACAGTAGCAAATCTATTCTACAACATGAGCACAAGACAGGTAGGTCTTGTAGGGCACTGGGATGTAGTAGCATTTGATGAAGTTGCAGGCATCAATTTCAAAGATAAGGATGGAATACAAATCCTTAAAGACTATATGGCATCAGGTTCCTTCGCACGTGGAAAGAACCAAATAAATGCGAATTCATCTATCGTTTTTGTCGGGAATGTTAATCAAAGCATATCTTCGTTACTTAAAACATTCCACCTTTTTGCTCCCTTCCCAGATGCAATGAACAATGACAGTGCATTCTTTGATAGGATGCATTATTATCTCCCCGGATGGGAAGTCCCAAAATTCAGACCGGAGCATTTCACAGATCATTATGGATTCATTGTAGATTATCTGGCAGAATTCCTAAGAGAAATGAGAAAACGATCGTACAGCGATATTATTTTCAAACATTATAATCTGGGAAATAATCTCAATCAGAGAGATGTTATCGCTGTCAAAAAGACTGTTTCAGGGCTTATGAAGCTTGTATATCCTGACGAAAATGCTACAAAAGAAGAAGTACAAGAGATCTTAGAGTATGCTCTTGTAGGCAGAAGAAGGGTAAAGGAACAGCTCAAAAAGATCGGAGGAATGGAATTCTTCGATGTTAATTTCTCTTATATAGACAATGAGGACATGAGCGAGAATTTTGTCAATGTTCCTGAGAGCGGTGGAAATCAGATCATCCCTCCTGGAATGCTAAAACCAGGACAGTGTTTTGCTGTAGCTGCGACTGAAAATGGAAAAGTAGGAGTATACAAGACCGAACTTCAGGTTACTGCAGGTAATGGAAAATATAATACATCTGGACTTGGTTCAAATTCGAAAACAAAAGAATCGATCAAAACTGCTGTGAACTACTTTAAAGCAAATGCAAAGTCTATCAGCCAATCTATCTCGACCAAAGAAAGGGATTATTTCCTGAACGTACAGGACATTTATGGCGTTGGTATGGCAGAAGGTGCAAATCTTGCTGCTTTTATTGCATTATGCTCAGGTGCTCTTGAACGTTCTGTAACAGAGCAAACCGCGATTATTGGTACCATGACGATTGGTGGAACAATACAGAACACTGAAAATCTGGCAGACTTATTACAGGTATGCTTGGATGCTGGTGCAAAGAAAGTTTTAATTCCTGCATCTGCTACTGTGAAATTGGGAACGGTGCCTCCTGAGTTGCTGAGCAAGTTCCAGTTAGCATTTTATGATGAGCCAATTGATGCTGTGCACAAGGCTTTGTTCATAAGTTGAGATTGGAGTAGAGTGGACAATAAACAGCTATTTATAACGAACAGCATAGCGCTAACAAATTACTTCGAACTATACATGTGTAAAAAATAAAATATGTGGTGTAATTGTACTTTCATTTATACATTATGAAATAATTTTCACATACCCCTTCAATTCATTTAGATGATCAGGAGATATAACTATTCGTATTGTTTCCTTATTATCTTTGTATGGATCTGGAAGACTAATTAATTTCCAATGGTAACATTCATCTTTGTTCCAGATTATTTTTTTATCAGAGATAGTTTTTAACGACTCACTTATATCTTCCAAATTCAGCATTAAACTATGAAGCAAATCATGATGATATTTACACAGAGATAAATAGTTCCCTGGATGATCATGTCCTTGACCGCCTACAGGATTCAAATGATGTGCTTCCATTATCGATTTTCTGTTTATATTATACGAAGCATAAGATTTGTGGTGTGTTAGTAACTCTGGAGTCTCTTTAGACAAACAAATTTGACAATGATAACCATATTGCTTTTTCACCCAATCTGCTACTTCCTTACTTCGATCTGGTTTTTCAACCAATGATTTGGATCTTTCAGAGTTCCAATTCGTTTTTGGCGCTTTATCTCCAGATGGATCACTACTTACATCTTCACGGTTTGGAGTTATATCAGATTGATTAGCAGTATGGTTTGATTTACTACTTTTATGTGTTTTTCCTGTTAACTCTTTTCTGAATCTATTTTTTTGCTTACGATTTGATTTTCTTGTTTTTTTACTTTTTAGTTTATCATTTGGGTCATACGAATGGACTTCTGATTTTTCAGCATCAATGACTGTTCGGGAATTATCTTCAGGAACTTCAAAGTCTTCTGAATCAATAACTGCTCGAGAATTATCCTCAGGAACTTCAAAGTCTTCTGAATCAATAACTGCTCGAGAATTATCCTCAGGAACTTCCAAGTCTTCTGAATCAATAACTGCTCGAGAATTATCCTCAAGGACTTCCAAGTCTTCTGAATCAATAACTGCTCGAGAATTATCCTCAAGGACTTCCGAGTCTTCTGCATCAGTATCTTTTATAGAACTGTTTTCATTAGCATCCATCTTATCTACAAGCGTTTCTTCTTCATCTACCCCATCAATTGGAATATGCCCAATTCCTTTTGTAGCCATCAAGTGTTCTATTTCTTCATCGCTTTGATAAAATATCAATATTAAAAAATCATCTAAACCTTTCAAGCCACCAAATATCTTAGACAACGCTACACCCAGATAATTTCGATCGGGGGAATTATTTAATAAATATATTTTTTCATTATGAGTCAATGATTTTTTTGCATTGGTAGTGACTTCTTCTTCAGATAAAACATATTTTACAACAATATTGTCTGCATCACAAATTTTAATCTCTTCTATGTGCGATAAAACACCATTTTGTGTGAGGTTAGTATAGGTGTCATTTTCTTCAAAGTACAAATATCTTTTAATGTGCTCAATACGCTTATGGAGCAGTTCTGTTAACTCATTATTTTCTTTTTCTCCATTAACAGTTAACAGCTCAGTTTGAACTGATTTTGAAGCATATTGAATATTGAAAGTTTTTATGAAATATTGAAACTTAGGGTAAGAATCATTAGGTATTTTTAAAAAGGCTAAGTTTTCTTTATCCTCAAATAATGAAAAAATAGTGTCATCATCGTTTATGAACACATCAGCATCATTTTTCCAAAAACAATTTTTATTTGTCCATAAAATATACTGATTTTCTAGATCATATTCATTCCACCAATCAGCGTCAGATATAATTATTTCATTTTTTTCAGGGTTTAATTCATCATTTAAGATTTTGTATATCTTTTTGACTATCCGGTCATATTTAATGATAGAGTTGTTATCATTTGACACTTCTTCTTTTGACAATTGAATTAATCTTTTGGCATAATCTTCTGAACTTGGTGTTCTAATGTCAAGTTTTTCTAAAAAGAGTGATTTAAAATGAGAATAATTCTTTTGTAAATAACATTTTGTATCTCCAAATATATCAGAATAATTACTCCAGAATACATCGTTCAATGAAAAGTATTTATTTGAATCAGGATCAAAAATAATTTGATTCTCTGAGAATGAACGATTGATTAAATAAGGGTCTTCTTTATAATGTTTGTTCAAATACGAATAAAAATTATTAATTAGTTCCTTATCTTGATGTTTATTTTCAGATAAATTGATTAACTTATCAATTACCACGTTAACAGATGGAGATAATATAATGCCTATATCATTTAAAAATTCGTTATTTGGACTTTTACTTATAGTTGAATCTAAATAATCGACTTTATCTCCCATTATTTCTTTATTTATAACGTTATCAAAGAAAACTTCGGATGGTTTTAAGTATGTACTATTTTTTGTTGGAATCCAAGCCGTTTCTCTTAGTCGTGAAAATAAACTTGAGTATTCAGAAGAACTATATTTTTCAAATTTAAAACGCTTGTATTTACTCCAATTATTGTTGAATATATTGAACAATATGTGTACAGTTTCTTTCTTGTCGGAATAATCATAGTTATCCAATCTTTTAAAAATAGCATCAATTTCTTTGCTTTCATGAGATGAAGACAGTTCATTGACAGTTATGCTATTATTAACTCCAATCTCAAGGAAAAAGGATCTCCAACCAGAAATAATCTTATTTTTCAATTTCGTCAGTTGAATTAATTCTGTATTTATTGCTTTCACTTCTTTCTTGTGTTTTTTCATCCATGTTTTTGATCTGCCTTCAACTTTTTTATTTAAGTCTCTAATTTTATTATCATAATTTTCTAATTCTTTTTGGAGATAATTAGAATCTACAAAATTTTCATTCAACTCATCAATACCTAAAAATAAGCTGTTTAGATCATATTTAGAAGAATAGATATTAGGCAAGTATGTTTTATCTGGAAGACTATAATAATTTACTCCTTCTTTAGTCTTAACTGTCTTTAAAAGCAATGTGTTTTTTAAATAATCAAGGGATTCAGTTTTACTTTTATAATCATTGATATTATCTTTAATATATTTGGTGTGTTCTCGTAAAACACCACCACTTTTATCTTTCCAATTATCATTTTTATAAAGTGGAAGTATATAATTATTGATAATTTCGTAAGAATCAGGATTTTTTACATCTAACTCGGTAAACAAATCCATTATAGATTTTTCTTGTTCAATCCGCTTGAATAAATCAGAATCTAATATGCCAATTGAATTTTTTAAATCTTCCTCAAATTCATATTTTATTCCTTCTTTGTTCAAATAGAAAAATAGAGTTAAATCTTCAGAAGAAGAATATGTTCCATCACTAAGTTTAAACATCGATAACTTTTTTAGTTTTTCGAAATCATCGATATTTTCACTCAGATATTTATACAACGAAACAAGCCAACTATCGTCCTTAGTTTCAATGAAGTTTTCTTCATTTAGTATTTCTAAAAAGTCATTCTGTGAGAAGGAATTTATTTCTAGTTCTACTGCCAAAGAGGTATTTAATGATATGTTGCTTGAAACTATCTCTTTCCCATATATTTTTTTCAAATCTTCATTGGAAATTAGTTCTTTTAATTTGTTCGGGATTTTCAATACGTCGCAAGGCTTTGCCCAAGAACCCGATTCTGTTAAAATACACTCGTACCCTTTTAAGCTATAATACAGATCTTCGACCGTTTGGCTGAAAAAATCATCATGGATATCATCTTTTAATGGAATATATTTATAAAAAGTAGTTCTCAGATTTTCTTTACTTTTAAAGTAATTGATTGAATCCAAAAATACTTCATGAATATTGTCTCTTATCCATTCATTCCACACAGTATTCTTTATAATAGATTCTCTGTTAGCTGTTAGAAGAAAATCAGCTTGGATTATAAATGTAAAACCATACTCATTTGTAGGAAGATACGAAAAAACTTTTTGATTATCTATTAGCGGCTTCTCTTCCATTGACACTGGAAATACAAGAATGATCTCCGTTTTTTTTACATTTATTCGTTTTTCTTCTTGAATATTTGAAGGAACTTTTAATGTTTTTCTTATTACTTTATAATTGTATAAATCGTTTGAACTTTTTAATTCGATAGAATTTCCTTTTTCAACCTTTGAAATTAGAATGTGTGATTCATCCATTTTATTTATAAGTTCAATGCGTTTCAATTTTTTCAAAAATAATATCAAGTGAGCATCTATGTCATTAAATTGGATCAAGCCTTCTTTAGCATCATCTCTAATAGGAAGCAATATATTTGTGCATTCAGGACTAATTATTTGTGGAATTGATTCAAGCCAATATGGAACAATAAAACCAAGATTATTTACCTCAGCTTTACTCTTAAATTTGAATCGAAAACCATTTGAAAAAATATGTGGTTCATCACTTATTTTAAAAACAGACTTAAAGCCAATTCCCTTTTCACCAATATAACCATCTTTTTTTTCTTTTGTACTTCTCCTTACATCACATATTGCCTCAACATTTTCTTTGTCAAAGCCAACTTCATTATTTTGAATAAGTATGATTTTCTCATCAATTGAAAATTTAATATATGGAGAAACTTGATCAGAATATTTATTGTCTTCAGCATTCTGAATTAGCTCTAGGACAAAATGTGTATTTTCAGTATTCAAATCAACTGCAAGTTCTTCAAGTGATCTATGTAAAGAGGATTGTAAAGCTAAAAATGCTTTTTTTGATCTTGGATCGCTCTCAAGTCCTTCTAATCCTTCACCTGATTTTTCAATACGGATACTATCTATTATATCTTTAGATTCAATTTCAGAATACATTTTAATCACTTAATATTGAATATTATATGTAAGCGTTAACCAGGTCTCAAAATATGAAATGATTGATTTATTAAATATGCTATTACATTCCAATTTTCACTTCCCATTCACCCAACTGCAGATTCCACCATAATTACACCAATAACAATTCGGCTTATCCTTAACCTCGAAATCCTCATCCATGATACTGTTCACAGTTTCCTTGATCCTACCAACGACAGCCTCAACCTCTTCCTCAACAACATCTACAAGCCTCAACTCCTGCACATTAGGATTCACATACAAATGACCTGCCTGAACTGGAAGCTTACCATACTTCTCTTTTACAGCAAGACAATACAATGCGATCTGCACATCTTCTTTCAGCTTCTTCTTCGGAGTAGTGGTCTTGCCTGTCTTGTAATCAATAACAACATACTCCCCGTCTGGAGTTTGATCAATACGGTCGATAAAACCACCAAATGAATGACCATCTATCTCAAGCTCAAACCATTCCTCCACTGAAATGGTCTCATCTTTACACTCCTTTTCAAGTTCGAACCAGAATTCAATCATCTCTTTCATCTTGCCATGTTCCTGCTTCTCCTGTGTGTCTGACGAGAAGACTGATCCATCCCATGAATCATCCAGTGTTTTATTGGCAAGTTTCATATCTATAGACTCTCCCTGCATCTTGAGCTTCGACATCTGCTCATACACAGAATGCACACTGGTACCAACCTGGAAAAAGGACATCTGTGGGGTTGGTATATTAAGAATTGAATTATATTTGAACCTCAATGGGCAATCTATATACTCCTTAATCTTCGAAGCCGAGAAACGCATATCAAGATCAACAAGTGGAGGAACACGGTTGTCAATCAGGTCTTCCAATTCCTTCGGTTCTTTAGGGTTTACCCTAAGCAAGTTTTTAAGATCAAAAGTAGCAAGATTTCCATGTGTTTCAACTTCCCTTAGTTGTGCAAGAACTACAAGAGCTTCCATGGCTTCTTTGACCTGCCCTTGTCTGGAATATATACTCACAAGGCGCTGGAACTCATCTTTCTTAACTTCAAGAGGAGATTTTAGATCAGGTCCTGCAGTAACTGTTGAAGCTGTGGTCTCAATATATTCGATCTGAGGATTAGAAAGATATTCGATCTGATCCAGGAACGCACTCGGCTTTACCGACCTCTTATTTCCTGAATATTTGTCAGGGAACACAAGATAGAGATGTTCACGAGCACGTGTCATAGCAACATATGCAAGCCTTCGCTCTTCTTCCATATGTAGGATACCTTCGATCTCATCCCTTTGAACTCCCTTTGCAAGTTGAGAAGGTACAGTAAATGTTTTTTTCATATGCTGCAAAGGAAGATGTCTTGCCGCCATATCACATACAAAGACCGCTTTAGCTTCCTTGCCCTTGGACTGATGTATGGTCATTACTTTGACAGTATTCTCCTCACTTGACTCACCATCTGCAACATCAATCCCGAAAACAAGATCTACATATTCCATCGCAGTATCAAAATTAGAACCCCCATCTACAAGTTCAAGGTCCTTCACCATCTTAACAAGTGAATTCAACAGATGGATATTCTTTCTGGAATTTGTATCATCATCCTGCATCTGACTACGATAGAGATCAGTGTCCTCCATCAACAGATATTTCACAGTATCTGACGGGAGGTGGTTCTTCTTGAAATCCAGCAAATGTTGTACTCTGCCCAATATCGTATTCACAAGGCTTTTCTGTGTTATATCGATCTCATCGAAATGGTCACAAAGTGCAAGATATATTCCATCTCCTGCAAGCTTGTACTTTCTGCTAAGCTTTCTGGCAAGCAGATTGATCTTCTGTAAATTGTGTTCGGTCACGCCTTCCCTTGCAAATATTTTCGCAAAGGAAATACCATTATTAAAAGGATCAGAAACAACGCAGATGTATGCCAGAGCTTCCTGAATTATCGGATAACTCGTCAGTTGAAGGCTTCCAACATACTCAACTGGGATCATCCTGCTCTTTAAAGCATCATTAAATTTCTGTCCATCAGCTCTTTTTCTGGTAAGTACATAGATATCGTTAGGTTCTAATTTTCCTTCAGTAACAAGCTTCTTGATCTCATCAGCAACCCAGTCGGCTTCATTTATCTCATCAGGAGTCTTTACCACCATTACCTTGTCCCCATCCCCATTGTGTGACACGAGATCTTTTACCTGCCTTTCAGGATTATTCCTGATGAGCTGCTGTGAAACTTCAACGATCTGTGATGTTGATCTGTAGTTGATCTCAAGCGGTATTTTTTCAAGTGAATTGTAGTAATCCTGAAGCTGCGTGATATTGGAAAGATATGCACCCCTGAAACGATATATGCATTGATCATCATCCGCTACACAGGTCAGGTTGTCACCATCGGCGATCAGATGGATAAGGAAAAGCTGTGCATAGTTAGTGTCCTGGAACTCATCCACAAGAATGTAGTCATATCTATCCCTTACCTGATTCCTCACAATTTCATTGTCTTTTAAAAGGTTGCAGGCGATATTGATCATATCATCAAAATCAATGAAATTATTGTCTTTCTTGTACTGCTGATAATGTTCGTAGAATTTTGTCAGATCACTAAGCATTTGGAGACGATCTATTACACTTTCATGAAGATCTGGCTCATTTGTCAAACGATGAGTTACGTGATCTTGCAACTCAGACGGAGTGATTAAATGATCATGGAATTGGGAAACACCTTCAAGCATGCTTGATATAAGATCGTAAGGATGAGTTGGGATCTCTATGTATTCAAGACCGAAAGAATCAATGTTGTTCATTCCCCAGACATAAGCATGTTCTTTTGGGATCAGCTTTACATTGTGATTTATACCTAAATGAAGTGAAAAATCTCGGATAAGGTCATTGCAAAATGAATGGAATGTAGAAACTGTGATCCCACTATCAGTACCTATCTGCTTCTCGATCCTCTCCTGCATTTCCCCTGCAGCTTTTTCAGAGAATGTCAATGCCAGTGTTCGCTCAGGAGCTGTGCCATCCTTGATCAATTTTACAACTTTTTCTGCAATTGTCAGAGTCTTGCCTGACCCTGGTCCTGCTAGAATCAGCAGAGGACCACTTGTGTAATCTACAGCTTTGGATTGACCTTTGTTAAGTCCTTTTGATGTCATATTGTGCTCCTGTTACCTAATATAGTATAGTGATCTTTGAAAATGGATATTTGTATCAAATATAATTGACCTTTACTTGCTCTTTCGGATATGAATTATCTATAGATATTTTTATAATTGTACAGAAATGTACCACATTAACTGTTTAAATAAGTATCTAAGACATATGCAATTCTTCCAAAATCATTTTTTGACATCTCTGCATAGAACTTATTATCGCCATGACTTAGGTCCATCACCCATAAATCATTCCTGCTCATTGCAAAATCCATCATCAAGAGCTTGCCATCCACTGTTTCTGCTAAGCCTTGTATCTGTATGAATGGAGGACTAAGGATTGTACCAAATTGCTGTATCATCTTAACTGCAAGGCCCCAACTTATCCCGAACTGAATATCAGAGTGTGGAGTTGTTAAACTGAATATCTCATCTTCAATTTTCACTTCAATTTATTTTCTGTCAATATCAAGTACCAATTTCATATTTTCACTCTTTTTTTGTATCGTTACAAGTGCCCATCGTGCCTAAATGTATGCCAATACTCCCTTAATAAGATATTACATCGTTTTACAAATATATTGACACACATAAAAACACATTTGTTTTATAAATGTGTTATTATTTCATAATAGTGAAACTAATGTGTTATTAAATCTAAAAAATGTAATTAATTAACCATACTTTTGATCTGTAACCTTGCCAGAGAAGTAAATCGAATACAAGATAAATAATATGTAATTATTAAAATAATAAATAACTGATTCAATCGCGCATACTAATACATGACCATAATGAAAATGAAGTACTTTGTACTATAATCGATATAAAAATTAAAGTTACTTGGATGCTTCCACACAAATCCTGAAATAAAGCATGTAGAATAGGTACACTATAGTCCAACATTTAAAACGTATCTGCTGATACTTCCATATGGACCTTATACCACTACAGAAATATTGGCAAACTATAAAGACTGGTTTGATGCTGAAATAATAAGGGCATATGATAATAAATCAGAGATTTATGGCTACCCTAAATAAATTGGTTGGACTTACCTGATCTGATCCCAGAAGTTTACAAGTGCTTGAATGACATGACAAACTACAATTAATCATTTTTAAAGAAGGGGGATACCCATTTTTACTTTTTGATCAATTATTCATTATAATATCGTGATACAGTACACTTTTAGCAATGCTAAACATACATCTGAAATAGAATCTATTTGGTGTAGCTCTTTTATCCGAATTCTTCTAAACACAATTGATATCGTGTTACTTGAGAACTACATCAATAATTTTAAACCATACCAAAGAATCAACATTGAATACTCTCATTTAATTTTGGAGAGTACGTACTCATTAAACCAATCTGACGTAAGATAATCTACTAATAGATCCAAAGAAACATCAGGGTTCTTCTTAGCGATTAACTCCATTTATTCAGAATTATCAAAAATATATACTCTACGATAGTACTTTAAAGCATCAAATAAATTATTGTTGGCCTTTGTATACCTAGTATAAACCTTTTCGCAAAGAACTTCATGACCACTCATTTGTGCTTACGAAATACAAATGAGGATTTCTACAAACCCCTTCTTATTTGCAATTATAAGGTCTTTTTAGTAAGAGCCACAAAAGAATGTGGATGAAACATGAAATCTTCGCTGTGAAATAATACATCAATTCTCAGTGACAATACAAAGGAAGTACAGCACAGTTATTCAAAAAAAATATATTATCTCTCATACAGAGAGATAAATCAGTTTTGCGTTTCTTCAACGCAGTGGTTATTTACTATATATTTACACACTTCAACAGTTGATCTTGGAATCTTATCCTTGTGATCATTACAAAATTCCTCTCTCCCTCTTCACGGCTTCAAGGGTTGTCTTACCTGTTTCAATATCCGACATGATCTTATCAAACTTTGTCTGCGCCTGCTCGTCGATGGTGTAAAACAACTTTAGTGACCGTGGTAACTGATCGAGCACTTCGGCCGAAATTGTTTTATCAATCAGAGGGCTATCAATCATAGTCGAACACCTCTTTTTTGTGTTCGTCTGCAGAGTTGTTGCGGTCACGGATGGTACTGTAGGCCGCTGCACTCAAAACTACTGGTCTATATGAAATTCTCGAATTCATCTGTTCTACGGTGGATAAATCCGCATTTGTCTGTTCCACAATTTCGGAAAGTACTGTTAACGACCTGTTCCGATTTGCTTGTTTGTATCTAATTTTCAATATTAGATTTTTCATGTTATTTCCTTCTATAGTGGTGCGACAATTTTCCAAATATTAATACTTAATATTAAAATAGGTACTAAATACAGTATATAAGCTTTTGTAAATTCCATGGTTTTGAAGGAGAGAAAACGAGAGTTAAAGCAACTATTGAAAGCAATTTATATTAACCTTGCAATGAAAAAAGTGTTTAAATGCCAATTTTTTGTACTGGCAGTAATAGTAATAATGCAAACAGTGCCGCATGTAATTTCATGACATTAAAAATAAAGAAAATATCCGAAAAATTAGGAGGGATGTCAAATCTCCTCTTTACAAATTCTTAAGTTTGTGATTCAATCGTTCTTCGATTAACGATTCTAATTTTGCATCTATCAGCTCTGCAAGTCCATCTTCTGCTGGCTTTGTAGCTTCCTGCATCTCAATAGCTGTTTTTGAATCTAATACTTGACCACACTGTACACAAAATTTTGCATCAAACGCGTTCTTTGTCGTACATACTGGACAATCTTTAGGCATCATCTCTAATTGGGGTTTATGGTCATTCTCTGTGATGATTCCATGTATTGATAAGATCTTACTTTCAACATCTGCACCTGATAAATGCAAATATGTAGCTGGCATATCGGAGTTGGTTTCCCATCCTGCAAATTTTCTTAACTCCATTTCATTAACTCCAAGTTTAGCAAGATCGGTTAACCTTCCATGCCTGAAAGCATGAGGATAGATGTTTTTCTTTGCATTCACCTTTTTAGCTAAACCTTTGAGCATGTTGCCAGCAGTATGCCTATGTAATCGTCTAAAGTCACCCTCATACTTCCTATCAGTTATAAAGATTGGTGCATTAGGATTATCTCTGTCTGGATGATGATTAAGCCATAATCGGAGCTCAGGGACTGACATGATTAAGGGGATTCTTCGCATTCCCGTCTTTCCTGAAACAATGATAGTACCACCATTTTTGTTAAACTCAATGTTCTTTAAGTTCATATCAAGTATTTCACTAATCCTTGCAGCACTATCCCACAACAAAGAAGTTAGTGCTCTATCCCTTTGTTTAGTGCATCCAGATAGTAATTGCATAACATCTGATTCTAAAATAAGTTCTTCAACTGGAAGTGTGTTTTTAGGTGTTTTGTGATTCACATTATCAAATAAATCATTACCAGGAAGTAGCCACTTAAAAAACACTTTCAAAGTAACTATGTTGTCATGGACTGTGGATGGTTGGCATGTATCACGCCTATGCAAGTAAAACATTTCTATATCATTCTTCGTGACTTCGTGTAGATCCTTATTATTAATAAATCTTAAAAAAGAAACCATTTGCCACATTTCGCCTGTTATAGTAGATTCCTTTTTACTTTTTAATCTAGCAGACAATACATATTTTTCAATTATTGTTTTGTTTGGATCTTCGAATATAGGTTGCTTTTCTTTCATGAACAATAATTGTTTACATAGTTAATAAGTCTTGCTCCATAATATAAACTATATTCAGAGCCTAGTCTCGTAGGAGTTCGAGGGTTCGAATCCCTTCTCTCGCACCAAAACTCTTTTTGATGGATATTGTTAAAAATTAAATGAGAGTATTTTTTATAAATTCCGAGTTATGCGGAGTTTGAATTTTACCCCTAGCACAATAGTGTGGGGATATATACAAGGCGAAAAAAGTGTACGCTAATATATTAGTGACTTAATTTGAAAAGTAAATTGATCCACACATATTATAACATCGTATTAATATATATATTTATAATATTAAAGACAACAACGTTTTTAAAACTAAAGCAATTCATAAAGTATGATACTATGAATATAGGCGATTTTATCTTACCAAATTTTACTTTTATTGTAGGCCTCATAGGAAATACGCTTCTTGAACGAATAAAAAGAAGAACGGAAAAAAAACATATTCAAGAGTCCTTTGTAATGGATATTGAAAGACTCAAAAAACGAGTAAACAATGATATTGACAGGCTATATGAAGCATATAACCTAAGTAAAAATCAAACAGAGGAAATTGATTTAGTTTATGCCTTAATAGGTAATCAACCAAAAACACTAGGGTCACAATACGATTTAAGTTTTTATTATGATAATTATAAATATCTGAGTAATCTGAAAAAAGGAACAAGGGAGGAAATTATATCACTTTTTGAAAGAGTATCTACAATTAACAACATTATAAATGATTACCAGGATGATAAATTTGAAAACATCAATGAATCCAATCTGAGTTCCAAAAGTAGTTCGGTTATGGTATATTTTGGCCATCTTAAAACCTTAAAAAAAGAAATAGAATTATTTCAGATTCAATTTTAAATTCACCCTCCCCAATTTTTCAATCTTTCTCTAACATGAACGTTAAGGCTAAACAGTTTATCACTCTTAGCATTCTGCTTCATGTAGTGCAAAGTACATTTGGAGAATCCAAACCTCCCCCTTCAAATCCCCAGATTACTTTTGTAAAGAGAGCATTTAGACTTCAGAAATGCCCCCTATATCTTATTCACACGACTGGCATGCATATATCAAGAATATGATGCTTTTCTGGATGTTCTTCAGGGGAGTTTAAATATATCTCATAACTTGCCCGGGACATGTCAATTTCAAGGTTATTTTGTATCAGCCATTCAACGACCTTTTCCCATGCAGGACCATATTCTTCTGCTCCTGTCAGTTCTGCACGCATTACTACGTACTTTCCCCCGGGAAGCTTTTGCTTTTTGATCTCACCTTCAACTTCAAGGTCCTCTTCAATGGTCATACACACATCCAGCTTAAGTTCTTCTGGAGGGGTAACACCTGGATCATCATAATATGCAGACAGAAAATGAGTATCCGGTCCAAACAATTGTTTCGGACCTGCCCAGCCACAAAGTTTACCAAATAATTCTTCAAATACCTTGGAATTTCCAATATAGTTACCAACAAAGGAAACATATGCTACATTTCTTTCTTCTATTTCTTTTATCTCTGGCTCTTTTATAATTTCCATACATGTCACCTACCTTCAATTTCAAATATTTCTATGTAAATATCTTTTCAAATATTACTTTTATAGATTATTCTGACCTTTTTACAGAATCAGTTCTTTCAGATACGTCTCATAACGAAATAGACTGCTATTATTCCTGCTATCGCCATAAAGGTCACGAATCCCGGTGTGTCCTCACTCTCAGTTTCAACTTCAAGCGGGGCTTCAGCTATCCTGTCAATTGTTTCCTGTGAGAGGAACGAGCCACCAGCACCAAGTATCACACCTTCACAATCTCCACAGAATATTTCAGTATTCTCATGGCAGAATACACAATCCTTTGCTTCCGTGGTAGTTGTGTGAGGTGTCCATTCAGCAAAAGCCGTATGTATGGAATTGTTATAAGAGGTAGTCATATTGATGAAAGGTTTGATAGTGCCATCGACAGATCTAGCAAGGTAGAACCTATCCACATCAATTTTATCCAGTTGACCTGTTTCAAGATGGCAGTTCTCACAAGTGATAGCCCAACCGGAATGACAGGCTGAACAATCAAGTTTCCCGTCATGTATGCTATGTGCAGGAATATCCTGAGAATACTGTGTAACATCCATACCCTTTACCGACTTTTCCGGATCACTATGACAATCAGCACAGGTAATTTTTACGGCTTCCATCTGGGATTCGTAAGTAACTCCGTCACCGTGTATCTCTTCTGCTGTATGGCAATCTGTGCAGTCAAGTCCCTTTTCATAGTGGATATCTGCATTCGGAGCTACACCCTTATGTGCTGGAAGCTCTCCCTGGAAATATGATGTCTGTTTTTTAAAGTGGCATTGGTCACATGTTTCCAGAGTTATATCGCCTCCATGCCCTCCTTCACCTGTATGACATGATGTACAGGAGGTTGCATGACATGAAGAGCACCCCCTTTCCTCATAGAAAACATGCATATCAATTCCAAATTCACCTGCTGCCCCTTTCTCATATTCTCCTTTCATGCTGCTGCCGGTGTAATGAAGAGAAGATGAAAAATTAGCAGTAATATCTGAATGGCAAGGTTCACAGCTTTCAAATTCAGATACAGGTTCTTCAATTGCAAAAGCAACATTTGCCGTCAGGATAAAAAAAGCTGAGACCATTACAAGAACGATACTTACGATATAATTTGTGTATAGTTTATTTCCAGATGTATTGCGGAAATTTTGGATAAATTGGAACCTTTGGTTCATTAGCACTCCCCCTGCTAATATGAGATATGCATTGACATTTATTTAAGAGTGTTGCAATCATTTGAATCGCATTTATTGAGGAAGGTATAATTTGGCTCACGGTATCGTTTCCGATAAGCAGCATCGCCACCCTCTTCGATCATATAACCATCTTCATAAAAATAATGAACGAAACAAACGTTCCTTTATTTATCAAAAACAGGTTCAACTGTGGACTGTGAAATAATCAATTCAGTCTATTACCACTGGCCATGATCAGTTAAAGTCTAAAAAGATTAGGAAATTAAAAAACTCTCCAATTCTCCAATCTCTTCCCTACATGAGCATTGAGAGAAAGATTGGAAGTGTGGCTAAAATAACTATGCTAAATGGGGGGGTTCTACATGAAAAACGAAATATTGGCCAATGTGAGTAGGGCAAATATTTGAAACTTTGCCCTGTCCAAAGTGTAATAAGCTCACTTGAAAGAGAGTGCACAACAGCTTAAAATTGATTCTTTTTTAAATGATCGATCTGATCGTATATATTTCGAATTAATTCTTCAAACTTATTTATCTCTGAGAGATAATTTTCATAAGTATGTAGTTTGATCTTTTGTTCTTGGGTAATGGCATTGCCTCTGTATTCTTCTATAAGAGGATCTATTTTCGTTTTTGCAATATCTAATTCGGTTTCAAAGCCATTCCTGATCTGGATAGCAAAAGCATCTAACAGATTTTTTTCCATATGCAGATATGTCTTGCGGGATCCGGGCTTATGCAACCTTTTTATACTCCAAAAATTCTCAATATTTTTGATCTTAAGGCTTATAGAGGCAAGGCTATACCCTGTCCTCTCTGCCAGTTCCTCCATACTTATTGCATTGGATTCAAAATTAAGTATCGATAGAATTTGTGCAGTGGAATTATCAACTCCATAGCCCTTAAAGATCTCATGACCAATGTCAATTATCTTTTTTTCAATGTCATTCATTTTTCTCATCCACTTATCTGAATGTTTTCTATTACAATATTGGTACAATGCATGATCAAGCTGATACCAATTTTAAACCACCAATTCCAACAGCAATTAGTCCAATGAAAAATATCCTGGGCAGATTCATTGATTCGTTGAAAAGAACTACACCCAATACTGTTGTCCCAATGATCCCAATACCTGTCCAAACTGCATAGGCGGTCCCAACAGGCAACGTTCTCAAAGCTTTTTCCAATAAATACATGCTTAAAATCAAAGTAATTACTGTAAACACCATTGGATAAAACTTGGTTAAACCATCACTATATTTCAGTCCAACTGCCCATCCAGTTTCAAGTATTCCTGCAATTAATAAATATATCCATTCCATGCATATTACCTTTTAGTATTTTTAATAAATATTAAAATCTAATTGTGCCGAAGTTTTATTTGTAGTTTTTGGCAAAATGTGCTTTGCTTGAAAATATTTTGACCGAAAAATAGGGTATTTATCGGTCAAAGTGTCCAATATAGTTCAAGATATAAAGCAAAGAGATAATTAGAAATTACAACGCTACAAAAATCAAGAACCTTTTAGATATAAAATTAAGCTATTGAGTAGCATAAAAGTAAAAATAAGTGATTATGAATCTGCTGAAGAGTATGAAAATGATTTAAAAAAAACAGGTGGGGAGAATTTCAGTTATGTGTAAAAAAGAATTGCCCTTGATTCAACAGTTGGCTTCGTTTTTTTCTTAAAAAATAATTATACTCATATAGATTCTGAAGCATAGTTAAATATTTAATTTGCATCTAACCGTCTCTTAACATGATTATTGAGAGTAAACAACTTATCAATCTTTGTATCCTGTTTAATACACTACAATTTCAACCTATTAACACCTACACCTCAATCCAGGAAGATCAGTGTATACTGAGATGGAACCTCATTATCCATTGGGAATTTTTGGAGGGGTGTACCCAGTTTCTCCAATGTTTTGTCCATTCTTATGCCAAGACCCATGATGCATGGTCTGCGTATAGTGGGATGGTGGCATGGTCCATCTGATCCAGCACAGTTGACACCGGAATAATCACTGTTGGCGCACCATGTGCACATACCTGGAAAAGTTGCAAGGGCAGTGTTATATCCAAGGCTCCAGGAAAGTTTCTCAATTTCGATACTACCCGGCTGTATTATTTCCTTGCGTTCTTTCATCACTGTTTTTAATGTATCTTGGTACTGTTGTTTGATATCTGGATCTTCAGGAGGGATGATACTGTATTTGATGAAATTTTCACTGATATCTTTGGAAAAAAGGTTGTCAGACTTCCAATCTACAAGCAGAACCCACTCATATTCTTTGAGCATGACCCGAAATTCATCCACTGTTGGTATGAACGGTGGACATACTTGGCTTCCGTAACCATTGCATCCGAATATACACTTTAATATCGTCCTGTTCTCTACGATGATATCCTCAGCAGGTATCAATCTGACACTGTTTGCACCATGCTCTTTGGCTGTTTGCTCCAAAAGCGTGTAATTAGATTCAGTGATTCTCATACCCAAAACATAGATCAGTAACAATATATCTATTTATTGTCCACGTATTGAGAAAGCATTAAATCGTAATTTCTTCAGATAGAATTCACATATTCATTCGGACTTATTTATATAATCATTTATAGAAACCGCCTTTCCGTATGGGTAAAATATTGTGAAAAGTTCCCTTATGGAACCACTATCATTCAACAGTAGCACACAATCCTTAATCGTGTGCTTGTGGAATCAGTTAGAAAAAAGGAGGTAGAGTTTTGAAATTTGTTTATTTTCAAACTTTTCTACCAATCAAATTATCCCAATTCTTCGAGATCCCCTATAGTCTACGAAACGATTTAGCTTTTTAGCAATGTGGACCCTTTGACAGTCTCTTCTATTGTCAGTATAGGAGTGATCTTTGCGGTGTGATGCGTTAACATCGGCGGTTTTAAGAATTCCGAAACTGCCATCAAACTGTCTGATTCGAGGATGAAATAGAAAATATGCTCGTTAGGGCAAACATATGCTCCATTTATTTTTATACCCAGTTTCTCTGCTGAGCTTTTCATTTCCCCAGCCCATTGCTTCATTTCTGCCTTGTATTCGTCTCTTGCAAAACACTGTTCAGGTGTATGCTCAAGACTGATCATAAATAACATTCTTTATAACCCCCATAAATATCAAACAAGATTAGTATTTAGTATATTGGTTACTTCTCTGTAAAAATATACTTCTAAATTTGGCTTTGCATAAAGCCTATTTCTAATTTCCGTAGGAAAAAGAACGAAATGATCCGCTGAAACAAACGAACGTTTTATATGAAATTCATTCATTTAAACCATATAGACCACAATTGTAATCATTTTAATAAATTATATTTTTAATAAAACCGTTTTGGGAATATGAATGACAGTCGATGAAAATATAAAAAGGATCTTTAACGAACTTGGAAGAACAAAACTTGTCTGCGTCACCAAGACCATCGACCCTGATAGGATAAATGAATCCATCAGAGCCGGAGCCACCATCATAGGTGAGAATAGAGTCCAGGAATTCGAGGAGAAATGTGCTGAGATCCTGCCCTGTGAAAAACACCTAATCGGAAATTTACAGACAAACAAAGTTAAAAAAGCCGTTCAACTCTTTGATGTGATCCAGTCAGTTGACTCCTTGAAATTGATACAGGATATTGATAGGAAAGCCGAAGCCATTGACAAGGTACAGAAGGTATTCCTTCAGGTCAATATAGGCAACGAGCCTCAGAAATTCGGTTTTGGATCGGATGAGATCGGACAGGTGATAACGCAGATCCATTCCCTCAGGAACGTTCAGGTGAAAGGACTCATGTGCATACCGCCTTTTGTGTCCCCTGAACGAACACGTTCATATTTCAAGAAGATGAAAGCACTTTTTGATGAGCTGAAGCAGGTCGATCAGGATAACATCGATATACAGGAACTATCAATGGGAATGTCCAATGACTACAGGGTTGCCATCGAGGAAGGGGCTACAATGGTACGCGTCGGTTCTGCAATATTCGGGAATAGGAAGTACTGAAAATACTATTAATTGTCCAATTGGAGAATCGTAGCATTCCTGGCAGATGGAGTATTTGATGAAAGGATCATCGATACTCACGGCTTGCCGGTAAACTCCCTATATTTTCTCGCACCTTGTGATATTGCCTTATACTTTTTCTTCTCAATTCCTTTCAGGCCAAGCTCAGCTTTCTCTGACTGGAAAGTAAGTTCAGCGGTTAATTTGAAGAAACTGTCAAGCCGCTCCTGAGGGATAAGACCCTGATGCACAGCTCTTTGGACAGCGCAATGGGGTTCATCACGATGTGTGCAGTCCTTGAACCTGCACCCTTGGGCCAGATCAGTGATATCTGAGAATGTCCTGTCAATTCCGTCAGAACTGTCCCCCAATTGGATCTCACGAATGCCGGGGTTGTCAATGAAGATCCCGCCGTTTGGAAGAAGGAACAGCTGTCTTACTGTAGTAGTATGTTTGCCTTTGTCGTCATCTTCCCGAACACCAAGGGTCTTCTGTATAGCCTCACCAAAAAAAGCGTTGATAAGTGTGGACTTTCCAACCCCGGATGAACCGATGAGCGCCACCGTTTCAGCAGGATTGATGTAGGGAGCAAGTTTGTCCAATCCGTCCTTTGAAAGAGCACTTATAGCAATGACCGGGACATCGCCTGCAATATCCTGCGTTTCTTGTATCAGTTGTGCCGGATCATCAACAAGATCGATCTTATTAATAAGAATAACAGGGTTTGCACCGGATGAGTAAACGATAGTCAGATACCTTTCAAGTCTTCGCAAATTCAGATCATTTCCAACTGCTGTAACGATGAAAATAGTATCGATGTTTGCAGCTATCACCTGCTCATCACTGCCATCTCCCGTAGAGCCTCTTGCAAGACAGGTCTTCCGGGGCAGGATATCCACTATAGTGTATGAGTTGATCTCAGCCTGGTCCAGCAGAACAACAAAATCTCCGACAACCGGCTGTTTGCCAGCCCTGCGCATTGCACCTGAGATCGCTGCCTGTACCATACCACCCGGAATGAGAATATCGCAGACCGTCTTATGCTGAGCTGCAACTCTTCCAGCTATGTATGGGCCCTTGTAAGCAGATAATGCCACTTCAAGCCCATCGTTCCACCCGGGGATCACTTCAAGATCAAGGTTATCAGGGTTTTCGGATTTTGATCGATCATCCATAAATAGTAATTCTTATTTTAACAGGTATAGGTCTTTTGGGTTGTGCCATCGTTCCTTAACATATAAATAATGTAAAAGATGAATGTTATTGGGGAGTTTAGATCATCTTATTGACATAGACCATATCTTACAGATTCCCACAACCAACAATAAATGGAGATGTAAGCCAATGCTATCGAAAATACCTATAGACATATCAAAGGTCAAACCTGAAGACATCAACAAAGAGATCCTTCGTGCAGCCATAATCGCTGAACTGGATGCGATTAATCTTTATGAGCAGATGGCAGCGCTGACAGATAACAAAGAAGTGAAAGGAGTACTTCTGGACATCGCAAAGGAAGAGAAAACGCATGTCGGAGAATTCCAAACACTCCTGTTAAGAGAAGATGAACAACAGGCACAGGAAATGGAAAAAGGCAAGCTTGAAGTTGATGAGATGACAAAATAAAGGGGGAAGAAACAAATGATGTCTGAAATGCCGATAATACCTGAAAATCTAAGTAAGGAAGATCTCGACAAGGAACTTATCAGAATTGGCATGATAGCTGAGCTGGATGCTGTTAATTTCTATGAACAAATGGCCTCTCTTACAAAAGATGAAGACCTGAAGGCAGTGCTTCTGGAAGTGGCCAGAGAGGAAATGGTACATATCGCTATGTTCGAAACAGTATTAATGGAAGTTGATAGCGTGTATCTCAAGGTTCTCGCAGATTACTCACTCGCGAGGAATTAAGTTTTCAGGAGATTTATCATGAAAGTTGTTGCATTTAATGGAAGTCCAAGAAAAGAAGGAAATACATCACTTTTACTCAAACATGTCCTTACTGAACTTGAAGATGAAGGTATTGAAACCGAGATCATACAGATAGGTAACAATACATTGAGTGGATGTACCGCCTGCATGAAATGTTTTGAGAACAAAGACGAGCAATGCGTTATAAAAAGTGACATCGTAAATGATTGCATCAAAAAAATGAAAGAGGCGGATGGCATAATCATTGCATCACCTACATATTTTGCAGATGTTAATGCAGGAACTAAAGCCCTTATAGAAAGAGCAGGATTTGTGGCGAAAGCGAACGATGATCTCTTCAAACGCAAGGTAGGTGCTGCTGTTGTCGCTGCCAGACGAGGAGGTGCAATTCATGCCTTTGACTCGATCAATCATTTATTTACAATATCCCAGATGATAATTCCAGGTTCAAGCTACTGGAACATTGGGATCGGGTTTTTACCGGTAGATGTTGAAGCCGATATGGAAGGGATACAGACCATGCAAACCCTCGGACAGAATATGGCATGGCTTCTGAAAAAGCTGAACGATTAAGCTAAACAAGATCATTGCGGGTATATAATGATATTAAAATTCAAAAACAAAGAACCTTCGATATCAGAGACATCATTTGTTGCAGGATCCGCAGATATCATCGGTGATGTAAAAATTGGAGAAGGTTCAAGTGTCTGGTTCAATGCGACCATCAGAGGAGACAAGGATGAGATCATTGTAGGTAAAAGAAGCAGCATCCAGGACAATTGTGTTATCCACACCGACCCTCCCTTTAAAGTAAAGATCGGAGACAATGTAAGCATCGGTCATGGAGCAATTCTCCATGGTTGCACGATAGGTAACAATGTCTTAGTGGGAATGAACTCAACTGTTCTTGATGGTGCAGAGGTCGGGGAGAACTGTATCATCGGTGCCAACGCCCTTATCCCACCTGGAAAGATAATCCCACCTAACAGTGTTGTCACCGGAGTTCCCGGGAAGATCAGAAGGGAAGCAAATGCTGAAGACATACAGATGATAGCTGAAAATGCAGCCGAGTATGTTAGATTGGCAACCGAATATAGAACAGCACTGAATGAATGAATTCAGACAGATAGTGTAAAAATGTCTGCTTTTCTCAGTAAAGAAGAGCAGGCATGGGTAGACTGGGTCTTTGATGAACTACATCTCACCTAGAACGGATAACAATAGATACTTGGATTCTAAAGATGCTTTTTTGATAATTGATACTAGATGATATTTTGTTGTCATCAGATTTCTCTTCTTGTCAGCACTAAATAATAAAAACAAATTAAACTGAAAATATCCAATATGTTCATTACATATATTTTGAAGATGAACGTTAAGTTTATCTGCATTATGCATTATAATGCATAATATGGGACGCCCAAGAAAAAGAAGAATGGTTAATTTTGACCACGATGTAAGGCATTTCAAACCCTCAGGCGTTTGCCTGAAAGATCTGGAAGAGGTCAACATAACCATTGATGAACTGGAAACCCTCAGGCTGAGCACTCTTGAAAAAATGAAACAAGAAAATGCAGCTCAGACGATGCAAATACACCAGTCCACCTTTCAAAGGACGCTCCAAAGAACATTGCAGAAAATAGCAGATGCATTAGTAAATGGAAAATCAATACGAGTAGAAGGAGGAGATTATACAATGCCAGGAAAGGATGGAACAGGACCTATGGGACAAGGACCAATAGGAGGACAAAATAGAGGTCAGAATGGAGGAATGGTCGGGGGACAGAACCAAGGCCGAGGACAAAGAGGATTCCGCGGTGGAAATGGAAGTGGGTTTGCCGGACCCGGAGGAGAATGCAAATGTCCAAACTGTGGTTATGAACAAACTCATCAGCTAGGAATCCCCTGCGCTCAGGCAAACTGCCCTAAATGTGGAAACCTTATGATCCGAAAATGATCAAGAGGAACATTTAACTTCAGCCACACAAAAACAGAAGAAGAAAAATCAACAAATGGGATTAAAATGGGATCAAGGATAATCTACGGACCAATCCTTTCAAGAAGACTTGGAAGGTCGCTTGGAATTGACATCATCAAAAAGAGTGAATTCAGGAAGAACTGCAATTTCGATTGTGTCTACTGCCAGCTTGGACATGTGGACTGGAAAATATCGACACCATCAGATGTTACAGATCTTGTAACAACTGAAGAAGTGATCGACAGCCTCGCTAACTATCACAAGAAAGTGGATGATCTTGATTACATAACATTTTCAGGTACATGTGAACCTACATTGAACCTGGAACTGGGTAACATGATCGAACAGATAAGGAACATAAGTGATGTTCCCATTTGTGTAATTACAAATTCATCACTCGTGAACAGAGAGGATGTCAGAAATAGTCTTTCAAAAGCCGATCTTGTAGTTGCTACACTTGTGTCAGGAAATGAAGAGACGTTCCAGTCCATAAACAGACCTGCAGAAGGGATCGAACTTCAGGATATAATCAAAGGACTAAGAGAACTGCAGAAAATGAAAGGCTCAAGGGTTGCCATAGAGGTCATGCTACTTGACTCAAATAATGGCTACCTTACAAATTCAAGCGATCAGGAAATCGAGAAACTGATCGAAGTTCTCAAGTTCATCGATCCGGATGAGATAGAGATATTGACCATAAGCCGACCGTCTGCTGAAGAATTTATCATCCCGGTAACTGAAACAAGGCTTAAAGAGATCGCACAGAAGTTCGATGAGAAACTGGGAAGGGAAAGGGTAAGACTGGTACTCAAAGGTCTGAAAAGAAAAAGGTCGAATATAGAACATGAGAACCCTACGGACGAGGTATATGATCTCATACTTCGAAGACCCTGTACATTTGATCAGGTCGTTCGATCTCTTGATATTGATAAAGAAGAACTCTCCCCGATAATTGAAGGACTGGTCGAGGAGCACAAGATCATCGGCATAAGCTCAGAAAATGGAATGTACTACCGGGCAGTATAACTAAAAAACAGTAAAAAGGGATGGATATTACATCCCAAGCTGTTCTTTTTTGGAACCGCGTGTGCAGTAGAATCCGTTCTTAAGACCCAATTTTTCGGTCATAGGACAACCACCGCAAATTCAGCCTTTTTCCTCGCTTATACAGCTACTCTTACCAATCGCAGGGAAACAAAATCCTCCCTTCTCACCACATTATATCCACGAAGGGCATTTAGCGCAAACACCAACGATAATTGATAGGAATATATACGACCTTGTTAATCATAAACAAATACATGAGAAAGTTTCCCTTACCCAACAGGAAGGACAGAATCCTTCAGAAAAACGGAGAGAGTGGAGCTTTCTGGGAAGACAGGAAAGACCGCCGACATTGCGGTATCGACCTTTATGCGCCTGAAGGTGACCCTGTTATTGTCATTGAGAACGGTGAAGTCACCAACGTTGGGATTATGACATCACCTGAAATGATCCCTTACTGGAATAAAACCTATTATATCATCATTCGGAACCATTCAGGACTTTTCTACAAATACGGTGAACTTGGTTTCTCAAACGTAAAAGTTGGAGATACTGTTGAATCTGGTCAATTGATCGGGCATGTCGGAGCTGTGCTGAACAGCAAGAAGATAGACAAGAATGCTCCCGAATACATCCAAAAACTAAAAGATAAGGATTCCAGCATGCTCCACTTTGAGCTATGGGAAGAGACTCCTGTTGCTGAAGATAACAATTATCTTGGTGGTGGCAACTGGTTTGGAGATAAAGGGCCTCGAAAGCTCCTTGACCCCACACTGAATACCTTAGCTCTACTGATAATTAACTAAAATGATCAAATGACCCTGACCGTAAGGTCAAAGGTCTGTTCATATCCTGTAAGGTTAACCTCTGGCTGCATGTTTATGGCGGAGATATTCTGTTCACCAGCCGCAACTGCCTCGATCTTCCACTCATGCATTCCATAAAGGGAGCCCTCTGATTGCGGGATGAACTTATCCCCTTTGACCTGGAGGCCTTCCGTCAACGTCATGTTCCAGACATATGTATCAGCTGTGGATTCGAACAATCTGATAAGCATCCACTCGCCTTGTTCAAGTTCGATCGCATCACCATAATAGTAGCCATCCACTATAAATGACGGATACAGTTCATTATCCCCTTCCACTATCAGGGTCATCTCGAAGTCGCTTGGAACAGAAGACTGACCATTCCATGAATTGTATTCCACCATAATGGATTTCTCACCAATGGACGAGGTTTCAAAGGTCCATCCATAGACAGAATCATCATCTACAGGACTGTAGGATGATGAATATCCATAGCCTTCTTCTTTAGTTGACAGGTCATCTTTTCCTGAAAGATCCCAGTAGCCTTCCGAAGGTGCATCAAGATCGATACGCACAATGCTTCCGGCTTGAACCGATACTATACTGCCATTATCCCCTTCTGTGAACACATGGTCAGCTGGTATTTTCTCGATCTCAGGATAAATGAATTGGTCATCTTCTGTCGGAGCCATTCCCACAGAAAGTGCAGCTATAACCACACCAACAAGCATCAATGGTAGAAGGTAGCGTTTTACAGACCTTTTTGTGGAACTGCTGGCATTGTCATAGTAGCGTCCTTTTAACATCATCAACATAACTGCAAAAAGACATCCCAGGAAGAACCAGAGCCCTATGTTATCTGAAAGGTTCGAAAAGAAAGTATGCATACTATCCATTATCTGAGGACCAGCTGCTTCAGGAACTGCCCTTGCAACTTCTTCCACCACCTCATCAGAAGCAAGTGACGGGGCCATATCCATGGGTGCATCACGGAGAACTTCAGACTCCATGGCAACATCCATCATTGCAGGTGCTGAGAAGGCACCTCCGTTCTCGATGGCAACCGGTTTTGACAGGTATTGAAGACCTGCAGCACCAAGGAATGCAGCACCTATGACACCGATATACTGTTGTAGCATACTGATTATGGAAGCCCTGCTGATATTCATGTTCCCCGGAGCTACAATGATCAGTTTCTGTACCGGCTCATAGAGCTTGACCTCACGGCCTTTGGCACTCCATTTTATCCTGTGTACCTTGATAAGATCGGATTCCAGCAAACTGTCAATGTTGTACTTGATAGTGGTAATGGAAAGACCGAGCTTTTTCGAGATATCCGTTGCAGACATAGGTTCTTCGGATAGAAGGTCCAGTATCTTCAGTGACTTCTCATTGGAAAGCGTCTGGGTGATCTTCTTTGAATCTTCGTTGAGAGGAAGTACAACTACATTTTCCGAACTACCCTGATCTGCATCTTCAGTTTCATTCTTGTTCTTATTTTCAACGTCTTTAGTGACCATATTTGCACCAGGGGTTGATCTCATACAACATTAGTATTGTCTTCAGAAGAGAATACAACGAACCTATTGGAAGGTCCGTAGATATCTTCTTCCCTTTCCAGACCGGAGGATAGTCTCTTTCTCTCCACAAGATCGGACTCCATCAGAGCCATGATCTTATCTTCAACATCCACAAAAGGAAGACCGGTCTTTCGGGAAATTTCCCTTACAGAAAGTAGATCTTCCGAAAGCACTTCCAGTATCTTGAAAGAACCCTCTTTTGAAAGTACTTCAGTTACAGTCCTTGACCCTTCAGCAATTGGAAGGATCAGGAATTTATCAACGTTCACAGGATTTGCTGCACAGTCCATAACGATATCCCCTTTTTTCTTTAGAAGTAATTATCAGATCATTTCCACATGAACATCAAGATCTTGAATACCCGGTTCCGTAGGTACAGGATTGCGCCAGGTGCTGTAATAATCGCCATTTGAGAGGCTTCCATCACCATCTACATCCACATGGACTGAAAGGGAATACGTCATTCTTTCCTCGAGTTCAGGGTGGTGGATCAGATATGGCACTAGCTGAACATTGTCTGCATCCATGGATACGCCAGTAATTGAATCCTCGGACATGATCACAGAAGCTACGTCCTGGAGGCTTACATCCTCAACTTTCAGATAGATGGTTGCATTAGTGAAGGATTCCACAGGTTCGTCAAAGATGATATATCCCAGAACACCATCGCTTTCTAATACAGATTCACCTGCATCCACTCCATCATCCATATCAACGTCAATACCGGATTCAGAAGTGTTGTCCGTACAGCCCATTGCAAAAGCGGATGCAATGAGGATCAATAATGTCAATCCTAATGTGAGATATTTGTTTTTCATGATAATCGGTTCCTTAATGTGTCGATTTTATGAATCTATAATATAACAAATAGCTCGTGGATATAAAGTCTTTATTTAAGCTACAAAGTAATTCGTAGTCTTAAGAAGCAAGAAATTCAACAAAAAAAGAAAAGGTAAATAATGGTTTTTCAGTCGATTTTTGACTTGAAGATGTCTTCTTTAAGGATACCATAATCGTCAAAACTTGAGCGGATCGTCATGAATATACCAATGGTGACCGTCATCACAGTGGAAACATATATCCCGATCATTATGGCCATCTGGTACTTGATAGCAAGGATAGGACTAGAACCTGCAATTATCTGACCGGTCATCATTCCCGGCAATGAGACTATACCTACCGTGGACATGCTTGCGATAGAAGGTTTCAATGCGAGCTTGATACTTTTTCGGGCATAGGGAAGAATGGCTTCAGACTTCTTGGCACCCAGTGACAAACTGTAGAGATAACGATTCTCGTTCCTCCTGATACTATCATAAAAGTTGCTTATACTTACGAGATTACCACGAAGAGAGTTTCCAAGGAACATTCCGAATATGGGGATCAAATATCGGGCATCGAAAAGGTTCTCAAGGTTCACTACGAACGTATTGAAGTAAAGTAATATCAGAAAATTTCCTACTATAAATGAAAGTACCGTCGGCAAAAGCAACTTCTTCATATCAAGCCCGATATCATTTATCGTAGCATGTGTTGCCATGAGGATCATTACGAATAACCACAAAAGGTTCACGATCGAATTGTTCAGATCAAAAAGTACGGTAAGGAAAAAACCCACAAAAACAAGTTGTAAGGTCATTCTTGAAGCCGAAACAACAGTTTCGCGTATTATCCCGAGCTTAAGGTAGTGACTCACTAAAAGCGGAATTGCAAGCAAAAGAAAACATGCTACAAGGGACAGATAGCTAATATCATAGGCTTCCATTCAAACACCCACCGGTACGACCCTGACATTTTCCTTTTCCCACACATCATCATGGGAAATTATCACAAGTGTCCAATCCTTGCGTTCCAGGAAATAATTGGCGACCTTTTCCTTCAGTGCACTATCAAGAGATGAAGTGATCTCATCGAGCAGATAGATATCCTTTCCTATGAGCACTGACATGATTATGCCTATCCTCTGCTTTTCACCACCGGACAGGTCTTCGAAATCCATATCAAGAACGTCCTTTTCAAACCCCAGATAAACAAGAAGTCTTCTGAGCTTGGTCCTGTCAAGTTTTCCTTCATTGAACGAATAGGAAAATACTTCCTCAATAAATTCATTAACAGACCCTTCATAGATATCAAGGTCCTGAGAGACATAAGCGATCCTTTTTCTTGCATCCCATACAGTATTAGCATCAAGGAGCTTGTTATTAAAATAGAGACTCCCACTTGTATGATGAGCAAAACCCATGGGCATCTTCAAAAGTGTGGATTTGCCTGCACCTGACCTACCTTTCAACAGGATACGATCTCCCTTCTTAATATCAAGGTTGAAGTGAGACAAAACGTCCTTCTCACCATACCTGAGAGAGATATCATTATATTTTAAAAGTTCCGAATTCATTAGCTAGTGACTTCCTTCCGATGTGGAATAGGTTTATGAGAATAGGTTTATAGGAATAACATTATTACTCCGAAGGATAATATGAAACTCCCTTTTAGTAAAGGATTTTGAATACTATTCCACACGAATATTATATGAAAGTATTTATTTAAAAAGTATATTTTTTACATATTAATTAATACATATTTCTAATTTTGTGTTATTTATATCAAGTTAAAATAACACGAATTGTTCCAAATTACACAACATCTATCCGACAGAAATGAAGGATAATAAGATTAAATTAGGCTTACTGAATGATAAATTTGGGATATTATAACTTGAAGCCAATAGCTCAATACTTTCCTGTGTCGAAAAAAAGGATCAAATTCCATCACAAGAAAAGCAAAGTAACTATCTATATTCTGCCCACAGGAAATATTGCTTCAAATATTATATGTGAAAAGGTTTAGAAATGTCTAAAAGTAGAAGTCAAACTTGATTTCTTACTAAGAGGAAGACTGGCATGGATAAGTGGTCGCTTACAGAAGAGAAAATTAGCACTTTTGTGATCTCCACTTCTTCCTGACGTTATCTATATATCTTATCTTCCTGATAGTTTTTAGTATGACAAAATGGAAAAAGGCTTCTGAAGAACTTGGGGAACTGGTCGGAGAATACGTGGCAGAATACGATGCTGAGTTCAGGAAAATGTTCGGCAGTCCAGTTCATTTTGTAAGGGGGAACATGTTCGTGGGCGTTCATGGCGATGGCATAATGCTACGCCTTAAAGAAGAGGACCAGCAAAAATTGTATGCTGAACACGATGAAGCAGCACCTTTCACACCAAATGGAAGGCAAATGAGAGAATATGCAATACTTCCGCCATCTGTTTACGATGATGAGATCGAGTTAAGGAAATGGCTGGATATATCATATGCTTATGTGAGCTCTCTTCCAAAGAAAGAGAAAAAGGAAAAAACTTCAAAGAAAACAAAAAAGACAGAAGATTGATGCGATCTGTATATCAGCTCTATCTATAACCATATTGAAAATAAAAAAAGATCGATACATATCTAATTTTTTTGATTGTGTTATAGGTTAGAATCCTACTCCCCGCACATAAAATCGGGGATATATACAAAGAAAAATATGGCAACGGTGTTTTGTGAGTTAGTCGCACAATCGAATACTTACTTCTATATTTTATTAAAACTAGCTTATTATTTAATCTAAAACAAGATAGAAATGTTTATATTTTGTATGAGAACATAATGTATCAAATGCTATATGATTTTATAAGTATGGTTATTAAGGAATTCGCAGACCATAGTTTTTCATCTAGTCTGATAAGCATTATTGGCTTCATTATAGTATTCCCTTATTTTTATAAGAGCAAGGTATGGAACGATTTATCAGATTTTGAAAAACTTTCAATTTCAATCATTAGTGTTCCAATTACTTTTTTCTTAATTGTTTTCCCTATCTCTCAAATATATCTTTTAACCCTTAATTTTTATTATGGTTTTGATTTATTTTCATATACTTCCAGTTATTTAATGAATTTATACATCATTGTATATGCGGTTCTTTTAATAGGAATATCTTATCTTAGAACCTTGTCACCAAATGCATTATACGATAATCACACGTGTGTAAAAAAAATATTCATGGGTTATTTTATCATTTTCTTTTTTCTAATAATATTCACAATTGATTTTTGTTTAATTGCTCTAATAAGTGGATATAGGGAATATTTTCCAATAATATATGGTACTTTATACATCAATATTTTACTGCTATTAATTTTTAGTATTATCCATTTGGCTATACATAAAAAAGAATTAACAAATATACAGTCTTACATCAAAGAGAACATCGAACTGTTCAATAACAAATACAAGGCAAAAAGCCGGATAATCGTTTTAGTCTTATTGATTATAGTGCCTTGTTTATTCGGGTATATATTGTTTAGTTACTCAATTGTTAAAACAGGACAAGAAGTCAAAGAACTATCTATTGAAATTTTACCTATGAATCCACCAAAGTATATTTCTGCTGAAAGAATATCCTCTGAGTACTACACTATTAACCCACCTATAGCTCTGAAATAGGTAAAAATAACATCAGATATGCATATACAACAAGCTTATAATACGGTTAATGGTAAACACTACAATTATGACATCAACAAGAATAACTATTTTGTAGTCAATGATTCATCTAAAGTAAATATTACTACTATTGTATCCGAAGAAATTAATTTGTCTACAGAATTAAAAATTAGTAACAAGATATTACCAAAGTACGTTGATAACGTGGAAATGTTTCACATCAATTTAACGAATAATATCACATATGAAATTAATATTGATTATATCGAAGTACATATAGATTCAGATTATGAACCAGTTCAATTAACCATGAATAGGACTTATGGTCAATATTCAAATACATGGGACAAAAATAATTCTGAATTTGATTCACAAATTTTTACTAAGGGCAATTCTCTTTTTTTGTGGTGCCCTCCTATACACCAAAAACAAAGCACTCAATTTTTGGTAAAATTACAAAAAAAATAATCAAACTATTTACTTCTATTTGAAATAATAGAAACATTTATTTTTTATATGTGCCATAATTCCAACCTCCCCCTAACATGAGCATTGAGAGTAAAGGTCATATCACTTCTAGCATTCTGCTTCATGTAATGCAAAGTGCCCTTAAACTCCAGCTAACAATTGATGAATTAAAAAAATAGATTTATGGGATGGTGAACATGCCATAAATAACACACAAAAATATCAATATTCCTCTTTAATATACTTGATCATCCTCGGTGTCAGCAGCGGAACGATCTGCGGAAGCATGTTCGGCATCAGATTCCCCATAGCCTCTGGCATGAGATCAGGCATCTGTTCTCTCAGATCATCGGACATCTGAACACGCCTTCCCACAGCTTCGAGCATCTCCGGCATGACCTTTGGCATTATGCCTGGCAGAAGCATTGGCATCATGATAGGCATCATTGGCTTCATCATGAGGTCCATGCCTGGCACGTACTTTACCATCTTCATCATACCACGCAGCGGAGCAGGCATTGCAGCCATCATTTCTGGAAGCAGCTCTACCATCAGGTCGGTCATGTTCTCAGGTCTTAGCAGATGGATCATCTGGTCGAACGTTAACCAGGCTGTGAGTGCAGCGTTCGTGGTGTCAGGTATGTCATAACCAAGACTACGGGCAACCGTTGCCGAAAGATCCTGAACGTCCACCGGACTGCCACTATTCTCGGCAGCTATTCTCAACTGTACCTGACAGCATGGACAGGCTGCAACCATGATCTCGGCACCGATGTCCTCGGCTTCCTTCAATCGCACGTTACCAACAACACTCGCAACTTCTGGATTTGCGACCAGTGTTAGCACTGAACCACAGCAATGACCATTCTCCCTGTTATGTTCCATTTCACGGAAATCAACGCCGGGTACTGCTTTAATAAGGTTTCTTGGTGGTTCGTAGATTCCGCCTGCACGACCCATGTGACATGCATCGTGTATAGTTACGACCTTGTCGAGCGGTTTGACGAACTTCTCAGAAAGCACATCGAGCTTGTCCTCCAGCACCTGTGAATAGTGTTTGGCCTCGAAGTTGTATTCGATGCCAAGCTTCTCTGCCCACTGGCGATAGAAAGTATTCCATACTAACCAGCATGCCGGACAGGAAGTGATAACGGTCTTAACACCCTTCTTCTTCATGTTCTCGATGTTCATTCTCATGATCTTTTCGAAAACATCCCACTTACCGGCTGCAAGCATCGGGATACCACAACAGGACTCTTCCTTGCCAAGGTATGTTATCTCCAGGCCTGCATCTGTGAGCAGACGGACTGAAGCCTCAGCAATGTCCTTCTCCACAAAGGATGCAGTACATCCTGCAAAGTAGGCGTATTCTGCTTTGTCCTTGATCTTTGGTTTAAGGTCTTCAGGAATCCATTCTTCCCTATTCTTAAGATATTCTCCCCAAATGTTTCGCTCTTTAAGCAAACTGGAAGCCATTATCTCGAACGGTGGGATGGTCATCTTGCCACGGTTCAGTACCAGTTCTTTCCTCAGGGTCATCCAGGAATCATTAATTGGGAGATCGAGCTGGCATCTGTGATCACAAAGCTCACAGGTAGTACAGGCAAGGAACGTGTCCACCTGTTCCTGTGTCATCTTGTCCCTGCCGGCGAGGTATTCCTTGATGAAGAACCACTTGCCTCTTGGAGACTGGGATTCCCAGCCACGACCGTAGTACTGGTCACATTCCTCGACACAATAACCACATTGAGCACAGGTGTAAGCATGAGAAACAATGTCGGCTTCAATGTCCTTCTGTTTAGTGAACTTCTCGACCCCGACACCACTACGGTTACCCACGAACCTCATCATTGGCTCGAATGCTTTTGATAATGTAATTCCGGTCTTGAGAATACCTTTGCCTGAAATTGTCTCAGGGTTCATTATGTCAGCAGGATCTACCTGTTGTTTAAGGTCAAGCATTTTATTGAGACGGCTACCATAGACCTTCTCTGCCTCTTTTGCAAAATAAAGCCCGGAAGCATATATCCTTCCGCCGTTCTCTTCCGCGATCTTGACGATACTGATACCCAAGGTGAATGCGAGGTTGAACTTGAACGACCTTTCAGAGTGAGGTATGAAACAGAGCAGTATGACATTGCCATCCTTTGCCACCATACCTTCCATGAGCACAGGCAGATCTATCTTCTGCTTGATCTCGCTGACAACTTTACCCACCTTGTCCAGAGGTACGATAATCTCTGCAGGAATAAAGGAAGGACCAAGCCTTTTTACCTTCATGGAGCGGAACCATTCTCCAGCTTCATGTTTGGAGATAGAATCAGAAAGGACTTTTCCACCATTGCTGGTGATAATATTTTCAAGGGCACTAACATCCCTTGACTCAGGATAAATGAAGTTACAAATATATGACTTAGGCAATTCCGGTCTGTCCTCGACAACCGGTTCCCCATGATGGGTAGAAAATGGCATTTCATTTTTCATGCCTGCCCAATCGGGATTTATAAATGCGATAGACCACAGCGGCACTTTTGCTTCTTTTACCGCCTGGAGAGCTTTCTGCATGGATGCCGGATCAGCAAATTCCGCAGAGATTATAGCGGTATCTTCTTTATTTCGTATATTAAGGGTGATCTGTGTGATGATGCCTATGGTACCCATACTTCCAATGATGGCATCCATCTCATCGCCTGAGAAATCCCTGATCTCACCGTTTGGCAATACTGCCCTTGCAGAGATCATTGTATCCTGGGACCAGCCGTATTCATAGCTGCCATAACCGATACCGTTCTGTGCAAGCCAGCCACCGACCGTTGCTGCCGGAGCACTTGAAGGCATGGCACATACGGAGAGGTTCTCTTTGTTGAGCTTTCTTTCAAGGCGTTCCCAAACGAGACCTGCTCCAACGGTCACTGTCATGTTCTCAGTATCAATGGATACAATATCATTCAGCAGATTGACGTCTGCAACGATACCACCTTTTGTAGGAATGACACCACCATAACCGGATGATGCACCTGCACGGGGGACAATAGGAATAGAATATTTTCGCGCGAATTCCATCAGTTTGACAATATCATCCTCATTACGCAATTTTACAATTGCTGCAGGATCGGTATTGCCTAACATCATCTTTGCCATTGAAGGCAATGCACCGACATCATGGCAGTAGAAGTGTCTTTCTCTTTTGCTTAAGTTCACACGGTCGCCAAATATGGCGGCAATTTCTTCCTGCTGAGAGGAATTCAGATCTGCTGTGTTTATTACCATATGTTCTCCCCCTTATAGGTTGGGTAGTCATTCAATATAAACTTTTTAAACATGATATGGAGATCTTGTCCAATTTAAAAAAAAAGAAATTGGAAACAAATCATCTCCAATTAAAATGACAATGAATCCTTGGGACAGATCTCAATGCATCGACCACATTTGATACAATCCGGGTTATTTCCGATATCACGAACCTTAAGTTCCATCGGGCAGACCTTTTCACATTTCTTGCAGTCAATGCATGACTCATGATCCATCTTAAGCTGGTATTTCTTACCGCCGATAAACCTCTGCATCGTTCCCATTGGGCAGAAGTTACACCAGGACCTTGTGTTGAAGTAGCCTCCAAGCATTGTACCAATGACTGTGGTCACCAGACATATTGACACAAAGATCATACCAATAAGTTCAATGGTATTCTGTGCTGCAATCGTTACTGAAATACGGTACAACATGAAAGCCATCATGAGACTGAATACCGGGATCCTGACCCACATACTTGACAGGACCTTGGGGATCTTTCTTTTCTTTGATATCTTGATGATACCGTAATCGAAGTAGCTCCCACGTGGACAGAGATTTCCACAGAACCAACGGCCTCTGAAAATACTGCTAATGAACAATGTTCCCATGACAAGGAGCATGAAGTAACCAAGCATCGGATACCAGAGACCTGCAATGGAGACTATGAGTACCGATGGACCAAGATAAGGGGTTATTTTAAGCATTTACCAATCCTCCAGTTCCTGTTCCACTTTTGCCGCCCATTTGCTGACAATTCCCATTATCAGTCCCTTGATCTCTTTCTTGTTGTTTATTTTGTAAATGAATGAATAACCGCCTCCGTCGAGATTATTCTGTGATCGTGTGAGTATACCTTTTTCATGCAACTTCTTGACAGACCTCTGTACCGTTGAAAGGTCGAGTTCCACAAGAATTGCAATCTGTTCCGTTTTGCTCCAATTATCGGGTTCTTCAAAGAAGTACTCCAATACTTTCATGTCAGCCCGTGTCAGGTTCAGAGCACATTTAATCACATCTTTAATTTTGAATTCTTTACATGCGAAGTCTATCATTGAATCACCGCCATTAATTGTCAGTACTGCTACATTATCGCAGCCGTATATATACGTGGTTAAGTACTGAGAAAAGAAGGATGGTTTTGGCAGTACCGTGGATAACTGTGTTGATCTGGCAGTTTTTCAAATTATGAAATTATGAGATGGAATACGATATAAAAATAAGAGAAACGATAGCAATCGAATTACTTTTAATATTAACAGTTCTGCATTATGAATGTTAATATTAAGATTTGAATGGGATAAATGGATTCAAATCTAATCACTCGCACAGTAAGTCGGAGATATAGATAAGTTGAAAAAACGGAACTCTTAAAATAAAAACAACAATTGCTTAAACCTATTTAGTAACTTTTTTTGAAATAGCTATATACCCACACTATTGTGCGATAATCTCCTTCTCTTCACCATCGAGATATTTATTCTCGATCAAGTTCTGAATATTTTCTGACAAGATGAACAAGTTTTCATTAAGATCCATCTTATCACTCCGTTTTTAAGTGTGCTTTACTTATTACGTTTTGTAGAGAACAGTCTATCTCTGTACACACCATCACGCATATCCTGTAATGCTGCACTGTACACAATAAACGCTCCAACCAAAACTATAGTCCACTGTATTATGTCTGGCCAGTTCATCGACTGTACTACCATATAGATATTAAAATAGATTGCGGTTTATTTTAGAAGTTCCCTTAGTCTAGGCATCGACACACCATTGTGCGGGGATATAGCTAATTTCGAAAAGTGTACGCCAGATTTATAGGGAGTTCGGATTTCATCCCTCACACAATTTCTAGGGGATATAGGTAACTCTATTTTTTTGTACGGGTTTATGTATGATGCTTGCACAACCGATACTAAAGTATATAAAAAAAGTAACTCTATTTTTTGTACGCAAATATTTTAACCAGATCTTATTCAAATTTATATTTTGAAGTTTGTAGAAATACCCGCTTTAACCGAATAATATCATTTATTCCGAAAATTCATGTGTTGTCCAAAAAATATGGTATTTATTGGACAAAGCATATATTTTAAAAAAGTATATATATGATATGTTCACCTGTTAGGTCGGAATAATCGACAATGAGTAAAATATATATTAAGCTTAAAAATTTTGTATACAGCACATATTTAGATGCTTTAAAAGATCATTTTAAAGCTATTATAGCATTTATTATTTTAGCTATTGCTGTAACACTTAAGGAATATATTTACAAAATACTTACCTACGAAATACACGTTTGGAAGGTAATTACGTTTGTTCTAATTTTAGTATTAATTTATATGTTAACCATATATTTACTAAATCATGAGAAATGTATTCTAAATAGACACGGTTTTATTTGGAAAATTAATCTTATTGGCAATAAAATAATATATCTCAGTGATCCTCTATGCCCAAATTGCGATTGTGATCTTTTAGAGACATCCAACACAACTTCAGAAAAAACACTCATGTGTACAAAATGCCATAAAGTTTATGGAATAAACCCGCCTTCTATAAAAAATCTACAAGATAGTGTAAAGCAAATTGTTAAATCTGACTTAAAATCAAATAAAAGTTTAGACGTCAACTGGTCTATTTACTTCAACAGGTTTATTTACGATTACCCATCGAGCAAATTATCTATCAAAAACAAAGGAATATTTGATGTTGACGATGTTACTATTACCATAAATGTCGAAGCAGATGATAAAAGAGACTTTGTTAAAACATACGAGTTGGGAATAATAGGCTCGGAGTCATCCAAAAAAGTTTCTGAAAATGATCCAATGGGAGAAGTGTTAAAAATACTTTCAAAGTGGAATCTACTTCGTGTATTTGAACATAAAAGACCAATCAAATCTACTGATGATTTTGGCGAAATATCAGAAAAAGATGAATTTTATTATACTCGTTATGCCATGAAAGAATTCACAGCAAAACTTTTTGTCGATATAACTTATTCCATCAAAAATAAAACAAAAAAACAAAATCTCATTTTCCACCTTAAACCTAAATTCATTGACTTGAAGTCATGGCATGATAACTATGACCATACAAATTGCATTATTGATATTGTAAAAATTGATTAATGGTCATATTAGTAAAAATCTTTCTAACATTCCTAGCTTTTAAATTCAAACTTCCTTCTTTTGCTTTTTTCTTCAAATAAGCCAAAGCACTCCTATGTTTAATTCCAATTTCTCTTGCTTTCTCAGGAGTAAGCTTCAAGATATAATCATAAACTAACTTCTCATTAATAAACTCCTGAGCCTTCTTCACATCCAATTCCTGTTCATCAATATTGTTAGCTTCCTTTCCAATATAAATCACAGAATCAGCATGAACATGCTTTCTCTCAAGAACACCAATATCCCCATCAAACTTATGCTCAAGATGATCTACATATTGCATAATTGTCCTGCTCAACGGTTTGAAATAATGAGATCCTTCTTTAAGCTCTCCAGTTGCATAATCAATAAACGGTTCATAAACAATACTCTGAGGATCATTTGAGAAAGGAGATAAAGGCTTGACTGCCTTGCCATCATCTTCAGTAACTTGAAACCCAACATGATAGAAATTGAACGGTTTAATCTGATCTTTCCATTCTTTCTCTTTATTGATAGCATCAAATCTGTGCAACACGTTTGCAGTTGAAACAGTGAGCCTTGAAATAGCATACACGTTTGAATACTTCTCTTCAATATCCAATTCAGAGATCATTCCATAATGAAGTTTAACAATGTCTTCCCATATCTCAGCCTGCCAATCCTCTACATCCTTTGGAAATGGATTTGTTAAATGTCCAAGTCCATGCAATTTGAAAGATCTCTCCCCTTCCATGAACTTAATCTTTCCATTCTCAAAAGTATAAAGTGCATACCGTTTTGAAGAGATTCCATAAAACCACATATCGTCTTTTTCAGGCTTCAATTAATCAATATCAAGGCTATAAGGATTGAGGGGTTGAAAATAATCAATGACCTCCTGAGCATGTTCAGGAGTGGCTTCCATGTATGATAATGGTTACTGAAAAACTTCCATTAACTTTCACAAAGTAAAAGTGCTGCCTGTCGGGAAAGTATATATCAAGAGCAAATTTCAGATTGAATATTAATGAAAAGTTGTTTTCCTCTCAATATTCACGTTATGTAGGGGTCGGAAATGTGAGAAGAAATTAATTTTTGGATAAGCTCATGAATTAAAACTCAATTAATTTCTTATCTATATTTGAAACTGGTTTTATTTCTTCAGCTGGATCAGCTGGCATTGGATTCTGAAGTGACTTATGGATTAAGTTGAAATCAGCAATAACAAATCCTTCTTCTCCTTTTCTTAGTTTGCATAATTTATTTTGGCGATCATTTTCATCTTTGAAACCTCTTCTTACAAGGGCACCCTGAGATTCAGGGCGAATTAAACCAAATACTGAAGTTCCTCCATAAAGAGATGTATTTGATATAACAATGTATACAGCACTATTAGTAGTGTGGTTATGTGCATCGTCATAGAATCTTTCTGTTGCTGAATTATAAGAAGGAATAAAAATAATGTCTGGTTTTTGGTTTCCTCGAAGCCTATCTCTTAAATTTAAAAAATCTCTGCAAATGAGTATAGAAATTTTTCCAACCTTTGTATTATAAATATATAACTCACTCCCAGGGACCATATTTTCGTCCGTTATTCCTGGGTTCTCAAAAGGTGAAGGGGTTATTTTCATTTGTAAAGGAATAGATATGTTTGAATCAACTATCAGTTTACAAACATTGTGATTTTCGTTATCATAGTAACTCCCTGCTACAATCACCATATCCGTATATGTATTTTGGATGCCTTCAATCCAATCTTCGCGTACACAAAGTTCTGGCAAGCAAACAATATCAGCTCCTAAATCAAATGCCTTAGCCAGCGCATTCAAAACTTTTGTTTTCAACCTATTTTCATCAATAATCTGAGGAGGAAACTCTTCAGTGGACAATTCATAAGCAAGCTGTACAGCTATAATTTTTACAACTCTTTTTTCAGTATGTGAAATATTGACAGTCGAAAAATCACGATGCTTAGAAACATTAGCTGAAATTTTTGAAGCAGAAGATTTATTGGATACATCGATTAAAATTGACTCTATCTTTAAATTATCCTTCTCGTTAACTTCTTTTGTATTTTTTTCCAGATGTTCGACCATCTCGGATTTGCTCTTATTAGTTGGTTTTTCAAAAAATATTCCATTTTTATCTTTAAACCACATAACAATAAAGAGTCCTGATTTAGAAGAACTTGTTTCCATATATGAAGGTAATTTTTTAGTTAAACTATTTTCTAATTGAGCGTCATGGGCTAATTCCAGTCCAGTGGAAACGTTCAGCTCTATTCTTTTTTGTGTAGTAAACAAAAACTTAAAGCCAAAATATTTAATTTCTTCATCAAACTCTTCTATAGTTTGAATATTTTTGTGTAATAGACGCTCTTCAATAAACGAAAAAATTATTTTATGAACACTTGATTGTATTTTAGGAGTAGGAGATACTTTATGTTTAGTACCATCTAATATCACAAAAGATTCCTCATTCCAAAATGTCGGATAAAACTTTTGTCTTTCCATACCAAGCTTCATTTCTGCAATGACATCACAAATAACTTGTAAGAAGTCACCTTCTGAATCAATAGGTTGATCATAAGTTTCAGGGTTGATTTTACTATTTTTCTGAAGAGATCGGACCACAAGTTCCGTTTCCCTTGGATTGCTTAACTTTTTGTTGTAATTTATCCAATCTAAACTTTTAAGCTTCTGTATTAAAGGATTTGCAAAATCAGGGTCGACCATTTTAACAAATGCTAATTCCCCAAAAATCTTCTCTTTGAAGAAAGGATTGTTTTCTCTATTCTCCATTTCGGGACCATTTTTAAGGATATTGTGTACAGTCGCTCGTATATTCTTTTTCCTTTTTCTACCGATGCTCACTTTGTCATTAACAACTAATCCAGTTACTTTTTGTTTTGAACCTTGTGAAAACATTCTCGTTTTATCTTCATTAACGATAAAACCATTTTCTTCAATAATTTCTATTATAATTTGTTTATGTTTTGGAAGATTAGAACCACCAGAAATGGTGATATCATCTGCATATCTTGAATATTTAAAATTTATTTTTGCGCAATATGCATCAATTTTTTCATCAATTTTTAAAGCCACTAAATTAGAAAGTGTAGGACTTGTTGGAGCACCTTGGGGTAATGTACGATGATGGGTGCATATGTCAGCTAGTAACGAAGCAACTTTTGGGGAGTATCCAGCAGATTTGAAGATATTACGAACAGAATTAAATTGGATATTTGGGAAAAAGTCTTTGAGATCGATTCCTAGTACTAAATCTTGATTAACATGAATAGACGCATTTGTCACAATTGATTTGCCTGGAACAAAACCATGAGAAAAATCTCCAACGTCTAATTTATATAAAATATGATCAAGAATCCATCTTTGTACATATTTCATTGGTTTTGCAGGAGCACTAATCTCTCTCAAACTACCATTTTTTTTGGGTAAATTAAACGTAGAGTAAGCTTTTTCTTTTTTAGATAAAAAATAACCAATTTGTTTTGAAGATGAATTTGACAAACTACAAAAATGATCTCGGTCGTATATGTATGGCAAATTGTTAATATACAATTTTTTAAATGAATTAAAATTATTTATATATTCATTGCTACTTAACTTCGGAATAATACCTATTTCAATATAATGATTAAACTAAATTTGTAATTTATTATCATTTGGTAATTTATCCATCAATTGCCCACCAAACACAACTTAGAATACGATTTTGAAAAATAGTTGTCCTCACAAAAGCGGAACGCTTTTCTGAAATATGAAATTGAAATAGCGAAGCGGAATTTCATATTCCTCAGGTAAAGGTTTACCTTTGCTTAGTATGCCATTTGCATGATGTTACACCACACATACCTCTTTCACAAGAGATAGTTTCTGAGGACAACTTAGCTTTATAACGAAATCATCAATACAAATACTTTACCATTCAAATTAATTATATTTCAACATCAACATTTATAATCGGATGATTATATTTGGCAATTTGTAATTATAGCGTACAAAAAAATAGACTTACCTATATCCCCGCATAATCTATCGGGGATATAGGTAACTCGTAAAAATGCCACTCTTTTAATTAATTCACTTATTCTTTTGAAAAAAGCAACTTTAATTAATAGCTGCATATTTAATTAAATTTTGATAAAAATCTAAACCGGCAATATTAAATGATTGTGAATCAAATATGTTTGGGGGAGTAGTATAAATGCCAACAATTGTTTATTTTGACTTACCAGTAGATGTTATAGAACGTGCAAAGAAATTCTATGGCGAACTATTTGATTGGAAGATTGAAAAGATTCCAGAGCCATTAGAATACTACTCTATTGAAACAACAACTCTAAGCGGTGAAGAAGGCCTCAGTGGTGGGATGGCAAAAAGAGAAAATGCCGATCAGAAAATTACCACCTTTATTGGAGTTCCATCAGTAGATGAATGCATTGATAAAGTTGAAATACTCGGTGGGAAAGTGCTTGAGCCTAAAACAGCTGTGGCTGGATTGGGATTTTATGCAATTTTTAATGATACTGAAAATAATACCATTGGCCTTTGGGAAGAAGATAAAAATACGAAATAAAGAATCTTGGCAATGAATTTAAATTCTGAGAACTTAGATATTTTATTTTCCTCCAAATTTTTTATTTTGTTCTATTAACTCTACTGAGTTTTTAATTCTTTTCTGTCTAGTTTCGTCTTTCTTTGCACTATTAACCCAATAAACATAAGCTAATTTTGCTGAAGGAGCAAGGTTTTCAAAGTTATTTAGTGCTTTCTTATTCTTTTCCAAAGCTGATTTAAGATCATCTGGCACAGAAAAATCTTTACTTGATGGAACTATTTCTTGATTCTTGATTCCATTCTGAAATATCCTAAGACCTCTTTCTGTCATACGTCCTTGCTTAATCATTTTTTTTGCTCTTTCAATATTGATGACAGACCAATGGCTTTTGGATGTTCGAGGACTAAAACGCTGCATATATCTATCATCATCAATTGTCTGTATCTGACCATCAATCCAACCAAAGCAAATAGCCTCCTCAACAGCATCGCTATAAGGAATAGACAATTTTTTTGTGTGTTTTTTATAATAGATCAGCCAGACATTTTTTTCTGAAAGATAATTTTTTTGTAACCATGATCGCCATTCTTCGCGATCTTTTGAGTACATTGTCTCTAATTTTTCTTTCATTTATTCCCTCTTATCTTATCCAAATTGCTTTCTGCATTTTGATGGTTTGGGACTGAAAAGAAGCCTTTTAACATATTGCATGTTTCATATTCATCACAACTCGCACATGTGCTGAACTCCTTTCCTTTACAGCATTTCCTTATAGGACAGTTTGAACATCCTATGAAAACACTGCTTTCTGATCAGCAACCTTTACAATTCATATCTTTTAAAGTCAAACCCTTTCCAAGATATTCAGCATATAGCTTCGACCATTCTTCAGCAGTTTTTTTGTCCCAGTTTATCATCATTATTGACTGTAGCAATGAATACAGGACACTCCTCATAATTCAAGCCACAGCAACCTAAATTGTTTTTTTCATAACATCACCTCTTCAAAAATTAGTATTTTATTGTTTATAAATTCACTCAATTTGAGTAGGTTAAATACAGTATTCTTAAATTGATACTATTCGCTTTACAGCTGGAGTATTCAATTTAATGTCTCCATCCTCAAGTATCTTTTTTTTGATTCTCTGGAAAGTCTTCCTATCAACTCCCCATTTTTCAGCCTGCTTTTGAGGTAAAGCAAGTATCTTCTGCATAATGTCTTTTTTATTCAAAAATTCTTGAGCCTTCTTCACATCCAATTCCTGCTCATCAACATTGTTAGCTTCCTTCCCGATGTAAACAACACCATCAGCATAAACATGCTTCCTCTCAAGAATCCCACTCTCACCATCGAACTTATGCTCAGGGTGTTCTACTCAACGGTTTGAAGTAATGAGACCACAGTATTTTTCATGTTGTCGAGGTTAACTAAAAATAAACTGCTATTATTAAAAAATAAAAAAGTAGGTAGTTTATTTTTTTAGGTCATTAACAGCAACCAGATTTGACTTTTACTCTGCCGTCTGAATTAATTGCCTCAGACAATTCATTTTCATCAGGGAACGTCTTTGCTGCCCTGATTTTTCCGCTTTCCACGATTAACGGTAGTAGCTTTGACAATGTAAAGTCTAAATTAATATCTTTAACAGTTAATTTTTCACCGCTGTTTTCAAAGATAGTATTAAGGCGTGCGATCAGATCTTCCCTGTTTTCTTTTTCAACTTCGATCATTTTAACGTTAAAAGTCATTTCATAATCTCCATTTCCAAAATTTACAGATAGATCTGTCGGCATCATTGTATCAGCACTTTCGCAATTACAGCTACAGCCGCAACCTGCGTCACTTTGCTCTTTACCACTAACAAATATCTCAATTGATTTCTTTTCCATTTTTTTCACCTTAACCTTTTATTTTTATACTGGACATACATTCACACATTTACCACAAGCACACTTACTTAGGTCACCTTTTGCATTCGGAATCGTCCTAATAGGACATACTTTTAAACATTTCATACAATTGATACAGACATTTTCTTTCTTTTCACTTGGAATTAGTTTTGCATCAGTTAGAATTGCACTGATCGCTCCTGTTAGTCCTAAACCTTCAATTACTAAGGAATCAACAGGACTTATTCCTCCAAGTCCTGCTTCAATTCCAAGTCTGACAAGGGAAAAACCCATTTCATCCGGCTCAATTGGTATAGCTTTAAACCCGTTTTCATTGAGATGATCAATAACATCATTTTGTGCAGCTATTGTGCTAAAAATGTCATTAAACACTCCCATTTCACCACTTTCATTTCCTTCTGCAAACACTATTGCAGACTCAAATTCGGGGAATATACTTGCAGGGTGTCTTCCATTTTCCAGATCACTAAATCTTTCTTTAGTAGCGATACCAACTACATCAAAAACATCAAGTTTTTCTAAAATTTTCCTCGATATTTCTTCGTTTTTGTTATCTTTCATCCAATTACACCTTCTTACAACAACTCAAATTTTTCTAGTCCACAATTTAGAGGATGCTTTCATATATGCTCAAAGGAGCTTTTTTCCAGCCTCTGAACCGGGTGAACACTGGAAAACGTCAGTGATCTTGACGATCACGAGGCTCTTTGCAGGAAATCCTGGCTTTATGGAATGTACCCACTCCCTCATCTTCTCGTGATCAGGACCTTCTGTCTTGACCTCTGCATTTCCTTTTATCTGGAAACAGCCTCCTGTACCGGAACCCCACACATATATAGCGACCTGTGGGTTCTCCTGAATGTTTGCAAGGGTCTTGACCATGAAGTTATCAGCAAACCATATGGTCTCATCATCCCTAAGCTCGCAAAAACGCATTGGAACAACATTTGGTGTTCCTTCCTTTGATGCTGTTGCGAGTGGAAATATCATTAATTTTGAAAATGCTTCTTTCATATTTTCTGTAAGTATAACCATTTAGATCACCATTTTTAATCGATAATAGCATCTTTTTCGAGACATCAAAAGAAAATGCTGCACTTTTAAATATCTGGATACAGTGTCTGATCTTTTTCTATTATTGATGTGAAGTCACACGCACATTTGTCATAAGCTGAAAGACAACTTACAATTCTCGATCGAGTTTCATCTCCTGGAGATCGAAGAATAGTAAATACATGTGTTATACTACATATGTACATATGTGCATATATTTATACGTATTGCTTTGCAACCCTGATCATGAAAAAGATTTAAAGGTTCCACTCTGTCATCTCTCTTTTAAATTTTAAATATCCCTGAGAAATAGAGATAAATTAGCATTAAATATAGGAGTGCTACGGCTTATTTAAAAAAAATCAAGGGAAGATAAATGGAAGATTCAAGGCAGGAAGGTAAGAAAATAGTTAGTTATTTGAACAAAAAAAAGTAGAGGTAAAAACCATTGATCAGAGATATCAATTCTTTCTCATTTCTCGTTGTTTCTTATCCCATACCTTTTTTTATTGCTTCTTACAGCAAAATTCGAGTTTTTTAATTCCGCAATTTAGAAGACGTTCTCTCATTTCCTCGGTCTTTATCTTGTATATCCTGTTCCTTCCATCCTTTTCAAAATCAACTATTCCAGCTTCAAGAAGTATCTTTAAATGTCTGGATGTAGTTGTCTGATCCTTATTTGCTATTGATGCGAAGTCACATGCACATTTTTCCTGAGTTAAAAGACAACTTAAGATCAGTAACCGAGTTTCATCTCCTAAAGCATTGAAGAATTTAACTTGTTCATTCATCATTGTATGTATGCACATCTATGTATGTATTTATTTATTTTGATTGCGATCTTCATCGAGAAAAAAGATTTGATTTTTATATTTCTTGTAAAAGGTATACTCTTTTCATCATTGAATCTGAAAAAGTCGTTCGTTCAGAAATGTCACACAACAACGTGCATTTTTTGTACTTTGTGTATGCCCCAGCATAGCAATTAGGGGATATATACAAAGAAAATATGGCAACGGGATTTTCTGAGTAACTTATGAAACAATGTGATGCCTAAAAGGGCTAAACTTGATTTTTGTCAAGTTGATGAGTTTCTGGATTACCAGCCACATTCTCTTTTACGAATTTGCAATCTTTTCTTTATTTCCTGTCTGTGTCATATATGTTACTAATGAACTCACACCTTATGATTGGTAAAAAGATTATGGCATATAAATATATAAAGACAAAAATCAGTAAAATTTACAATCATTGGATTAGTACAGAAATATACCATAATAAAGAATCATTGCAAACTCTATTATCAACCGAAATTCACTTCATCAAGCTGTCGATTACAGTTTGCAAAACTGGTTTAAAGTTGGCAGGGGAGGTTCTGTGTAACCGGAGACTGCTACAGTTATTAAACTACATAAAAGATACAAGTTCTTTGTACAGGGCGAGGGAAAAAGCGTCGGTTTTTACGAGCCAGGGTTCCAATGCAAGATGATAAATATGCAGTAGTGATTTATTTTTATCGGATTTGCAGTCCATTCGTGCAACCAGTTTTCCATCCCATAAAACGGGCAAAGAGAAATATCCGTATTGACGTTTTGCTTCAGGGACATAGCATTCGATCTGATAATCAAAGCCAAACAGTGCCTGCATGCGCTTGCGCTGAATGAGCAGATTGTCAAACGGTGAGAGAATTTTAAGTTTACTACGAGACAGTGGTTTTTTCAGTAGCTCCAATGAAGCTGACAACGCATAATAGCTATTACCGCCGACACTGATCAGTAGCAATTCTCCGCTTGAAACCATTTCCTGTAAGGTAGCGGAAACAAGCGGTTTGATGTTTTTCAGTAAATAGGCTATTTCGGTAGACTGTCCCAGACCGTTTGATTGCAGGTATCGGATGATCAGAAAACGGGCATATTCTTCAGGAGTGGGCATGGAAGTGTCTGTGTCTTCGGGCAATACCCGATCGGTGAGATCATAAACCTTGTGAAAATTAACCCGATAAGAAACCATAATATCACCCTGCATAAACAGAGATTCCAGGGCGCGTTTGGAGGGTTTGATCGTCCATTCGCCGGTATTTTCACCGACGTCCTCAAAGTCTTTGGCCATCAATGGCCCTTCGGTAGCAATGCGCTTGAGCACTGATCTCATCAGCTGCTCATCGCGTTCATACCAGTGATCCTGATCCCCATTTGCTATGGCCTGTTTGCGAGGTAAGCTGTAGCGGTAGTCACTCATAGGCAGGTAGGCGGCAGCATGAGACCAGTATTCAAATATCTGTTTGTCTGCAAGCAATTGATCGAGGTGGGATGTTTTGTAACGAGGATTGCGATTCCACAGGGTATGATGGTGAGCACGCTGAACGGCTGAGATCGTATCGATCTGAATATAACCAAGGTGTTCAATAGCTGATAGCGTGGCTGCAATTGCACTGCCGGTTTGATTTGCCGGAGGCAGTCTCTGTGACAGCAGCACCAGTTTTCTAGCTTGTTGAATGGAAAGTGATCTTGTCATTTTGTTATTGGAAAATTTTTAGTAGATCAATATTGTACGATCTCTTTTGCAAAGATAGCAGCATTTTGGAGGTCATTCTTGTCTGGTTTGCCTTTGTTCCTTTGGCCATAAGAACCCAGACAATGATATTCTTTCTCAGACATTTTAATTCCCTTTTCATCTGCAAGCTTTTTTACTCGTTCGTATGTAGATTTGGACTTTGCAGCAGTACTGAAATTTATAATTGTTCCAATAGAGCAGTCAATCGAAGCGATGAATTTTTTAACATCAGCTGCAACTCCCGATGCATAAACAGAACTTCCCAGAAAAAGGATATCCACATTCTCGGTAAGCGGCTGAATGATTGGCAACGCTTTTACTCCAACTGCTTCCGCAATCGATTCTGCAAGCTTTTTTGTGTTTCCTGATCTGGTATAGTATCTAACGGCTATTTTCATATCCGTTCTCCTTTGTTCTTTATGTCCATACCTTTTTTTATTGCTTCACTAAATACCTTTGTACAACGTTTTCCGGTAGGGTTGTTGGTCTTGCATCGTATTCTAGCTTTACCATTTATCGAAACAATGATATCCCTCATGTTACCAAGACCCTTATTGGCCACTGCATCGATTACCTGTTCTTCAGTTATGTTATTGCAATAGCATGCATACTTCGGGTCAGCATCTTTCTTGAACCATAGCGGCACTTTGATGTCTTCTTTATTGAATTTTGTACCTGATCCGGTGTAGTATGAAACTTCGCATTCCTCACTCATGCAAAGCCAGTGATCATCCACACTCACCTTATCTACAAGTTCTTCTTTCACCATTTGTTCTACTGTTAAAGTTTCAACAGGAACTCCAGTTTTGTCACAGATCGGACAAGGTACTTCCTTTTTCTTTTTGTCCACTTTTTTAGCACTCCTTGATACAATTTTCAAGATGGTCGTTTTTGCTGTTTAAAAAATCATTTCTTTTTCTTTTGAATGAACAGCGATTCTTCTGCCCATTCTATCAGTTCATCGGGATTTTCTAGGATTTCCGGAGGTATCTCAAAGTATGACAAAACCGTTGGTCTATTTGGGAACGGTTTGAGTGGTGCAGATCCTGCCAATAAAAATTTGTCCCTATTTGTTTCATCAACCTTCAAATAGGCAATATCTTTAGAAACAATGCCAAATATATCGTCATCAAGATATAATCCGGCACCACCAAACATTTTCCGTACAATGACTTCACCCCATGGTGAAAGTTGGTCAAGAATATATTCAATGAAGTCATTTGATACGGCCATGTAATATTTCCCCCCAGCTCCTTCAAACCTTGGTGTTATGTGCTTTTTCTTAAATACAATTTTGAAGCAATGTAAGATGCTACTACTGTTTCAAGTAAAGCCAGAGGCAAGATAACTAGCAAAGAACTCCAATCCGCAAGGTTCATATTTGCATTAGCAACCCAGTATAGGACAAAGAAAAAACACCAGGACATAATAGCACTGCCTAAAATAGATTTGTTATTATTGCCAAAGGTCTGTGCGAACAACCAGAAAAGATATACAAATAAAGCCGTAAGCAAGGTATCCCATACTCCCCAGATGAGAAGTGTTCCCAGATCATTCATGGGAGCTACATTTGGAAGGGCAGAGAAGAAATTCACTAGTTCCGGTTTTGCATAAGCGAAGAACCTGAATAATTCGGAAATGTTTACCCATATACTGGTAATTAATGTGATGATTATAAAATCTTTAACTACAAATTTATTGTTCATCTCTATAACCCCCTTTTCTATAAACCTCATTTTTATGTATTCTTAATATGTGTTCAATATACTAAACGATTATTGGAATTTGTTGTTATTTCGAAAACATTGAGTTAGAACCAAATTGATTACGTTTAACTTGATTACCTGTTTCTGCATAGTACGCGAAGCCTTCCAGAATTTGAAAGAGATATTGGCCATAAACAGGTCTCATTTTGAATTTAAGCAAAGCCCATCTGATAGGGAAGGGGAACTTCTTGATAAAGTTAACTTGGCCGGTGATTCTAAGGATACATCTTTGATCATCTATTGGAGTTATTCTCCAAATAGCTGTATTTTCACGCTTACCGTTCTCAGTAACGCTCAGATCATAGCCAACACCCTCTATCCATTTAGTGACCACCCTATCAAATTCAAAACCACTATAGTAAGTCAGGTGATCTTTTGAGCCAACACCATTCCAGCTCTCAGCTATATTTGCTTTCATGAATGGATGCCAGTGATTTAAACCACCTGGCGTAGAAATTATATCCCAAGCTTTTTCAGCAGAAACCGCAACCTCTTTTTCAACATAAATATCTTCTTCGTAGTTAGACATGGTTCAATCTCCTTTCAATAATAGTTTTATACTTTATTTAAGTATATTTTAATAGTCTATGTGGCTTAAGAATATAACACCAAGCTAGCAGTTTTCAAACAAGCATCCCCCGTTCTATCAGTCAACTTGAGAGACTTGTTTGCTTTATTTTCATTTTATTCGGACTGTATGGTATCTTCCCCTTCATAGGGACCTTTTCCAGGAGCAAATTTACCTTTGAAATATTTTTGCTGAATCATACCTGCTTCAGCAGCCCATGCTTCAAGACCATTTAATTTGATTCGGCTTAGATTGTACAACTTGGTATTATGTGGGAAAATATTAGCTTGATCTGCAACAGGCATCTGGTTTTCACAAGGGAATTCACTGCATTCAGAGCAATTATGCAAACCTTTACTTTCAACACATGTTTTAGTTGGACAACCTGTTGTGCCTAAAAAAATACTGCCACGTTCACTTCTACACCCATCACATGGCACTACATCTTTAGCTTCTATCCCTAACATCCCAGCAAGAGACTGAGCCATCTCATCAGTAATGTTATCTTTATATACTCCACAGGCAAAACAACCCATTCCACAGGGTGAAGTTAGTTCTTTTATATCCATTGTATTTCTCCTTTTGTTTTAGATAAATCTTCCATTTTTAGTGATTTGGAATAATTAAGTCGCCAAAACTAATTAATACGTACATGAATATATACTGATTTGTCATAAAAATATACCAAACGTGTTTTGGTCATAAAAATATACCAAACATACGTATATATAACCTTAAAACAAACTACTGTAAAGGAGGAATTATTATAAGCGAGTTAATATCGGCATCATCAAGTGCTTCTTTATTACAAGAAGAAATCCGTGCCCTTCGCTTGGAACTTAATAGGTTCAGAAGTGAAGTTACCATGAACAAAGCAAATTCGTTACTCAGTGAGTTCAAGAATCAATGCGCTGAAAATTTTCTTAATGGTTCTCGGGATAATAACTTAAATATCATCAAAAGTGAATCAAATGATTGTACTATGTGGGAGCACTGTGAGCCCATCTATATTGATTACTTTGAAAGTTTATCTGATTATGCAAAAAACGGGGAGCTATCAGATGATAATATTTCAATTTTAAGGAACAAGTTTGATAGCATGAAGGAACTTGCATCGGAATCGAAGCAGTGTTCCAATTGCTTGCAACATGCTGAAACATGTTTTGAAAGTCAGATTGAAATGTTGCAAAAAATGAATTTCTACCAACCCGATAGCAACGAGCAAATACAAGTTCAAGATCTTCCTGAAGAACATATCTCCATTTTGATCGGGGATGCATTAAGTAGTGCTGTTAGAGTCCAGATTCTAAAAGCATTGTATGATGAAGGCAAATCATTTACTGCACTTTCAAAACTTACAAAACTTCGTGGCGGAAATCTTCTGTTCCATCTGGATAAATTACAAAGCAAAGGATTGATACACCAACGTGAAGAGCGAGGTGAATATCAGATCAGTTTGCAGGGTCATAATCTCCTCAATTCTCTACTAGAAGTTGTAAAAGCATTAAACATTGATAAGAGGAAGAAGGATTGAAGTCAATATTTATTTAAGGACAATGTTAAAGGATTTAAAAAAAAGAAAGATCAGACATACTAGGTCACTGGACCTTTGCCTGAATTTCCTTTGCAAATTCCTTTGCTTTCTGAAGATGGGCTTCATCAGGCTGTCCTTTTGCGCCAGGACCCAATTCGGCAAATGCCTTCATTTCAGGATCATCGGACTTTTCGAGCATATCAAGAACGTTCTGTGCAATTTCACCCTGACATTCAAATGTACCAAGTAAATTACCATCAGCTGCAATATCCTTTATTGATCCGGTCCATGATTTAATGGCCTCAAAACCTTCAGGAACACCATGTGTCATGAAGAATGCTATGTCCTTGCCAGCTGCATTTTCTGAAACAAATTTTGAAACATTCGGCGGAATGGTGAATTGAATTACCGGAAAGCCTACAAATACAAGATCATAAGATTCAAAATTACTTACATCCTTAATGTCTTTGATATCCTTTTCACCAGCAACTTCACCATAAATAGCTTCTGCGATCTTCTTTGTGTTTCCTGTCTGTGTCATATATGTTACTAATGTTTTCATTTAACCCCACCTTATGATAGATATGATAATTGGGTTCTACTGATTTATATACCCGACTCTTAGTAAAATTTAGGACCATGGGATTAATGCCAAAAAATATACCATAATAAAGGATCATTGCAAACTCTATCATTAACAGAAATTCTCTGTACTCATCCTTGCAAAACCTACCGACCCTAGTTGTTGGGGTTTACATGATCAGGATGTTTTTGGGAAAGTACCTTAAGCATATTTACAAAGATTTTTTTCAATGTTCTTTGAAAATCCCATCTTCTTCATTTCGATCCAGAGACCACAACAGGCATATACATCTACCATTATTATTCATGATGGATGGGAACTATTAACCTGTGGTTTCATTATCTCTTCCTTATTTGGTTCCATGAACATCCATATCAACCGGCTTAATTTTCACCTGGTGGAGTTTATTCTATGGTTCCAGAACTGAGTTCAATTGGTCTGAAACTAGGTCAGGTCATGTGAAATATATAATGAATAATAGTTAGGAATGAATAGAACATGTCTGAAAAATTTGACGTTAAGATGGACAGTAAAAGCTATTATCCTGATCCATCGGTAAAAGAAAATTCCTGGATGCAGGATTATGAAAAGGTTTATAGTGAATCTATCAAGGATCCTGAAAAACACTGGGAAAATGTTGCAGAGGAACTTGAATGGTTCGAAAAGTGGGATAAGGTGATGGAATGGGACCATCCCTATGCAAAATGGTTCACCAATGCCAAAATGAACATCACCCACAATTGCCTTGACCGCCATGTCTTCAACGGGAAAAGGAACAAAGTTGCAATGATCTGGGTGGGTGATAATGGAGAAGAACAGGTTATCACATATCGTCAGCTTTACCGCGATGTCATGAGATTTTCCAATGGTCTCAAATCTTTGGGCGTTGGGAAAGGTGACACGGTATGCATATACATGCCACAGGTTCCTGAACAGATCGTGGCCATGCTGGCATGTGCACGTATCGGTGCGATCCATAGTGTCGTGTTCGGAGGGTTTGGTGCCAAAGCATTGCATTCCAGGATAAAGGATGCACAGGCAAAGGTCGTCATTACTGCAGATGCAAGCATTCGGCGTGGTAAGCGCATTGACCTGAAATCCCTTGTGGATGATGCCGTGGTCAATGCCTCATGCGTTGAGAAGATAGTTGTCCTGAGAAGGATGACACCTCAAATGGAACTCTTTTCTGAGATAGAGGTGGACTTCTATGAGATAATGGAAGATGTGGAGAAGGAGTGTGAGCCTGAAATAATGGATTCCGAGGACCCTCTGTTCATTCTCTACACCAGCGGAACAACCGGTCCTGCCAAGGGAATAGTTCATACCTGCGGTGGCTACATGGTAGGTACATACTACACCACAAAGAACGTTTTAGACCTCAAGGAAAATGATGTCATGTGGTGTACTGCAGACCCCGGATGGATCACGGGTCACAGCTACATTGTCTATGGTCCTCTTTCCATGGGTGCAACGATCCTCATTTCAGAGACAACGCCCGACTATCCCGATCCAGGTGTCTGGTGGAGCATGATAGAGGAGTTCGATGTGAGCGTCTTCTATACGGCACCAACAGCGATACGCATGTTCATGAGGATGGGAGAGGAATGGCCCGGGAAGTACAACCTTAGTTCCCTGAGGATCCTGGGTTCGGTTGGCGAACCTCTGAACCCTGAAGCGTTCAAGTGGTATTATCGTGTGATCGGCAAGGAAAAATGCCCTGTTCTGGATACCTGGTGGCAGACCGAGACGGGCATGCACATGCTCACCACAGCGGTTGGAGAACCCATGAAACCGGGATTCACGGGAAGACCTGTGCCAGGTGTGGTTGTTGATGTTGTAGATGAGAATGGTGACCCGGTGCCTGCAGGAACAGGTGGTTTCCTTGTAATAAAACAACCCTGGCCTTCCATGATGAGGACCGTTTATGGTAATGATGAAAGATATCGCCAGTATTGGACAAAGATCAAGAATTACTACAGTGCGGGTGATCTTGCCGTAAAGGACGAGGATGGCTATATCATGATACGGGGACGTGCCGACGATGTCCTTATCGTTGCCGGTCACAACATTGGAAGTGCAGAGGTCGAAAGTGCACTTGTATCCCATGAGTCCGTGGCTGAAGCCGCTGTAATAGGAAAACCTGATCCTCTTAAAGGGGATTCCATCAAAGCTTTCGTCATACTTCGCATGGGCTTCAACTCTTCCGACAAACTGAAGCTTGATCTTTTATATCATGTAAGGATGAACCTGGGTCCAATTGCAATGCCTTCTGAGATCGAATTTGTTGACTCGCTACCAAAGACCCGCAGCGGGAAGATCATGAGAAGGTTGCTTAAGGCACAGGAGCTTGGAATGGATCCTGGGGATGTGTCCTCATTGGAGGATTGAGTTCCTGCAGCCAGATCATTCTTCTGGAGTGCGAAACGAGGTGATGAGTGTAGCTTATCACCTCACTGACAGCAAAACAGAGCTCACAATAGTTGAATCAAAATCACAAACCCAAAGCTCTTCATCGCGAACTTCAGAAGAATAGGAATGTGGCGGAGTTGTGCTAATTTGCTGCACAACTCGATTTTTTTCGTGTTGAAAGTAAAGAAAAAATAATCATTTTGAAAATTTTTTCGGTTCAAACAATAATACAATAAGCATTATGTGCAATGTCTTAAAAAATGTATACTGAAGTCATTTTTCGATTTATTCTTTTGACTTCAGGTGTTCTGCAATATTCTTACCCAGTTCTTTTGCGGCTTCGACCGCTTCTGGCTGGTCTTCAAATCTGTTAATTCCCACAGAGGCTTTTGTTGCATCTGGACCGAACATCATCTTGATACCGCTCATGTCACATTCGTCTCCAAATATGCACCTCACACAGGGATTATTTCCAAGAACAATAACAGACCCTACTGACTCCATTCCTTCTTCCATCATATAATATGAAATTGCATTGATGCCGTTATCACCGGCTGGTGGCATCATTTCCATTCCTTTGGGAATTGCAGATGTTACTATAGCACCGCCTGGTTTTCCTCGCATGAATCCATATCTGTGACGAAGTGGGTAGAGTCTTTCAATGAATGCCTTTGTACGTGAGTCAAGGGTAGAATATGGGGTAAACCCTGCAATAATAAGAGCATCTGCCTCTTTAGCTTTTTCTGCTAAAGCAATGCCGTCGTCTTTAATTACACAGACATTAGTTTTTACACATCCCAGACAGGCTTTGCAGGGAGCAACGGTATAATCAATAAGCTTAACAAATTCGTAATCCATGCCTGTTGCTTCAAGGGCTGCTTTCAGAGCACGATCAGCATTGCTGTCTTTGATAGGGGAACCTGATACACCAAGAACTTTCATTATTATCCACTCCTACAAACAATCAGCTTATAAATAATTTAAATGTTGTGCACAAAAGGGTGTGGGTATCACAACCCTATCCTTTCAGCAGTCACATCCACAGCATTTTCCTGCTTTACATGCGGTTTCTGCCCTTTCAACGAGGATGTCAGCGATCTGCTTTGCACTTTCGATTGGGAAGTCTTCTGCCGTAAGAAGTTTTCCTGCTTCTCCTGCGGTTATTTCAAAATCTCCTGACTTGCATGTGGTATCTGCACCTGCAGGGAATGCTGCAAGTAGATCTTCAGGTGTGTTTATAGGGAATGTTGCATCTGCAAGTCCGCCAACGATCTGGGAATGAATATCTTCTTTTACGCTCATATTTATAACTCCTTTATGATGTTTTTATGGTTGAATGTCCTTCGAAGACATTGAACTACAATAGAACATAGGTTGGTTCCTGATATATACTTAACAGTCACTGTACTATACATAGTACATTCGAGTAACTCTAATAACTTTTAAGGTCTTGTCAGGAACCTATATAAGGCATGCATATAAATTCCCTATTATGAATGAAAATTGCGATTCTGAGATTGTCGATATCAATGTAAAGCTCGATGAGATCCACAGGGATATCAGGACATTTATCGAAGATTCCAATAGGCAACATCTGGAATCCATTCTGGCCTTTGTCAGAAGTGATTATTCCGATGTACTGGAAAAACACCTTATTGCCGATACGGAGATCGGACTTTCAAAGAACATGGTCAAAAAATGTGACCGTCTTGACCAATGCAGACCCGTTTTCACAGATATGTTACAGAAGAATGCATCACTCATCAAGCAGTCTTCAGTAGATAGTGAACTTATTGATAACAAACGCGTTGAGCTCAAAACTTTAAGGAAAGGCATGCCATATGATAAATGTGACATCTGTTTTTCCGAAGTTACAGACCTTTTCGAAAAACAGGTCGATCTAATGCAGTCTTTGAGGGTATATGAAACAAAGAAAGACAGTAAACAGAACATATCACTTGTCCCATCACAATCAGTGATCGATGATGTGCTTGACCCTCTCTGCCACCCCAAGAGGTTTGAAATATTAAAAGCAGTCTCTGCTCAGTCAATGAGCTTTTCTTTCCTTTCCAAGCTTACGGGCCTTCGTGGGGGTAACCTTTTGTTCCACCTACAGAAGCTCTCTGATAGCGGGATGATAATCCAGCCCCATGAGAGGGGGGATTATATGATCACAAGCAAAGGCTTCAAAGTAATGGAAAGTGTCAGTGAGATGTATTCTGTCCTTATTCCTGAAGAAAATTGATCTCAAGTAAACCAAAAGGTATATGCCATTATATTTTTTGAAAATGAAGTGGTGATGATCGGGGAATATGTTTCCAGGTCAGACAACTACATTACTAAAGTGGATTATTTTGCTAAAAAGGCCAATGACACTGAAATTTTCACTTACTAAGCAAATAATTTGCCGCGATCCAGCAGTCCTTGCTTCGTTCAGACTTCTGGGAAAGTAGACAACACCAGATCATATTCCTATTACATAATGATGATTATTATAACATCCGAATTATATTCGATAAGTTAATATGCTATTAATATATTATTATATATTAGGAACTATGTGTCATTCACGACTCCGGTGGTACGGTCTGAAAACACGAACGCTGTGGTGGTGGTAGTTCGACTTAATAAAAATTTGGGAGTGGGGATGTCATTCTTCCTTCATCCCCTCTGAAAACTTTAGGTGGTGTGGGTACGAGAGATAAATTAGAAATAATGGTGGATATATTGAAAGTCTTAAAAGGATCTGAAGTAACTAAAACTGCAATAGTTTATAATGCAAATTTAAATTTTAAAAGAGCGGATCAGTATCTCGACATGATGATGCAAATAAATTTGGTGGAAAAACCTTCCGACAAATACAACATTACAGAAACTGGTAATAACTACCTCAAAATGATGAATGAAGTTAATTCAATCATTGTCGACAAAAATCTTTGTATTGCTAACACTAATTGAATCAATCTTAATCAGTTGACTTCTTTTTTGCTACTTATTCATTTTTTATTATTGTTAGACACTCATTAAGTATGCCCTAAGAGGCAACATGTTTATTCCATGTTTCATCAATCGACTGTATAATATTCATTTCTATTTACACGGTAGCCGATATGAATCAAAAATGCAAGCTGAAGCAATGAATCTGATAATAGACTTCGATTCAGCTCACGTGGGATATATCGCAGGAGCGATTGCTGTTGTTGTTGGAATTTACGCATTGATGCTTTATTTCTATCTGGATATTGTAAGAATGAGAAAGGACGATTAATGGTTATTAATGATGTTATCGTGAACTACCACCCATTAAAATGAGTGGCTTCCTGCTTCATAGCCCAGACCAACGTCCATGACTCCACAGGCTCTTTCCGTAGTCCCTACGGTGCATCGATTAAGAATATTGATTGCAGCATTAACATCTCTGTCAAGTTCAAGCCCACACTCAGGACATTTGTGAATCCTGACCGATAGACCTTTCCTGACGATGTTTCCACAACTGCTACATTCCTGTGATGTATTGTAGGGGTTAACCAATTCGACAAACTTGCCAGCTTCTTCCGCTTTGCTTTTTGCCATCTGGATCAGTTGACCCCATGCAACATCATGTATTGATTTTGCAAGATGATGATTCTTAACCATATTCCTGATGCTCAGATCCTCGAACACTATCCAGTCAAACCTGTCGACAAGAGCCCTGCTCAACTTATGGTTAAAATCAAGTCTCTGGTTACGTATCTTTCTGTGAACCTTAACAACTTTGAGTTTTTGTTTAAGACGGTTTGATGAACCTTTCTTCTTTTTGCTCAGTCTCTTTTGTTGAGCTGCAAGAGATCTCTCTGAATTTCGGTAATATATAGGGGAATTGAATTGTTCCCCATTGCTCAACGTGACACATGAGTTAAGCCCGACATCAATACCTATGGATGTAGCTGGATCGATCTTTTCAGGACTTGCACCCATATCAACAGAAAAGACTGCATACCATTGATCCACTTCACGTTTGATAGAACCTGTCTTGATCTTGCCTTCCATCTCTCGGTGTTGTTTGATCTTGATACTCCCGATCTTGGAAAGTTTCAGTTTGTTATCTTCAATTTTGAAACCAGATTGAGGATATGTGAAACTGTTGTACCTGTCTTTCCCTTTGAACCTTGGATATCCCGGGGTTTCACCCGTTTTACACCTTCTGAAAAAAGCATCAAATGATTTTCCAAGTCTTCGCAAAATATCCTGTTTGACCTGTGAGAATACTTCGGTATTGAGTTCAAGATACTTGACCTGATTTATCTGGTCAAATGTTGTTAATCCTTGATTACATCTTTCATACGCATTCCTTCTGTCCGCAAGAAACTCGTTGTGGAGGTATCTGCATACATCAAGAGTTTTGACCAGGACAATCTCCTGTTCTTTGGTCGGGTACAGACGGAATTTGTAGGATTTCCGCATATTTTTGTATACGTTTTGATACTACTAATATATATCAGAACCAAGAACAAACAACTGTTTACGCAATTCATCCACTCATTGAAATGGGTGGTCTTCTTGCTTATTTAATTATAAAGCCTTTTGAGCATTGCAATCTCTCACTCACATGAGTATTAAGAGTATACGGATTATAATTCTTGGCATTCTGTTTCATGAAATACGGAAGGCAACAGACAGCATTTGTATTTCGTGGAAGCTTGAATTTCAAAACAAAAAAAAGAATGGCTAAGCATGCCATTATACCGTTTATGACCTGCTTTGTGTCTTGCTTTATCATTGGAAAATATAGTATGTTAGATTCATACCAAAAATAAGGCCACCCACCGTCCCCATGGGTGCATATACTGGATCAATATTTAATGCTATTTTTGTTCCTGCCGTCATTATCAACAAAAGAATAGCTAATATACGAATATTTTTTTGATTCTTGCTCACTAGCTCGACAATTCTTAAATTAAATTTTTGAGTAAAAACCATGTTTTTGAACCCCCACCCTTTAATTTGGTTTATGGCATATAAAAATACCTCAAATGACCATTATGCACAAAATGACGGGGTAAATTATAAATAACACATAATTAATTGTATACAAAAAAACTATGAAACTTTATTACAAATGTGAATACTGTCATGAATGTGGCAGAAGGAATAAATGAAAAATGAAACACGAAATAAAAGTAAAAACGATTATCATTTCATTAGTTGTAATTTCTTTGTTACTAATATACAATTTAAGTTCTCTTTTAGGAAGGACTATAAGTTCACTGACAACGGTTCTTTTACTTTTAAGCACAACTGCACTTATAACATTCTGGATAATCTATTTGTTGGAGATTAAGAGGTCTAAAGCGGAAAACACCGATAATGAAAGCAAAAGTGTTGACGGTCTTTGAGCGATGCTAATACGGAAGAAGAAGTTCTCGTCATATGCTGTGTTGCGATAACTATTACAGAAACTGGTAATAAGTACTTCAAAGTGATGAGTGAAGTTAATTCAATTATTATCAATCAAAAATCTTGATTATAGTTATAATTAGGGCAAAAAATGAACTGTCATGATTTTGTTGCAGACCGTACCTTAAATATGTCAACAAATTTAAATTAAAATCACATTCATTATAATTGAAGAGAGATAAATGATCGAAGATGATTTGAATCGGTTGGTAAAACAAGAGACTAAAATCTCTACCCTTGAAAAAACAGGTATTTTAAACGATGAATGCTATCATGCACTATTCGAATCATCTTCTGACGTCTTTATATTAATGGAAGAGAAAGGATTCATCGACTGTAATAAAGCGGCTCTGAAGATGTTCGGTTTCTCAGAAAAAGAAGAATTTATTGCATTACATCCATCCGAAATATCACCTACAAAACAGCCAAATGGGGAAGATTCGTGGAGTTCTGCACAAGATCGAATCTCAGAGGCATTCAAAAATGAATCTACCAAGTTTGAATGGGTTCACCGCAGACAAAATGGAGAGAAATTCACTGCTGAAGTGTGGCTAACGCGCTTTTTGTTAAAAGATAAACAGATTCTGCAGGTTACTATACGAGACATCACCGAGCGCAAGCAGATGGAAGAAACTCTACGTAAGAGTGAGGCCAGTTTGTCCAATGCACAGCGTATTGCCCATCTTGGTAATTGGGATTGGGACCTCGTCAAAAATAAGGTGAAATTATCTAACGAGATCCATAAAATCCTTGGGCTGGCACCCCAGAGATTTGAAACTACTTTTGAGTCTTTTCTAAAGTACGTCCATCCTGATGACGAGTTGTTTGTTCAAGATAATATAAATAAGGCAATATATGAACATAAACCGTATAGTATTAACTACCGCATTCTTTTGCCCGATAGCTCAGAATGTATTGTTCATTCGCAAGGTGAGGTTACTTTTAACAAAGCTGGCCAAGCTATTTGTATGTCTGGAACAGTGCAGGATATTACTGAACGCAAGAAAATGGAAGAAGCCATTCAACAGTATGCATACATCTTTGAGAATGTGCGAATAGGGCTTTATGTCTATTATTTAGAGAACTTAGATGATGATAGAACTCTAAGGCTGATAGCTGCAAATCCAGCATCTTCTGATTTTACAGGTGTTCCCAATGAAGTTATCCTTGGAAATACTTTAGATAAGAATTTTCCCAGTCTCAGAGAGAAGGATATTCCACAGGCTTTTGCCGAAGTTGTTCGGACTGGTCAGTCCAGGGTCTTGGAAGATATTTACTATGGCGATGAACAAGTTCTTGAGAATACATTTTCAGTCAAGGTGTTTCCCTTACCAAATAATTGTGTAGGGGTAGCATTTGATAATATTACCGAACGCAAGAAAGCAGAAGAAGCAATGATCAATGCAAAAATTATGGCGGAAGCTGCCAACCGTACCAAGACCGAATTCCTCGCAAATATGAGTCATGAGCTACGGACGCCTCTTAATTCCATCATCGGCTTCTCACAGTTGCTAAATAGCAATACTTTCGGCAACCTGAATGAAAAAGAGATCAAGTATTCTGGAAATATTTTGGATAGTGGGAAACACTTATTGAACCTTATCAATGACATTCTAGATCTTTCAAAAATAGAAGCAGGAAAGACGGAACTTTTGGTTAAAGAATTCAATTCCATGGATGCCATTGATGAAGTTTGTTATTCTTTGATGCCTCTTATTCTTAAAAAGAACCTTAAACTGAATTTATCTGTTGATGAGGGTATGAAATGGATATTCGCTGATCTTACAAAGTTCAAACAGATACTTTATAACCTACTCAGCAATGCTGTTAAATTCACTTCAGAAGGTGGTTCTATAACAATTAATGGTTCAATTGTTGGAAGTGAGAATCATTTCAGTGTTGAAGATACTGGCAAAGGTATTGGGTCTGATTCCCTTTCTTCTATCTTCGAACCTTTCTTACAAGTCGATAAATTCGAAACAAAAGTGGAAAAAGGGACGGGGCTTGGCCTTGCACTTGTCAAAAAATTTGTTGAAATGCATGGCGGGGAAATCTGGGTTGAAAGTGAAGTTGGAAAAGGAAGTACTTTCACATTTACAATTCCTATAGCGGGCAAAGTATAATAAAATACTTTTCAGGAGTATTAGTGATATTATTATCGGTTATATAGCACCTGACTACTAATATAAGTAATATTTATAAACTCCTCTGTTGCTACCGATATTGCCTTTCATTATGCAATACCTGTTACTGCTATTGAGTTTACATGTAAGTTATCCATTTACATTAATCCCGTTGTCCCAAGTCTTCAATCTCTCCCTCAAATGAGCATTGAGAGTAAACTGTTTATAACTCTCAACATTACCAGCTGTCTTGCTTCGTTCAGGCTTCTGGGAAAGTAGACAACACAGGATCTTATTCCGATTTCATAATGATGAGTATTATAACATTTAAATTATATTCGATAAGTTAATATGCCATTAACTTATTATTATATATTAAGAACCATGTGTCATTCACGACTCCGGTGGTACGGTCTGAAAACACGAACGCTGTGGTGGTGGTGGTTCTAATTGGGAGTGGGGATGTCATTCCTCCTTCATCCCCCCTGTTTTTGAGAACTTCAATTTCAGTCATAGATAAATTTAGGACACTTCTTCAGGCATTAATATTTCTATTTAATATCAATTTTAGAGAAAGCTATCAATTACTTTCCTTATCCCTTAGTATTTAGACTATAATCCCCCTTCTCCAACTCTGTCCTTCAGTTGTTTCAACGTACTCCTGTGTTCAATCCCCCCTTCCCGAACATCATCGAGAGTCAGACAAAGCACCCATTCATGAAATTTCTCAATATTCAAGTATGATCCAACCATATCCCCTTCAGGCTCCTGCATATCAATATTGTTTGTCACCTTGCCATCAAATTTATGTTCTGGATGTTCCACATACTGCCTTATTGGTTCTGAACAATTGTCAAAATATAATAGTGATAGAGCATTAATCGCATCACCCTTCTTTCAGATAAAGGCCTAAATTTGAATATATTTTTAAAATGGCACATATACTAACACTACTGGAAAAGGCACATGCCTTTGGAAAATACCAATAGCTTAGGTAGATATAAAGAAAGAGAGTAATTTTCTTATTTGTAAAATTGTATTAGAGAAAGTGGATTTGGTATAATGGGTAAAAAAATAAGAGATAACAAAGCACTTGAAGACATACTTTTAGATGCACAATACCTAAGGTTGGGACTTTGTAGTAATGAAAAGCCTTACATCGTACCAATCTCATTCGGATACAAGGATAATACCATATATTTACATAGTTCCCGAAAAGGTACTAAGATCAACCTTATAAAACAAAATAAAAATGTTTGTTTTGAAGTGGATACTTTTTATGAAACTCTTCCATCAGATGAACCCTGTTCATATTATATGAAATACCAAAGCGTTGTAGGCTACGGAACTGCAACAATTCTGGAAGATGAAAAAGAAATAAAAGAAGGTCTTAAGATCATTATTGATCGCTACCACAATAAAGAATACAGTATTGATGATCTAGACGTCAAGGGAGTGGCAGTCATCCGTATTGACATAGATGATTTGCATGGCAGACAATATGGAATGAATGATGAATAATCAGATAAAGCCAATTGTTTTTATGAAGAAGTAATGGGGGACAGTATGAAGTACGGACTTGGAATTGATGCCGGTGGCACATACACCGATGCTGTGATCGTGAGAGAAGACGATGGCAAAGTAATAGACAGTACAAAATCACCCACTACATATCCTGATCCACTTCCTGGAATTCAGAATGCTCTTGATTCTTTGAACCCTTCTTATTTGAATAATGTATCAAAGATCTCTGTATCTACAACTCTTGCAACAAACGCCGTTCTTGAAAATACTGTTTCGGAAAGATCATCAGGACATGATGTTGCACTTATCATGATAGGTGATGTAATTAAACCTACAGATTCTAAAATTCCTTACACCATTAATGTTCAGGGCGGTCATAGCTCAAATGGAATGGAGATACATTCTTTAGACACTAAAAACATCAGGGATTTTATTCTCGAAACAAAGGACAAAGTAGCAGCTTTTGCGGTTTCTTCTCATTTCAGCATCAGGAATCCAGATCATGAACTAAAAACTAAAGAGATCATAGAAGAAATGACAGGATTGCCTGTAGTTTGTGGACATGAACTTTCGCAATCACTAGGATCCTATGAAAGAGGAGTAACAGCTTACATTGATGCCCAGTTGGTCCCCATTTCCACGAAATTCATGAATGCAGTGGTTTCAGAGATCGAAAGGCGTGGAATCGATGCTAAAATCATGATGCTAAAATGTGATGGTTCTGTTGTGGGTATTGTTGAGGCCCTCAAACATCCGATCGAATCTGTATTTACAGGACCGGCCGCAAGCCTCGTTGGTGCATCATATCTTTCAAAAATGAAAGATTGTATCGTCATCGATGTTGGCGGCACCAGTACTGATGTTGCAAAAGTGACTGATGGAATCCCAGAGATCACGGATGAAGGGGCTGTCGTTGGTGGATGGAAGACGAAAGTGAAAGCTATACGCATGGAAACTTCAGCAATGGGGGGCGATAGTCACATCTGGATCAAAAATGGAAGAATAAGTGTTGGACCACGCAGAGTTATCCCAATTTGTATGGCTGCAACAAAATGGCCTGCAATAAAGGAAAAATTAAAGAGAACATCTATTCCTTCAAAAATACAATTATGCGAAAATATACAGCCAACTAAATTCTATGTACGAGCAGGTCACAAACCCGACAGGATGAGCAAAACAGAAAAAAAATTGTTTGATCGCATCGGTGATGAGCCAACCTCAATCAATGAAATTTTCACTGATGGGCTGCCATCATCTGTATTTCTAGACCTTTTGATCAAGAAAAAAATTGTTCATGCAATTGGATTTACTCCAACCGATGCTTTACATGTTCTCGGGGATTATACGGAATGGGATTGTGAAGCTTCCAGAATTGCAGCCGGAATTTTATCCAAAATGACCCATTCAGATCACACAACATTTTGTGAGGAAATTAAAAATGTTTTTGGTGAAAATATGGCTGTTTATGTCATGTCATACCTGTTGAGAGAAATTGATCATGTCCATATCAAAAAAATAATTGAGAATAAAGATCAATACATCACAAAGTTCAAGGTAGGAGTGCCAGTGGTCTTACTTGGAGGTCCAGTTCAGGCTTACGTTGATAATATACGGGGTGCAATTGATGCAGAGATTATTTTACCTGAATATGCAGAAGTTGGAAATGCTGTTGGTGCTATAGTAGGCAAAGTCACTAAGAGAGTTCAAATACTTATTCGTAACGTGTATGAGGGAAATAAATCAATCACAATGATGTTTACCCCTACCGGTAGAAAGCGATTCAGAACTTACCCCCAGGCTCTTGAGGAAGCAGACATTGAGGGAAAGCGGCTTGTCATGGAGTACCTGAATAATTCCGGTCTTCAGATAGAGGATCATAAAATAGAGGTCATAAAACAGGATATCAAAATGAATGATGCCGATATTTTTCCGATGGAAACTAACCTTGTTTTCGTAGGGGTGGGAGATGTCGAAAATTGATACTTAAAAAGATGAGATTATAATTACATATACAACAACGTACAACAACCGACATCCCAAAAAACAAGCTCCTGCACGATCTCACCCACATATTTATTAATAATGCCTATTTATGAGAATGGCAGGAGATAAAATATGAACACACGCGAGTATATGCTTGGGAACGTAGCGATCGCACGCGGTATCGTGGAAGGAGGAGGACGTGTCATTTCCGGATATCCGGGTACGCCTTCTTCTGAGATCGTCGATACGTTGTCCAAAATGAAGGAACGCGACTTTTATGTCGAATGGTCCGTTAATGAAAAAGTTGCAATGGAAGTTGCTACAGGAGCTGCCATGACCGGTGTGCGTTCTGTGGTCACCATGAAACACGTAGGTCTGAACGTTGCAGCAGACCCTCTTATGACACTGTCCTATATGGGAGTCAAGGGCGGAATGGTCGTCATTGTGGCTGACGATCCGGGATGTCACTCATCCCAGAATGAACAGGACACACGCAAATATTCAGAGTTCTCACTCATGCCATGTCTTGACCCTTCCACCCCACAGGAAGCAAAGGACATGATACCTTATGCCTTTGAACTTTCCGAGAAGTTCGAGCTTCCGGTCATATTCAGACCAACCACCAGAATATCACACGGCAAGGCAGATATCGAACTTGGAGAGATCACTGAACACAGAGTGCAAGCCAAGTTCGAGAAGGACACATCCCGCTGGGTAATGGTACCAAGCAATGCTGTTGTCAGGCATCCGCACCTCCTTTCAATACAGGATGGCATCAGGGAAGAGCTTGAGATATCCCCCTGGAACGAACTTACCATCAAGGAGGACTCCAAGATAGGGGTCATCGCAGCAGGTATCGCTTCGGTCTATGCAAAGGAAGCCATTGAGAACCTGGGAGTATCCGCATCATACTTGAAGATCGGTGCATACCCGGTCCCTGAAGGTCTTATCAAAAAGATGTACGAGCAGGTCGATACAGTTCTCGTCATCGAAGAGCTTGAGCCCATTGTGGAAGACCGTTGCAAGATCATTGCAAAGGACATGGAAAGCAGCGTCAAGATCATCGGAAAGACAGATGGCACTGTTCCAAGGGTCGGCGAACTTAATGTTGACCATTGCGTGAAAGCGCTCGCTGATGTTTTCGAAATTGAATCAGGTCTGCCGGAGATCAAGGAGATCGAGATGGAACTGCCACCAAGGCCACCTGCAATGTGTGCAGGCTGTTCCCACCGGGCTACCTACTATGCCATGAAAAAAGTATTTGGCAAGAATGCGGTCTTCCCAAGTGATATTGGATGTTACACACTGGGCATACAGAATGGGACCGTGGACACCACCTTGTGCATGGGAGCTAGTATCCCGGTTGCATCAGGCATCTATCACTCTGGTGAAAAGCAGCCTATCTGCTGTTCAATTGGAGATTCAACTTTCTTCCATACCGGAATGAACGGATTGCTCAATGCAGTATATAATAAGGCGAACATCACAGTAGCAATTCTGGACAACCGCATCACCGCAATGACCGGTCACCAGCCAAACCCTGGAATGGGACTTACATCCACAGGTGAGGTCACAAAGGAGATAAATCTTGAGCAGCTCTGTCACGGACTCGGTGCTGAATTCGTCGAAGTTGTTGATTCATTCGATGTGAAAGCAACGATCGAAGCGTTCAAACGTGCAAAGGATTACGAAGGCACATCCGTTATCATTTCAAAACAGCCCTGTATCATCTACGCACGCAGAACCGGCGTCAGGCTAACACCATTCAAGGTTGACCATGACAAGTGTGTAGGCTGTAGGATGTGTGTGAACCTTGGTTGCCCTGCAATTGAATTTGACAAGGAGACCAAGAAATCCACTATCAATACAACGTGCACAGGATGTGGACTGTGTGCAGAAGTATGTAAATTCGATGCGATAAAGGAGGTTCAGAAATGAGCAGTAAAGCATCTAAGTTCGATCTTGTAATATCAGGTGTCGGTGGACAGGGAGCGATCCTCGCTTCAGACATCATCGGAAAATCCGCAGTTCTTGAGAACTACAACGTTCGTGCAGCGGAAACTCACGGAATGGCACAGCGTGGCGGTTCAGTGGTTAACCATGTACGTATCGGCTGTGACCTTGGATCCATGATCCCCCTCAAAGGTGCGGATTGTCTTCTTGCACTTGAGCCGGTAGAAGCACTGCGCTATATCGATTCCCTTGCAGACGATGGTGTTGTCATCATGAACACTGAAGCAGTTCATCCGGTAACAGTTACCACTGGAAAGGCAGAGTATCCTGATGTGGAAAGCATCGTAGCGGAACTCAGAAAGACCCACAGAGTAATTGCGTTCAACGCGACCGAGAAAGCGGCCGAGGCTGGAAGCAGACAGGCTATGAACGTAGTCCTTGTAGGAGCAGTCTCCAACTTCCTGCCGATCAAGACCGAAACACTGCTGGAACGCGTAAAGGAGATGGTACCTCCAAAGACCATCGACACCAACGTGAAGGCCTTTGAGATGGGAAGAAGTATGGTCGAATAAGACCATAACTTCACATTTTATTTTTACATATATTTACTATAACAAGTGGCAGTTGTTCACATATGTACACCATCAAAACAGAAGATCTCAACCTTGAATATACACTGGACTGCGGTCAGGTATTCCGCTGGGACAGGGACGGAGACTGGTGGACAGGCGTTGTCAATGGTGCTGTTGCACGCATAAGCCAGGACCCTGAGACAGGTGACCTTCTGGTAGATTCCTCTCTTGATGAGGACTTCTTTTATAGTTATTTCAGACTGGATGATGACCTGCCGGCAATATTCAAACAGATCAACAAGGACGAGCACATGGATATCGCCATCAACAAATATAGAGGATTGAGACTTATACGCCAAGATCCTTGGGAATGTCTGATCTCCTACATGCTCGCAACCGCTTCGAACATCCCTCGTATAAAGAAGAACATATACATGCTGTCAGCTCTCTTCGGGGAAGAACTTGGAAACGGCCATTACAGTTTCCCGAAGACCGAAGCTCTCGCATCAGCCACTTGCGAGGATCTTTTTGAATGCAAGATGGGATTTCGCACAGCAAGGATAATCAAAGCTGCGAATGCTGTCGCCAATGACGATATTGTGCTCGAGGAACTGTTCAAGCTCGACTATGGCGAAGCTCAGAAAGAACTGATGAAGCTGGAGGGTATCGGGGAAAAGGTGGCTGATTGCATACTGCTCTTCGCTTTTGAGAAAATGGAAGGATTCCCTGTGGATACCCATGTCGAGAAGATAGTCAAGGCCTATTACGGAAACGACCCCTATTTTAAAGGCAATCCAACTAAATCAAAAATTGGAAAATGGGGAAGACACTATTTCGGAGAGTACTGTGGCTATGCCCAGCAATATTTGTTCTACCAGAAACGGCTTGAAGGCCTGGTCTAAACTTACGTTTCACAACCAGCCATTGAGGAAGCTTCTAAACCCATCCTCTTTCAGTTCAAGTACCTGCTTTCCTTCGAGAATATCAAAGCCAGCCTTTACACTTTTGGAGATGTGCTTTCCAAGGGAACAGTTCGCAAGTTCTTTTTCAAGAAGCTCTACTGCTGAGACATGTTTTCGTGGAATTTCAGCCACATAGAAACCGTCCTTGATGGTAAATGAGTAAGCATCCTCATTGTCAACGTATTTGTCCCTGAACTTCTCGGCATGATCACGTACCCATACAGGAGGACCTCTGTGCATTTTGACATTCGGCAAAGTGCCCGACATAAGCTCCAGCATCACAACAGAATCCTCACCACTCCATTTTCCAGCCTTGAGTACGGTAAATTCGTTCTTATCAAGCATTGGGACCACCGAATTCTCCATTTTAGCGAACTGGGGATAGAATATATCATCGACCACATCCGGTGTTTTGAAGACGATGGCCAGCAGTGAGGAACCTTTCTTTTCCAGCCGTTCAACTATCTCAATGTCAGATATTGGTGGAATCAAGGATGAGAAGAACATGCTTTCGTCCGGAATGCCAAGGAAACTGCGAGCCACATCAACAAATGTGCAGAACTTGTCAAGAGAGAGTGCAGCCGCCACATTCCGTTTCGGGTCTGTGGGGTCAATGACCACCAAAGGGTCATCGAACTTCAGTGTCCCGTGTTCCAGAATATCGAGAAGCAGACCCGGTCTCCAATTAGATGCTGCTTCCAGTACCTTTTCGAATGAGCCGTAATTGATGACCAGAAGTTCGGTCAGATAACCTGAAAATCCTTCGGTCTTGAGCTCTGAGCCATAAACTCCAGTACCTCTCATGAACTGCTTGAGAAGCAGAACATCATCCTCAAGACCGTTCAGATTGGCCTTGATGAACTCGTTGTGGAAAGGTGTCCTGTCCACTGCAGAGATAATTGAACTTGCACTTGAAACCCGATAGCAAGGGACCAGATCGACATCGAAACCCTTGTATCGCATCTTCACGTATGGATGTTCAGCATAATGCTCATCCCAATATTCCGCCTCCTTTGCCACCTGCCTGCCAACTGACAGCCCATAGCTTTCAAGGTCTTCACGGCTGGTATCATCCGGAAATGTTATGAAAATATCAAGGTCATGTGTACCGGAGATCCAGGTACCTCTTGCAGCAGAGCCTACAAGCTGTGTTTTTACACCTACCAGACCGACCTTGAATGTAAGGCAATCGATCTTGTACATCAGCTCATCGGCCACTTTGGTCAGGTGTTCCCTTTCCTTTTCAGTTGGCTTTATCTTTTCCAGAATGCTTTTTTTGAGGGATTCCATGTTAATTCTCTCGATTATCGTGTTCTTAGGGGTAATATCGTTCAAAGGTATAAACCATTTGAGATTCGAAATCGATTGAACAAAAAACACCCCATACTTCCCACAGATAATCATTTATACAGACGATAACTAATATTCTACTGTTAGCCACAAAGCTAAAAACAACTACCCACAGGCTTTTATGGGGAATTAACCACATTAATTGTGGAGCCTGTTTATCAGATAGTAATTCTATTTACATAACAAAGGAGTGAATCACATGATCAGTGAAAGAATGGTTAAAGCATTGAATGGTCAGATCAACAAGGAAATGTATTCCGCTCATCTTTACATGGCAATGTCAGCCTACAGTTCGAATATCGGGCTTAGCGGATTTGCCAACTGGTTCATGGTACAGTATCAGGAAGAGATGCTGCATGCCATGAAATTTTACAACTACATTATCGATCAGGGAGCACAGGTAGAGCTTCAGGCAATTGAAAAGCCGGCAAAGGAATTCGGCACCACCCTTGACATGCTCAATGCGACCCTTGAACACGAAAAGTTCATCACTCGTTCCATCAATGACCTGGTAGACCTTGCCATTGAAGAAAAGGACCATGCAACCAACATTTTCCTCCAGTGGTATATCACCGAACAGATAGAAGAGGAAGGCAATGACAATGAGATCATTGACAAACTTAAACTTGCAGGCGAGGAAGGTAACGGACTTTTCATGATCGACAAAGACCTTGCTGCAAGAGTGTTCAACCCTCCGGCAAACGTACCAAACTGGACACAGATCAGGTGATAATAAATGACAGAAAATATAGAAAGCGTTAAGCAAGTAAAAGGAACCATGCCAAAGGCCATCAAAATGGCCAAACAGATGGATGATGACTTCGGGCAGGGAGTTGCAAGTTTCTACAAGGCTATCTGGAAGGACAGGGAAGACGGGCTTTCAATGAAGAACAAACACCTGATGGTCTTCACCATAGCATGCTCAAAGAACAACACCAACAGCGCAAAGAAGATCCTTGTGAAACTCAAAAACCATGGTGCAACAAGGGCAGAGGTATTGGACGCAATGATGATGGCAGCATGGGCCGGTGGCATACAGAACTTTACCGATATCAGCAGTGATGTACTGCCGGAAATGGAACAGATTGGATTTTAAGGCTTTAATTAAGCCTTTGCCATTTTCTTTTTAAAAAAACAAGAATAGAAGAGTGATAACTCACTCTTCCCCATCTTCATCGTAACCGATCTCTTCTTTTGTCAGATAGCATGCAGGATCATCTGCCCAGACATTGCCATACACGGCTTCAGCCCGTACACGGAAATTAGCGTTGCAGACATCGAACCACTTGCACTTTGCACATCTGTCAGCGTTCACTTTGATAAGGGGTTTTCTGTCCTTGAGACCTGCCATGAGCTCATCGCTCAGGTCGGTCCATATCTCACTGAACTTCCTGTCCTTCACATTACCAAAGGTGTAATGCCTCCAGAACTGGTCAGGGTGAACTGCGCCATCCCATGAAACACAACCAAATCCAATGCCAGTGGAATTACCGCGGTTCATCTTGAGAAGCTCATAGACCTCTTCTGCACGTTCGGGGTTCTCTTCTGCAAGCCTCATGTAGATGTATGGACCGTCACAGTGATTGTCCACTGTCAGAACTTCCACAGGAGTTCCCTTCTCATGAAGCTGCTTTGTGCGGTCCATGATAAGGTCAACTGTCTTGCGGCTTTCCTCATGGGAGAGGTCCTCTTCCACAAGTTTGGTTCCACGTCCGGCATAGACCAGATGGTAGAAGCATATACGTGGAATATCCTCTTCCTCGATCATGTCGAATATAGCAGGAATATCAGCCACGTTCTGTTTATTTATAGTAAAGCGAAGTCCGACCTTGATACCTTCTTCCCTGCAATTGCGAAGCCCTTCCATTGCAGCATCGAAAGCTCCCTCGACTGCACGGAACTTATCGTTGGTCTCTCGCAGACCATCTATGGAAATTCCGACATAGGACAAACCGATCTCCTTGAGCTTCTTTGCCATTGGTTTATCGATAAGTGTACCATTGGTGGATATCACCGCACGCATACCCTTGGAGATCGCATACTCAGCAAGTTCCGGCAGGTCCTTGCGCATCAGCGGTTCACCGCCGGAGAACAGCATCACAGGAGAACCGAACTCTGCCAGATCATCTATCAGTTCCTTGCCCTGCTCGGTGGTCAGTTCGTTCTCGAACTCCATGTCCTTTGCGTGTGCGTAGCAATGTATACATTTAAGATTGCAGCGACGGGTCACGTTCCAGACGACTACCGGTTTCTTGTCTTTGGAGAATTGAAGCAAATGTGACGGAAGTTTACTTGAATCACGCTCATATCGAAGAGCATCTGACGGTTCAACAGTTCCGCAATAGAGTTTAGATATTCCTATCATAATTATCCTCCTGAAATTAATTCGTTTTTAGATCAATTTAGTTCTCAAGAGCTTCTTTTGCAACCCTCAAGATTTCCCGGAAAGTGTACTCATCCGGAGTAACGTTCACTTCCACATCAAATTCCTTCAACGTATTGGCAGTTGGGATACCAATAGCAGCAATAAGACTGTTAGCAAGAACTTCCTTTATAGACTCACCTGCACCCAAAGCTTCAGCACGGTCGAAAAAGCTCCTGACCATCATGGAACTGGTAAATGCAAATACATCGATCTCACCGTTGACACTTTTATTAATAAGCTCATCCTGCAATGCCCCTTTTGGCAGTGTCAGAGTGTAGACCTTGGTCTCAAGCACATTGGCACCACAATCCCTCAGACCAGATATCAAAAACATGGAACCGTAAGCGCTCCTTGCAGTATCTATCTGTTTACCCTTAACATCAGGACAGAGATATTCCACAAGCCCTTCTGAACTGTAAACGCCAGGCATACCCATTACTTCGATCCCGATATCTTCAAGCTGTTTACGGGTTGTCGGACCGATGGCTACCACATTTGTCTTGTTAAGAGCATCGATGAAATCGCTGTGCTTGTCCTCAGGTATCTTGGAAAGAGTGTGATCAATCCCATTGGCACTGGTGAATATAGTATAATCGGATGTTCCGGAAAATATGTTCTCTGCAAATGCATCGAAATATTCATCCTTCATACCTTCAATTTCTATCATTGGGATAGCCACAACTTCAAAACCAAATGATTCCGCAAGTTCACGTGACTTTACCACATAACTCTCAGGCCTCATAATAGCTATTACAGGCTTCTTTCCGTTTTGATCCATCTTATCACCATCAATAAAATAGCAATTTCATCAGATCTGGGAACCCAGTATATCATGAAGCTTGACAACATCGCCGATAACAGTAAGTGCCGGAGCCTTTACCCCTGCATCCTTTGATATCTGTGCGATAGTCTCGATAGTACCGATGGTCACACGCTGATCTGGACGTGTTCCCCTCTCCACCATTGCAACCGGGGTCTTGGGGTCTTTTCCGTTCTTTATCAGCTCGCCCATGTTACGTTCGAGCATCTTGACACCCATGAAGATAACTATAGTACCTCCAAAAGCAGCAAGTGTCTTCCAGTCAAGGGCAGTTTCCTCTTTTGTAGGGTCCTCATGGCCGGTTATGAAAGTGACCATTGAAGCATGGTCCCTGTGTGTAACAGGAATACCAGCATAAGCCGTAGCTGCAAGAGCAGATGTGATGCCCGGAACTATCTCGAACTCGATACCCGCTTTCACCAGTTCTTCAGCCTCTTCGCCGCCACGTCCGAACATGTAAGGATCTCCACCTTTGAGACGGACCACCATCTTACCTTCCTTTGCTTTTTCCACGATAGCATCGTTGATCTCACTCTGGGTCAGAGTGTGTTCCCCTGCGTGTTTACCTGCATCGATCTTCTCTGCAGTTTCAGGCATAGAAGCCAGTATCTTTTCCCCTGGAAGCTGGTCAAAGACGATAACATCAGCAGTGTCAAGAAGCCTGCGTGCTTTCAAGGTCATCAGTTCAGGGTCTCCGGGACCGGAGCCTACAAGATATACTTTTCCGTATTGTTGAGCCATATTACCAGATATCCTCAATTAGTGTTTTGGAGATGTAATTACCTGATATAATAAATAGATTGATATGTGTTATTTTTCCATCTCAAAAATGTCCATAAAGAAGCAGCCAAAAAAAATGAATCACTGATAGATAAGACATCGAAATAAGATATATAATGAATAAAATGAGAAATGTTGCCAGATCATGGGCAACAACTGTGATATGATCAGCTCTGGCTCAGAATATAAAATAGCATTTCCTTTTTCAACTTTCCTTCACGTGAAAGTTTTTCAGCTATAATCTCATCTGATATCCCTTCAGACCTCAAAGCATTGATCCTTTCAGCAATAGCCGGAGATACAGTATAATATTCATTGATATCCTTTCTGTGACCCCAGACATCCCCTTCAATAAGCTTGATGTTCTGCATCTCCATGAACATTTCAATTGATTTGGATACAGTACGCCTGTATGAAGTCGGGATCTGAATTACCTCAACATCTTTACATCTCTTTACAAGATTAAAGATATCTTCATTAGAAGGTCTGAATGCAAGATGGATGATCTTTTCGTCCGTATCAAGTTTTTCAATTTCTTCCCTTTTGCTTACGACTCTAATTTTCATAGGAACACCTCGTTATATTCAAACGGTCCGCGTATACTTAGTAAATTAATTGATACAAAGTAACCTATTAAATAATTGACGATTGAAACGTTTTTTTAAGTTTGGGAATCTCAAATTTGCCCCCACGAAACTTCTAATTTGATGCCCTCGAAACAGATCAATCATTGAGGCGAATTTTTACAGAATCGGCATGCGCCTGCAACCCTTCTTTTTCAGCAAGGGTTATTATCGTATCTCCGATGGAGCTTAAGCCTTCCTTCGTTATCTTCTGTATGGTGGAATATTTCAGGAAATGGTGAATATTCAGACCGGAATATATCCTGGGATAACCGGCTGTGGGGAGGACGTGATTCGTACCCGATGCATAATCACCTGCTGCAACCGGAGCATAATTACCGATAAAGATAGAACCTGCATTCTCGATCCTATCGAGAACTGCATCATCATCCCTAACCATGATCTCAAGGTGTTCCGGTGCAAAAGCATTGGATATTCCTATACACTCATCCATGGAATCCGCAACGAGGATAGCTGCATTCTCAAGAGATTGGTCAACGATCTCCCTGCGTACAGCAATGGCAGCTTGCTTTTTGACCTCGGCGTTGGTCTGTTCTGCAAGTTCAGATGATGTGGTCACAAGCACGGACACCGCTTTTGGATCATGCTCTGCCTGTGCAAGAATATCAGATGCTATCATAGCAGCATCCGCAGAATCATCTGCGATAATAAGCACTTCACTCGGACCTGCCGGGAAATCGATTTCCGCTTTATCCCGAACCATCATCTTGGCAACGGTCACGAACACATTTCCAGGTCCCACGATCTTATCAACGCTTAATACCGTTTCAGTACCGTAAGCCATTGCAGCGATCGCCTGAACTCCACCGACCTTATAGATATGATCCGCACCAGCCACCTTACCTGCCACGATAGTAAGCGGATTTACCTTTCCATCGGAACCAGGGGGAGTACACATCACGACATTCTTCACTCCTGCGACCTTTGCAGGGATTATGGTCATGAGTGCAGTCGAAGGATAAGAAGCACGACCGCCTGGAACATAAGCACCTACCGATGCTATCGGAGTGGCCATCTGACCAAGTTTAATCCCAGGGGACGGTTCGATGTACCATGTCTTCTGCGGAAGCTGTGCTGTATGGAAGTTCCTGATGTTCTCTGCTGCGATCATAAGATGTCTGAGAAGTTCTGCATCGACCTCTTTCATTGCCTGCTCGATCTCTTCGGAACTGACCTCAATGTCATGAATGTCAGCCCTATCGAACTTCTTAGTATATTCACGCAGGCCTTCATCGCCTTTCTCCTGCACATCCTTTAGAATTGATGAAACAGTATCAGTAACGTCCATCATATCTCCAGTGCGGCAGAGGAGCTTCTCCATCTCTTCGTCAGTGACTTCCGATAGGTGTTTATACAGCATATGATCATCTCGTTTTAACCAGTGACAAAAAACAATAACAATTGGCATTTACGAACAGAAACCAAAAATGGATAGTTCAACATCACTGGAAATCATTGAATGTCTTTTGGTTTTTGTCCAGTATTGTATCTAGAGTATTTGAACTTATAGGTATGCTTTCAAAGTGCTTGTCCTTGACCCGAACACCGATACCGGACAGTATATTGTAAGCGACCTTAGGCCCGACAAGTTTTGATAATATCGACATGTCAGCACCCTTAAGTTTTGCAACCGAAACAAAGCCCGCATTGTACAATTTACGTGCCCGCACACGTCCAACACCCCTTATACCGACAAGCTCCATAAGATCAAGCCCTGAACCATATCTTATCCTTTTTTCAAGACTGTAAGCATGTGAAGAATATTCCACACCCAGCAGGTCCGCCAGTTTTGCAGCAGCATGCATCAGCCATTCCGAGGTATCAGCAAGGGCATGAATATCCCCTTCCCCCACATTGAAATGCCGGGTGATGTCCTCAGCAGAGACCTCGGTGACCCACTCTTCAAGAAGCATGGCGGTCTTCACCTCACCCATGAACCATTCATAATCGGTCTCCTTGAACTGATCAGGAATATCATGGAATTCATCACTGTGAACCATAATATAGTCGTTCACTATAGTATAGTCGGCATTGCGAAGATAGAGCTGCCTCATGTCAGGAGTACTACAAACAAGATGCAGAAGGGTCATGTCTGTCACTTTGACAGCATCCTTACCCACATCCCTTAAACCATCGACTATCTTTGAACCTGAAAGCGGGTCAATATAAAGCATGGATATCAGACCGCCAAGGCGGGTACCTCTTAAAATAAGCTTACTTGCATCTTCGATATCCTCGGTTTCACTCACCATGTCATTATCGATGAGGAATTCCAGACAGTCATTGATGACCTCTTCCAGCATCCATGCATCCTGCTGGTAAGCAAAAAAAGTAGCTCCAAAAAAATCGAACAACTCCTGCCTTGTGGAAGCAAAACCGTTCACGATCGTGGACAGCACATGAGTTCGCAGTGCGTTCTCTGTCCCAAGCTTCGACCATATATCTTCCGCATCAGCTTCAACATAGTTCTCCATGAGCTGTGCAAACTCGTCATAGGTCTTTGCGATAAGAACCGATTCCCCATACGGATCAAGATGAGGGCGACCTGCCCTTCCCGCCATCTGTTTATATTCGAGCACCGGGATTGGCTGCATACCAAAATTGGAATCGAACCTGCGATAGCTCCTTATGATGACACGTCTTGCAGGCAGGTTCAAACCCGCGGCCAGCGTAGGTGTGCTGGAAATAAGCTTGATGAGATTTTGCCTGAAACCATTTTCCACAAGCTTCCTGTGGTTCGAGTTCAAGCCAGCATGGTGAAAAGCGACACCCTTGCGTATGCAGTTGGCAAGTACGATGGCAGTATCGGTCTCACCTGTGGACTTCACTTCCTCAGCTATCCCTGCCAGCTTGATCTTTGCATCATTATCGAGGATCTTCGCAACCTTTGAAGATGCGGTCTTTGCAAATCCCGCACAATTCCGCCTGCTGCTTTCAAAAACAAGACATTGCCCTTCTGCTCTGATAGTATCCAGAACAAGGTTCACAGCATCGTCCTTATCGAGCCGGTCTATTTTCTTCTGGCTTCCGGGGAAGTTGATGGCCTCTCCGAAGAACACACCTTCATGAAGGTCAGTGGGTCGCCACTGACTAATCACAAGACCCGCACCGAGCCAGTCTGCCATCTCCCGTGCATTTCCCACGGTGGCAGAGAGTGCCAGTACCTGTGCATCCGGATTTAGTCGCATCAGCTTGGTGATAGTGACCTCCAGTGTAGGTCCGCGGTTCTTAGAATCCAATAAGTGTATCTCATCAACAACAACAGTGGTGATCTCATCCATCCAGGAAGTGCCATTGCGTAGAAGGGAATTGGTCTTTTCGGATGTGGCAACAATAATATCGTTAACTCCGAGCCAGTCAGCCCTTGAATCCAGATCCCCCGTGGAGATCCCAACCTTGATACCAAAGGGTGCAAGTTCTCTGAAACGCTCGAACTTTTCAGAGGCCAGTGCACGAAGAGGAACGATATAGAGAGCTTTACCACCTTCACGAATAGACTTTATCATTGCAAGTTCCGCAAGGAGCGTCTTACCTGAAGCTGTGGGTATGGCTGCAAGGAGATTCTTCTTTTCAAGCAGACCCATCTCTATTGCTTCAGCCTGAGGAGGATACAATTCCTTAATGCCGGAATCCTCATAAAATCCAATAATATCCTCTGGAATGTCAAGCTCTCGTATCATCATAGAAATTTCACATCACTGTTAGAACGTTTGCTTCAGTATTGTATAAGTAATTTCTTAAAACTGGCAAAGGACCATCTATTACAAAAGGTTAAATAATCTGGGATTTTACGCTATTTGATGTACGTCAAAGAGATTATATCCCGCCTTAAGAAGTTGTACCCAAAAGGCTATTTCCAAATTAACAGTGACCCTTATTATATTCTAATTTCCACCGTATTATCCCAGCGCACCCGGGACGAGGTCACGATACCGACAACCCAGAAGCTATTTTCAGTTTTTGATACACCTCAGAAAATGGCAAATGCTGATGTGGATGAAATACAGGAACTAATAAGGAATGTTGGATTCTATAGGGTCAAATCACAGCGCTTAATAGAGATATCCCGTATGCTTCTTGATGAATATGACGGGATAGTTCCAGATGATATCAACGAGCTTGTTAAACTGCCCGGAGTAGGCAGGAAGACAGCCAATTGTGTACTGACCTATGCTTTTGACAAAGATGCCATTGCGGTGGATACTCATGTACATCGCATATCCAACAGGATGGGACTTGTTAAGACCACTAATCCCGAAGAAACGGAGATCGAGCTTGGAAAAGTGGTCGAGAAGGAAATATGGAAAGATATCAACGGGTTGATGGTACTGTTCGGTAAAAGCATATGTAGACCAGTATCACCAAAATGTGACGAATGTATTATGAATGACATTTGTCCGAAACTTATCTGAAGATCACATCTTTTAAAAAGAAACTTTCCGCAATAAGGTTGCAAAGTAAAAAAGAAAGTATGAGGAATACGGCTTTAAAAGCCGCTTTCCCGGATCATTCGTTGCTGAGTCCACCACTGAAATACTTGTCGTAGGAATACATATCGAAATGACCGTGTCCGCTAAGGCAGAACAGGATGGTTTTCTCTTCTCCGGTCTGCTTGCACTTAAGAGCCTCATCGATAGCGCATTTGATAGCATGGTTTGACTCTGGTGCTGGTGGAATACCTTCACTGCGAGCGAACATGACGCCTGCTTCGAATACCTCGATCTGATGATAGCTGGTAGCTTCCATGAGTTTATCTGCGGTCAACTGACTGATTATCGGTGAGCAACCGTGGTATCTTAAGCCCCCTGCATGGATGGCAGGTGGCATGAAATCGTATCCGAGTGAATACATCTTAAGGAGAGGGGTCAGTTTTGCCATGTCCCCATAGTCATACTGGAACTTGCCGTCACAAAGGGTTGGACAGGCAGACGGTTCCACAGCGATGATACGTGGATCATGGGTGCCCTCGATCTTATCCCTCATGTATGGAAGGCTGATACCTGCGAGGTTACTTCCGCCACCACAGCAACCGATAACTATATCGGGATATTCCTCGACCTTATCGAGCTGTTTCTGGGCTTCAAGACCTATAACTGTCTGATGCAACATGACGTGGTTGAGCACACTGCCAAGGGCATATTTGGTATTGTCGTGCTTCACAGCATCCTCTACAGCTTCTCCAATAGCAATACCAAGACTGCCTGCAGTGTCCGGATATTTCTCAAGCATGTGACGTCCGAACTCAGTATCAGGACTTGGCGAAGGTACTACCGTTGCACCCCAGAGATTGATCAGGGATTTACGGTATGGTTTCTGCTCGAAGCTTGAGCGTACCATGTAGACCTTACATTCGATATCAAAATAATTACAGCTAAGTGAAAGTGCACTGCCCCACTGACCAGCTCCGGTCTCGGTGGTTATCCTCTCTGTGCCTTCCTTCATATTATAGTAAGCCTGTGCAACAGAAGTATTTGGTTTGTGACTGCCTGCAGGACTGACACCCTCATACTTGTAGTAGATCTTTGCAGGTGTGTCAAGTAATTTTTCAAGCCTGTGTGCACGGTATAAAGGAGCCGGTCTCCAGAGCTTGTATATTTCAAGAACCTCTTCCGGAATATCAATGTATCTCTCACTGCTCATTTCCTGTTTAATGAGCTCCATCGGGAAAAGAGGAGCAAGGTCCTCTGGTGCCAGTGGTTCATTGTTTGCAGGATTAAGTGGAGGAGCCAATGGAGTGGGCATATCCGGAAGGATATTATACCATTTTTTTGGCATCTCGTTTTCATCAAGTAGGATCTTAGTCGGTTCCATAGATATTCCTCATATAATGCACAAATAAGTACTATGATGTAGATTAAATTATGATATATAGATGTTGTGTTCTAAGTTGTATCAATAGCTACAATTTATAAAATAAAACAAAATTGGCTCTGTAGAAATCCTCATCCAAACAAAAAACACAGTCTTGACATACTTGTCAAGATTGTGTAATATCACTTTGAATTTTACTTCTTTCACTTGATTTCTATACTTTCTTGCACGTAAGTTCTCTCCATATCTCCTTTTCAATACTGAAAACATCGTTTCACTCAGATTTCGCAGAGGATATATTTTATCATCAAATTCATGCACCATTTTCTTTCTATATCTTCCCTTGATGCTTTTTCTTTTACGTTGTCGAAGTGGAACAATTGCTATTGATCCGAGTTTTTCCCTCGTCAATTCATGAATTTTCTCAGAGTCATATGCCTTATCCATCACATAATATTTTGATCTTCTATTGTGATGAGATTGCTAAAGCAATGTCCTTGCATGTTTTGCATCGTGAACAGGTTTGCCAGATATCTTGTACCCAGTTACGATAAATTTAGTAACATCGACTGAAATACTGGTTTTTATGAAACTATGCCTCCATTTCCCTATTCTCTTGGAATAATACCGACTACAATACCCGCTCGTAAAGCCAGTGGAATCAATTGCAGTAACTTGAATTGAATCGCCTTTATTGTAAAATAGATCCAATGTTCTCTTGAATATACGATCAAGTATTACTGAGTAAAATCGGCTGACAAATTTTTGAAGTGTAGTATAATGTGGTACTTTAGTTAATTCGAGTTTCGATTGGACAGAATCCATGATTTTAATAAGATCAACAAAATCTCGATAATCTTCATTTAAATAGTCTTTAAACAAAACCAGTGACAATAGCTGATGTTGTGTGTAGGTTTTCTTAGAATATTTGCAGCTATAAAGCGATAAACGTGAATATCTTGTCATTTGTAGAGCGATATCGATAAATTTTAAGTACTTGTTAGACAAAACAGTATCATCCCCTTGTGGTTTTTGGACGAACACACACAGGGGACTTATTATTATAAAAATTATGTGTCAATTGGGGTTAGGAAAGAGGATTTCTACAGAGCCACAAAATTACCTCTGGATGCTCTGCTTCCTCCAACTTCAGAACTTAAAAACATCCGAGCGCTTAAACCATTTAAGCCTTAGGGATTGCATCCAAGTGAGACACGCTCTTCTGGAATCAGTTCGAGATAGAAATCGATTATTTGCAGGTCATTGAAATTCTTATTATGTAAAGCATCAAAGAACCTGTCAAGAACGTAGATAGCCTTCTTTTCAATTGGTTCCAAGGACAAAAGCCCTTCAGCTTCCTTAACAAGACCTATCTTCTTTAAACTTGTAGCCATACATTCGATCGTGTTCCTGTCGTGCTTGATGAATTCTTGTCTGATGTAATCAAGGTCTACATACCCAGATGAAATTGACAAGTTCATACTTTCCGGCTTATCTCTCTCCAGTTCCCTGCAATCCCTTGCAGTTATATCGGAATAGAGATTGTTGTACCTACAGGTCAGATCTTTGTGTTTTTCAAGATACCAGGACCAGAAACCATTGTTGATCTTGTGATCTACAGCATACCTATGGTCATCTAACTGCCTGATCTTTGCATTCTCAACAAGCCCCTCCTTACGCCTCATGTTAAATTCTTCTTTAGAAGACGCAGAGCTCAAACTGAAAATATGATGCCCCATAGAACCATTCGCATCTATCATACAATAACACCCATTTAAACACGTTTTCAAATTGTTGAACATGGTACAAAAATAACAGGTAATACCATTCCTGAACGCCACATAAAGATCATTCAAAAATACATAATTCCCCAATATTCCACCAATATCCTATATATGATAACCATAAAATAAGTGGCATTTTTGTATTTAAGATCATCTACAAGAATTTAGATAGTAATCATCTTCATCAGAATTAATCCACAGCCCATATACGTATTTATAGTAAATGAAAATAAAAATGCTAAGACGTATAAGGATACCGTTTGTAATATAATAATATATAAGTGCCACCAAAACATATAAGCAGGAAGCACCATAATGGATTCAGATAATACTGGTTCATTATAAATTTTTGACCAGGTTCAATACCACTCGATAATTCATCACACAATTGATACATTCTAAAAAAATAATATTGCAGGGAACACTAATGGCATCAAAAACCGAAACCACAATGAAAGAAGATGAATTGCTTGAAAAGGTCATCTCAGGAGAAATGCCACTCCGAAAAATAGATGCATATACCGACACTGATACAGCTGTAAGGGTTCGAAAATGTGCCATTGAGAAGATGAAGGGAGTTAAGTTCGAGCACATACAAAACTATACGATCGATGCTGAAGCAGCCACCAAACGCAACATCGAGAACATGATAGGAACCATACAGATCCCTCTTGGTGTTGCAGGTGCTTTAAAAGTAAATGGTGAATATGCCAACGGAGACTTCACGCTTCCCCTTGCAACCACTGAAGGAGCACTCGTAGCAAGCGTCAACCGTGGATGTACAGTGATCACAGCTTCCGGCGGTTCAAATGTAAGGATATTCCAGGACCTCATGACCCGTGCTCCGGTATTCAAACTGGACAATGTGAACAAGGTAAAGGACTTTGTGGATTGGGTAAAAGAACCGGAAACTTTCACAAATATGAAAGAGAAAGCAGGCGAAACCACACGTTTCGGAGAACTGCTCAGTGTAGATCCATTCATCACAGGGAATACTGTATTCCTAAGGTTTGCCTATGACACCAAGGACGCAATGGGAATGAACATGGTAACCATTGCCACCGATGCTGTGCTCAACTTTATCTCAGAGGAATTCGGAGTTTACCCGATCTCACTTTCAGGCAACATGTGCACCGACAAAAAACCGGCTGCCATCAACAATATACTTGGCAGGGGAAAGACCGTTGCTGCAGACGTTACAATTCCAAAGGAGATCGTGGAGAAGAAACTGAAGACCACCCCGAAGATGATGGAAGAGGTCAATTACAGGAAGAATCTGCTGGGTTCAGCAAGGGCAGGTGCCCTAGGATTCAATGCCCATGCAGCAAACATTATCGCAGCACTCTATCTGGCATGCGGCCAGGATGCTGCCCATGTTGTAGAGGGAAGTAGTGCCATAACAACAATGGAAGTAAATGAGAACGGAGACCTTTACTGTTCCGTCACCCTCCCGTCAATACAGGTCGGAACCGTTGGAGGCGGAACAGGCATAGCCACCCAGAGAGACTGCCTTAACCTGCTGGGAGTTGCAGGAGCAGGAGAGGTGCCCGGGCATAATTCGAAGAAACTGGCAGAGATAATCGCCGCTGCAGTCCTTGCAGGTGAAATATCACTGATAGGAGCACAAGCAGCCGGACATCTGGCAAAAGCACACGCAGAGCTGGGGCGTTAACTCAGCTTAACTTATTTTAAGAAGAAACATCGGCTTTGTAGAAATCCTCAAATGAACTAAACGCACAATCTTGACATACCTGTCAAGGTTGTGTATCAATACTTTTAACTTCACTTCTTTTAGGCTTTGTAGAAAACCGATATAAATAAACATCTATAAACTGGAATTAAGATTAGAATCCAATCTCGTCCAACATATTAGATAAAGTTATTAGATCCGATTGTGATTCGAATATTAAGGATTTCTACAGAGCCCAAAACATTCTATTTTATGTAATTGCCCTCATACCAAGTTGCTTAAGAGGCATAACATAAGGCGTTTCTCCATAGTTGTGCACATGTGCTTCAACTTCGTAGACCTTTGCTATGTTCTCAGTAGTAAGTACCTGAGCAGGTGTTCCTGCAGAAACTACTTTACCATCCTTCATCATCAATATCTGATCTGAATATCTGGAAGCCAGATTAAGGTCATGTACAGCCATTATAGCTGTAACCTTTTTTACTTTTACAAGTCTTTGCACATTCTCCATAACGTCCAACTGATGCCATATATCCAGATTACTAGTGGGTTCATCAAGAAGAATAGCACCTGTATCTTGTGCCAGTGCCCTTGCAATGAGGATCTTTTGTTGCTGTCCCCCGCTCAATTCATCGAAACTACTCAATGCAATATCCTCAATTCCCATCTCCTCAAGGACCTGCCAGACTTTTTCGATATCTTTTTCATTACTGAACCAGCCAATATGTGGCCTTCTTCCCATTAGAACCGTTTCGAAGACCGTCGTGGGAAAAACCCTGTTCGAACTCTGAGGTACGTAAGCAATATTCTTGGCAACTTCCATCCGTTTCATGTTCTTTAAATTATATCCATCAATGTGTATATCGCCGGAATCCGGCACTAATATTTTGTTGATACATTTGAGCATGGTTGATTTACCAGCCCCATTAGGACCCACAATGCTCACAAAACTTGACCCATAGATATCAACCGATACATTTTCCAATATTGGTGTACTGGCATAGCCAAAACACATATCCTTAATCTTTATCTTCACCATATTACCAGAACTCCTTCTTTTTCTTTTTAAGTATAAGATACATGAAGAACGGAACTCCAAGCAGAGAGGTCATAATGCCGGTCGGTATCATTGTGGGCCTCAATAGGTTCAAACCAGTAGCATCTGCTGATATCAGTATGAGAGCTCCAAGTATTCCAGAGGCAGGGAACAGATATTTGTGGTCCGAACCTACCACCATACGTGCCATGTGGGGTGCAACCAATCCTATAAAAGCAATCGTGCCTGTAAAGCAAACAACCGTAGCTATCAGAAGACTTGCAAGAAGCATAGTGAACATTCTAACCCGATTTGTATCTATACCAAGACTTTTTGCATTTTCATCACCTATTGCCATTATGTTGAGATCATTTGCCTTCAGATAAAGTAAAGGAGTACAGAAAACAAAGACACCAAGCAGAATTGAGAAATTACTCCATGAAAAAGCAGAAAGGTCCCCCATACCCCAGCTGACCATTATTCTCAACTGTTCATCCGTAGCGAAATAACGGCACAAGTCACTGAGAGAGCTGAATAGATAGTTTATCGCAATTCCTGCAAGTATCAGGGTTTCAGAAGTTGCACCTTTAAAATTTGCAAGAGCAATTATGAACAATGCACACAGCATTGAAAAAAGGAAGGCATTTCCCACCAGCAGGTACGGACCTCCTATTACACCCACACCCATTACAGCTGCGACAGCTACACCGAAATTAGCACCTGAAGAAATACCAAGAGTGAATGGACTTGCCAGTGGATTTTTAAGAACTGCCTGCATTACACATCCGCATACTCCCAACCCGAACCCCGCCATTATACCCGCAATAATACGTGGAAGACGGATATTCCATACGATTTGTGAAGTCAGTCCTTCATTAGTGAAATAATCTGGGAACAAGCTGGAAAGTAATATTTTATAGACTTCTGTAACTGATATCTCGAGTGGACCGATCGTAATGATAAAAGCTGAAAGAAAAATTACCAGAACTAACATTGAAAAAAGGAAAAACATTTTTTTCCCGACATAACGCTGGTAACCTTCCCTTACCTGAGTATTCTTGTTCGTCCAGGAACTTTCAATATTTTCCGACTTGACATTCTGTTGTTTTTTAAAAGGATTTTGCATATTATCACCTTTTTGGGAAAAGGAGGTTCTAATCGCTGAAACTTCAAAGGTTACAGCCACATATCCTCCACAAGTTCATGTTCCAGTAAACAGACTGTCTCAATTTACTTCTATCAGGAAAGGCTGATATTCTGCCAATTCTGTATAAACACCATCAATTCCCAGAATTTGCCTATAGACCTCATTTCCTTCTGCTTCCATGTCAAGGGCACTGAACTCTTCTGGATGCAAGCATTTTGCCATGTACATCATATTCAAAAGGCTCCTGTCCAGAGGTCTACCTCTGCAGTATGGATAGATGCAGGCATAGACATCATTATTGCGTACAGCAGGGATCTCTGAAAGTTCAGCGGTCTCCATTACAAAATCGACACCGTTTGGTTCACCCAACGATGAAGTGGATGACCATGCGACAAAGATATATTCCGGCTCCCACGCAACGATCTGCTCTGCTGGAACATTAATATTCTCGCCTGTGCAATCATTTGCAACATTTATGCCACCTGCAATGTCCAATGGCTCATAAACTGATTCTGTACGAGTAAAATCCCTTCCTTCAACTGCGTCATAGAAACCTTTATTAGCACCTCGGGGTGCGAAATAGACTATTGGTTTATCACTATCATCGATCTGTGATGTCACGGATTCGATCATATCAACCTTTGAACGGACATAATTCTCCAGTTCATCAGCTCTTTTCTGCTCATCCAGAACATTCCCCATCATTCGGATGTGCTCATAGCTTTCAACAAAAGTAAAACCTGCACCTGCATCAACACATGGACAACCTACCTTCTCTTCTATCAGATCTCCTCTGTTGTACCAGGTTGCATCGAAAACTACATCTGGTCTAAGTATTGCCATGGTTTCATAATCGATCTCTTTGCGAGTATTTGTCTCCGGGAAATCATCAAGCTGACCTCCATCATATATCTGGAGAGCTTCCCATGAATTCACTGCTATTTTCTCATCATTTTCGTCTCGTGGCAATATACATCCGAAACATGTACATTCATCAGTAGCAACTATTTTATCAAGGTCACCAAGAGCAATTATCATTCTGGAATTATCGGGATTGGTAGTGATAATTCTCTCAATGGGTCTGTAGAAAGTAACTTTCCGGTCATGAGTATCAGTTACTGTTTTTGCTTTACCGTTCCAGAAAATAAGCATGTATGAAGCATCGCCTACATCATCGAGTGAATAAGAACTATCGACGAGCATGTAATCACATACTGCATCTGAAACCTCCTTTTCAGTAAGTATACCATCACCGTCATCACATGGAAGAGTTGAGGGTAACGCTGCTGCAGTCATGACTGAAACAAGTAAGCATGTAAGCATTAATGTTCCAGATAGAAACTTTGATCTTATTCTCATTTTATATCGCCTCGGGAATTAGATCTCCTGAAAACAAGCAAGCTGCCAATAATCGCCAATGAACCCATCAATGATCCAAAACCCGGTGCCTCTGAAGTCGAAGCGTAATCCGGCTCTTCTGAAACAGATGGATCACCAGCTGAAGCAGAGAATGTAGCCGGATCTGCATTCGGATCTGTGATCGGAACCCATCTCTCCTTACCTTCGTTGAGTTCCTGGGTCTGGAAAAGCATATCAACCCAATATCCTTCAAAGGAACTTCCTTCAGCTCCAGAAGGGATCACTCTGTATGTGAGCTCATCTTCATCACTCACAGAAAAAGCGATCTTGCCGGTATTTCTGTCAACCCTGAAATAAATTGCATCCGAAACATCAGGATCATCTTCAGGAAAAGAGAAACCTTCAGGTATAGTCTCTACAATACCAACCATAAAAGGAGTCTCGCCTGTAATTTCCAGTGTTATTTCAACGGTCTCTCCGAATGGTAAGCTGGAAGGAACATTGCGTGTAATCTCCATAGTATTCCCATCCATAGCAAGAGCAACGGGTGAGAATGCAGACCCTGCAAGCATGAGCAGAGCGAAATAGATAATAGATATGTTTACTTTCATTGGAATTCTCCAAAAGTTATACAGAATTTTGAAACTTTATTTCAACTTATGTTCTATCAAAAAATCAGCGATCATCTCCACCTCAGGAACAGAGATATGAAACTCATCTCCGAGAAGACCGGCTTTGAAGATGGACTCATGGATAGGAACAGTAGAGATCACCCTGTCTTCGGAATCCCACAAGATAATATCTCCCTGCTTGCTCCTTCAGCCCTGTTCAGTATATAGTAGAGCTGTTTTCCGGCATTGTCTGCAAGCTTACTGATCTTTTCAGAAAGACGTATGGATTCATAGGAAGGATCTGCCACCATGAAAATAACGTCACAGCCTTCTTCCACACCCCGGCCAAAGTGTTCGATCCCAGCTTCAGTATCAACAAGAACAAACTCGTTCTCACCTAGTTCTATGTTCTGTATCAGCTGTTTTGCAAGAGCACCCATCGGACATGCACAACCCTCTCCGAATTCATGGATCTTTCCAACTGCCACCAAAGAGAGATTTCCTTTTCTGGTGACATAACCTTCCGGTATAGTCGATATTTTCCATTTATGATCGAACAGGCTGAGTTTTTCACCCTTTGGAAAAGCTTCCATCATTTTCCCGACAAGGTTTTTCTTTCCCCCTAAGAAGTTCAAGAGATCATCTGGCAATTCCAAACCCATTTGCATGTGCAGACCGAAATTGGATTCATCGTTATCTATAACTAGGACATTGCAACCCCTTTCAGACAGGGATCTTGCAATTAAGGCAGTAAGCGTGCTTTTGCCACTACCACCTTTTCCACAGAGCAGAGTTTTCAATCGATCACTTCCTTTTCCCACCAGATCTTTACTCTGGTAGAATGACCATGGTCTACAAACTGCCCGTCCTGCTGCTCCAGTGTTTCCTCCAGATAATTCCTGAGTATCATTTCCTGTTGTTCTGTATCGATAGTATAGCGGGATCTAAAATAATCGATGGCTTCATCCATTGAACCAAAATCATTAGTGAATTCAAGTGGGAATACATGCATATCCGGAAAGATACCCATACTATAGAGCAGATTGTAAAGTACATCACACTTGGGACCGGGACTATATTCCATTCCATACATGGCCGGCCACAGATTGTAGGAATGGGCTTCCCATGGTGTTTCACCTGCAAACCAATAAAGGCATACATGCCCTGAAGACGCACTTTGCATTTTTTCTATTGCATTCCTTATATCAGGCATACCAAGTGAAAAGGAGGCAATTACAATATCATAAGGACCTTCCAGGTCATCTTCAACATTCAGGTCTTCCCACCTCTTGTTGACACAGCTAATATTGTTTATTCCATACTTGCTTATATTCTCCTGCAGAAGTTCCATCATACCTTTTCCAGGCTCGACAGCAGTTACATGAGCCACTTTCTCTGAAAGAGGTATTGCCAGACTTCCGGGACCAGACCCAATATCCAGCACTCTGGAGCCTTTCTTTATAGGAAGTTCTTTCAATGTCTTTTCGATCCTTCCCTTATTTTTCTGAGACCTCTTCCAGAAGCGTTCTGCGTTCTCCCTGCTATCCCATAGCTTTGCACAGTCACCACGTTCCTGATGGTCTGCCTTCTGATTGGCCTGCATCATTTCTGTCCAGACCATATTCCAATCAACCGAATTATTATTCATAATATCACACCACTAATTAGAGAATAAATTTATGATGATTTTTTAATAAGTACACATTTAGTAATACCGATAAGTAATATTTTTATAAATATTACTTATTTTTAGTGTTACTTATTTATTAAAACGTAATACTAAATGGATTAAATATAAACTTTCGTATTAACACTGTGACGCTAGAAATTTGTAGAATAGGTGATGCAGCAAAATGAAAATAATTAAAATTTGTTCGAATGGGTGTGAAAAATTAGAGACATCGATATATATATTCAAAAACCACAGAGAATTCGCCCATACTTCAATAGAAATATAATCAAAAGGTTGAGGTCAAGGAAATTCATAAAACGAACATGCAATTTTGGAATCCTGCTTCATATTTTGCAAAGTACTATTCGAGAAAAGCATGGTTCTTACGATCAACAGAGACAATATCTACTATTTTATGAGTATTAATGTTTGCCAACTGATGTATATGAGACTAATTATATTTATGAATAGTTCAGAGAAATCATATATTAGCTAATCGAATTTAGATTATATTGGCGGTTTTAAAAATGTGGAGTTATTTAAAAATAGACACCGGCAATCTGAAAGCTATCACTTATCTAGAAAGCAAATTCGGTATAACCTTAATTGCTTTTTCAGGTGAAAAAAATAGTGTATGCAGACTTAAATGAAGACGATGCTAAAGAAGTAAAGGATCTGCAAAAGAAACTGGGTCTTTCACTGGTAGCTCTTAAAGCATAATAAAATAACGGATTGCAATATTTTGCACCCACTCCATTCGGACAATGATCAAATTTAAAAATATTATTGAATGTGGTGCACGATATTGGATTATAATCTCAATTCCAGTCTAAGGATGTGGATTTTGAGACGTTTTCTACAGAGCCGAAACATCCTTTTAAAAAAAAGGATTTAGCCTCTCTGTGATAAATAGATGCTCTCGATACGATCTATCGTTTCAGCCTCTTCCGGAGATTTATCTTCCCTCACATTTACAAGCCGGGGGAAACGGAGAGCATACCCTGAACCATAGTTCGTACTTTTCTGGATCTCCTCGAAGGCGATCTCGAACACCACATCAGGTTTAAGTTCGATCTCCCGACCGGATTCACCAACAATGAGCTCAGAGAAGACCTCAGTAAGCTCAACAAGTTGCTCATCTGAAAAACCTGTAGCCACTTTGCCGATCGGAAGGAATGTTCCATCTTCCGGGTCATGACATGCCAGAGCATAAGAACCGATAAGATTTGCACGCTTCCCATAACCCCATTCCGCACCAATGACAACGAGGTCGAGTGTCTCCATTATAGGCTTCTTCTTGAGCCAGTTCTTACCCCGCTTGCCTGGAGAATAAGAAGCTTCCGGGTTCTTTAGCATGACTCCTTCATGTCCACCCTTCAACGCAGCAGCATATATCTCGTTCACAACTTTCTCATCATCTGTGAGAACCTGCTCATCCACCTTGATACTCTCACAGTTATCCACACAGGAGACCAGTTGTTCCCTTCTTCTTAAAAGAGATTGGTCCATCAATACCTCTCCATTAAGATAGAGAATATCGAAGAGGTTCAACGTAAGAGGGATCTCACGAACCATTGCCTCAACGTCATACTTTCTCCTGAAGCGTTTGAGTATATCCTGGAAGGCACGAGGAGCTCCAGTCTCATCGACCGCTACAGCCTCACCCTCCAGAATGGCAGAATCCGCCTTCACATGGAGCTTCACTGCCTCAACGATATCCGGCAGAGATAGTGTCACATTCTCAAGTCTCCTCGAAAAGATGTTGACCGATTCCCCATTCTTATGAATTTGAACCCTTGCACCATCGAACTTCCACTCGATAGCAAGCATACCAAGGTCCTTTATAGCAGCCTCGATGCTCGGAGTAACCTGTGCCAGCATCATCTTTATCGGACGGTCAAGCTCCATCCTGAGCTTTGAGATCTCCTCAATGCCACCCTCTTTTGCAGCAACTGCCACAAGACCCAGATCGTTGGTCACCATAAACCCACGTTCTATCTCCCCTGCCGGAACATCGAAAGCCTTAGAGATAGCATCACGAACGATCCCTTCACCAACACCAATGCGAAGGTCCTCGATCGCCAGTCGGGCAAGATAACGTGCTTCTTCAGAGCTGGATGAATTGAAAAGGAATTGCAAGTTCCTCATCTTATTACTCTGTGAACCTGCGCCTGATGATCTGGAAATATCAAGGAACCGATCAAAGACATCCATTATAGAGATGGAAGGATCTTCACCCATGAATGCAGAGAATGTAGACTGGTTCTTTTTCTGTTTTCCAAGTGCCGCTACCGCAGTTTCACCTATATCGCCTGTGGAACGGACAAGGTCCTCAATGTCTTTCAGGGAAAGACCGGATGATCTCGAAAGGGCACCATACAGTAGACTCGTACCCACGCCAAGCTGTTCAACACTCCATGCAGGAAAAACATCCCCCATCACAAAATGGGTCACAACAGGAAGTTCCTCTGTAGATACCGACTTTAACATATCCGAGACAACATCTGTCATCTCCAGTGAACTTGAGATATGTTCGATCTGTTTACAAACATCAGCGAATTCCTTGAAATCGGTCATGAGTAAAATTTCCTGTCGTTCCCATCTGGTAATCAGATCGCCATCAGTCCTTGTAGATGGATATAATATCGCTCAAGATAGCACTTGCAGTCTCAATAGAACCTGCACCCCTGCCTGTAACCGTAATGGTCCCTGCAAGATCGGTACACACCGATGCAACGTTCAACGTACCGCCCACAGCCAGAGGATGGGATACCGGTACAAGGCGTGGTGAAACACGAAGACGATCCTTCTTGACCTCACCTATAAGCTTGATTACATAGCCTTCATCATGGGCAAGAGAAAGAGATTCCAGAGTTACTTTGGTAATTCCGGTAACATCCACATCCTGATAGGTTGCATCCTGATCGAATATGGAATTTGCAAGAATGACAAGTTTACATGCCGTGTCGATACCTTCCACATCATATGTAGGGTCGGTCTCAGCAATACCAAGCTCCTGTGACTCCGCAAGCATCTGCTCATATGAAGCATGCTCTTCCATCATACGTGTCAGAATGTAATTACATGTACCGTTAAGGATACCTTCCACACTGATTATCTCATTTCCGGCAAGCGTATCTCTCACAAGATTGATGATAGGCATCGCACCGCCGACGGTCGCCTCAAAGAGCAACTTACGGTCAGCTTCCTTCGCAGCTTCGACAAGTTCCCGATATTTCAACGCAAGAGGACCTTTATTAGAGGTCACCACATGTCTGCCAAACTCAAAAGCAGCAACCATGTTAACAAGGCCGATACCACCGGTCTCTATATCGGTAGGAGTGGTCTCGATCACAATGTCATGGTCCACACTTTTGATGACATCTTCCCCAGTAAGATCATCGATAGCAACAGTACCGAATTCCCGCTTTCTGCCAAGTGCAGCTTTAAGATCGATACCAGCAACATTTACCTCAGCGCCTTTGGAATCAGCGATGGCCACAACGTCGAGGTCGATACCAAGAGACTTTAATTCTTCATCCTTTCTCAGAAGGACCTCTGCAACACCCTGTCCAACTGAACCAAATCCAATAATGGATGCACGTACTTTTCTCATTGAATATCACCTTTATGAAATTTCAGCTTCAATTGGTTCTATGACCAGAAGATCCTTCTTGATCGCGACCTGCCTAAGGACTGATATCGCTTCATGAAGCTCATTCTTACCCACAGCATCTATCTTTAAGGAAGCAGAAGAACGCATGTCTATCTGCGGCATTGAAAGAGAAATGTTCACGACCTCTGCAAAGCCGGTATTATCAATAGTATCAATAGTATCCTGTATATCAGTATGAACTATATGACCTATCAGGAGGACAGCACCATGTGCTGTGAAACGCTTCTCATCAACCCTTGCAACACCAATTCCATTCTCTTTAAGACGACCTATAAGGACCTCAAGATTGGCTGGTTCTATCTCAAAAACAAGCTGTACCGGAATGGCACTTCTTGGAGTTCGTTCTTCATGATGATGCACGATCGATTTCAAGTTCCCTTTTAGCTCCGAAATCGGATCCAAAGCCAGAAGCAATTGTCCTGGAGTGTCCTTTAATTCAATGTCCATTGAAACTCTCATGTGTTCCCTCTTAGGCATTCTTCATATAAATGTATTGATAAGCCATACCATTAATTCTTAAGATAGTACAGAAGCAAAGTCAACTTACTTCTTATCTTCAGGAATTATAATGATGTTGCCCCGCCCTTTCTTGAACTTATCCACAAGTCCGCGGTTTTCCAGATCAGAGACTATCAGACTTACCTTCGCCTCGGAATATCTCAATTTCCCACGCAGGTCCTTTTGGGTTATACGTCCACCATTTGCAATAACGATGTCCAGAACTTCCTGAAGGTCATCAGGCAGGATATTTGTTTCAGCTTTAGTGATAGTATCAATGGTTTCCGAATCATCGGTAATAGTATCAACCAGACCATCTTCCTTCACATAAACGGAGAGGGACCCATCTGGTAAAACACCATTATCACCCTCTGGTGAAGTGTTGACCAAACTCCCTTCATTCGCCCCTTTCTTCTTTGAATACACATATACTGACAAAACAAGTACAAAAACGAGTAGCAAAGCCGCTACATAGGCCATATATGAGCTTCCCGTATCAGCCTCGATGATCTGAGAATCGGCTTCAAATGCTTCGCTCAAATTAGCTATTTCAGCATCTTCAAGGTCCTCATTTTCATAGGAAGGAAGGAGAAGAAGGTCGATTATGTAATCACCATCATCGGTTATTGTTATTGATTCCTGTGCCGACGCTACGAGAGTAGTACCAGTATAATAAGTAGCAACTATCACATAGTCACCTGGAGCCAGATCAAGGGAATAAACACCATACTTTGCAACTATGGACTGCGGAGGAGTGGAATTGACCTCTATCAAGACATTCTCAAGAGGTTCAAAGGTGTCCCATTCATAGATAGCCCCATGTATCGTTGCAGTTCCAACAGCCCCCACAGGAACAATAAGCAGTATTAATGTAAGAAATGTGCAAACCCCAAATAATGCCCTGCCTTTCACAGTGTTATATTGCCGGGTTCTACTTTTATAGTTTTTTATTCCCGAATTAGTAGTATTGAAGCGAATTGTATCTCTGGAATACTAATAATAGGAACACCAAAAATATTGAATAGCTGAACAGCTTAAATAAAAACGGGAAGGGGATATTAGATGGAAAAGCGGGATTATATGATTATATTAGAAAATAAGCAAATTTTGTCCTTTAATATACAAAATAGTTCGATATAAAGTATTATAAAGTAAAAAAATGCTTTTTATCGCTCAAATAATACTTTAGATAATCTTGATTCTGAAGATCAATGAAAGTAAGCTTATATCCCCCATATCCAAAGTTGAACTTGTAAGTTCATTACATCGATGATCAAGATCGTATCACATAGAAAAAAAGGAAGGGTCCATTATGAAGAACAGAACAATGAAAGGGGTTGCACTGATCGGTGCCATATTGATGATATTCAGTCTTCTTCCTGTGACAGCTTTTGCTGCCAACCAAGGGGATAATGGTGTTGGGGCCATGGGTGCAGACAAGATAAGATCACAGGAACACAAAGATGAAACCATCACACCTGAGTTTGCTGCTAACCAAGGGGATAATGGCGTTGGAGCCACAGATGCAGACAGGATAAGATTACAGGAACATAAAGATGAGAACATCACACCTGAAATGATCCAGGAAAAGGAAATGCGAAATGACCGGGCAAGGAGCAAAGTTCAGCTTTCAAAGGCCGGCTATGATGAACTAAGAGGAAATTTCCAGAACGCTAAGGCATTGCAAGCCAAAGGTGAATTAAATGCCACAGAAGCAATGGATGCAGCAAAGGAATACCTGGCCGGAACCATTGATTATATGGTCACCCGTCTTGAGACTATCAAGAAAGAAGGGAACTATACAGAAGATGTCAATAAGACAATCGACACATACATTGACAGTCTTGAAGCACAGAAAGATGATGTTGCTGCTGCAGATACCAGAAAGGACCTCTCCGAAGCAACAAGGGACATAAGGAAGATCTGGAGTGATGCTCAAAAGGACCTGAACAGGATGAGAGCACAGAAGATCAACAGTGGCCTTGTTAACTACCTTGATAAAACAAATGGTGTTTCAGAGAGACTCCAGAATGAGATCAACAGTTTGACCGAGGACGGCGAAGATACTGAAGACCTCCAGGAAATGCTTGACGACTACAACGCCCTTATCGAGGAAGCAAAGCAGGAGCATGAACGTGCAAGAGTAGCTTACCAGAATGGAGAAGATGACGCTGGCGAACAGCTCCGTAAATCCATCAGACTGACGAATGAGGCCAACACCCAACTTAGAGCACTTGTCCAGGAAATGAAAGGGTTCAGACAGGGCTATGTGACAATGGCAGGCGAAGGTTTGATCGATGCAGAGGGTGATGGAACGATCGTGCTTTCAGGAGAACTTAAGGTCGAGTTCACTGCAACCAATGCCACTATCGTTATCAAAGACCTTGCAGGAGACGCAGAAATTGACCTTGATGGGGATTACGAACAGTTCAATGAGGACACTACAGGAGACGGAAGTTACGCAGTCGTCTACCATGATTTTACCGGAGAAGCAAAAATTGAAGGATCCCGCCTCACAGTTATGGTCCGTGGAGAGGACATAACCATCAAAGCAGAAGGGACAGGCAGTACATCCCTTTCAGGAGAAGGATCTTACACGATCGAGAAAGATAGTGAGAGCACTGAACTTGAATGGGCTGCTCCAAAGATAAGCGACGATGAAGAGGATGAAGACTCCGATGATGACAGTGCTGATGAAAAAGAGAATGAACTTGAAGACAACAGCACCGAAGAAATGGAAGATGAAAACTCCGATGATGACAGTGCTGATGAAAAAGAGAATGAACTTGAAGACAACAGCACCGAAGAAATGGAGGATGAAGACTCCGACGATTCCGAAGATGATGATAAAGATGACAGTTCCGATGACAACAACTCAACTGAGGTGGTCTGATCATGGTAAGCATTAAACATCTGGGAATTGTTGCTATCCTTCTCATCGGACTTACACTCTCCGGTTGCGTAGGGGAACCTGCTGACAATGATACAGAAGAAGATACAGCCACTGCAGACGAGATACTTGCAGAAGAGGGAGTTGAACTGACAGATTCTGAAATAGCAGACCTTGAGAACGATCTTGAGGAATTTGAAGCCCAGATCTCCGAGATAGAAGAAGATACAGAACTCATAGTAGAAGAGGTATGAAAGTCGATCATTTCGACTTTATCTTCTTTCTTTTTCTTTTCTTATTTTACTCAGCAGCAATTGACCCTGCGAATAATAATGTAGCAAGGAACAGTATTGCAAAGACCATTATGAAACACATTAGCTTTACATCGAAGTGTACGAAGATGTGTTTTTCAATTGTCCCTTCAGACCATCCTTTTTAGGTCTCATGATGGGAACCATTTCACTAATATCGGGTATTTCAGACAATATATATGAACTGACCATATGAAATTATTCACACACATACAAGACCCCAACGCATTTATATAGAACTACAAATCAATAGATATGTTAGTAGGTGTAAATATCTGAAATTTACAGATTTTTCAAAGAACAAAAGATACATACGCACTACTGAGGTAAAACATGAAGAACATGCTTAAGACCACATTATTACTTTCATCCTTGACAGGACTGCTGATCATTGTAGGTCGTCTTATCGGCGGAACTGCCGGAATGTTCATCGCATTTGCGTTTGCACTTGTGCTGAACTTCGGCAGTTATTGGTACAGTGACAAGATAGTCCTGAAGATGTACCACGCTAAAGAAGTGACCGAATCCGAAAGTCCACAACTTTACGATGTTGTGAGGAATCTTGCAATGCGTGCCCAACTCCCGATGCCTAAAGTTTACCTCGTGGAGACATCGATGCCAAATGCATTCGCTACCGGCAGAGATCCTAAACATGCAGCAGTAGCTGCGACCACAGGGATAATGAATATCCTCACACCAGAAGAGCTTGAGGGTGTGCTTGCCCATGAACTGGCACATGTAAAGAACAGGGACACACTTATCAGTGCTGTTGCTGCGACAATTGCCGGAGTTATCACAATGCTTGCCACCTGGGCAAGATGGGCTGCCATCTTTGGAGGTATCGGAGGCAGGGATGATAATGGGGGAGGAAATATTGTTGGTTTCATAGCACTTGCAATAGTGGCACCGCTGGCAGCAACCATCATACAGTTTGCAATATCACGTTCACGTGAGTTCGGTGCAGATGCAGAAGGAGCACGCATTTCACAGAAACCCTGGGCACTTGCCAGTGCACTCTCAAAACTTGAATCCGGAGCACAGAACTACCAGCCAAGAAAGAACGATGTTAAGCCATCCCAGAACACAGCACATATGTTCATCGTCAATCCTCTGAGAGGAAGCTCATTGATGAAGTTGTTCAGGACACATCCTCCCACAGAGGAAAGGATACGCCGCCTGAACGAAATGTGAAAATTTAGAACCTGAAAAGGTCTACCTGGCCAGGATCGGTCAGGTGTATTATTTTTATTCCGGAAGATTCAAGAACCTTTGATAAATGGTATCTATGGCAATTCTTCGGGTTCTTTTCAGCACACATAAGAACGATACAGGAACCCGCTTTATTGACAGCCTCTATTTTATCCACTAAACGAGAGTAATATTTACTGAACTCATCGGTCTTTGTATAATCCATGTAGCTTCCGTTCCTAAGACCCCCAAGCCCCGGACAATGAGAATAGATAATATTGTTCATGGGAAGCACTATCTCGAGGTTCTCCTTATTGAAATCCTCGTGCACCGAATGCGGATAACTGCGAATATCCACCAAATGAACGATATTGAAACTTTGCACCATATCAATAAGATATTCAAGAGACCTGTTACCATAGCCTATGGTATAGCAGAAACTACCGTCTTCCATTATGGCCATTGAATGGATTGGAAGCTTATTATCTTTTCTGTTTTGAGCTGTTAACCTACGTTTTTTGAACAGAATTTATAGACATTGGATGCATATCAATGAACATTATTGAACATTGAACAGATACCTATATTAGAAGGATAATGCCTAATTAAGTTCATTAGTGGAGAATTTATCATGACGCATGATGCTGCAATTGGAAGGATCATAAAAGCCCGGAATATAAGCGATGCATGGTATCGAGGACTCAATGTCATATGGAACCATGGAAGTGTGATCACGGATGAGCGTGGGAGCCAGATACGTGAATTCATGAACCTTATGGTGGTTATCGAGGACCCATACAGTAATGAGATACCTGAGGATAGCGCCTGGAACCATGAGAGGCTGGAAGAATATGCAAAACAGCTTATTACAGGCGAAAATGTACAGGATTTCGAATACACCTACGGTCAACGGCTCAGGAACTGGGATGGTAAGGTCGACCAGATAGAGTATGTCATCGAGAAACTGACAAACAACAAGACAACACGCAGGGCTACTGCCGTCACATGGGTACCAACGATCGATACCGAAGTGGATGAAGTGCCATGCATGATAGTTGATGATTTTAAAATACGGGATGAAAAAGTACATCTTACAACATTGTTCAGGAGCCATGATTTTGCCGGAGCATATCCTGCAAACCTGTATGGGCTTTCAAAACTGCTCGAATATGTTGCAGATGAAGTAGGACTTGCTCCAGGAACGATAACGACCATGAGTGTTTCCGCACATATATACGACCATGACTGGGACAAGATCGAGAAGATCATTAAAGGGGTGCAGTAAATGAAAGTTACAGTAGGAAGATCAGGAGTACACGGAGAGATATTTGCACCTCCTTCAAAAAGTTACACTCACAGGGCTATCACAGTTGCAGCCCTCTCAAAAGAATCCATTATACACAGACCTTTGATCTCAGCAGACACCCAATCAACGATAAAGGCCTGTGAGATGTTAGGTGCATACATCGAAAAGGATGGAGATAAATTATTGATAAGCGGTGTTGATGGAGAACCACAAACTCCTGACAACGTTATCGATGTTGGCAATTCCGGAACAACGCTTCGTTTTATGACAGCCGTTTCTGCCCTTGGCCAGGGAACTACCGTTCTTACAGGAGATAATTCCATAAGATCAAGGCCTAATGGACCGCTTCTCAATGTATTGAACGACCTTGGAGTTCAGTCCATATCAACACGAGGGAACGGGTGTGCACCTATTGTGGTGACCGGAGGATTAAAAGGTGCTATCGCAAAGATAGACGGCTCCATAAGTTCTCAGTTCATATCCGCACTTCTGCTTGCATGTCCACTAACAAAGAACAGTACAACGCTTTCAATAAAGGGAGAACTGAAATCCAGGCCTTATATCGATGTCACATTGGATATTCTGGAGAAAGCTGGTGTTGAGATATATCTGGAAGATAATCAGAACCTTAAGTTCATAATACCTGGTAGCCAGAAGTACAGGCTCAAGGAATATACCGTACCAGGAGACTTTTCCTCGGCATCATATCTTCTTGCAGCAGCTGCAATGACAGATACGAAGATCAAGGTCAATAATCTGTACCCATCCATGCAGGGAGATGTTGCCATCATAGATATCCTAAAGGAAATGGGTGCCAATGTCTACTGGAACAAAGAAGAAGGAACAGTAGAGGTGAATGGTGGTAAACTTCACGGCATCACAATGGATGCCGGCGCAACACCTGACCTCGTACCTACAGTCGCAGTCCTCGGTGCAGTTGCAGAAGGTGAGACTGTCATTACAAATGCCGAACACGTCAGATACAAGGAAACCGACAGGCTCCATGCAATGGCTGTAGAGCTCAATAAAATGGGAATCTCCACAAGTGAGGAAAAGGACAAGCTCACCATCAAAGGAGGAGAGCTTAAAGGTGCAGATGTCCATGGCTGGCACGACCACCGCATAGTGATGTCACTGACACTTGCCGGAATGATCGCAGGTGATACGACCATCGATACTGCGGAAGCTATCTTTATCTCATATCCGAACTTCTTCGATTCAATGCGTTCCATCGGAGCGGATGTGATCCTAAGCGAACAGTGACGAAGAAGATATATTATCTTTAGGTCAGCTTACCATGATATACGATGTAGTGGTTGTCGGCGCAGGACCAACTGGCTCTACAGCAGCGCGTTACGCAGCAATGGCCGGTGCGAAGGTGCTCATTATCGAAGAGCATGCTTCCATCGGGTCTCCTGTGGAATGCACAGGATTACTGAGCACACGTGCTGTTTCGGAGTGTGATGTACGTCCCGAAGATGATTTCGTATTGAACAGTGTTCGCGGGGCTTTTGTACACTCACCTGACGGAACCTGTCTACCCATTGATGGAAAACGGACAAAGGCCTATGTCGTTTCCAGAAAGATATTTGACCGTCATCTTGTCTCGCTTGCAGTTGATACCGGAGCAGAGCTCATGCTTAAGGGCAGGGTCACAGGGATACAACAAAAGGACGGGATACAACTTCTTTCGGTCATCCACATGGGAAAGATGATAACCGTCAGATCGAAGATCATCATCGGTGCAGATGGTGTCAAGAGCAACGTTGCCAGATATACAGGGCTTGGAAAGGTTGACAGGATCCTTTCAGGAGTACAGACAGAAGCCCTTTACAACTCAAATGACACTGATTTTGTGGAACTGTTCGTTGGTTCACAGGCACCCGGATTCTTTGCCTGGACAGTACCTGTCAATGAAAGGATATCAAGGATAGGACTGGCAGTAGAGCCAGGAAATGAACACAATGCAATAAACTACCTGAGGAACATTGTGAACAAGAACGAACGTCTTGCAGGCAACTGCACCAGCAGCATGCTAGACCTTGTTGTCGGAGGGATACCGATCGGTCCGCTCAAGAGGACATATTCGGATGGCGTGCTCATTGCAGGCGATGCAGCCGGACAGGTCAAACCGACATCTGGAGGCGGTATTTATACCGGTGCTGTTTGTGCAAAGATAGCTGGACAGGTTGCAGCTGAAGCTGTCAGTGAGGAGAACCTTTCGGCAAACAGACTGAAAGAATATGAAAGCAGATGGAAAGCAGCTCTTGGTCGTGAACTTAGAACAGGAATGAGGATACACGATTTTATGGGCGGGCTGACCGACAAAGAACTGGATGACCTTATCGGTTCAATGAACAATAATGCGATCCTCGAACTTATCACAAAATATGGAGATATGGACCATCCGTCCATACTTATCAAAAAGCTACTGAACCCTATGAACTCACGTCATTTGATAGGGGTTTTCAGAGCGTTTGCAAAAGCTGTTCTGTGAAAGGATCAATAGATACTTACGCCTTTTACGCCAGGAAGCTGTAAGATCTCATTTACAAGGTCACCCGGCACTTTAGAATCCGTGATTATGGTCAACATCGCTTTGCTGTTGAAATATGGGTCATCGGATACCGCTTGCCTGATACTGATGTTGTGGTTAGATATCACCTGTGATACGCTGAACAGGATACCAACGTTCGCGGCATCATCAGGAGTTATTATTATCACACCAAGACCGAGAGCTGGAGCTACATCACGAAGGAAAGGTATGGACGTGACGTTCTGGAAGATATTCCTTAATAGTTCATCCGAAAGTATGGTTTCAGTAGTTGCATCTACGACCCTGCGATCAACACCTGCTTCTTTTGCAAGCTGAGTATGAGGGATCTCTATCGAGCCTGATGTTACCTTACCATCGCCATTTACCTGAAAACCACGTTCGAAGAGTAACTTTATTACCTTCTGCTGGGCAGGGTGTTTTTCGAACTTCTTGAGTACTGTGCTCCACATGATTACCATCTTGTTCCCCAAATTATAAAGATTTAAGCTCTAATCCATACTAAAAAAGAACTAAATAAATAAATATTCCGTTCATGGGTCCTGACACAAAAAATCAGATCAATACCAGCCCTTTGAACAAAAAGATCTTTCCGATTATTTTAAAAAGAAAAAGGTAATATTTGTTGCCTCAAATAGATATAATGTATGCATTTCTTGAACAGGTCTCAATGTATGCACTTTTTTGAACAGGAATCAGTGCCTGTAGCTTGATATTACATCATTGACCATTTCATGGGTGCTTTCATGTATATGAAGGCTCATTTTCCCTTCAAGCGCCTCAATTGCTTGTGTCAGTTCTTTAACAGATTCATCTATTGACATAGGAGTTTGATCACAATCCCCTCCAAAACATTTCATGATCTTGAAAAACTTAAATATATCAGGAGCATCCAGATTGTTTTCTTTTACAAGCACATGATCTGAAAATATATCCCTTGTTGGCCCCTCTGCCACTATAGACCTGTTCAAGACGTAGACCCTGTCTGCCAGCTCAGAGAGAGCATTGATATCGTGCATTGCTATTACAGTGGTGATACCATGGTTCTTGTTCAGGTCATTGATCACTCTTATTAGATCTGCCCTGCTTTTAGGATCAAGGTTCGCTGTAGGCTCATCGAGTACCAGGACCCTTGGCTCCATGGAAAGAACTGCTGCAAGAGCCGCCTTTTTCTTCTGGCCAAAGCTCATGTGATGAGGTACTTTGTCCTCGAATCCTTCAAGACCGACGGTTGCAAGTGCTTTTTTTACCCTTCTGTCAACCTCTTCTTCACTAAGTCCCATGTTAAGGGGTCCGAATGCAATATCATCATAGACCGTAGACATGAACAACTGGTCATCAGGTTCAGCAAAGACAACTCCGACCTCCCTGATCCTGTCTTCGGTCTTCATGCTCCCGATATTGTTGCCAAATATTTTCACATTGTCCTGCTCAGCGCGGATGACACCATTAAGATGAAGGAAAAGAGTGGTCTTCCCGGCCCCATTTGGCCCCATTATGACGATCTTTTCACCCTGTTCGATCTCAATATTTACATTATCCAGTGCTTTTGTACCATCAGGATAAGAATAGTTCAGATCTGTTATACTTATAGCCGTTTTCATGATAAGGACATCCCATATATTATAAATATCAAAACAGTACCAATTAAGATCGCTGCCAATCCGTAATCTGCAGTCTGCATTTTAAATTTAACAATTGTCCTGGACTCTCCGGTGTAACCTTTTGAGGCCATAGAATGATAGACCCTTTCAGCTCTTTCATAGCTCCTGACAAGGATCATGCCAACTAGATTGCCTATGATGGAAAGGGAATGCTTGTTTGCTTTTACCTTAAACCCTTTGGCTTTCATTGATGTCCACATGCTAAAGAATTCATCAATAAAAACAAAAATGTACCTATAAGAGAACATCAGCGTCTGGACAAAAGGAGAAGGTACCTTAAGTGAATGAAGTGACTTCATCGTAGTATCCATTTTCGTTGTCCCAAGCATGATCAGTGTAAGCATGATCGATGTTGCTGCCCTTATAACTACAAGGCTGCCATAATAAAGACCATCATAACTGATACTAATTCCGTTATAGGAATAAAGGACATTTCCATCTAATGCAAAAGGCATTACTATCAGAAATGGCATAACAAAGATCAATCCTGGTTTCATCCTATCAAAGATAAATCCAAAAGGAATTCTTGATACAAGTAAAATGAAGGATGAAAAAAGCAGGCTTACAAATGCGATCCTTATATCTTCTATAAAAACAAAAGAAAAAATAAGAATGGTAAAAGTAATTATTTTTGCCCTTGGGTCAAATCGATGAATAAGAGAATCAAGTTCTGCATATTTATCAATCTCGGGGTATTTCATTTCAATTACTCCACCAATTAATTATTTCCTTTCTTTGCAGTATAGACCATTGCAATTCCTGCAAGTCCCATAAGGTATCCAAATCCGGTGAAGATCCTCATGAAAAGAGGAAGTTCAGCTGGCTTGTTGTTGCCACCTGTGACACTTACTATAGCATCACCTTTGTGACCAAACTGGTCAACGACCACATGGTATTGTATAACACCTTCAACCGGTGCAAAACTTAAGAAACCATCTTCATCAGTCTCTCCTTCATAAAGGAGCTCTTCGGTATCTGCATTAAGTATCTGGTACTCTGCCAACCCCATTGGTGCATCGCCTTCATAGAAAGCCTTTACAATGATCTCATCGCCACTGAACTGCTCTACGAAACACCTATGTGCAGATGCAGTTGGTATAAGTGACATACACAGAATTAATAATATTGTTATAGTAAAAATTTTGGTGGATCTCATTTTTTGTCCTCCTTGTTAAGTGGAAGAAGTTCTGGCTTTACCTTTGCAAGGTAAGCTACTACTGATGCTGTTACTATTGTTTCAATTACCATTATGAGCATGTGTGGGATCACTACAAGCTTTGCCATCATTTCGAATTGCTCTCCTGCTGTAATAAGTGTTATAGCCAGGAAGACCGTGGTCAGAAGTATTGCAAGACCTCCACAAATACCGCCAATAGCAGGCTTTGAAAGTCCCATACCCGAACCTTTCCTGAATACTGCATAACAGATCAAAGCAGGTGCACCCACATTGAAACTGTTTATTCCTATCGTGGTTATGCCCCCGTGCTGGAACAACAATGCCTGAAGTACCAGACCAATGAACATTGCAGGATATGCAAGTGCGCCAAGGACAACACCCAGCAATCCATTCAGGATAAGATGTACACTTGTAGGTGGTACGTTTATGTGAATAAGTGAAGCAACAAAAAAAGCTGCTGTGAATACGGATAGTTTGGGGATCTGTTCTGCAATGCTGCCCTGTTTTTGAGCCATCTTGAAAGCAAATGCAATAAAAATTATTGAAACGATCCAGCCAAACGCTATAACAGCTGGAGATAGTACCCCGTCTGAAATATGCATTATACATCACTCCTTAAAAATAAAATAAAATGAAAGGGGATTTTGAATCCCCCTTTCAATATTAGTTACTTATTTCCTTCTAAAAAGACAGATTGCACCAAGGATACCTGCAATTGCAATTGGGAATCCAAATCCTGGTACGCTGTTACCTTCAGCTTCTGTTGAGACTTCGAGAGGTTCTGATGCCACTGCTTCAGGTGCTGTTGCTGGATAAAGAGCAGCTTCAAGTTTCTCGGACTTTTTCTGGAGCTGTTTTGCTTCATACTCTACCTTGTGCACAGTGTCGTGTGTTGCACTTGCATGTGTAAGATATGGTTCTTCTAGATCGAGAATTGCGTGAACAGCTTCATCGTGGCTCATAAGCTCGTCCATAATCTCCTGTGCACGTTCACCGATCTCACCGATCTTGGCCTTCACAGCAGCTTCATTTGCATCTGGTTCTGCAGCAAGTGGCTTGAGTTCATCAATGTCCTCAAGGATCGCTTCTGCTGCCTGTTCTACAGTATGGGATGAAAGGTGTACTTCCTCACCATAGTCTCTCCACTGCTGGTCAAGAGCTTCATCATCAGCAATGTACTCTGTCTCGTCGTGGATGGTATGGGAAAGCTCCACCATTTCATTTGCAAGCTCTTCCATAGCTGTTACGTATGTTCCAGCATCGCCTTCAAGTACTACAGCTTCTGCAAAACCAAGGTTTTCCTCTACTTCTGCAGCGTGGCTCTTGATGTGATTTGCAATTGAACCTGCCTCTGTAACAGCTTCTTTGATAGCTGTTGCATACTGCTGCTTTGATTCAGGTGCATCGGAAAGGATCTTCTGAAGGTCAGCGTCCTTGCTATCGATAAGCTCAATTGCTTCATCAGCATATTCGTTTATCTCACCAAGGGCAATCATGATCTCGTCTTCGTTTGCTTCCGGATCAGCTGCGAGTACTTTAAGCTCATCAGCGTGTTCCTTGATGTGCTCTCCTATCTGCTCGATCTCATGGGAGGAAAGGTGTACAGATTCTCCTGCAGCCCTTAGATCATCATCAAGAGCTTCATCATCCGCTATGAACTCAGTCTGATCGTGGATAGTCACGGATATCTCTACAAGTTCCTCTGCATGCTCAATGACCTCATTGATAGCCATATTCTCATCCCCGTGAGCGGATGCAGGCAATACGCTTGCTACCATTAGGACAAGTGCTATTATTGCAATTCCAAATATTTTATTAAAATTCATATATTCCCACCTATTTTTTAACTCAAACATCCTGATATTTCAAACATCATAACATTTATACTATGTTTTGTGTTACAGGCTATAAAATAGAATCATATATATATGTTACCGTTTGGCAACATTTGTATACATATTGGGTAATAATTGTTAATTGAAGCCACCCCATATCAAATTTGCAATGACAAATAAACAGTAACAGCGTAAACTTTAAAAAAATAAATAAAAATAGAGGGGTATATCACATCTGAATAACCGCCGGGAAACAGTGTAAACTTTCGAAGAATAAACTAAGTGATGCGGCACAGCCCAGGCGGCTTGAAAAAGAAAGACATTTTAAGGATAAAGTATTACAGGTGTTAAATCAAAAAGAAAACTCAATTAGATATGATGTTTTTTACAGACAGGTTCCTATTCAAAAAAACGGACTGTTCTTAAACCGTTTTGTCACCAAGAAATATAAAGGACCTGTGATGCCTTAAACTACAAAGTTTCACAGTCGTACACATTCAAGGAGGTATTTTATGAAATTATACAAAACTTATGAAGATCTTCCAAAGATCAAGCTCCCAAAGGGACAGGAAGTAAGCATAAGTGATAGTACCCTACGTGATGGAGCTCAGATGCCTGGTATTGTATTAAAGGCAGATCACAAAGTAAAGATCTATGAGTATCTTCACAACATCGGAATTGAAAAACTTGAGACATTTGTGTATAATGACCGTGACAGAAACGCCATTAGCATGATGTTGGACAGGGGTTATGAGTTCCCGGAGGTCACCGGTTGGGCAAGGGCTGCCATCAGCGACATTGATCTGGTACTGGATATCGGTGCTATCGAAGAGACGGGAATATTGATGTCCGTCTCAGATGTACACATTTTTGACAAAATGGGACTGCCAAGCAGGGAAGCTGCCGAGGAAAAATACCTTGATGCATTACAATATGCGGTAGACCACGGGCTTAGGACACGTGCACATATTGAAGATATGACACGTGCGGATAACACTAATTTTGTCTATCCAATGATCAAGAAGATCCTTGAGATCGATCCAAAATGCACCATCCGTCTTTGTGACACCATTGGATTCGGAGTTCCATTTGTAGATGTGGAAGAACCATTCGGCATACCCGAGATGGTCAGACATGTCAAGGAAGAACTAAAAGCTGTCAATATCGAAACCCATTGTCACGATGATTTCGGTCTTGCTGTAGCAAATTCCATTGCTGGATACTGGCACGGTGCCAACTGGTCAAATGTGACTTTCCTCGGCATCGGCGAACGTGCAGGTAATGCTGAATTGGAAAAGTTGTTGCTATTCCTTGGAAGGAGGATAGAAGGCTTTGATAAGTACAATCTCGAATCCCTTTTCGAATTTGCTAAATTCATGCAAAGTGAGATAGGCATAAGGATACCAAGGAACAAATCCGTTGTAGGGAACAATGTCTTTGCACACGAATCCGGCATCCACACAGCAGGCGTCATCAAGAACCCATTCACCTATGAACCCTATCCACCGGAAGTCGTTGGAGGAAAGAGGGCTTTCCTTATAGGCGATTCATCAGGCATTGAGGTTCTGCGTTTCAAGGTAGAGGATACACTTCATGACCTGCTGGACGTTAATATCAGTGTCGAAAAGAACGATCCACGCCTCAGGGCTATACAAACGGATATACAGGACCTTTACAACAATGAGAAACGTGTATCATGTATTTCCGATGAAGAGATACAGGCATACGTTGAAAAATACTTCCTCTTCGAGCCTATCGTTGAGAAAAGCATGGCAAGAAAGACTCTCTGAAAGCTTGTCCGCTAATATGCGGATAAGCAACATTCTTTTTTTAAAATTCGATGATCATCAAAGCGATATTATATCCCGGCAATAGCTTTAGCTCTATAGATCATCCCCTACCAAAGTATATAGTCACCGATAATTGAACAGGCTTTTATAGATAGAAATACAAAATTACTGTTGTTCTTTAATTAGTGAGTTCGGGACCTAGGGGAGTAAGAGCATGTTATTTGGAGAATATCAACTAACGATCTATACAATAATTGCATTGTTCGTTCTTCTTACAGTATTAAGCTACATTCTCCGGAAAACCACCATATTAACCCGGGACAAAATGATAAAACAGATCATACTTTCCGTAGCCACTCTTCTTGGAATTGTTCTGATATTACTCACATTGCCAATAACAGATAATTCAAAACAAACCCTTTTGAGCTTTTTAGGAATACTACTCGGTGCTACCATTGCACTGTCGTCGACAACATTTGTTGCAAACGGCATGTCAGGTATGATGTTGAACCTTATAAGACCATTCAAAACAGGTGACTATATAAGAATAGGAGACGAATTTGGGAAAGTCTCGAACATATCCATGCTTCACACACAAATACAGTCCATTGACCGTGATCTGATAAACATCCCAAACCTGAAACTCGTCTCAAATCCACTGGTCACAATAAGCACATCGGGAACAATTATTTCTGCCACCGTTTCATTGGGATACGACACACCATGGAAACATATCGAAAAGGATCTGATAAGAGCAGCAGAAAGAACAGAACTTGAAAGTCCATTTGTACATGTCACAGAACTAAATGATCATGCTGTAACATACAAAGTAGGAGGCCTTCTTCGGGACATATCAGGATTGATCACAAAAAGATCAGATCTTAAAAAAGCAGTTATTGATGCCCTTCATGAAGATGATATTGAGATCGTTTCACCCACCTTCATGAACCAGAGAGTGTATGATAAAAATGCTGTATTCATACCATCCTGCCCGGCATGCGATACGAAGGAAAATGTACCTGCACCTTCTGATGAGTATGTGCCGAAAATGTCAACTGAAGATATAATATTTGACAAAGCCATAGGTGCAGAGCTTATCAAGAAGATAGATATGACCATGGAAAGTCTTGATAATAAAATTGCAGAATTCAGATCTCTTTTCAGTACGACCCCAAATGCTGATATTTTCACATCAGAACAAGAAGAGATAGGATCCATCGAGAACCAAAAGGCAGAACTGGGAAACTCGTTCAAGACCATGAAAGAAACTTTTGAAAAAGAAGATGATAAAACCCCTGATGCTATAAAACTTAAAACGCTTCAGTATGTCGATTCAAGATTAGAAGAGATGGACAATGGGATGGAAAAACTTCTTGAGAAATTGAAAGAAAATATTGACTAAATAAAACTATCTCATTTGGTTAACGGAGAGCGAACAATTAAAAGAAGGTGCATAAGGCGTTAAGCCTTATGCGAAAAAGTCCCATTCTCGCCAGAGCCGGACTTACGTATAATTTTTAATTTACAACTTTGAGATGATAGCGTCAGTCATCTCGCGGAGAGCTGTATTTCCACCAAGGTCATAGGTGAGAGATTTACATCGCCAATGCCTCTTCTGTTGCTTTGAAGATAGCTGCGGACTTATCGGATTTTCCGAGGTAATCAAGCATCTTGCGACATATTCGCATGTTATCTAATGGGTATAATTATCACATGCTATATATAACATATGATGAGGAAATTACATAACATATATTGAAATTGGAAAAAACCATCTTCTTCCATTCATAACATCAATTGACTTGCTAGCTCAAGCTTATCTCTATTCCTAAAGTCAACCAACAATATCCATTTTATGGATTAGTACATTCCATTATTATTCGCAGATTCTTCAGGAATTTGTTGTATGCTGTCCCAGTGCTCAACTATCTTGCCATCACAATCAAATCTGAAAAAATCCATTGTAACATATTCTTCGTTGCCGGGCCATATTTGATGTGTATGCAAAGCAACCAAATTGTCCTCTGCTACAGCCCTCACAAATTTAATACTTTTCTCAGGATATTCTACCTGTATTTTATCAAAGTATTTAATAAATTCTTTTAAATTCATGCCAATAACTTGATTGAAAAAGAAAAGTAGGCCAATCATTGATCATAAATTAATAATTAGCTATCCCTTTTTAAAAGATGTCCCATTTTCAATTGTTTACAATTGAGATAATCATTATTAAACGCATTAGGCATTACTTCAATGGGCACCCGTTCCACCACATTTAATCCATATCCTTCAAGGCCCATTATCTTTGTTGGATTGTTGGTCATCAGACGCATTTTTCGAACTCCCAGATCTGCAATAATCTGGGCTCCGACACCATAATCCCTCATATCGGCATCAAATCCCAACTCAAGATTGGCATCAACCGTGTCGTATCCCCGGCGCTGGAGTTCGTAGGCCTTGAGTTTATTGACCAAGCCAATCCCTCGGCCTTCCTGTCTGAGATAAATAATAACACCACTTCCCTCTTCCTCCACCATGGCCATGGCTTTATGGAGTTGATCGTCACAATCACATCTCATGGAGCCGAAGATATCTCCTGTCATACATTCTGAATGAACCCTTACGAGGATTTCGTTTTCAGGATCGATTTCACCTTTAACCATTGCGATGTGGGTAAGGTTATCCAGATTATTTTCATAGGCGATCATTCGAAACTCACCGCCATATTTCGTGGGAATAACGGTTTCAGCTGCTTTTCTGACAAAAGATTCTGTCTTCAACCGATACTTCACAAGATCTGCCACTGTACAGATACCTATGCCATGTTTTTCGCTGAATTTTTCCAGGGAGGGCATTCGGGCCATGGTACCGTCATCATCCATTATCTCACAGATGACACCGGCAGGCTTGCATCCGGCAAGATGCGCCAAATCCACAGAGCCTTCTGTCTGGCCGACACGAACCATGACACCATTGTCCCTGGCCCTCAGGGGGAAAATGTGGCCAGGCCGAACAAGATCGTCCGCAGTTGCACCATCGGCAATGGCTGCCTGAATGGTGGTGGCCCTGTCTGCAGCAGAAATACCGGTGGTCACTCCAACCTTGGCCTCAATTGAAACGGTAAATCCGGTTCCATAGGAAGATGTATTATTCTCCACCATCATGGGAAGGGCCAACCGGTCAGCCGTTTCACCGGTCATGGAAAGGCAGATCAGACCACGACCATACTTGGCCATAAAATTAACAGCTTCAGGAGTCACCGCCTCTGCTGCCATGGTCAAATCCCCTTCATTCTCTCGATCTTCATCATCCACAAGAATGACCATAAGCCCGGCCTTGATGTCCTTTATGGCCTGTTCAATGGTTATTTTAGACATATTCGAACTCACTCCTTATATTAATCCTGTTAAATCATTATCACTGTCACAGCCTTTATAATAAGTCAGATGGCGATTTTTTGAGCAAATACCAGTCCAGCTTATAAGCTACTGCAATTACTCATGTCCTTCTAGAGCCATCATAGCTTGCATAACTTCTTGCGTCGTTTTCTCACGGCTGTAATCAGCAGAGCGCAGTTGTTCACCAAGCTTTTTGCCTGCCTGTTCAGCTGCAAGCATTACTTTTTCATCTTTTGTAGCATCAGGAATATTTTCTGGAGTGATCGGTGCGTCAGGTCCATATACACGATAGTGTCCTCCTACTTTGCAGTTTTCACCGTGGCCGCAATAGTGGCAGCCGAGAGAACCTATTCCTTCAACAGTATCTATAACTTTGATCAAGTTGGCTATGCACATTGTATTTAGAATCTCAGCAGGTGGTGCAGGATTAAAACCTCCAAGACTTACAGTAACTGCAAGCTTTCCCCAGAGGACATCATTTTCACGGTGCGTGAATTGCCACCATCTTTCAATGAAAGAATGCATCAATGCGTTCAATGTACCGTAGTAGTTTACACCACTCAAAACATACGCATCAGCTTCAACAATTTTGTCACGCATGGTTTTCATGTCATCATTTACTTTACATACATTATCTTCAACACATGCCAGACATGCAATACAGCCATTTATTTTTTTACCGTGCAGTGAAATAAGTTCATAGTCACATCCTGTGCTCTCTAAAACTTTTTGTACCACTTTAATAGAACCTGAACGTGATTCTGGCCTTGGACTTCCTGATATACCTAGTATTTTCATATTTTAAATTCCTCCATTAGTTTCTATCTATTTCCATGAATGATCGTAATTAATAATTTGTGTGCATAGATATATACGTGTGTGTTATAATTATGTACCAAATTACACGTCAGTGCATTTTTCTAACGCTAGGGTCTACATATATACAACACATCATCTTTTGGCGACAACTCAGGAAATTAGAATACGTTAACAACTGGGTACCAAAAACCAGTGAAGAAGATATTTCAAGATTAATTACAGGAGGATGTAACAAATGACAAAACAAATTCGGTTCTCAATGAATTCAAGAATCAATGTGCTGGAGATTTTATTGAGGGATCTTTAGATAATAACTTAATTATTATCAAACATGAATCAAATGAGTGTACGATGTGGGAACATTGTGAACCTATTTACATTGATTATTTTGACAGTTTATCTGGTTATGCTAAAAAGGGAGAGCTATCAGATACAAATATTTCAAGTCTAAGGGACAAGTTTGACAAAATGAAGGAACTTGCATCGGAATCTAAGCAATGTTCCAATTGCTTGCAACATGCTGAAACATGTTTTGAAACTCAGATTGAGATGTTGCAAAAAATGAATTTTTACCAACCCGATAGCAACGAGCAAATACAAGTTAGAGATCTTCCTGAAGAACAGATCTCCATTTTGATCGGGGATCCATTGAGTAGCGCTGTAAGAGTCCAGATTCTAAAAGCATTGTATGATGAAGGCAAATCATTTACTACACTTTCAAAACTTACAAAACTTTGTGGTGGAAATCTTCTGTTCCATCTGGATAAATTGCAAAGCAAAGGATTGATACGCCAACGTGAAGAGCGAGGTGAATATCAAATCGTTTTGCAGGGCCATAATCTTCTCAATTCACTAATAGATATTGTAAAAATACAAGGTATTGATAAAAGTAAGCAGGATTGAAAATCAAAATTCACCAAAGGGTAATGTTAAAAAATTTAAAAAAAGAAAAACAGGAATAATCGATCACTGGACCTTTGCCTGAATCTCTTTTGCGAATTCCCTTGCTTTCTGCACATGTGCTTCATCAGGCTGTCCCTTACCAGGAGCCACCATAGCAGCAAAACCCCTCATCTCTGGATCTTCGGAATTTTCGAGCATCTCTTTAACAGGCTGTGCAAGTTCTCCCTGACATTCGAATGTACCAAGGAAATTTCCGCTAGCTGTGAGATCCTCGATGGAGCCAGTCCATGAGTGTATGGCTTCAAATCCTTCAGGAACAGCATGAGTCATGAAGAATGCCATGTTCTTACCAGCTGCGTTCTCTGAAATAAAATTTGTAACCTTCTTTGGAATGTTAAATTCCATTACTGGAGAACCTACAAATACAAGGTCATAGCCTTCTAAATTGTTTACGTCCTTGATCTCTTTGATTTCCTTTTCACCAGCTATTTCTCCATAAATAGCTTCTGCGATCTTTTTTGTATTTCCTGTCTGTGAAAAATATGTTACTAATGTTTTCATGTAATCACTCCTTAGCTAATATGAAAATTAGATAGTATGGATATATATAGATAAAGGTTAACAAAATGTACAAATGTTGAATTAGTGCATAATAATATACTACATTATAGAGCTATTACAAACTTTATAATTAACTAAAAAATAATAATTATTATATTGTTAATGATCTTCAGACAACATAATTGCGTACTTACCAAACTCGTTCAATGATATGAATATCTGCTGTTTCTCCCCACTGGGCAACTCGATACTGCCTGAATAAAACGATTCAGCTTTATCTTTGAAGCCATCAGATGTATTCCGCACAATATTCGTAGCCTGATTCAAAAGGTCTAACAGGTTTGGGATATTGATATCATCAGCCTGCATGTAGCCATTAGATTAGTTGTAATGTACCTAAAGATTCCCTTCTCCCATTCAGGATTAACTTGTAAGATATCAAAAAGGATACCATCTTCAACCGCTTGTTTTGAAGTGTAACTAAATACAACTTCACCAAACATATCATTCATACAAACATCTCTCGATGGATTGCTACAACAAACGTAGATCTGTCAGGTGCAATTACAATAAAGCCACCATCATTAGATATCGTTCCTGCAATGACACCTATACGATTAGCATCAGACAAGACTCCTGCTTCTTCAAGTGTCAGTACTTCATAGGATAGGATTTCCCCGGCCGAAACCGGGGCTTCCTTTTGTTTCCACAATAAAATTAAATAGAATCGATAATCCCATTCAAAGTCGCACTAGGTCTCATGGCCTGGGATTTCAACTCCTCATCTGGAGCGTAGTGTCCTTTGAGATCCATAGCTTTGCCCTGAGCTTCTAACAACTCATTGGCAATCTTCTCTTCATTTTCCATCAGGGCTTTAGCTACAGGTTCAAAGATCGCTTTTAATTCGCTATCTTTCTCCTGATCAGCCAGAGCCTGAGCCCAATACATTGCCAGATAAAAATGAGATCCTCTGTTATCGATCTCATTCACTTTTCGGGAAGGTGATCTTCCGTTTTCCAGAACCAGCTCTGTCGCTTTATCCAATGTTTCTGCTAAAACCAGAGCTTTAGGATTATCAAAATTGTTGCCCAGATGCTCCAGAGAAACAGCTAAGGCCAGGAATTCACCAAGGGAGTCCCAACGCAGGTGACCTTCCGATTCAAATTGCTGTACGTGTTTGGGTGCCGAACCGCCGGCACCTGTCTCGAAAAGTCCACCGCCATTCATTAGGGGAACGATTGATAGCATTTTCGCACTGGTTCCCACTTCCAAAATGGGAAAGAGGTCTGTCAGATAATCTCTCAAAGCATTTCCAGTCACAGAGATCGTATCTTTACCCTCTTTAATTATCTCCAATGAAAACTTGGTCGCTTCAATGGGACCTTTGATCAATAGTTCCAGGCCATCAGTCTCATGATCTTTCAAGTATTTGTTCACTTTTTTAATGAGCTGTGAATCGTGAGCTCTTTTCTCATCGAGCCAGAAGACTGCAGGATTGCCTGTCGCTTTGGCTCGTTTAACGGCCAGCTTGATCCAGTCCTGAACGGGTGCGTCTTTCACCTGACACATGCGGAAGATATCTCCTTCCTCTACCGGCTGTTCAATGAGTACATTATTGTTGTCATCGATAACTTGAACTTTTCCTGTACCAGTCATCTCAAAGGTCTTGTCATGTGAGCCATATTCTTCAGCTTTTTGCGCCATAAGCCCCACATTGGAAACGCTTCCCATTTTTGATGGATCAAAGGCACCGTGTTTTTGACAGAACTCAATAGTTTCCTGATACACTCCCGAATAAGAGCGGTCTGGAATTATGGCTTTCATATCTTTCAGTTTCCCGTCTGGTCCCCACATGCCGCCTGATGAGCGGATTGCTGCAGGCATGGAAGCGTCGACGATAACATCGCTGGGAGCATGGAGATTGGTAATTCCTTTATCGGAGTTAACCATAGCCAATGCCGGTCTCTTGGCATACACAGCTTCTATATCTGCTTTGATCTCAGCCTGTTTGTCTTCAGGCAGATTCTGGATTTTTGTATAGAGATCTCCCAGTCCGTGGTTGGGATTTACACCCAATTCTGAAAGCAGATCACCATATTTATCAAATATCTCTTTAAAGAAGACCTTAACCACATGACCGAAGATAATAGGGTCGGAAACTTTCATCATTGTCGCTTTCAAATGAACGGAGAATAAGACATCTTTAGCTTTGGCATCTTCTATCTGTTCAGCCAGAAATGCCTGAAGCGCTTTTTTATTCATAACAGCTGCATCAATGATTTCTCCGGTCTGAAGAGGGGCTTTGTCTTTTAATAGTGTTTTATTACCAGCGTCATCTGTAAAGAAAATTCTGAAATTGGTAGCATCTTCAATTTCAACAGATTTCTCACTGCCGTAAAAATCTCCGCCTGTCATGCTGGCTACATGGGATTTGGAATCAGACTTCCATTCTCCCATGGAATGGGGATGTTTTTTCGCATAATTTTTTACAGCTTTAGGAGCTCTGCGGTCAGAATTCCCTTCTCTCAATACAGGGTTAACAGCACTGCCCTTGGCAATATCGAATTTCGCTTTGATCGCCTTTTCTTCATCATTAGAAGGATCTTCGGGATAATCGGGCAGATCATATCCCTGAGCCTGGAGTTCTGCGACTGTCGCTTTGATCTGGGGAACTGAAGCGCTGATATTGGGTAGTTTGATAATGTTGGCTTCCGGAGTTAAGACCATCTCTCCCAATTCGGAAAGGGTATCGGAAATCTTCTGGTCCTCTGTCAGTCTTTCAGGAAACTGGGCAATGATTCTTCCCGCCAGGGAGATATCCCTCGTTTCCATACTGATTCCGGCGTTTTTCACATAAGCCTGTACAATAGGCAGGAGCGAACTGGTTGATAAAGCCGGAGCTTCATCGGTTTTCGTATAAATGATTGTCGGTTTTTGTGCCATGTTAATCCTTTTCTCTGTAAATTAATAACATTTTATCGAAGCGAGGCGCTTTATTCTATATAAAGAGACCCCATCCCTTTTTACCCAGGAATTCGTCATTTTGCACAATGATATCTCCGCGGCTCATTGTCATCTCCGGCCAACCTGTTATTTTCTGGTTTTTATAGGGTGTCCATTGAGCTTTTTCATGAACTTTTAATGCAGTAATAAAATTCAAAGGACCATAGCCAAACCAATTGCACGTTTCTTGATTGATACCAAATGCAGAGAGATAATGAGTATTTTTCTTGAAATATGAATAATATTTTTGAATTATATCGTTCAACTCATCGAATTCCATGAATTGGTCTATGCACTCAATGCAATATGCTTTTTCATAGTTTTCTAAAAGTTTGGCATGTACTATACATTCCCCAATATCGTTACCCTTCGATTCAAAATATGGAACTTGAATAGTATTTTGAGTTAGAATATATTTGTTATTTTCTTCATTTAAGAAGTCATTTATATCTACAAAGCCATCTTCACTTACACCTACTGGTGATCGTTCATCAGTGGCAAATTACTCACTACTTAAGTAGGGGTTTGAACCTAATGGTGGGCGTGGATGTTTTGGCATTCCATGGATTGCACGCAAAAGGTCATCTAATTTCTGATCAAATTCATCTAATTTTTTGAAAGAAATATATTTTTTTGTCTTGAGATACGCTGGAGCCGAACTCTTAAACTTACCGGATTTTAATATAGGTATGTATTTTATATCTTTAAAATGTTCATCGATTTCTCCTGTAATTATTGCATTTTCATAACCCACTCCACCGGTCCTATCATTTGCTTTTTTTGCATAATTAGGAGTAAGGACAAGGACCACATAATCAGAATTTGTGATAGATGATTCCATAAAATGATGTAAGTCACCACCCTCAGGCACCCATCGGTCTAAATTTGCATCAACCCCATTTTCACGAAGTTTATTAGCTAGAGATAGAACCCAATCCCGATGTTCCTCATCATCCCATGAGTAGCTGATAAAACAACTTGGTGCAGCTGTTGATTCTTCGATAATACTCTCATTAAATACTAGTTTTTTATCATCAATTGTTATGTTACATTCTACCAAACTATCAATTAAATTAGGATACCATTCTGAAACATTTTCACTATAGTAATTAAAAGGATCTTCTTTCGTCTCTATAATTTGATCATCAAACAGAATAGCAGTTAGCAACCCCAGATAGTTGCTATGTGGGACATTTCCCATAAAGTTTGCAAAAGAATAATTTTTGCCTTGCAGAAATTCACGGTTTTCGTTAGTATGGAAAGAGCGATTGGTAGGCGTATCTAAATCAAATAAACCAGAATATGACTCAAGAGGATAATCAATTTCATACTTTTTCAAAAGTTCTATGAATTTTATGGGTGAATGAACATGAAGGAACAGCCTTTCAATATTAATCCAGAATTTATCATCAAAATTGTGAGTCATGCAGAGGAACTAACAGTCGTTAAAAATATAAATTTATCGATGAATAGTTAAAGGTATGTAATGATCTTGATGGATGGAAAACGATTAGTGTGCGAGGAGTATGAGTGGTTCAATTAAAGCTCCTCGTATAGATGGAGGGGATATATACGAAATGAAAAATGGCAACGCTTTTGTAGTTACAATACCGAACCATGTCGTAATAATTTATGGTTATATAAACCTTAAACAAAAATCAATTTGCTAAAGTGGTTAACGGAATTTTCTTCATCCAGTTCATTAAAAGCAAGTATTTTATTTTTATTCACACTTGAAGAATCAGGATTAATCTCTACTGCTTTATCAAAAGCTTCTGCTGCTTCCTCGTATTGACCCAATTTCGCGTGACTAATTCCCTTATTATTCCAAGCTTCAAAACTTTGTGGATTGATTTCCAGCGCTTTGTCGAAAGCTTTTATTGCTTCTGAATGATTGCCCAATTGATTGAAACTTGATCCTTTATTAACCCAAGATTCAAAATTCATTGGATCATATTTTAATGCGTTTTCAAAAGCATTTATTCCCTCTGAATAATTACCAAAGTGTACAAAACTCACCCCTTTACTGTACCAAACATGGGAATCTTGTGGGCTAATTTCAATTGCTTCATCGTATGTCTTTAAAGCTTCTTCATATCGGCCTAATTTGTCAAGACTTAATCCTTTGTTAACCAAAGCATCAAAGTAATCTGAATCAATTTTTAGTGCTTCTTCACAAGCTTTTAATGATGCATTATATTGACCTAAATAAAAAAGTGCAATTCCTTTGTTTCTCCAAGCTTCTTTGTAATTTGGGTTAATTTTTAGTGCTTTTTCATGATCATCCAATGCACCTTCATAATCTCCTAAATTTCCAAGTGCCAGACCTTTATTCGTCCATGCAATTGGATAATTTGAGTCGATTTCTAATGATTTATCAAAGGATTTTATTGCTTCCTCGTATTGACCCAATTTAGCGTGATCAATGCCTTTATTGTTCCAAGCTTCAAAACTTTGTGGGTTTGCTTTTAGCGCATTTTCATGAGCATTTAGTGATGCTTCATAATCACCTAGACTTGCAAATGCTAAACCTTTGTTATCCCATGCAGCTGAGTGATTTGGACTTATTTCAATTGCTTTATCATAGGATTCTATTGCTTTTATATGGTTTTCTAAATAAAAATAAACAATTCCTTTACTGTACCAAGCATCTGCTTCCCGTGAGTTAATTTCAATTGCTTTATCATAAGCTTTTAATGCTTCTTCATATCTGTCCAAATAGAAGAGACTTGCACCTTTGTTGCACCAAGCGACTGAATCTTGTAAATTTTTATCTAATACTTTGTTAAAGTAGTATAGTGCCTCCTCATAGTCATTCTCAAAGAAAAAGCAATTTCCAATATACAGTAATATTAAGTCATTTTCTTCATAATTCTTGACAGATTTAAACTTATCAATAGCAAAAGCGTATTCAGATCTATCATAGTATTCAAATGCAAAAATCACATTTACTGTTGATGATACGTTTTCTTTTAAGGATTCAACAATTGTTAATGCATCCGTATCATAACGTGAAAATACAATGCTTTCACTCATTTTTCCGTCATTAGCTAAGCTATTTTGTCTCACTTTTGAATCAAAATTTATTGGCAGTACATTGAATTCGATTTCAACAATGTCCCCGATTTTGTTTTTATTCACTCCATAAATAACGAGATGAGATGCAACCTTTTTTCCTCTAGTTATCGCATCAGATTCACTAGATGGGGGCTCATCCAAAATAATAGCTTCAATCCTACCAGTAGAATCAATTTCAATTAACCGTCTAATATCTTCTGCAGTATCGGAATCTATTTCGCCATCGTTTGAATTTCCCAAATAAAGAGGGAAAATCGCAACTACAAATTTATCTTCAGGAGGCTCAGGGAAAAAGTGACTATTAAAGTAAGAAAAACCGAATGCAGAAATAATAAATATAATCAAAACAAATAAAATTGTATAATTTATTTTCTTACGATTGTTGTCTTTATAGAGGTTTACTCCCTTCAATTTTTCATGTAATTTTTTTTCATTAACATGATATATTATCAAGGACAAAAAAACTAGTATTACAGCTACAATTTGGAAATTCGAAGGTACTATGGAAAATATAGTAATCAATGCAGCCAAAATTGAAATAATTTCTTTCCATAAGTTCAACTTAAAAACCCCGTTTAAACCAACATACTTTGATAGATATTATGCAGCATAAATAAGTATTCCTCTACAGTTAGTAGCTATTTCTACAAAGATAACATTTCCCTACATCTTTAATTTTTCCTTCACATGTGTATTCAAACTAAAAGGCTATCTGCTTCATATAATGCAAAGTGCCTTTTGAGAATCCCATCTTCTTCCATTCAGTATAAAACATATTTTAGTTATCATACGTTGCCTATCCCATGGATATCAGGCAATAGGAGAACGATAAGCACAAGAGATGTACATGAGAAACAGGATAGGACAGTAAGGGCAAGACCACACGCAATAAGAATGTAATAAATACTAAAAAAATCAAGAATTTATCTTATTAATAGCAGGGGAGATGCATATAAGAATCAATCTTTAATGGAGGCTTACCTCTTTGCATCTTTCTAAGATTAAGCTCTCTACCTTGTTTATACATACCTGATTCTATGATACGACATCTATGCTTTAGTTTCTTTTCTTTTGAAAAGTGAAGGAAGGAAATATAAGAGATCTACTGATATTATCAGATAAAACTGACAGTAGATCGAAAGGGATTGAAAGATATGTAATTTATATCCCTCTACATTACAGTTGCAACTTTCCGATCCCATCACGCACAGACTTAGCAGATATTGAAAATGCCTGTTGCTGGCTTTCTGTCAATTCAAGTTCGAGGACCTCTTCCACTCCATTTTTGCCTAATATCACAGGTACTCCCAGATATAAGTCGTTCTCGTTATATTCCCCTTGCAAATAAGCGGCTGCAGGAAGAACTCGTTTTTGATCTTTTATCACGGCTTCTACCATGGTGGCAATGGCTGCTGCCGGGGCATAGAAAGCACTGCCTGTCTTAAGATATTCAACAATTTCAGTTCCGGCGTTGATGGTGCGCTGTATCAGCCTATCGATCGTTTCTTCTGGAAGCAATTTTGAGATAGGAACTCCTGATACTGTGGTATATTGTGGCAATGCTACGAGGGAATCACCATGTCCTCCAAGTACGAGTGCAGAAACATCCCGTACTGAAATTCCAAGTTCCATTGCAATGAATGCTGCAAAACGACTTGAATCAAGTACTCCACTCATTCCAAATACCCGATCATGTTCCAGTCCTGTATATTTCTGTGTGGCATAGGTCATTACGTCAAGTGGATTGGAGACCGTGATAACTATGGCTTCAGGTGCATATTGCGAGATATTTTCAGATACATCTCTTATTATATTTGCATTTATCTTCATCAGGTCGTCACGCATCATTCCCTTTTTCCGGGCAATTCCTGCGGTAATGATAACAACATCAGAATCCGCAATGTCAGCGTAATCGGTCGTGCCCAATATGTCCACATTGTATCCAAGAACAGGAGCAGCCTGTATAATATCAAGTGCTTTCCCTTCAGGCAGACCTTCAACAACATCGGTCATAACAATGTCCCCGAGCTCAAGTTCTGCAAGACGCTGAACAGTAGTAGAGCCAACGTTACCTGATCCTATGACTGATATTTTCTTCATTTGTAACTACCTCCGAATGATTGGACATATTTAATGATCAATACATTGCAATTTATGTTTGATGCTTAACATTAATATATGTGTTCTTAGTTTATTTGAGGATATCTCTACAGAGCCGAACTATTACATATTTAAAAATAGATTTGCAAAATAGAAGCTCGAAACATTTATATGACATAATTATATATTTTTATATACCAATGGTGTTTGGTATTTTTGTAGTTAATATTTTCGTGGTGGGTGATATGATTAAAACATTAGATGTAGATTCTCGATTCATTAGCAGAGTTAGTAAAATATCCTATTTCAACCTGAGATCTTGCAGGATCATTGGTTTAGCATTACTTTTGTTGTTGCTTGTAAACACCGGTGCAGCATTAGCTGAAGAGCTAAATGTCTGCAGAGAACTTCCGGTAAGTGCAAACCCAGGCGACACAATCACTGTGATCCTGGACATCACACTTGATGGCGCGGACAAGACTGTCATCGAGGAAAATGCGCCTAGAGGCTGGACAGTAAGCAATCCATCTGATGATGGATCGATCTTTAATGCAAATACAGTAAACTGGATTTACATCAACTCAGCACCAGGTGCCGCGCAGTTTACCTATGATGTAACAATACCTGAAGATGCAGCACCAGGAACATACACATTTGATGGAGATTTCGACCTGGCAGTAGCAGCTCCAGGAATCCAGCCAATTGACTGTGAAACACAGATGGATGTCGAAGATGCAACATCGACCATCGATGAGAAAACTGAGGTCTCAAATAGTGGTGGCAGCAGTTCCTCCGGCAGCAGTAACGGTGGAAGTGGAGCATCCGGTGAAGCCTTTGAGAACATCGGATTTAAAGATGTGAAAATGGAGAACATCATCGGTGGTGCCGTAATTAGCTACACTTTCGATGAAGAACAGAATGCCATTGATTACATCAAGTTCACCGCACTCAAGAATTATGGAGAGGTTTCAACAACGGTCGAAGTCCTCAAAAATAGGTCTGCAATGGTCAATGAAAGTGCTCCCGGACTTGTATATAGCAACCTTAACATTTGGGTTGGTAAAGTGGGATTCGCTACAGAAGATAACATTGCACATCCTGTGATAGGCTTTAGCGTATCTAAGGCATGGCTCACAGAGAATGAGATCAATGAAAATGCTATTGCATTGTATCGCCATAGTAAAGGTAAATGGAACAATTTGAATACCATAAAGATAGGGGAAGATGATTCATACATCTATTTTGAAGCAGAAACTCCCGGATTCTCGCCATTTGCCATTTCAGCGAATACAGAAGAGGATGATACATCGATAGCAAAGGATTCTGAACCAAAATATGCAGGATCAGATGCTGAAGCAGAAACACCAATTGAGGATGAAGCTGCCAGCGAACCAAATAACACCCCGGGAATTTCAGGGATCTTATCAGTGATGCTTCTGGGTTGTGCTTACGTATTCAGCAAGAGAAAGAACTGAGCTTCTTTCTTTTCCTTTTTTTCTTTATACCTTTGAGCCAAGGTTTCTTTGTTTGGACTTTTTCTTTCGGTTTTCCCTAGAGCCTTTTGCCAACCCTTTCTTTAACAATAAAAAAAGAATTAATAAATGAAATTTTCGAATAAGATCAGAACAAACAATAACATTATTCAACCCCCAACACATCAATAAATACATGAACACATCTCCAAAGATCCCCATAACCGATGAACACATGCACATCGACCCTCGTGCAAAGGGACTCAAAGCTGTCAAAGAGTTCCAGAATGCAGGCGGTACCCACATAATCCTTGTGACAAAACCAACGTGGACCATAGGAGTGGAAGTTACAAGACCGGAAGATTACAAGATAGTGTTTGATGAGACCGTTGACCTTGCTAACCAGATCAACGAGACCGGTGTCACAGCATTTCCGGTCCTTGGAGTCCATCCTGCGGAGATAAACAAACTGAACGAACGTATGGAACTTGAAAAGGCAGTGGAGCTTATGAAAAGCGGACTTGAGATAGCTTCAGAGTACGTTGAAGAAGGGCTTGCAGTGGGGCTTAAAAGTGGAAGACCACACTACCCGGTGTCGGAAGAGATATGGGATGCATCCAATGTTATCATGGAACATGGGTTCACACTGGCAAAAGATGCCGGTTGTGCCATTCAGTTACATACTGAAAGTGTTGGGGAACCGGAACTGATAGACATCACTGAAAGAGCAAAAAGTACCGGCATTCAGCTCAATAGAGTGGTCAAGCATTACGCTCCACCGCTTGTTAATGTCTGTGAAAGGCTTGGCATCTTCCCGGGTGTCTTGGCAGGAAAAGGAGCCATCGAAGAAGCTCTTGAACAGGGAAATCGCTTCATGATGGAAACCGACTATATCGATGATCCTGAAAGACCGGGAACTGTCCTTGGACCTAAAACTATCCCCCGAAGAACACTGAAACTTATAGAAGAGTATGGGCAAGAACCTTTCTGGAAGATCCATAAGGAAAATGTGGAAGAGGTCTATGGCGTAAACATCGAACTCTGAGTCCGGGAACAAACTAACCTTGTATTTCAATACATCCGCCCTGCACTCACCTCCGGCATATATTTATTCAAACCAATCATAATTATAACCACACATGTCCCTTACAAGCATCATCGTAAAAGGTGCTAAAGAGCACAATCTTAAGAATGTAGACGTTACATTCCCGCGTGATAAACTGATAGTCATAACCGGACTCAGCGGGTCTGGAAAATCTTCCCTTGCTTTTGATACAATATATGCGGAGGGTCAGAGACGATACGTGGAATCGTTGTCAGCTTATGCAAGACAATTTCTGGGACTCATGGAAAAACCGGATGTGGAATACATCGAAGGGCTTTCCCCTGCAATTTCCATTGAGCAGAAAACCACCAGTAAGAACCCGCGTTCTACGGTCGGTACTGTCACAGAGATATACGATTATCTTAGGTTGCTCTATGCGAGGATAGGAATACGGCACTGCCCAAAATGTGGCAAGGCAATTGAACCTCAGAGCGTTGACCAGATAGTCGATAGCATATTGAAGATAGAGGAAGGGTCCAAGATACACATCCTTGCGCCACTTGTGCGGGAACGCAAGGGAGAATACAAGAAATTGCTCACGGAGCTTCGCACAGAAGGGTTTGCACGTGCAAGGGTCGATGGCGAGATAATAGCCCTTGAAGATGCAGAGACACTTGAGCTGGGACGTTATAACAAACACAATATCGAAGCCGTAGTGGACAGGATCGTAATAAAGGACGACATTCGGGAAAGAGTTACAGATGCCGTTGAGACCGCACTGGAAAAAAGTGGTGGCACACTGATAGTTCATGTGCTTGACAAAGAGGAAATGGTCTTCAGTGAAAATCTGGCATGTACTGATTGTGAGATTGGTTTTGAGGACATGGAGCCATCGGCATTCTCGTTCAACAGCCCTCAGGGAGCATGCGAGGAATGTCATGGTCTTGGAACTTCCATGGAGTTCGATCCTGAACTTATCGTATCCGACACCACCCTTTCATTGCATGAAGGAGCCATTGAACATTGGGGCAAGAAGGATGGGTATTACATGCAGTCACTGAAATCCGTTGCGGACCGCTATGGGTTCTCCATGGATGTGCCTTTTGAGGAACTTGCACCTGAGCACAAGGATATCATCTTCAACGGTGCCAGCGGGTTGATCGATTATGTGCACATCGGTAAGAACGGTGGGATGTGGAAACACAAGGGTAAGTTCAATGGGGTCATCGCCAATATATCAAAGATATATAATAGCACAGAATCCGAGAACCGAAAAGATACCCTGAAAAAGTACATCACCACCAAACCCTGCACATCCTGTAATGGAGACAGACTAAAACCCGCAAGTCTTGCAGTTACTATTAATGAACAGAACATTCTCAAGGTCACCCGTATGTCCGTGGAGACTGCCCTATTGTTCTTCGAAGAACTTGAAACAAAGCTCACACCACGCGAATATTCCATTGCGAGACTCATACTCAAGGAAATCAAGGCAAGACTGGGTTTCCTGATGGATGTGGGACTTGATTACCTTACCCTGAGCCGTTCAGCAGCTACCCTGTCGGGCGGGGAAGCCCAAAGGATAAGACTTGCAACACAGATAGGTTCCAGCCTCATGGGTGTGCTGTACATCCTTGACGAGCCGAGTATCGGTCTGCATCAGAGAGATAATCTCAGGCTCATTAATACGTTAAAGCATCTGAGAGATATTGGAAATACTGTTATAGTGGTCGAGCATGATGAAGAGACCATCATGAACTGTGATCATGTTGTTGACATGGGACCGGGGGCAGGCATACATGGTGGAGAGATAGTCGCAGAAGGAACTCCTGAAGAGATAATGGCCCATCCTGATTCACGTACCGGACAATACATGAGTGGTAAACTGGAGATCGCCATCCCGGAACAAAGACGTAAACCTGCAGGAAAACTTGTTATTGTGGGGGCTTCACAGAACAATCTCAAGGGAATAGATGTAGATTTCCCGCTTGGAGTAATGACCTGTGTTACCGGAGTATCAGGTTCCGGAAAAAGTACGCTTATCAATGAGACATTGAACAAGGTACTGTCACAGAAGTTGCATCGTTCCCGGGAGAGACCGGGCAAATATAAGGATATAAAAGGTCTTGAACTGGTGGATAAGGTCATCACCATCGACCAGTCGCCAATAGGACGAACACCGCGCTCAAACCCTGCCACATACACCAATCTGTTCACACCCATACGAGAGTTGTTCTCACAGACAAAGATGGCAAAGACACGTGGCTACAAGCCCGGAAGGTTCAGCTTCAATGTTCGTGGAGGCAGATGTGAGACATGTTCAGGTGATGGGACCATAACGATCGAGATGCACTTCTTGCCTGACGTTTATGTGCCTTGTGAGGTATGTCACGGAAAAAGGTACAACCATGAGACACTGGAAGTGAATTACAAGGACAAAAATATCGCTGATGTTCTTGATATGACCGTTGAGGAAGCCCTGGGATTCTTTGAGAACGTCCCTAAGATCAGGAATAAACTGCAAACCCTTTTCGATGTTGGATTGGGATACATCAAGCTTGGTCAGTCTTCCACCACACTTTCGGGTGGGGAAGCCCAGCGTGTAAAGCTTGCGACCGAACTTAGTCGCCGCTCAACCGGAAAGACGGTATTTATCCTTGATGAACCGACCACCGGACTTCATTTTGATGACGTGAACAAACTGCTTGACGTGCTTCAAAGATTGGTGGAAACAGGGAATACTGTTATTGTGATCGAGCACAATCTTGACGTTATAAAGACCGCAGACTGGGTCATAGACCTTGGACCTGAAGGAGGAGAACGTGGTGGCAAAGTTATCGCAAAGGGAACGCCTGAGAAGGTAGCAAAGGTCAAAGGATCATATACCGGAGAGTTCCTGAAAAAAGCGCTCAAGAAATGATGATAAAAAAGAGAAGGAATGTAATTTAATTGATATCTGACCTCTGGGTCAGATATCGTGTCCTTCAAAACAGGAAAGGCAGACCGTTTTACCTTCCTTTACACGCAGACGGGTTTCCATGGCTTCCTCGCCACATTCCGCGCATGCTATGGAACGATAGACCATTGCTTTTTCCGGTGGTTCTGTTTCAACATGCGTGACGGTGAACAATTCCTCATCTGGAATGGCAAGGATGGCATAGGCCTTCTCAGCATGTCTTTTTCTGAACTCCTCAAGCTCCTCAGCGGTGGCTGTTCCATTTCTTACTTTTGGGAAAAGTTCATTGTACTTTTCATCGTTGCTCCTTTTGCGAGGATTTAGAGATATTCGCAGAGCATTGCGGTCCCCTCTCTTGAAGAAAGTGTAGATATGCTTGCCAAGGTCTTTAAAGACAAGATTGCCTTTTCCGAATGTGCAACCATTGATGACTTGTATAGCATCGACAGCGCATGATTTGTTCTCTACGACAACTACTAGTTCCTCATCCTCTGAGCGGTCCTTGAACTGCTCAGCAGCATAGGTGCCTACTCTGTAACCGATAACAAGTCCCGGACAAAGGTGACCGTGGAACTCTATTGCGTCTTCCAGATCCATTATATCACCTTACACCTGAGTTCTGAGCTTTTCCACAACATTCTCGACCTGAGCTACTGCGGTACCGATGTACATGTCAGGATTTAGAAGATCGTTGATGTCGGATTCGGTCAGATACTTTGTAACGTCCGGTCTACTGAGGAGGACATCCTTGAGATGCTTTCCTGATTCATGGGCTTCCATTGCGGAACTGCGCACGATCTCATGGGCTTCCTGCCTGCCAACACCGCGTTTTGCCAGATCGATCATGATAGCTTCACCCATGTTAAGACCACGTAAGAGGTCGAGGTTCCTGCGGATGTTCTCAGGATAGAATCTCAAGTTCTCGATTACGCCTATTGCGAGCTTTAAGAGATGGTCTGTAAGGACACAGCTTTCAGGGAAAACGATCCTTTCGCAGGAGGAGTTAGTGAGGTCACGTTCATCCCAGAGGGTGTTGTTCAGAAGTTCCGGCTCGACCATTGAACGAACGATACGTGCTAGACCACTTATCTGTTCTGATTTGATAGGGTTCCTCTTGTGAGGCATTGTGGATGAACCTACCTGGCCCTTGCGGAAGCTCTCCTCCACTTCTGCGATCTCGCTTCTCTGGAGGGTGCGTATCTCTACAGCGATCTTGTCAAGGGTGGTCACGGTGTTTGCCATCCACATGACGAATTCTGCGTGGCGGTCACGCTGGATTATCTGATTTGAAACATCAACACTGCCAAGACCGAGATATTCCATTGCGTATTCCTGGATCTCTATGCCATCGTTACCAAATGCAGCCTGTGTACCCACAGCACCTGTCATCTGACCTACCAGAAGACGTGGTGTAAGTTGTGCTAAGCGTTCGAGGTGTCTTCCAACCTCACTTGCCCAGATAGCAAATCTCAAGCCGTATGTTGTCGGCACACCGATCTGACCGTGTGTCCTGCCGGCACAGACAGTGTTCTTGTGCTCTTCCGCCTTTGTGAGCAATACATCAAGAAGTGTCCTTGTCTTCTCCTCAAGGATAGCCACAGCATCCATCATCTGAAGAGCGGTAGCTGTGTCCAGGATATCGTTGGAAGTTGCACCAAAGTGTACCCACTTTGCAGCGTCATCTGTGCATTGCTCAGAAATAGCAATAACAATAGCCATCATGTCATGGTGGATCTCATCTTCTATCTCAGCAACTCTCTCGATCTTTACATGAGCTATGCTTTTCTCGATCTCTGCTGCAGCTTCAGCAGGCACCATACCGATCTTTGCTTCGGCATTTGAGAGTGCTGCTTCGGTCTTCAAGAGCTTTTCAAGGCGGTTTGCCTCGCTCCAGACATATTTCATTTCGTCAGTACCGTAACGGTATTCGATAGGATGGATTGCCATGTCTTTTGGTCTCCTTTGATGTGGAATTGATTTACTAATGAACTATAGTGGGTAGATAAACAACAAACCCATAAATAGACTTTGTTTGTCAAGTTTAAAGCCCGAGAAGATAATCCATTCAGAGCCTTGAAGGTCCTTGCATACATAGGATTACAGTCCGAAGGCTGTGCAGACTTTCAGGATATATTAGATAACCTTGACATTTCAAAAAGTACCCTCTGGCGTTACATCAGTTCCCTAAGAACACAGGGATTGATAGACATAAACAGAAGCGATCATACGTGCGTGTTCTTCAAGAAACGTTCAGTATGGGAACAACTCAGAGATCCTTTGCTTTCCATAGTTACAGCTCTGGACATTGGTCTTAAGAAGATAGATGGAGAATATTTCATTGATTCCGGGATGATTCACCGTTATCGTGACAGGGCTAAGAACCTGAAACCAATAAAGAAAAAGCAATCAAGAACTCCAACCTTTGAAAAGGTAGTTGTTGAAACCATCCGGGAAGCTGAAAAGCTTAACAAGGAGTTCAAGGAGCTTGGTATTAACAAGCGTGCTTCTGTTCTGTCTACTCATAACACGATGAGGTATAGTCGGCTTGTTGGGTGGGCTTTAGCTATGGAGTTTGTGATTAGTATTTAAACTTTTTAAAAACCTAATGCACTTGCCAATGCAGCAACAGCCATAGGAGCACCAATTTTATCTGCAATAGTATAAGCCCATTTTCCAGCCTTGGATAAATATTCCATAGTTATTGGTCCATCTCCTTTTTCAGCAGATTCCTTTGCATGTACAACATTAGTTATTGATTCATATTGATCACCAGATTCAGCATTTTCTTGCATAGCAACTTTAAGATTGATTAGTTCTTCAGCTAATTCTCCAAGCTTTATTCTCTCTTTGTTCACCTGCCAAATTTGTGAAAAGTTATCCATGTTGACATTTCCCCGAGCATTTTGACCTTGTGCACCAATTACTTCCATACCATTGTGATAATGTGTGTCTCCAATATGAGTTATTGTACTTCCTCCTTCTGCTATTTTAGTTTCAATAATAGATTCAACGTTAACGTTTCCCAATAATTTTCCGACAGAGTATTCTCTATCAGCCCCTTCTGGAATGTAAGTTGGCTTTTTTAAAGATTCCAATTTGATTAAATGAAGATATGATATTGCAATTTTTGGATTATCCGGTAAAGGAACTTTTTCGATTGCATTTAAATTTGGAAAACTACTATTAATGATTCTGAAGTTATTCAGAATAATAGAAAAATAATCTCTTTTTTGAGTCCCTGCTACATCAATATAGATTTTTTTTGCATCGTCATCCGATTTTACTACAGCGCAAGAATCATATTTTTTATTTTCAAGAACAACACCTGTCCTCCACCTTAAGTTACCTTTGATATCTTCGTTCATTTTCACAATAAAACGTGGTAGAATTGATTTTGGAAGAAAGTCATTGTAATCAATCAGGAAACTTATTTTATCTTCATAATCGAAATTGAACTCAGGCTCTCCGATTTCTAATAAGTCCGGCACAAGTATCTTTTCTGTGCCTATTGAATAGCACAATTCAAATCTTTTCATCAAATTTATTATGAAAGTATATTTTTCAGCTGGATAATAGTAATCATCCTCGTCTTTATTCTGCAGAATAGATTCTATAAACTTTAAATCTAAAACACCATTGCAATTTGCCAACTTCTTAGAATTAATTATTTTATAGACAGCACTCGTAATCCATTTGGGTTCAAGTACGTGTGTGTCCTTTAAATCGAAGTCCTTAAAATTCAATGCAATTCCAAGATCATTTAAGAAATCGATTAATGTTGTTTGAGCAGTATTTTCAGTTATGCCTTCCTCATTGCATATTTGTTTATAATTATTATAACTTATGAAATGTTGAGTCATGTTTTCAAGTTTATTCTTCACATTGAACCAACTTTTAGGCCAAGTAGTTTCTATGTGTTTAATGTTTACAAGCTCTTTTTTTAAGTCCGAAAATAGAATATTAATTCCTTCATTATCTTTACACGAAATAGGATAAAAATCACTTATTGATGGATACTTATCTTGCAAAAATTTCCTATTAACCTCAAAACCAGGATTCTCATCAATTTTATTTAACACAACAAAAATAGGTGAATCTCCACCAAGGCTTTCTATATGTTTTAACCAGTATTCTGTTTTTTCATCTTTCCTACCATCCAAAACCAAAATGTAAAGGCTTCTTTTTGATAAAAAAAACTGGTGAGTTGCATGCATAATCTCCTGTCCACCAAAATCCCAGAGATTAATTTTAATATCTTTATCTTTTTCAGTAACATTCCAATTTGTTATGCTAATCCCCGGCGTTTGAGATTCGTGCTCATTAAATTTATCATCAACAAGCCTTTTTACTAAAGATGTTTTGCCTGCACCACCATATCCTACCAGCAACACTTTTACTTCATTGATGGGCATTTTTTCTTCATTTTCAAGTGAACTAAAATATTCGACTAAAGCTGATCTTCCTCTTTTGATAATATCGATTGGTGGATTTTCAAGAGGATTTTCCTGAAGAAAGATTCCATCAAAATCCGCGAAATTGAATTTAAAATCCAACCCAAGTTCTATAATTTTCGGTGGAAGTTGCGTAAGTTGATTGTTCGATAATTCAAGTGTTGTGAGATTTTTGAGTTCTGCTATTTCCGATGGAAGTTGTGTAAGCTTATTGAAATATAAATAAAGTGCTGTGAGATTTTTGAGTTCTCCTAATTCTATTGGAAGTTGTGTAAGCTCATTAGCACCTAAAGCAAGTACTGTGAGATTTTTGAGTTCTACTATTTCCATTGGAAATTGCGTAAGTTGATTGGCAGATAAATCAAGTGTTGTGAGATTTTTGAGTTCTACAATTTCCGATGGAAGTTGCGTAAGTTTGTTGTCACTTAAGCTAAGTTCTGTGAGATTTTTGAGTTCTACAATTTCCGGTGGAAGTTGCGTAAGTTGATTGTCAGATAAATCAAGTATTGTGAGATTTTTGAGTTCTACAATTTCCGGTGGAAGTTGCAAAAGTTGATTGTCACTTAAGCTAAGTTCTGTGAGATTTTTGAGTTCTCCTAATTCTATTGGAAGTTGCTTAAGCCTGTTGCTGGCTAAATAAAGCCTTGTGAGATTTTTGAGTTCTGCTAATTCCATTGGAAGTTGCTTAAGCCAGTTACCAGATAAATCAAGTATTGTGAGATTTTTGAGTTCTCCTAATTCCATTGGAAGCTGCTTAAGCTTGTTGCCAATTAAATGAAAATTTGTGAGATTTTGTAAATATATAATTTCCTGTGGAAGTTGCGTAAGTTGATTGTTCGATAAATCAAGTGTTGTGAGATTTGTGAGTTCTACAATTTCCGATGGAAGTTGCGTAAGTTGATTGTTCGATAATTCAAGTGTTGTGAGATTTGTGAGTTCTACAATTTCTGGAGGAAGTTGCGTAAGTTGATTGTTCGATAATTCAAGTGTTGTGAGATTTGTGAGTTCTACAATTTCCAATGGAAGTTGCGTAAGTTGATTGTCAGATAGAACAAGTGTTGTGAGATTTTTGAGTTCCACAATTTCCAGTGGAAGTTGTGTAAGTTGATTGCCAGATAGATCAAGTGTTGTGAGATTTTTGAATTCTACAATTTCCGGTGGAAGTTGCGTAAGTTGATTGCCAGATAGATCAAGTGTTGTGAGATTTGTGAGTTCTACAATTTCCGGTGGAAGTTGCGTAAATTGATTATCCGATAAGAAAAGTGTTTTGAGATTTTTGAGTTCTACTAATTCCATTGGAAATTGCGTAAGCCTATTGCTAGATAAATCAAGTACTATGAGATTTTTGAGTTCTACTAATTCCATTGGAAATTGTGTAAACCTGTTGTTAGATAGGAAAAGTATTCTGAGATTTTTGATTTCTACAATTTCCGGTGGAAGTTGCGTAAGTTTGTTGTTAGATAAATAAAGTGTTGTGAGATTATTTAGAGCAGCTTCCCGGATAAGTTGCATTACTTTTTCATTAGTCATTAAAAATCCTTCCTAAAATCACTTGATAAGCTGAGTTGATGCTAATTAAATCTTTCTTAATTCTACAGCATGGGTTCAATCTTGAGTTCATTCTTGTGTCAGAAATATTATGAGGAATTGCTGTGATGGATAAGATTTCAGGCAATTCTATAGTGAAAATTGTAGATGCTAACTATAGCAATAATTAAAATGTGAAAGATTAGATTTGAATTCACAAATCCCATCTAAATCTTAATATTTACCTTTTTCTAATTTTGTTAAATTTAAAAAATGTTTAATCATTTTTTTTCAGTTAAGTTTGACATAATTTTTTTAGTCTTTGATATTTCGTCAAATTTTCCATTCTAACTTTATTATTTCTGGTGGAACCATTGGAACAGATATGTTCTGCTGGTACTCTTACCCAAATATTGCATCATCTCTAACGATACCGAGTAACAAACAATCTAAGAGTTTTTGCATTTGTATTCGGCAACGATTGCACCACAAAGTGCCGCATGTGGCTTTTTTACCCTATCCCCTTAGGTACACTCATAAGGACTATGTCTCACTATTGAGACATTCAGCTCGAAAATGACTTTCAAAAACTCCAAGAGAAATCGAGGTTAATCCTATTTTCCTCTCTAAAAATGATAAAACTTTGACTCTCATGCACATGTGAGAGAGATGTTGGAAAAAGTGTAAAGAGTCCGTAGAACGGACTCAGCTTAGATCGCCTGTAAAAAGATAATCATTATCTTCATTTGCTGAATGGCAATCGATGCAACCTGCGACCTTACCCTCAGTAGTCACCTCACCTTGCGGTGAATAAAGTGCCCAGAACCAGTCGTTATTCTCGGGATCATAATCCTTTACTTTGTACATCACAAGGACCCTTTCAAGTTCCTCATCCGGATTGTAGCCTTCTTTTACGATAATGCTACCATCGGGCATTACATCTTCTTTATCCTCGATGGCGGTGAAAGCATTATCTGACACATAGATGGTTATCAGCTCACCGTGTATGTCTTTGCCTTCACTAAGTTCGACAAATCCAGGCCAGATACCCCATTCTTTGTAATTGTCCTCTTGAGTTATCTGCTCATAGAGTTCAGCCGCATTGGGTTGAGCTTCTCCACCATTTTCAGGCACTGGTTCCTGATCCCCAGAATCATAACCTGTGCACCCTATGACCATAAATGCACTTATCAGTATCAATAAGATAGTAAGTTCTTTTCTCATTATTTGTCCCCCATATAATAGATATAGATATTTATGAAAGGGTTTCTTAATAAGTTTTTTCCGTCAGATGGATCAAGATCCTAGACTTCTATGACACCATCGAAGAACTTGACTCCTTAACTTAATTTGTCGTTTCGGACGCATAGTTAAACGCAAGCGATTTTAGGAGCCGCACGTTTTAGCGGCGCCCAGGGAATCACTTAAGGATCCATCAGGGTTATGGATTACATATTATCAAAATCAGTAAGTCTCATTTGTCCACCTCTCTTTTGAGGAATGACTACTTTCCGTAGATTTTTTATGAGTATCTCATAACGCTGACTTAAAATTAAGTTTACAAACATTTTAACCATGGGTTCAAATTCATCTTTATTGCCATATTTTAGTGATTTTATGTACATTTCCCTATCATCACCTAAAAATAGAAGCTTAGGATAGTTTTCACGATTCAACATATAATTAAAAATTTCACGACCTACTCTTCCATTTCCATCTGCAAAAGGATGAATCATCTCAAATTTGTAGTGAAATAGCACAGCTTGTTCAAATGTATATTTGTTATTTTCTATAGAACTATAATATTCATTTATTATGAGAGTTAAGTCATCTTCAATCAATAAAGAGGGAGCAACTTGTAAATCACATCCCGTAATAACAATATCATCAGTTCTCCTAAAAATACCCGCAGATTCATAATCGATGTTATCCATAATCATGTAGTGCAGATTTTTTATAAATTCAATTGTAACTTTACCTTTATAATTATCACGATATTGCTTTACTTTTTTAAAATTTTGAATTTCATTTATTTCTCTTAGTGGTTTATCTTTTGGAATTATTCCATCTACAAGAAGATCACGAGCTTCTTGAAGGGAAAATGTATTTCCTTCTATGGAAGTCGTTCCTTGAACGTAATTAATTTCAAAACTTTGTTCATAAGCTTCAATTTCATTTGTTGTAAGAAGCTCAGTGAAAGTTTTGTACAAAAACCTCAATCTTTCAATTTCTTTTACTTTTTCTAGATTTAAGTAATCAAAATTGAACATGTTACTGCTAAATTCTGCTTTTTTCTCCGCTACCTTGAACTCAATTTCAAATGCAAATTCATCAGTATATCGCTTGATGTCATCTTCAGATGGAGGATTTGTGCCTAATGATTTCTTAATTTTACTCTTTTTCCCTTTAAACCAAACATCTTTCACTAAGAAATATCTTGGTTTTTTATCTTTAGGATAATTGACTTCTACACGATAGGGTCTTTTTGCCATAGTTCATATAGGGATGGGGGAATTATAAACTTTTCGAAAGCCCCCATCCCCATTCAATAATTTAATATGTTCTTTCTTACAAATCTCCATTCAATATCCTAGCAATATTCGGATCATTCTCCACAAGCCCCATCAACTTAAGCATAAGTTCCTCTCGCTTCTCATCCATAGAAATTGCAGTTTCTACCCGGAGAGCTGCACCACATTGAGCACAGAAGTCAGACGTAGCACCGTTCTTATGTTTACATCGTGCACATACCTGATAGGACAATATAGGAATTGGATTATCTTGTTTTAATCCATGCATTTTCAAAAGGGCATCATCAACCTGCACCCCGGATAAATGAATATAGGTCGCTGGCATCATCGAACTGTATATACATCCTAAGTGAGATTCCATTTGAGCTTGTGTTAAATGGTTTGCTAATTCGGTAGCTCTTGAATGCCTGAAAAGATGTGGATGAATTCTTTTATTTATACCTGGACTTTGAGCTAATCTTCTAAGAATCATAAGATAGCCCATATATTGCATGTGTTGAACTTTTTGATATTACCCTGGTTTATCCACACATAACTATCTGAATCGCCCCTGTGTGGATGTACGTCCACCCAGGCGGCAACCGAAGGACAACTAGAGGTAATTGTATTCTTCTCATTCCAGTTTTGCCATCTACCTGGATAATACTGCCAGCTTGACAATATAAGGAGTCAATAAATCTGTGAAAAAATAAAGGGAATGTTTATCTATTGATAGGGAACATAATTATTTAGTATAGGGGGAAAAAATTGTGGAAAAATTAGATGTGTTCTTTAAGAAATTTGACAGGAATGAGTTTACAAGTCAGGATATAGACCTACTTGTCAAACAGATGACAGATGATGCAAAGCAGGGGATCATTGCACTGACAAAGGAAGACAGGCAATGGTTTGAGACCTATGCATTCGGATTGCAGCAATTTGAAGTGCTTTGCAGTAAAGACCCGTCTAAAATGAGAGCAGGCGACTGGAGACAGGCAGTGGATGATTTTAGCAAGGTCCGGTTCTTTGTGGATGATATGGAAGAGAGGAAGATAGTCAAGAATGTATTCTGGAATGTGGAAGGAATAGTGACCTTCGATATCCCTGATAGTACAGGATACAGGAACTTCATCTACTGCAGGATCAAAAGTTATCTTGAAAAGCTTTATAAGTTATAAATTCCGGAAGAAAAAGGAGTGGATGACGGGCCCGCCGGGAATCGAACCCGGGTTCTAAGCTCCGGAGGCTAAAGTGATATCCACTACACTACGGGCCCATTTGAATGAATTTAGATTATGTGAAATTAACTATATTAACTAATAGGTTTAGATGAGGCATGATCTGAACGAAAATGCATCCATTTTTTTTGAAACTGCGGTTTTTCTATAACAGCATATTTATAAAGATGAAATCAGTAGACCCGTAGGGATTTAATTCAGATTTAGGAATAGCTTACTAACTCAACATTAGTTCATTAATATAATAGTATGATAAAAAACATATTAATATAGAATTGTATTAATTGAACATGATGCATTATTATCAGTTTGAGAGATCCATGTGTATTAGTATCAATGAAGGAACGATAATAGGTTAAAGTAATAATCGCGGTAAATAATATGGATATCTCAGAGAAGGTAACAGAACTTGAGAATGAGAGTGAAGAACTCAGGACAAAACTCAAGCTTGCTAACGAAAAAGTAGAAGAGATAGAAGAGTTCTGTAAATTACACATTGAAAACCTCAATGATGTTATATTCAGCATCAATAGACAAGGCAATTTCACATACATCAGCCCTGCTATTGAAAAATTTACCGGATATACCCCCGAAGAAGTAATGGGTACCTCTTTTACACAGTACATCCACCCAGAGGACCTTCCCGGTCTGCTTCAGGATATTGACCTTACGCTTGAAGGCGAACACAAGCCATATATGTTCAGGATAGTGTCAAAAACAGGCAGTATAACCTATGTCCACACCTCATCAAAAGGCATTGTAAAGGATGGAAAGGTAGTTGGTATCAATGGCATAATGGTCAATATTGCCCAACTTAAGAGGATAGAGTTCGAGCTTATGAAAGAGAAGGAAAAAGCTCAACATTATCTGGATGTGGCCGGAGTTGCGATAATCGTCATTAACAATGATTTCAGGATATCACTGGTGAATAAGAAAGCCTGCGAGCTTCTGGGATATAAAGAGCATGAGTTGTTCAATATGAACTGGTTCGAGATGATCATTCCAGAAATGATATGTGAATCTGTCACTCAATCATTTATGCTTTCCTGTTACGGAGATGTTGCATCAACTCCATTCGATTGTGCTATTAATACAAAAGAAGATATGATCCGATTATGTTCCTGGAAATGTACACAATTGAAGGATGAGAACGGACACAATGCAGGTTGCATACTGGCCGGCGAGGATATCACTGAGCGTAAAGAGGCTGAACAGGCTCTTTTAAAGGCTAAGTATATGGCGGAAGATGCAAGTCGGACAAAGAGCGAGTTCATTGCAAATATGAGCCATGAACTTAGGACTCCCCTTAACGCAGTGATAGGTTTTTCAGATGTCCTTATTGAAAGAAAGTTCGGGGATGTGAATGAGAAACAGGATAAGTATCTGAGAAATATCTTCACAAGTGGAAAGAAACTTCTGGAAATTATCAATTCAATACTTGAGATCTCGAAGATAGAATCAGGAGATCTTGAGATGGACTATAAGACCATCAGTATTGAAGACCTGATCGAGGAAATTAAAGAGAGTATTGAAGAGCAACTGACCGATCAGGCCGAAATGGTATCTTTTGAAATACTAACAGATGTAAGCCACATTATAGCTGATATCAGGAAGGTAGAAAAGTCAGTTTTTCATCTGATAGAGAATGCTATTAAATTCTCAGACAAAACAAATCCGGTTAAAGTACGTATAGAGTCTGTTGATGGGATGGTAGCATTCAAGGTCACAGATAAAGGGATTGGAATTTCAGAAGAGGACATCGATAAATTATTTGAGCCATTCAAACAGCTTGATCCTTCATCAACACGTGTTTATAGTGGGTTGGGAGTGGGACTATATCTTATTAAGAAGTTTGCAGAATTACATGGCGGTTGTCTTGGGGTAAAAAGTAAGCTGGAAAAAGGAAGTACATTCACTTTTGCAATTCCAACAAAACCAGCAAAATAAGGAATGAACAAAGTTAAAAAATGTTACACAAATAATCGTGTAACATTAATATTTTTTAATTTGTAATATCATAATAGCATCTTTTTGGAGAACAAACAAGACCTTTTTTCTTGAGACTGGCGAGTGATTTACTAACCAGCTTATTGTCAATGCCAGTAGTTTCTGCAACATCACCAGGTCTTAATGGCTCATCGGAATCTTCCAGAACTTTTAAAATCATTTCTTCATTTGTATCTAAAGCGTTGGTCATGATAATTACCTCTCAATGCTACAGCATTTGAATATAGAATAACAAATTCCAAATATTGATTTATAACTATTACTATAAAAAGATAAGCTCAAATAAGTAAGTAAAAAAAAGAAGTAAGTAAGTGGGAGGAGAAATGTTACAGATATAGATCTGTAACTAATTTAAGTCGTTTTTCAATAGTACTTAATTCTGGAGTACGATCTCAATACTGATATCTTTTGGAACATTAATTCTCATGAGCTGTCTAAGTGCACGCTCATCAGCTGCAATGTCAATAAGTCTTTTGTGGACACGCATTTCCCAGTGGTCCCATGTTGCTGTACCGTCGCCACTTGGGCTCTTCCTTACAGGAACTACCAACTTCTTTGTTGGAAGTGGAACTGGACCGGATATGCTTACTCCAGTGCGGTTTGCAATGGCTTTCACCTGGTCGCAAACACCATCGAGGTTTACAGGACTTGTGCCTGATAATCGTATTCTTGCTTTCTGTGCCATGTTTTTTCCTATAAAAAAAAGAGAAGAGTGTTATTTCTTCTGTGTAACACTCATGCACATACCAGCAGCGATCGTCATACCCATATCACGGATAGCGAATCTGCCGAGCTGTGGGATCTCACTTACAGGCTCAATACACATTGGCCTTGTTGGCTTGATCGTAACGATAGCTGCATCCCCAGCCTTGATGTAGGTTGGGTTCTCTTCCTTGACCTGACCGCTCTTTGGATCCAACTTCTTGTTGATGGCCATGAGAGTACATGCAGTCTGAGCTGTGTGGCAGTGGAATACAGGAGTGTATCCGACTGTGATAGCGGATGGGTGCTGAAGGACAACGATCTGTCCGGTGAACTCTTCAGCTACCGATGGTGGCTTCTCTGCAGGACCACATACGTCACCTCTCCTGACGTCGTTCTTTCCAATACCTCTTACGTTCCAACCGATGTTGTCACCAGGTACAGCCTGATCCCATTCTTCGTGGTGCATCTCAATTGACTTGACCTCACCAGTTGCGCCGCTTGGCATGAAGGTGACCTTCTGGCCCTTCTTCATGATACCGGTTTCTACCCTACCTACTGGAACGGTACCGATACCGGAAATGGTGTATGCATCCTGTACTGGGATACGGAGTGGAAGTGTGTCTGGCTTACTTGGCACCGTAAGATTGTTGAGGCATTCAAGCAATGCAGGACCAGTGTACCATGGAGTGTTTGCGCTTGATTTTGTTATGTTGTCGCCTTCGAATGCGGAGGTTGGAATGAATGGGACATCCTCTGCCTTGAATCCTACCATACCGAGGAGCTGTGATACTTCTTTCTTGACCTCGTTGTATCTGTCCTCGCTGTAATCTGCTGCGTCCATCTTGTTCACAGCGACGATGAGCTGGTTGATACCAAGGGTCCTTGAAAGGAACACGTGCTCCTTTGTCTGGGCCATTACACCATCAGGTGCTGCAACTACGAGAACTGCTGCATCTGCCTGGGAAGCACCAGTGATCATGTTCTTTACGAAGTCACGGTGACCTGGGCAGTCCACTACTGTAAAGTAGTACTTGTCGGTGTCGAATCTCTTGTGTGAGATATCGATAGTTACACCTCTTTCACGCTCTTCCTTGAGTGTGTCCATAACCCATGCAAAAGCGAAGGATTCCTTACCCTTTTCTTTTGCTTCTGCCTTATATTTCTCGATAAGGTGTGCAGGTACTGCGCCTGTCTCGAACATCAATCTTCCGACAAATGTTGATTTACCGTGGTCAACGTGTCCGATAACTGCTAAGTTCATATGTGGTTTATCAGCCATGATAATATTCTCCTTTATTTTAAATTGGTATAATTTGTAATTTTGAGCATAATGGTTGTTTCTACTCTTAAACCTTTCCAGCGAATAGTCTCAGGTAGAAAAAAGATGGATTTACATCCACCTTACATGCTCATAAAGTCTTCTGCTTGTGGCAAAGCTGCCTTGAGTCCTTTTCGCTTGCGGATACCTGTAACAACTTCGGTCATGAGGCTCATTGGAAGTGGTTCGAAACCTGCGAACTCTGTACTCCACATTGCTCTACCTTCTGTTGCGGATCTGATATCACCAGCGAATCCGAATAACTCTGAAACTGGTGCTTTGGACTCGATGATGGTTGTATCACCTTCGGAAGTCATGTCTATAATGACACCGCGACGACCCTGGATCTCCTTGGTTGCTCCACCCATCTGCTCCTGCGGAACCTGGATGAATACCTTCTGATATGGTTCAAAGAGCGTATCATCAGCCATAAGCATTGCAGCCTGGATTGCCTGTCTTGATGCAGGAATTACCTGTGCAGGGCCTCTGTGGACAGCATCCTCGTGGAGTTTTGCATCCATGAGCTTTACTTTGACACCCATGCATGGTTCCTTGGAAAGTGGTCCAGCCTTCATGACCTCGGCGAATCCCTCAAGGATAAGCTCCATTGTTTCGTTCAGGTACTGAATACCCTTTGTCATATCGAAGTAAGCATTGCTCTCGAAGATATTTGCGATCTTCTTTGCTTCATCCTTATGCAGACCAGCTGCCATGAGCTTCTCCCTTCTCTCAACTTCAGGCATCCTCATGGATATCTCGCCATTGCGTATAAGCTCACGGACTTCTGGCTCCAGTGGCTCGACGATAACATAGAATCTGTTGTGCCTATTAGGGGATTTACCTTCCACAGGACCTGCAGTACCTGTGATGGTCTCACGATATACGACAAGTGGAGGTGTTGTTGTGATCTCTACACCTTTGTCACGCTCGATCCTGTGAGCAATGACCTCAAGGTGAAGTTCACCCATACCAGCCATTAAGTGCTCACCGGTCTCTTCATCAAGAGTGATCTTGAGTGTTGGGTCTTCCTTAGCGACCTGGCGAAGAACTTCAACGAGCTTTGGAAGGTCCTTCATGTGCTTTGCTTCGACTGCAACAGTAACTACAGGTTCACTTGCGTGCTTGATGCTCTCGAAAGGCTCCATACCTTCAAGTGTGGTTACTGTGGCACCTACAAATGCATCCCTGAGACCTGTTACCGCTGCAATGTTACCGGCAGGGATCATATCAACTTCAAGTCTCTCAGGGCCCATGAAAACACCGACCTGCTGGATTCTGTTCGTCTTTGATGCGCCTGAAACGTAAACTTCCATACCACGGGAAAGTGAACCGCTGAAAAGTCTACCTGTTGAAACTTCTCCTGCGTGTTGGTCCATGGTAATATCAGTTACCATGAAAGCAACATCTCCTTTGGCATCTGCAACAGACATCTGCTTACCGATACCGGCCTCACGGTCACCATGCCAAATAGCTCCGACCCTGCCCTTCTGTGCATCGATAGGACTTGGAAGGAATCTGATAACCATATCGTTAACTGCTTCGTGGAGTGGACATTGGTCTGCAAGTGCCTTCATGTCTTCTGCACGGCAGTAATTGAAAACGTCACTAAAGCTTACACCGGTCTTCTTCATCATAGGGACACTGATAGCCCAGTTGTAAAGAGCAGAACCGAATGCTACAGTACCTTCAGCTGCATCTACCTTCCAGCCTGCGTTGTAGCGCTCTTCGTTCATACCTTTGATAAGCTTATTTACGTGATCTATAAGCTTCCCGAGCCTGATCTGCATCTCCTGATCATCGACCTGCAACTCGTTGATAAGACGGTCTACTTTGTTAATGAAAAGTACTGGCTTTACGTGTTCTTTCAGTGCCTGTCTCAGAACGGTCTCGGTCTGAGGCATTGTACCTTCAACAGCATCGATGACAACTACAGCGCCATCTACTGCACGCATTGCACGAGTTACATCGCCACCAAAGTCAACGTGACCTGGTGTATCAATAAGATTGATAAGATATTCCTCTCCCTCATATTCGTGCACCATTGACACGTTAGCGGAGTCGATTGTGATACCTCTTTCCTGCTCCTCTGCGTCAGAATCCATGAACAACTGGCGACCTGCGAGCTCCTTAGAGATCATCCCAGCGCCTGCGAGGAGGTTATCTGAAAGAGTTGTTTTTCCGTGATCGATGTGAGCTACAATACCGATGTTCCTGATCATTACTGGATTGCTCATCAGCGTTGTAACACGCTCAACCATTTTCTTCCTTCGTCCCATGATAAAACCTACAATTGAATATTATATAAAATAAAAAAGGAACACGATTAACGTGCTGCCTTTGCGACTCTTTCCTTTCCATCCTTTCTGTTGATGGAGAAGCACTTTGCATCACGGTTAGAAGCTGCGATGAGCTCGGATGCAAGGCATTCTGCTGCAGAGCGCTTTGATTTGAAAGCTGCCTGATTAGAACCTATTGAGATATTTCTCAATGCATGGTCAACACGCCTCTGTGGAGCTGTGTCAACTGCCTTTGGTACAGAGATACCACCGTATTTAAGCCTGACAACTTCTTCCCTTGGACCTGCATGTGAAATAGCTTCTACGAGAACCTGAACAGGATTCTTCTTTGTCTTCGAGTTAACGATGTCAAAAGCCTCATCCACGATACGAAGAGCAATCTGCTTCTTACCAGTGTTCTGTGCATTACGCATTACATTGTTCACAAGACGCTCGACGATCGTAATGTCGGACTTGTTGAACTGCTGCCTTGCATGTTTACCTGATGTATGTGGCACGATAACAGGATCGAGGTTGACATATCTCTTGATACCACCGTCAGCAACTTCGACCTCTGTAAGGTCCCACTTTCCGAATAACTTGTACATGGAATTATCTCCTTGGTTTTTCCTTTCTGCCAATGACCATTTCTCTCAATGATACATTGTTCACAGCAATGACCTTGAAGCGCACGCCAGGAATATCACCCATTGCACCACCCATACGGCCACCTATTCTTTCTACGGTCACTTCATCGTGCTCATCAATAAAATTGATAGCACCATCACCAGGACAGAAAGCTGTTGCCTGACGACCGTTTTTGATCAACTGGATCCTAACACATTTCCTGATAGCGGAGTTAGGCTGTTTTGCCTCGACACCCACCTTCTCAAGAACTATTCCACGACCCTGTGGCGCACCACTTAGAGGGTCAGATTTAATATCCAGACCTAAGGTACGCCTGCTGTAGTTGGTATCTTTCCACCTAGCATCTTTGCGAACCTGCTGAAGTCTGTGAGCTGCATACTTTCCATTTGGCATATATTATCCTCCCAATTAATTTTCCGTAAATTTTCGTAAATAAATCAGTTGAATTAGATCATTTGTGTGAACAAAAGTTCACTGTAAGATAACATCATCGACATAGTGATGGCGACCTACCACCCTTTTTATCTTATCGATATTGCTTCCATTACGCCCTATAGCAAGCCCTTTTTTATTTGCTGCCACATCCACATAGGCAATTTTCTTATCGCCTTTACTGGATATCCTGACGGACTTAACAGACACAGTACCGAAAGCATTCTTTATAAATGTAACCGGTTCGGCCGAATATTCGATGAGTTCAATGTGTTTGTCAACGGATTTTTTCACCCGATTGAGATTATCCCCACATTTCCCAATAGCTGCACCCATGTCACCAGTATTTACGACATAAATGACCCTATCATCATCGATAATGCAATCCTTAATAGAAGCGTGAGTCACACTTTCAAACAGTGCAATATATCTGATACATTCTGTTGAAAGTCTGATCTCGCCCAAATAATACAACTCCTGAATTAGATCCCTGCAAGTATATCGGATTCGCCTGCATCCATGATCGCCATGGTAGCAATGGTAAATGGCTTACCACATGCAGGACCGAGATCGACACCTGTACCAGCATAATCTAAAATAGGTACGCTGGTTGCCTCGATCTGTTCTCTTATGTTTGCAGGGCAGTTGGATGCAAGAACTACCATCTTTGCTTCGTTTTTAACTGCTGCCTCAATAGTGCGGTTCGCGCCCATGATGACAGTACCTGTCCTGATAACTTTGATAAGTGCTTTATCAATATTAATATCCATTTTACATCAACCCATCCATATTGTCAATTTGAGATTTGTATTCTAATATCTGAATCCTTATATCTACTTTCTGGTTGCAACCCAATGCTCTTAAAGGTCTTTGAGAGGATTTCTTGCAACCAGGTGAACATCACCAGTACCGAGCTTGATCGGCTGACCGACGATAATGTTCTCAGTAACACCATTAAGTTCATCGATGTCACCGCGCATACCAGCATCAAGCAAGTGATTAACAGTAACCTCGAACGCTGCACGGGCAAACACACTGGCCTTCTCACCGGAAATACCGTGACGACCGATCTGCTTTACCTCTCCATCACAGGTCATGATGTCCGACACAAGCATGAGGTGGCGGATATCCACAGTAAGACCCTGCTCACGCAGAGTGTCACTGGCTTCCTTAATAATGGCAAAACGAGCAGCCTCAATGCCGAACACTTCATAGATCTCACCAATATTGTTAGTAGAGGTCCTTGAAAGGTCTATACCTTCGACATCGAGAATTTCCTTAAGCATTGAGCCTTCAGTGTAAAGAGTGTATTCATCGCCATCTTTTCTGATAACTACCCTCTTGATACCCTCAATACCTTTCAAAGTGATACCATGAATGTTCTTGGCAAGCTGGAGCAGATCCCTGTATAAAGGTTCCTTCGGGATCACAATGATCTGATTTGCAACCTCACTGGGGATCTTTACATTTACTTTAAGACCCTCTGCGAGTTTCTCAGCAATGGCATCAACATCAATGCCCCTCTGCAAAAGCATCTTCTCGTTAAGATCTAGGATAAGGTTCATGTTAGCAAGATCGGTCGTAACGTCCGCCAGATGCTCGATATGAGTAGCTTCGATCTCCCATGCGACCTTCCTTGCGAATTCCCTGTCTGCAGCATGCTCTTTGACAAGAGCAACGGTCATCATAGGAGTACTGGGAGTCTTCCTTGCATCCACGATCTCGATAAGACGTGGCAAACCCAACGTAACGTTGATCTCAGCCACACCAGCGTAGTGGAAAGTACGCATGGTCATCTGAGTACCAGGTTCACCAATGGACTGTGCAGAGACCACACCTACCGCCTCACAGGGCTCAACACATGCATAGTCATAGTCTGCCATGACACGTACGATGATCTCTTCCATTTCTTTTTTTGTAACACCGACATCCACTACATCCTTTCTTAACGTAGCAAGTGTCGTCTTTGGAAGCGGAAGACCGCTTATCATAGAATCGATAGTAGCTTCACTGATGGACATTATACCACATCCTTACCTGTAACAGACCTGACAACACGGTGTATTGCCTCAGGCTTACTATAATCACTCTTTGTGGAGTCGATACCATCTTCACCATACTTGAATTGTACAATGACACCTCTCGTCTCACGCACAGAACCATCATACTGAACCTCAAGGTCCTGCAGCGCATTCACAAGACGCCTCTGAAGGTAACCTGACTGAGAAGTACGGACCGCAGTATCCACAAGACCTTCACGGCCACCAATTGCGTGGAAGAAATACTCAGTAGGATTCAATCCGCTCTTGTAACTTGCCTTCACGAAACCGTGAGCATCTGCACCAAGGTCACCCTTATCGAAATGAGGGAGGGTCCTATCTGCATATCCTCTCCTGATACGCTCACCACGAACCGCCTGCTGACCTACACAAGCCGCCATCTGGGTCAAGTTCAAAATAGAACCACGAGCACCAGACCTTGCCATTATAACCGCAGAGTTCTCAAGACCAAGACTCTTATCAGCCATTCCACCAGTATCATCCCTGGCTTTACCCAGGGTCTGCATGATCCTCATTTCAATGGTCTCATCAAGGGTCCTGCCCGGCAAAGCTTCAAGTTCCTTGGCCTCATAAGCCTGAACAAGTTCAGCGACCTCATTTTCAGCATCCTTTAGCCTTACAGCAATGCCTTCCTTGGCCTCTAACGGAATATCCTCATCACTGATACCAAAGCTCAGACCTGTGTGCATAACACCTCTGATAGCAAGCCTTGTGAAATCATCTACGAACTGTGCACCTGCAGTGGTACCGAATTCTTTAACGACCTTATCAAGAACACGCCCTTTGAACGCACCTATAGCCTGCTCATCGATAGTACCTTTGATAAGCTCACCATCTTCGATGACAACATAAGCATCGTACTCACAGTCCCCTTTCTTACAGGTATCACACTTGAAGCATACCTGCGCAGGGAACTCGACATTAAGTCCCTTAGGAAGGATCTGACTGAAGATCTGCTTTCCATCCCAGTAAGGCTCACCATCTTCATGATGTCCCCTAGGCTCTGGAAGTTCACGCAATTCAGACTTGCGGAGAAGCTCCAATGCATCGTTCTTACTAATGAAATTTTGAGTCCTTGTCAAAAGGAACAGACCGGAAATGTGATCGTGGATACCACCGATGATAGGACCACCGAAACGCGGGGAAAGGATGTTTTCCTGAACCTGCATAAGGATACTGGCCTCTGCACGTGATTCTTCGGTCTGAAGAACGTGCATGTTCATCTCATCACCGTCAAAATCAGCATTATATGGCGGACATACAGCAGGATTGAGCTTGAATGTCTTATTAGGGAGTACCTTTACGCGATGAGCCATGATACTCATCTTGTGCAGTGAAGGCTGCCTGTTGAACAGCACGATATCTCCATCCTGCATCTGCCTTTCAATGGTCCATCCAGGCTCGAGCTTCTCAAGAAGTTCTTCTTTGTTGAGATCAGTGACCTTGATACGACGTTCATCTTCACGGATAACATAATTCGCACCCGGATGAACTTCGCGTCCACGGCGAACATATTCACGCATAAGATCAAGGTTCTTTGAAATGACCCTTACAGGAATTGTCATATGTTGTGCAATAGAAAGGGGAACACCGACTTCATTGATACTAAGGTTGGGATCAGGAGATACCACAGTACGTGCTGAGAAGTTCACACGCTTACCTGACAGACTTCCTCTGAAACGTCCTTCCTTACCCTTAAGACGCTGGGTCAATGTCTTCAGCGGCCTTCCTGACCTGTGTCTGGCAGGAGGTACACCTGAAACCTCATTATCGAAATAAGTTGTAAGGTGATATTGCAAAAGCTCCCAAAGGTCCTCAATGATAAGCTGAGGAGCACCAGCATCCCTGTTTTCCTGGAAACGCTGGTTGATACGAATGATGTCCACTAGCTTGTGGGTCAGATCATCCTCACTGCGCTGACCGGATTCAAGCGTGATGGATGGCCTCACAGTGACCGGAGGTACCGGAAGAACTGTAAGGATCATCCATTCAGGACGGGCAGTATCAGGGTTCATCCCCATTACACGGACATCATCATCTGAGATGTTCTCGAACCTGTCCCTTATCTCGGTAGGGGTCAGCTTATGACCATTCTCAATATACTCACTTGGCTTCTCGAACTTTATATCGAGCTGTTCCTCATTACAGTAAGGGCAGGTCTTTGACTTCCTTGCTTCCTTGAAGACATTATTGATAACATCATCAGGAAGGTGACCCATGCCCTTCTGCTTGGCCAGCTGTTCAAGGAAGTCCCTCTTCTTGCCTTCCTCAAGCAGAAGAGAACTGCACTTGCAACAGACCGAACGTAAGATCTTACGAAGGATCTTATTGAAACCAACGTGGATAACAGGTGCCACAAGTTCGATATGCCCGAAGTGACCAGGGCATTCACCAGCACGGCTTCCACAAGACTTACATTTAAGTCCAGGATCGATCACACCAAGACGCAGGTCCATAAGACCCATGTCTATCGGATAACCGTCATCATCATAGGTATCCGCAGTTATGATCGATGTAACGCTCATTTTACGTACTTCGCGCGGAGAGATCAAACCGAATTTGATCGCACCGATCCTCTTTGGTATTGAAGGTACCATATTGTCCATCTGCATTATTATCACACCGCATCATCAAGTCTAAGTCTTGGAGCAACCCCAAGGGATTTAATCTCATCAAGAAGCAACTTGAACGCATAGCTCATTTCCACCGGGTGAATGTCCGTTTCAGCACCACAGTTCGAACAGTATCTGATATTACGTGTCCTGTCAAAGGTTGCCACCATACCACAGTGTCCACATACGAGTTCTACGACCTTATCAGACTCATCGAGAAGCCTTTCCTTCAAGGTCATCGCAGCACCGTGTCCGATCAGTACATCTCTTTCCATTTCACCAAACCTAAGACCTCCTTCACGAGCACGTCCCTCAGTTGGCTGACGGGTCAATACCTGCACAGGACCTCTGGACCTTGCATGGATCTTTGATGCGACCATGTGGTGAAGCTTCTGGTAAAGGATAACACCAACGAAAACATCTGCCTGGATCTTCTTACCGGTAACCCCATCACTGAACACCTCTTTTCCTGTGTGCGAGAAACCATTACTCTGAAGCCCTGCACGGATACCATCCTCCTTATCACCGGAGAATGCAGTACCCCTCATACGCCGACCTTCAATTGAACCAAGTTTCCCACCGATCATTTCCAGAACGTGGGCAACGGTCATACGTGAAGGGATCGCGTGAGGATTAATAACAAGATCAGGGACCATACCCAGTTCTGTAAATGGCATATCATGATATGGAACTATCAAACCGATAACTCCCTTCTGACCGTGCCTTGATGCGAACTTGTCACCGATCTCAGGGATCCTTTCATCCCTTATCTTCACCTTTGCAAGCCTTGTACCATTGATAGACTCAGTAAGAATAACAGTATCAACGATACCTTTCTCGTTCGAGCGCATCGTAATTGCACTTTCCCTGCGCTGTTCAATGGCTATACCAAAGTCAGACTGCTCTTCAAGGAACCTTGGAGGACTCGTCTTGCCGATAAGCACATCATTTGGACCTACAACTGTCTCAGGGTTCACAAGACCATCAATATCGAGGTTTGCATATGCATCTGCACTGCGGGCACCTCTGAACTCAGAATCAGGGATCTCGAACTTGTCTTCCTGGCCACCAGGATAACGGCGTTCTTCACCTTCAAAGGTTCTCAGGAAGTGGCTTCTTCCAAGACCCCTCTCAATGGAACCTTTATTGAAAACCAGTGCATCCTCAATATTATGCCCTTCGTAGGACATGACAGCGACAACGAAGTTCTGTCCAGCCGGACGGTCATCGAAATGGATAGCATCACAAGTCTGAGTACGCGTCATTGCCTTCTGCGGATAGTGAAGCACATGCGCACGTGTATCAGGCCTAAGTTTCAGGTTGGATGAAGAAACCCCGATACACTGCTTGATCATAGCTGCACCCATGGTGTTCCTCGGAGAAGCATTATGCTCCGGATATGGGACCATACCAGTACAGATACCAAGCATTAGGGAGGGGTCGATCTCAAGATGGGTGTGTTTAGGAGTAAGGTCCTTTTCATAAAGACCAATGAACACATTCTCTTCCTCCTCAGCATCTAGATATTCAACAAAACCCATATCCAGAATATCACGGAACGAGATCTCGCCGTCTCGGAGCTTTTCGATATGTTCCTCAGTGATCAGCGGAACACCATCTTTGACAACGAGGGCAGGCCTTCTTGCACGACCCATATCAGAGCTTATGATTACTTCGTGAATATCCTCATAAAGAGTTACATTCAACTGATCAGGCAACATACCACTGCGGCGCTGCCCCCTTATACTCTCGACAAGCTCTACCGGATCATCGTTAGTTCCGATAAATTCTCCATCGAGGAAGACTTTTGCTTCAGTCATTCTTGCACCTCCGTCTCATCGCCGCCCACGGGATCGGCATTTTCATCCATGTACTTATGATAATCAACAACGTTGGGCTCAGACTCTACCTTGGTTTCGGTTTCGACCTTGACAGCAGGTTCTTCGCCCTCATCATGAGGAGTCAATTCCAAGTCTTCCTCATAATCCACATCAGCAGCCAATTCCAAGATAATTTCCGGAACATAGATCTCCACAGGAGTTACACCAAGTCCGTAAATGACATTCTTAACAACTTCCTTATCCTCTATACCAGTAGAAAGCTCGACCATCTGGGCAAAGTTCTTCACCAGACCACAATTAGGACCTTCGGGAGTCTCTGAAGGACAAAGGCGTCCCCATTGAGTAGGATGCAGATCACGAGCCTCAAAGTGAGGCTGCGCCCTTGAAAGTGGAGAAATGACACGCCTTAAGTGAGAAAGAGTTGAGATGTAATCCGTGCGGTCAAGCAACTGAGAAACACCACTTCTACCGCCTACCCAGTTACCTGTGGCAAGGGGGTGCTGAAGACGGTCTGTAAGAACATCCGCACGCACAAGTGTCGCTACGTTCAATTCCCTGTTCCTCATGTTAGCCCTTTCAAGCTGGTATTTTACATCACGTGCAAGACGGTTGAAAGCTACCCTGAAAAGATCTTCCATAAGGTCACCGGTCAACTTAAGCCTCTTGTTGGAGTAGTGATCCTTATCATCATCTGAGCGCCTTTTAAGAGCAAGCTCGAAACATGACTCTGCCATCCTACCAAGGAAATGTGCCTTTGGTATCCTGTCAGCAGGATCGTTGCCAAGGTGTGGAAGAAGATAACGGTCGATCACATAGTTCGCACGCTTCATCTGGTATTCCCTTGCCTGCCCGGAAGCCACACGACCACCGATCTTCTCAATAGCATCTTCTATTGTGAAGACCTCTGCCTCTTCGAGGTTCTCGAACATGAACTTCATTATCTCAGGATCAGTCGAGACGATCTTTGCGACATCTTCATCGGTCTCAACACCCAGAGCACGCATCAATGTAATGAAGTTGACACGTCCGGATATAGATGGGAATGAGATCTCCAGAAGGGATTTCCTGCCTCTTTCCACAACTACCAGTGCCCTGTAACCTCTCCTCTGAGAGAACACCTTTGAAACTTCGATGGAGTCACCGTACCGCTCACCGAGCTCAGTAAGGATCTTGTTAGGGGCAAGGTCCTCAAGTGTCATCACGACACGTTCAGTACCATTTACAATGAAATATCCCCCAGGATCAAGCGGATCCTCACCATGTTGGATCATTTCGGCATCGTTTATACCAACAAGGTTACAGATCTCCGATTTGATCATTACAGGAAGCTGGCCGACCTTTGCCTCCCTTGGCTCTCCTTCCTCACCATTCTGTACAACAGACATTTCCAGGAAAAGAGGAGCAGAATAAGAAAGGTTACGCAACCTTGCCTCGTTTGGATACAATTTCTCAATTGCACCATCTGCTTCCTTTACTACTGGATGTTCCACCCTTATCTTACCAAGTTTGACATAGATATCCTCGAGATCGGTCTCGATAATACCTTGTTCATTAATGATCTTTTGAAGACCATGTTTGACAAACTTGTTATAAGAGTCAATGTGATGCTGCACAATCTTGTCCTTTGTGAAATAGGCTTCTGATAATACGCTCGTGTCTAACGCGATGATAGCACCCTCTTTTAATTAATTGGATTTTAGAAAGAAAAATTAGTGGAATTAACGGTCACTGCGACCATATAGGCAGTCACAGTATCAACTCGGTCGAATGCACCCTCGAAACAATGCATTAAAAAGCAACCAAAATAAGTGGATAAAGAATAAACAAGATATTTCAAATATTAAAACCTCGTTTCACTCTATTACATATCTGTAATACAGTGCTTCACCTGCAGTCTGGCTTTTGCGAATAACCTTCACAACATTGCCAGGCTCCGCACCAATTTCAAGTGCGATAGGATCTGTTACTTTCAACTTAGGTAACTGTTCCCTTTCAACATTATAATGTGCCAGGACAGTTTTCAGATCATCCTCATCCATAACTTCATGATGGGGGATTAATTCGTGGTCAAGCAGGCTGAACTTACTCAAATTTACTCCTCCTAAAAAATATGCAAGCAATATATCCATGAATTGCTGGCGGGCTTGTAGGGATTTGAACCCTAGACCGTCTGGTTAAAAGCCAGACGCTCTGCCTGACTAAGCTACAAGCCCACGGCGACTACTGCACTGGCACCATAAATGCCACGTCATACAGCGAGGTAACAAGGGAACACTAGTATATAAGCATTCCTATTGCACGTTGCGTATATTTTTGGAGTGAACATACTTGATCCACAAATACAAAATACATATTGAAATATAAATGAAAGAGGTATGAAATTATCAATACATATTTATAGGATTATTTTCACTTTTTACAAAGTTAACCCATTTTCATATGGAATTATTGAACATTCGGCCCTTATCAACATCAAGCGCATATATCAGACCGATAACGCACTAACCAGATCTTTGCAAAGTACTATTCAGCCTGAATAACAACTTACAGATAAAGTTGCACCAATAACCGCAAAGAGAGTTAGAATATTGCATTCTCGGGATTTCCATTATATGCCTCTCATTATATAAGCTTTGACCCCGAAAAGCACCAACAAATGACTTGAATGTATCAAAAAAGAAGATATATACACTGAAATTTTAAATTTTGAACATACTGATCAAAACAATAAAAAGAAAAAACAATTAAAAAAAATAATTACAGGACAATTATGTCCCGCACTCCCATCCTTCCATATATTCGGTCTGATGAGGTTCAAGTTTATCAATTTCAATGCCCATTGATTTCAATTTCAATTCGGCAACATACATATCAAGATCATGAGGCACAGGATGTACACCATTCTCAAGTTTGGTCTCAGCAATATATTTGACACAAAGCGCCTGATTTGCAAAGCTCATATCCATGACCTCTGCAGGATGACCATCGCCTGCTGCAAGATTTACAAGTCTGCCATCTGCAAGAACGTTGATTCTCTTACCCGCAACATTGTACTCCTTGATATTTTTCCTGACCGTCCTTACAGAACTGGCCATGGCAGTCAGCTCCTCAAGATTGATCTCCACATTGAAGTGACCTGAATTTGCAAGAATTGCACCATCTTTCATTACTTCAAAGTGCTTCTTTGAAAGGATATCGACATTACCCGTAGTTGTGACGAATATATCACCATACTTTGCAGCCTCGGTCATGGACATGACCCGGTGACCATCCATACGAGCCTCGAGTGCACGAATAGGGTCGATCTCTGTCACAATGACATCCGCACCAAGTCCTGAAGCACGCAGGGAAGCACCCTTACCACACCAGCCATATCCACCGATAACGACGGTCTTTCCAGCAACCAGAAGATTGGTGGTCCTCATGATACCATCCCATGATGACTGACCTGTACCATACCTATTATCGAAAAGGAATTTTGTCATTGCATCGTTTACCGCAACAACAGGCATCTTCAAGGCACCATCATTCTCCATTGCCTTAAGCCTGTGAATACCGGTAGTGGTCTCCTCACAGCCACCAAGGAGTCCAGAGAGCAGATCTGTGCGCTCGGTATGAAGCTTGAAGATAAGGTCTGCACCATCATCAATAGTGATATCAGGTTTCATATCAAGCACTTTATTGATAGCCTCATAATATTCATCACTGCAGCAATCATACTTTGCATAGCATTTGATATTATCACGCGTATTGAGAGCTACTGAAACATCATCCTGTGTGCTCAACGGATTACAACCTGTAATAGCCACTTCAGCGCCACCGAGGGCAAGTGCCTCCACAAGAGCAGCTGTCTTTGCTTCGACATGCAACGCCATTGCGATCTTATGTCCTTTCAAAGGCTGTTCACGTTCGAAGTTCTCACGAATGATAGAAAGTACAGGCATGTGACTGCGCACCCACCCGATCTTCATATCACCGGATTCTATCAGATCTTTATCACTCATATTTATATCTCCAGTATAAATTCAAATATTGTATAACAAAACGGACCGTATCAGTTCTTGGCATCGACCCTTGCCACCAGATCGGAAGCCGCCTCTTTAGCATCATCGATGATCTTCTGCTCGTCCATGCAAAGCACCTTATGATCATCCATAAGAAGCTTACCATTAACAATAGAAGTCCTCACGTCACTCCCACCTGCCGAATATACCAATTGTGAAGGTACATCGAACAACGGAGTCAGGTGTGATCGGTTCATGTCAACAATTATAACATCTGCATTATAACCTTTCCTCAACATCCCACTCTTAATATCAAGTGCATTTGCCCCACTGACAGTGGCCATCTCAAGCACCTTCCTCGCAGGAAGTGCAGTTGGGTCCATTGTATCCACCTTTTGCAACAATGTGGCAGTTTTCATCTCATCGAACATATCGAGATTATTATTGGAAGCACAACCATCAGTACCAAGACAGACATTTGCCCCCCTATCAAGTAACTTCGTCACCGGTGCGACACCTGATGCCAGCTTCATATTGCTCACCGGATTATGTGAGATATTGACATTATTGTTGGCCAGGATGTCCATGTCCCCATCAGAGAGCCAGACACAATGTGCTGCAAGAACATCAGGTCCAAGGAAATCGATACTATCCAGCATATTAACAGAACACATGCCGTACTGCTCCTTCATCTGGTTAAGTTCAGCCTCGGTCTCAAGCACATGAATATGTATCTTAGCATTATCTGCGACAGCCTGTTCTTTTACTTTAATGAGGAATTCCTTTGAACAGGTATTGGGTGCATGCGGACCATACATTGCAGAGATCCTTCCGTCCGCCTTCCCGTTCCACTCGTTCACAAACCCTTTACCTTTCTTAAGTTCGTTCTTCCCCTTTTCAGCATCCCCCAGTTCGATCATACCATAGGAAAGAGCGGCCCTTAGGCCTGAAGACTCCACGACCGTACCGACCTCTTCCATGAAGAAGTACATATCTGCAAAGGCCACGGTTCCGCTTTTGATCATTTCCAGACATGCAAGGTTCGTACCTGCGACCACGTCTGATGCAGTAAGCTCAGCTTCTGCCGGCCAGATGTGGTCCTGAAGCCAGGACGCAAGCGGAAGATCATCTGCATAACCCCTGAAAAGCGTCATTCCTGCATGGGTATGAGTATTAACAAAACCCGGCATAACGACGCCGCCACGTGCATCGATAACAGTATCTGCTGTAGCTTCAGTTGACTCGGCAACCTCGACTATACTGCCATCGTCTATAACCACAACCCCGTTTTTAAGGTCCCCTAACTCAGGGTCCATTGTCAGAACATAACCATTCTTAATTATAATATCCGCCATATGATCACTATACCTGTTACTTGTTCGATGTTTCGGCCTCAAGTGCATCAAGGTATTGATGCATTATCCTGAGCCTGTCCGCTGCAATCGTCTTTGCAGTCGTAGTGTTTAAGCCATCCATTATTTTAAAAGGTTTCATTTCCATATATTCAGCAAAGCCATCCAGAGGATCTGCTGCATAAGCATTCCGTGATGAACTTTTCTCGACCCCGCTGGAATGTTTCAAGCTACGCAAAGCACCCATTGACATTACCGCCCTGAATATCCCGATAGCTCCAAGAGCATCGATACGATCGGCATCCTGCAATATCTGCCCTTCGAGCGATTCGGCCTTGTGCCCCCGACTGAACCGGTGTGTACGGATGCAGGAAACGACATGATCGACGACCGACAGCTCAACGCCTTCCTTCATGAGAAGATCATACGCCATCTCAGCACTATGAGCAGCATGGTCGCCACCTTCACGATGCTCTTTCACCACACCCACATCATGGAGCAAAGCTGCAAGACGTATGACCTGAAGGTCACCACCTTCCTCACTCTGTATCACCATACAAGTGGATTCCACACGTTCAATGTGAGACATCTCATGAGAACTTGGCTCATCTGCAAGCACATCCGCAACGAACTTACGTGTTCTTTCAATAAGGACCATACAAACCTCACATATCAGTGATCATACCATCGAGCATGTCACGTATCTCAAGAACAGCTTCTGACAATATCCTGCCATTGTCATACTCGTCCACTATTTTCTGAAGCTCAAGAAGATCAAGCTTTTTTAGTTCGATCGCAAGTCCGGCCATATTTGCAAGCGCCCTGACAACATTATCAACAATGGTCACACTTGCGGCCCGGGACGTACGTGACATCGGATTCAGGTCTATGGCGATAACGGTCTTACCCATATCAACAAGTTTCTGACATCGGTCACCATCCTCAAGAGGTACAAGCACGACATCCGCATTGTAAATACCATCCGAGTCCACGATCCCTCGGCCATGGTCCAGAGAAAGCCTTGCATCCCCCTTCCCACCAAGCACCTCAGAAGCACCCTTTTGTTTAAGATGAGAGATTATACGCTCCACGCGTTCATCACTGCGGTGGAACAGATTCACTTCAAGCGGAGCATCGACAAGTTCAGAAAACTCCACAAGGAACTCCGGCACAAGGGCCGCAGCATTTCCATTAACAGAAAGGATAGGACGCTCAGCAAGAAGAAGCATACAGACAGCTACTTTCTCTGCCAGAAAAGCAGAGGTGGTGGTCCTCTCACCAACAAGATAGTCGAAACACTCACCTCTGCCCTGTGCAACCAGTCCCTGTTGACTGGTAATTCCAATATCTACACCCTCGACTATACGCTCCCTTGTCATAAGGGAAGCGTAGCGAGGGTGATCTTTAGGAATATCACTCATACTTACCACATATCTTAGGCAGTAGCATCAAGGATAATTCCCTGGTCCGAAGGTACTATCAAGGTCTGCACTTCCTGACTCTCAAGCATCTGTATGTACTTGTAGTTGATAAGCTTCGGGTTCTTTGCAAGTTCTTGATTGACCAGACGCAGAGCTTCTGCCTCACCGGTTGCCTCAACGATCGTAGCATTGGCGATACCATTAGCTTCGATGATCCTTCTTTCAGCTTCGAGCTGCTCTTTCTGTTTCACGAAGATCATCCTCTGAGCATCCTGATCCGCCTGAAGCTTGGATTCAATAGCATCAGCGATCTTTGTTGGAAGCTGGACATTCCTGAGCAGAACCTCTTCAACTATTATACCATCGGCAACTAGAGCCTTTTCCATCTCCAACTGCATTTCAGTAGCCACAAGGTCCCTTTGCTCACCATATATGGCCATGGCAGTTTGACCGGAAACAACTTCCCTTATAACTGATTTGATAGTAGGTCTGATGATCTTCTGTGCATAAGCAGTACCCAGTTTAGAATGAACAACGCTTGCATCATCTGCAACAAGCCTGTACCTGACAGATATATCAAGCCCAAGTGTCAATCCCTCAATGGTCAATGCATTTATCTGGTCATCTCCGACAACTTCACCTTCTGCAGCTTTGGCACTCATTGTATACATCTCACTCCGGACAGAATACTTTGTAACGCTTACCCAGGGAGGTACAATATGCAAACCTTCACCAAGTTCATCATCCATTACACCACCGAACTGACTGAACTTCACTCCGACCTGTCCTGCACCAATTGAAACGAATATAGATCCGAACACTGCCGAAAAGATAAGCAATATCACAAGAACTATTGCACCACCACGAAGGATGTTTGCCACCATCGGAGGGATATTTATCTCCGGCATCTGTGGGTCTTTAGTACTTTTTGGGCCTTTGGGATCCCAATCATCTTCCATTACCATAATCTTTGCTCCTTTTTTATAGAATAAAACTGAATTATAATATATACACCGATAGTTGTTAGGTCTTCTTCAATGTTGCGAACAGAAAGTACTGAGATCAAATATCCAAAGGAAGGAGATTACAAGAACCAACATTGTAGGTAATGACATCACCGAACTCCTTAAGGGATCCCATCACTTCCTCTCTCGAAGCCTTTCCTGAAATCGCAAAAATAGTGTTCCCCAGCATTGCCTGTGATGGCATACCACCAATAGCACCCACAGCTTCCATAGCATCCAACAAGCAGTCACTGAAAAGCCCGCATCTTAATGTGAACTGTTTCGAGAGTTCCATGAAATTCTCCAGCGTAGGCCTTGAAAGCAACGAGCGCAAAGCTTCCCTGCCAGCAGAATTGATCTCACGCATAATAGCACTGTCCTCAAGAATAGAACCGGTGGAGAGTTCACCCAACACAACACAGATGATCTCGAAAGGAGGAGAGGGGACCCTGTCAAGCTTACCATGCGGAGGACAGCCTGCAGACAGACGGATGGGAATCCCACCCTGTGACTGACCTTCAACATCACCCATCCCACTTCCATTCGTGACCTCTGCAATATGAGCGGTCTCTAACAACTGATTAGAAGTAAGATCCAGAGAGAAGGCTTCGTTCAATGCATAGGCCACGCTCAGCGCACCTGCGGCGGAAGCACCAAAACCACACCCGATCGGAATAGAGGAGGTACAACTGACCTTGACCGGGAAATCAACTAATTGTTCCACAACAGCCCTCGTGGTCTCTGCTAACACAGGGATACCATCAAGGATGATTTCCGTCCTATCCATACTTTCAGAAACTGTGGTCTCAATACCCCCATCAAGAACAAGACCGCAGCCGGTAGAACCGCGCTTTTGAGGCAGAGGGTCATCGTGGATCTCAAAAAAACCGGTAATATGTCCCGGAGCAAAAGCCCTTCCAACAGGACCCTCAGTGGACATTTAATTCCCTTTTGGTCAACATATCTTCTATATTACCCGCCAATGCTTCAGCTATCAGTCTTTTGCTCCCACTGACATGAGTGATCTCACCATTCTCAGCAGGTATTATGTAGACATCGTTCTCAATTGTACCCATGCCGCTGGTACCGACCTCATTGGCCACGACCATGTCCAGATCCGCATCCTTCATCGAATCTTTTGCCCGGGCAATAAGCTCATCTTCAGAAATGTATGCCTCTGCCTTGAACCCAATTACAGAGATATCTGGATAAGCATCACGCACCTCACGTATAAGTTTACGGGTGCTCCTGAACTTCAATGACAGATCACCACCGGACTTGATCTTATCATCCCTGGCATCAATGGTATAATCAGATATCGCTGCCGCACTGATAAGCATATCATAATCGTGCTCAAGTTCCTTTAATGTAGCATCCACCATCTGACCGGCATTCTCCACCAGTATCTCGCTGATACCATCAAACTCGAGATTGCCCCTATGGACCACAGTAACATCTGCACCCCTGCGATAGAATTCCAGTGCGATCTCTCTGCCAGTGACACCTGAAGAACGATTGGTGACAATTCTGATAGGATCAATGGATTCTGCTGTCGCTCCACTCGTAATTAGCACCTTTTTACCTGAAAGGACACTATCCCCAAGAACACGCTCCGCAGCAAGCACTATCTGATCATTCGATGCTATCTTTGCCACACCCTCACTGAGATGAGGACCAACAAATGAAATATCCCAGCTCTTTAGCTTATCGATGTTTTCCATCACTGCCGGATGTTCATACATGGAATTATGCATAGCAGGTACAACTATTACCGAAATACCGGAACCTATGGCCGTGGTCGCAAAAGTAGTTACAGGAGTGTCATCCACTCCAACTGCCATCTTACCAATAGTGTTGGCAGTTGCCGGTGCTATCAGTAGAAGATCGGCACAACCTTCAGCACCACAGAACTTCACATGTTCGACCTCACCGGCAAGGTCAGTGATCACTTCATGTCCTGTTGCATAGTGCAGCGCATCCTTATGGATTATATGCTGTGCAGCCTCGCTCATCACACCATAGACATCTGCACCATTACGAATGAGTTCACGTGCAAGTTCTATGACCCTTACTGCACCTATACTGCCTGTTACTGCAAGAACTATCGTCTTTCCGGAAAGAGAGGCACTTTTCTGCCCCTTTATCCACATGGTAGGATGGCGTGAGGTATTCATCAGACAGGATTTGTATTCTAGTAATAAGTACCTTACTGAATGTTTTAAGGATATATGACAGATTTTTTATTTATGGAGAACTTAACTTGAGTCAAATGGATGATAAGAAAAAAGTGGTGGAGAACCTGAACTCCCTTTTCAGCCGGTATTCAGGAAAAGAGAAGTTGGAGAATGAGATAGAGAAGCTACAGTCACATCTACTTGAGATGGAAATCGACAAAAATCGACTTGAAAAGAACGAAACCAACACAAAAAAGGCCATTGCCGCAAAACAGGAAGCTGAACAGAAGCTGAATGAGGCTGATGTACGTATAGAGACACTTACTTACGAACTTGAAGAGCTCAGGAACAAAGGAACGAATGAGAACTCATTTACCCTTATTGAAGAGATAACACCATCGTCTTTCGAACCTTACATCGAAAGGTTAGCATCCATAACTTCCGGCAACGATCCGTTCATCACTGCATACATGACATATGAACAGGTACAGGCCAACGTGATACAGGGAAAACTCACAAAATATCTCGACCAGGATACATTGCAGTTGCTCAAAAAGATAAATTCCAATACAGGATATGCACTGTTCTACGACAATATGAAGATGGTATGTGAGGTAATAGTACCCCCCATACCTATAACCGAAAGTTTAGTGGAGATCGCCGGCTCGTTCAATGTAGGACCACTTACAAAGCTGTTGGACCGGGAAATGACCGTCTGTGTACTTGCAGCCCATGCAGGAGAATCGCTTATAGGAATAACATCAGATAAGACCGTCTTTGATGAGGACATGGTCATAAGAAGCAGTGTCAAGGCAAAACACACAAAAGGCGGATTTAGCCAGAGACGGTTTGAGAGGCTTCGGGATGAAGATATTGCACACCACGCAGATAAGGTCAGAAGTGCACTGAAAGATCTGCTTGCAAGTTCTGTGGTAGACATCGATATGATGTTCCTCTGCGGCGATATTGTCCTTGCCGACCACATAGTGGATGAGATGAATATCGAGATACCGCTGATGGAAAGGAACATTGATGCAAGGATAGAAAAACATGACACCGACAATATTCTGAGAAGTATTTTTAGTTGCCGTCGTTATAGATTATGAGAGATGTTCACATGATAGAGCCGGAAGAACTCGAAGGGATCGTAGGTGCCCTTGGTGCAGCAACTCATGAAGAAGTGATCAATGTTGTGAAAGAGCTTGCCTATGAAAGGGATGAAGATGAGCCTTTGCATGAAGAAATTGAGATAATGTGTGAAAAGGCTGTTTTAGAACATCTTCTTGAGACCATCTCTTCAGAAGAGCTAAGTGAAGAATATGACAAATGTGAAGAGGACGTGGAGTTCTATATCCTTGGGCCTAATGCATTTCCTGAGTATCCGTTCGAACTCAGCGAAGTATTAGATATACTGAAACTTGACAAGCGCGAAATTGATTCGGAAAAGCTCACACAGAGATATTCCGAAAGGCTAAAAGCAAGACTCATGGAACTCAGGCACAATATAGACATATATTCGGAGAATGTGGAAAAGGGCAGGGAATTCTATATCCTTGGACCGGATCCATTTCCTGAACATCCATTCGAACTCAGCGAAGTAATAGCCATACTGAAACCGGACAGGTGCGAAATTGATTCGAAAAAGCTCACACGAAAGAATTCCGAAAGACTAAAAGCAAGATTCACGAAACTAAAGAACAATATAGACAAATGTTCAGAGAATGTGGAAGGTAGTCTGGACATTCCGACACTTGAACGTCAATACAGCGAGCTTCTGAATGTTTACTACGATTATGATTCATGGCTCGAAGGCGGTATTGCAGATATGGAGAACGACATATTAGCACTTAGCAAACAGATCGATTCCCTTGGTACAGCACAAGATATTTGATGTTTGCATGCGATGAGAGGTCAGATAGACATGGCAAGGGATAGAAGAGATACTTATTATTGGAGAGCGAAAGATGAAGGCTACCGCTCAAGGGCAGCCTACAAGCTTTTCCAGATCAATGAAAAACATGAAGTGATCAAAGAAGGCGATACTATCGTGGACCTGGGTGCCGCTCCAGGAGGATGGTTGGAAGTCGCCAAGAAGATCTCCGGCGGAAAGATAGTAGGAGTTGACCTTCGCCGCATAAAGGAGATCGAAGGTGTGGAGACCATCAAAGGAGATATCACATCTGACGAAACGATCAAAAAGATAATAGAACTGGTAGGTGAAGGAGGCGTTGATGTAGTTATATGTGATGCTGCACCAAACCTTTCAGGCAACTGGAGCCTTGACCATGCACGTTCCATCGACCTTACCACATCTGCCCTTGAATGTGCAAAGAAGATCCTTAAACCAAAGGGACATTTTATTGTGAAAGTATTTCAGGGTGATATGTTCAAAGAATACATGGACAAAGTTCGCGACAGTTTCACGTACACCCGTGCGTTCTCACCAAAAGCCTCAAGGCCAGAGAGTGCAGAGATCTATGTCATCGGTAAGAAATTCCTTACAGCCCCCTTGAAGATCGATGATAAGTTCGATGTCACCATCAAGAAGATAGGAGCAAAAGGGAACGGTATAGCCTTTGTTGAAGACTTTGTCGTTTTTATGCAGGACGAAGTTAAAAAAGGAGAGAACGTCCGTATAAAGATAGTAGACGTTAAACCGGAATTTGCTTTTGCAATTGTCATTGGACGTTATGCGCCTGATGGATCAAAAAAAGAAGAATGAAGAATAAGGTGATATCCTTCAGCGATCCTGAAGGGTTTCCACTTCTTCCACAAGGAGCGAGCCGGCAGCGACCTCATCTATGCTGTGAATGACCGCTCCAAGTTTTTCGATCTCCTTTTTTACCACTTCATATTCAATATTATCACCTTCGATGGTGATCTTGATGTTCTCTGTCCTCTGGTCAACCTCATACAGACCTATATTCACACCCGTAACACCATCAACAACACTCAACTTTCCAGCCAGTTCGATAGTAGAGGGATGATGGGGTTTTAATACATCCAGAACCAATCTTCGAATTCTTGTCAATTTGTTCAGCCTTCCCAAAAACTTCTGGTCAATTCGGAGAGTAATAGAAATATAGATAATTATCTGATAATTAACAATTTAAGTTTTGTCAGCAAACCTTATATAAACATTGATAAGAATACTGTTCGTACACAAACGATTCATATGAACAGGACATTAAAAACAAAAATTAATTCATAATTCATACAATAAAAATCCCAGGTGAGTACATGATCGACCTACACACACACACCATTTTCAGTGATGGAGAACTTATTCCAAGTGAACTTGTACGAAGAGCTGTTACTTTTGGATACAGAGGCATCGGGATTACAGACCATGCTGATCTTACCAACGTGGAACACATACTCTCATGCATCAAGAAAGCAAAATACATGGAAGAGGTCATGGACATCAGAATTATCCCCGGAGTTGAGATAACACACGTACACCCTGATAAGATAGCGTCTCTTGCAAAGATGGCAAGGGAACTTGGAGCAGAGATAGTTGTCGTTCACGGAGAAAGCCCGGTGGAACCTGTTGCACCTGGTACGAACGCTGCAGCAATTGCCTGTGAGGATGTTGATATTCTTGCACACCCCGGTTTTATCACCGAGGAAGAAGCACAGATGGCTGCCGACAATGGGACCTGCCTTGAGATAACCGCAAGGAACGGTCACAACAGAACGAACGGACACGTTGCAAGGCTCGGAACAGAAGTTGGTGCGACCATGGTGGTCAATACGGACACCCACAGTCCGGAAGATCTCATCACAAAAGAGACTGCACTCAAGATCGCCATGGGTGCAGGACTAACTGAGTCACAGGCAAAGAAAGTGCTTGAGAACTCTGTGCGCTTTATCGAGTAAAACGGTTATTAAAAGTGGGTGAGGGTGTATTTGCCCTCACCTTCTACGAACACAAGTTCGAATACGAATTCCCCTGAGATCGGCCCTTCGAGCACGACACCCTTGTCATGACCTGAAGCAGAGCCGTCATCATCAATGACCCAAACGCCTCCGTCATTGGAGATCCCTTTCCTGAACTCTATAGCGTCACCATCGATATGAACACGTGTTTTGAAACCTTCGGAATAGCTACAAAGAATGGTGTTCTTTTCCAATGCCCATGCCGTATTGGTAAGATTACCATCCATATCCGGATCAGGATCGACACCGAATGAGACATATTCCACATGTTCCGGCAATGAAAGATCAAGGACACCCATAATGCCTGCAACATCATTACTTGAGATATCCCTGGCATAACCATTCTGAATAGATGAAATAACGAGTCCAACATCCTCGAGTTGTTTGTCCACATGAGCATCATCGATCACAGGAAAAATGTTGTTCCACGAAAATGCGGTCATCAGTATTATCATGCCTGCAATTGAAAGATAGAACACCATCTTCAACGGTATAGTGTCAACACCCCGAGTATCAGCTAAGAAGCGTTGAAGGGAGTTCATATCATCCACCTATAAATTGCAGTATCATGGGTTCAGTCAAGCCAGGCGAAGAACTTGTCCAATGCCCTTTTGCGATGAGACATCTTATTTTTTTCCTCGGTACCAAGCTCGCCGAACGTCTGACCTTTATAATCGAAGATAGGGTCGTAACCAAAGCCACCACTTCCACGCTCTTCGTAGGCGATCTCACCTTCGACGGTACCGGTAAAGGTCACAGGTTCCCCCCCGGGTTCGCAATAGCCGATGACCGACTTAAAAACAGCACCCCGTTCAGTCTCATCTTCCATGAGCTTTAAGACCCTCTGATTACCAAGATTTTCTTCCACGAATGCGGAATAAGGACCCGGAAAACCATTCAGTGCATTGATGAAAAGACCCGAGTCATCCACCATTACAGGATGTTTTAACTTTTCAGCACAGTATTTTGCACCATATGCAGCTATAGGTTCAAGTTCGTCTTCCTGAAGTTCAGGATAGCCACCCTTATTCTGAATAAGTTCAATGTCCTTGGCTGCAAGTATCTCTTTTGCCTCACTGAACTTACCTTTATTTCCTGTCACAAATACCATTTCACGCATAACGACCCCTCTTTTCAATCTCTTTAACTCTATCCAGCACTTCATCCGCCATATCAAGGGTTATCCTGTAACCACGGCTGAAGGCCTTAATCAATTCCTCATGATCCGAATGTGTGCTCTCAAGTGTCTGGAACAGAACATGGATATCAACACCCCTCGATTCGACCGATCCATCCACATATGCGAGCCCGAAATCGATAAGGTAGATACGATCACCACTGTAAAGCATATTGGAAGTTGTCAGATCCCCATGGATGATACCACCACTGTGAAGCCTTCCGATAAGCTTGCCCATAAGCTTACACATCGTTTCATCAATAACATATTTTACAGGTTTGCCATCGATATATTCCATTTCGATGGTAAAATCATAAATATCATGTATTATCGGAGTAGGTACTCCACAACGCCTTGCATCTGACATCAATCGAGCTTCTGCACGCGTCCTTTCCTTGCGTATCCTCTCGTCGAGTTCCGCAACCCTGTATCTTTTGGGGATACGGTCCTTGATGATATAACCGTCTTTAAGGGAAACCACAGCTTCAGCTCCGCTTTGAAGATACATCACAGAACCTCCTGTTCATCAGTTATCCAGGTCACATCGACAGTATCCGGCCTGAAGCTCGGGTCCACATGAGAACTTTCGATCGGTAAAGTGGTCCCTGAATTGAACATCAACAGACCTGTATAAGCTATCATGGCACCATTGTCACCCATGAAACGTTTTTCAGGCACGTAGAAGCTCGCACCCCTGTCCTCACACATGAGATCAAGCATCTCACGAAGCCGCATGTTCGCACCCACACCCCCTGCAAGAAGCACTTCGCTCTTACCAGTATGGGCCAGTGCACGCTCGGTCACCTCCACAAGCATTGCAAAAGCATTCTCCTGGAAAGAATAACAGACATCTTCAAGAGAATTATCCTTCAAAGCATCCGTTGCAGCCGTGGATAGCCCTGAAAATGAGAAATCCATACCCTTTACAACATATGGCATTTTCACATAATTAGTAGCTTTCCTGGCATACTCTTCCACCTTGGGACCACCCGGATGGGTCAGCCCTGCGCCCCTTGCAAATTTATCGAGGGCATTCCCTATGCCGATATCAAGGGTTTCCCCGAATATCCTATACTTGCCAGCCCTGTGGGCAAGCACCTGCGAATTCCCGCCACTGACATACAGCACCACAGGGTTAACTGCCGGTGTTTTCCAGCGTCCGATCTCAACATGCCCTATACAGTGGTTCACACCCACAAGCGGAATATCCAGCGACAATGCCAGCGCCCTTGCAGATGTCGCAACTGTCCTCAGACATGCCCCCAAACCCGGCCCCTGTGAGAATGCAATAGCATCTATATTTTCAGGAGAATGACCTTTATCCCTATATTCCTTCAGTAATCTTTCAATGACATTCGATGCATGCAAAGCATGATGCTGTGCAGCTTCCCTTGGATGAATACCTCCGGTCTTTGGGCGATATGTCTCAGTCACCTCTGCTATAACATCATCTTCGTCAACAATTGCTGCGCTTAAATTCCAGGCTGTGCCTTCTATACCGAGAACAGTTGTCAATAAATTAGTCTCCTTTTGGGAATAATGGTTTTTGTGTGTATTAGATTTAATGGATTACATATAACTTGTCATTCCATTGAGAAACGTTTTAGTACTTAGCAAACTAATCCACACCCATGGAAGAAAAGGAATCAACAGCAAAAAACCCTGAGTTCAAAAACAAGGAAATGCTCCACACTGTCGGGGAAACGAACCTTGGCCTTCACATTCCACCATCCTTAAGCAATGAACTACCTGCCCTTGATGGCATCGAGTATATGCCACACAAGTCAGCAGGATTACAGTCCGCTTCTGATATGTGGATAGACAAAGCAAGGATGACAGACGGTCTTCAGAACAAGCCTGTCATAGAGAAGATCCTGAAAGGCAGGACACTCTAAAACCTCTATTTTTTTCTTATACATTCTTTTCTACATCTTTTTTAAGGGAAGCTCATGCAGTCATAATAATTTAGCCCCTACTGATCAGCACACATAAATGAAGTATAAGTGGATGAAAGCATACAATTTCATCCGGTTAATATTACATCGATCAGATAGTCTCCAGAAGTTCGTCCAAAGTAAGGGATCTATCGAACTGAGTAACTCGTCCATCATCGGTCAGCGTAAATTTGCCCTGTGAAGCACCAGTGACCACAAAGTGTTCCGGACCAAAATCTTTGGTATCAGTCCATGTGTCATTATTCAGGTAAAGGAAAACCCTTTCCAGGGGAGAAAAAGATGCTTCATCCTCCGCATCTATGGAAACGTAACCGTCACTTCCACCCTGTATTCTAACTATAACTTCTTTTTCTGGCAATGGATTTTTGAGATAGCCACCCACACTGATAATGACATCAGTATAGAGAACATCATGCCAACCCAGATCATAGATATCATCGGTTGGCCTCATTCCGTCAGCAGTGTTCCATTTACTTGGAAGTACTTCCTTGACCGTACCTATTAAAATTATATCAGACCGATCGCTCAGATCTTCATAGCTTAAGAATTCAAGTTCACCACTTACAGCAATATTTATTTTCCCCGTAGTATTATCGACATCTTCAACTGCCAATTCAATGGGTTCTTTCCCATTCACGACATCTATGGTGAAGTTATTGGATTCTGCCATTCCAATCCAGTAAGGTTTTGTAATTGATTCACCCCTTGAAGTGTGATATACGGCATTAAGTATATACTCGCCATTATCCAAGTTCCAACACTTTGAATTAAAGGTAGCATTAAGAGATTGACCAGGATGGAGTTCAACAAGATCATCATTATTTAAAGGCACTCTTGAAATTACTCCACATTCATATGGCACTTTAGAACCATTTGGAAATAAGAAATTAATATCATAACTCACTTGTTCTTCCATCTTCCACACATTGATAGTTTTGTTACCAACGTTTGTTAACATCAAGTGAATTTTGAAAATTTCACCTTCCTGTACCTGTGTCTTTTCAGGCACTAGAATAAAATTCAATTCACCGATCTGCTGATCGGGTTCTTTTGAATCTATACATCCCCCTGCAAGCAACATTGAGCCAATTAGGAGCAGTATTAGTATTATTTTGCTAATTTCTATATTGCTGAGATCTTTGATGTATTTAAAATCCATCCCCACCTAAGCAATAAATTAGGCATAAGAGTTATATTATTTTTTCTGTTCGCCATTTTCTTTATTGACACACAAAATTGACAAGTATGTCAAAATTGTGTTTTAGTCAATTTGAGGGGGGCGCAGATCCTAATTATTTTCAAAAAAAATATGAGAGGATCATATAATATCCATCTCACTCAACCTGTTCGGCAGGTACGTATCAGTTACAAAATCAAGACCCTTTCCGGCAAAAGCTTGTTGTTCCGCCTTTTTCTTGATACTAAGCTGTAAGCTTATCTGCTCTTTCCAGTAATCGTTTGCGAACCTCGGATCTGTAAGCTCACTTCTGAGAGCATCAATATCCTTGTCAGTCAGCTTATCGGTTGAAAGCTCATACTCAACGATATCCGTTGGCTGAACACCAATGAACTTTGCAGCTGGGGTTGCCATGAACTCTGAAAGATGGGCACTCTTGATAGCACCGTATGCGACTGAAGCGAAGATCCTGTAAGACCAGGGATCGCCATCAGTGAAGACAACGACAGGGATACCAAGCTCCTCGTTCATCCTCTTGATAAGACGGCGTGTTGACCTTGCAGGCTGTCCTTTCAGGTGTACAAGTATAGCATTGTACTTCTCATCAAAGCCGTTCTCAATAAGCCTTGCATACATACCACCAGTCTCTATGGCAATGATGAACTTGGCATCGTGGTCAAGGAACTCGATGTTCTCCACATTGAAAGGGATCTGATAGCCACTTTCACCGATATCTTCCTGACAGTGAATGATACGGGAGCCACGTTTGGTCTCCTCTCGTATCCTTATCGGACCGAACATTGTCGCACCATCTTCTTCAGGACGCATATGGAAATATTCCCTCTGAAGGGACGTGATGATCTCAAGGTCTTCAATGAGGCGATTGCTCTCCGCCTGCTCGCGGAATTTAGCAATATCCCAGTTCTCGGAGATATAGTACAGCTCCCTTAAGGTCGAACCACGGTCCTGTGCCAGATGGTTCTTCACAAGGAAATCGATGGAATGTACGGTCTTAAGCAACTGGAAAGCCCCTTTGACCGTTTTTGCGGTCCTTTGGGTTTCCTTATCACCATATACCCACACATCACTCTCATTACTGTATTCGATATTGTTCTTGGTACGGCTGGATATAGACACGTTTGGAACGGTCTCATCAATGAACTGGTCGTACAGCCCCTCTGCTAAGCCCATCAGCCTGTTCTTTGCCAGATGGTCGTTCTGTTTTTTCTGCTCTGTGTAATTGGAATTAATAGTATCTACCATTTCAGATCAACCCTTTGATAGCTTTCGCACCTGTGACCAGCTCTTCATCCAGACCTTCAACGATCAATTGAGGTAGCCTCTTTATCTCGTCCTCGCTCATGGAACTCAACGAATATGTTATCGCTTTAGAGCCTTCAGGAGAAACCTTCATAGCCCATACATAATCAAAATCACTGCCCATGGAGATCACCTTTGGTTCTGGCGATACATCACTTATCTCATAAGGAAGCATATCGTGCAGCTTGAACTCCGTAAGCTTACTGCCAAAATTCTTCACTTTAATTGTGACCGCTGCATCCCCGTTAGCCCCATGTTCCACATTGCGCATAACAAGAAGATTACCCATTACCTTTGCGACTACCGGATTGATGTCCGGAAGATCACGCTCAAGTGTATCCGCAAGTTTCTGGGCCATCTTAGGCAATACCTTAGTGATGATGATCTCCTTCTCACGCCTTTTCTTAAGTGAGACCTGTCGATTCAGATAACGGTTCATCTTCCTCGAGACCTCTTTAATTGCAAGTTCCACCTCATCCCTTATCTCAGGAATATCAGCAATGGCATCCTTGGATTCTGATGTGAACGGTACGTTCGTAGAAGCCACATGGATAAGCAGGACAACCGGACCTGAGGGCATTCCGCCTCCGGGCTGGTTCAGACCATACTGTTTCCACTTGATGCCTTCGACAGCATGGGTCGAGGCACATCCACCCTGTTGATAAAGCAAGGGAACACGGTTTGCAAATCTCATGATATCAATACGATCATCTTTCTGGAGACCACCACCGTATGCGATACCGACCTCCACAACGAAAGGATTGCCTGAAAATACAGAAGGGCTACGAGTGGTCGTTGCAATGAAATCAACATTGAACTCCTTTTCAAGACCTTTGTAGATGAGTTCCTCACCAATAGGAGAAAGACAATCCGTCGGTGGCGCCATGATCTTCACTTTTTTGAAGGCATCCAGTAATTTCTTTGTCTGGTCCCTTGTAAGCTCCGAAGGTACCATCTCCGTATCAAGTCCCGCTGCCTTGCAGATCTCCTCGGCTGTAAGCAGACCTATCTTGGAGAACGAATAGCGTAAGAACGGAGCTAATTTCTGGCGGTCGGTGTAGCGCAGCATCTTCATGAGAGTACCAAGCTCAATTCCATGAGGATGCGGCAATATTTCCTTTGCAGGAATTGGAAGCTTGTCGGTAGCCCTATCAAATATGACCTCATTGCCATCCGGCTCTATCAAAGTGAGCCGTGCATGAGGATTAACGATAGCAGTTGCCTTCAGATATTCATAGATGGACTGTCTGCGTCCCTTTACATAAGACGCTTCCATTTCCAGCTCCACACGAGTACCATGCGGCCTATCCCAGTCGATCACCTCATCAAGAAGGATCTCAGGGTCATTGGTACTGGTATTTATCATTACTTCATAGTGATGCGCAGGGGAATCCGGACCGATCTTGGAAATGACACTTGTCGGATGACCTGATGTCAATTGTGCATAAAGGACAGAAGCTGAAATACCAATACCCTGTTGACCCCGGCTTTGTTTCAGTGCATGGAAACGTGAGCCGTAGAGCAACTTGGCAAATACCTTGGGTATTTGCTCTTTAACGATACCAGGACCATTGTCCTCTACTATAACACTTACATTATCCTTTCCGACACGCTCGATATGAAGCAAGATATCAGGAAGGATCTCTGCTTCCTCACATGCATCAAGGGAATTGTCCACTGCTTCTTTTACGGTAGTTATAAGACTACGCGGAGCAGAGTCAAAACCAAGAATCTGCCGGTTCTTCTCAAAGAATTCTGCAACACTTATTGCTTGCTGCTTTTTTGCAAGTTCTTCTGCAATTGGGGCTGCCATATAATACTCATCCTACATTACTAAAAAATTGGTTGAAACAACGACTATACATTTTCTGATAGAAATATCAGGAGCTATTGACTGTGATCATTAAAAAATAGAATGCAAGATATTTATTCGTTTGCAGCCATTTTAAATTTCAGCATGATCACTACAATAGATCTCTGCGAACCAGATCCACTAAATGACATACCGGGGCAGGATACTACACCGAACACCATAGCAGATCATGTTAAGATCATTTTCCAATATCTTCGTTCCAGAGTTCCGGCTCTTTACTGATAAAATCATCCATCATTGCCACACATTCATCAAGGTCAAGGTCGACCACTTCAACCCCATGGGATTCCATAAATTCCCTTGCTCCTGAGAAGGTCCTGGATTCGCCAACAATTACCTTTTTTATGCCAAATTGTACTACAGCACCGGCACAAAGATAGCAGGGCATCAAAGTGGAATAAAGAATTGAATCGCGATAGCTCCCAACCCGTCCGGCATCCCTGAGGCATGAAATTTCAGCATGTGCCATTGGATCATCCTGTTGGACACGTAAATTGTGACCCTTACCGATAATTAGATCATCCCTTACAAGAACCGAACCAATGGGAATGCCACCACTATTAAGTCCCGATCTCGCTTCATCTATTGCTGCCTGCATAAATTCATCCATATATTTACACCCCGAGAATTCAAATAGAAATATTAATATGTATAAATATATTAAAGATTATAAATGTTTTGAAAAAAAGGATTCAGTCCGGGATCTCCAACCTGTAGACCCTGTCATTTTCACGCACCTTATCCTTGACAGCAATTCCCACGACATCCCCTGAGGATGCAGATAGGACAGGACCTTCATCCGACCTTATCTCAGTGACATCCTGTTCAAAGTATGTACTTTTGCCTTCGATGATAATGTGGTCTCCAACAGCGAGACCCGTTTCTAGAAGCTTTACTTCTGCCGCCCCACTCTTCCGGAAATAATTGATAACCACGCCTACAGCATGTCTTTTGGTAGTTGATACGTTCATATCAGATTCGATGGAAATACCATCCGGACCGGGTACCCCGAAGTAGAACCCTGTGGAAAAGCCACGGTTAAAGACCGAAGCCAGCTCTTCTTTCCATGACCTCGCTTTTTCAAGTGTGTACGAACCATCACAATAGGAATCGAGGGCTTCACGATAACAGCGGGATACCGTAGATGTATATCTCGCATCCTTCAACCTGCCTTCGACCTTGAAAGCATCCACACCAGCATCGATCAGCTCAGGGATGTGTTCGATCATGCACAGGTCCCTTGCACTTAACAGATATTTCCCTTCAAGGTCGACCTCGCTGCCATCCTCACCAACAAGTTTCCAACCCCATCGGCACGGTTGGGAACATTCACCACAATTAGCGGACTTGCCGAGAACATAAGCGGAAAGGTAGCACCTGCCTGAGATAGCCTGACACATGGCACCATGAATGAAAACCTCAAGCTCAATATCGGTGTTCCGGCGAATCTCCTTTATGTTCTCCATACTGAGCTCCCTTGCCAGAACGACCCGGGAAGCCCCCAGGGAACCATAGAATTCCACTGTCTGCCAATTCGATACATTCGCCTGAGTAGATATGTGAACCCTCAGACCGGCATCAACTGCCTTTGTAATAACTGCCGGATCCCACGCAATGACAGCATCCACATCCGAGGATGCTACAGAATCGATAACGACATCAAGATCATCAATGTCATCGGGATAGATAACCGTGTTCAGCGCAAGATAAGCATTGAGGTCATTCTCTTTGATATCCCCTATAAAATCGTTGAGACCATCAAGAGTAATATCACATGCCCTTGCCCTGAGACTGAACCTGTCGATAGAGAAGTAGACCCCGTCTGCATAGTCCCTGCACGCAGCCAGAGCTGCACGATTCTTGACACCCATCATAAGTTCAGGGATCTTTACAGATGATCCAGAGCAGTTCATGGAGTAGCATCGTAAATGATAGTTTAAATCAGTTATTGTTGGAAAAGAAAAAAGGAGACAGAGAGATATTAATCAACTCTTAAGGGCATCATTCCCCGACAAATGGACGGGATACTCTGATAATAATAACTGACACCAGACCCCAGGCAAATGGAAGCCAGAGTGGGATGTTAAAGAAAAAAGCAGCAGCGTATGTCCAGACCCCGAGATAAGTGCCGATGAACTCTGCACTACATCCAATGATGACACCGGATACAAATACAATATTATCCCCTTTCTCAGACCAGAAATATTCACGTATGCCATATATCGATAATATCAGAAAGGTTAGCAAAAGGTTGTTTTCCCAGAATTGTACTGCCACGATCAGTGCTAGCACAAAGATTAACAGGTCCCTGAAGATCGCTTTTTTCATGTAGTTCTCCATGTAGCATTAGAAGCCATAATTATATAAATAAAATTGGGGGCTTATATTCGATGCTACTTGTTTATATTAAAAGGAAGAACAAACACCATCAGACCTATAGACCACAAATAAAGTTAAAGGATGTAACAATGTCATTTCAACAAAGAGAAAGCAGCATAGATGGGAAGTTAAAGGGTTCAGTGCCTCTCCTTGCACTTCTAACGGCATTTCCTGCACTTTCGACTGACATGATCCTACCAGCCATCCCGCTACTTGCGGAGACCTGGAACCATTCCCTTGCTTATATTAACCTGATCCTGATATGTTTTTTTGTCACGTTTGGGTTCTTTCTTCTCTTCTACGGTCCGATCTCAGACCGTTTTGGCCGCCGTCGCCCTTTGCTTTTTGGACTTGGTGTGTACATACTTGCAAGCGTGCTCTGTGCTCTTGCTACCAGTGCTCAAATGCTGATAATCTTTCGAATACTTCAGGCTTCAGGAGCAGCAGCAAGTTCATCATTGTCCATGGCTATGACCAAGGATATATTTTCTGGAAAGGAGAGAGAAAGGATCCTTGCTCACATAGCGATCATCATGGCCCTTGCCCCAATGATGGCTCCGGTCCTCGGCGGCTGGATACTGGTAAATCTTTCATGGCCCTGGATATTCATTATTCAGGGTTTTCTGGGAGTTATCGGGCTTTTTGGGGTCATACGCTTTCCAGAAACTCTACCCCATACATCCAATGCCCCTCTTTCCAGGGTCATGCATGCTTATGGCCGGTTGATGCTAAACCCATCCTATGTTGTCATGGTCTTTATCGTTTCAGCAACTCTTTTTCCAATGTACAGCTTCATTGCAGGCTCTTCTGCCATCTACATAAATGGATTCGGCCTGACCGAACAGAAATATAGCTACTTTTTTGCCTTTAATGCCCTTGCCCTGATGATGGGATCCTTTTTTTGCCTTCGGTTAACAAGATCCATCAATTCAAAGCATCTGATGACGTTCGGTTTTGTAGGCATTTTACTAGGTGGACTTTTCCTCATAATGAACAAACATCAAAGCCCCTGGGGTTTTGCTCTTCCCATGTTCCTCGTTACATTCTCGATCGGTTTGAGCCGTCCCCCTAGCAACAACCTTGTGCTTGAACAGGTTGATAGATATGCGGGTTCAGCTTCTTCTCTGCTCATCTTCACATATTTCACCATGGGTGCCATTGGAATGTGGCTCATCTCCCATGAATGGGCAGACAAGATACACGTACTTGGATCGATCGCTCTTGGGTGTAGTTCCCTGGTTCTGGTTGCATGGTTGATCTTGCAAAAAAAGGGAATAGGAAGCTAAATCAAAATAGAAAGTTGAAGACAGGTCAAGCAGACCTAACTACCTCCAACTCTTTTCAGATAACATTGAAATACAAGAGCAGAGCAAGTAATAACAATACAACACCTGTAACAAACCTTATCCCAGAGCGTCTTTTCTCCCTGAATTGCATTATAGTTTCAGGACTCATCCCGAACGCCAGAAATACACCCAGGCCTAACACCGGAAGCACGACTCCGAAATTGTAGAGGAAGAGATATACAGCTCCTTCCAGCAGATTTGTCCTTGCTATTAACATGTCCAGTATAGAAAGATAAACTGCACCTACACATGGAGCTTTGACCAATGAGAATAAACCGCCTGCAAAGAACGATAGAGCAAGAGCATTCTTCCCGTGTATGCTATCCATAAAAGATACTATTGAACCCGGTGTTTTGAAGGTCGATCTTGAGTGACACTTGAGGTGGTATGCGTCATAGATGTGCCAGATACCGAGTACCCCTATCAACACCGTCATGAACAATGTGATGGAGTCCCTTGATCCGGGGAAGATAGTAACGGCTTTCAGGAAACTTATTCCGAATATCATGTAAGTGGTGAATATACCAGCGCAGAAACCACCGATGACCACCAGCATTTCTTTCTTTCCACCGTTGGAGGATATCGTGACCGAAGCCAAGAATGCCATCACCGCGAGAAGGCAGGGATTGAAGCCGGCGAGCAGGCCTGTGATCAATACAATTAACGGTGAGAGTTTAAAGGAAGTAACGCTTCCATCAACATTTTTGGCTAAGGGTAAAGTACCATTGGCAGGAATTACCGGTGCGTTCTCAATAGCTTCTATCAGAAGGCTTTCAAGTAATACATCATCCCCATCGTAATCGGAATAGGCGATAACCGTACTCTTGTTTATGACAATAGCAGGAACAGTGTATACTCCGTATCCTTTCATGATACTGTAGGAGGTCGCTACGTTTTGACTTGTGTAATTGATACTTTCAAGCCTGCCGATCACCGAATCTATGACAGGAGATGTTTGCTGGCATTTCAGGCAGCCATCCTCGTAGAAATATTCAACCAACACTTCGTCTGATCGGGCTGCTGAAGCAGGCATAATGCTTGAAATGACAAGCAGAAGTATCAATAAGGTCAATATCGATTTAGTGGCATACTGTCGTAGCACATGTCTGTTTATCATATTCACTCTCTGAAACTATCTGTTTTGAGATTTCCAGCACTTCACCGGTATCTGCCGAGACATAACCTTCCAGAACATACAGATCGCTGATCTTCTGACAAGAACAGCTGCGTTCCATGATCTCAACTTTCCAAATATCGTTTCCCTGCATAACAGTACCATTCTGGTCGTAAGGTGTTTCCTGGACAAACGTGGTTCTGGTTACCCTCCAATCCGGTTCTTTGAAGTGACGTGACATGTAATCGGATGCAATCGGATCTTTCATCGTGATCTCTACGGCTTGAGATACATTAAAATTAGACGTCGATTGCACATAGTTCTCCTGCTGAGAGTAACTGGCATAAACAAGACCTACCCCCACAAGACAAAATAAAACCACTACAGCTACTGCTGCTGCAACTAAATTTGATCTTTGCATAAACGTACCCCCTTATTATATACAAATTATAATTCATCTAATATAAGGCTAATTAGCTAATTTTTGTATATCATATATTATTTACTCAAGAAAGTTAATGCTAAGTTTAATTTTGTGATGAAATATAAAGTTGAATATAGAGGAAAGAATAGTTATTGGGATTAAAGCAAGAGAGCCAATCTATCGTCTTGTTGGGAAGAAGAAAACGGTTGATCTTGTTAAGCATTTTTATGTGGGGAAAAGAGATGATTCCGATCTGTTGAGGTTGGAGATGTGGGAAGAGTGTTGTTAAGATCCATTGATCCATAAAACATGGACAAGATCATTCTACTGTGCCATTGATATAGAATACTGTTCAAAGATTCAATGAAGATCAACTAAATGAGTGGGGTTAAAACATGGATATGAAAGAATTCGAAGGTATGGTTTTCTGCCAGAGCTGCGGAATGCCTTTGGGGAAAGATGAAGATTTTGGAACTAATGCCGACGGGATAAAAAATGATGAATATTGTCTCTATTGCTATCAGACTGGGAAGTTCACACAACCTGATATTACTCTGGAAGAAATGATCGAACAAACTTCAAAAGCAATAGATAAAGAGGGAGTTATGTCTTTGGAAGAAGCAAAGGAACTGAGCCAACAGAATATTCCAAAATTAAAGAGATGGAAGTGAATTTGTTAATTAATACTATTGGAGTTGCTTTACCTGAAACATAATGCAAATTCAGGAAAGCCTTTCAGGCTTAATTATCTATGAAATGAGAGTTGACATTCGGACACACAATTGTGATGAATCCATGCCTGATGATATGAATAAGGTGAATTTGATAGCCGACCCGACAGAAGAAGACTGTCCTGACTTCACAGGTATTTGCCACTCCATTAAATTATGACTGCAACGCTCATGTTTTTTCGCAATTTCAACATAGATGAGGAAGAAAGTTGTTCCAGAAAATGCATATTTTTATATAAAGGAGCATAGTACTAACGAAGTCTTCAAAAACGAAAATGAGTGAATCAAATGATAAAAATAAAAGGACATGAAATTGACCCAGTAATTATTAAGAACGCTGGTAATCGCAGAGCTATGCAATTCAAGAATAATATTGTTACGGCTTTAAGAAGGGTAGGTGTTAATGAAAATGATATTGATGTCCCTCTTGAACGTCTAGCGATGAAAAAAACTCATGCTTCTGCAACCTGGTACCAGGATGGACATCGAATGCATTACACCCATGGCCTACAAAATAAATATGTAGAAAATCTTCATATCCTGTCCAAGGTAATTGAGATCGAAGCAAATAGGGTCATTTCCGGGGAAAAACCACTGTCCGACTTTATTTTAGAGTTCAAAGAAGATAAAGATGTTCATGATAAGCGCAAAGAGGCGCGAGAGTTTTTCGAATGTGCTCATGATGAGATCGATTTTGAGGTCATTAATAAAAAATACAAGGATATGGCAAAAGAATTGCATCCAGATAAGCCAACTGGTGACACTGAGAAATTCAAGCAACTAAATATTGCACATAAGATATTGAAGAGAGAATTGACATAAGCTCCCTTCAGACCTCTTACTTTTCATTCATCTCTGATCTGGCAGGATCCATTACACATCGCCCTTACAAACCCGGATACACTATCGTAATTTTCCTTTGTACAGAACACGATACCCTTTTCACCGTATCCGGCTGAAACAGTAATGTTGCTGCTTGCAGAGTAGAATGTAGCCTTTTTAATACTTTTCCATTTCAGATCATGATCCTGACCGGAATGTGCAAGAAAACCTACACCTACTGCCGTGGGATTTCGGGCAAGGATCCCGAAGATCACCAACAGGAAGTTCAACTTACTGTTCCTGCTGCGTTGTTCTGTTCTGGTGATGGTACTTACACCCTTATTGTCCATCTTGTAGGAAAGCATGTAATTATTCTCATAGTACGCGAATATGAACAGCGCCTAGCAAGAACATCGATCCTATCAAGATCAAGGCATACTTCATATCTCGCGCATTACTGCGGTTGGAATGAAGGTCACCACGGAGAACAGAAGGAAGCGTTATCAAAAGCACGATGCCAACTGTGAAGAAAGTTGCAATTCCCAGGACTTTTAGCAGTTCTTTCATAATGAACTGATTAGTCAATATTGAAACATCAATATCCCATTTCATCTCGTCTTTCATGTTCGTACCCTTCACCATCTGCAATAATGGACTGGTCGTATGTCAGCGGGATTAATTCGTACACTAATATGGAATAAGATTCATAAAATTATCATTATCATTAGTTAAAGAATTCAAGACATTTAAAAAAATAGAGGTTGAGAGATTAATCACTCTCAATTAATTCTTAACAATATGGCTTACCTGTACGATACAGATCTATCAGTTCACTAACATCTGCAATCGATGTTGAACCCTGTAAACGGTAGTCATCGATTGCCGCATTCACTTCACCAATATCGATCATACAGTTCTTATTTTCATCGTACGGGTTGTATGTAACTACAGGGGCTTCATTAATAGTCAGAGTCGTATTTATAACCAGGGCTTCTATGGCAGATCCTAATGAGTCACTTATTATCACGTTTTTCAGACTAATTGTTGATGTGCCTGTGGCCTGCTCTTTTACACTCATTGTGATGCTTGCAACTGACTCAGGTTCTAAGATGCCTGGAGAACCCATTATCAAACTGTAAACACCTGAAAGTGTTCCTGCATTGTTGTCTATGTTTCCGGCGTTGAAAAATGTTGGATCTCCATTCTGGCTAAAGAATAAGCCTTCAGATACGCTGTCTACCTGTATTTTGGAGCTGTCAAACTCGAGATCGAGCTGTAATCCTGCAATTGTAGTATCAGGTGATACAAAGACATCTACTGTGAAACTTTCACCGGTTGTAGGCATTTGAGTTGATGGTTCAAGTGTTACTTCTGTTGCAGTTGAATTGAAACAACCAAAAACAAGCAGAAGTAAAAATATAGTAATTATTGTAACGTTTTTGATGGATAACCCTCCTATTTTAGAACTCGTTGATCTATAACCATATATACCCATATGATTAGTTGAATAACAATATAATAATCTGCCCTAAATAAAATCATTTTGGTACGTTTCAAATAGAGATTTCATAAAAAAGTTAAAAGGATATACTTTATTTGATTTATCAGAACAAAAATTATTGCTTGAAAATTAACCTAAATACTCCAAATTTTTCCAAACAATAGCATTATTGAAAGTTCTGGGTGAACTTTCTGCTTATTAATTTAAAGCAGGTCTATGCAATGCTTGGTATTAACTCAAATACTATATTCATAGCAAAGATCTCATGTCCATTATCATCGAGATCACAATTGCAATTATCGAGAAGGTGATGATGAGCAGATAGTTCAAACGTTCTTTTGAAACTGAAAGGCTCCATATAATGTATTTCAGTCCATCCAGATCCTTTTCTGTAAGTACCTCACGCTTTTCAATCTTGTCAAGCAGTTCAAGTTAATTCAGGACATTTGTGCGGCGCTTTGCTATACGATATCGGTGAGCAAAAAATGCCATGTACCCCATAACTCCGAGATAGAATAGCATGCGTGCAACATTATCATTGTAGTAGTCGGCTATGATTATGACCCTCAAGGCTATTGCAGAAACAAGACCCACCCAGAAATATAAGCTGATGGTCCTGTTGCTATACCCTTTTGGAATCTTTACGCCTGAGAGATTAATTTTACAGCTACCCATGTAAGTAGATATGCAATCATTTTTAATAAAGGTATTGGATATACTTATATATTAAAATGAAGGCAAGAACTTTCCTTTTGCCTTTTATGAATTTTGGCGAACAGGGGGTTAAGCTATCATTTTGTTGGAAAAAGAAAAACAATTGAGTTCAGCAGCTCTGTTTATGTGGCTAAAAGAGATATATGAACAATGGACATAATTAACTTAAATGAATTGCAATCTATGAATTACAATATTGAGTAAATAGAAGTTATTCTCTTGATAAAGAAAAAAGAAAGACTAGAATACATTCCACATGGAACTTCATTCCGTTCTGTTCCAGTTTCACAAAACAAAATAATGAATAAAAAGAATTTCAACAAAATGTTAATTGTAGTTTTTTTTGTAATAGCACTACTGTATTGGTACCTTTACTAAACTTTTGTTCTATACTTTTTGTTCCTATTGGATGGTTGTGTGATTTAAATACTCAACCCCGTTGCCATATTTTTCTTTGTATATATCTCCGACTTGCTATGCAAGGGCTGAGATTCGAACCTTTTATATCCCTCACCTAACCCAACCACCACCAAAATTCCTTCCCGAAGAAAAACGTATATATTGTGTGGAAAAGAATGTATAAATAGTACAATCGTCTCTGCAGATATTTCAAATCGTACCTTAAAATGCTAAAAGTGGTGGTGGTAACCATGATAGAAATTGATGGTATAGAAAGCTCTAGTGAAGCAAAGACCTATGCAATGACATACTTGCACAACTGTAGAATCTCAAATGAATACAGGAAGCAATTGCTCAATTGGGTAGGCACGTATCTTGATGAGAATATGCTTGAGAACATTATTGTTTACAAGAATTCAGAACACTGGGACCAGCCCTTCGAATCCATAAAGAACGAGGCTGAAAATGACCTGGAAATTGCAGCTCTTTATGCACCTTCAAGTGAACACTTCAACATCGAGATGATGGTCTTTGAAGGTAATTTGCTGTCCATTTTCAACATATTGCTTTCCAGGACAGTAGAACATCTGGAAGAAAGGACGATAGCTCACTAAAATAGGATTACGGGGTCTATCAGACCCGTACTCTCTGACTGCTGGAATTCCTTTTGTGGTCGCCCAGTTCGGAATCAATAAGGAGGGAACCGTTTAGCACCGGGCCATCCTTACATACCCTCAGACCTTGAGGGTCCATACAGCAAGCGCCGCAAACCCCGATCGCACATTTGAAGTACCTGTGCATACTGAACTCTGAGCGGTCAAGTGCATCCTTTTCCTGTAACACTTTCATTACATTGGCCATCATTATCTCAGGGCCGCAAACACATATCCTGTCATATACAGAAACATCCATGTCCGCAAGCACTGTAGTAACAAAACCGCATGTTCCGGCAGAGCCATCATCTGTGGTGATATGAAGTTCACCCGCTGAAGAGAAACGATCCTCAAAGACCAGTTCGTAACATTCCCTTGAACCAAGGATCGTAGTTACCTTTGCACCACATTCCGATGCATAATCGGCAAGAGGTCCCAGAGGTGCAGCTCCAACACCGCCTGCGATTATCAGTATGTGCTCATCTTTTTTAGGCAAAGTGAAACCTTTACCGAACGGTCCTCGCAGACCCACAGAATCGCCAACCTTCATGTCGAAAAGCTTGGAAGTAGCATCTCCTACCTTCTGCACAGTGATCCCGTTCAGGTATGAAGAACCCATTGGAACTTCATCCACACCACGTACCCAGACCATGACGAACTGTCCCGGAAGGGCATCATCAAAGGAAACATCGAAACGGAACGTCCTTATGGAAGGGGATTCCTCGACTATCTCAACTATCTTTGCATCTACTGGTTTCATTAGATCACCTTATGGCTCAGACCAATAATATCTTCTACAGCCGAGTACCCTTTGTCCTGAAGGAAAAGCTCTATTCCTGATGCAATATCTGAAAAGATATCCACACTCTCATGGACAGCTGAACCTATCTGAACACCACTTGCTCCTGCCATCATCATTTCCACTGCATCTTCCCATGTGGAAACACCGCCAACCCCTATAACAGGAATAGCGAGGGCTTCATAGAGATCATAGACACATTTTATTGCAACCGGTTTTACAGCCGAGCCGGAAAGCCCTCCAAAGCGATTGCCCAGTATAGGATAACCGGAATTGATATCGATGGCCATACCACGAAGGGTATTGATAGCCACAACTGCATCCGCACCACCGTCCTGTGCTGCTTTTCCTATGGCCTTGATATCGGTCACGTTGGGAGTAAGTTTTACCCACACCGGCACGTCCACAGCATCACAAACAGCAGCTGTAATTGATTCCACCATGCAGGTATCGGTTCCTATAGTGGCACCATAACCTTCCGCATGAGGACAGCTCACATTAAGCTCAAAAGCGGCCGGTTCAGAATCGGCAAGCCCCTCTGCAACCTTTACAAAATCCTCGGCATTGCCACCGAAGATGCTTGCTATCACCGGTACATCAGTGCCGGATCGAGCTAACTTTATCTCGTTATCAAATTCATTATAGGAAGGATTTGGAAGACCCATGGCATTCAAAAAACCGCATTCCAGTTTGATCATGCTGGGATTCGGATGACCTGCCTTGGGCTCAGGTCCAATTGATTTGGTCACAACCCCGCCTGCACCACATTCTGCAATGCGGAGCAGGGATGCACCGGTAGTTCCCATTATACCGGATGCGAGCATGGTCGGATTCTTGAAATTAATACCTGTAATAGTTACCATAAGCTTCTAATTCCCATCATCAATTATTCATCATCGCAGCCGGACATCTGGCAGACCGCTTCCCGCACAAGCTCTTTACCGCCCATCTCCACAAGCATCTTACCAATACTTTGAGCATGTTCGCGATAGTTCCTTACAGGAATGTCATCCTCAATACGGATCTCACGTGTACCATCAACTGCGAGCACTTCCACGAGCACATGGATCTCGTCTCCGTCCTCGTTCATCTGTGCAAAGGAACCAATAGGAACGATGCAACCGCCTTCAACCTCCGTAATAAGAAGGCGCTCCACTTCCGTCTCCATCCTTGAGCGTTCATGGTTCAAAGCAGAACATGCCCTCTCGGCCTCATCATCGGCCCTTGTGACAACCACAATGGTCCCCTGATTCGCAGACGGACAGAAGCTTGAGGCAGGAAGGCGTTGCACATCCATTTCCCAACCCATACGCTGAAGACCCGCTTCTGCGAGCAGTATACCATCATACTGACCTGCTTTAAGCTTCTGTATGCGTGTATTGATGTTTCCCCGGAGGTCCTCTACGTTAAGATCAGGCCGATACCTGAGAAGTTGCGCCCTTCTGCGCATGGAGGTAGTTCCGATGATAGCACCATCCGGAAGCTCATCCAGAGTGGAACCGTCTGCTGTTAAAAGCACATCGTATGGAGAATCACGTTTCAGGACCGCAGCAATAGCAAGTTCAGGCGGTCTTACGGTTGGAAGGTCTTTCATGGAGTGGACCGCGATGTCCACTTCACCTTCGATCATCCTGTCATCGAGCTCGCGTACGAACACGCCTACTCCGGCAACTTCATGGAGCGGGCGGTCCGTGAACACATCACCAGATGTTTTGATAACATTCCTTGTAAGTTCATGGTCTTTCTCTTCAAGCATCTTTGTAACAAGGTCAGCCTGGGCGATGGCCAGAGCACTTCCGCGGGTTCCGAGTATCATCTTAGGCATCTCCTCACTTCAAGTTAGCTGCATAAGCTTCGAGTGTTGTTTCGAGATCAGCTTCTGTGTGTGCAGTTGACAAAAAGTTCGTCTCGAACTGGGACGGTGGGAGGAAGACATTACTGTCAAGCATGTCATGGAAGAACTGAAGGTAACCTTCCTTGTCGCATTTCAGTACATCCTGGTAATTCAGAGGTTTGTCACCGAAGAACACCTTGAACATGGAAGCAATACCACCAACATGATAATCAAGTCCTTTGTCAGCGATTATGTCATTAAGACCGGCACGAAGCATATTTCCTGTAGCTTCGAGTTTCTCATGGACCTTCTCCTTTTCCAATATATCCACCGCTGCAATACCTGCTGCAACGGATGCCGGACTGCCACTGAACGTACCTGCCTGGTAAACTGAACCTGATGGCGAGATCATATCGAGGATCTCACGTTTACCACCGAAAACACCGATAGGCAAGCCGCCTCCGACTATCTTTCCAAGAGTTGTCATATCAGGTGTCACACCGAAATATTCCTGTGCTCCGCCCATTGCAAGCCTGAAACCGGTGATGACCTCATCGAATATAAGAACAACATCATTCTCTTCCGTTACCTTCCTCACTTCCTTGAGATAGTCACCCTCTGGAAGTATAGGACCAATGTTACCCAATACCGGCTCTATGATAACAGCAGCCATATCGTCCTGATTCGATTCGATGACCTCTGTCATTGCCTCGATATCATTGTAAGCCACTTGAAGGGTGTTCTTAGTGAAATCTTCCGGTATGCCAAGGGAATCCGGCTTACCGTGTGTAGTTGCGCCTGAACCTGCCTTGACCAGGACAGCGTCATGGGCTCCATGGAAACCCCCTTCGATCTTAACGAACTTGTTCTTCCGGGTAAAACCACGGGCAGCCCTGAGAGCACTCATTGTAGCTTCGGTCCCTGTGGAAACAAATCTAAGCATGTCAATGCTTGGATAAAGGGAAGCTATCTTTTCAGCAAGGGTAACTTCAAGACCTGTTGGCGTTCCATAAAGCCAGCCTTTATCAAGCTGGTCTATGATAGCCTGTTTGATAACAGGATTTGCATGTCCCAGAATATTAGGGCCGTATGCCAGACAATAATCAATGTACTCGTTCCCGTCAATATCCTTTATACGGCAACCATTTGCAGATTCCGTATAGAACGGATATGGTTTGATAGCACGAACCGGACTGCTGACCCCACCTGGAAGGATCACTCTTGCTTTGTCGAATAGGTCTTTGGACTTGTCTAAAGTAACCATGATAACACCATTTGATATTTAATTGTAAATTTTGTATTCCTTAGAAATATATCGTATTTGTACCCACAAAGCTCATTTAAGCATACGTGCGAGATCCTTTGCGAAGTATGTAAGTATCATATCAGCACCGGCACGCTTGATGGACAGGAGGGATTCATACATGACCAACTTTTCGTCAAGCCAGCCTTTTTCAGCTGCCGCTTTTAGCATGGAATATTCCCCACTGACATTGTACGCAGCAGTAGGCATCTTGAACTCATTCTTGATGCGATAGATAATATCAAGATAAGGAAGAGCAGGTTTCACCATAATGATGTCCGCACCTTCCAGGATGTCCAGTTCCGCTTCACGGATAGCCTCATTTGAATTTGCAGGGTCCATCTGGTACGTTGAACGATCACCGAACTGGAAAGCGGAATCAGCAGCCTCCCTGAACGGACCGTAGAATGCCGAGGTGTATTTTGCAGCATAGGACATGATAGGGGTGTTCTCAAAATGGTTTTCATCGAGAGAATTACGGATAGCACCTATCATACCATCCATCATGCCTGACGGTGCAACTATGTCCGCTCCGGCTTCAACATGACTCGTGGCGATCTTGCCGAGAATATCAAGAGTAGGGTCATTTAGTACTTCCTCAGTTTCCATATCGACAATACCACAGTGACCGTGATCGGTATATTCACACATGCAGACATCGGTGATGACCACCATATCTTTACCAAGGTCTTCCTTGATGCTTCGGACCGCCTGTTGTACGATGTCGTCCTCACCATAAGAACAGGTTCCGACAGCGTCCTTGCTCTTAGGAATGCCGAAAAGTACCAATGCCGGAATACCGAGATCTGCTGCTTCCTTTGCATCATCTACCACTTTGTCCAGCGGTAAACGCTGTACTCCGGGCATAGATGATATGTCCACGGAAGAATCAGTGGTCTCATCAACGAACATTGGATATATCAGGTCATCTACGCCAAGTGAGGTCTCCCGCACCAGATCGCGTATCTTACCACTTCTTAACCTTCGCATTCTAACCTGTGGGAACATTAGTATCAACTCTTATTTTGTAATTCCATCGTTCTTCTTAATTGGGCGTACATCAAATAAACGAGATACGGAATCAAGGAACTTATCGTCATCATATTCCGCTGCGTTGCGTAATTTCTTGGTGGGTTCTGCAAGGATCTTGTTCGTGATCGCATGCGTGAGATCTTCAAGCACCTTGCGCTCAATGTCCCCAATGGTATGGTAGGCACTCAGTTTATTGATGGCATGCTCCATCTCGTCATGCCTGAGACCATGGGACTGGCTATAAAGATCCGAGATGATAGCATCAGCCTTTTGGCGTTTGTACTGAGCCTTCAACATATCCAGTTCATCATCAATGATGATCTCGGCCTTCTTGGCCTCCACCATCCTCATCTGAAGATTCTTTTCATTAATGACACGTAAACCGTCGATATTACGGAGAATGACATGCGGGATTTTCTCCACCGCAGGATCGATATCTCTCGGACTTGCGATATCTATGAGGAGAAGGTCGTTCTCACGGCCTTCCATCACTTTAGCCACGAGATCATCCTTCAATACATAATGAGGAGCAGAAGTAGCACTGATGACCACATCGGCAGCACGGACGTATTTTTCCAGCTGGTCGAACATGACAGCTTCCCCGCCAAGTTCTTCGGCCAAGTCCTTTGCCTTCTCGTAAGTACGATTTGCAAGATAGATAACATGCATATCCCGGTGTGAAAGTGCTCTCGTGACCAATGTGCCCATTTCACCGGTACCGATCACAAGAATATGCTTGTCATTCAGACCGTTAAGGATATCTTCTGCAAGATCGACCGCTGCCGAAGCAATGGAAACTGCACCCCTGTTGATGAAGGTCTCTGTACGAACCCTCTTGCCCACCTGGATCGCCTTGCTGAATGCAGTACTAAGCACTTTCCCAACAGTTCCGGCCTCTTTGGCCAGCAGGAAAAAGTCCTTGATCTGACCGAGGATCTGGTCCTCCCCGATTATCATCGATTCGAGACCGCATGCAAGCCTGAGCAGATGTCTTAACGATTCATCATGGTCATAGAACTCCACGATCTTTGCAGAAACGCCCATCTCTTTTGCATAGTGGAAAAGCACACTGCTACCTTTTGAAGATACCACATATATCTCCACACGATTACAGGTCTTGAGGACTGCACACTCATAAACAAGCTCATTTGAGTAAAGCTGGCTCAGGACAAGCTCGATGTCACCGTGCCAGGAGTCTTCCATTTCCTCAACAGTAGCCTTTGCGTGTGTAATTACCATACTGGATATTTCTGTCACTCCAAGCCTCCACGAACGGCGTGTGATAAGTGTAACATATTCCCATGAATACGAGCATTGGACTTAAACCTAATGTAATATTTCATGATAACATCAACCTTTCTTGTCTATGTGCTCCTGAACTATATTGTATGCTACATTATACCCTTTTTCATACGAAACTTCCAGAGCATCCCATATAGCCTTGTCCTCGAGTATCTTCCAGAGAAGGGCTTTACGCTCTTTCTGCAAGTCCACTTTACTTTTGAGCAACGTTCGCATCTCATCCTGCAAGCGTATCATCTCCCCATATTGAGGAGTGATGATAGATTCCAGTTTCCTGCGAGTATATTTTGAGACCGCAGGACTTGAACCAAAGGTCGATATGCCTATGGAAAGTCCATCCCGCTGTATAACAGAGGGAATTACGACCTCTCCCGCCATATCAATTCGGTTTACAAGGATCCCACGCCCTTGTGCAAGTTTCCTGATCCGATCATTCAATGAAGGAACGTTCGTTGCAGGAATCACAAGAAAAGCATCTTCCATCAGGGCAAGTATGGATCCATCGGAAACAGAAGAAAGGTCTGACCCGATCAATTCAACCAATGAAGAAGAAGCAAGCTCTTCAAGTTCAGGAGAGAAATCGATGCTTATTACAGCAGTTTCTGCATATTCTGCAAAGAGGGAGGCTTTTCGAAATCCCACAGAACCTCCACCGAAGACCACCACTTTCCGACCTTCCATATCAATAAAAAGAGGCAGATATTTCCGACCAAGGTCCATCCCTGTCATTTACAGCCTCACGCCAGTCTTTTTGAATTCACGTACACTGTACAGAAGATTGTAATCAGAGATCCCTGTTGCAATGGATATCTTTTTAGCAACACGCTCACAGTCATCACGAGTATATGAATGTACCATTGTGAAGAGATTGTAAGGCCAGTCCGGGTAACGAGGTCTTTCGTAGCAATGTGTCACTTCGGTAAAACCTGCCATGACCGCACCGACCTCTTCCACAAGCTCATCAGGAACATTCCAGGTGCACATTGCATTTGCGGTTATGCCAATGGCACGATGTCCGATAGATGCACCGAACCTTCGAATAAAACCGTTCGCCTGAAGATGTTTGATCCTATCGACAACATCCTCTTCGGTCATGCCAAGCTCCTTTGCCACATCAGCAAAAGGAGAATGAGTGAGCGGAATTCCATCCTGGGTAAATTTGAGAATACGTATGTCAAGCTCATCCATTTGGACATTATCATCTGACATCGAATATCACCCCGATCTTAAAAAGACGTTTTGTCGGAAGATCGATCAATGGACAACCAGTCTCATCCTTGAGATCGTTTATTATCTGCTCCAGACGTTCCCGGTTCGCAGCGGAAACCGTGAACCAGATGTTATAATCTGCCTGACGCAAATAGTTGTGTGAAACTTCCTGATGCTGATTGATCAATTCTGCGACCTCATCGATGCGGGATCCAGGCACCTTCAGAGCAACAAGTGTACTGATGCCACCAACCCTTTTCGTGTTGATGATCGGACCTATACGCCTTATAGCGCCTTCCCTGCTAAGTCGTTCCATGCGTTCCAGCAAGTCCTCTTCAGAAATACCAAGCTGTTTGCTTAATTTCTCAAATGGGTGAGGATCAAGAGGAAAATCCAGCTGTATCAGGTTCAGGATCGACTTATCGACCTCATCAAGTTGTATCATGTAAATTTACACCATTTTTATTTGCAATCGATCTGAATGCTAGGCAGAGTTCATGCTACCATTAGATTATTTTTGTATGGTCGGATTTATACTCAAATGTTGTATAACAGCAAGTGTTTATAACAAGTAATAATTTGAGAGTTATGAATGTATAATAATCAATGACTGTTACAATCTCTCTTTCTTCTTGATGTATGTGTTTATATTTGTTTCCTTCCATGCGAATATTGAAATTTAAATCAAAGGAGTTACTTAGGACTTTTTATTTTCGAGAGTAAAAATCTCATCAATAAACATGCGAAGTTTGACCACTGCATTTAGTTGCACGAGTATATTTAGTACTATTATATTAATTTGACAATTTACAATAAAAAAAGCTTCTCACATACTCAGATAATTTTAAGAAGGATTTGTGACTATAGGGGGATGCTTTATTATTATTCAGTGGCAAAATTGGAGTAAGTAGATGAATTTTTCTAAACAATGTATTATATTTATACTTTCAATTCTGATTTTTTCATCTATAAGCTATGCATCAGTTGCTAATGAAGATATGGTTTATAATAATACTACAATACATAATTCACCAACATCTGCCGTAGATACTGGAGAAACAATTCGTTCTGAAGATACAATGAATGATGAAAATTATTTATTACTTGCAAACCAAAATTTAGATCGTTCTCTCAATTTACTGAGTTCAATACTGGATTCAATAATGCTTTTACTCACATTTATCGGAATAATAATTACTGCCCTTTCTGGCATAGCACTTTACATAATTAGGAATTACAATAATAAATTTAAAAATATTAAAAATGAAGCGGATGTTTTACTTAATGATGCAAAAGAAAAGCATGCGGAATTATCTAGGATTTTGACTTCTGCTAGAGATAAGTTTGAAGATGAAGTTAAAGATGTTGGCGACATTACGATTGAAAAACACCCTAGCTCCGAAACATTAGAAAAAGTTAAAAAGTTTGACTCGTTGGCTAATTTAACTGAATTTTTAGAAATGTTTGGAGCAAAATTAAATTTTGATTATTACTTCAACCTCTCATCATCTAATTATTATAAAAATGAATACGAAAAATCACTGAAAGCAATTAATAAAGCACTTGATCTCAATCCAGATGATGCAGAAGCCTGGAACAATAAAGGTGTTACTTTGGGAGACCTTGGTCGACATGAAGAAGCACTTGAAGCTCACAACAAAGCTCTTGAGTTAAATCCTGATTATGCAGACGCTTGGAACAATAAAGGTGTTGTATTGGGTAATCTTGATCGACATGAAGAAGCACTTGAAGCTTACAAAAAAGCACTTGAGTTAAATCCTGATTATGCAGACGCTTGGAACAATAAAGGTGTTGCATTGAGTTATCTTGGTCGACATGAAGAAGCACTTGAAGCTTACAAAAAAGCTATTGACCTCGATCCAGAAAATGCAGAAGCTTGGAACAATAAAGGTGTTGCTTTGAGAGACCTTGGTCGACATGAAGAAGCACTTGAAGCTTACAAAAAAGCTCTTGATCTCAATCCAGATGATGCAGAAATTTGGTATAATAAAGCAGGTATTGAAGCTATTAACAATTCAATAAGCGAATCACTTTTTGATTTAAAAATGGCCATTAAAATTGATTCTAAATTCAGAGAAACAGCAAAAACGGAAGATGATTTTGACAATATTAAAAGTAACCACGACTTTGTGATGCTAGTACATGGCAAATAAGTACTTAAAAAATCGTCCTTATCAATGTATCATCCATTTGCTCTGTAGAAATCCTCGATATTCGGACACTAATCCAATTTGAAATGATCATTGAATGTATTACATGGTGTTGGAATATAATCCCAATTCCAGCCTATATATGTTGATTTTGATAGGTATTCTACAGAGCCCATCCATCATCCACTTATATAAGGTGAATGTTTTTTGATACATTCATTCATAATACAAGTCATCTTAGAGAAAGATCTCTTCATAGCCATATTATTTAATTTATGTATTTAAACCACAAAATAAGATTATCCATCATCAATAAAGTCCATTATTCGTTTTTCTAAAAGAATACAGAACCCAGACATGTGAGATATTAAAATACCTCATATTTCACCCCTAAGTTCTGCAATTGATAGATTATTTTCCTATAACCAGAGTTCATCTGGGATTATATATACAGTATGGCTCTTCCGCCATGTAGTCACCAGTGGCTGCATAAGCACGGGCACGACAGCCGCCACATACACTTTTGTAGCTGCATCTTCCACATTTACCACCGAGCTTATCATAATCGCGAAGATCGTTAAAAAGGACTGAGTCCTCCCAGATCTCCTTGAAGCTATTTTCCTTCACGTTACCTGCGACCACAGGAAGATATCCACAGGGCTGGACATCCCCTGTACTGGAAACGAAGCAAAAGCTTATGCCACCGAGACAGCCCCGGGTCATTGCTTCATAGCCATGTGTCTTAACAGTGACCTCAGTACCTTCTCTTTTTGCACGCTGGCGCATTATTCTAAAATAGTGAGGAGCGCATGTGGCCTTCAACTGGATCTTGACGTGCTTCTGCTGATCATAGAACCAGTTCAGCACGCGTTCATATTCAGCAGGAGGGATCTCTTCGTTCTCGAGTTCCTTACCTCTGCCTGTTGGCACAAGAAGGAAGATATGATGGGCTTCCGCACCGATCTTGGTTGCAATTTCAAGAATGGCAGGGATCTCATCGACGTTCCTTTTTGTTATGGTCGTATTTATCTGAAAACCAAGGCCGCCTGCCTTCAGGTACTCGATACCACGCATCGTGCTCTCGAATGCACCGGGAACTCCGCGGAAGTCGTCATGTGTCTGTGCAGTTGAACCATCGATGCTTATACTGACACGCTGCACTCCTGCATCTTTCAGTTTTTTCACAACATCGTCATTGAGAAGGGTGCCGTTGGTCGCAAGAGCCACACGCAGACCTTTGTCAGTAGCGTATCTTGCGATCTCATAGACATCCTTGCGAACAAGAGGTTCGCCTCCGGTCAGAATGAGAATGGGATCCCCCATCTCTACGATCTCATCTACGAAATGTTTTGCTTCAGACGTGGAAAGTTCACCCTCAGGTATCTCCGATGTAGATGAACCTCTGCAATGAACACATGCAAGATTACATCCCCATGTCAGTTCCCATGCTATAATTCGTGGAGGTTTTACCATGTATGATCATACTCCTATTTACTTAATATAATGTAAGCTATTATCAAAGGTAATTCTTTCAATTTGCTTAAATAGTATGGAACTATACTACACAGAACCCATATAAATCGTATCGTCAAGATACATAAAATAACAACATATAATGCCCTTTTTGGAGCTAAGGATGATAAGATATGGCAATGGGAGAACAGGCATTTCAGACAGCATTCGCAATTACATGGATAATAATACTTTCCTACATTGTTTATCTGATACGCACACGCATGCGTCTTGCATCCCTGATCCGAAAGCTTAAAGATTGATGGTGTTTGCAATGGAAAAAAAACGAAAGGCGATCCTCACCATTTTTGCGATAGTAGCAGTTATGGTGATCGGACTTTGGGGCGTTGATGTTGAACAGGGATATATGATGGTATCTGAGATCACGACCAGCCCACAGGATCATGTCGGGCAGAAAGTCAGTACAATGGGACTTGTCAAGAATGGGACATTGAGTATCTCAACGGAAATGGTCTCGTTCACCCTTACGGATGCTGAAGACGAGGAACAGGAGATATATATTGAATACATAGCTGACCTTCCTGCAAATCTTGTAGAAGGGAACAGCGTTAGCCTTACAGGGACCATGATATCAGAATCAAAGATAGAGGCAGACCAGATCGTTATCGGCTGCCCTTCAAAGTATTCCGAATGAAACCTGGAACATATCACATTCATATTATGAGGACATGCGATGAATATCGAACAATGGGATGAATACCGGCAGATCACCGATGCCATGAACGAAATGATAAGCAACATGGATGATTCACCCCAGATGAAAAACGTCGTTGGACATATTTGCAGATCGGGCGGAAAGAAGGTCAGACCTATTATATTACTACTGGCTTCCCGAATATGCAGAGAAGACTCCGACAATAGTATAAATGCAGCACTTGCCATTGAGCTTATCCACTCCGCATCCCTTATACACGATGATATCCTGGATGAAGGGGTCATACGAAGAGGGGTAGAGTCCGCACATAAGAAGTTCGGACCTGCAGCCGCCATGCTTGCTGGAGATTATATGATCTCAAAGTCCATTGAGCTTATTTCAATATACAGTACACCGGTAGTGCGGGAGTTCGGACGTGCGGGAATGGCAATGGCAGAGGGAGAGACCATTGACATAAAAAGCACATCCGAGGATTTTGTAGAGATGAACTATTTTGATTGCATCGACAAGAAGACCGCATCCCTCTTTGCAGCCAGTGCGGTAATGGGTGCATATATAGCAGGTGCTGATGAAAGGACTGCAAGTAAATTGAAGGATTATGGAGAAAAGCTCGGAAGAGCATATCAGATCGTTGACGACATTCTGGAATATACCGAGAATGTCGAGAATAAGAGATCGGATAATGAGTCCATATCGATCTTGCAGATATATAGAAGGACCATGCCATATGAGAGCGCTGTAGAAAAAGCGACCTTGCTGGCAATGGAGAACGTGAGAATGGCAAAAGACATATTGGAAGAGTTCGAGCCTTCCGATTCAAGAAGCAAGCTCATGGAAGTTACAGACCATATTACAACGGAAATGCTTCCAAAAACATTGAAAAATACTATAAGATCCAGGTGAACATCATGCGGGTATATGACAAATCAGTTATCAAAGTAAATGCCAGTACAGAAAATGGAAAGGTCGTTCTCGATACAGAAGGACCACTAGCAGCTGTATCGAAGCCTGTGATAAAACGCATTAATAAGATATTCCGGGAAGAGAAGCCAATATTAGTGGACGATGAGAATATCATTTTTTCCACATGGGTGCCACCGGTCCCAAGTCCCGCATTCAACAGGGTCATAAGTGCACAGATCGGCGCAGTTATGAAAAAACGTATCCCTGACCAGTTCTCGATCGGGATAACAGACAGATGCCCATACAATTGCATACACTGTGGTGCTGCCGGCATTGTCGCAGACCCTGAATTTACGCTTGAAGAAATAAACAGAGTGGTCGATGAGGCAGTAGACCTTGGAGCATACCTGATATCTTTCGATGGTGGCGAGACCATGCTTCGAAACGATATTGTGGACATGGTCGCCAGTGTTGATAAAACAAAGGCAATAGCCACCTGTTTTACATCAGGTTTCAAGTTGACACCTGAAAGGGCACGGGACCTTAAGAATGCAGGCCTTTATTCAGCACATATCAGTGTGGATAGCCCGGATGAGAAAGAGCATGACCGCGTAAGGGGTTGTGAAGGGGCATTCCAGAGCAGTATGACAGGCATCAAGAATACGCTGGATGCAGGGATCATGGCAGATATGTTCGTTGTGGCATCACCGGATAATATTGATGACCTTGAGGAGTTCTATACCCTGGCAGATGATCTTGGCATGCAGGAAATGTCGATATATGAGATCATTGCTGTGGGAAGATGGCTGGACCATGAAGACGAGACCCTCACCAAGAAAGATGTTGTAACGCTTGAAAGGTTCCAGAAGAACAAGAACAAGGGAACTGACGGACCTAGGGTCACTGCATTCCCTTATTTCAACGGACCTGAGCAGTTCGGTTGCTTTGCAGGCAGGAGATGGATGCATGTTGCTGCGGGCGGAGATGTTATGCCATGCGCTTATACCCCGCTCTCCTTCGGGAACGTTAGAGAAGAAGGTCTTGCAGAAATATGGAAACGTATGGGAAAACATGCGGCATACAAGGGATCTGCAGATTATTGTATGATGCGTAACCCGGAATTCAGAAAGGAGTATATACACACCATACCAAAGGATGCTCAAATTCCTTTAAGGGTTGACCTGCAATACAAAAACTAAGTTCAAAATAGAGCAAACATAAGAGAATTAAATATCCCTTACTTTTTTAGTACACATTTGTTCTGGCAAACTGCACATGAGGTTTGCAGATAGTCAGAACATAAGTATTTTTTTCGTATTAATTTCCATGATAAATTATTAACATTTCCGCAAACAGAAAGGCATAACCGAATAACTTATATGCAAGTTTGTTATTAGGAATGTAAATTACGCCAAGTTATCATTTTATAGATGTATCGAGGATTTACATGGCCAAAGACAAAATCTTATCCGAAATCAAGGAAGCAGAACAAAGTGCGGCCAAAATGGTGGATGAAGGGCTTAAGAACAAGAGCGAGCGCATTATAGCAGCTCGTGCTGAAGCCAGAGAGATCATCAAACAGGCGGAAACTGATGCAGCACAATCTGCCCAGAATGCACTGAAGTCAGCTGAAGAGACTATTAAACACGAATCTGAAGATATTATCTCCAAAGGCGTGAACGAAGCCAAAAAGATCAGCGACAAAGCTGAGGGTAACGTTGACAAAGCCGTTGAAAATCTGGTCACAGAGTTTGAGAGGGCAATACATGCTTAAGCCAAAACCGATGAGTCGTGCCGTCATTGTAGGACACAAGGACATAATGGAAGCTACCGTGGAAGCAATTCACGGCAGCAACTTGTTCCACCTTGAAGATTACAATGAAGACGGTTCCGGACTTAAACTTGGCAGACCATTTAAAAATGCAGGCGAAGTTTCCAAGAAACTTATCCAATTAAGATCTATCTCATCCTTCCTTGGTGTTAAGAAAGAATCAATGCCAAAAAAGAAGGAGACAACTGTTATCAATGAGCTCGATTCAATGCTGGACCAGCTTGATATCGAGGTTAGTACTAAAACAGAGAAAAAGTCTGAACTGGATTCACGACTCAAGGAACTTGAAACACTGAAAAAGGACATTAGTCCATTTTCAGCGATCCCTATAGATATGGAATTATACCATAACTATGAGAGCATTAAGGTCTTTGCAGGAACTGTCAAGGAAAACATTGGTCCTGCTATCTCACAGGTAACATCGACCTATGAGATGGAATATGACCAAAGTACCGGAACTGTGGTATTATTCATTAAGAAAGAAGATGAAGCTAAGATATCAGAGATCCTTTCGAATTTCGAGTTCAGAGAGATAAGGATACCGCAGATAAGCGGAACCCCTTCGACCCTGATAGCAGATATTACAAGGGAAGAAGAGGGAATCCAGAAGCAGATCACTTCACTGGAAACGGATATTTCATCTATCAAAGATAAATATTCAGAGTTCATACTCGCCAGTGAGGAATTGCTTACTATCGAATCTGAAAAAGCAGAGGCTCCAGTAAAGATAGCAACATCAGAACACACATTCATCATAGATGGATGGATACCTGATGATCAATTCGCAACTCTTGAAAGGACAATTGAATCTGCTACAAGCGGAAGAGCTTTTGTTTCAAAACAGAAGATCACAAACGCTGATACAGATATCATACCTATCGAATATGATAATCCAAAGATCACCCAGCCATTCCAGGAGATCATGGACCTTTATGCACGTCCAAAGTACAAGGAGATCGATCCAACTTCTCTGATATTCATATCATTCCCACTTTTCTATGGAATGATCCTTGGAGACATAGGATATGCATTGATCCTTCTGGCACTTGCATTAGGCATCAAAAAGATGGTCAAGTCAGATGCAGTAAAGCCTTTGATGAATGTACTTATCTATTGTCAGATATCAACATTGATCTTTGGTGTTCTGTATGGTGAGTTCCTTGGGTTCCCACTTGCAAGTTTGCATACAGACCACGGAATTATACCTGGATTAATAGCAGGGTTCGAGACCATAACTCTCTTCAACTCCCCAGTTGGAGGAGAAGTTATCACATATCCGATACACCGCACACACATTGTTATGACGATGATCATTGCAACGGCACTTATCGGTTCGATCCATGTCAATTGTGGATATATAGTTGGATTCATAAACGAAAGAAGAAATCACGGATTCGCTGCAGCTATGTTCGAAAAGGGCAGCTGGCTTGTAGTCGAACTCGGAATAATCCTAGGTGTACTCGGATATGCAAATATCGCACCTACGGAGATCATAGGAATTATAGTGTTCCTTATAGGATTCGTCATGCTCATTAAAGGAGAAGGCGCACAAGGAATTGTAGAATTGCCTAGCTTATTAAGTAATGCACTTTCCTACACTCGTTTAATAGCAGTAGGATTGTCATCAATCTATATTGCATCAACTGTCAATCTCATAGCTTTTGAGATGATCCTTCCACAGGGCGGGATCGTGGCAGTGATAGGTGCAATAATCGTATTCATATTCGGACATGCTTTAAACACAGTCCTGAGTATAATAGCCCCTGGATTGCATGCACTTAGGTTGCAATATGTAGAGTTTTTCGGAAAATTCTACGAAGGTGGCGGAAGAAAATACAACCCATTCGGATACATTAGGAAATACACGGAGGAATAAACAAATGGCAGTAGAAGCAGTAGCATATATGGACCCGGCAGGATTAAAAGCAATTGGAGCAGGACTCGCAGTAGGACTTACTGGACTTGCATCAGGAATTGCAGAAAGAGATATTGGTTCAGCAGCAATCGGCGCAATGGCAGAGAACGAAAGTCTGTTCGGTAAAGGCTTGATCCTTACCGTAATTCCAGAAACAATCGTTATCTTCGGACTTGTTGTCGCACTGCTTATCAGCTAAGTTAATTTGAGAGCAATTATATTGCTCTTAAATTCTTTTAAGGTGTCAGAGCATGGGACTCGAAACAGTTATAAAAGATATCATGGGTGCTGCCCAGACAGAAGCAAACATGGTCAACGCAGATGCTGATGCAGAAGTATCACAGATACTGGATGATGTTAGGCAGACTGCAAAGAAGATCATGGGCGACCGTCTGGCGAAAGCAGAAGATGATATCAAGAGATTACGCCAACAGGAGATCTCCAGCGCAAATCTGGAAGTCAAACGTACAATGCTTAATGCTCGCAAAGAAGTCCTTGATAAAGTATACGACAATGCAATAGAGACTATTGCATCCCTTCCTGAAACAAAGCAGGAAGAGCTGTTAAAAGCAATCATTGATGAAAATGATAGCAATGGCAGTAAAATATACTCAAACAAGGACTCAGAAGAACTTGTCAAAAAGTTATCTTCCCTTGAATATACCGGCAATATCGATTGTATTGGCGGATTGATCATAGAGAACGATAATGGAACAGTTCGTTTAGATTATACATACGATATAATCATGAAGAATGTTAATGAGCAATCATTGAAACAGACATCTGATATCTTGTTCGGGTGATATCCAAATGGGGCTTTTGCAAAAATTCACAAGAAAAAGTAGTCCGAAGCAGAGCGGAAGTGGCTCCAATTACGCTTATGTGACTGCACGCGTTCGCGCAATGAAAAGCAATCTTCTCCCTAGGGAAACATATCCTCGATTAATGAACATGGGGATCGACGAGATCACCCGTTTTATCGAGGAGTCACAGTATAAGCAGGATGTCGATGAACTGGCAAGAACATATGACGGTGTGGATCTGTTTGAACACGCATTGAACAGGAATCTTGCGGTCACTTTTACAAAACTGATCAATATCTCCGAAGGAGAGTTGAACTATCTGATCTCTGAATATCTTAGGAAATATGATATATGGAGCATCAAGACCATTCTACGTGGAAAGTACTGTGATGCATCAGTAGAAGAGATCAATGATAGCATAGTCTCCGCCGGACAACTGTCTTATCCATTTTTGTCAAGCCTTTCAGAAAAAGAATCATATGAAAGCATCATCGATGCTCTCAGTGGAACCGATTATTACCCAACATTAAAAGAATATGATGGGACTAACCTCTCTGAGATCGAAAACCAGCTTGATAAGCTGTACTATACCGGACTGTCCACTACAGTAGACAATCCAAAATCCAATGATAGTAAACTGTTCTCAAAGTTCATCCGTACTGAGATCGACATAAAGAACCTGAGTACCCTTTTCAGGTTGAAGAATGCCGGTGTGGAAAAGGATGAAATTGCAGACCTGATTCTTGAAGGCGGTCTTCATTTAAGCATTAAAGAGATCGAAAAGCTATTACCACTTCCATTCAGTGAATTTGTTCAGTCACTTGAGAAGTATCCTTATTGGGAGGATATATCTGGAATAGTGAAAACTGAAATGGATTCACTGGTAGAACTGGAAACTCAACTCACGAAGTCCAACATCAAATCCGCTTCAAGCTTTTCACATGTGTACCCATTATCTATTGTTCCGATCATGGATTATGTACTGAACAAGACGAACGAAGTACACAACTTGCGTATCATTCTGCGCGGAAAAGCAGCAGATCTTGATGAAGAAATAATCAGGAACCAGTTGGTGATCTAATGGAATTAGCAGTAGTAGGTAGCAGCGAGTTTGTAACAGGATTCAGACTAGCTGGTATTAAAAAGATATACGAAGCTAAAAGTGATGAGTTGGAATCTGTTGTCACAAAAGTGCTCAAAGATTCAGATGTAGGTATCTTTGTGATGCATGAGGATGACTTTAATAAACTACCGGAAATTTTGAGAGATACTCTTAGTGAGTCTGTTGACCCCCCAGTGGTCACTCTCGGAGGAACTGGTGAAAGTTCAAACTTAAGGGAAAAGATAAAACAATCGGTAGGTGTAGATCTGTGGAAGTAAATGGTGAAATTTATCGTGTGGCAGGACCTGTTGTTACGGTTATAGGAATTAAACCGAGAATGTACGACGTGGTCAAAGTAGGTCACGAGGGACTGATGGGAGAAGTCATCAGGATCAAAGGCGAACAGGCTACTGTTCAGGTATATGAGGATACTTCCGGTCTCAAACCGGGAGAACCTGTAATGAACACCGGACTGCCTTTGTCCGTTGAACTTGGACCCGGATTATTAGAAAGTATTTATGATGGTATTCAGAGACCTCTGCCTGTGTTGCAGGAAAAGATGGGAAACTTCATTCAGAGAGGAGTTACCGCAAACGGACTGGACCGTGAAAGGGTCTGGGAGTTCAAACCAACAGCAAGCAAAGGTAATGAGGTAAAAGGTGGTAGCATACTCGGTTTGGTCCAGGAGACCAAAAATATCGAGCACAAGATCATGGTCCCACCCGCGATCTCTGGTACTATCAAAGAGATAAAAGCAGGCAGCTTCAAGGTAGATGAGACTATCTGTGTTCTCACAGATGGAACAGAGATCTCAATGATGCAGAAGTGGCCAGTACGAGGACCACGCCCTGTAGCAAAGAAACTCATGCCAACCAAGCCTCTTATCACAGGACAGAGGATCCTTGATGGTATGTTCCCTATAGCAAAAGGCGGAACCGCTGCAATTCCAGGTCCATTTGGATCAGGAAAGACAGTTACTCAGCAGCAGCTTGCTAAGTGGAGTGACACTGATATTGTGGTTTACATCGGTTGCGGAGAACGCGGCAATGAAATGGCTGATGTATTGAACGAGTTCCCGGAACTCGAGGATCCAAAGACAGGTCGTCCACTCATGGAGAGGACAGTTCTTATCGCAAATACATCCAACATGCCTGTAGCTGCTCGTGAAGCATCAGTTTACACTGGTATCACAATTGCAGAGTATTACAGAGACATGGGATACGATGTATCACTCATGGCAGACTCAAGTTCAAGATGGGCAGAAGCAATGAGAGAAATTTCTTCAAGGCTTGAAGAAATGCCTGGAGAAGAAGGTTATCCAGCATACCTCTCTGCAAGGCTCTCTGAATTCTATGAGCGTGCAGGAGCAGTTAACTCACTTGCAGGACTTGATGGATCAATTACTGTAATTGGCGCAGTATCACCACCTGGTGGTGACTTCTCAGAGCCTGTTACACAAAACACCCTTCGTATCGTAAAGGTATTCTGGGCACTTGATGCAAAGCTCTCACAGAGAAGACACTTCCCCTCCATTAACTGGCTTACAAGTTACAGTTTGTACACAGAGGGACTTGCTGACTGGTACAGCGAGAACGTCGGAGCTGACTGGACACAGCTCAGGGATGATGCAATGGACCTTCTCCAACAGGAATCCGAACTTCAGGAGATCGTGCAGCTCGTAGGTTCCGATGCACTTCCAGAAGATCAGCAGCTCACACTTGAAGTTGCACGTATGGTAAGGGAATATTTCCTCCAGCAGAACGCATTCCACCCTGTTGACACATACTGTCCTTTCGACAAGCAGTACAAGCTTCTCAAGTCTATCACAAGATATGGAGAGATGGCAACCGCTGCACTTGAAGCAGGAGCTCCAATGAACAAGATCATCACCATCAAGGCAAAGGATGAACTTGCAAAAATCAAATACGAGGAAGACTTCGATGCAGCACTTGATGCAGTCATGAAGAAGATGGATGAAGAATTTGCACAGATCGGAGGCAACTGAACATGACCAAAGAATACAAAACGATCGTAGAGGTCTCCGGACCACTTATTTTCCTTGAGAAGACCGAACCTGTAGGATATGGTGAACTTGTTCAGATCAACCTTCCTGATGGAACCACCAAGAGAGGACAGGTACTCGATACCTCTGCAGATATGGTAGTCGTGCAGGTCTTCGAAGGTACAGTAGGACTCAACGAAGAATCCGGTGTAGTATTCAGTGGCGAGACCATCAAGCTCCCTGTATCAAAGGACATGCTTGGTAGGATCCTTTCAGGGGCTGGTGAACCACTGGATGGTGGACCAAGAATCATACCTGACAAGAGAGTAGATATCAATGGTGCATCAATGAACCCATATTCCAGAATGCCACCAGAAGATTTCATTCAGACAGGTATCTCCACCATTGACGGTACAAATACCCTTGTAAGAGGACAGAAGCTTCCTATCTTCTCCGGATCTGGTCTCCCACATAACGAGATCGCACTTCAGATCGCAAGACAGGCTAAAGTTCCTGGCAGCGATGAGCCTTTTGCGGTAGTTTTCGCTGCAATGGGCATCACCAACGAAGAAGCACAGTATTTCATGGAAGATTTCGAGAAGACCGGTGCTCTTGAGAGAGCTGTTGTTTTCCTGAACCTTGCAGATGACCCTGCTGTCGAGCGTATCGTTACACCTAGGATGGCCCTTACAGCTGCAGAATACCTTGCATACGAACATGATATGCACGTACTCGTTATTCTGACAGATATCACAAACTACTGTGAAGCACTACGTCAGATGGGTGCAGCAAGAGAAGAGGTTCCAGGTAGACGTGGTTACCCAGGTTACATGTACACTGACCTTGCATCACTGTATGAAAGGGCAGGAGTTATCAAAGGAATTAAGGGATCTGTTACTCAGTTCTCCATCCTTACCATGCCTGGTGACGATATCACCCACCCGATCCCTGATCTTTCCGGTTACATCACCGAAGGACAGATCGTGGTTTCCCGTGAACTTCACAGGAAGGGTATCTACCCACCGATCAATGTATTGCCATCACTCTCACGTCTTATGAACTCCGGTATCGGAGAAGGGAAGACAAGGGACGATCACAAGGCAGTGTCTGACCAGATGTATGCAGCATACGCAGAAGGCCGTGACCTTCGTGGACTTGTTGCTATCGTTGGTAAAGAAGCACTGTCCGAAAGAGACAGGATGTTGTTGGAGTTTGCGGACTTGTTCGAAGACAGGTTTGTACGCCAGAGCAGAGACGAGGACCGTACCATCGACGATACACTAAGAATCGCATGGGAGATCCTTGCAGAGCTGCCTGAAGCACAGCTTACCAGGATCGATAACAAGTACCTTGACAAGTACCACCCTGCCCACCAGAAAAGCGAGTGAATCAGTATTGAGGGATCACAATGGGCGCAAAAGAAGTAAAACCGACTCGTTCAGAACTCATTGAGCTGAAGAAAAAGATCAAACTTTCAGAAGGCGGTCACAAGCTGCTTAAAATGAAAAGGGATGGTCTTATCCTTGAGTTCTTTGAAATTCTTGGCAAAGCAAAGGATGTTCGCTCCGAGTTGGATGCTGCCTATGAAAAGGCCAATGTGAAGATCGGTATCGCAGAAGCAGTGGAAGGCAGAATAACTGTAAAATCCACTGCATTTGCAATGAAGGATGCACCACAGATCGTGCTCGAAAGCCACAATATCATGGGCGTAGTAGTGCCGAAGATCGAATCCTCAAGTGTGCGTAAACCCATAAACAAGCGTGGATACGGACTTCTCGGAACAAGCTCTTACATTGACGAAGCTGTCGATTCATATGAAGAACTGGTTGAAAAGATAATTCTGGCAGCAGAGATCGAAACAACTATGAAGAAGCTTCTTGATGACATCGAAAAGACAAAGAGGCGTGTCAATGCTCTTGAGTTCAAGGTCATACCTGAACTCACAGAAGCAATGGTATTCATTCGTCTGCGTCTTGAAGAAATGGAAAGAGAAAATACATTCCGCTTGAAGAGAATCAAAAAAGCATAAGGCTTTCTCATGCAACAAAACTCATCTGATCGGCCAAACCTGGTCGACAGAGCTTTTTCTTTATTAACTCGACCTGAAAATCTAGCACGCATATTAAGATGGGCGTGGTTAGTTTCACTTGGTATGTTGATCTTAGGCTATCTTATTATTTACTTAAAAGTAAAATCCCACATCAACTTCTTACCATAAGAAGATCTTTCCTGTTTCTCCAGATCTTATATCGGGCAAATGTATTTACGTAAGGAAAAACTGAAATTATATCAGTAATACTTAAATAAATATAATACCTATAATATATGAAATATGGTAATATCTTCGATCTGTGGAGTAAAATATTTTTTAAATCATATATGATATAATCTCCCAAATAATAAATTCATCGAACTCAAAGGTTGATCCACAATGAGTGAACTACCATGGGAAAATAAAAAAGGAAATGTAAATTCCTCTAATGAGCATTCATCTGAGTCTGGCCTACCTTGGGAATCAGAAAGGAAGAAGGATATATCTATTGATGAAAAGGCTGAAGATGTTCCAGATATTTTTGTAAATGCCGTCACACCCTCTGGAGAAAGAAATGGTCCGGATGTAACCGTACATCCGGCATTTCTTCCAAAGATGACATCAAATCCCACCGATGAAGATGATAATATAACCGCCATCACATCCTTTGAAAATGATGATGTCCACATCGATACGATAGAACAGAATGTATCGAACATAGCGGTCGTTGATGAGATCAAACCCACAGAGGAAAACCATGAAAGAGTGGACATTTCCAACAGAATATCAACAACCGAAAACGAAGCAAAAAAAGCACCTTTGCCACTATTCGAACCAGATATACCAGGCAATGATACAGCGCCATTCAATCCCAGCGAACACATCGGGATAGAAAAGCATTCCCATATGTCTGAAAAGACAAATCCTTCAAATAACATTACCCATAACAATTCTTCTTTTGGTGATAGATCTACTCAAGGACCATCAAACCCTATGCCCGACAAAAAAGGGAAGGGATTCTTATTTTCAATAACGAATACATTGAAAAGGATCACTCAAAAGAGAAAATTGATAGACAGAATGGAAGAACTAAAGCCAATTACACCTGAAAATGTAAATGGAGAGGAAACACATAGCCCATTCTCGGAAGAAGGTCATAGGACCATAGATCCTGGGAACAGGATCGAACATCCAATCACCACCACTGAAAATTTCCCTTTGGAAGATATAAGGACAGTAGTGCCAGTAGAGAACAACACTACAAATCCAAACATAAAACTTGATGAGTTCGAAATGCCCATTGATATGATGGAAAGTCCAGTCCTCGATGTTTCTTCAGAAGAAATGAAGGAAATGAAAAATGAACTCGCTGACTCAAGGCATTCTCAAGAGAATATTATTACTAACATCGATGAACTTGCCGGAACTATTGAGGAACTGAAAAGATCACTAAACATCATCCAAAATGAGAGTGAAGGTACAAATTCCAGTATTGATGTCAAGATCGATAGATCAACAGGTCACATCAACATGATCGAAGAACGATTGAGTGAACTGGAAGATACTCTGCAAAATATTCACGCTGATAATAGCGAACTTAAGACCGGACTTTCCTCCATTGAAGAGAACATTGCCGAACTTACAAGCTCACATACAGTAATACTCTCCCAGATACAGAAAATAACAGAATTCGGTAATTCAAGATCTGCAGAAATATTTGCAACGAACGACCGCATCGACAAAATGGAAGAGTCCCTAACATCACTTACCCAGATACAAAGTGAATCCCAAAAAAGTGTGCAAGAGTTAAGAAACGTGGCTTCTGACCTTATCAAGGGCTTAGAAAAGGCACACAATACAAACAAAGAGTTCAAAACTGATACCGATGAACAGAATGAACTTTTAAAAGATCAGCTGGAAGAACTAACTGATTATGTAGAAAATGAATTAAAAGCGATCGGAGCCAGAAGCTACAAAGGTAACGGCGCAAATGTTCAGCTGAACAACATTATTAAAAATTCCACAAATATGAAACTATGTATGGAATGGCTGGAATTCCTTATGGAACTCGTGGGATGTAATCACCTTTCAGACCTTCTTTCCTACTATGAAGAGCTGGGATGGATAAACGAAGATATACGAATTGAACTTCTCAGGTATGCAGAAGGGATCGATTACTATATTGAAAAATCCGATTGGAAACTCGCCCCTGATGACCATGTGAGATCCATATGGTTCATTGAACAGCTTGTAGGTCTTAAGGTAGATAAGAACAGGCTCTCTATTATAGATAAGGACATCAAAAAAGTGATAAAAGGTACAGAGATATATGGGATATGATCAACCGATTACCGGAGATCGTATTGAACACACAGACCGGATAAATGAAAGACCATTCAAACGATCAGGTAATAAACACCTGAGAACAGACAGGGCTCAGATAACTATTGATTATCTGATAGCAATTACCATATTCCTGTTTGCTGTCTTTTTTGTTTTCCAATACACCTCTGGTCTTTTCACCCCCTTCCAATCAGATTCAGATGAAGTCACACTCGTAGCAGATCGCGTTGCAACGTCGATAACAGAAATAGAATTAGCTTCCGGAGATATCAACACCCCGAATCTCGTAGACCAGAACAATACTGATACATTATTCTATTCTTTAACATATGATTATGAAGATACAGTATCAGATCTGGGATTAAGAGGAGGGTTCCAAAGCTATGAGCTCAACATAACCATGGCTAATAGCACATCTCTGATGTACATTGCTGGCAAACCATTACCAACTACCGGAAATATAGGACAGACCAAAAGAGTTGTCCTTCTTGAAGATATCGGATCCAGTAAAAGAGAAAATGCGATCCTTTCAGTTCGGGTGTGGTAAGGTGAGACACAGTAAAGGTCCCGACATAAAGGAAGATGAACAAGGCCAAATGCATACCCTTGAAGCTATCATGGCCGCCACTATAATGATCGCAGTACTCGTATTTGCTGTGCAGGCAACTGCCCTTACTCCACTTACATCTTCCACTGCAAACGCCCACATCGAATCACAGATACACACAATCGGGCAGGACATGTTAACAGTTCTTGACCACTCAGCGTATGGAACAAATTCATACCTGAAAGATCAAATCATCGATTGGAATGGCGATGAATACGTTTGGACTGCAACAAATTATCGTTCCAGAACAAATAGCAGTGATATTTTGACAGGTCCTTTAAAAGAAATGCTCGAACTTGTAGTGATCGAAAATGGAATTGCACACAATATAGAGTTCACTTTCAATACCGAAACAGGATCAAGCCAGACAATGCCTTTCATTTATAATGGTGATCCGTCCGACAATGCAGTGATAATTTCGAGAAAAGTACTGATCTCCAATACAGACATAGAAGATGCTGTCACCTTTGCATCAGATACCGGCATATCTGACATGGACAGCTCAACTGATTACTATAACATAATTGATGTTAAGCTCACCATGTGGCGTATGTGAAAAACGAAACGAGATGAAAAAGATGAAACATTGCGATGAATCCGGCCAAATATTGTTACTTGCAGCCTTTGCAATAGGTTTCATGATAGTAATATCAACAGTGATGCTGAACAACATAATATATGCAAGCAATATGGCATCTGAATCAAGCAACGACATAAACCATTTCGAGATATCGAACATTGCCCAGATCACGCAAGACGCATCAAATGCTGCCTATTATAACGCTACAACTGGCAACCAATTTGAGAATGATGTTTATTTCAATTATCTTGAAACTTATAGCCAGGAGATCTCAACCCTTTATGCTCATCGAGGTTTTTCATTATCCCTTGGAAACGGTACCCTTAATGATGCATACTTTACAAAAAATGGATTGATTACAGGAAGATCGAACTGGACGATCATAGATAACATTGACCAGACAAACAAATTTACAATAGAGATGGAGGATACAAGCAAACTTTCAAACTCTTCGGATCCCTTTGAGATACATGCCATAAACCAATCCGGTGTTCCGATCTGGAAAATGAAGCTGTACGATGATGGTAGCAATATCAATGTATCCGTGGACGATCAGACATACCCAATAGGGGCATCCAATAACAGTATTAACCTCAGCATAATTTATAACGATCCAGTTTTCCATTTTGCCACATCAACTACAGGTGAGACCTACAGGATCGATTATTTCAATTCAAGCAATGCCATGGGTCTGTATTCGATCACCGGAACTCTGGCCGATGGACGTGATTTTACCCGTGAAAGGTATAAAGTGATCAATACAACGATCAGCATCGCTTCAAGCAAGAACAGTATCAATGTATCCCTTCCAATTACCGTACCCTGAAGTGTGAAAAATGAAGCAGTTATATACAGACAATAAAGCAGTATCAACTTCAGTTGGATTCATACTTACATTTGTAATAACAATTATTACATTCATACTTGTCATGCAATCCTCATATGGCCTAATGGACCAGGCAGAGCATACAGTCATGCGCGAAGAATTTGAGATACATGGAAACAATATCGCACTTCAACTTACAAAGATCGACACAATGGTAGGTATCGTAAACAACGGCGGTGGAGAGATCGTTGAGCATCGATCAGAACTCATGGTACCAATAAAGATCGCAAATGAATATTATTATGTTGAATTCTCGAACCAGACCCGTGAGATCATATTCGAGTCCAATGAACGTTCTGAAACAAGAGTACAGGTTGCTTTCGACATTGAAAATACTAACATAATGTCCACAACATTGAGTAGTGCTTCAGGCGACCATTTCCTACTTTACAATAGCACCTCGAATGTGATCGAGATATACTGAAGAAAAAAAGGTACTGAGACAATGATACCAAAAAGGCTGTCCAATTCAGAAAATGCAGTGTCAGAGGTCATCGACGTAGTGTTCATACTCGGCATAATGTTCATTGCAATATCCCTAATTGGAACCTCAGGATATCCACTTCTTCAGAACATGCAAGAGAATGGTCACACAGAGAACATAAAACAAAGCTACATCGTTCTTTCAGAGAACATGAACAAAGTCGTTTTTGGCAATGCGCCTTCCCAATCAGTAGAACTGAAAATGTATGGAGGGGGAATATGGGTTACCGGAGATAGTGTCATCAACATAACCGTTCAAACATGGAACTCATCGCTCCTGCCCCCTGCAATCGAATCACAGTCATTTCAGCATCAAACAAGGGAAATACAGAATGAGTATGAGGGGACTCTTATTTCCTATGAGAATACAGGAGTCTGGGCCAAATATGAAAACGGAGCAACTGTGATAGTAAAAGAACCAGAATTTGTGTTCTCCGATAACACGCTGTTCATACCTTCCAGTACGATCTCCGGAGTTAGCGGTCATGCCGGAGAGGGACTTGTGCGTGCAGTTGCGGATGGTGGAGAATCTTCAGTATATAAGTACACAAATGTTTCCGCAGTGAATATCACCATAATGAGCCAGTACTACGATGGATGGGAAAAATATCTGAATAATACTTTTGGAATGAAAATTATTAGCAGGGATGAGAACAACAATACTATCCAAGTACGAAAAGATGATTATTTGGAGAACACTGATGTCTATATTCTGTATTCACCCCTGAGTGTCAGAATCGAATAAGGAGGAGAAAGGATGGAGAAGAACTGTAAGATACATGAATGCAACTTTGCTGCATCAGACGTTATCGGAGTACTGCTTATGTTCGCACTCACCATCGTTTCAATAAGTGCAATGCTTGTTTACAGTGTACCTATGATCTCTGACCTACAGGATGATGCACAGGCACAGAAAATAGAACAGGGTTTCACGATCCTGGACTCTCGTACCAGTAAAGTTGCCCTTGGGGAGTCACCCCTTCAGACAACATCAGTTTCACTCATAGGTGGAAGTATTAACGTGAACGATGATACTGTGGATGATAAAAGCAACATTCGAATTGTCATTACCAATCTAACTAACCCCGGCGCATCAGAGGATTTTAACTGCTCTTTTGGTACAATAGAATATACAAAAGATAACCAAAAGATAGCATATGAAGGTGGAGGAGTATGGTCTAAACATGAAGGTCGCGGAGGATCAGTTATGATCTCACCACCAGAATTCCATTACAACGGAGAAACACTCACCCTTCCAATAATGTCCATCACTGGCAGATCATCATCATCCGGCAACGGCGACATCAGTATTGCAGTTTCATCGGACAATAAACCTTCCATACTATTTCCTAACACCTCAATATCACCTTCAAGGAAAAATCCCATTAATTCAGATAAAGTATATATCTACATCAAGAGCCAGTATTATGACGCCTGGGCAGATTATGCTGATACAATGATCTACACAACTGCAACTCTCGACCATGAGAACACGACTGCGATCATCGAACTCGATGTCATGCCCCCAATGGGAACATCGACACTTACCAACATGCTAAAGGTCGGTGCAGTGAATGAATCAAACCCATTGCCAGTATATGATTTTTCCTTTTATCTTGAAGCAGAGAATTCCAATAATAATGGATTGAATCCTGCAAAATATGAGATAGGAGCAATATCCGGTACAAGGACACTCACATACAACCTTGCAAAAAAAGGTGGTGCAAATCAGCTTCAAGTCCATGTAACTTATAAGGATACAGCAGCTGGAGCTGACTATATTGAAGAATGGGAAGGAGTGGACGTTTACCCGGTAAGCAGTACTAAGGCAGACCAATATGCCACTGTAGATTACCTGGACCCTACATTCATGATGAGATATGTTCCTGGCACAAATGGTGCTACCCCTGACTTTTCATGGGGTCCTTCCGGACCCATAAGTGAACTTCCTGATGTTGAGATAAATAGTGGTAATGTTTCATTCTCGATGAACGACCTGACACAACATTACATGAAACTGATCACAAAGGATGGAGCGGTCATATTCGATATTGATGGTGGGAAGCAAGACCCTGTGGATTATGAGACATCAAAAATAACGATCAATTACGATGGAAGGCCCGGAGCTATCACTTTCCTGCACATTACCAGAAATGATATGGATGTTGCAATAACAGAGTGAACTACTCCACGCTTACGCATGGAGCTTCCTGCTTCATTCTTTGAACTATCGTTCACAAGTCCACAAGCTCTTCCCCTCGTTCCGAAGGTGTCAAATATTTAGTAGATTTTGATTTTGAAGTGCAAACTTCTTGATATTGATTGCGGCATTTATGTCCCTGTCATGTTCTGTATTACATTCAGGACAGCACCAATCTCGATCTTTCAAAGTCATTTTACCATTATGATATCCACAAACATTACATAATTTCGAAGATGGCTCAAATTGACCTATCTTCAATAGTGTATTTCCGTACCAATCAGCTTTATATTCGAGTTGTCGGAAAAACTCACTCCAAGAAACATCACTGATTGCTTGTGCAAGACAATGATTTTTTAACATACCTGAAACATTCAAGGATTCTACTGCAATTGCTTGGTTCTCGCTTATTAATTTAGAAGAAGTTTTGTGCAGGAAATCGTTTCTTTGGTTTCGGATTTTTTCATGAAGTTTTGCTACATTATGTCTGGCTTTATTTCGGTTCTTTGAACCACTTTGTTTCTTACTCATTCGTTTTTGTAAGATTTTCATCCTATCCATACTATTTCTAAGGTGTTTGGGATTGTCAATTTTTTCACCATTGGAAAGTATAGCGAAGTGAGTAAGTCCAACATCGATTCCTATTGTTGATTTATCATCGAAAAACTGTTTTTCAGGCACTACCTTTCCATCATCTACAAGAATACTGAGATAGTACTTTCCAGTAGGTGTTCTTGATAACGTAGCGGTTTTTAATTTACCTTCAAATTTCCTATGCAACTTTGCCTTTATTGGTTCCTTTATTTTTGGAAGTTTGATTGTATTAGTTTCAAAATCCACTGAATAATGTTGTGGTATCTGGAATGATTGTACGGGATTTTTCCTTGACTTGAAATTTGGGAAGCCTTTTTTCTCCCTGAAAAAACGAGTGAAAGCAGATTCGAGATTGATGAGTGTATTTAGTAATGATTGAGAATTGACTTCCTTCAACCAATCATTGTTTGGTTTCAAGTCATGGACAAGGCGGTGCTGTAATTCGAATCTCGACAAGTGTTGTTTATCAACTTCATACGCTTTATTTTTCTGCTCTAAAGCCCAATTATATGTAAACCTACATGCACCAATATGTTTTACAAGAATCTCGGTTTGAGATTCAGAGGGGCACAGTCGGTATTTGTAGGCTTTAAGCATCAATATACATCATGTTTTAACAATATATCAATGTTTTGTAAAATGAGGTTGTATGCGGATAGTACGGCTCCCATCTCCCACCTTACGGAAGGGGACTTCACGCCTTATAAGTTAAAAAAGAACCTAATATTGGAAGTGTGATGTGAATATCATTTCCAACACCTTTCCCACTTTCCATCCATATCTTTCCTTTATGACTAAAAGCATGTTTTCAGATTACAGACCGATACCAAAACCCCTTTTTACAAAAATATCTTTTTCCTTAGAGGCGTCTGGCGGTAATTTCCCATAAAACAATATGCAGAAACGAAATAAATTAAAAAAGATGAGGACATCGATATCCACATCTGTTAAAGATCACTGATTTTCATCATCCTGATCTGATACATCTGTATATTCAGCAGTATAATTGCCCTCAGACCCAAGGTAGGACTCAGCAGCTGCAACTAATGCAATTGTTATGATCGGAATGGTTACAAAGGATACGATGTAGGTAATTCCACCAATCGTACTGATGATAGCCACAATGATAAACAATACCAGACTATCCACAAAATTCTTCTTTGAAATATCTATACTTTCCTTTATTGCATCCATGGCGCCATAGTCCTTTATGACAAGCAGAGGGAAGGAATAGATAAGGAGAATTGAAAGGATCAAGCCTGGAAGTATCAGGAATATGTAGCCTATACCAATAAGGATAACAGAGACAAGCAAAAGGACCCAGCTTTTCACAAAACGATTGAAACCTTCGAACACATCATTGATCTCGACCTTTTCTCCCCTCAGACCTTTCACAGCCATATAAGTAAGACCATAGAATAGCGGAGCTATTGTCACAATGAAGATGGAACCGAATACCACGATGATCGTAGCTACGATAAAGGCAGCAACGTTGTCCTTGAAAGCGTTCCAGGATCTACTAAATATATCTTCATAATCCAAAATGTCACCTCAAAAATAGATTGGTTCCCACACATATATAATTTTGTTAATGAGGGAACTTATAGTGGATCATTCCGGCTTCAACAAGGTATATGTGGGAAATGGTATCCCGATACCTGCTTTTTTGAACTCTATGTCTATCAAGGTATTTACATCGTTGATGACACTGAACTTCTCGGAAGGATATTTTACCCAGAGTATCAAAGCAAAATCAAGACTGAAATCTCCATGATTATCAAAACGAACAGAGGGTTTCGGATCATCCAGAACGAGATCGATATCATTTCCGATCTTAAGCAGGACCTCCTTTACCTTTGAAACATCAGAGCCATATTCGACCCCTATCATTATTTTTACCATCATCTGTGGCTGGGGAGAAGTGTAGTTCACTATCTTGTTGTTCGCAATGATGCTATTCGGGATTATGATCATATTGTTGTAAAAATCAAGTATACGGGTACTTCTGATCCCTACTTCCTGTACGAGCCCTATCTGACCATCACCGATCTCGATACGATCTCCATTCTTGAACGGCTTGTCATAGTAGATGGAAAGACCACCAAAGAATTGGGATATGGCATCCTTTGCAGCAAAGGCAATGGCGATACCAACGATCCCGGCAGATGCAAAGAGAGGACCTACATTGATGCCCCATACCCCTTCGAGAACCATACCGATTCCGACAACTATGATGATGATATCAGACAACCCTTTTAGCAATGGCAGGAGCTCATCATCCATTTGGGTTTCCGTTTTCTGTACAAGTCCTGGGAAAACGTTGTCAAACAATATCTTGTTTATATTGACCAATGCAAATAGCCATATCAGAGCCAGAAGTGTCAGCAAGAGATTATTGATAACGATCAGGAAATACGCTCCAATACCCACTACGGAAAGGGCAAGAAATATCCCGAAGAATATCAACGTATAGTAGATCGGACGTTTTACAGCCTTGAGGACAAGATCATCGATCTTGAATCGGGTCTTTGCCGTGTAATGCAAAAGCACTTTTTTAAAAACGAGATCCACAGCGAAAGCAAGGATTATTGAGGAAATAATTATCAGTGCAGCCACAGCCAGTTTAGATCCAATTGTATCAAAAAGGGGTCCTGCCATCTGCTGGGCGTACAAGGATATGGTATTATTGATTTGCATAACAATGATACAATTGAAAAGAGACTATATATTTATATGGATACACCCTCCGGAACAACATTCCGCATTGTCTTAAGTATCTCTTTGCTTGTTGCAGCAGCCCTCTTATTTTAAACCGAAAAGTCTGGGGTGCTGCCCATGTGCAGCCACATAAATGAGCACAGATAAAATAGCTCCCACAAAGCATCATTAAAGATACGGGCTTGTGAATTCTTGAAGTAGCTATATTATATAATGATAGAACTAATAGCTCCATAGAGGATTGGACAAAATGTACACCGTATATATAAAAGCAGCTAAAGATGAAAATATCTTCACCCCTTGCAATGTCAATGTTGATGCCATCAAATACATCCATTGCATAGAGAACAAAGTTTTCCTGGCTCTAAATCCTGAAGACGTAGGGTCCATGATCTGCATATATGCCGGAAAGCCCATCAATGCAGAAGAACAGATCGATAACATCGTATCCCTCATTGCATCAGCAAAAGCAGAATCTGAAACATACGATATGCCAATCATACTTGACTTTTCAGAACAGATCGACCAGCCAAAGGCCACCATGATGCGTGGTCCCCGTGTTGTTGCAAAGTGAGATTCTATTTTTAGTTGTGCCAATGGCACAACTCTTTGTTATTAAATTGTCTTTTTGGGAACCTAGCTAAAGGTAAGTGATTTAAGGCGCCTTCCACTTTAGCGGCGCCAGACAATCACTTAAAGATTCATCAGAGTTATGAATTACATTCTATTGAAATTTTAAAGATGGATGTTACATCCATTAATAACCTGTAGAACCGAATCCACCTTCTCCTCTTTTTGTATCATTAATTTCATCCACATTAACGATATCAACCCTAAGTACTGGTTTTATTACCATTTGTGCAATTTTCATTCCTTCTTCAACTTTAAAGCGTTCTTTTCCATGATTGATGAGAATAACCCCAATTTCGCCCCTATACCCTTCATCTATGGTTCCAGGAGTGTTCAACACAGTTATTTTATGTTTAAGAGCTAGACCACTTCTAGGCCTTACCTGTGCTTCTGTATTTTCTGGCAATTCAATAATAATTCCAGTTTTTATTAGTGCTGTATCTCCGGGTTCAATTTCAACATTTTCAACCGAAAATAAATCAAGTCCGGCATCACCTGGATGAGCATATTCAGGTAATTTTGCTTTTTTGTTGATACATTTTATTTTTAATATATTCATAAAATTCACTCCAATGATTTTTTTTGGTTATGTTATAAATTATCGATAAATGAGAATGCTCTTGGTAACAGAAGAGTAAATAGGGCTAACATGAATAAAATATAGCTGCTTGTATCTGTTAGTTCATAAGTATTTTTAACATACACAAATATGATTATTGAAATACCAATTAAAACAGACTTAGCAATATATCCTACTGATGGATGATTATGCAATAAATTGATATGGAATTTATCTTCATAATTTTGCCGTTCTAGTTCTTTATATTGTATCGAATTAAGCATTTCACTTTCTAATTCGCCTTGCATTTTAATCCAATTGTTCTCTTCACTCCACTCATTGAATTTGTCGAGTTCTTCTTCTTTCAAAAGCTCAATTTGGCCAGGAGTATTGTCATGTCGCTTTTTGTTATCTGTCGGTGTATTTAAATAATGAAACATTAGTGAAACGAACGTACTTCCTACTTTCAATTTATATGGCTTACCTGAATGATTATGTATTGCTATTAAAGATAAACCTAAATACATAGGGTCTAAAGTCGTACCTATGTGCCCTAATCCCTTTGATACCATAGAAACTTTAGAGTGATAAGTGCCACCTATTTTATTTGATACATAGAGGGCTTCATTTGTGTAAATCAGTGCAGTATCATTTTCTGGAATGATAATAGTTTTTTCATCCTCACAAATATTATGACTTGTCGAAACAGACCATGCAAATTTGCTAGCTGTTAAATTAATAGTATTGTCATTGATGTTTTCACGTTTGAGAGGATGAATAAAAATATTTTTTCCAATTTCTTTCTTTAAATCTTTGATACTTAAAACTGACATGTTGCAGACCTTACCCCACATCATTTAAAATCTTTACTATTTCTGAATTTTCTACAAATCCCATCGACTTAAGCATAAGTTCCTTGGCAACTTTTACTACCAAACTACTCAAATACATTGCATATATTCATAAACTGTCAATTCCGTATAAGCATACTATAACATACATTTATGAATACGATGTAAACATATTTTATGTGAGGATAAGGAGTTATCAATTTGAAATGGAAACATGACAGGGGACTTGAGGTAAGGATGTTGTTGACACTGTTCCTGCTGGCGGCGGTGTACCTAGGATTTCTGGCTTTCCTGGTATATTCAGGTACGCCTCAGATGTTCATGGTGCTGTTCATAGGCGCATTCATGGGATTACAATACTATTACTCGGACAAGCTGGTGCTCTGGACCATGCATGCCAAGGTCGTTACTGCGCATGAAGAACCTGACCTTCACCAGACCATCACAAGATTATGTGCCATAGCGGACCTGCCAATGCCCAGGGTGGCAGTGGTGACCACCTCGATCCCAAATGCCTTTGCAACTGGACGAGGTCCCAAAAATGCGGTTGTTGCCGTGACCACAGGTCTGATGGACCAGCTTAACCAGGGTGAGCTTGAAGCTGTGCTTGCGCATGAGCTGAGCCATGTGAAGAACAGGGATATGGCCATACTGACCATAGCCAGTTTCATATCTACCTTGGCATTCTACATAGTAAGGTACAGTTTCTACTTTGGGGGCATGGGGGGTATGGGTGGCAGAAGGAAAGAATCAGGCGGTATCATTGCGATATGGATCGTCTCACTGCTGGTATGGGTCATAAGTTTCCTGCTGATACGCGCCCTTTCGAGATACAGGGAATTTGCGGCGGACAAGGGTTCTGCTGTCATCACAGGGCAGCCCTCCAACCTGGCATCTGCACTGACCAAGATAAGCGGGATCATGCCTCGTATTCCCAAGGATGATCTGAGGGAAGTGGAGGGCATGAACGCCTTTTTCATAATCCCGGCAGTCTCGGGTTCTTTCATGAACCTGTTATCGACCCACCCTTCCACAGAAAAAAGGATCGCAGCACTCGAAAAGATACAAAGGGAGCTTGAACTATAATGGGATTTAAAAGCATGTTCGATTCCCTGCTTGGCAGAAGCAAGTTGCCGGAATCGAATACGGACCGATTGTTCTCTATCTCGACAGCAGTCGTTACAATGGAAGTGAACCTGAACCTCCAGCCATCCGGTCAGGCAGGCATCTGTTTTAAGTCCATGTCCCTTTCCCAGTATGAGAACACCAGAAAGGAGATAGAAGACCTGTTAAGTTACAGCACAAAGGAAACAGGGACAAAGTATCACATCGAGAAGGATAAATACAACTTTCTCTGGGTGATGCTGGATGATAAGGATTTCGAGGACCTTGTCACAAACATACACATGATCAGCCAGACCCTGATAGAGCAGGGTTTTTCAGAACAGATCCTGTGCGCTGTTTATAGGTTTGAGAGCAAAGGACCGGTCTACTGGATATATAGTTTCAAGCAGGGTAACTACTATCCTTTCGTACCACTAAAGAAACAGGAAAGGGACAATTCCATGGAGTTGCGGCTCAAGTCCCTCATAGAGGGCGAGCTGCCAATTGAGAAAAATGTGGAGAAATGGTATCCCCTCTGGGGGATGCCATTCTAAATCTTTTTTTAATCTTCGAGCAGACCGCTTCCGGTAAAGATCTCCGTTGCTTCTTCCAGACTAAGGTCCTCAGGCGGAACGATGATGTTGGATTCCACAATACTTGAATCATCAATTGGCTTTCCATTTGACTTGACCACATTGATGAGCTTTAAAAGTTCAGTTCTGTAATCAGCTTCATTTCCCTTGCCTACAAGCTCCACTATCCTGTTATCAATGCTGTTGAGCTCATCGAACAGACTTCCAGGGACCTCATACTGCCCTTCACCCATTATCCTGATTATCATTTACCTTCCTCCTGCCTGAGTTTTGCCAGCTCCGTTTCGACATTCGATTCTGCACTGATCTTTGCAAGTTCCCTGTCAATGTCATCCCCACTGCTTGTGATATCATCAAGGGTCCCTGTATCAATGAGTTCATCAAGGGCAGAGGCACGTGCCTTCATATCTTCGGTCTTATTCTCTGCTCTCTCAACGGCAAGACCCACATCCGCCATCTCTTCACTGATACCTGATACTGATTCACTGATATTTACCTGGGCCTCAGCAGCTGTATATTGTGCCTTGATCGTCTCCTTCTTTGTCCTGAACACCTCTACTTTGGTTGAAAGACGTTTCTCAGCAGCCACAAGCTTATCTTGCTCCTTTCCAAGGTCCGCGATCTGCTGGTCAAGTCCCTGAGCCTGGACCTCCAGTGCTCCCTTGCGCTCAAGAGCAAGTCTTGCAAGATCTTCCCTGTCACTCTTGATGGCAGCTCTTGCCTGCCCTGCCAGTTTATCAATACTCTGCATCAGCTTTGAACGTTGTAGCTGAAGTCTTTTCTTTGAGGTTGCGACATCAGCCACCCCTCTTTTTACACCCTGTAACATTTCCAGTTGTTTCTCATAGGAATAATCAAGTGTCTCTCTGGGGTCCTCCATGCGATTGACGATCTTGTTCATCTTCGCTTTGAGGACGGTTTCCATCCTGTTAAATAGACTCATATTTTCCCTCCCATTATTATGTGCATGTTAGTCCACAGGACTAACTATCATATTGTTATTTGACACGTTTACTATTTCTAATTTTAGCTTCAGTGAATATTCGATACAATTCCAAAAAGAAGGTTATAATTTTGTACCGAAATTGAAAAAGTATATTTTACTAACCCTTGCCTATATAAATGTGTAGAGAGTAATTCTTATTGAAATAATAAGGAAGGTGGGATTACATGAAAACATTAGTAACATATTTTTCACAGACAGGAAACACAAAGAAGATAGCCGAAGCTATTTATGATGAGATTACCGGTGAAAAGGATATTAAAGAGATCAAGGACGTAAGCAATTTTGAAGGCTATGACCTTGTATTCGTAGGTTCTCCAGTAATGGAATTTAACATACCTCAGAAAGTTACAAATTTTATTTCAAAGAATGTGGCTGGTAAGAACATGGCATTCTTCATGACCCATGCTGCTCCTGAAGGATTTGAAGCCATACATTCATGGACTGGCTCCATCGAGGATTTTGCAGCTAGCGGAAATTACCTTGGTACATTCGAATGTCAGGGAGAACTTGCACAGCCTGTTATGGAAATGCTCGAAAAGTCCGATGACCCAGAGATGAAGGGTTTTGCTGCTATGGTGGCTCCTGGTAAGGGACAGCCTGACGAAGCTCATGTACAGAAGGCAAGGCAATTTGCAAAGGAAATTCAGGCAAAGGCACAGTGACCTTATATCTCTGATAATCTGCAATTCATGCGGATCCATAATTAAGAAAAGGGGATAGATAAGATGGCAGACCAAAAAAAAGCTCCCGTGTTCTGTGAGAAATATTGCCTAATATGCAAAGGAGCACGTTCAGGCAATGGCTTTTGCAAAGCACTTCAGAACCTTGAATTGAAGATAGTTGGGAAGAAAGGTTGTATCTGGGGTAAGGCAAGAACTGAATACTACGGTGTCACGCCCGATCAGCCAATTCCAAAATGAATATTAAAAAATAGAAGGCCATAAAGCCTTTTATTCTCTCCTTTTTCTACTTTTAATGTGTTTTCCAGGCACATACATTATAGTCTTCAGTATACTAAGGAGAATTCCTTTATAGATTTCAGAATAAGTCACATCCTCAATGCGTTTTTCGATAGCCTTGAGGCTTTTGTTGAAGTTACATAGAAAAATTTGTTTCACCTTCCTTGAACTTGTCAAGGCAGGTGAGGGATTTATACTGTAATTAGAAAGCCTCGGGCGTGATTTGAACACGCGACCTCGTCCTTACCAAGGACGCGCTATACCCCTAAGCCACCGAGGCATCATTATTAATGGGTACAACTCCCTGATACACAGAATCAAATATGAAGCTTTCGGTTGGGTTTATAAATCCCAGCGTTCATCCACTGGAAACCTCTCATTTATCCACATCATGGTACTGTTGTCATGTACTATGTGATAGGAGCGTGAAAGTACTCTGTTGATATCGAAAAGTGGGTCATTTTCGGTAATATTGATATTATCGAAATCCCTGCGGGTCTCAATGCCACTTTTCCTCAATATCTTGCCAATGGGTATATCTGCGCGCATCAGGTCCTGGCGTATATTTTCGGGCATCCTATCTATGGGAGACAGGGACAAGGCTCTCACAAAAGGAATATCGCCTGCAAGAAGGGTGACCAGACGATAGTTAACGTCTGACCCTTCAGGGACCTTCAACAGAGAAGACATCTCAGTATCCGCTTTAACGATATGCTGTGCTTCAGTGACCACTGAAACGTCCTTACGGGTCATTATCTCCAAAAGGAAAGTCACAGAGCCATCTGTACCGGCACATACCCTCAGGCATGTAGGGATGTCAAATGCCTTGAGATCCCTTAAGAATTCCGAATTAACGAATGTCACTACTGATCAATATCCGAACTTTTTTTAATATCATCACTTTGCAACTGCTTTCTTTGCCTGGTTACGGCGTTCCTTAGCAGTATATCCGGTCGCGATCAAAAGGAAATCCCGGAAACGTTTGTTCGTATCAAGGATAAGCTCATCGTCAACAGAAGAAACATCCATGTCCGTATCCACTACAAGCATCTTGCCATTCATAGAAACAGACAACTCCTTGATAACACCATACGAAACAGAGAGCTTATCGCCATCTCTCTTGATGTCAACTGGGAAACATTTGCCTACTTCTTCATAGATCCGTTCGATATCCGGAGAAAAACCACGTTTTAACTTATATTCCTGCATTGCAATCCCTTTCGTAAATACATTGAACACGAATAAATATTCCGGTGAGAATCAGCCTAATTTCTTCAAAGTCACCCAAAAAGCACATCCTTTTCCATCAGGATTGTCATCGACACCCACCTGACCCTTATGAAGTTCAGCAATCCTCTTAACAATTGCAAGCCCCAGACCCGCACCTTTGATATGATCACAATTAAACCTTGTGAACCTCTCAAACAAAAAGGGTTTGTCAGCATCAAGAACTCCAATACCATTGTCCCTGACCATCACTTTCCAATGATCACCAAGTTCCGCAACATCCAGCTCTACCCTGGAGCCTTCCGGACTAACTTTATCGCATTGGAAAGATAGTTGACAAACACCTTATCAACCATCGGATTCGCATAAGCATGACATTCCCCTTTAAAAATTAGCGAGACATCTATCGACTTCTTGCGTGAATACGGCTCAAGGTCCTCGATCACATTCTTCAAAATGGAAATAATATCAATCATCTTAAAGTCAATATCTTCGATCGACTCCAGCTTTGCATATTTCAATGAAGATTCAATGAGATCGATCATCTTAATGTTGCTTTTGCGGATCATCCGTACCGATCTTTCCATCACAGGATCATCTATTTTATTGGACAAGAACTTGGAATAACCCTTAATAATTCCAGCCGGATTCATCAGATCATGACTTAACATATCAACGAAAACATCCTTGGTATCATGCAGGCACTTCAACTCCTCATTGACACGTGACAAATGTTCAATACGTTTTCTATCGGACAGATCTCTGGAAGTAATAAGGACTACTGGTTTTTCCTCATGATCAATAAGCCTGCAATTGAGCTCGACAGGAATACATTTTCCATCTCTTGTATTGCAGCAAGACTCTAAAAGAACAGAATGGATATTATCGGAACTGTTCAGAACATCTATCGTTTCCATAATTGAGGCATCATCAAAAATTATAGAGTTATCCATACCAAGTAACTCGAAATACGAGTAGCCCAGCCCATCACATGCAACCTGATTGAGCTCCCATATCTTACCATCAAGATCAAGGATGATCATGGGATCAGTTGCTTTTTCGAAAAAGGTCTTGAACTTGAATTAGGTCTTGTTCACATACATAGTAGCAGACAGAACAAGTCCGTTCAGTTTTTCAGAATTTGCTTGTATCGCTTCGATCGCACGTATTCGTTCTTCATTGACCTCACCATCAAGGAGAAGATCAGTATATTTTTTGATCGAAGCTGAAGGACTCAGAGGATAACACTCTGACCGCTCACAAAAGACCTTATCAGAAGGAATAGGTTCGTGCTTTTCAAAGAACGCTACAGGATCATTGTATTTCATCTGCCCGGTTATATCATAGAAATAACCCACCCAGCCTTCATTATAAATATCAGACTTAATAGGATATAGTCGGTGTTCCAACCACCTGTGGACTGCACCTTTTTTTGGAGGTATGTGTAGAAATATCTTTTCACCTTTGCAAAGCTGACCGGTAACATTCGAATAACCGGAACTTACCCCGGATCCTGAGACCGAGGAAAGTATCTGGCATAGATCCATCCCAACAACAGGATCATTCTGCCCACATAGATCATGGATCAAGAAGTGATTTGCCCATTTTACCTTCAGATCACCATCTAATACGACCACACCGACTTTCAGGTGATCCAAAACATCACTGGTCAATAAGCTGTAGATGCATTCTATATGTTTTAATGCATCTGATTCCACCTTTTGACCTCCCAAATTATAATTAAAAGATATTAACTAACTGTTTATTTAAAATAAATAAATGCATCTTAATATTAAAACATATCCATTTAACTTTAAGTGTCATCCCTATGCACAAATTGTAGCATTTCATAGCCATAAATATATACCACACTCATTTACATTGAACAAATTTGATATTAATAACTACATATAACACCCCGGAGCACAACGTAAATAAATAAGAGATTACATATTATTACAATGAGTAAGGTTATATGATCGGTTCATACCGTACTAACACCAACCACCACAACAATTTTTTTTCCGTCGTTCAAAACCTTACTCATTCCTAAATCGATCTTATAAATGTCGATAAACATTATCACCCATTTTGATCAATTTTACACATCTCTTCGGAAACCTGTGGCCAGAACCAGCCTTATTTATCAAGGACCACTTTCCCATTTACACCCATCAGAATAACGTGGGGTACGACCAAAAGAGCCTTCTTTCCGATCTTTTCCATATCCACCCATCCAGGGACAGCACTGTCATAGTCTTGAAATGGAAGATCGAAATCGGGATTGCTCAGGAACTGATAGAACAGTACTTCAGAAGCACCCTCCATATATGGGAACAAAGAAGGTAAAGTAACAAGGTTCACATAACCTGGAATTACGCGCACCCATATACGCAACCACTTTTTGCGAGCGATCTCGAGGGAGGCTCTTAACAAGGTCACATATTTCTTAGTTCTCTCTTCAGACATGCCTGTCAGCTCCATAATAGCCTTCAAGTCATCAAGAGGTGCTTTCAATTCCAGGACAAAACCATGTACGTAAGGCAATGCTCCTTCCAGAACCTCAGGTTTCATCCCATTTGATTTTAACAGAACCTCTTTTCCAGCATCATTAAGTGCTTTTATGAGAGGAATAAGCTCTTTTTGCAATGTCGGCTCAGCCCCACCAAGGTGAACGGTCTTAGAATAGGACTTTTTGGCAAGATCGACCACTTCCTCCACAGACATTTCTTTGAAAGGCTGATGAATGTGAACACAATAAGGACATTTCATATTACAACCAAAAAATTCCACACGCATCATTCCATTAGAATCAGATATATCGACCAAACGCATCCATACCCTCCAGTTACAAGATTACCTACCTTGAATAGTAAGTTTTTCGGCAAAGAATATTAACCTATGTAACTACCCCCAGCCTTTCAGATAGGCATCACAGCGATTACTATTTATGCAGAACATGCCATCAATTCATTAGATCCAAGGTGACCATAATGCCAAAAAAACTAACAATTGAAGATCTCGAAAGAAGGAAAGAGAAGATAGAGATAGAAGAAGAACTTGGCGAAAAGCTTGAAGACCTTTATGACATCATAATGCCTCCGGGAACTCCATCTTACATAATGTATGATATGATCGAAGAGTTCGAACTGGAACCGGTCGAAAGGAAACTTACTGTCAACATCGTGGAATGTGACGAAAGGAACGTTATAGTCCTTAGAGGAAAACTCGAGGTCGTAAAGGAAGCAGAACAGTATTACTTCAAAGAGATGAAAGAATATATCAACTCAGACTGATCTAATAAAAGGAATGACCTGATGGCAGTGCCACAGAGTCATTCAACATCTTTTGCACTCAATTCAATTCCGGTTATAGTATCAGAGTTCAGGTCAAAGACAACTGCTTTTTGCTCACCCGAGTATATATCCACGAGACCCGAATCATTGATGCTTCCAACAACCGCTGCGGTTATACCGACCTCTTCAAAGATACGTATACATTCATCACAGTTCTCCGGTTTTGTGCTAATGACATAACCAGTAGCAGGGTATATCTTAAGCCATTGTTCAAGCTCAAGCTCGTCAGGGATCGGGATCATATTGAGGTCCACGGATGCACCTACCTTGCTGGTCTCACATAACATACCCAGAGTTCCGATAGTACCGGGATTGCTGATATCCTTTCCTGCGATCGCCAATTTCCTTTCAGCAATGGTCTGCATTACAAGGAAACGGTCACGAACTGTTTGAGCATCCTTGAAAGATGTGGTATCCCAGCTGTAAGGAGAATTTTTCCCAACCCGACCATCCATATCATAAGCAACTATTATCGAATCTCCGGGTTTTGCCATATCACTTCTGATGATACAGTCCTTTTTGGCGACTCCGATTATCGCGACCCCAAGGGAATTGTAAGGGGTGTCAGGGTGAATGTGACCACCCACCATGGGAACGCCGAACTTCTTCACGCCGTCCTTTATGCCCCGCATCATCTCTTTGCAGGCCTCCGTGTCACAAGAGGACATGACATTGACCATTGCAACTGGCCTTCCACCCATTGCGGAGATATCATTTACATTGACAACTACGGAAGTGTACCCTGTCCACCATTGGCTTTCCATTGCGATCTTGCCCCAGATAGCATCAGCAGCGAACAGGATCACCTCATCACCACCAGTATCTAAGACCGCAGCATCATCGCCAAAGTCAACGATCGTCTCGCCGTATTCACTGCGGACATCCTCGAACATATTCACGATATCAGCAATGGGCTTTTTACGGGTCACACCTTCAAAATTACAAAGTTTCACGGCTAATTGTTCAATATCCAATCGGATCCACCCTTAAATGTCCTTAAAAAAGAATGAAAGATCATTCACTGTGATCTTTCTTTTCGATCGACTCCATCTTAATGACGTTCCTGCGCTCTTCGCTCATCTGTGAAAGGTCCTTACCGATAAGACCGTAAGCATCAGACCTGCATTGGCGACAGTGCCTCATCTGCTGTACGTAAGGTTCACAGGAGTCCTGCATCTCTTTACGTACTTCATTGGATGGAGGTTCCATGTCCGCGAACTTTGCCTGACATATGAGAGGCATGATGTTCATGATGAAAACACCCATTTCGCGTATCTTCTTTGCAACCTCTATAATATGGTCTTTATTGATCTCCGGGATCAGGACGGTGTTCACCTTTATGACCATCCCTGCCTTAACAGCTTTCTCTATTCCTTCAAGCTGGTTGGCAATGAGGATCTCTGCAGCTTCAACGCCTGTGTAGTATTTGCCTTTGTAAGATATATGGTCAACTATCTGTGCCTGGATCTTAGGATCGATGGCATTAAGGGTCACAGTAAGTGTACTGACCCCTACCCTGAGTAGCTCGTCCATTTTCTCCGGCAGAGCAAGACCATTAGTACTAAGACAAAGAGTTACATCCGGGAACTCGTTCCTGATAAGTTCGAGGGTCTCAAAGGTCTCATCGTTAGCTAAAGGATCACCTGGACCTGCCACAGCTACCACCTTAATGAAAGGATGGTCTTTGAGAACCTGCCGAGTCTTTTCAAGGGCTTCCTGTGGAGTTAATATTTCACTTGTCACACCAGGGCGGCTTTCGTTCACACAATCGAACTTACGGTCACAATAGTTGCACTGTATATTGCATTTTGGAGCAACAGCCAAATGTATTCGGCCAAATTTATGCTGCGCGTTCTTATCATAACAAGGATGTTCTGAGATCTTACGCATAGTCTCTCGATCCATATCATTTACATCATGACATTCTTCAGTGATTTTATTTGTATCAGGCAAAATATGTCCTCCGGCAGTAATAAAGCATCTGAACTTAAATTAAGATTCTTAAAGATATAGATATAGGTTTTGGAATGTATCAGTCAAACCCATTCAATTCGCACCATTTTCCATGACCTTCCCATACCTTTACAGATACTGGAAGCCCAAGCTGCTCAAAAAGCTGACCATGCATGTGTTCACAGATATTTTCGGCACTTGGGAAAGGAAGAACGTCATTCAAGAGCTTATGGTCGTATGTTTTGAGGATCTCCTTTACGATCTTCTTAATAATGTAAAAATCCATGACCATTCCATTCTCTTGTTTCTCGCCTTCCAGAACTATCTCTATTTTATAGGTGTGACCGTGGACTATACCACAGGTCTCGTGTTCCGGCAAATAGTGTGCACTGTCAATGTATTCTATTATTCCAAGTCTCATTTTTGTCATTATAAACAACCCCACATTTTGTGTGTCTGAGGAATTATTAATGTATCCACTGAATCAAGCAGGTCTTTTTGCAATTGAAGCAAAAATTCAATGCCTGATGAAAAATGTTTTTGTGTTACCGGTTGAAGCACAACACAGGAAACATAGTCGGATATAGCATCCACCATCCTGTATACATCATCCGGAACAGTATCCTTTGTGACCACCAGTTTACAGAAACATTCCCTGTCCTTTGTCTGTCTGAGTGTTCTAAAACATTCGATGGTCTGTTCAAGATGTGTCACAAGGTCCTCACCTTCGAACTCATCTATGAGTTTAATGTCTCCTGAAACGTAAGAGACCTTATCTTTGATCTTTTCCGCCATATTAGGCAATGTCATATTCGATTCCAGATACAATGGATGAGGGATATCCATCTTGGAAATGAAATCCGCATGGAGAAGAGGTTCACCCCCAGTCAGGGAAACTGAATGGATATTGCCATAATTGCCAAGGAGTTCACTGACCTGAGAGATCACAAGAGGATTCGGGATGTTCTCAAAGCTGTTCGAACCCGGTGTTCTTTCAAACATGCAGACACTGGGGTCTACCGGTTCGGTATCACAATAGGAACAATTCAGATTGCATCCAATGAAACGCACGAATGCCTGCCTCACACCAACATGAGGACCTTCGCCCTGAACTGAACAGAATATCTCACTTATGGGAGCTTCCATCAGATCACATCCAAGGGCCTTGATTTTCGCAGGTCTTTTTCAATATCATGGATCTCAGCAACATATCGATCACCAATGTCAGCAAGTAAGCTTACTGCCCTGGCCTCATCGATACCGACATCAGTGAGGTTACCATAGAAATCATGGTAGACATTTATCCCAAAATGGATCTTCTGGGATACTGCCGAAGTGCTGGCAATCGATATCGTCAGTTTTTTGCCATTTACAAAAAGGTCATCCCCCTGACGGGTGGTAACGATACCATTAGCAAACAAAGATTCTGCAACAATTGAAGTAAAGAGCCGCTGTCTCGCATATACCAATTTAAGGTCAGTGGAATCGAAGTGCTCTATTAAGAAATGCAGCATATCCGTAGAATAGATGGAATCGCCCATCCTTTTGTCTTCAAGGTCTATCATATGTTCTATCTTGACATCGCATCCGCCTCTGAAGGCAACGATGGAATCATACTGAACACCTTTCAGGTTATACGCCCAGAGCGAAGATATCTGGCTGCCATCATAATGTACTTTTTCATCTAGAACGATACATTCCATTACAAACACCTTATCATTTTAAGTCAGCTCGTTTTTTAGTAAGAGGATCTTCGAACTCAGAGACCAGGAATGCACGCTTCCTCCTCATGCAACTTTCACAAACCCCACAAGGCACTTCAGCCCCATGGTAGCAGCTCCAGCTCCATTCAAGTGGTGCACCCAATTCCATTGCTTTGCGCACTATTGAGACCTTATCCATATCAATAAGTGGTGCGAGTACTTTTACACCGTTAGCAGTTGAATAGGAAAAACATTCATCCACTGCGTTCACGAACTCTTTGGAATTATCTGGAAATGTTTTTGCCTCTTCACCATTGAAGCCTGCGATGACATATTCACATCCATAGTTTTCAGCAAAGCTTGCTGCAATATTAATGAAGACCCCATTCCTGTTGGGCACCCAGACGTTCTTTGCAGAATCCACAGTGATGTTAGAAGCATCATCCACAATGTCTTCAATAGACAGTTCCGGAACATCAAGCTCCTTGTTCACAAGAGAGGTGTTCGTTATGGAACCAAGCCATTTCAGTGGAATGATCCTATGCTCGATATCATAGTGCTCACAGACAGCTCGGGAATTTTCGATCTCCTTTTCAACGGAGCGTTGACCATAATCGAATGTCAGTGCCATTACAACTTCATGGTCCTGTAATGCAATTGCAAGAGCGGCTACTGAATCAAGACCACTGCTCAGTAATAATATTGACCTCATGACAAAACTCCGAAATAATATATTATGCAGATATTACCTTAGTAATATCCCAGTATTATTTAAAGTTGCCGAGAATAAAAAATAGCAGCAGATCGATCCATGAAAACGTGATCATCAGACCATTAAAAAAGAGAAAATAGATTTTGTAAAAATATATTGAAACTAAATTTGAAAAAAGAAGGGAAAAGGATCAGCATGCCATCCTGACTGGGATGATCCCTGACTGGTCCACCATTGCGGATTCAAGACAGTGGATCGTACAATACTGCTCCTTCATGCGAGTATCATAAACGACCATCTCACCACCACAATTCTTACATTTTACTTTTACAAGTTCCATATCGTACCACCTTTATTTTTTTCTTTGAAAAAGGAACATCGATCCCAACACAATAAGCACAGGAAGTGCTATCGTTGGGAATTCAGGGACCTCTTCTGAAAAATATGATATAACCGTGTCAACCTTGACATCATTAACATTGAAATTGGTAGCTGTCAATGACACATCGTAAGTGCCTGAAGTATTGTACACATAAACAAACTCCGATGCATTGGAATCCTCAACCTCATCCCCATTCACATCCCAGGAAATGCTGGTAGCATTTTGGGAAAGATCAGTGAACATGACACTGAATGGGGGTACCCCGGAAGACACATTTGTAGTGAAATCAGCGATCACCACAAGCGATTGTAAAGAACTACCATAATAATGGCTTGGGTCACCATCCTGGATAGTTTCTTCACCGTAGGCATTTAGCCCATCAGTACCAGATTCTGCACTGACATAACCTATGTTCGAATACTGCCCTTCTGTAGAGACACCGGACTTGAAAAGGGTATGATTCTCACCAACGCCAAGGGTACCGATCGATCCAATATGCCCTTCAATGTCATCAGTCACATTAACAGAGGTCAATGCGATAGTACCAGTATTCGTAACCACATATGTCCAGTTAACCTCAGAACCGACCGGTATAATTGGACCCGTACCAGTATCTGCATCCTGTCCGTTAGTAAACTTCTCAATCGATATTGAAGGACCAACTTCAGAGATACTTACTGAGATATGGCCAACAATTGTCTTTGTATCACTGCCGTTTGTATTGGTTGCATTTATCGAGACATTATAGGTACCTGCTGAATTGTAAACATACACGAACTCAGAGGAGCTGGAATCTTCGATACCATCTCCATTAACGTCCCAGGAAATACTGGTAGCATTTGAGGAACGGTCAGTAAACTTAACGCTAAGAGGAACAGAACCAACTGTCACATTGGAAGCAAGATCAGCCACAGGTAGGATCGATGCAGTAACCGGACTCAATGGACTTGCAGGTTCTTGAGGAACATAGTCTCCATTTGACACCATAATAGGAAGAACTTCATCGACCTTTAATGTGGTTTTATTATACGACTCGGTGAAATTACTTTCATGACTGCCGCTACCCGGATTCTGCGGAAGTTCAGGAGGAACATTTGTGATTGTAGTGAAGCCACTCAAAAGTAAAGTGATAAACAATAAGAGTAACACAGGTATTATAACTGATTTCATATACACCACCAACAAACTATTTAATCGCTACTTAATTGCAGGGATAAAGATGAATAATATATAAATATATCTATATCAAACAATATAATTATAATTATAATGACATGCGTGGCTGCAATGTTTTTATTTCAAAAAAAAGGATGCGAAAAGCATCAGAATATATATTCACCAGGAATATTTAAATCGGCTTATCGTATAGAATAGATAATCAGCAATATATAATAGTGTAGAATTAACTGGCAGATATAACATATTTTAGAACATTGAAAGAGATCTACCCAATCCCCTTTCCTTTGCAGCATTATAAACGATAGTTGCAGTTGCAATATCCTGAATTGCAAGCCCAGTGGAATCAAAAACAGTAATTTCCGACTCATTCTCCCTGCCAGCTTTGACCCCGGCGATCACTTCCCCAATTTCAGCCCAGATGTCATCGGAGGTTATGACCCCATCTGACAAAGGAACATTCACTTCCCCTGAATGTGATGCCTGAACAATATCATCCACGACCACCTTTGCACGGGTCAGAAGCATCGGATCAAGTTCTTCTTTACCAGCAGCATCCGCACCTATGGCATTGATATGAGTGCCAGGTTTGACCCATTTGGACATAACGACCGGTTCTCTGACAGGGGTCACAGTAACAAGGATATCACAATCACAGACCTCCTCCACAGAAGATGCCACAATTATTTCAGCACCTATCTTTTGCATCATATCCCCCCTGAACCCTTCAGCCCGGTCCGTGCTTCTATCATAGGCTTTTACTTGATGAATATCAAAGACAAGAGAAAGTGCCATCAACTGGGTCTTTGCCTGATTTCCAGTACCAACGATACCTACAACATGTGAATCCTTACGCGCAAGATATTTTGCAGCAACCCCTCCGGCAGCACCAGTACGCAGATCAGTAAGATAGGTCCCATCCATCACCGCAAGAGGCTGACCGGTCTCTGTTGAGTTCAGGACTACCAGAGCCATCACCGAAGGCAGACCTTTAGAACGATTATCCGGGTGAACATTGACTATCTTCACACCCGTAACATCCTGCTCCTCAAGATAGGCAGGCATTGTTCGAAGGTCACCGTTGTGTTTATCAAAATACAGATAGGATTTAGGAGGCATTTGAACTTTCTTTCTACCATGTTGTTCAAATGCCTTTTCAACAGCTTCCATTACCGCAGAAAGCTCGAGAATCGATCTTACGTCATTCTGATCCAACCATAGAATATCCATGTTATATAACCCCAATAATTAAATGGCAGTGAAAGCTATAAACTTACTGGAGAATTTTTATTTCTCGGTTTTAACTATAATATGCATAATTGGCGTAATTATATGAGTATATTTATATTTTCAGTTTTTTTGAATGTAATAAGACATAAATAGAATTTGTAACATAGTTGATATATCCGACTAAATATCGGAAAGTGGTGTGGTTGATTACGGCATTAAACAATTAAGAGAAGAATTGAAACACGTTTTAGTAGAGATTCTACTCTCGATAATGGCAATACCCCCCGTAGCCAACAGGCTCTTTCCCGGAGGCAATGTTATGAGTAAGTTATTATCTTTCTTACATGACATCCGATACGTCCTTTTGTTCTACATAGTCGGGGATCTCCTGACCACATACATAGGAATAAATGGAGGACATGGGTTCGAATCGAATCCATTCCTTCCATCCTTTGGCCTGACCTTTCTATTAAAGCTCTTATACATATGCCTGTTAGGTATCCTCTACATCAGAACGCTTGAAAGACCGATCTTATGGAATTTCACAAGGCACACAATAGTATTGATCGGAATATTTGCCACAGTGAACAATATTATAGTCATTTATTATGGGTATTCACCCATTCAGCTGGTTATCTAATGGCAAAGGTCAAGTATTGAATTCACCAGAACGGGAATCGAACCTTTGACGCACTTCCTCAAAAACTCGGATTTTTGGTGTTAGCCATATCCCCGACTTACTATGCGTTGACCTCATTAATTTTTATTTGATGGTAAACGAGCTGGTTCAAAGGATTCATCATAAACATCTTTAAATTCCAATTGTTCAATTGCTGAGAATGAAATGATTTTTTCTTTTGTTTCTCGCACTACAAACTTCGCCTCACCACTAGGGCGAACACGCCCTCCTGTCCCACTTAGTGGGTAGTACAGGATATACTTACTTTCTCTATACCTTTCTTTAACATTTTTTAACTTAAATCCAGCAGGCAAAAGCATGACATCATCAATAGTGCCTTCGATTTCAAAATATTGGTTAATCAGTTCAGCATCATGATCTTTGCGTGGTTGTTTAAGCGAATGAGTGATTATTATAATCTCTTTACCTTTCATATCATTCCAATATTTGTAATATGAATAGACATCTTTGAAAATTCCAAAAATATCACCAAGCATTTAAAATCACTCCTTATTGTCCCATAATGTGAAATACATATTTGTTACTTGTTATTGCTGCCATATTCATGATATTTCGTCAAATTGTCTATTCTTAACTTATTATTTTGGATAGAAACACTGGGACCAATTTGTACTAATGGTCCTTTTATCCAAATATAGTATTATCCTTACCAAACATGGCGAAAGTATTACAGATTTAAACTTTTTGAGAATGGATACTTGAGAACTTTACATAAAGATCGATCACTTTGCGATATATTGATGTACTCATAAAAGAGATTTATTCCAATGAAACATATTGGAATCATCATCACGGACCAGAGCGATCCAACGGCTCAGGCATTTCAAAAAGGTTGTGAGTCTAACAATATAAGACCTCACATGATCGACCTTCGGAGAAGGAACGTCACCGTTGGAGAAAGTCTAAGTTCACAGATCACAGATATTGACCTTCAACAATTGGATGCGATAATAGTAAGAGATGTTGGAGCAGGGGCTTTTGATGGGGTTTCGTTCCGTTTCGATGTACTAAGGCAGCTGGAACAGGAAGGTGTGCTGATAGTGAATTCACCGGGATCGATACAGAGCGCTGCCAACAAGTATTATGCATCCAGCCTCATGGCAAAGGCAGGACTACCCATACCCAAAACAATGGTATTTCAGGACACAGGAGATGCATTGAAGGTCATTGACACGCTGGAAGATGCGGTGATCAAGCCTATTTTCGGATATAAGGGTAAAGACATTGTTCGAATAAAGGACGGAGCTATCATCAACAATGATGGAACCATAAATGACTCCGACTTGGAAGGGACGATCGATTCGATCCTTGAGCAGAGAGGAATGTTACACATACAGGAATATATTGTCAATCCGGGAAGGGACATACGTGCCTTCGTGGTCAATGGAAAAGTGATAGCATCGATATACAGGACTGCGCCGGAAGGTGCTTGGATCAATAATCTGAGCCAGGGTGGCAGCGAGTCCCGCTGCGAACTGTCCTCGCAACAGATAGAACTTTGCATAAAGGCTTCAAGATCAATAGGTACACACTTTGCAGGGGTCGATCTGATAGAGGACTTGAATGGGAACGATGACAGTGATAAAAGCCTGATACTGGAGATAAATGCCACACCTTCTGTGGCAGGCATTTATAAAGCATGGGGAATTAATGCTGCAGAATATATAGTCAGCGATATTAGCAGCGAGCTATAATAATGGAGATACCATATTCGTTGTTAACCGGAGAACTTTTAGATGGTAGAATATAAGCAGTGTATCATTATCAGGGATGACCTGAAACTTTCAAAGGGAAAGCTTGCAGTACAGGTAGCTCATGCTGCTGTATCTGCTGCAGAGTGGGCAAGCCGATCAGACCTTGAGAACTGGAAAGAAGGCGGACAAAAGAAAGTGGTCTTGCGTGTGGAGAAACTTCAGGACCTTTTCGAACTTAAAGAAAAGGCAAGACGGGAAGGATTATCTACCGCACTGATAACAGATGCCGGACTTACCGAGATAGCTCCCGGAACAGTTACCGTATTGGGCATCGGTCCTGCCAGAGCGGACTACATAGATAAGGTCACAGGTAACCTTAAACTGGTTTAAGAAAGAGGCTATAGAATGGTAGATGGTAGGTCATTGCTGACAGCATTGGCTACTGTAATGGTAGTTGTAATTGTTGCATTGTTCCTGACATTCACTTCCACCGTGGATATCACAGATGTAAAGGACCTGTCTATCAACAGTTTATTTACAGGAAATGGCAAGAATATTCTGGAGAACGGTGAACTGACCATCCCGACAGTGAATGGAGAACGTAGTACACCAATAGAGAATAAACCACATGCCAGCTCAACATTTTCACCGGGTTACGCAATATCTACATCTTATCAGCACACTGGACTTTACAAGGGAAGTACAGGGGTGGTTGACATCACGGTTGAGAATTCAGGAGAAACGACCCTTTTCATATACGAATACGGTATAGAGCCCTATGGCGGAAGTTTCAGGAGCTATTCCACAGGTTATACCATCGAACCGGGAGATGAAGAGCACATAGGGTTCATTTGCATAGATGTCCCAACAAATACAGATACTGTTGAGATGAAGATCGGACTGGGAATTCTTGCAAAAGGAAGCTCAGGTACATGGTACGATTACGGAACTGAGTTCTTCGAAGAGATAGAGATAGATATCGAGCCCATTCCACCAACTACCGATATAGAATACTTTTACAATACAGAACCATTCTTTACGGCTACCAATGACAAGATCGATCCACGCAACGAGGATGTTCGGGCAGTCGCTGCATCTGCAATTGCCATGTATCCGGGAGAATATAATGTTTACCAGCTCTGTGCTTTGTTCGATCATGTAAAGAACGATGTCAAATACATGAGCGATCCAAGGGGAAATGATTACTGGGCAACTCCAAATGAAACCCTTAAAGTTAAGGCCGGTGACTGCGATGATTCAGCGATCCTCCTTTCATCCCTTATTGAGGCCATTGGAGGTACGAGCCGGTTATATATCACCGACACCCATGTCTTTGCTACTGCATATATAGGAAAAGGTGAAGAGGCCTCGAAGATAACCGATGCTGTGAAAGATAAGTATGGTTGTATACCCGTATATTATGCCACCGATGAATATGGTTCCTGGCTTATAATGGACACAACATCAGGACTTTATGCAGGCGGTCTTTCTGCAGATGCCACGCCTTCCGCAGATGGCTGGAAGTTCACCGATACTGAAGAAGTAATTATCATCGACATAGTCCCCAAATAAAGGAGAGACACATGAATAACGTTCCAAATGTAGAAAAAAAGATAGGAATTGACCTATACACAACTAAAACTCCAGGTATTGGAGGTAAACTGCGCCAACAGACCGAGGACTTCGGGGTCATAGAGATCACGAACAGGGAAGAAGGTGCCGAAGGTAAATATCTGATAGTAGAACTTACAAAACGCAACTGGGAAACCCATCACCTTATCAGGGACCTGACACGAATATTAAGGATCAGCCAGAAACGTGTTGGTTTTGCAGGTACCAAGGACAAGAGAGCTGTGACAACTCAGAAGATCAGTATCTATGACATGGACGAGGAAGAACTACAAAATGTCCATCTTAAAGACACAGAGTTGAAGATACTGGGCCGATCAAATAAGAGTCTGGAACTTGGAGATCTGACCGGAAATGAGTTCATCATCACGGTAAGAGATATCGACATCGATGAGAATGAGCTTGAGAGCAGGCTTTCCCAGACCACTGCATCCATTAAAGAACAGGGCGGCGTACCTAACTTTTTCGGGATACAGCGCTTCGGTGCATTAAGACCCATCACGCATGTGGTCGGCGAATCAATTGTAAGAAATGATATTGAAAAAGCGGCACTGGCATATATTGCAGCATCATATCCCGATGAACCTGAAGATACACAACAAGTACGCGACCGCGTGTTCGAAACAAGGAACTACGTCGAAGGGCTGAAAGAATACCCTCTGCAATTAAGGTATGAACGTGCAATGATGCATCACCTTGTCTCCAGCCCTGAAGACTATGCAGGTTCTTTTGAGACACTGCCAGCAAACATCAGGAAGATGTTCGTCCATGCTTACCAGTCGTACATATATAACACCATAATATGTACCAGGATAAAGAAAGGATTACCTTTGAACCGTGCTGTCGTGGGAGATATAGTCTGTTTTAAGAACAAGGCAGGACTGCCTGACAAATCTAGAAATGAAAGGGTCACAGAAGACAATATCGATGGCATGAACAATCTTGTCAGAAGGAACAGGGCCTTTGTCACAGCACCTCTTATAGGACATAGCTCAGAACTTGCAGCTGGAGTTCCCGGAGAGATAGAGAGAGAGGCCATTGAGGAGTTGAACGTGCCCATAGAAGGTTTCAAGGTGCCTTCCATGGAAGAGCTGAGCTCAAAGGGATTGAGGCGAGAGATATTGTTATCAGCAGATCCGAAATACACCATCGGAGAGGATGAACTCAACGAAGGGAAATACAAGGTGACACTTGATTTCAGTCTCCCAAAGGGCAGTTACGCCACGACCATACTAAGAGAATATATGAAGGTCGAGCCTTTGAAGATGAGCTGAGCCTTGGCCCTAAAAGATAAAGAGCATTTCGAGAAGACAGAGATACATAAATAAATAGAATTGTAACACTGGTCAAAAAGTGTTACAAATAATATAATATGAAAGGAAGAAAGATCGCTTACTGATCTTTCATTTCTTTGCTCTTTTTAAGCATTGCATCCATAAAGGCCTTGAAGGGTGGGGAAGGTCTGCCAGGTCGGGATTTGAACTCCGGGTGGAATTGGGATGCGAAGTAGAAATCATTTGAAGGAACTTCTGCAATTTCCATCCTGTTCTTGTTCTTTCCGGAAAAGATCATGCCAGCTTCTTCGATCCTATCCACATAGTTAGGGTTTACTTCATACCTATGCCTATGGCGCTCGGTAATGACCGATTCGCCGTATATGGATTCAGCAAGGGAACCCTCCTTAAGAGTGGCCTCATAATCACCAAGACGCATGGTAGCTCCCATGTCCACCACATCCTCCTGTTCAGGCAACAGATCGATCACCGGATAAGGGGTGTTCTCATTGAACTCACTGCTATTTGCACCTTCGAGTCCAGCGACATTCCTTGCAAACTCTATGACAGCAAGCTGCATACCCAGACAAAGTCCAAGATACGGGATGTTGTTCTCACGGGCATACTGGATAGCAAGCATCTTTCCTTCGGTCCCACGTTCGCCAAATCCTCCGGGAACGAGAATTCCGTCAAAACCAGTCAATTTTTCGACCTCACTGGGATCGTCATCGAACGCTTCAGCATCGAACCAGGTTATATCGAAATTACAACCGGTTTCAATCGCTCCGTGTTTGAGGGATTCCACAATACTGATATATGAATCCTCGAGGTGTGTATATTTACCGACAATTGCCACATTCACTCTGCCCTTGCAATTGTTCATCCTCACGACCATCTCTTTCCATCTGGTGTCCTCGACCTCAAGTTTGGATTCGAGGAGTAGCTTCTTTAAGAGGAAATTGCTCATCCCCTCATTTTCAAGCTGGAGGGGCACTTCATAAATATCTGCAGAATCATGTGCACTAATGACAGCCTCTACAGGCACGTCACAGAAAAGAGCGATCTTGGACCGGGTACTTTCCGTAAGTGCTTTTTTGCCTCTTGCAACAATTACATGCGGGGTCAGACCCAGTTCCCTTAGTTCTTTAACAGAATGCTGTGTTGGCTTTGTTTTTTGGTCCCCTTGAGAGTCAATGGGTACCAGGGTCACATGAAGGAATGCAATATTCTCAGGTGATTCTTCCCTGTACATCTGCCTTACTGCTTCAAGGAAAGGCATACTTTCAATATCACCGACAGTTCCACCTACTTCAATAAGACAGACATCAGCACCACTTTTAGCAGCGATCCTCCTAATACGACCCTTGATCTCGTTCGTTATATGAGGGATGATCTGTACGGTCTTACCCAGGTATTCACCTTTTCGTTCCTTGTCAATGACCGTCTGATAGATCTTTCCAGTAGTTAGGTTGTGGTCCCTTGTGAGTTCAGTATCAAGGAACCTTTCATAATTACCCAGATCAAGATCGACCTCGCCCCCATCTTTAAGGACATAGACCTCACCGTGCTGGTAAGGACTCATTGTACCTGCATCAATATTGATGTAGGGGTCGATCTTTATTGCTGTTACCTTATAACCTTTGTTTTTCAGATTCCTGCCGACTGAAGCCGTTGTGATCCCTTTTCCAAGACCACTCATGACACCGCCGGTAACTATGATATATTTCATTTATGCTTTTCGGTACACATGATAGACATTCCCTTTATGGTGTACCTACTTCCTCCTGTGTGAATAGATGATTTTAACATGAGTACAATATCACACGATAATAAAAATGTACTGTCAAAAAAAGTAGAACCAGGAAGCTCATAAAATGTTAATCTAAGCTCATTGTAGAGATGCTATAATATCAAAATATAAATATATGTTACAGTATGAAATGTCTACTGTGTGGCTGTGAGATTAGCTCTCACGCACATCACATATTCCTAATCTTGTTCTTAGTTTCAGCAAATAGTAGATTATTTGCATCCATTTCTCTTTCAGCCCATGTTACTATTTTTTCAAGATAATAATGAAGCTTTTCTTTTAAAATTATTAATTTCACATACCTAAAAAATACTCATCAAACATTCAACATTTTCCCATTGACCCTCAACCATTCTTTCCTTATCTTATAATCTGGCAGAATGGTCTTAATGGAATTACAATATTTTTTTGAATGGTCTTTGTACTTCAAATGGCACATTTCATGAACAACCACATAATCAATAATGGATGTTTTTGCCATCACAATCTTCCAATTGAATCGCAATTAGTTCTTCTTGGGGCAGTTGCCCCATTCCCCCTTTCAAATCCTGAATATAAATCAATACTGACTCTTCTACAAGGGCATATTCATTCATCTGGATTTGGGGTTCATCAGGCATTTTATTCAACTTCTTTTATTTTAGCGTGTATGTTTGTAAGGAACTGAACGTATGTTGGATATTCATCTTTTAGTTGTCCAACAGATTTGCTTCTTATGTCATTAATTACTGTTTGTACAATATGTTTTTTCAAAACTGTAGGGTCATATTTAGATTCAGATTGTGTTCTTAATATTGCTTTTATCTGGCTCATAATGGGCTTATCTTTTGTAGGGGTGAAACTCAGTCCATACAGTCCATTCACAGAGCTAATAACAAGATTTTCTGGAAGAATATCTTCCATTTCTGCATCCCTTTTAGAAATATCAACAAAATCTTTTAACTCGAAAGAATTATCTGTAAATTCAGCATTAGCCACACGTATTGATTCTAATGCTCCTCTGCCAGCATTATCTGAATCTACTAAAACAAATCCATTGATAAACCTACTATGGAAAAAATTTACATATTTGGCAATTTCACCAGTACCTGTGGCTACTATTGTTTGAATTTTTGCAGGCTGGATTTCATCTTCAAATTTGTCTGTAAATATATCAAAAATATCTTTGTCCGTCCTTCCTTCTAATACCAAGATATTGGGTTGAATCAATTCAAAAATAGAAGTTCCTAATGCATTATATATAACTTCATCCTCAAGTGGATTTTTTGGGTCAACCTTTTTAATAACTGTTTTTGAGTTATCTTTTTTGACAGTATAATGTCTATCCAGATTCTTTTTGTCAACCATAAAAATGGAGTGTGAAGAAGCAAGAACAATATTCCTGATTCCAATTTGCATTAGTTCATCACGGAGACACTTGATGCTTCCAGGATGGAGACTTATTTCAGGTTCATCCAATAGAATTATATTATTCTTTAATTGTTTTGCCTTATTTTTTATTGATATAGAAAGTAGTATGGAGATAAATTGTTTGAAACCATCACTTCTTTGTTCCATACTGAATGTTTGGTTAGTGTTGTCTTTGTCTTCAACATAAATATCGCACAGATTGTTGCTTTCCATCCTTATTCCGATATTTATTGGATGGTCTGACCAAATTTCATTTATGTGGTCAGTAATGGCTTTAGACAAATCCCTTTCAACTTCTCTTCGAATATCAAAACTCGTTTGTATTCTAGCCACAATCTTTGCAATATCCTCTCCATTGTAACCAAACAATTGAAAAATATGCTTCAGTGGAATGGATGTATCTGGATTGTTTTTGAAATTTTCTAGGTTGATAGGATTGGTTATAAGATATTCATCGGAATATTTCCAATAGATGATTTGTGGAATTAATGTATCGATAGCTGCTTTTGCTTGCTCGTTCACAATTTTTTCAAGGTTAGTCCTATCAGCATAGTCAGCTACTCCCACTATCAACTTTCCAAGAAATGTCCCCCAATTTTCTTCATCATCTGGTTGTAGAATGTCTGAGACTCCTTTTGATTGATGAACGACATAACCTTCTTGCCGATGTGAATTTTCACCAAATTGAATTATTTTTTCAATATAATAAGGCTCAGATACATTGGTTAATCCTGTTGGCAAAGTAAGTGAAATATCATAAGAAGCTAGCTTCTTCTCTAGTTCGTCTTCTTTTGTTATTCCAAAAATATATCTCAAAATTATTGGTTTGCTCTTTTTTAATGCAGATTTATTACAATCATTATTGTATTCCACTTTTTTATCAGGTGATAGCAGAGCAATTGCTTTTAGTATGTTACTTTTCCCAGCTTCATTTATCCCAAAAAAGGAATGGAACTTACATCCTGCAATTTCTCTAATATCGATTTCAAGATGTTCAATGCTCCGATAATTTTCAATAATTATTTTCTTCAGTAACAATTAATTCACATCCACTCTGACTTTGCCTGTTAGTAAATCTTGCATGAGACCTTTTTTAAGTTCTTCCAGACCATACAAATATTTTTTTGTTGCTAACTGACCACAAAATTTAAGCTTAGTCCTAATATATTGTTGTACATGAATGGGAAAATATATTTAGATGACGAAAGAAAGTGTTATTTTTGTGGACGAACTGATGAAGACGGAAAAGACCTGTTCCACGTATTTAGTGAAAATGTGACTCAAACCGATTCTTTTGCTTTTTTTGATTTATGTGGCGTGTTCGAAATAAAGGAATATGACATTCAATTGTCTGATTTTATCAAAATGTATAGCCTCGAAAGAAGTGCATTTACGGATTTAAGTCCGTCTATGCAGGAGTCATCTATAACCATTTTCGCCTGCCCAGTATGTCTATCTGTTCTCCGGCAAATTGGTAGTTGTCAGGGAACGGTTGTTTAATCAATCGAGATTAAACTTTGATATCTTGTTTGGTTAGTTTTAGGGATATTTCTAAAACATATTTTATCTTTGTAAACGAATTAAAAAACAAAATGATTTTGAGTTGGTTCATACGAATAGCAAATCACAGAGAGAGCATCGAATGGATAGAATATTCTCATTCCTGAATATTTTGAAAATTATTTCAAATACGGATGGATTTAGGAACTGGATTAATCAGTATCATCAGATAGAAGAAGATTCTTTTTTGCTTGATGGATATAATTTCTTCATAGAAGTTGTTACAAGTGATTTACTTGAATCATTACATCTATCTTCCGCATTTGATTTAGAAGATGATATGACCTATTATAGGGCACAATTTGTTGGTGTCAACATAGATGACATACCTAATACAAGCGAAAAAACAGTTTTTATAAAGAATATATGGAACAACTTAAAGGAAATAGAAAATGCATCTTCCTGGGATGATATCAAGTGTTATTGGCAAAATAACCATGATTTTTTTTCAATATTTGATTCCATATATAGAAACAACATAATCTGCACCAAAGATATTGGTAAGGATTTGGTATTAAACGCAACAAGTATTTTTTACAATTATATTTTTTTGAATGATACGGAAAGAGGTAAACCTCATACATATCCTGCTTCAATTCTTAAAAACAAGATGTCTCCTGAACTAATGGAAAAAAGCTATTATGGCTACATTTTTTGTTTACAATATGTTTGGTATGTCTTATTGGGAGAAGAACAGTTTGAGATATGTTCCCTAACAGAACTACATCGAGCTTATGAGAAATTTTCAAAAAATGTAATAGAGGATTATGAACATGACCCATTTGGCATTGATTATAGTGATGCGGAATTATCAGCATTAATTAAATGGGAATCTATTGACTATTTTTTCCCCATTATTAAATCTGAGATTATTGAACCATTGGAGGATAATATTGGAATAAACTTGTCCAAAAATAGCATTTTAGTTTTGGATGGCACATTTAATAAAAAGGTGCTGAGCTTTCTGCTATCTCCAAAAAAGCTTTCTAATCCCGATTATATGAGCAGCAGTGACAATGAATCTAAAATTAAAAAATTAGATTCTTACTTCTTGTGGCAAATGTTTTTTAAAATGGACTGCAAACAGATTATTATCGATGGAGCTGCTGTATTTACTGATTTATTGATAGGTGCTGTAGAAAAAAACAAATATTACGAAGTTGAAGATAAAATTCAAATTCTTCGAATTAAGCATCCTTCTATAGATTTGGGTAGATTTGATTATAGCTATGCAATATTGATTGAAAGCTATTCTACTTTTAGTGACTATTCAGTATGGTATGCCTTCTTTGATTGTGCAACAGATTACTCAGGATTTGGAGGAAGTTTACAGCAGAACATTGAACTTTTCATTAATGAAAATTTAGAGAAAAATTTAATTGATGTAACTGAATTTACGATTGAAAAGGAATTTTTTGAAAATTATTTGGATAAAGGAATTTTGTCAAGTATCACAAGAATTCGCAATGAATCAGAAGGTATACTTGAAAACGCAAAAGGAACAGCTCTTGAACATGTTGCATGTGAAGTTAATAGGCAAATTAAACAGTGGACTATTGGAAATCAAGTAACATTGAAGCAAAATATCAATAATCTAATTTTTATTTTAAAAGAAAACATACCAAAGAATAGAGATAATGAAAATATTTTGAAAAAAATCGATGAAATTGAACTTACTAATGACGTAAGCAACCATTATTCTATTATCTCTTTGCTAATCCCGCAACTACTGAAATTAAATTTAGAGGAAACGGTTCAACAGTTAAATTCGATTGATAAAAAGATTGATGGTGTCAACTTAAAAGTGGATGAACTTACTAATAACCATGAAGCTTTAGATTTCATAATTCAGAACTTAGAAATAATTAAAAATGAAATCCCAGAACTTAGCACTCAGATTAATGATGTATTAGATGGATTTATTGATAAATCTAAATCAACTGAGCAAAAATTAAAATTTAGTATACCAATTATTCCAACTTTAATTGCATATGAAATAGAAAAGGAAGTTCCGAAAGACATTTCTAAAAGGATTAGAGAACTAATAAAATTGAACAATAAATTAAGGTGATAATAAAGTATTGGCAACTTACAAATAGAGTATGTCCCTGCTTTGTTACTTTTGAAGCCCATAAATTCTAAAAAGTTAAGAAGGTTATGTTTTCTTAATCTTCTCTTTCATTTCCATTGATAATAAAGGATTTGCATCAAGTTCAATTTCAGCCCATGATACAAGCCTTTTAAGATAATACTGATGCCTTAAATTAGTAATTTCATACCTAAATAATAAATAATACTCATCAAACATTCAACATTTTCCCATTGACCCTCAACCATTCTTTCCTTATATCATAGTCCGGCAAGATGGTCTTTATGGAATCCTAATACTGTTTTGAATGAAAAAAGAGTTACATAGAAGTTATATCGCCTATTGTAAAGTCCCATCATTCAGCAGGCGGTATTTGACCATTGCATATGGGTACACGACCAAATTTATTCTCAAAATGCAGTATTATACCATCTTCCCATCATTCAAAGCTTGAACCTAAATTAATAGGATTGGGAGAGATGTTGATATTGAAATAAAATCAATAAATTTATAATGCTTAGCAATCAGTATCAGCCATCATAAAATATTCACTTTAATTTTATTATTAATAATAATCAAACATACCCTTTCATCAAAGAGATTGTTAACATGGTCAACGTAACAGAAAACGCTAATTTCCTTTGGAGCATCGCTGACCTTCTTAGGGGCGACTACAAACAGGCAGATTATGGTAAGGTCATTCTTCCACTCACTGTATTGAGAAGGCTGGATTGTGTCCTTGAACCCACAAAACAGAAGGTTCTGGATTATCTTCCAAAAATGGCAAGTATGAATATCGAGAACACTGACCCCGTACTCAATAAGGTCGCAGGCTTTAATTTTCATAACCAAAGCAAGTATGATTTCCAGAGCTTGAAAGCAGACCCTAACAACATTGCTGCCAATCTCTCAAACTACATCAACGGTTTTTCAGAGGATGCTAGAAATATCATTGAGTATTTCAAATTTGATGAGCAAATAAGAGAATTAGATAAAAAAGACCTTCTCTATCTTGTTGTCAAGAGATTTGCCGAGGTAGACTTACATCCTGATAAAGTAAGTAATGTCGAAATGGGATATCTCTTTGAAGAACTGATACGCAAATTCTCTGAGCTTTCCAACGAGACTGCTGGACATCATTTTACACCAAGAGAAGTTATCAGACTAATGGTAAACCTACTTTTCGTAAATGATAGAGACATACTTACACAGGAAGGTATTGTTAAAACACTCTATGACCCTGCCTGTGGTACCGGAGGTATGCTCTCTGTTGCAGAAGAATATCTTAAAGAGCTCAATCCTGATGCAAGGCTGGAAGTATTTGGACAGGAACTCAATGATGAATCCTATGCAATATGCAAATCAGACATGCTCATCAAGGGTCAGAATGCTTACAACATGAAATTCGGTAATTCCTTTACAGAAGATGGGTTAGAAGCTGAAAAATTTGATTATATGCTTTCCAATCCTCCGTTTGGTGTCGAATGGAAGAAGGTGGAGAAGTTCATCAAAGCCGAGAGTGAAGGTAGGGGACATGATGGAAGATTCGGTGCAGGTTTGCCAAAGATAAATGATGGTTCGTTCCTTTTCCTTCAGCACATGATTTCAAAGATGAAACATGACAACATCGGTTCACGTATAGGTATCGTCTTTAATGGTTCTACGCTTTTCACAGGAAGTGCTGGAAAAGGTGAAAGTGAGATTAGAAGATGGATTATCGAGAACGATATGCTTGAGGCTATCGTGGCTTTACCTAACCAGTTGTTCTATAACACCCCCATCTCTACCTACATATGGATAGTTACTAACCGAAAAGAAGCTAAAAGGGCAGGAAAAATACAGCTTATCAATGCCGTGGACTTCTACAATAAGATGAAGAAAAGCCTAGGTAACAAACGCAATGAGGTTAGTTCTGACAACATCAACACTATCACTAAACTCTATGGCGATTTCAAGGAAAGCGAGTTCTCTAAGATTTTCGACAATGAGGATTTCGGATATCAGCGAATTACCATAGAAAGACCTCTGAAGCTCAATTTCCAGGCAAGTGAAGAACGAATCGAGAGGCTGAAGGAAGAAAAGGGTTTCGTCAATATTGCTTCGAGCAAGAAGAAAGGTGAAGCGGCAGAGAAGGAAATAGTGGAAGGCAAACGTTTGCAGGATTCCCTCCTTAAGATGCTTTCGTCCATGGATTCCGACAAGCTCTATAAGAACCGTGATGAATTCACAAAAGTTCTGAAACAGCATATCAAGAAGTCTGGCATCGATATCAATCCACCACTTCTCAAGACCATTCTCAAAGCTCTCTCCGAACAGGATGAAACTGCTGATGTCTGCACAAAGAAAGGTGAACAAGAACCCGATGCAAACCTCCGTGACTATGAGAACATTCATTTGAAGGAAGATGTACAGGCATATTTCGAGCGTGAAGTCATCCCACACATTCCTGATGCATGGATTGATGATAGCAAGACGAAGATTGGCTACGAGCTTAATTTCACAAAGGAATTCTACAATTACACTCCACTTCGCAGTCTCGATGATATAAGGACAGATATCATGGTTCTTGAAGAAGAGATGGAAGGTCTGCTTAAGGAGGCTGTAAGTGAATGAAGCCATATCCTGCATACAAGGATTCGGGTATTGAGTGGCTGGGAGAAGTGCCGGAGCATTGGGTAGTTAACAAACTTGGTTATCATACACAAATGATAGTCCCAATGCGCGACAAACCCACTTTTTCTAACATTGGCACCCCATGGATTAGAATTGAAGATTTTGAAGGAAAAGATATCTCAAAATCAAAATCCAATCAACTTGTTAGTAATGAAGTAATTGAATCAATGAACCTCAAGGTTTATCCTATTGGAACAGTCCTTTGTTCTTGCAGCTGTACTATGGGTTCAACAGCAATTGTAAAAGAACCTCTTCTCTCCAACCAGACATTCATTGGGATAGTACCTGATAGTAAATTAAATTCCAACTATCTTTATCATTTAATGAATGCAAGTAGTGAAAGACTACAATCACTTGGTTCAGGTGCAATCCAACAATATCTCTCAAAAGAAAATTTTCAGAACCTCCGATTAGCATTTCCACCTCTTACTGAACAACAATCCATCGGCACCTTCCTCGACCAAAAAACATCTCAAATTGGCGCCCTCATCGAAAAGAAGCAGAAGCAAATCGAACTGCTAAAAGAGGAACGAACTGCAATTATCAATCAGGCAGTGACGAAGGGACTTAATCCAGATGTGCCTATGAAGGATTCGGGTATTGAGTGGCTGGGAGAAGTGCCGGAGCATTGGGAGATTAAGAAATTAAAGTATTTGGCAAATCAAACAAGGGAAAAACAAGAAGCATATGGTTCTTTAAAAATTGCCTTAGAAAATATTGAAAGTTGGACTGGAAAATTGGTTAATTTAGATTCTGATAATGCTTTTGAATCTGAAGGTATTGTTTTTAATGAAGACGATGTTCTATTTGGAAAATTGAGACCATATCTTGCAAAAGTCTATAAAGCTCAAGAGGCTGGAATTTGTGTAAGTGAAATATTAGTTTTAAGACATAGTAATCTCATTACCTCTGATTTCTTGTACTATCGATGTTTATCTGAAGATTTTATAACAGAAGTAAATAGTTCCACTTATGGTTCAAAGATGCCACGTGCAAATTGGGATTTTATTGCTAATCTATTAATTCCATTTCCAACTTGTTCCGAACAGAATTTAATTACAGATTTAATAAATTCAACTATCATAAATTCAACTAGAATGATAGCCAAAATCCAAAGTCAAATCTCCTTCCTACAAGAATATCGCACATCACTCATCTCTGAAGCAGTAACAGGTAAAATTGATGTTAGAAAAGAAATTGGGGTACTTGAATGAAAACTCAAAAATATACAGTAAACCCACAGTCAATTGAGGCAGTATTGAGCTGGGTAAAGTCTGGTGAGATAGCAATACCTGAGATTCAGAGACCCTTTGTATGGAATTCTACACAGGTCAGAGACCTTATGGATTCATTGTATCAGGGTTATCCGATTGGTTATCTCATTGCATGGAGAAATCCAAATGTTAAACTTAAGGATGGAACCGTTTCCGAAGGAAAGAAAATTCTGATTGATGGTCAACAGAGAGTGATGGCTCTAAATGCTGCCATTCTGGGCAATTATATTATCGATAGTAATTACAAAAAAACAAAGATAAGGATAGCTTTCCATCCTATTAAAGAACGATTTGAGGTTCTAAATTCTGCAATTGAGAAAGACAATTCTTGGATTCATGATATATCTCCACTTATCAATAAAGAAGTGGGATTAATTCGGTTTTTCAAAGATTATTGTGAGAAAAATCCAGATGTTGATGAAATACATGTTGAAAATACCCTTGAAAATCTGAAGAATATTACCAACAAACAACTCGGTCTGATAGAATTGGATTCTGACCTTGACATTGAAACAGTAACTGAGGTTTTCATAAGGATAAACTCCAAGGGAGTAACTTTAAGTCAGGCTGATTTTGCAATGTCAAAGATAGCTGCAAATGAAGATTATAATGGTTCCACTATCAGAAAAGCTATCGACTACTTTTGCCATATGGCTGTAGCACCGGAATTTTATGAACAGATAAGAGATGTTGATACGGAGTTCTCTTCAACAGAATACTTCCGAAAAATGTCCTGGTTGAAGAATGAGAATGATGACCTTTACGACCCAAGGTACACAGATATGCTAAGGGTAGTTTTCACATCGGAATTTGAAAGAGGAAGACTTTCTGACCTAGTAGGTTTGCTTTCAGGAAGGAATTTCGAAACCAGAACCTATGAAGAAGAGATTGCAAAACAGTCATTTGAGACACTGGAACAGGGTATTTACAAGTTTATGAACGAACATAGTTTCCAGAGATTCCTGATGATAATAAGGTCGGCAGGATTTATTTCTTCCAAACTTATCCGTTCACAGAATTCCCTAAACTTTGCCTACATAGTTTACTTAAAATTAAAATCAATGGGTTACAAACCAGCTGACATCGGGAAATATGTACGTAGATGGTTTGTACTTTCAGTTCTCACCGGAAGATACTCCAGTTCTCCTGAATCTGAATTTGACCGAGATATCAAAAACATCGCTACCAAGGACTTTGGAGAATATCTGAGGAGCGTTGAACAGGCAGAACTTTCAGACACCTTCTTTGATGTCGGACTGATACAGAATCTGGACTCCTCAGTTTCAAGCAGCCCTTATTTCAACGTATATCTTGCATCACAGGTAAAGAACAAAGACCAGGGTTTTCTGTCAAAAGACATCACTGTAGACGATTTAATCAGTCATCATGGAGATATCCACCATATATTTCCAAGAGAATATCTGAAGAAAAACGGTCTCAAAAGAGGACGCTACAATCAGATTGCCAACTATGTTTACATGCAGAGTGAAATCAATATACAGGTTGGTAGCAAAGCTCCAGACATATATTTCAATGAATTGAAAGAGCAATGTGCTACAGGAAATGCAAAGTATGGTGCAATCTGTGATGAAAACGTTTTCCATGAGAACCTGAAGATGAACTGTATTCCTGAAGATGTATTCTCAATGGACATCAAAGATTATGATGAGTTCTTGATAAAAAGAAGAGAATTGATTGCAAAAAAGATTAAAGAGTATTACTACTCTCTATAACATCATAATTTGTCAATAATTCCTCATGTATGGAGTATTTATTAATGACTTCAACTCAGATTCACACAGAAAAAGCCTTTGAAGAAGCTATTGAAAGCCACCTCCTTGAAGAAGGCGGGTACAAACAAGGGAACCCTGCTAATTATGACAAGGAACTTGCATTGGATAAGGGTGTGATGTTATCGTTCCTGAAGGAAAGCCAACCAGATAAATGGGATAAGTCAGTTTCCATACATGGAGGAATCGTTGAGACTAAGGTTCTGAAAAGGCTCCAGAATGAACTTGACAACAAGGGGATGTTGGATGTACTTCGCAATGGGTTCACAGACATGGGTGTCCATTATGACACTGTGTTCTTCAAGCCCGTGAGCGGTCTTAATCCTGAAACCCAGAAGCTGTATAGGATGAACAATCTAACTGTCACCAGACAGGTTCATTATAGTCTTAAAAGCGAGAAATCCATTGACATGCTGTTAAGCATCAATGGGTTGCCTGTAGCTACTGTGGAATTGAAGAATCAGTTCACAGGACAGAACGTGGATAATGCCAAAAAGCAGTTCATGTTCGACAGAGAACCGAACGAGCTTCTGTTCAAGTTCAAGAAGAGGGCTCTTGTACACTTTGCAGTTGATACCGATGAAGCGTACATGACCACAAAATTGACCGGTAAAACCACACGATACCTTCCATTCAATCGTGGATGTGATGGAGGAGAAGGTAATCCGGTCAATCCTCACGGTTACAGAACATCATATCTCTGGGAACAAGTGTGGGAGAAAGATAGTTGGCTTGATATCATCGGTCGGTTCCTGCACTTGCAGGTTGAAAAATATGAGATGGACGGAAAACTTCTCAAAAAGGAATCCATGATTTTCCCACGGTTCCACCAGCTCGATGTGGTACGCAAACTTTCAGCAGACACACACAAGAACGGTTCAGGCAAGAACTATCTCATAGAGCACTCCGCAGGCAGTGGGAAAAGCAATTCAATCGCATGGCTTGCCTACCATCTATCGTGCCTCTATGACAACGATGACAACAGGGTATTCGATTCAGTAGTAGTCATCACCGACCGTAGGGTGCTTGACAAACAGCTTCAGGATACTATTTTCCAGTTCGAACATACACAAGGCGTTGTCCAGAAGATTGACAAGGATTCAAAGCAACTGGCATCCGCTCTCAATTCCGGTACAAACATCATCATTACTACATTGCAGAAATTCCCATTCATCATCGACAAAGTGGAAGATATGCCTGCAAGGAAGTATGCCGTAATCGTTGATGAAGCTCACAGTTCTCAGGGTGGCAAATCCTCGGAAAAGATGAAGGTAATACTTGCAGCTACCGACATGGATACTATTTCTAAAGAGGGTGGGGAAGAAGATGACGATGCTGAAGACCAGATGCGAAAGGTGATGGCATCTAGGGGACAACAGAAAAACCTGAGCTTCTATGCCTTTACAGCAACCCCTAAATCCAAAACTCTCGATGTTTTTGGAACAGAGGATGAATCCGGTCAGAAAAAGCCATTCCATCTCTACTCTATGCGACAGGCAATCGAAGAAGGGTTCATCATGGACGTTCTCAAGAACTATGTCACCTATAAGACATTCTTCGAGCTCTCTAAGACTATTGAGGACGACCCCTCTCTTAACAAGAAGAAGGCAAAACGAGCAGCTGCAAGGTTTGTATCACTTCATCCTTACAACATTGCCCAGAAAACAGAGGTCATGATAGAACACTTCCGCCAGGTCACCATGAAAAAGATTGGTGGGCAGGCAAAAGCGATGGTCGTTACATCTTCACGCCCACACGTTGTTAAGTACAAACAAGAATTCGACCGCTACATCAAAGAAAAAGGTTACTCCGATATCAAAGCACTCGTTGCATTTTCAGGAACAGTGACTGACGAATATAGCAACTCATTTACAGAACCTGAAATGAACGGATTCAGTGAAAAAGAACTGCCTGAGAAGTTCAATACTGAAGAATATCGTTTGCTTCTTGTAGCTGAGAAGTATCAGACCGGATTCGACCAGCCTCTTCTTCACACAATGTATGTTGACAAGGCACTCTCTGGTGTCAAAGCCGTACAGACCCTTTCCCGACTGAACAGAACTCATGCAGGTAAGGAAGACACTTTCATTCTCGATTTCGTAAATGACAAAGATGATATCCTGTTGTCATTCCAGCCTTACTACCAGCAAACGAGTCTTAGCGAAAGCACAAACCCAAACCTTCTCTACGACCTTAAGGGTAGACTGGAATCTGCACAGGTATTCTGGCAGACCGAGGTCAACAATTTCTGCAATGTTTTCTTCCGCTCAGAGAACAGACATACTCAGAAGGACAATGCACAGCTTAATGCTTACATAGACCCTGCCGTTGAACGTTACAGGGGAATTGCACCCGAAGAAGAACAGGAAGACTTCAGGCACACACTCACATCCTTCGTCAGACTCTATTCGTTCCTGTCACAGATAATGCCATTCCAGGATATGGAACTGGAAAAACTCTATGCATATGGTCGCATGCTCCTGAAGAAGTTGCCACGAACAGATAATTCCAAAATGCTGAAGCTTGACGATGAAGTAGCATTGGAGTATTACCGCTTGCAGAAGATAAACGAAGGTTCAATCAGTCTCCAGCCCGAAAATGGAGTACTTGACCCTACTTCTGAAGCAGGTATGAGGAAAGAAAAGGAAGAGCTAGCTCATCTTTCCGAAATCATAAAAGTGCTCAACGACCGCTTCGGAACAGATTTCACTGATGCAGACCGCCTTTTCTTTGAACAGATAGAAGCAGACCTTGTAGCAAATGAAGGTCTTTCAAAGCAGGCAAGGAACAATACCGTAGACAATTTCAAATTTGGGTTTGAGGACGTTTTCACAGATGTTCTGATTGGTCGTATGGAACAAAATGGGGACATCTTTGCGAAGATAATGGATGATACTGACTTTGCGAGTAAGGTGAAAGAGATACTCATTCGGAGCGTCTACAAGAAGCTGAATGAAGAAGTCGTGGCTTTGTCTTCATGAAAGTAGAACTGGAAGCGATATCGACTAAGTGGGAGAGTGAGTATTTTGACTAAATGTCCACATTGTGGGGATACAACAATAACAGGAACGACATCGGAATTGGGACATTTCTGTCGGAAATGTGGTTGCTATGTATTCTTTTTTAGAAAAGCGGATTATGTGATAAAAGAATCGATATTCACGGAAATCAAACCTATATATAATTGCAAATATTGCAGTTTTTTATCGTATTCAAAAGAAGAATTTGAATCTCACTTAGATGCTGTTCATCCTATCACATACCAATGCCTTTTTTGTGACAAGTTAGAAATTAAAAATAAATCCGAAAGTATTAGTCACATAATAAAAGAACATCCTTTTGAAATTAAAAAAAGAAATGATGGAATTATTCCTTCACCAGTAATTTTAGAGCGATATCTGACAAAAACATGGGAATGTGTTGAGTGCGGTGAAACATTTGATTTTGAAGTGGGTTATAAAAATCATCTTCGTGAGATATGCTGACTGGAATTTAGTCATGAAAACGTAATAATTAGAGGATAAACAATGGCATTATGCAGACGCTGTGGGGAGCCAACAAGCTCGAATTCGGGAGCAGGACATTACTGTATGAATTGTTGCTGTTATGTAGATGTTAAACCTGAAGAAAAGCCATATTCAACAATCGAGCTGAAAGTTGGAACAAAAGACAATCCCGATACACGCTATAAGCCTATTGAAGGAACAACATCATCCCTATTCAACCGCTGCAAACATTGTAATCAGTTATTTCCGAGTGAAATTTCACTTAAAGAGCATGTGAAAGACAAACACACAAGTAAAAAAGTTATAAAATACAGCCCAAACTCTAAATTTGACAATATTTGCGGTTTTTGTGATTTGGAATTTACTGATAATAAGAGTTTTCATGACCATATTCTAAAAATGCACAATTCAAGAAAGTATAGGTGTGCACTTTGTGAAAAAATAGGAAACAATATGGAGGAGGTTGCTGCTCACCTTCGAAAAAAACATTCCATATATATTGAACTCGGGCGTTCAAAGAAAAAAAAGACATATATAATTAAGGGTTATGAATATATGCATTCGATATGGGTTTGTAAATAGTGTAACGAATCGTTTAGGTCAGTGGCAGGATATAACTATCATTGTAAAGTCCATAAAATGAAAAAAGCAAAATGATTTTCACCATCTCAGCATATAGTGGGCGTTCGAAGTATTCCATCTCCTATCAAACATTTCTGATTAATTTTATTGTGATTTTTGTTTATGCACCAATAAATTTTCGATAATATCTTATAACATGTGCATACTTCATCAATAAAGTAGAAGGTGTACTATATTATGTTCAATCCAGACAAACCAATTACGTCCATTGATGATGATGCTCTTGGAAGGAAAGGTGTTGCTAAGGAATTGGGTGATGCATTATTAGCAGATTCGAATAAAGAAAGTCATGTAATCGGCATTTATGGAAAATGGGGTTATGGAAAAACATCATTTATTAATATGGTTTTAGAGCATGTTGAAAATGAATCAACAAATTTTGATAAAAACAAAAGTCCAATTATCATAAACTTCAACCCATGGAATTTTTCAAATCAAAATCAACTGATAAGCCAGTTTTTTAATCAATTATCTAACGACTTTTGTAGAGAAGACAATAGTGAATGGTTAAAAAATAGTGGAAAAATGTTCAAAACGTATTCAAAAGCAATTTTGCCATTATCTATAGTACCACAGTTTCTTCCATTTGTGATTAGCACTTCAGTCGCATCAGGTCTTGTTGGCAAACTTGCTGAAATTGTTGGTCATCACAATAAAAGTATAGAAGAAATTAAAAATGAAATTTGTGAAAATCAGATTAAATACGATGGACGCATAATTATTGTGATAGATGACATTGACCGTTTGAATGAAATTGAAATCAAACAAATATTTCAACTTGTTAAATCTATAGCTGATTTCCCAAATACAACATATGTTCTAACTTTTGATAGAGAAGTTGTTTCAAAAGCTTTAGAAACTGAACAATGTGGAAACGGGAATCAATATTTGGAAAAGATAGTTCAAATTCCTTTTGAATTGCCAGAAATTTCAAGGTCAGAATTAATTTCCTTATTAGACACTCAAATTTCAAAAATCATTGTTAGAAATCCACACGACGACTTTTATGAAAAAGCTTACATCGAGATGCTTAATCGTGGAGTTTATCATTTTTTTAATAACATTAGGGACATAAACAGGTACATTAATGTTGCAAATTTCAACTATGAGGTATTAAAAGAAGAAGTCAATGTTATCGATTTCATTGGAATAACAGCAATTCAAGTATTTTTACCAGAATTATATCAAGAAATAAAATCCAACCGTCATGTCTTTTTAAGTACTGAAGTTTCTAGCAATTCACAAAATGATAATGACAAAGCAATTTGTGTGGAAATTCTCAATAGGTACGATATCAAACGTAGAAACATTTTGCAGAATTTCTTAACTATGTTATTTCCAAAACTTAGCTCTTTTTATGGAAATACCACCCATAGCTCTGAAGCTTATGTATTATGGAGAAAAAATCGTCGCATATGCAGTGAATATTTTTTTAATGTCTATTTCAGATTTGCTGTTTCAGAAACAAAAATCTCTCAAGCAGAAATGAAAATTCTTCTTAGCAAAGGAAACGATGTTGTGACAATATTGGAATCAATTCAAAATATTATCAAGGATGGAAAAGGTTCAGACTTTCTTATTAGTTTACTTGATAAAACCGATATAATTCCAGTCGAAGATATCGAATCGTTTGTTACAGCCATTTTTGTTGTTGGCGATTCACTTGAGGAAACGTCTACAAATTCTTTTTATATTCAAGAGATAATTTATTCTTTGCTCAAAAAAATTGAATCTCGAAAAGAAAGATATAATATCCTTAAAAAGAGTACCAATTATGCGAATAATAGTCTCTATATTGTTGCAAAAGAAATAGCTTCGCTTGAAAATGATGAAAATGAATTCATAAGTTATGAAGACCTTGATGAACTGAAGCAATTGATATGTAATAGATTTAGTGCATGTCTAAAAGAGGGAAAATTAATACATTCACCTCATTTCTACCCCATACTACAATTTATGGGTAAATGGCGTGCTAAAGATGAACTTGAGAATTACACGAAATTGATAGCTTTAGATGATGACGCATTATTACTGTTAATAACTAATGTTATGGAACATCATGCAATACAGCCTATCGATTTTACGCAAAAAAATTGGGCTAATTGGGTTCAACTTGTTATTAGTTTGAATCAACTTATTGAAGTGAGTTATATAAAAGAGAGACTTATCGAGATTAAAGAATCAGTAAATTATGTTGATTTAAATGAAAATATGAAAGTTGCTCTTGAAGCTTTTTTGAATGGAATTGAATTAGCAGAAGGGAATTGAAAATTATTTCAACTTCCCACACCCTTAACCTTCTCCACCCTGCTCCGTTCTTCCCAAATATCCCTGTACTTATACAACGTACTGGCTGGAATATTCAAAACCCTTGAAATCTCAGCCCAGGTCAACCCTTTCTTCCGGTATTTCATAACCTCTTTCTTATCGGGTTCTTTGGTAGGTCTACCCCATTTATCATTCTCTTTCTTATACCGCTCGATACCGACCTTGATACGTTCCTGTAGAATCCTCTTCTCATTCTCAGCCACCCATCCAAACAATGATGTCAGCAGCCTCCTGTAATGAGCATCCTCAATGGTAGACCACGATTCGCTTGGACTCAATGAAACGACCCTGACACCTTTATCTTCAAACTCCATCACCAAATTCAAGGTGTCAATGAATGTTCTACCCAACCTTGAGATTTCAAAAAGATAGATGGTATCGATATTGTTTGATTCAATGCATTTCAGTAATTGCTTGAACCCTGGTCTTTTGTCGGCAGGGACACTTCCACTGACACCCTCATCGAAAAATATCTGTTCAGCAATTATACCCTTGTTTTTCAATTGCAAAATCTGGGTTTCGATGTTCTGGTCTTTGGTGCTAGTCCTAGCATATCCAACTGCGTTTTTCAATTCTTCCATAAAATATGTTATATGTTACACAGTATATATATCTTTACTAGTTGTATAATATGTAACGAAATACACCTGTATTGTGTGATTAGGAATTTTAATATTCTTGAATATCTGTTTTTTTGATGAGAATGCAATTCAGCTACTATATATAATAAAAACGTGTGCAAAAACTATATATTATTATATCAAATTTGTTATATAGCTTTAAACTGTTGAACAATTGAATTAATAATTATGAGAGGTTATTTTTGTGAAAAGAGTGCATATACCAATTATCATTGGAATCACGTTATTTTTAATATTATATGTGTTTATTGTTCCTTGTTATGCCGCAAGTGGTTTTGATACTAACAATTCTTTTTCAGATATTATTTTACTATTATTTTTAATAATTGTTGCTGGGGTAAGTCTTCTAGTATTTATATATAAATCCATGGATAAAAAATCTTCATACTTAGTAACAGATGAAGTTGAAAATATTCAAAATGCTGAACCCACATTCAAATCAATTGAAAATAATAGAAATGTTAAAAATAAACTCAAGCCTTTTGTGAGGAGTGATGCTAATGAAATTCAGAATGAAAATGAATCTATAAACATTGCAACAAAATCGGCTTTCCATTACAAGGGTGCCACAATAATCTATAAGGTCAAAACAGAGAACAATACACCAGAACCAATTGCAGATTTACAGATATCACTCTTCGTTCCAGATGTATTCCTATTAGAGAATAAACAAAAAACCATTTCAATGTTGGAAGCAAACGAAAGCAAAACGGTAACGTTTGAAATTCGTCCAACCGGTGAATGTGGGGATTGTCATGTTTCAGGTAAGGTAAATTACTACGATTATTCAATGAAAAAGCGTAATGAGATTGACCTTGAAACAAAATCCCTTAGCATTGTCTGTCCATTACTTCATTCAAAATCAATTGCAGAAACAGAATGGCGTAGTTCTTTAACCAATTTTGCTAAAGCTGAAGAGACCACCAAAGAGATTGATATACCTGCATCCACACTCTTTGATGTCACATCTGATGTGTTACAGGATATGAATCTCTTTATGCTTGAACCAAAAGTGAATGATTCTGCCAACCTCTATCGGGTGGTAGCTAAGTTCTACGGTGAAGGTGTGAAAGAACTTCGCTATGCAGCACAGATTGAGGTCGTTGGTGGTTCAAAGAAGTCCAAGCTCATACTGAAGGCATGGGCAGAAGCTGAAGAAGCTCTCACGGGCTTCTATCACGGTATTCTTGATGAAATCGAGAAAAGGATTCATGTGAAAGGACTTATTGATAGCAATATTGTCTACAACTATCATTATGGGGATACTATTGGAACACAGATTACTGATTCACTTGTACAGCGTTCGAATATTGGAAATCCAACACCCGATTATGAAGAATGATAATTCCATTCTTCATTTATAATTCTGTTAAGTATAGTGGAATTTATAATAGATTATTACGTAATACATATTGTATATCCATTAATGGGCTAATACGTGGGGGCTAGTATGGCAAAATCATTAGTTGAAAACTTATGGATTACATTAACGGTATTAATTCCAGGTATCATTTTTTACACCATATTTAGAGTTCTAACACTTGTATTGGAAATAAACATACCCTTCCTTACATATGTGGATACATCAGATACTCTCTTTATTGGCGTCATAATTTCCTTAGGCTTCATAATACAATTATTTGGTATTGCTATAGAATCATTAGCTATCAAAACTGATATTTATAAGCATAAATAGCAAAAATATCAACATGCCTTTGAACAAAGATATGAAATCATTGCAACAGTGGATTCTGAAAAGGGTTACAATGTTGAACGTATCGTAGCCCAATTTTTTATGTCTCACAACATAGCAATAGGGGTTCTAATAAACTTTGAGTGGACTTTTATCTATCTACTTCTTGTTCAACGGTCTGATTCCATTGCAATTACTGTAGTATTGCTTCTAGCCATAATAACTATAGCTTCAATGTATGCACCAATAAATAGGTTTAATCATGCTTGTAAAGCATTGTATACTTACTCAACCAAACGTTATAAATAAATTACAAAAAGTATTCTTAAAGGATTAAAAGTTATGAAATTCAAAGAAGAATATTTCTTTTGCAGTCCCAAGCTTCTACGCAATGTCGATGAAGTCCATGAGATATTTGCTTGTATTGATGCTATAGAATGGGAACCTGAATTTGAAATTGAGGTTGGAAATAACACATTCCATCACCAAACGGCATATAATAAAGCATTTGAAGCTGAATTTTCAAAATATGATTGGCAAACGAAACCATTACTTCACGATAATCCGAAGCTGATAGGAGATTTTCAAAAGGATGATGTATTCATAGAAGTTCAATTTGGAAACAGTGCCACTATCTATCGTGATTACTATAAATTCCATTATGGATTATCAAAGAACTTGCTTTCGCTGGCGGTGTTGATTGTTCCAACTACTCCTAAAGATTTCTTCCCAACAAGACCATCAAGCGTTAGCAACATGGCAGAATTTGATTTCGCATACAGATATTTCAAATTATTGCCTATTCCAGTTCCCATATTATTACTTGGATTACTGCCAGAAAATTGATGTTTTTTCATATTTAACTTCCACCTGAACATCTCAATGATTTTCAGAAACCGTTATATGATTTTAAGTGATAGGCTATAATATGCTAATGTGTAGAAGTTGTGGGCAATCTGTTGGATTTAATGAATTTTGTAGCAATTGTATGACTTCTGCATACGTAAAGGAAGTAAAAGATGAAGATGAACTTGGTCTAGCAAAGACAGTATCATTATCAACTGTGAAACCTCCACTACCAACAATTCATGTAGAGGATGAAGGGAAGCACCTAGCATATTCTTCTAATATCCTGAATACTTATTTTTGCAAATATTGTGATGAAAAATTCCAATCAAAAGATATTTTGCAACGGCATATTGAAGACGACCATATCATATGCAAATATTGTCATAAATACTTCCAATCAAAAATTCTCTTGAAACAGCATATTAAAGACGTGCATACCACATGCAAATACTGTGGAGAATACTTCCAATCAAAAGATATTTTGCAACAGCATCTTATAAATGTGCATTACAATTGTAAATATTGTGACAACAATTTCCAGTCAGAAATTCTTTTGAAGCAGCACATTAAAGACAAACATAGCATCTGCAAATACTGTGGAGAATATTTCCAATCAGAAATTCTCTTGAATAAACATATTAAAGATGCCCACATCATATGCAAATTTTGTGAGAAAGAGTTCCAATCAATAAATAATTTGAAGAAGCACATTAAAGACGTCCATCGCAAATGCAAATATTGTCATAAAAAATTCAAATCAGCAAATGGTTTGGAGCAGCATATTAAAGGCGTGCATAATAATAACCAAACAAAAGAAAATCCAAAATCAAGTGTTCCGAAACTACATAGTATGAAGAAGTTGTATAATGATATACGATTAAGAGAAGCCAATAGAAATATTGATGAACAATTTTTCAGAGAATATGATGAACAAAAAGTAACAATACTTGCTGAAACTCAAATATATAGTCATAACGAAAATTGGATTAAGAAAGTCCATTTGGGATGCAAAATTATTGAATCAAACGATAATGGCATAAGAATACAAAAGTGGATTCAAGGAAGGATAAGCTACAACCACGAGGAGATTCCGAAATTTTATCGAAATGGGACTCCTTCAGCATATAGTTCCATAACTGCGGATGAAAATAATAGATGTTCTGGAACTCTTATTGTAAAAGATATTAAAAAAGGATGGATTTAAAATTATATTATAAATTCATCAATTTGTAGTTATTCATCATCTTCAATTTCAAGATATGACTCTCGTAATTTTCCTAATTTTTGTTCAATAATATTAATGTCAGATATCACTGTTTTTTCTAAATATTCTAATTCTTGTCTACCTTCTGGAGTATCAGATTCATAGGGATTAAACTCTCTTATCCTACCAAGAAATTCATCTAATGGGATTCTTAATTTGTCACTAGCAAGATAAAGATATGGAATCACGTCATCAATAGAATATCTTCTAGTGTTTTCATTAACTAACCACGACCGTGGTACTTCTCCATTATCACTATGACCATAATATTCTTCCAACATTAGTTCTTCATAATGTAGAGGAACATATACTTCGTCTGATTTCAAAGCATCCTGCAATGGATAGTAAAGTCTTTCAAGTCTTTTTTCAATATATAAGATGTTCTTTTCAACAATGCCTTGTCTAATCATTCTATCTGTTTGGGCATGACTATGTCCATTTTGTCTAATTATTTTTTTGTTTTGTTCAAGGCTATCTTGATTTTGCTTGATTATAGCATCAGTTTTTTTAAGACTAGCTTGATTTAGCTTGATTATATCATCAGTTTGCTCAAGTGCAGAATCTGTTTTTCTGACAATTAACCAAGTCAAAGTAGCATAAATTGCGGTAATCAATACAAGCGCTACTGTAGACCATTCCATGATTATCGAGCTTTCATCAATAAGTGGGATAATTATTTGCTGAATTAACATGGTATGAACCTTTACACTTTAATATTTTTTAAAAAAACTTACATTCAATATAAGTATTATCTGTTGGAATCGAAATTAATCTTCATATCATTGGTAGCACCTATCCATGTAATATATTTAAAAATTCCTCAAAATTTAATATTATGATTTCAATCAATAAGATTATCAAATGTACAATGATGATAACATCGGAGATTTGGTTTGATAATAAGTTATGGGGATACTCGCCTTCATTTACAATAATTCAATATTAGTACTCTGACAATGAAAAAATAGGGGAATACTCTTTCCCCATTCATCCCTCTGAATAAAAAATCCTTACAACCTTCTCTTTTCCTTGGAAACAAAGCAGCCTTAATCCACATCTCCACTAACATTGAACTCTGCATACACTGGATAATGGTCAGACACGGCTACAGTTTCCTCTTCTGTCAGTTGATACTCCAAGTCATACCTGAAAACACTGGCTTGACCATACAGGTCAGATGTGTCTGTCAGAATTATTCTGTCATAGGTATAGTCCGTTGACTTCGTTGTGGTGTCATGTGTGTCATCAATAGCCCAGTAGTAGTCTTCAAGGTCTGAACTTGAATCCTCATCGAAGTATCTCCCATCAGCATTGAAATCTCCTAGGATTATGAAATCCTGCTCATCAGGATATACATCCTGTGCATGTTCCAAGGCTTCGTCTAGGGCATTGATTTCTTCGGTGGCTTCGTCAGGGTCTGTGTGGATTACTATTAGAACAGCATCATAATCACCATGGAGTGACTTGAACGATGCTATGTAGGGTTGCCTGTGGAATGGGTCTGTTCCCTCTGGTTCTGAGAAACAACTTCTTTTCTGAATAATATAATAAAACCAATAACGAATTCTATCTTCCTTGAAAACATGCCCAATGAGGCATATCATCTTCATCGGGGTACATATGGTATGCCGAAATGGTTGCTTATACAATTTGTATCAAGGACGTTTTCAACCCTCTATAAGTATGACATACATAAAATTTGTGTACTCGATGCTATGTAACTTCATGCACCACCATGAAAGCCTAATAGAAATGAATCTATGATTATAGTTGACCTAAATACAGATTAAAATTATTAGCTGATTATAGGGATAAAAAATTATAAAAATTATATTAGTTTGTGATAGAAAACAGTTTTCCGATTCTTTAAGTTAATAGATAAATATTTATGCGTATTGTTCATGTACATCATATGAAGATAATTGGCAAAATATTGTTATTTTTTTCTTCATATTCATTGCTTTTTTTAATACTACTAATTGGAGAAATTGAACACTTTTTGTCACTTGAATCCAGTGTTTCAACAATACCGAATACAATAAAAATGATTGTTTATTCGGTATTATTCATATTTTCTTTGATTTCAATTTGGTACTTTAAATCAAGTTATCGCTTTGGTTCCTTTAATGATAAAACAACAATAACAATTAAATCAGTTTCAAATAGTAGTCAAGAAATAATATCATATTTGATTACAATTGTGATTCCACTTATTGGGAGCGTTTCATCATTTATAGTGGTTAGTGATTGGACCAATCTTTTTTCTACCTTCACTATATTGATTTTCATTTCTATATTATACGTGAATTCAAATCTCGTAGTAGTTAATCCAATGCTTATTATTTTTGGTTATTCCATTAATAAAATCAATTTCTGTTATGAGAACATCCCCGATATTGTGTTTGAAGGAGTTTTATTGTCCGATAATAAATTCGATATTCGAAAAATATCTTCTACAACTATTGTTAATAACATTGATGAAAATACTTTCATATTAAAGAGGGTTTAAAGTGGAAAGAGCAAAAATAGAATTAATTTATGATGAGCTTAAGAATTACATAATATCGAGTTCAAGAATTCCACCCTATGTTACCATAGTTGGTGAAGAGATTAAATCAGGTAACAAAAAAACAAGTGCTTTTACTATTGCCAGTGAAAATGATTTTGATGAGTTTATAAAAATATTAAATGGTTTCTCTCTAAATATCAATGGATATATTCAAGGGTCACTTAATATTGCTGAACTAAAAGGTGACGACAAAGATTCTGGTTTTTTTTATAAAAAAGTTGATGAATTTGATTTGGAAACACTTATTCAATTAACAAATTCCTCATTGATTGACCCCGATATAAAAGTAGTGGATTTCTTAAAACCATCCAGATTTAAACATGTTTTTTTGGTTATTGAACTTAATTTGGATGAAGCTAGTTCTAAAAAATTGGTTCTATTTAAAGGAATTTCTCAAAATTACTATACTGCTAAAAACAAATTCACTTTATCTCCTTACAACGAAAATCATTCCCTAAAGGTAAAATATCTAGATAATAAAAAAGACATTATATTCGATGATAATTTTGAAATAGCAGCATATTTGGATGATATGAACGCTTCTTTTATTTTTGTACAAAACCGTCGAAAATTTGAGGATTTGTTTGGTTATCATGAAAAATATGAAGATGCCTATTCAATGTTATCTTCCAAACTGGACTTTATTGAGTGGGGTAAAACAGAGCCAACATTGTACATTAAGAGGTACTGTTATTCAATTTCAAATTATGAAAGAGTTGAAGAATGTATTGAATTTATGCTACAAGATTTACGTTCAAAAGAAGATAATGAAATTAAAATGGCTTTCACTTCTAAGAAAATAGAATATAATGTGAAAACAGACGGTCAAGTGCATATTATTCCAGAAAATCCAACACAACTCAAAGCACTACTGTACATAATCAATGATGGTGTTGCAAAAACTTGCCTCCTTGGAAGAAATGTTATGGGAACAAAGTTTGAAGAACTTTTATAAATATTGTGATTCTAATTATTTCTAAATCTCAAATTGGTAAGGTTAAAAATATTATTTTAGCAGCGGTGATTATCTCTTTGAATTTCTATCTTCCTAAATGGCATGTCATCAATGGCATACCATTTCTGTTGATACATATAATATTCCGAAAACTACTGATGTATCAATTTTTCTTAAATAGAGAAGCTCAGTCAATGAAGACAAAACAGAATAAATTAGTCTGTTAAAAATCAATTCATCTTAAACTTCACAAGATATTAAGATACACAATATTTCATTTGTTTATTAGATTGGATAATTCTTCAATACTCAGTGGTGGCTTTTTTTTATGAATCATATTATGGCAATTTGAGCACACTAAAGCAATATCATCAATTGTTGTTGGAGATGAACCATCTCTGCTGCCAATCGGTTCTATATGGTGTGCAATTATGTAGTTCTTGCCTATTTCCCCATAGACCTCTTTATAATTCATATCGCAAACTTCACATCGATAATCTGATTTTTTCTTCTTTTTGTCAATGATTTTTTTGTTTCTTTTCCTAAATACAGCTTCTTTAATGTATTGTTCACCTTCATTTTCTTCAAAAATTTCATCAACGCAATCATACAAAAAATTTGTTTTTGATTCCATTGCATGTATTTTGTCAAGACGTTCCGTATCTAGTTTTAATACTGTATTTTGATTTGCCTCAAGATTAAGAGTGAATGGTTTGAAATTTTTGTCCCAATCAACTTCAACATAATGCTCCCAGAGAATACCTTTTTGTTTTACTATCCCTGGTCGATACTTGTATTTGCTTTTAACTGTACCTTTTCCCACGATTTGTGTTCCTTCTTTAGCATAAATTGTGTCACCCTTATCCATGTGGTAAGCCACATGTTTAAGACTACTCTGCCTAGTTGGTGAAGGAAGAGCTTTACTTCTCCATACGGTATAAAACTCTTTTTCATCAATTTCAGAACAGTCACCAACAACAGGTTCACCATTGAAATAGTATCCAATAGCTGCAATTCCTTGGTCACGACATTGTTCCCACACCTCAGTCCCTTGATTTCCCCATCGGAATGCCATTCTCCAATAATTTGTCATAGTATCACTTACTCTTGATTCTTCAGATATTCACATTCATTAAAATCAATTTCACAATTATGCATACATTCATCCAATCTGCCCATTGTTTGCCCTCTCATAATTTCATCTTTTTCAACCATCATAATCTTCCCACATTGCATTTCAAGGGGAACTTTTATTCCGATAAGACCTTGAATCAAAGCACTTGCTTCCTTTGTACTTAAAGTATCAAGTGAAGCTTCACCCAACTTTTCCATGAAATCATTGTAGAATATTTTATCATCTTCTACACTTGCATATTCCGAAATTAGAGCATTAATATAGTGTTCTTGTGCCTCTGTCGTCATTTTCAATCACATCTTCAATAATTTACCAATCAAAATTAATGCATATATTTTTGAAAGCTTCCCATTTGTTCTTAATTCAATAACTGTCCCCATTCATCAAAGAACGCATGAATCTTTCCCATATCATTATCGAAACAATTGGAAAGCAAGAACATCATTGTTTTCCCAACTTCATATCGAATCTTGGGAATGAATTACCTCCACTCGCTATATGAGGGGTCTGAAACAACATTATCTCCTCTTGCTTGAACAAGTATTCGATACAGTTCATCTGAATTTACTTTTAAGTCAGTTACTTCGTAAGTTATCGGAATATCAGTTGGTAACTTTGGCAGTTCTTCACTTGTTATGTGGGCATACACCGTATTCTCATCCAATGTTTGTAAAGCAACATATATTTCGACATTGTTTGCTTCTAATGAACCTACATTGGTTACAGTGACAGTAACATCAACGTAATCAGCATTCCCATTACTTCTTACAGTTGCATCAAATGTAGTAAAAAGTTCTGTTTTTTCATAAATTGGCAAAATTTGAGCATCTTCACTTTGGTACTCTTCAGGAATAGCTCCTACATTCCAACCAGTATTTGTTGTCTCTAAGTAGTAATAATTCTCATTATTGTATGTATAATAAGAACCTGATATGTCATCAGACCCCTTTATACCAATAGCTGCATGGCTGGGTAGCGTAATAAATACAACATCATATCCAAGTTCTCTAAGTATTGCTGCTGAGAGTATTGCAGTATCTTCACAATCTCCCCCTCCAAGGTATAAGGTTTCATAAGGAAATCGTGGATATTCATCGTATCCCGAACTAATACTGTCTGAAGTATATGGAAGGGCTTGAACAAAGGATATAGCAAGGTAAGGTATTTCAGAATCTGGCAGTTCCATTGTCATTGTTAAATTATCCAATGAGTTTGCAATGCTTTCAATCAGTTTGTCATCATATGGGTCAGTTATGAATGATGAATAATCCCTATCACGATTGCGATTCGAATAAAAATCATATATGTCGGTGTCATAAGTTGTATAAATTGAACATTCATACGTACGGTATTCCCACTTATAGGTCTTCTCTTGTGTCCGACCAGTATCATCCGGCATCTTAAAATCGAAATCATCAAAAGACCCATATGGTTCGTGAAAGGCAAGTGTCTTTGTAGCCTCTGCAATTGTAGTCATTGTTTCAATGTTGTTTTCATATATTTCAATAGGCTCTTCAGAAAGTTCGCTTAAATAATCTGCTAGCACTGGATACCCAATTGTAAAGAAAGTAAATATGGTGAAAATTGTAATTGATATTAGAACTGCTTTTGCAAAAGACATCAGTACCCAAAATTGCATCATTACTATAAATTTTTTGCGATTTTAATTTAGTATCACATTTTTGATTATAAGTGCATTAAATGATACAACATCTTCTTATCTTCAATCTTTTTTGACTAGATATTGAATCATTGGGATGGAATTTTCACAGGAACAAGTGCATATTCATATATTTCCTTGAATCAACACACAAATGTGAGTAAATGTATGAAATTGTTATAATATCTTGAATTCCATAAATCTATCATAAAACCAAAGAAATGTTGCAACTTTTAAGTAATCAGAATATTATTATTACTAATAAAATTCATTGATTTTGAAATATTATTACTAATAGTAACATCGATGTAAAATTCATTACCATCTATTCATTTTCAGATTCACCTTGGCAGCATATACAAAAAGGCATTGCTGCGACATTATAGTAATGTATATATCAGTTGAAAATTCTAAGTTAATCATATAAAGTTAACTTGAATAATAATTTGAATTTTTGAGATGATATGAAATGGTGAAATTTTCAAAAAACAAAATCTCTTCGAAAGACTGCCAAGTTAAGTCCATAGTTCTACAAGCCCTGTTACCGGCACCATTGAGGTCACGTGACCTCTTTGATGGTATCTCATATGAAAACTATAACTCATTCAAGGTGAGCTTGAATAAATACTGTAAACAAGGATACATTCAAAAGGAAGGCAGGAAGCCATACTATTATTCATTAACGGAAAAAGGCAAGCTCCATGCCCATAACCCATACATCTGCCGTGAAAGGTTTGCAAACAAGCTCGATGTTATTGTTTCCAAATATGGAACTGATATTGGGATGGATGTAGCTGTGAAGTACCTATCAGGTGATGATGATGCCAAACTCCAAATTGAAGAGTATCTAAAATCCATTCAGGACGATAAGCCTGATGTAGTCGAAACTGTTCAGAAGGTCATTGAGGTGATGCCTGTCCCACAGGAAATTGAACCCATTGATGATGAATATGGTGAAGTGCGTGTTCATTCTTATGAGGAGCTATTGAAGGGAAATGAGCTTGCCAATTCTAAAATCACTGAATTGAATGCTGAAATCAACCGCTTACGTAATCAATCACTTAATATGGGCTTGCAGATGCAAAAGCGGACGATAGCTCCAAAGAAACCAGCAAATGCACCACCAAAGTCCCCTGAAAGAAAAGACCCCTCTGTGGACATGATAAAGCGTTTCAATCTTATTAATGACTGGCAAAAGAGGTATTTGAAGAAAATATTTTTTGATAATCTCGGTCATTTCCAGCCGTATATCATTACAGGTTCATCCAATGTGAAAGAGTTGATGATGATGAAGCTGAAGCGGAATGAGATTGTTATTATGGACAAGCGTTCAGCTTCCAGCATGGTCAACAATCGTTTCTGTAGAGAGTTGAATGCGAAAGAGATACTGGAGCAAGCCTTCCACTTGGAATGGCAAAGGGATGGCACATATATAGCCTCTGAAGTGCCTGGGGTTAAGGCATACAGAGTAATGAAAAGGGCTGATTATAGCAAGTGTAGTTCATTGGAAAAGAAAAGGGTTTGAGGGCACTGCCTTCTCCTTCAGTAGATACAGACGACAGTAAGTAGCAGAAGTTCGTGGATGATTGGATGCTTCAAATAGCATCCCTGTCTACAATAGCATCTATCGCATATTCGTCCCATAATTCCACCGTTCATCCTCTATCTGACGATGTTCCTTCGCTTTTACCAAATAAGATTTGTATGAATCATCGTTGAAAATATCGAGATGGCATCTATGTAGGTTAGTAAGATATCTGGAATAATGAGGTCTGAAAAGCTCCAAATAGCAGGGAAGTGATAGACAATAGGTGATTGAGAGAAGGTGATAATTACATCACCTTATCTTTAATGGCTAGATAGAGGCATTTGCTCATTATGGCGATGACATACCATATTTCATTCCATACGCTCCCTATCGTCTTTAAAATGTGCTCGCCTGCGTAAATAGAATGAATAGGTGGAATCGTCAATGATATCGTTTAGAGATATGGGAGGATTCACGAAATCCTTCATTTTTCCCGCAAGCTTCTCTCGCATTGATACTGCATTTAACAGATTGTTTCTATCTTCAATAGTCAACTGAGATTCGAATATTTCATCACATTCCATTGTAGTATATGGTTTGGGAAAGATTTCCTCCATCTTTGATATGATAAAACGATAGGGCGGCAATAAAGATTGTTCATGAAAATCTTCCACGTTAATATCATCTGATACCTTGTCGTAATAATAATAGTTGTAAACACCGTCCACCACATCATTTTTTAACGTATCCATTTTAGATTCCAGTACTTGCATCTTCCCATTAAACTTTTTAATTTTTTCCAGCCCGTGCTTATGTAAAGCTTCATCATAATTCATCATTTTTTTTCACCTTTCTTAATTTTTAATGCTATTTTTATTTTTAAGTAATCCTCACAAATTTTCGCCAATAGCCCCTTACAAAAGGGATAGTATCCAAGAAATTCAAGAGCTAACGCTATCGTTTGTTGGTTACCCATGTAAAAGGAACTATCATGACGATATGCAAATCATATCATATTTAAGTTCACTAAATTTCGCCTCATTGCAACCTTTACGTCCCAAGGTTACAAAATCTTCATTCTCATGATAATATATAAGGTACACTATGTTAGTATATGTGGGGTGAGTTTTTCAGATTTGATAATGATGCTATATCCAGAACTCAACCGCTGACAGAGAATAGCTTTCAGTGGGTCATATTTGATTGTGATTGAAATTTTAGAAGCAAAACTGAGTATGGTATGTTGTATGGTCTGAAGATGCATGAGTAGCTTCTATGTTCTTTCAACGATAGTTGGAAATAAGATATCTTACGTAGCAGAAGTGTTAGTTAATGATGCTGAAGGTCAGGAATTGATGTAAGTGGACGATGGCATCACAACATTACATCGCTCATCCAAGTCTTCAACATCATTCCTGTCCATTCATTTCATAAGATTTCGACCTACTACCCCATCCATGAAAATGGATTCACCTCAGTTTTGGCAAAAGTCCATATATTAGTTACATGGGGTTTTCCTCGAACTCAGGTGAATGTGCAGCATTCATAAACTCAAAATGCTTCATCATCATATGCTTCCAGTTCTGGATATGGCATATCAATTTCATTTATTGACACTGGACAGACCACCATATCATCAAATTCATCTGTAAATGTCCCATTAATCCAAATTTTGGAATCGCTGGAAAATGGCAGAAGAACTTCAACACCTTTTTGTTTCTTGTTCTTGTTCCTTTTCATTATTGCAGATGAACGGACAACTTTTCCATCTCCTTCCACATTAAATCCGGCTTTTTTGATGGCTTCTTTTGCAAATTTATCAATGACACTTGCATCTGTTTCGGTTAACAATATCCAAATTTTGTAGGTATCATTGACCTTTTCAACAAAGGAAGGTATGTCCATTAAAAGGAAAAGACCATGCAATGATGACATTTGATTTTCATCAACTTCCAAGCGTACCCACATCATTTTGTTGGATTTTGACAGGGAATGTGCACTAATAGAAGTTTTTCCGTTGAGATGGTTATGAATATCATCGCTGGTTACATTTATTCCATCAATGGAACTTCCATTTATGGTGTAATCATAACCTTCTGAAATGAAAAATTCATTCAATATTTCGGCTTTATTTAACGACAAAGGACTTTCTTTTTCGATTGCAAATTGATTTTTGAAATTGGAAATCTTTTCTGCAAATGTTGTATCTCCGAAAGTATTCACGTAATTGTTGAACAGAGAGTCTTTATTTGCAATGTAATTCTCTTTGTAATGAAGAATTTTTAATACGCTCTTCTGATGGTTTTCCTCTTCGATAACATTCGGTTTTGTAATGTTATCGGGTTCTGGAATGACATCAATTCTTTTTCCCTTACCAGACTTCGAAGGTTCTGTTACTATTACTTGCTTGTTGACCCCATGTATGGATACATTTTTACAGTTATCAGCACGAACTCCAAAAGTCATTACTATTGATGCTTCTTTGCCTTCAGGGTCTTTGGCACGAGACCAAGCTTGCCAAGTGTCGGCATAGACATGTTCGAAATACAACTGTTTGATAAAATCCGATTGGTTTGCAATCGCCTTATAGAAATGCACAAACAAATCATATGAATCCAGAGGTGAGTATGCTATATCTACTGAAATGAATATCCTTTTACTTGAAGAAACTCCCATTAACTCTGAAGAACGATAATAATATACTTTGTCACCTTTTTCTTCATCAAACTCGCACCCCATTTTCTTAAGTTCTTTTTCAAGCTGACCTGTTTTTATCTTGTTACCTGCAACTATCATACACTTGGAAATACCAAATGTATCAATTAAAAATTTAATTTTATTCAACACATACTTGTTTTTACAAGGATTATCGTCAGGTTCAAATTTCTTTCTATCTGGGAAAATATACATATTCTCATTCGTTTTCTTAGGGTCGCCACCTTCTCCAAATGTAACCAAATTCATTCCATCAAGGTCTTCCCTTTCAGGATGCAAGAGCTTTTCATAGTCATAATATATTGGAGTGGCAGTAGTTATTAGAACAGTCTTCCTTCGTCTGACCAGCTCTCTAATGAAATTTTCAAAAGCCTCAATTTGATAAATTTTTAAAGCAGATATGGTAATATTATTTTTCTTGTTAAAGTTGATGAATATGATTTCAGAAGATACAATATCCACAATTTTGTATAATTGAAGGACTTTATCCATATCAAGTCCAATTTTGTTCCATATGATGTTTTCAATTTCTCTTAAAATCAAACCTGGTGTATCAGATTTTCTATTAATAGGACGGGGATTTTCAAATGTTTCAGTATAATAATCCTTCTTCGATTCAATCTTACCTTTTTCTACTTTTTCCCGTACATATTTTTCTTGATTTGACTCGATTACTTTTAATAACTCATTTATTTCGTTTTGAGTTTTTCCAAAATTTTCTAACATCCCTATAATTTCAGGAAACAATTCTTTATTATTGTCAGATTTCATTATTAAATTATAATCTTCAATGTCAAATTCAGACAAGTTAACTGAAGATATTTTCCCATTGAAAAAGGAATGGAATTCATCAATTATTACAGTTTGAACATCATTGATAATTTTATAAATTGATTTTCTTATAATTTTTGTTTTCCTGAAGTCTTTCTTGTTGTCCTCACTCTTTTCATCATCTTCCTCATCCAAATTAATATGGTCATCTCCATCTCCATCATAGACCAGATTTCCAAATTGTGAAGCCATCATTATAGCTTTGGTATAAGTGATGGTATAGCCGTCACAGGTGGGCTCATCAGGCAAATATTTATTGCTCTCAGTAACTAAGATTTCATTCATTTCACAAGTAAGGACACTATCACATTCTGAGCATTCTTCAGGCAATAGAATGAATGGAAGCTCTTCATATTTTTCGTCATCTAGCTTCATTTCTTGAACATATTTGCATGCCGAATTCGGATGAACATGTTGTATAAGTGCGTCTTTTGAACAGAACTTTTTTGCATCCTGGACGGTACCTTTAGCAATTTTATTGGTTGGTGCTATTAAGAGAAATTTTTCTCCATTTTCAATTGAATTCTTCACAAATGATGTTGTACCGCCTGCTCTTGTTGTCTTTTCAACGAAGAATATATTGTGTTTGTTATCCTCAACAATATTGTATGCATGTACAGAACGTTTGTCAGCTCCATCCTGAAGATACTCTTGTTTATCATCAATTAAATTAGTTTTAAGCGGAATATCTTCATCTTCATCTAAAGTTAAAAAAGATGCATTGCTTGTATAACGAGTGCGTTGTCTCACATATTCCTGTTTCCAAGTATCGTCAATGCATATTTCAATGCGGTTATACTGAATATAATCCTCAACAGCTTTCTTTATTATCTTGTTCTTGTCAGCAGGATTTGCTTTAGCTTTATTGACACCGTTTACCAATGAATTTTTCTTTCTTTCTTCAAAAATGGATGACATCTAATTCTCCTGATTGCACCAGGAACAAAAGCAGGACTTAGTGACAGAACATGAAAGAATGGTTTATATGCTAACCACTTATCAATTATATGGTATATTGTTCTGTCATGGTGGGAAAGGATTCGACAAATTTCCTGCCATTGGCACAATCTTTTATAATTATTTTAGAACATGCATATGTTCTTGTCAAGCTGTGGCAAATTTTGCTTAATCAGCATTGATATATTTGCTTTGTGGGGGGTCATCGTTTTGAATAATGGACAATATAAATCTTATAAAGTATTTTTATCCATCAGTCTCAATATTTATTATCTTTATCAATATAAACTTCAATATATATCGAGAGTACATATTAATAAATACATTTATACCTTTTGGAAAATGAATGGAGCGATACTGAAAAATGTATACTTGCGTATACTTGGAGAAATGTAAAAAAAATTATTCTCGTATTATATATGTTGTCTTTTCAGTTATTATTTTTATTTTTTCTGGAATGCATTTGCTAAATTCTGTATTACCCCCTCTTAGAGCATTTGCTTCTTTCAAGTCGACAATGCGCCTATCCTTTTCAGCTATCTGTGCCGCATGATGCTTGTCCTTTTCAGCTATTTGCAATTCATGATGTTTCTCTTGTGTAGCAAGCTTTTCCATCAGATGTTCCACATCTACATTCTTATCACCCCAAAGATATGCTTCAAGAGCAGATATAGTTGCTTGGGTCTTGTTTTCACCACGACTATCTAATTCGTTATGGATATTTTCAGGGATTTTTACATTTAGTGGCTTACGTTCCATTTTATTTCACCATAAGTTAAATGCATAGTATGAAATATATACTATTGTGTATACTTGCGTATACTTGTAGCACTTAAAAAAGCAGAACTGTAATTAATTTAGATAAAGATACAAGTTTTTATGATAAATAAAACCCATATTCTTCATTGATACAGTTAGTAGGGTTTTGCATAGAAATGTTGAATTTGGCAAAAACTTTTAGAGGTCGCAAAACCCTAATACAACTAGGAATTGCTTATATATAATCGTTCTTATTAAAATCAAATTCCTTCACAACGATGCGTTTTCACGATATTGGAAATATAGATTTAGAGCCATTCTAAGAAGAGTTGTTTTTAAATGAGTATTGATACATATATTAGATTCAAAGTCGATGGTGAAAGGATATGGGCTGTATGGAGTGTGTGACAGCCCATCTTATGGGCATGAAAGATTGGGTTCACCAATAGTAAGAAAACCGTTATAACCCATGTCAGAGCAACTATATTTAGTAACATATTATTAATATTTGCTATGTTTGAAGGGCTTTACCATCCCTATCATTTTCAATCGAATCTCTTACAACCTCGTTTTAAGAGCTTCTAATTTTCAAATGTGTATATGTATTAATTACAGGAATGAAGGTCATGATGGAAGCGTGTGGCTCATATGAGCAGTCATGTGGTCATAAATTGATTCGTAAAAAAAGAGGAAATACGAAAATCAATTTTCATTCAAATTCCTTCAACTGCTCCTGCAATGAATTGATTTGTTCAGAATATTTCGTTTTTATTTCAGCCATTCTTTCATTGTTGACCTCAATACTTCTATTATTGTTCTCAATATTGAATCTCAATTGAGCTTTATCCATCAGCTTCTTCTCACTGTCACTAGGAACGCCCTCACTCAATGATTCCACCAATTCCGCACATTCCTCTTCAAAGTGTTCGTTCTCTCTCTCAGAGTTCTTAATTTGAATATCATATGGTTGCAGTTCCATCTCCATCTTCAAGTTGAACATGTCAATCTGCCTTTCGATTTGGTTTTTAAGTTCAAATTGTTTGAAACCAGCTTTATTTTGTTTTTGAAGCTCTTCGTTTTGCCTTTGCATATCCTCATATCTAGTTGAGAGGTCAAGTTCACGGTTCTTATATTTTTCAAGTTCATATTTTGATGTTATAGCTAAAAATGACATTGATTTGAGGTATTGAGCCTTACTAACATCATATTTTCTTTCATCATAAAATTCTGACGTACCAACCGAATGACCAATCCAATATTCTTTCCAAATATGGTCACATGGACTATCCAAAAGTGACGATGAGAAGAAACCTCTTAAATTATTTGCTCTAAAAATACCATAATACTTTTTCTCACCTAATTCATTATGTTTGTTTGAAAGACATGCATGTTTTTCAGCATTCCTGTATGCCTTAGAAAGAGAACCCTCTTTAAATTGTCTAAAATGAACATCAACTATGACTTTCTTTTCATCATTCATTTTTTTAATGACATGATATTTTTCAGAATAATCGTCTTCGGATTCATTGATGTAATTTAAAAAATCATTACTATCAAGTTGTTTAGCAAATAAAATATCATCATCTGAATAGATTTTACGTTTCAAATAATCATTATATTCTTTAGTACCTTTTTCAGCAATCGGTTTATGGTTTCGCCATTCAATATATTCGTTAATATAATCACAACATTCAGACGATAACCATGTATGCCGTTTTACGCTTGTCTTTGGGCGTGGGCTTTCGGCAATGAAGCAGACATTATCTTTCTCATCATAACCATCTTTGAAAGTTGATACGGTTAGCCTGACTACTTCATCTCTACCCATACCTGATGATGTTTGGACTAGACAAATGCATTTATCACGTAGGCTCAAATTTTCAAAGCATTTCAAAATTTCATCTTTACTTAAATTATAAACATTTTTTTCATCAGGATATTTAGATTGGATAGTATATTTCTTAGAATTGATAGTTATTTTATTGGTATAGTAAAAGTCTTTGACCCCTTGCATATAATTATTAACGGTTTTAGGTCTGTAATTATCTATCAAAAAATCAAAAAATTCAGAAAGGTAAGTGTCAAGGGTTTCATCAAAACCATACATGGTATTACTAATTAGCTCATCTTTTGCTTCCATTATGAGCATCTCACCAGTAACATCTTCAAGACCATCAAAATTAGTTCTTAAATGATTGATATAATATGCAAAACCTCTTTTATAATTTTCAACAGAGGATTTTGCAATTTGCCCTTGTTCGACCTTTTTATCACTTATTCTCTCTTTAACCCACTTATTTACCGCTTTATCGGATTTTAGTTCATTGAATAGTGTCGCCACTGTGCCTTTTATGATGAGATTCATGATTAAAAGTCTCCTTTCATGTGTACCATATGTAACACATCATATATTTCATATGGACTCAACTACCTCAATTACTTTTTCAACGCTGGAAGTTTGATGAACAGATATGCCATCAGTGAAGTGAACAATATAGATAATGCTACGGCGGGATAAAAGCCGATATCAATGCTGTAACTCGTATCGCCTGAAGGTAATGAAAGTATCAACATGTAGATAAGAGCTACGATAACAATGGATGACAATACAACGATTATATGTTTTATATTAATTGACTGGTCAAAAGATGAAAGGAGCGTTGAAAACCTGTCTGAGAACTGCATATTGAGATCGTTCTTCCTTTGAACCGGAATTGCCTTCGAGGGTAACGAGAGACTTTCATCGATGTCAATTGGAGCAAGACCATCACCGGACCCTGAACCACCTATGCTCACAGAAAAGCTTTCGGTCTTTGAACCATAACCAACTGTGACTGCCACTTTGCCTTTGTTCACCAGACGACCATCATAAGGTATCCTTGCAATGACCGGAATATATTCTTCGTGTGAAACGTAAGGGTTGTCTTCAAGAAATGTCAGGTTGTCATAGAGATCGTCACTTGCAGACAGATGAACATGCGTTGGAGAGCCATAGTTGATTATCACTATCTCAAAGCTTTGTTCACCACCAGGAGACAGGGGTATATCCAATATATCTGTTTCAAATTCAATGGAATTAACACCAAGACGGTTAATGTGTACCTGCTGCAAGAATTCAACCTCAGTTTATATTATTCCCGCAATTCTGGCGGGAGCATGTTAGGAATCCCATCCGTGATCGGGTAATATTCATTACATTTTGAACAATAAAGAGTTCCTGAAATGATCTCTTTCTCATCTTCTTTGGTAATATTCAGAACAAGGTCACCTTTGCATATAGGGCACGCCAGAATATTCATGAGATCTTTCTTCATTTAATTTCACCAGACAAAAGAGCATTACAATTCATATCAAGGTTTTGGTTTTAAATTATCCATTATGATGCTACCTGATACCTGCAATTAGTAGAAACCATTGTAGATAAACTTAATTTACATCTTCTATAATCATACATATATGTTCGATCTACTCACCAGGGTTCTTGATTTTGCACTTCCGGTCATCATCACAATTTTCATTGGTCTTTTCGGGACAGGTGTTCTAATTGAAATGGGACTCATGCAAAAGTTTTCCCGTTTCACAGAACCCATTTTCAAACATACCCATCTCCCACAGTCCTGTGCATCCGCATTCATGGTATCCCTCGGATCCACAGTAGCTGCAAATAGTATGGTAATGAAAGTGAAGGATGAAGGGTGTATTGACGATCGTGAAACGATGTTATGCGCGATCCTGAACAGTACACCTGCCTATATAAGAGAGATATTGACCTACCAGATCCCGATCGTCCTTCCCGCACTCGGCCCTATTGTTGGTGGATTCTACGTACTCGTGTTCATTATCAGTGCGTTGGTGAAAATTAGTGTTGTAATGATCCTGAGCAGACTCTGGTTCAAGGAACATAACTGTCCATTAATAGAACCTGAAAAGAAAGAGAGACCAAAATTAAAAGAGGCTATTCGAAAAGCATTCAACAGACAAAAGAGACTTTTCACTAAAATAGCCATCATTTACCTTACGATGACCACACTTGTCTTCGCTTTGAGGGAAAGAGGTGCATTCGAGACACTCAACGTACTGCCACTGGCAGATATATTTGGGATCCCGGCAGAGAGCATAATTCCCCTTACTACCTATGTGGCAAGCCCGATAATTGGAATATCATTACTGGGACCACTGATAAGTGACGGTGGGATAACATATCTTCAGGCAATGATAGTGCTCATGCTTGGAAGTATGTTCATGCTACCCATACTAAGCATCAGGTCGATCCTCCCACGTTATGTATCCATATTCGGACCTAAGGTAGGTTTTAGGATAGTGGCGTTCTCCACAGGAATGAGCATGGCGATAAGGTTCATCATTTTGATAATACTGTTATCAATAGCGAAAATGCAATGAGATCAAAAAAAAGAAAAAAAAGGAAAGGTCAGTATTAGTACTGACCTTCAGTGATGTTCACCACACAGTTCATCCTTTTTCTCAAAAGATTCACTGGATTCTTCAAGGCATTTCAGGCATATCTTTCTTGTTTTGATAATAGACCCTTTTGAAAATGAGGGGACATTTACCCCTACATCTTGCAACTGGGTCTTTGTACCACAAAGATCACATTTTCCAAATGTGCCTGCAGCCACTTTTTCGCTAGATTCGTCATAGGCCTTTTTAGCAGCAGCCAGACAGCCGCCACAAAGACCTTTCCATACACCTTCAGGGTAGGATTGCTCAAACCTTGGTGAGAATACCCTTACAGGACATACGGTTGGAATCGATACTCCGCAAAGATCACAATCTGCCATATCTTATTCCTCCATTAGATCAATACACTTGCGGCTTCCATTGCCATATTTACGAAAGGCTCTGGCCAGATACCTATTACCAATACCCCTGCAACTGCAAGAAGCAGTGCAACGACGTATGGAAGTGGTTCTGAGACCCTATCTCCAACAGTTGGTTTTGCATACATGTACCTGACAACCCTTGCATAGTAGTACAGTGAAAGTGCGCTGTTAAGAATAGCGATCACTGCGAGCCATACAAGACCTGACTGGATAGTTGATGAGAACAAAATGAACTTGCTCATGTAACCTGCTGTTGGTGGGATACCGGACAGTGCGAATACGAACACGGTCATACTGAGAGCAGTTATTGGCATTCTTCTGCCAAGACCCTTGAAGTTGTCAAGATGGTCAGCATTTAGAATGTCCTTGTTCTCTGATGTTACCATGTAGACCACAGCTGCTGTTGCAATGAAAGCTCCTGCTTTCATGAAACCGTGTGATAATGCATAGAGGATACCACCAGTTAATGCCATAGGGGTCATGACCACAAATGCCATTGTGATGTATCCTGCCTGTGCAAGAGACGAGTAAGCAAGCATGCGTTTTACACTTGTCTGGGACAGAGCAACGATGTTACCATAGGTCATTGTCAGGACTGCGAGGATCGCAAAAGCGATCTGCCAGTCTGCCTGAAGGGCAATGAGAGCTCCTATGAACACTTTGAACGCTGCGATGATACCCATCTTCTTGGAACCTGCTGCCAGAAGCGCAGACACAAGAGAAGGTGCTCCCTGATAAGTGTCAGGTGCCCACATGTGGAATGGCACGAGAGCTATCTTGAAACCGAATCCTGCGATAAGCAGTACAAGGGAAAGAATACCCATTGGACTGTTAAGCAGAAGATCGATGTTCTGAGCAATTCCCTCAATGTTTGTAGTGCCTGTTGCACCATAAACATATCCGATACCAAGCAGCAACAGAGCAGCTGAAAGGGAACCTATGATGAAGTACTTCATTGAAGCTTCAATGGAAGCAGGGTTCTTTTTCTCGAAACCTGCAAGAGCATAGGTTGCAAGACTTGCTAGTTCGAATGCAACGAACAGGACCATGAGGTCATTCGCAGATGCTACCATCATCATACCGATGGTCGCGAAGAGCACCAGTACATAGTATTCATCTGCATGGTCGTTGCCATCAGTGTATTTTACGGATGCAATACACACAAGGGTCGTAACTGTAAGGAACACTATCTTAAAGAACTGCGATAGTGCATCGATGCTCAGTGAGTTCGAAAACATCACTGCAGTAGTACCAAAGCTGCTGATGGTCAGCAGCATGGCAACGAGACAACCAAGTGTTGCTATGTATCCGAGTATTTTCTTAGACTGGGCTGACAGGAAAAGACCTGCCAAAAGCACGATCAAACCTGTTACCAGGATTGTGATCTCAGGTGCAAGTAACATTAGATCCACCATTGCTTAGACCCCCATTACAGCCATCAGGCTGACAATATGTTCTGAATTCGTTATCATCATATCCAGCACCGGACTTGGGTTCAATCCAAAGTACAGTACGAGAAGGGCAATGATCCCCATGGAGAACGTCTGTAAGGACGAAATATCCACGATATCACCAAGCTTTTCATTGAAAGGACCAAACATTGCCCTTTGCAATGCCCACAGGTGATATGCTGCTGTAATTACAATAGCCAGCAGAGCGATCATCACGTAGATAGGCAAGTTAATGAAACTGAATGTCAACACAAGGAACTCTGCGATGAAACCGGTAAGTCCCGGTAATCCAAGTGAAGCCATGAAACCGAGTACCATGATCACTGTGAGCTTAGGCATCTTCTGTGCAAGCCCACCAAGATTATTGATGATACTTGTACCAGTTTTGGTCTGTATCACACCACATGACATGAACATAATGCTCATTATCAAACCGTGTGAGAACTGCTGGAACATTGCACCGGATATTGAAAGGCTCACAAGACCAGCAGCACCAAGGGTTACGTATCCCATGTGGCTGATACTGGAATATGCGATCATTCTCTTGAGGTCCTTCTGTGCGAGTGCAAGGAATGCACCGTAAATAATGCTTATTGCACCAAGAGCTCCCATGATAGTTATCATAAGGCTTGGAGTTGCTGTGAATGGCAACATTGGAAGCATTACCCTGAACAGACCATACCCACCGATCTTGAGCAATATAAAGAGCACACTGCCTGCGGTAGGTGCTTCGGAATATGCATCAGGTAACCAGGAATGGAATGGCACTACAGGCGTCTTCACAATGAAACCGAACAGCAATGCAAGGAAGATCGCATCCCTGGCAATTTCGGATTCCAAGAACTGGAACTGACCTATCAGGTAAGCCATATCCATATTTGGAACTCCGTTAAGAGACCATGCGTTATAGTACAATCCAAAGATACCCAAAAGCATCACAAGAGATGCTACGTGAGTGTAAATGAAGAACTTGATAGCTGCATGTTTCTTTTTGGCTCCTCCCCATATATTGACCATGAAGAACAATGGTACGAGGGTAAGCTCCCAGAATACGTAGAACAGGAAGAAGTCAAGTGATATGAAAACACCGATGACTGCACCCTGCATTGCAAGGATCAGAGCATAGAACCTGTTAGGTGCTGCTCTGACATCATTCCAGGTGTAGATGATCAACAGTGGAATGACTATTGCATTGAGCAATATAAGAGGCATGGAAACACCATCGACACCAAGGTGATAGGTGATACCCAATGAAGGGATCCAGTTAGCCGCTTCTTCGAACTGCATTGCTGCAGATGTACTATCGAAAGAGAAGTACATGTACATTGTCAGGACCAGGGTAATAAGAGTACCCACTAATGCAGATATCCTTGCCTGCTCCTTTGTTTTTGTAAAGAATGTTACGGCTGAGAACAAAATTGGGATCAGCACGATCAAAGATAATATTGGTAACATTAGAAGACCTCCATGATCAGCTTGACCAATATTACCAGTAGTCCGACTCCTGCAACAACTGCTGCTGCATAATCCTGTATAACTCCGGTCTGGAATTTCCTGAGGGAGTCTCCTGCCTCAATAAGGAAGGTACTGGTTCCGTTGACAAGCCAATCCAGCATCTTGTCTGAATAGAAGCTTGCAAGTGCAAGACCTTCATAGATGATCTTTACGGAAAAGATCTCAACAAATATCTGATGCTGATAATATCTGTTATAGAGCAACTTGTAAACAGGATTTTCACTTGATACGATCCTGCTCATGTCAATGACCCTCTTGTTGTAGATCAGATAAGCGATCACAAGACCTGCAACTGCTACGATCAGAGGCATCCAGAGGATAAGAAGTGGTTCATGCCCATGAGGACCAAGATGATAGCCACCGAGTTCTGCAAGTGCATTCATATCAAGATGTTCAAAGTTCGATTCAATGAACTTCATGAACGTACCTCTAGTGAGTGCACCGAAGATCACAGCGAGGACACCAAGTATCGCCAATGGAATTGTCATTGATGATGGGGACTCGTGGCCGCCATAATCGGTCCTTGGTTTTCCTGTAAAGGTCATGAAGATCAACCTGAAGATATACAGGGAGGTCAGGAATGCTGCTGTTATAGCGAACAGGTATGGCATCCAATTACCGGTCTCTGTTGCGAACACGTATGCATATTCGATTATCGGATCCTTACTGAGGAAACCACTGAAACCAATGCTGGTGCCAGGAATACCAAAACCTGCCAATGCAAGTGCTGCTGCGGTCATTGTAGCGAATGTTATAGGCATTACTTTACCTACACCACCAAGCTGCCTCATGTCATGCGTACCTACAGCGTGAATAACACTTCCTGCACAGAGGAAGAGCAATGCCTTGAAGAATGCATGGTTGATGAGGTGGAACATTGAAACTCCAACAGCCTCTGCACCAATAACTGCACCAAGACCAAGACCAAGCACCATGTAACCAAGCTGGCTGATAGTCGAGAAAGCAAGAACTCTCTTAAGATCGTTCATTACTATACCCATTGTTGCTGCGAACAGTGCAGTGAAAGCACCGAGCATTGCAACGACCATCAAAGTACCAGGTGCTGCAAGGAACATTGGGAACGTACGTGCTACAAGATAGACACCAGCTGTAACCATTGTTGCTGCGTGGATAAGTGCTGAAACGGTAGTTGGACCTTCCATTGCATCAGGAAGCCACACATGTAGTGGGAACTGACCTGACTTACCAACCGCACCACCGAAGAACAACAGTGTTACAATGGTCAAATGACTTACTTCCATACCAAGGATCGTTGAGTTGATCGCAACGAGTTCAGGTATGAACTTGAATATCTCTTCGAACTGAAGGAGATAAACGCCTTCTGGAAGCTTGCCTTCGAGTATTGCAAATATGTCTGCGAAAAGCAGAACGATACCTGCAAGGAACATGACATCTCCGATCCTGGTGGTCAAAAACGCCTTCTTTGCTGCTGAAGCAGCTCCAGGCTTGTGGAACCAGAATCCGATAAGCAGGTATGAGCTAAGACCAACAAGTTCCCAGCAAACGAACAGCTGAAGAATGTTGTCTGAAAGGATAAGACCAAGCATAGCTGCTGTGAAAAGTGCGGTCTCTGCAAAGTAACGTGGCTTTGCAGGGTCATGTGACATGTAACCCACAGCATAGATGTGGATGAGCAAGCTCACAAAAGAGACCATTGAAAGCATTACCGCTGCAAGCGGATCGATCAATATTCCGAGATTGAGTATTGCAAACCAGTGAACAGATTGTGTTACAACATGTCCGGGGTTAGCTAACAGACCTGCTGTGATCGAAAGAGAGATCACACAGGATATCGCGATTGCAATGATCGGAATAATTGCACCACCGGATGGCAACTTCTTCCCAAGGAAAAAAGTCAGCACAAAGGCGAGTGCAGGGAGTAGTGGTATTAAAAATGCAAGATTTTCCATTGCCATTTTTACCACCTCAATATGTTAAGTTTATCAACATCTATCATATCTCGCATCCTGTAAATTGACATGAGTATTGCAAATCCAATAGCTGCTTCTGCTGCAGCGAGTGCAATAGAGAACAGAGCAAATACCTGTCCCGTCATATCATCGTTGTAACTTGAGAAGGCAACAAGATTAATGTTTGCGGAGTTTAACATAAGTTCCACGCACATCAGCATCCTGATACCGTTCTTATGAGTCATCAAACCATAGAGCCCTATGGAGAACACGATAGCTGAAAGAGCCAGATACCAATTCAATGGGATCATCAGTTATCATCTCCTTTTGCCATGTAGATTGCACCGATCAATGAAGAGAGCAATACTATGGAAAGTATCTCAAATGGAACTACAAAGTCTGTGAATATCAATACACCCAGTGCTTTGATGTTACTTTGATCAGCAATATTCTGTGGAAGCTGGTCCACCGTTGTCCATCCAGTACCATATAATGATACAAAGATCACCGCAAGGAACAGAGCCGCGATGGTTAACCTGAACATCGTATCAAGGACCCCTCTCAAAGAAGGTGCCTCTATGTCCAGCAACTTTATTATCTGTTTCTTAGGATGGAACTGATGAATGAATGAATCCAAAATTGTTGGACGATCATTAGTCATTGTTCTCACGCCCCATTGTTTTCTTAGTCAGCATCACTGCGAACAGTATCAGAACTCCAATTGCTCCTACATACACAAGGATCTGGACAACACCCAAAAACTGTGCATTCAGCATTATGTAAACAGCGGCTACTGTGAACATAGAGATGATCAATGCAAGTGCTGCACGGACTATATCCCTTGTTACTACTGAAAGGATCGCAAATGAGATCAGTACAAGAGCAACGATCAAGAAAATGATGCCTTCGATTATACCTACCATTTCACTCACCATTCTCCCCTACCGGAGTTTCACGTGCTAACATGTCCGGAGTGTACAATAATTCTTCATGGGTCAATCTGATCACACCGGTTGTGTAGACCTTTGTGCTTGAAAGCGCATCCTGTGGACACTGATCGATACAAAGACCACAGAACATACAGTGGCTAATATCGATAGCAGGGAACCATCTTGTTTTGTCACTGTCTTTGCTTACCCTTGCCCTTACGATCTTGATCGCACTGTTGGGGCAGGTGTTTGCACAAATACCACAGCCTATACACTTACTTTTATCAAGTTTTTGAAGCCCTCTGAACCTGTCAGGTAATTCGGTGGGCACCTCAGGATACCTTCTGGTAATAGGGGGCTTGTAGATATTTTTAACAGCTCTAACAATATTTTTCAATACCATGGTATCACATTCCCAGGTAAATACCCAGCATTATTGCCCATCCAAGGTTCAATAATGAAAGTGGGAGAAGTCTTTTCCAGCTCAGGTCAACAACCTGATCGATCCTGAACCTTGGAACAGCCCATCTAAGCATGATGATGGTCAGTATAACAAGAGCAACCTTCAACAGATAGAACAATGTTGGAAGGAAGATTCCAAGTATCGTGACATTTGTCAGGAATGAAGGGAGGTTCCAGCCACCGAGGAACAAGAGTACAACAAGCATTGAACCAAGAATAAGGTGAATATATTCAGCAAAGAAACCAAGACCGAATCTCATACCTGTGTATTCTGTGATCCATCCTGCGACCAGTTCTTCTTCAGATTCGTTCTGATCGAACGGAAGACGACCCATATCGGCCATCAATGCAATAAAGAACACGATGAATCCGAGAGGCTGAAGGAATATGAACCAGATCGGGCTCTGTGCCTGTGCTATCTCGATAATGTTCAATGAACCTACCATGATCGCTACACTTACTATAGTGATACCGAGTGGAACTTCATATCCGATCATCCTTGCAAAGTTCCTGAAAGCACCAAGAAGTGAATACTTGTTGTTGGAACTGTATGCATACATGAAAGCACCGATAATAGAGATCGAAGACACTGCTTCAATATAAAGAATACTTATATCCATTTCCGTACCCACGATCGGATACTCGACACCATTGACAAAGACTGCACCGAATGGAATTGCCACAAGCATCAGGAACACTGAACCCATGAGCACGATAGGTGCTGATACGAACAGTAAACGGTCTGCCTTTGACGGAATAAGATCTTCTTTGGTCATCAACTTGATAGCATCGGCCACAAGCTGGAACATACCGAAAGGACCTACATATTTAGGGCCAAGCCTGAACTGAATATCGCCTGATAGTTTACGTTCGAACCAGACAACTACCATTGCGCCGCCGAAAACTACACCGATCAGACAAAGACCGATCAGAGTACGAACCCAGGGGTTGAAAAGAATATCTATAACTTCTGAAGACATCATGATCACCTGTCCGCCTCACTCGTACATCCGTCCATACTCCCTGCAATTGCAGCCACATCGGCAATAGTAGTGCCTTTGATCAGTGGAGGCAATGCCTGCATTGTTGGAAATACCGGTCCCCTTATCTTTACACGATATGGTTTGTCTGAACCATCTGATACCATATAGAATCCCATTTCTCCACGTGGATCTTCTACCCTGTGGAAAACCTCTCCTTCAGGAACCCTCATCACAGGTGTCCTTACACCGTATAATGAGTCCTCGAAGAAGATAGGGCCGCTTGGCATCTGGTCAAGACATTGTTCTATTATGTACATGGCCTCTAGCATTTCTTCGAGCCTCACATTGATACGGGCTGCGATGTCGCCGTCAGTAGCTGTACATACTTTGAAATCAAGGTCCTTGTAAACAAGATAAGGTTCATCTTTCCTTATATCGAAAGGAACACCTGTTGCACGAAGTGCCGGTCCTGATACCCCAAGGTCCCTTGCGGTCTTTGAATCAAGAATACCAACACCGAAACAACGTAACTTGTAGATCTCATCATGGTTGAACAGCTTATCATAATCTGCTATCTGTTCCCTGAGACTTGCAAATACGGCTACAGATTTTTCCTTGAATCCTTCAGGAAGATCGTCACGTACACCGCCAAACCTGAGGAATGTGTGTGTGATACGTGCTCCTGTCACCATGTCCATCAAAGAGAGAATTTCTTCCCTTTCCTTGATAGTATACATGAACATTGATACGAAACCAATGAACTCACCGAACTCACCCATTCCAAGAAGGTGGCTCTGTAATCTTGACAGTTCTTCAACAATAACCCTGATATACTGGGATTTTTCAGGAACTTCAATGTCTGCAAGTTTTTCAACAGCACCGACATAAGCCTCTTCGTTTGTCATTGCTGTAAGATAGCAAATTCTGTCAACGATAGGTATGCCTTGAAGGTACGTTTTGTTTTCTAAGATCTTTTCAATACCCTTGTGAATAAATCCCAACTCGATATCACCATCGACCACGGTTTCACCTTTAAGTTTCAGGTTTAACCTAAATGGTCCTGGTTGCATCGGATGTTGAGGTCCAAGGTGAACGATCATTTCTGATGGGCCAACTGTTTCATCCATATTTATACCCTCACACCAAATTTCTAGCAGTTCTGTTCGGGAAGCCTTCGTAATCCTTTCTCAAAGGCCAATCTCCCATCAATTCATCTGGAAGGACCAGAGGTTTGAGGTCGGGGTGATTGTTAAATTTAACACCGAACAGTTCGTATGTTTCTCTTTCATACCAATTTGCATTCCAATGAACAGGAACAATAGACTCGATCTCCGGAGCATCACGAGGAAGTTTAACTTTGATGGTCATTAGAACAGAATGGTCATATGAACCAATATGATAGACAACCACGATCTCGTTCCTTTTAGGATAATCTACAGCAGTCTCGCTTGAGAGATGATCAAATAAAAGTTCATCTTTCATGTACTGGCAGACTTCCACGATCTTTTCCGGTTCCAGATAAGCAGAGACTCTGATATCAGAATCCACTTTTGCATCCACGAGGGAATCCTGGAACTTATTAACCAATGAATCAATAATGGTTTTTGCATCCATGTGATCACCTCAATAATCCGTCCCACGGTCCTTTTTAGCCATGATCTTCTTCTGAAGCTCAATGAATCCCTGAAGCAGGGCTTCTGGCCTTGGCGGACATCCTGGAATAAAAACATCTATAGGGAACATTTTATCGATGTTCTGCACTGTGCTGTAAGATTCATAGAAAGGACCACCACTAATAGAGCAGTCACCCATGCAAATTACCCACTTTGGTGCAGCCATCTGTTCCCAGAGCGTATTAAGAGCAGGAAGGTATTTCTTTGTCACATATCCACTAATGATCATGACATCTGCAGCCCTTGGAGAATTACGTGGTATAATACCGAACCTGTCAGTATCATAGTGTGCACAACCTGTAGCGATCATTTCCACACCACAGCAACCCATTGGCTGAGTCAGGAACCACAAAGAGTTCTTCCTACCCCAGTTAATTACATCCTGAGCTTTTGTCTTTTTCAAGAATTCAGTGATAGCTATGGAAGTGGTGGTGATTACACCGGGGATCTCTTCCACATGCCCCTCCTGATTCTCGACTGTTTCGTTATCGTTTAATTCATCCATTTAAGAGCACCCTTCTTCCATAAGTATGCATATCCGAACAACAGAACAAAAATGAAGATAAGCATCTCAACGATCGCTGTTACCATATCGACAGAGGTACCCTGATAGATCATTGCCCATGGGTACAGGAAAAGAACTTCGATATCGAACAGAACAAATGCTATCGCATAAAGATAATACTCAACATTGAACTGTATTCGCGCATCTCCTAACGGATCTGAACCACATTCATAGGTCGTGTATTTGTTAGGTGATTTGCTTCTGGGGCTTACCAACTTAACCATAGCCATCGTTGCCGGAGGCATCAGAAGCGAAACAACAAGAAACACAGCAACCGGAATGTAACTATTGATAATACTGCTACTATCGATTATTACTGACATGATGAATCACCTGAAGATTAATAATCGTAGATATAGTAGTCTCTATATAACTATTTCCAAAAAACACACATACATAACAAAAGATGACTAAATATTAACAGGAGAAGAATAGAAGGACTGTGTGGATTTTGAATAGAAATTTAGCAGAAAAACGCATATTTAAGCTTATTAAAAGTACCAAAAGTACGTATTCAGTAAAATTTAAAAAAGTCAAAGAAAGCAGAATATACCTGCTTTACAAATATCAGATCATCTTTGGAGAGTAATACTTCTTGACCATTTCGCCACAATTGGAACAAGTTATCACAAGCCACTCCCCCACTTCTTCAGTTTCATACTTATCAAAGATCGAGGAATCACAGCTCGGACAGGTATAATATTCCCTGAAATAATAATGATAGAACTGTGGCGTCTTCTCAAGCCAATCAAGCACCTCATGCATTCGTTCAAAATAACGCTGCTTTGAGGGCATCTTACTCTCATTAAGAGCATCATCTGCGCGTTCAGAAGCATCTACAGTATACTTGTGTGATTTAGAGAGGATCTTCTTGTAATCACTCACATATCGACTGGTATTATCAAGATAGTGCAGATAGCCTTCATGCGCCTTCGGTTTTGTAGCATCACTCACCGTTTTCATGAAATACTCGCTCATCACATCTTCCATGATGTCGGCACAGGAGGTACAGATATTATAGCCCTCATATTGCTTGAAATCCTGATCATCTCCACAGATCACGCATTTTTCCATTTAAAGGCCCCCTTGGATCAGTTCATTTTACAAGCATAGGTTTCATAGCTTCCCTTGTGAACATGATAGGGAAGACATTCAGTACACCAAGCAGGTCCCCTGCCCTAACCTTTCCGGACTCCTGTCCGAATACATATGCATGATTGATGGTACGCGGGCTTTCAACAAGGCAATTCCCTTCCTTTGAAGAGACCTTCAGAACGGAAGCAACTGCATGATAAGTGAACGCACATGGAATTGCAAGTGTGTCAGCATCCAATATGACTTCCTTAATTGCGATCTTCTTATATTCGCCAGCACGAAGTTCCAGGTCCTCATTAGATATTACCATCTTCCACTTTGCGCGGGTGGCGATAGTAAATTCATAAGGCGCAGCCTTGAACTTTTTCGAAACCATTTCACCGTCTTTACGAGCTACTACTTGGATAGTTTCCGTGGACATGTATATCACCAAAGTATAATCAGACATATTACTATAAAAGGATTGTCATTATTGATAATGATAATTAGAGTACATTGCTAAATACAAAACAGAACAACAAAAGAACTATACTCCCACACATAATAGTACAATAAAGATAGAACGCATCAGTATTAATACATTGCTTATATTACCAGACGCACATAAGATAAATATAGGGATCACACTTCCGTAAATTAGAACAAAATACTTTTACTATTAAGGAACTAAAAGAACTCCAACTCGAGGAAGATTCATGAAGATCAACGACAACTGTGTTGGATGCGGCCAATGTACAGCATTTTGCAAAATAGATGCAATCATCGTAAAAAGTAAGGCACACATCACCGATGCATGTGTAAATTGTGGCGTATGTGCAACATATTGCCCCATGAAAGCGATTGAGGCAGATGAATGAAAGCGATCGTTATCGGATCAGGACTGGGAGGGTTGCTCAGCGCAGCCAAACTATCCGGATCAGGTTATGAAGTAGAAGTGTTCGAACGCCTCGCAATGATCGGAGGAAGGTTCACGAACTTCAACATCAACGGATATCAATTGACCACCGGTGCACTTCACATGCTACCCCATGGACCAACCGGACCCCTGGCACAACTTATTAAAGAGGTCAATGCCAAGGTCATCATTGAAAGACAGGATGATACCGCCTTCATGAGAATACATGAAGACCTTGAGAAAGGAATATACAAAGATGTACCATTTGGGAAGTTCGGTTCGACCTTTTCAGCATGGAACCGCATAAAACTTGCATTATTATTGATCTCGACCAGAAAATGGTCACCTAAAAACTGCTCTTTTGAAGAATGGATAACAAAGAACCTTAACATGCCCATTGCCCAACAGATGGCAGACTCGTTCTGTGGTTGGGCACTGAGCCTGAAAGCAGCAGATACCCCAGTAGAAGAGGCCTTCGAGATATTCGAGAACCTCTATCGACACGGAGGACCAGGAGTCCCCATAGGCGGCTGTAAAGCAGTCACCGATGCCCTTGCAGACGTTGTAAGGAAGAACGGCGGAAGCATTGAGACAAAAACAGAGGTCACAGAGATATTGGTGGAGAACAGAAAAGCCGTTGGTGTGCTAATTGATGGACAAAAGCACATGGCAGACATCGTCATCAGTAACATTGGACACCCATTCACAAATGACCTTTGCAAAGATGCACCCACCACACCCCAATATAAACAATACCTTGACAAGATCAGAACGATAAAACCCTCTGCCGGAGTGAAGATATGTCTTGCTGCCAATGAACCGCTCATAGGCCATGGAGGAGTGCTTTTCACACCATCGGCAAAGAGGGTCAATGGCATCAATGAGGTAACTAACATCGATCCAAAGCTCGCACCCCCGGGAAAACATCTGGTAATGGCACACCAGACAGTGCAATGGGACAGGATACCTTTCCTCGAGGAAGAGATCGATTTGGGGATAGCTGACCTCGAAAGGATATTCCCGAACAAGGACTACGAGATCCTTCTTGCACAATCATATTACGATGGCTGGCCTGTCAACAGGTCTTCATCAGGAACCGATATTGGCAATACCACTCCGATAGAAGGACTATACGTTGTCGGAGATGGTGCAAAAGGAAAAGGCGGGATCGAAGTGGAAGGGGTCGCCCTCGGCGTCAAGAATACAATGAACATCATTTTAGGCGAAGGAAATTGATCATTTCACCAATTTTCTTTTTTCTTTTTAGGTTTTCAAGAATATTATTTAGTTCCCAACAAAAATCCATCAGTTTCAACCTTCAATTAAGCTTATGTACTAAATCCTTCATTCATTGACCAATTATGCCCGAATTTGTGACATTCTCGCGCAATGTTTTCATCCCTGTTACCAATATTTGCAGGAACCGTTGCGGCTACTGCACCTTTAGGCGCGATGCCGGACATCCTGAAGCCCGCCTAATGAAAATGTCGGAGATCAGGTCGATCCTTGAAAAAGGAGAAAAGGCAGGATGTACTGAAGCCCTTTTTGTTTTTGGAGAATACGCTGAAGAAGTTCCGGAATATCTACTGGAACTTGAAAAGCTTGGATATTCCAGCACGGTTGAGTATGTTGCCGACCTTTGCAAACTTGCCATAGAAATAGGACTTCTGCCGCATACCAATGCAGGGATCCTTACCCAGCACGAGCTCGAGATATTAAAGCCTTTGAACATTAGCATGGGCCTTATGCTGGAAACCACCGCGGAACTGAAAGCACATTCCGAATCTCCTGGAAAAACGCCATCCACCCGCATAGAGATGATAAGGACTGCCGGAAAGTTACAGATACCATTCACCACAGGCATACTGGTGGGCATCGGGGAAACAAAGGCTGACCGCAAACGTTCACTCAGTGTCATTGCGGACATCCACAGGGAATTCGGACACATACAGGAAGTCATCATACAGAACTTCATGCCAAAACCTGACACCCCAATGGCAGACCATGCCCCACCATCAAAGGAAGAGATGATAGAGACAGTTTCCATTGCAAGGAAAATACTACCGGATGATGTTGCAGTCCAGGTCGCACCAAACCTCATCGACCCATATATATTGATAAAAGCAGGTGCATCTGACCTTGGTGGAGTCTCCCCAACAACCATTGACTGGATAAATCCGGAAGCTGAGTGGCCGGATGTCATCGAACTTCAAAGGATGACAAAAGAAATAGAACTTAGAGAAAGATTGCCTATATACCCACAGCATATAAAGAAAGGATGGTACAGCAGCAAACTTTCCGACCTGATAGAAACACTTACTGATAAAAACGGATTTAAGAGGAAGCAGCAATGATCCCCGAAGATATCTTAGAGAGAGCATATCAGGGTACTACTACCAAAGAAGATGCTCTTACCCTACTGAAAATAAAACCCTTTGAACTGTTCGCACTTGCAGACCAGATCAGAGCTGAAGCCGTTGGAGATGACGTTACGTACATCATCAACCGAAACATCAATTTCACAGACATATGCATTGGAACATGTGGTTTCTGTGCATTCAAAGATAAAAAAGGATATCTACTCTCCATTGATCAGATAAAGGAAAAAATAAAGGAAGCCCACGTTTCCGGTGCGACCGAAGTCTGTATCCAGGGTGGATTGCTACCTGATGCAAATATAGACCTCTATATTGATATTCTCAGAGCGGTCAAGTCCGAATATCCACACCTCCACACCCACTGCTTCTCCCCAATGGAGATCAATCATGCTGCAAGGGCCAGTGGTCTTTCAGTCGAAAAAACACTGAAAAAGCTCAAGGATAACGGATTGAACACAATGCCCGGAACCGCAGCGGAAATTCTTGTAGACAAAGTACGAAAGATCATCTGCCCGGACAAGTTAACAAGACAGGAATGGATAGACACTGTGACCCTTGCCCACAATATAGGGATTCAGACCACTGCAACAATGATGTACGGCCACGTGGATACGTGGGAGGACAGGATCGACCACATCATCACCATCAGGGAAATTCAGAAGGAGACAGGCGGCTTTTCTGAGTTCGTACCCCTTTCGTTCATGCCTTACAATAACCCCATAGGCGAGAAAATGCTGGAGGAAGGCCGATTCATGAACACCGGTATAGACGACCTAAAGGTCTATGCCATTGCACGCATATTGCTCAATACGCACATCAACAACGTACAGACAAGCTGGGTAAAACTTGGAAAGAAGCTTGCACAAATGGCTCTTTCCTGTGGTGCGAACGACATGGGCGGCACGCTCATGGAAGAAAGCATTTCAAAGTCAGCAGGAGCATCCAGTGGGGAAGTCATCTCTGTGGCAGAACTGGAATGGATCATCAGGGCCACAGAAAGGACACCAGTCCAGAGAGACACACTTTACAGGAGCATATGATAATGACCATTCCCGAAGAGATCATTGAACGGACCCACAGAGGAAAAGCAACAAAGGAAGATGCAATTGCACTTCTGGATGTAAATCCCTTCGAACTTTACACACTCGCAGACAACCTGCGTAAAGAAGCCGTTGGTGATACAGTGACCTATGTCACCAACAGGAACATCTACATCACCAATATGTGCAAGGGAAACTGCGGTTTCTGCGGTTTCAGAGAAGAGAAAGGGTACATACTGACCATTGAAGAGATACTTGAACAGGTCGGCCAGGCAGAAAAGGCCGGTGCTGTGGAGATCTGCATCCAAGGCGGCTATCTTCCACAACTGGACCTTGAATTCTATAATGAGATCGTGAAGAGCATTCACACAAAATATCCTAATATGACCATACATGGATTCTCACCAATGGAGATCTACTATGCTTCATCCCTTTCAAAAACACCCATCGAAGATGCCTTTAGCGAACTGAAAAAAAGCGGCCTGGGCACGCTTACAGGGACATCCGCAGAGATACTTGTGGACCGTGTACGAAAGATCATCTGTGAAGATAAGATCACAACAGCCCAGTGGATAGAAACCATCAAGGCATCCCACAGGGTCGGCCTGCGCACCAATGCCACCATAATGTACGGTCATGTGGAGACCTGGGAAGAAAGGTTCGATCACATACTAACAATACGTGATATACAAGAAGAGACCGGTGCATTCACCGAACTGATAACCATGCCTTTCATGCCCTACAACAACAGTCTCGGAGAGGAGATGCTACGTTCAGGGAAGTTCATGACAACCGGAATGGAAGACCTCAAAATGATAGCTATTGCAAGAGTACTGCTCAACAAACACGTGGATAACCTTCAGGCATGCTGGGTAAAACTTGGCAAGAAGCTTGCAAATGTAGCTTTGTCCTGTGGTGCAAATGATCTCGGAGGCACTCTTATGGAAGATCAGATCACCCTGGCTTCCGGAGGGGCGAACGGGGAATATCTATCACCAGAAGAGCTGGAATGGATCATCAAAAGTGCAGGTCGCAAACCGATGTTAAGGAATGCATTATACGAGGAAATATAATATGAGAGCGGTCATTCCTTATAAGAACGAAAATGCAAAATCAAGGCTATCTCCAGTCCTCTCAAAGGAAGAAAGAGAAGATTTCGTAGAGCTTATGCTAGAAGATGTCATTAAAGCCCTTAACGATGCAGGAATGAAAACTATAGACATCCTCACGACATCAACGGAAGGAATTCCAAAAGAGTTCAAGGGGGATCTCATTGTCACAAAACCCGGACTGAACGATTCTATAAATGAATACTTGCAAAATGCCAACGAACCCATATTGATAATAATGGCCGACCTGCCCCTTGTGACAGGCGATCATATCAGAAAGATAACATCAGTTTCAGAGGATGTTGTCATCGTTCCGGGAAAAGGCGGAGGAACTAACATCCTTTTCATACGCCATCCGAACGAGTTCACTGTAAAATATCACGATTGCAGTTTCACAAGCCATTGTGAGATCACTGAAGATCTCGACAAGAGCATGCACATATTCGATTCATTCCTTGCAAGTACCGATATCGATGAACCCCATGATATTGTCGAGCTCATGCTTCACGGAAAAGGAAAGGCAAAAAAATACGCAGAGAAACGGTTCGGTTCTGAGACCGGAAAAGGAAGAGTGAAGATCTCACCCTTATCAAAGCTTTCCAGTTTCATCTGAGACCCATTGCAAATACTCCTCATACCCGGAGATATCCCAGCAGACGACACATGGAAGCTCATAGCTATGCAGCGACCTTACTGTTTCTTTTAATTCATCAAATCTTTCAGAGATAGTTTTTAGCACGACTGCAACTTCCTGATCTTCAACGACCTTACCACCCCACCGGTAAACAGAGTCGATACGATGAAAGTTAGCACATGCTGCAAGATTCCTTGACACCAGCTCTTTCCCCAACATTCGAGCTTCATCCATACTTCCCGCAGAACGTAGACCATGATATGATGCATATAAAGAAAGACTGTTGTCAGAACATATCAAAATGTCGTTTAGCCCATCACAAGAAAATATTACGAACTGTTATGTACGGCACCATTAGCAATATTCTCTGCAATATTACCAAAAGCCACATACAATACGAACAAAATATAGATCCTGAATAACTGATATTAGTATTATTGACCTAAAAGAGAAAACATATCCACGATATTTAGCGTCTTATAAGTACTAACATATAAATATCACCATTATGAAAAATGGATGCCACGAAACATATATTATAATGGAAGTAATAATGATAGCAACACATCTGAACTATTCGGTGATAATCAATGAGCATCAGTGTAAATAAATATATATGTGGATACTGCGGTGCATGTGTAGGGGTATGTCCAACGGGAGCTTTGGAACTTGTCGAAACATGGATAGAAGTAGACAATCAATGTACTGGATGTGGCATTTGTCAGAAAATATGCCCGCTCGGAGCCATCGAGGTGAACAGATGAAAGACCACTACGATGTCATTGTTGTTGGCGCAGGCCCGGGAGGATCCATTGCTGCAAAAACCGCAGCAAAGGAAGGGCTCGACGTATTAATGATAGAAAAAAGGCAGGAGATCGGCGATCCCATCAGATGCGCTGAAGGCGTAGGCAAATTTCATTTAAAACAACATATTGAACCAGATCCACGATGGATATGTGCAGACGTAAAAGGATCATGCATAATTTCACCGGACGGAACAAGGGTCGAAATGGCAGAGGAGATGTCCGGCGGGGAAGTGGGATATGTACTCGAGCGGAAGATCTTTGACAGAGAACTTGCTAACGAAAGTGCATTGGCCGGTGCTGAGGTCATGGTCAAGACAAGAGCAACTGACCTGATAATTGAAAATGATACAGTCTGCGGAATAAAGCTCATGCATTTGGGAAAAATTCACGAAGTGCGCTCAAAGATAGTTATTGGTGCAGACGGAATGGAATCAAAGGTCGGACGTTGGGCAGGTATTGAAACGGCAGTAAAGCCATCCGATATGGAAACCTGTGCACAGTATCTTGTGAGCAATGCCAACATTGACCAGGAATTCTGCTATTTCTACCTCGGAAATGAGATAGCACCTGCCGGTTATGTATGGATGTTCCCCAAAGGTGGCAACAAAGCAAATGTGGGAATAGGCATACTGGGTAGCAAATCCGGAGAGGACAGACCCATAGACCTCCTCAATGACTTTATGGAAAAGAACATGCCTGATGCCAAGATAATCGAAATGGTCATCGGAGGCGTACCCGTTTGTGGGACTATCGATAGAACGATAGCCAATGGACTTATGCTTGTAGGAGATGCTGCACGCCAATCAGACCCAATAACAGGTGGTGGGATCATCAATGCCATGAATGCAGGCAAGATGGCCGGAGAAATAGCTGCCAAGGCGATCAGAAATGGAGATTGCTCCACAGATACCCTTCAGGAATATGAAGAACTCTGGAGAAAGACGATCGGAAAAGAGATTAACAATAGCCTTATTGTCAAAGAGACTTTCGTCAATTTCACTGACGAGGACCTTAATTCCCTTGCACACTCCCTCAAGGATGTTAACTTCACAAGCATGAGCCTTCTGGACCTGTTGAAGGCCTTGTTCAAAGCAAATAAGAAGCTTCTCTGGGACCTCAGAGGAATATTCAAAGATTTCATCAAGAACGACGTTGATTTCAAGTACAAAGCAGAATAAAGCATCTTTTCGCTTCATCCAAGGCTGATGAAGCAATATCTCTTTGTCACCGTTTCCAGAACTCAGGGGTCAGCATCACTATAACAGTGAATACTTCCAACCTTCCGACCCACATATTGGCAATAAGGACAAGTTTACCTATCGCAGGAACCGTGCTAAAGTTTGCCATTGGTCCCACCAGATTGAAACCCGGACCAATATTACCCAATGTTGCTATCGATGCAGTTATAGAACTTGTAAGGTCCATGCCAAGAATTGCAAGGATCGCAGAACTGAGTAAAAAGATAAGTAAATAGATGACAACAAAGGAAATGATTGCATTCATGATGTCCCCTGGCACACTTTTTCCATTGAACTTAACAGGCATTATAGCTTTAGGATGAATTGCCTTAAAAAGTTCACGTCGGGCATATTTCAGTAATAGCAGAACTCTGACGACCTTAATTCCCCCCGCAGTTGAACCGGCACATCCCCCGATGAACATTATAGCCAGTAGTATGACCTTTCCTGAATCAGACCATAAATTAAAATCAGCAGTTGCATACCCGGTCGTGGTCAGAATAGAAAGGATCTGAAATACCGCATATCTGAACGCTGTGGGTATCGTATCATAAGTATCCCTCAGAAGGATCCCCGTCAACAGAATAGTTGCGATGGCCACGATCACAAAATAGAACTTGAATTCGTTGTCTTTTAGGAGACTTTTTTTGTCAGAATAAAGGGTCTTATAATGCAAAGCAAAGTTTGCACCTGCTATGAACATGAACAATGTGATTATGCCTTCTATCAAAGGACTGTCAAAAGCAGCAACACTATCAGCATATGTGGAAAAACCACCACACGCCATTGTGGTGAACGTATGTGTAGAAGCATCGTAGAATGACATCCCTGCTGCAAGTAACAGTATAAGTTCAAGTACGGATATCGAGACATAGACCGCCCACAGTATCTTTGCGGTTTCCCTTATTCTCGGCTTGAGCTGATCCTCTTTTGGACCTGGAGCTTCTGCGCGGAACATCTGTCTGCCAGCAACACCCAATTTCGGAAGAATGGCAATGAACAACATAATGATACCCATTCCACCTATCCACTGGGTCATACTCCTCCAGAACAAAAGGCTTCTCGAATGACTTTCGATATCCACGAAGATCGTTGCCCCAGTAGTTGTAAAGCCGGACATGGATTCGAACAGGGCATTGAGCGGAGTTACACCATCGAACATGTAAGGTATAGAACCAAATAAAGCAGCTGCAAACCATCCAAATGCAACTATGGCAAAACCTTCCCTTCTTTCCCATTCGTCCTCACCGGTGGATACGAACCTAAAGGAAAGCAGAGACCCAACAATTGTCGTCACTGCGAAAGATACTGCAAAAGGATAGGGGGACTCGCCGTAATACATTGCGACTACCAGAGGTATAAGCATCAAAGGCCCAAGAAAACAAAGAAGAGAACCCAATACATTAAATACTACCCTATAGTTTATCAAAATATAGACCTTCCAATTTTACTTGAACAAACGTTCAACTTTTTGATGTGCAGAAGGTAATAAGAACACAAGGACACGATCCCCTTCTTTAATGATATAATTACCACGGGGAACGAACGTATCCCCTTTATGCACCACCATACATACCAAGGCACCCTCAGGGAACGGTACGTTCTTCAAAGGTTTACCGGTTACCTTGGAGGTACTGGATGCAATATACTCTATGATCTCGGCCTTTTCACCTTCGATCATTGTCAATGCTTCAATACCAGTACCCATCGTCAATTTCAGAACTTCATTGATCGTAGCTTCCCTTGGACTTACCGCACGGTCCACGCCCACCAATTCGAACAATGGCACATAATCAAGATGGTCAGCCCTTACAATAACCTTCTTTGCACCAAGTTGCTTGGAAAGAAGAGCACATAACAGATTTTTCTCATCACTGTCAGTAACGGAGATCACAACATCCATATCCTGGACACCCTCTTCTTTTAAAAGATGTATATCGGTCCCATTTCCTTTCAGGATAAGAACTTTTGGAAGGAGATCTGCAATAGCTTCACATCTATCCAGATTCTTTTCAATTATCTTGATACTCGTGTTGCTTTTCTCCAGAAGCTTTGCAAGATAGAAACCAACTGCCCCACCGCCAATAATGAGAACTCGCTTCACACTTTCCGTATGCCCGGCAAAGAGGTTACCAATGTCCATCATGGCATCGGATTTACCGATGACCACAACATGGTCACCTTTGTGAATGACATCGTCACCATGTGGAATAATAATATTAGATTCTCTATAGAGTGCACTCACGATACAACATTCGGAAAGATCAAGGTCTTTCATTTTTTTGTCAACAAGATCGCTTTCATCTGATACAACGAATTCCATCATCTTGACCTTTCCATCTGCAAACACCTCAGCATCTATTGCAGAAGGCATAGAAAGGATCTCAGCCACCTCAGAAGCCAAAGCAAGCTCAGGGCAGATCATGACATCGATACCCACCTGAGTGCGCGTTGCAACAGGCCTGTCGATATAATCAGGGTTCGTTACCCTCGCCATTGTCTTGAGCTGTTTGTGTAAAGGAGATATCAATTTGGCAGTCGTACAGGTAACAATGTTCAATTCATCTGAACCCGTTACGGCAACAAGGAGATCAGCATCATGTATCAGATGCTCAAGAATAGAAACGTTCGCACCATTACCCTGAATCACCTGTACATCCAGTTCATCAGCTCTCGCACATGCGTCCTCATCAATATCAATGACAACAACATCATTGTTGAGATAGAGAGAACTTGCAATATGAAATCCCACTTCTCCAGCACCTACGATAATTATCTTCATAAATTACACAGCCCTGTGAAAATAATTGAAATTATAAAGAATGATTAATGAAACATATCCATGTTAAAGGTTACTGCAAAAAGAAAAGAATAAAAAAGAAAATATTTAGGCACGTGCCTTAATCGACAGTGCCAACAGAATTATCAGAGGTAGAACTCTCAAATACATTCTTCAGCTTATCAAAGAAACCTTTTTTTTTCGAACCCTTATGGTCACCATCACTGAGCCTCTCAAGTTCTTCAAGTAGATCTTTTTGTTTACCTGTAAGGTTCGTAGGTGTTTCAACGATCACCCTGACAAGCTGGTCACCCTGACCATGCCCGTGAAGATGTGGCATACCTTTACCCTTTAAGCGTAATACAGAATGCGTCTGAGTGCCAGGTTTGATCTTCATATTCACTTTCCCATGAAGTGTAGGTACTTGTATCTCAGTACCCAAGGCTGCCTGTGAGAATGATATTGGAATTCCATAGACGATGTCATCGCCAACACGCTCGAACTTATCGTGCTGTTTGACATGGATGACAATATAGAGATCCCCCGGCGGTGCACCGGGACTGCCAGCTTCGCCTTCCCCGGACATCTTCAGTCGTAGACCTGTATCAGCACCCTTTGGAACCGAGACACCCATCTTGCGCACTTTCTTTTGTTTGCCTGAACCTCTACAAACAGGGCAGGGAGATTCAATGACCTGACCCTTGCCATGACAAGCACCACAAGTGGTTGTGGTCATGAAGTTGCCAAGCGGTGTTCTTCTTGCATGGGTTACCTGACCGCTGCCACGACATGTAGCACATGTTTTTGGACTTGTGCCTTCCTTTGCACCGCTGCCACCACAGGTTTCACAATTCTCTGCACGTGGGATATTTATCTGTACCTTTTCTCCGAAAGCAGCCTGTTCCAGCGTTACACCAAGGTCATACCTCAGGTCCGAGCCTCTTGTAGGTCCCTGCCTGCGGCGCCCTCCGCCACCAAAACCGCCACCACCTCCAAAGATACTGCCAAAGATATCACCGAGGTCACCAAAATCGCCAAAATCAGCATTTCTAAAAATGTCTTCAGTACTGTATCGACCATCGATACCCGCATGTCCAAAACGATCATACTGCGCCTTTTTCTCAGCATCTGAAAGAACAGCATACGCTTCGGAGATCTCCTTGAACTTCTCTTCAGCATCCGCTTCTTTGTTCTTGTCAGGATGAAATTTCATCGCAAGTTTGCGGTAAGCTTTTTTCAACTCAGTATCAGATGCATCTTTCGATACACCAAGTATTTCATAATAATCTCGCGTGGTCGACATTAGAACTCCTTTGAAGGTAAATAAAAGTGCAGATGGAAATCATCTGCACATATTGCCTTCAGGTATTTATTTGTCTTCGTCAACAACTTCATAGTCCGCATCAACGACATCATCATCTGATGCAGAGCCAGTTGATGAAGGACCACTTGCGCCTTCAGAAGCTTCAGCTCCGGCACCAGCCTCTTTCTGAGCTTTCTCGTACATTGCAGCAGAAACCTTATAGACAGATTCCTGAAGTGCTTCTGTTTTGCTCTTGATAGCCTCGAGGTCTTCCCCTTCAAGTGCAGTGTTCAACTCAGCTATCGCAGCTTCGATCTGCTCTTTCTGCTGATCGGTTGCAACATCTCCAGCTTCCTTCAAGGTCTTTTCAGCAGCATTGACAAGAGAGTCAGCATTGTTCCTTGTCTCGACCTCTTCCTTACGTGCCTGATCTTCCTCAGCGTGCAACTCTGCGTCCTTTACCATCCTTTCGATCTCATCATCGGACAATCCACCAGGTTTCTGTATGGATATGGACTGTTCTTTACCAGTTCCGAGATCCTTTGCATTAACATGAAGGATACCATTGGAATCGATATCGAATGATACTTCGATCTGTGGAATTCCTCTTGGTGCAGGTGGTATGCCGTCAAGCACAAAGCGACCGAGGGTCTTGTTCGCAGATGCGATACCACGTTCGCCCTGCAGGATATGGATCTCCACAGATGGCTGGCTATCTGCCGCAGTTGAGAATATCTGGCTCTTCTTAACAGGAATTGTAGTGTTTCTCTCGATAAGTGGTGTTGCAACCCCTCCGAGAGTTTCTATACCCATTGTCAGTGGTGTGACATCGAGAAGGAGAACATCGTGGACCTCTCCAGAGAGTACGCCTGCCTGAATAGCTGCACCAACTGCAACTGCCTCATCAGGATTGATGTTCTTGTATGGGTCCTTTTCGATGAAGTTCTTGACAAGATCATATACTGCAGGGGTCCTTGTAGAACCACCGATAAGAAGTACACGGTCAATGTCCTTTGTGGTCAACTTCGCATCACTAAGAGCCATCTTCATTGATTCGAGGGTCTTAGCCACAAGGTCTTCGGTCATCTTCTCGAACTGTGCTCTTGTAAGGTCAATATCGATATGTTTTGGCTGACCATTGGAATCCGCTGTAATGAACGGAAGATTCACATTTGTAGAAGCAACACCGGAAAGCTCGATCTTTGCTTTCTCTGCAGCATCATTGAGACGCTGGAGGGCAGCTTTGTCATTTGACAGATCGATGCCTTCAGCCTTCTTGAATTCCTCAACAAGGAACTCTGTGATCCTCTGATCAAAATCATCTCCACCAAGGTGAGTATCACCGCTTGTGGAAAGCACTTCAAATACACCATCGCCCAACTCAAGGATGGATACATCGAAAGTACCTCCCCCGAGATCGTAAACGAGGATCTTGTGGTCGCCTTCCTCTTTCTCAAGACCATATGCAAGAGATGCTGCAGTAGGCTCATTGATGATCCTTAGGACCTCAAGACCTGCGATCTGTCCGGCATCTTTGGTAGCCTGTCTCTGAGAATCATTAAAATAAGCAGGTACAGTGATAACCGTCTGAGTGATGGTCTCACCTATATAAGCCTCAGCGTCATCCTTGAGCTTCCTCAGGATCATAGCGGAAACTTCTTGCGGAGTGTAATCCTTACCGTTGAGATTGACATTATAGTCGCCTTCACCGATATGACGTTTGATAGAACTTACACTGTTCCCAGGGTTAGCTATCATCTGTCTTTTTGCTACCTGACCTACAAGCTTGTCTCCCTTCTTAGAAAAACCAACCACTGATGGAGTTGTTCTTCCACCTTCAGCGTTTGGAATTACAGTAGGTTTACCGCCTTCGATCACAGCCATACATGAATTAGTAGTTCCAAGGTCAATACCCAATATCTTTCCCATAATAATACCTCACTTATATTTGATTAAAATCAGATTAACGGTAGTCTAGTTAGTTCTTTCGTAAAAGATACGAAACGTTCATTCCTCATCCGGATTCTGTGCAACTGTGACCATCGCATGACGGATGACCTTTGAGTTTAGCTCATAACCAGCTTTACAGACATCAACAATATGCTGGTCAGCATGCTCAGTAGTCTGCACATGCATCATAGCCTCATGAAAATGGGGATCAAATTCCTTACCCTCGCAATCTACCATCGTAAGACCTTCTTTTTCAAGGATAGATGTGAATTGCTTGAACACCATTTCAACGCCTTCTATAATGGAGTTCACATCATCTGCCTTTTTAGCAGATTCGAGAGCACGCTCAAAGTTGTCACGTACCTCAAGCAACTCAACCATTATTTTTTCAAGAGCAAAATTTCGAAATTCTTCTTTTTCCCGCAGGCTTCGATTTCTGAAATTCTCAAATTCCGCCCTCTGGCGCATTATTTGTTCATTTAGTTCAGCGATCTGAGAATCACAGGAAGTTTGCAGATCCTCTGTGCTATCAGAAGCATTTTCCTTTAAGGCTTCTACATTCTCATCTGCACAGCACGTACAAGGATCGGACTTCTTCTCAGATTTAGATTTCTTTCCAAATTTACCTGTCATTTCTCACGACTCCGCCATAATTTGTGAGCGGTATAATAATAACAGCTGGTTGTTTGATGTTCTATAAATATGTATCGGTTAGAAAAAAATACGTAATAATAAATAGCATAGACAAAAAAATAATCACAAAGCCAGTCCCGATCCGATAGGATCAGGCATAATCGGTTTGCATCTTATAAGATAATAATTTGACAAGCAACATACTGGCGATCATACACAACGCAAGTGCGGAGACCATCTTATCCCAACCCAGTGCCTCAAGCCCACCAGTTCGCACAAGCTCAACGCCTCCAAAGAATGAGAAAATGGAGAGCGTAGCTGCAAATGAGACCACACACCCGCCAATAAGTGCACCGACCTGATCGGCACCCCTCATTTCAAAGAAGACAGAACCTACAATGAACAATACAGCAAAGATCAGTAATATCATTGAAGATGGCATCGGACTTTTACCGGTCGCGAAAATGTTCATTACACCCAAGGCCATGCCTATCATGAATAAAGACAATGTGCCTGAAACTGCCAGTGCCTGTACAAAAGGATTATCTGAAATATCGATATCCATCCCTTATCATCCCTCGTTCTGTAATTGTATTGCTTCTATATATATTAATTGTTAAGAATATAGCATTAAAAGAATTGAATATAGGATAAAGTCACAGTAACTAACAAATAAGATGATATAATCTCAGCTTATATGAAAATACTTCTTTCTGAATACGCTGTCAGCACAGGGATGAGCGGCACCTACCTCCTAGAAGGAAAAGCAATGCTATCCACCCTGGCATCCAGCTTTTCGCGTCTCGGGCACGAAGTGATATACACAACCTCCGATGTGACCATCGAGCATGGGAAACCTGTCAGATCATCCGAAGAAGATATCGAAGCAACGATAAGCAAATGTGCCAAAGAATGTGATGCGGGACTCGTCATAGCCCCCGAAGAGATCCTTCCGGGACTTACAGCAATAATCGAGGATAATACACTGAACCTTGGTTGTTCCCCGGATGCAGTATCCATCTGTTCGGATAAACTTGAATGTACCAGAATGCTCGAAAATGCAGGGCTTGCAGTACCCAGAACATATGCACCCGGACAAAAGATGCCACCGGAAGGATGCTGGGTAACAAAACCCAGATATGGTTGTGCATCTGAAGATACTTTTGTTTGCCACCGACCAGATATTAAAAGCAGCCATATTGCAACCGAATATATCAAAGGCGAACATCTAAGTGTTAGCCTGATCTGCGGAAAAGAACAGCTCCCCCTCACAGTGAACGCACAGAGGATGGAGATAGACCCCACAAAGGATGCTTCCAGGATAGAATATTGCGGTTGTACAACCCCATACAGGACAGATAGAGAACAAGAGCTCTATGATGTAGCAAAGAAAGCTACAAGAGCATTAGGGTGCAATGGTTACGTAGGCGTGGACATCATACTTGGGGACAGACCGTACATAGTAGATGTCAATCCAAGACCTACAACATCCCTTGTGGGCATTACAAAGATAATGGACAAGGAGATAGCAGAACTTCTCCTCAAGAACGGGATGGGAGAAACACTACCAAAAATAAAAATAACCGGAGAATATTCATTCACCAAAGAGGAACTGAGATGAAATATATAGGAATAGACATCGGCGGAGCAAACACCAAAGTTGCATCAAGTGATAGTGAGATTACAGAATTGCTCTACATTCCGCTCTGGAAAGACACGACCCTTCCATCCGCACTTAAGGAACTGGCAAATAGGCTTCGACCCGACGGATTGGCAGTTGTTATGACAGGAGAGCTGGCAGACTGTTTTGTCGACAAGGAAGAAGGTATCAAGTTCATAATGGATGCAGTGAACAACGCCTTCGAATGTGAAGTGAGATACGTCAACAACACAGGTAATTTCCAGGAAAGGACACAAAGCAGCAGAGAACTTGCCGCTGCAAACTGGGCTGCATCTGCCCGCCTGATAGGAGAAGAGGTAGGAGATTGCATTTTTGTGGACGTAGGCAGCACCACCAGTGATGTGATACCCATCAAGAACGGAAAACATGTTGCAGGACACACTGATTTTTCAAGATTGCTTAGAGATGAACTGTTCTATGCAGGCACATTGCGCACGAACCTTGCGGCATTACTTGAAACCGTGGACCTTGATGTTGGCACATGCAGAGTATCATCTGAGTTCTTTGCAAATACCGCAGATGCATATATGCTGCTTGGAGATATCGATAAAGAACTCTATACATGCGAGACCGCAGACGGTGCAGGCAAGAACATGATCGACTGCATGAGAAGACTTGCGCGCGTGGTCTGTGCAGACCTTACCGAAATAGCAGAAGATGACATATACAGGCTGGCAAAGAACGTAAAGGAAAGACAGATAGAACTGCTATGCAATTCAATATCCACAGTTGCCAAAAAGAATGACCTTGATATGATAGTATCGGCAGGTTTGGGAGAGTTCATGATAGAAGAGGCTGCAAACAGGCTCGGTATTGACTGCTTCTCAACTGCGGACAAGTGGGGCAAGGACATATCAAAGGTATTTCCCGCATATGCTGCGGCCAGATCTATGGATAAGGAAAAGAACGAATGAGAAGGGAAATTGCTCATGAAGGTCGTCCTTAAACTTGGAGGAAGTCTGATAGACAGATCAGCAGACCTCATAGAGGCCATATCTGACCACTTTGCCGGAACCGAAAAGGGTATGCAAGTGATCATCGTGCCTGGCGGCGGCATCTTTGCCGATAATATACGTAGGATATCCGAAGAGTATTCACTCACGGAAAACGCATCCCACTGGATGGCCATAGCAGCAATGGAACAATATGCACATCTCCTCGAAGATATTACAGGGATACCAACCATAGAGGATACCAGCAATGTCAACGAAAATGTATCAATTCTGCTCCCATACAGACTTTTAAAGGATACGGATGAATTACCCCATTCATGGGATGTTACCTCTGACACCATTGCCGCATGGGTAGCGCAAAGGATGAATGCAAGATTTGTCAAAGCCACCGATGTTGATGGCATTTTCAATGATGGGAAAATGATAGAGGAGATGACCCTAAGAGAACTTGAGAGAATGGGAGAAACATGCGCCGACCGGATGTTGTCCAAAATGCTGATAAAGCACGGTATGGACTGCATGATCGTGAATGGAGATTATCCGGAGAGGGTGGTTGCAGCTATTGACGGAAAAAAAGTTATAGGAACTTACATCAAGGGGAATATTTAAATTATATACCGCGTATGTACAGAAACCGTTAATAGCTTATAGCGATACAAAATGTTTCGTTCCAGCATCATACAATTTACTGAATTAAAAAGGAGATTTATAATATGGCAAAAGTTGAACAATGCACATCATGCGGAATTCACCTTGTTGAGAAAGGGTTCACAAGACTCCCTTGCCCAACATGCGAAACCGAACTTGGAAGATGTACCAAGTGCAGACAACAGAGCAACCCTTACACATGCCCAAAATGCGGATTTGTAGGACCCTGAGGAATCATAATGGGTGAAGTAGCAGCAACAATGAAGATCATGCCAGAGGGTGTAGATACCGACCTGGATGACCTTAAGATCAGGCTTGAAGCAGCACTACCAGAAGGCGCATCTATCTTTGGCTCAGAGATAGAACCTGTCGCATTTGGTTTGAAAGCACTTAAACTAGTAGTCCTCGTTGGCGACCTCGAAGGCGGCACAGAGCCTGTAGAAGAAGCTTTTGCAGCAGTTTCTGGTGTAGAGAGCGTACAGGTCACCGAATTGGGAAGACCTGTTTAATTTTTAATTTTTTTTATTTCTCTTTTTATTATTTATCTATAGGGCTCGTAGATCAGAGGGAGATCGTTACGTTCGCAACGTAAGGCCGCGGGTTCAGATCCCGTCGTGTCCATTAGAGAGATCATTGAAATAAAGCAATAAGAGGAATAAAAAAGAGTAATAAGAGGATCATTCATCCCCCATATGAATCACTTTTGCATTAGAGACCGATTCATTAACAAGAGCATCAATGTCCACTTTTTCTTCTTCTTTGACAATGGAACCAAATGTTGCTTTCACCTCTGGGTGAACAGGAACGGCACCACAGCCTGAAGTTGGCATTATCGAAATATCATAGGAACCAATGCGTCTGGCAATATCGATTATTTCGGTTTTGTCAAGCCCTATGAGAGGATGATAAAGCGGGATTCCCAGACCATATACCTCAGCGTGCATATTGGCAGCTGTCTGTGAGGCCACCTGGCCGATGGATGAACCTGTGATAATACCATCAGCATTCTCTTTTTTCATGATCTCATATGCCATGCGATACATGGTACGTTTACAGAGAAGACAGGTATTCTTCACAATACACTTCTTCATGAACTCGTCAAGGTTCTTACCATGAGGGACCTCATACATCTTCATATGATCAGCAGGAGACCATTTTTGAAGCAGTTCAGTAGCCTTGATCGCACGTTCAAGTGCCCTTTCATCAGAAAAAGGTATATTGTTCGCATACACCGGTATAACCTTCACACCACGCTTCATCATAAGCCATGCTGCAACCGGAGAATCGATGCCCCCTGACATTAAAACGATCATAGTACCCTGACTGCCAAGTGGAAGACCACCCACACCTTTGACGATATCTGTAAAAACATAGGCCTTGTTCTGCCTCATTTCAACAGAGATAGCACGATCAGGATCTGAAAGGTCCACCTTAGGAGTTCTTCCAATAGATTCAAGCCTGGTCCAGACCGCATCCCCGCATAATCTGCCAATATCTGTGGAAGAAGGACCTTCTTTTCCCACACGACGTGCACGAATTCCGAAGGACTCGCCTTCATTTATAATATCGGCACCAATATCAGCACAAAGCTTTGCAGCTTCATCAACATCAGCCTCTATAATTTTAGCAGCCGATGTGGAAACAACACCAAAGACATCCGCGGCTGCTATTGCAGCTTCCGGGTCATCGGAAGTAATGAAGATACGACCCCATTCACGATGAACTCTGGAAAACGATACGTTTTTCTGCCTCAACATAGCTTCAAGGTTCTTTACAAGAATCCTTTCATAGAGATTCCTGACACCCGGACTCTTGAGTGCTAGTTCTCCATACCTTACAATAACCACATCGAACATGGAGCATAGTAATCATACATCGGTTTTAAGCTATTTGGTAGAGGCAAATGATAGCAATTTTCAGAACAAAAAGCGCTTTGCCCGAAAAATCAATTTGACCGAAAAATCGTGATTTTGACTGATAAAATAGGTATTTTTCGGACAAATCGAACAAAAAGGAAAATTATATATATAGATGAATTCCCTATGTAGGGTTATCCATAAGGACGAAGAATATATTGGAATACAATTAGAAGAAAAGAGTGGGTTTGGGGAGTGGGATTTCCAATACACTTTTTTACGCCATATAAATGCAATATTACTTACATATCATTAATCTGTGGGGGAATATAATGAACAAATTAGACGAATGTCCAAAGTGCAACTCAGAGCTTGATCTAGAAAATGACAGCTTGCAGGTATGCAAAGTATGTAAATACTGGACAAAAGCAGGAACTGCAAGACTTGATTCGATAACAATAATGGAATAAGGCGATCTTATGACAGGTTCACTAAAATGCCATCGTTGCGAGATAGGTCTTAAGCGTATGAAGATAGGAGGCAATCTCATGTACTACTGCAGAAAATGTGGCAGTACAACATCAGTAGATACTGGTTATAAAAGTGCCACAAGATCGAATACACACCGTGATCAGATATCGATCTGATCACCAGTAACTATTTTTCTTAATTTTATAACATAAGTGTAAAGGCTTTCAACATCCTTGATCTCTTTTTTGACCAAAGAACTTAGCTTATCACGTAGCTGCATATCAACATCAGCACCGAGATATACCAGGTCCTCAGAAAGTTTCGCGGCAAGGATGTTGCCCCTCCGGTCCCAATCAGTAAGAACGATGACTCGTTTCTTCTCACTTGCAACCCTTTCAGAGATCTCTGTAAGAGGGGACTGAGTAACAAGTTCAATAGAACCATTTATCCCAAGTTTTTTCAACGAAATAATGTCACGTTTCCCTTCAGCCAGAATAATATCCCCATTATTGGAAGATTCTATCAGCTCAGCAAGTATGAGCTCGATCGACTTGAGCCTCCACTGATAGTCAGAAAAGGGAGCTTTCAAATGATCCTTAATTGCAGAGGATCCACTGCCAGGATGATATTTTGACATTAATATAGAATATCACATACAGACCTAAATAATCATCCCAAACTGGCATTATTTATTTCATCTCGAACGATAGTATTATATAGAGATATTTATGAAACTTGTAAAGGATGGAATAATTAATAGTGACATCAGGAGTGGTAGAAATGAGTTGTATATTTTGTGGGAAAACATGCCTTGAAGCAGGTGTTGAAGGGGACTATGGCAAAGACATGCCCGAAGGCAGAATAATAGGTCGCAGCCATGTTTGCATGGATTGTATCATAGAACTAAAAGAGGTTCTGGGATTAGAGGATATCGAAAAAAAGGTTGCTGAAGCTGAATATGAGATGTTCGAAGAGAGCGAAGACTAAATTATGACTATATCCTTTTGAAAAAAGAGATATTCCAGATAATAGTGACCACAGGTCAACCGATCATCTTTTGATAAGAAAGTCTGTGAAAGTATCGGAGAGAGCTACCCAGCTAACTTCAATACTTTCAACATTTGATAGCTCAGGACCAATATGTAAATGATCCAACAGTTCTGAAATGTCGGACCTTTTCCCCTGAGCAACCACTTTGACACGACCGTCCGGGAGATTTTGGGCATACCCCACCAGACCCAAACTGGTAGCGGTCTTCTGGGTAAACCCCCTGAAATATACTCCCTGGACCCTGCCAGAGACATATATCTCTGCACAGGACACGTCCTCTGTCGTATTCATAGATCCAACACCAGATAGACCATTAAATGAACTTTGGCCTCATGGAAAGCAGTTTAGCAAGAGGTAGACTGCGATATGGCATATCACCGATCTCATTGAATACGCGTTCACTCAACTCTTCAGCAGTCATTTCCACTTTCATCGGCTTCTTTGGCTCAGATTCTGCACGAATTGTCACAGTAACCTTACCGCTCTCGACCTCACTATCACCGATCACTGCCACATAAGGTATCCACTCACGGCCTGCATCACGTATCTTCTTACCAACGGTCTCTTCCCGGTCATCAATATCCGCACGACACAAGAGAGAATCAGCAACCTCTTGAGCGAAATCCATATGCCGTTCAGCAATTGGAATAACACGCACCTGAGTAGGTGAAAGCCAGACAGGAAGATTTGGAACCTTGCCATCCTCTGCATCCATTGCTGCCTTTTCAAGAAGGGCATAGATACACCTTTCTATGGCACCGCTTGGTGAACAATGCAATACAGTAGGATGGTTCATCTTGCCATTAGCATCAACGTAATTGATATCATAACGCTCTGCATTCTCCACGTCTATCTGCACAGTGGAAAGTGCACTCGCTTTTGCTGTCGCATCAACGAAATTGAACTCGAACTTGAGTACGAAATAGAAGAATCGAGTATCCCACATCTCCACAAGGACAGGCTTATCGACCTTCTTTGCAAGCTCGGTTATGAACTCCCTGTTATCATCATAGAACTCACGGGTAAAGCGAATAGCAACCTCAAAGTCACTAACATCGATACCGATCTTACGAAGGATGTCAATACACATGCTGTACTGTTCGCTGAACTGAGAGATAGCAGCTTCCATGTCAGGACAGAGAGTATGCATATCAGGCATTGTGAACGCACGGAGTCTGCGAAGACCCACAAGCTCACCACGCTGTTCCTTCCTGAAGCTGTACCGCGTCATCTCGATCATCTTAAGAGGGAGACTCTTGTAAGAGATCGTCATGTCATGGTTCATGAGGAACTGCCCGAAACATGCAGCAAATCTCAGGAACATACTACGTTTGTCAGACTCGATGGAGTACTGACGTGCCGGGAACCTGTCAAGGTACTTTTTCAAGGTCGGGTGATTCATATCATACATCAATGGGGTCTCAACTTCCATTGCCCCGATCTTTGAAGACTCCTCAAGAACGAAGTTCTCGATAAGTGATTTAATTAGCCTGCCTTTTGGATAATAGCGCATGTTACCGGAATCAGACCCGGGTTCATAATCCGCGATCTCGAGACGGCGCATGAGCTCAACGTGAGGAGGAGCTTTCTCGATGTTCCTATTCTTGGATATCTCATAGTTCACGAACTTCTGAAGATTATCGTGCCCTGTAAGATCAAAGGTTTCCGCATCGTGGAGCTCACCATCTGGTGTAAGGATACGCCAGTAGGACTTTGCAGAATCCTCTGCTTTAAGAGCTTCAGAAACAACCTCTTTCTTTTCAGCATCTATAGAGACGACCTTTCCGCAAGGTACAGCACCTTCCGGCCTGATAGTACGTGAAAGTTCAGAAAGCGGATGTCCTTTACAACTGATACTGAATGCCTTGTACCAGCCAAATGGAGCCCTCATGACATTGTACTTGCCCTCAAGTGCCTTTTCAATACTTTTCAGGACAGAAACAGCTACTTTCGGAGATGAAAGGTCGGAGCTTAAATGTGCATAAGGATAAAGCATTATGTTCTCTGCCTTGACCTGGCCTGCAACATTCTCGATCTCAGAGACTGCACGATCTATTATCTCCTGAGGGTTTGCCTCATCGAAGCTCTCAACGGCCATGAATGCCGTAAGTGCGTCCTCAAGACGACCCTGTTTAAAGGACTCTTCAATATCTTCCGCTACAGGAGTGCTCTTTTTTACTTCGTATTCGATATAATCGGAATGGATGAGTAATAATTGCATGATTTCACCGCTTGATGGTCCTGTGAACAGAACAACCTCTACAATGTTGAAGATTAATCAATATCTGAGTATCTCCGGTAAAGATCGTAAACACAGGATGATTACTTGATGTCTTGCGACATGTTATACATACATTCTTTAAATATCCTTTGTGATGAGAACGTAATGGAATTTAGAAGAAAAGGACTATTCGCCAATTAAAGACCATAACCCATATTTTTGCATTGGACTTAAATGAGAATAACAATGAAAGAATCCCTATTTTAGCAAGTCCTGAACAACAAGGAAAAAAGAAAATATTCAAGCATCTTTAAACTCTATGCTCAAACCCCCAGCCTTTTTGACAAGGGACCTAGCAAGAAATCCAGCCTCTATCTTGCAAACATTCAGAATAGCACACGGAACAAGGCAATTTGATGAACAGTTCTCTTTCTGAGCCCTAACAAGAACATAATTATCCTTAATGTCGAAGGTCTCCATAATAGGAACTTCCATGTGAGCCATCCTTTGTATCTTCTCACAAGGAGAATCGATATCGATCACAATATTCCCACCATCCAGGATACCACGTATATTATGTACGAAACCACATACTCCAGAATTTACTATAACCTCTGTCATAAAAACCAGCTTTTATTGTTAAAAATAAATATGATCCATTATATTAAGAGATAATCTCACTATCAGCAATAAACTGAAAGGGATATGAAAAATTCAATTGTAAATATTTTATTCATCTGACGAAGCCTCAGGCGGAACATACTCCAGATCTTCAACATAAACGCGGTAAGCCGAAACCAAAGTACCAAGAAGTATGGGTGCTGCAAAGAAACCTGCGATACCGCCAACAAATGCACCGCCGAGGAAGGCCAGCATTATCAAGAAAGGATGAATGCGTGACTTGATGCTTGCAAGATAAGGACGTAGGAAAAATTCAGGTGGAGCATAGATAATTATCGACGACACAGCAAAGAAGATCAGCGCACTTTCAAATCCCAAACTGAAATAACGTACGATCGTAAGCACTACCAGGACCATATAACCTGCAAACATTGGAATTGCCGATGCTACGAATATGAGAGTGGCCAGTGCAAGTACATGCGAAAGACCGAAAGCATAGAACACTATGATCGAAAGAGTGCTCACTGAGAGTGCTGCATAAGCATTCCCTATGAAGACACCACTAAGGATAATATCCATGTGATGGACATATCTTTTAACTAGATGCTGATTACCTTTTGGAATAATTCTAAGGACAGAACGATAAAGTCCATCCCCATCCGCAAGAAGGAAATAACAAACTAGAACAGCAACTAACAGATTGATCATGAACATTGCTATACCGCGGGCATAGGATACGAAGACCAGGTTTCCAAGAAGAGGGAGGATGGAGAGAGAGGAATTCCATATTGTTTGCTGAATGTTCTCGTAATAAGCATCCGGAATATTGAGATTGCGAATAAAATCGAGTAGAGACTCAATGACTGCCCCCTGATTCTCAGTTATCCAGATCAACTGATTCGCGATCTCGATGACGCCCATTCCAAATATCAGCACAATAGGTATCACAATGAACATTGTAGCCACCAGAGCACCGAGATGGCGTTTCATTTTTATAAAATTGTAGATCGGGCGGGCAATATATGCGAATACGAGCCCTAACATGATACCATCAGCAATGGGTAGGAGAATGATGATGAATAGTGAAAAAAGTAGAACTAAAGCTACACTAAGGACCATCTTCCATTTGGAACTAATTTGAGGGAACAATTCGCCCGATATATCTGTGACCATTGGATACACGCTAAATATGTGTGAATAATATTAATTATTATATAATATACAGCTGCACTGTATTAAAAGTTCACTCAAAAATATATGTTCACTTCCTGCCATTCAACATGGCAGAAAGGATCTTGTCCGAATATTTCAGCACCACACATCCATCAGTGCATTTCCCACAGCGTATACACGAATCATTTATGTATACCCTGCCTTTTTCCGAACCCAGTTCAATGGCATTTACAGGACAGACCTTCAAACAGATCCCGCATTCAGTGCACTTACTTGCACGCAGAAGTTGCTTAGCGGTCGCTTCAAGGCAGGAATGCGCATCTTCTTTGGAATTCGCTGTGACCTTCAAACTGCCTGATGAAAAGAATTTCACAGTTCCGGAATCCATTTTAAGGAGGACCATTCCGAGTTCTTCAGAAACGACAGTTGAACCCAGCATGTTCAGAATCGCAGAAGCTTCGCTGACAAGTACACCTTTGACACTTGCCTCCACAGTAAAGCCACCTTCCCTGCATGGTGAAAAACCAGATGTCAACGTAATATCGAAATCGTCAATTACACTGGAGGGTTCGGTCTCAATACCAAGTTCTCTCGCAAGTTTTAGCATTTTGGGAGGAAGTTCCTTCCAGCGCCACATACCGTGCCGCACATATTCATCAGAAAGGCCTTTGGACTTTGCCCATTTCAAAAGGAAACTGTTCCATCGATCATAGATAGAAGGATGGAGGTCTTTCAGCCTTTCATACTCAGCAGAAAGTTCCGCAGGACAAAGGTAGCAGCCCACACGCTCAAAACCAACATCATAGAGTGGATTATAATCGAGCTTCCTCCAATAGATATAAAGCCAGACCTCAATGGCACGCCAATCCCGAATAGGGAAGATGTTCAACTGGTTCGGAACAAAGGGGTTCTTTTCGCTGGCAGAGATATTTGACCTGGAAAATGATTCAAATTTACGCTTCCCATCAATGGTCAGACATACACCCCCATCCTCACTGCATTGATCAATGATAGCACCCGCAGGCCCAAGTTTACAAACCTTGCAGCACCACCGAAAATCCTTTGCAGGAGGACCAAAGCTCTCAAGATTCTCCCAAAAGGCATTTTCAGCTTTTGATTCAATAAGTTCGATACCCCTTTTTTCGCAATGGGAATGAACAAATTCTACGGTTTCAGGGAATTCGATACCGGTATTAAGGAAAAATGCCCTTACATCCCTACCTTTCAGGGCACTTAGGGTAAGGTCAAGAACAACAAGGCTATCTTTTCCACCACTGAATGAAACATGCACAGGAAGTTTGCGGTGCTCCTTCTGGCTCGCAATTCCTTTGATGGTATTCATTGCATTCTTACCAATTTTTCGCAGGTGAGGAAGATTAGCAGTAATGGCATCTTCGATGGTTGCTACTCTGGAGCTTAACTTAAGGTCACTACTGGATATCTTCCGAACCTTTAACACAGGACCATCTGCAGTTGCCATATTATCACCATCTACAAGTGATATCCCGACCCCAACGAGATTACCGGACACAACTATCACAGGGTCTCCTGTATTTATGTCATTGGTAGAACTTTCGACCAATTCAGAACTGACCTTTTTTCCGTTCAGATGCATTTTGGTCTTTTTCAGAGTAACGGTCCTGCTTCCGATCAGACCATGAAGTACCTGTGCCCCTGCTTCTGATATCTCGAAGCGGTATTCCATCAGGGACATATCAAAAAGAAGAGTACCGATGTTCAGACCGTCCACTATGACCTGAGCGGTCTTATCCTCCCCGGAGATCTTATTCAACAGGACCAGCTTTTCCCCCAGAGGATCACGGCCAAATTCAGAAAGCAAAAGCTTACCTAGAAGTTCACGTTCATACGGTGAACAGAATCTTATGTCACCAGGCCCGGATAGCTTAATTTCAAAGATCTCGCCTTCGCAGACGCCACACTTCTTATCGAGAAGGGGAACATTGCAATCTTTACACCAGTATATAATAGACTGCTCGTTAGACACTGGATTCCTTGAATGCTTCTTTTTATCAACTACGCCTTTTCTCGAAGGCATCTTGTGAATTCGGGCATCACTCTTTTTCAAATGCATTGAATTCAAGAATAGAATAGGCAGGTATTAAATACTTCCATATGGTCAGAAGCAAAATATAAAAAAAATAGAGGGCAGATCAATATATCTGCCATTCATCGAACTTATTTTCAAAGATAGTTGTTGATGGTATCAGCAGCCAACTTGCCTGCACCCATTGCACTGATAACGGTTGCTGCGCCGGTCACTGCGTCACCACCGGCACAAACGCCTTCGATAGAGGACATACCTGACTCATCTACGACAATTGTACCCCATGGCGTAACCTCGAGACCTTTTGAACCATCGAAAATGATGGGGTTCGGTGAAGTGCCTATGGCCATTATAACAATATCAGCATCGACTATGTGCTCAGAGCCTTCTACGACCTCAGGCCGCCTGCGTCCTGACTCATCAGGTTCGCCAAGTTCCATCCTGACACATTCGACGCCATTGACAGACATGTTCTCGCCTTCGATGATACGCACAGGATTGGTCAATAAGCGGAATACGATACCCTCTTCCTTTGCATGCTCGATCTCCTCACGCCTTGCAGGAAGTTCCTCATCACTGCGTCTGTACACAATGCTTACCTCATCTGCACCAAGTCTCAAGGCACTGCGGGCTGCATCCATTGCCACATTTCCGCCACCTACAACAATAACGTTGCTGCCCCGCTTTATTGGTGTGTCGAAACTATTATTGTATGCTTTCATCAGGTTCACACGCGTAAGGAACTCGTTGGCAGAATAGACACCATTGAGGTTCTCACCCTCGATCCCCATGAACTTTGGCAGACCTGCGCCGGTTCCGAGGAAGACCGCATCGAATCTGTCAGTTAGCTGGTCAAGGGTCAGTATGCGACCGATAACGTAATCCATTTTGATATCAGCGCCGAGCTTTCTGATATAATCTACCTCTTCCTTTACAATGGCCTTTGGAAGCCTGAACTCAGGAATACCATAGATCAGTACACCACCTGCCTCATGCAGAGCTTCGAATATGGTAACTGAATGACCTGCTTTTGCAAGGTCGGAAGCTGCAGTCAGACCTGCAGGACCTGAACCGACTATTGCCACGGTCTTACCAGTAGACGGTGCTACAACAGGGTCCTTTACACCAACTTCACGCTCACGGTCCGCACAGATCCTTTCAAGGCGACCAATGGCAATTGGCTCGCTTTTATTTCCGAGGATACAAAGTTTTTCACACTGCTCTTCCTGAGGACATACACGGCCGCATACAGCAGGAAGAGTATTAGTGGCTTTTATGATATTGATAGCTTCCTGGAAGTCGCCTTCCTTGATCTTTGAGATAAAACCAGGAATATCAATGTTCACAGGACAGCCTTCCACACATTTAGGGACCTTACACTCAAGGCAGCGCTCTGCTTCAAGGATAGCCTGTTCTTCAGTGTATCCTAAAGCGACCTCATCAAAGTTAGTGATACGATCATCAGGAGCTTGCTGTGGCATTTCCGGTCTTATTGACATTTGCAATCATCCCCACAACCTTTCTGGGACTTTGTGATAGCATCAGCTTCTTCTTTACGATAAAAGGACAGACGGCTCATCAACAGATTGAAGTCCACATCCTTTGCGTTGAACTCAGGACCATCCACACAAGCGAATTTGACCTCACCGCCGACATTGACACGGCAGCCACCGCACATGCCGGTACCATCGACCATTATCGGATTGAGGCTAACGAGAGTCTCAACATCATATGAGGCAGTAACACCTGCAACTGCGCGCATCATGATAGGAGGACCGATAGCGACTATCCTGTCGATATGCTCCTCACCATCAAGAAGTTGCTTGACAAGGTCCGTTACAAAGCCATGATGGCCCTTTGAACCATCATCAGTGGCCACAAGGACCTCATCACTGGCAGCGATCATCTCATCTTCAAGTATGAGCATGCCCTTATTGCGTGCCCCAATGATGGAAATGACCTTATTCCCAGCTGCACGATATTCTTTTGCCTGAGGATAGATAGGAGCGATACCAACCCCGCCGCCAACAAGCACAACAGTACCGATTTTTTCGATCTCGGACTTTTTGCCAAGAGGTCCTACAAAATCAAGAAGTTCCTCGCCGGCGCTCATCTTAGCGAGCTGTTTTGTCGTTTTCCCCATTTCCTGGAAGATAATGGTGACAGACCCTTCATCTGCGTTGTAGTCTGCAATTGTAAGAGGGATCCTCTCACCAGCTTCATCGATGCGAAGAATAATGAACTGCCCTGCCTTTGCAGCCGCAGCCACATCGGAAGCCTGGATGTTCATCAGGTGCACATCCGGCACCAACTGACGTTTCTCTGTTATTTTATATGCCATGTGATCACTTTCATGCTACAGTCGGAAGTAAGTGTACTTTATAATATTATAATAATGTTTCTCGGAAATTGCTCATGTTATATAAAGGTTTAATATAAACCAGAAAACCAAAGCAGAAGACAGTTTTAATATTTTAAAAGAAAAAAACAATGAGCTTAATGGTAACTCAAAATTTACAAAAAAAAGATGGGGTTTACCGGCATTTTCAGCCGGTAAAATTGTACGCCCGAACCGGGATTCGAACCCGAGTCGGAGCCTCGACAGGGCTCCATGATAGGCCTCTACACTATTCGGACATTGCGTTTGTTTGCTGTGTGAGCACACCCTTAATACGCTGCCAGGCATATAAACCTTTTGCGAATTTAGGATGTTAAGTCCCGCCTCCCAGACTCGAACCGGGGACATCGCGGTGCCTGCGCGTTATGTGCGACAAGTCGCATATTCCATACTACAGCCGCGCACTCTACCACTGAGTTAAGGCGGGTCATACTGAAATCAGCATCATCCCATCCCACTAGTGTGAGATACATCCCCTTCATTGCCACAATAATATTTAATCTTTTCGCCGCATTGCCCATGAAAGCGACAAATGTGAACATAATGATGATCAAAATGAACAAAGGACAGCTGGAATTGCAGAGATTACGGATGAAGTTGTGAAGGAAGAACAGAGAGAAACGTAGAAAAATAACAGAAAAGACGGAACAAAAGAAAAGATGGGGCAGCCTGGATCGAAGATCGATCTTGCTGACACCCTTATTATCCAATATATGCAGATATATCGGAATTAGAAAGTATCAAGTTCGCCTTTGACCACCATGTCAGTGATCTTGGTGATGTTCTCAAGCCAGTCGTCAATTACCACTTCTGCTTCAGACCTGATGGCAGCAAAGTTCGCACCATCTTCAGGGATGACCTGTGCACTTGCCACGAGTGGCTGATCGATAGGCATTCCGATCTGAGAGAGAAGCTTGATATGGACATCGCTTACTTCATCAACAGCACTTACAACATCCCTTGCCATCTGTGTGGAAAGCAGGTTATAGATCTTACCAATGTGGTTGATAGGGTTCTTACCGCTTGTTGCTTCCATGCTCATTGGCCTGCTTGGAGTGATAAGACCGTTGCTTCTGTTCCCACGTCCTACTGAACCATCATCACCCATTTCAGCAGATGTACCTGTAACGGTAAGGAAAACGCAGTCACAGCCACCATCGACCTTGTCAGCAGCATTGATGCGGGCTGAAACTATCCTGTCGGTGTACTTGGTAGCAAGATCAAGAACGTACTCGGTCATCTCTTCCTTTGCATTTATGTAGTGGTCCATGTCATCGATGTGCCTGCCGACCATACCGCAGCAGATGGTAAGAGAGATATCATCGTTCTCCCTGAGACCCATGACCTTTATATCTTCCCCGATTCCAGGGATCATCTTTTTCTTAAGGTCTGTCAAAAGTTGCCTTTCGGTGTTGTAGACGACCTGTTCAAGTTCAGAGAAAGGAGCGTGGCCTACACCGAATGAGGTATCGTTCGCCATTGGAACATGGTCCCTGGTGAAAACATCCCTGAGATCAGAAGAACCTGTACCAAGCTTGCAGTCAATGATCATATCACGCTCAAGGTCCATAGCAGGAATGGTGTTACGAACATATTCACGTGCAGCCTGGAGGGCAACTGCCTCTGCAGGGATCTCCATACCATCGAATTCCATGGTAGCCCTTCCGACAAGAAGAGTGTAAATAGGCTTGAGGACCTCGCCGCCTCCGAATTCAGGCCGAGACCTTCCTGCAACGATCTGAGTCTCTATCTGTGTTGTGGTGAAGGATAGCTCCACACTTGTCAATGTATTCTTTACAAAGAGCACGGCTCACAGCTTCTGCGAGACCATCACTGATACTGTCCGGATGACCTATACCTTTCCTTTCAACAAGTTCGGTCTCCTGTTTTTCGATAGGAGTCTCATGGAGATGTTCCACTTTGATATTTCGGATCATATTTAGCCTCTTTTTGATAAATTTGATAAATCAGATAGAAATGTGAAAACCACATGTCGGTTGGATTCAATCTATAAGATGAACAATTTATATATAATCATTACTACCCATGTGAACATTCATAACCTCCAGTAATAAGAGTAGATGATGAAAAAGGATGGAAATAATCGTCAACGTTCTCAATGCTACCATGCAATACTTATAAAGGATAAATGTGTTTCAAGACATAGACCCAAGAACAGTTCTATAATAGATAGAACAAAATACAACTAAACCCGTTCTGTGAGAAGGACTTCATATGATACGTATTGCAATACCTAACAAAGGAAGATTACACGAGCCCACCATACAGATGTTCAAGGAAGCAGGACTTCCCGTACTTGGTGGTTCCAACAGAAAGCTGTTTGCAAAAACAAACGATCCGGAGATCACATTCCTGTTCGCAAGAGCAGCCGACATTCCGGAATATGTTCAGGATGGGGCGGCAGATGTCGGCATCACCGGACTGGACCTCATCTCTGAGACCGAGTCAGATGTAGAGATGCTCCTTGACCTCAAATATGGAGGAGCAGACCTTGTACTTGCAGTACCTGAAGAATCAGACATCGCATCGGCAAATGACCTTGAGGGAATGCGTGTGGCAACTGAGTTCCCCGGCATCACTGCAAGGTATTTCAAGGATCTCGGGATAAACATTGATGTAGTAAAGGTCAGCGGTGCATGTGAAATGACACCGCACGTGGGTATTGCAGATGCCATTGTGGACATCTCCAGTTCAGGAACTACACTTTTGATGAACCATCTCAAGGTCATCGAAAAAGTGTTCTCATCATCCATATATCTGATCGCAAATCACGAAACAGCAAAAACGGAAGAGAAGATAGAACACATCAAAACAGCCCTTGAGAGCGTAATGCATGCCAAAGAAAAGCGATACCTGATGATGAACGCTCCAACCACAGTGGTCGATGATTTAAAGGAAGTGCTTCCCGGACTTGCCGGACCAACTATAATGAAAGTCGAATCCAAGGATAATATCGTGGCAGTACATGCCGTTGTGGACGCAGACATCATCTTTGCCACCATTACAAAGCTTAAAGCTGCAGGTGCTTTTGACATACTTGTAATGCCTATCGAGAGAATGATACCCTAAAGGTGACAAGATGAGCTTTGAAGTGATACCAGCAGTCGATATGAAAGACGGCAAATGTGTACAGCTCGTGCAAGGCGTACCCGGAAGCGAGATGATATCCCTCGAGAACCCCGTTGAAGTCGCCCTTGACTGGGTTTCCCAGGGCGCAAGGACACTACACCTTATCGATCTTGATGGTGCAATAGAAGGGAACAGAACAAATGCACCCATTATAAAAAAGATCGTCGAAAAATGCAAACCCCAGGGAATATACATCCAGGTGGGTGGAGGAATACGTTCCTTCGAAGATGCTGCAGCTTTACTCGATATTGGTATTGACAAAGTGATCCTTAGCACCGCTGCATTAAAGGATCCCGAACTTATCAAAAGGCTCTCCGATGAATTTGGAAGTGAACACATAAATGTTGCACTCGATTCAAAGAACGGAAAGATATCCATCGAAGGTTGGACAAAGGAATCAGAACATACAGCAGTTGAGATGGGAAGCCAGTTTGAAGAGAAGGGAGCTGGAAGCATCCTGTTCACGAACATTGACTCCGAAGGCCTGTTAAATGGAGTGGACCCGAAACCTACTGAAGATCTTGTCAATGCTGTCACCATACCCGTGATCGCATCCGGCGGTGTGACCACCCTCGAAGATATTGTCACACTGAAGAACACCGGAGCAGCAGGTGTTGTTGTGGGAAGCGCACTATACAAGAAAAAGTTCACACTGACAGAAGCAATAGATATCATCAGTGATGAAAATTGAGCATCGAAAACGGCAGAGGAACAGCATGAGAAACGCAAAGATCGCACGCAAGACAAAAGAGACGGATATCCAGATGGAACTCGATCTGGATGGCAACGGTTCATCGAACATTGATACAGGCATCGGTTTTTTCGACCACATGCTTACCGCTTTTGCAAGACACGGTAATTTTGATCTGACCATCGAAGCCACCGGTGACCTGATCGTTGATGAGCACCACCTGATAGAGGACACTGCAATAGTTCTTGGCCAGGCGATCTCTGAAGCACTCGGAGATAAGAACGGGATCGCCAGATTCGGAGATGCACGCATCCCCATGGATGAAGCCCTTGCAGATGTGGTTCTCGACCTTGGAGGAAGGACCTACCTCGTAATGAATGCTCAGTTCGAATCCCCAAGGGTTGGTGAGATGAACACTCAACTTGTGAGACATTTCTTTGAGTCCCTGACAGACAATTCAAAGATGAACCTGCACATAACTGTCACAGGTTACAATGACCACCACAAGATAGAGGCCCTTTTCAAAGCCTTTGCATACGCCCTCCGCCGTGCTGTCAAGATTGAAGGCGAAGGCATCAAAAGTACAAAAGGTGTGCTTTAAAGCAACCTAACAAAATGGAAAAGCCGTATAATTACGGCTTACTTGAACTTTTTTTGCAATCTTTTATAAAAGTCCTGCTCTGGACCATTTGATTTTCTTGACAGACGCTCGACTATGAGCTCAGGAGTGCTCTTTGCAACATAATTGTACCTTGGAGTCCTTTCAACTATAAGGTTAAGGTCCTTGTCAAGCCCGCTTGCCTCGATGCCATCAACACGTACATTGCATTCAGTGTTCTCAAGTATCAGTTCTGATAAATGGGACACAAAAATTGACATGCAGTTATCATTCTCAGAAAGCACCTCCAGTATTCCCGAGATGATCTTTGCAGAAGCTCCCGGCTCAGTAATGGATTCCAGTTCATCTGCCAGAACGAGCTTTGAAGAATCATTTGCAACAACCGAGAAATCAACAAGGGTAGTCTCGAAAGCTCCTGCATCCAGAGTACCTTTGGATTTTCCAAAATGATAGAACTCTTCCGCAAGACCTATCTCCATGTTCATGGCAGGGGTTGGGAAGCCCATGTGAGCAAGGATAACACACTGTGCCACCAATTCAAGCAGAGAGGTCTTTCCTCCTGAATTGACACCACTCAAAAGGACAACTCGACTACCATTCCCATCGGGATCATAGGAGGTGTTGCCTACCGAATAATCAATAGGTACGACCGAACCATGCCGCGTTCTTATGAAAAGGTTCGATGCCGATTCGAACGCAATACCAGTCCCTTCAATGAAATCAGGAAGATGAAGGTCGAACTCCTTTGCAAAGCAACCTATTGAAAAGCCCACATCGAAATCAAGGGCTTCGTGAACCATCCTCTGAGCAATATCATGGAACTCCGAGAGTGTCCTCGCAATATTGCATTTGTGCCGAACCTTCAGTTTTTCCACTTGGTTTGCAATCTGTTGCTTAAAAGAATACAGGCATTCCTGTTTCACTTCAAGGGGATGGGTGATCTCATCCGAAAAAAAGGAATCAAGAGACAATAGCTCATTTCTTTCAAGCTCCAGATCTGCCGCGATCTTCTCTTTTGCATTCTTGATAACAGAACGATAAGAATGGAACAGCTCTTTTTCGAGCAGGTCCTTTATCTCAATTTTCCCGTTCATCACCTGAAGCATATCCTGACCGCTAAGCGTTAATTTGCTCTCCTCCAGAAAAGAATTAAGAGTAACATTAGCAGCAGTAATGGTTTCTGAAACACAATTATCGACATTTCTGGAGATCATCATAAGGCGATCGATACTGTTATCAGAACCCTCCCTGACATCCCCATCCTCATCTATAAGAGAAAGGGTCTGCTTTAATCTTTCAATGTCATCCTCCGCAATATCTTCAAGGGAACATATCCCTGAAGAGCGTAATATCTCGACCATTTGGATACAACATTCAAGTGTGTTGAGATTCCTCGCAAAGAAGTATATCTCCTTCTCCGGCAATATCTGCCACATATTTGCTTTGCGAATATCAGGAATGAACTCAGGATCAACATCTTCAGGAAGGTCGAAGGACATACACTTGTCATCGGCAGCAACAACATGAGAATAACCCCTTGCAGTATCAACGAACTCCCCCGCACCCTTCACGAACTGGACATCCAGAAGATCCCCGAACATCTGCCGTGCAACTTCATACTGCTTGCTATCGGCGGTCAGAATTGCCCTGGACCTAACTTTCGGCGGGTTACATTTGACATCCAGAGCCTTTACATTGGATAGAAGCGAGATAAGTTCTTCATTGTCCCCCAATACGCAAGCAGTCCTAATATACCCGGCAACATCCTTTCTAATATCCTCGATGAGTGCCTTTTTGCTTGCAGGATAAGGTATGTAGACATGAAGCTTGTCCTTTGCATATCTTGTATGTGTGAACTGCTTGATGATATCCAGAAGCCTCTCATAGATATCCGAAGCTTCCTTTGTCTTAAGGAAATCTTCCATACTAACACCTTCGAACTGTGCACGCACTTCGTGTACCAGAGAAATAGCATATCTTTGCCCCACTCCTTCAACTTCGGAAATACTTGCGATATCACCGCTTAAAATAGCATCCATTGCCCTATCCTCCCCACCAAAATGCTCCTGAAAGCGTTTCGCCATTTTCTCACCAATACGCGGAATATCCTGTAACCCATTCATTTTCTCACCCATTTTCATGCAAAACTATCCAGGGTACAGCCGGCAATGCCCCTTTCAACCTTATAACGATCTCTTTTTGACATCTTGCTCATCGAAGCAGAACTCTTAGGCTGAACTTTTTTTGCAAGCCCAGGATTTCTCCTTGAATCTATCATCTGGGAATTATAATAGAGATCCCAGAGCTCATCCACATCATCCGATGTTGATGTTGACCGAAGGCTTTCCACAAAGGATGCGGTGATCTTTGCAAACCTATCAAGTCCAATAAGATCGCCATTGCCTACCCACGCAGAACTATTTTTGATAACTGCCACAGGAACGTCTGGATTTTTCCTGACAAGCCACCTGCAAAACATATCCGCGATATCGTGAGGAGTATCAATAACAACAGACAGTATACCACCTTTAAGCTCCGGTCGTGCGAACATACACAACCTCTCGTATGCTTTGCCAACCTCACGCATATAATTATAATACCGTTTTGCGATCTTGCCCTTCCCTGAATAAAGTCCATCAGTATCGCCATTACAGAAAACCAACAGTCGCACAAGCCCAGCAGGATCACATTCCTTGTGCCTTAGAAGAAGATCAACATACCGTAGAGGATCGGGGTCGAAACTTGCCATACGAGGTTTACTTTTTCCGAAGATCTCCTTAGATAAGGACTCGGACCTATAGGAAGGATCAAAACCTACCATATTTATCTCACCCTCGATACCTGAAAGATCGAGTTTCCCCTTAAGCTCCCCCACATCGCTCGCAAATATCAGTTCAGAACCAGGATCTTCCCTGAAAGCTAAACATGCAAGCAGCACACCCTCTACACTTGACCTGAAGGCTATTATCATGAGCAAGCCCCTATAAAAGAGGAAAGGTTCGTCTGCCTTGAACCATTGATCGAAATGTAGGGCCTTGCACGGGAAACTACGACACCCACCCGGGAAAGTTCCTGCTCGGAAACTATCGGACGGGCACGCACGATCCGGTTAGCACTGATCGGCCCGATACCGGGAACAAGGAGCAGATCGGACATTTCAGCGGAATTGATATCCACCGGAAAACGATCAGGTTGCGATCGTGCAAGCACTTCCTTTGGGTCAGCATTTGAGAGATACCCATGCTCATCATAGATCTCATCGAGATCGCTTGACCTGAGACCATAGTCCTTTAAAAGAAAGGACATCTGATACAACCTCTGCTCACGCCATTTCGGCGAAGGGGACCCATTCTCGAGCGGAGTATCAGGCACAGGGTCAAAGCTCATAAAATAAGGTCTTCGCAATGCATACTTGTCCATGAACTTGTGGACCGTCTTCACGACCTCTTTGTCAGACTCAGGGACCGCACCCACCACGAATTGAGTGTCATTTGCACCAACCATTTTTCCCATACCGCAATATTCACTTCTTTTCTTCTCAATGAGGTCCCTTGTCCATTTCAACCTCTGCAGAACATCGTTCTTATAATCGAAATTCGGGCATATCTCAGAATAATTAACAGAATTGGTGGTCTCCGCATTGACACCGAACTTATCCGCATGATCTGCGATCTGCTCGAGAAGATATTTCGGAGTGCCAGGCATCACACGAATATTGATATAACCTTTAAAGCCCTGACCTCGCAACAGTTCCACCACCTCTAATTGCTTCTGCGAAGTATACTCTGCATCCCCCATGATGCCGGAAGACAGGAACAGACCCTCGATGGCATTCCTTCTGTAAAATGACCAGGTGATCTTTGCAATTTCCGCGGGTTCAAGAGAAGCTCTTTTAGTCTCACGCTCACAGCGATTTGGACAATAGGCACACTCACCGGCACAGGAATTAGATAACAGTGTCTTATAGAGCTGTATGCACCTTCCATCGGGACCAAAAGCATGACAGACAGCACTCTGATTGCAACTGTCATATTTAGTACCTGCAGAGAGGATCTGCATTCTCTCAGATAAGGTCAGATGATGTTCGTTCTGTCTATAAGCACTCATTGAATGATAAATTGGCACTTAATTATATAACCGACAGCCAAGCGAGGTGAAAGTATTATTTAAAAAAATGCCAAAAAACCGTATAAAAAAGAACAGTGCGAAATAATGTAATAATAGGTAGGAACAATGCAAAAACGAAAGAAAATTGGTACGTTCAATGATCATTTCTTGACATGAATATCAAGTTTGATCTTAGTGACAGGTTCAAGTTTCTTCCATTCTATGGTTGTGTCCTCATCAAGTACACAATTCTGAACAGATTTTTCCGAGAACTCACCGTTTATCTCATAGACGTAAAGGCCTTCTTCACCATCGGTCGAAACGATAACTTCACGATCGCCTTTTTTCTGGACTTTGATAGCCGCAACTCCACGAAGAGCATCAAGCAACGTTGTACCTTTTTCTACCTCTATTAACTTGGTAGGTGCGAACACGTTCATAGCAAGATAGATATTCTCCCTGTTAGGCTTCAACACGTGGGTTTTCCCGAAGATCTTCCGCTCAACAAGATCAGCCTCTTCCAATATTTTAGCGTGTTTTGCAGCCACAGGTACGGAAATACCCAACATCCTGGCAAGTTTAGAGATGTGGCGTTCTTCCTCCTCAAGGAGTTCAAGCATCCTGATACGTGTATCGCTTCCCAGGGCATGGAATACTTTATTATCTAACTGACTCATAAATGTAAAGAGAACATTTTGGCATATAAACGTGTTGCCACAATGTTAACTCTTTGCTCATTTTTGTTATGTTCGCGGAGCAGAGTTTCATTTAAGTGCTTCCAAACTTTTGAGCACATCCTCTTCACACTTATTCTCTATGATCTTAATTGCTTTACTTTTGTTAAGCAAACCGGAAAATGATGGAAAATCAATATTTCCTCCACCAATAAAGAAATGGTCATCAATTTCCCCATTATTATCGTGCAAGTGAAAATGTGAGATCGAGTCCCCCCATTTCCAGGAAATTATTAAGGTTCCCCCATGTGTTCGCATGCCCAATATCCAGAGTAAAACCATTATCCTCAAGATCAATATCCGGATTCCTGAGCAAAAACAGTCCCATTTTGGCATGTTCTCAATACACATCCTGACACCAGTATCCTTTGATATGCCCTCAAGATCAACAAGTGATCTCTCAAATGACCTCTGTGCATACATCATATCTACAGGATAGGAATAATATCCGGGATGAACTACCAGAACATCGGAATCCAGCTCATTGCACATGTCAGCCATTTCTTCGACCAAACTAATAGCTGCAAGGCGTATAGGCTCCCTCAGGCTGGACAGGTTCATATCAGTACTCGGGGCATGGACAGTATACTTCAGGTCATAGGAAAATGCCAGTTCTTCCTCACGGAAGAGATCATGTAGCCCTTCAGAGAAGATCTCAACACAATCTGCCATCGGTTCGATCATAACAACATCACGATTGCAGCTGCTTGTACATAACTGGCTGACAACCTGAAACAGGATTTTATGGCAGCAATAACCATTTATTTGCTGCCATCTTTTTTAATCGGGTTATTACAATCGTCATAAAATAAAAAGTGCTATTTTAAAAGATGGCCTTATATTAGGTGTTAAATCGAGATAATTGAAGAGTTTACATTCAAAATTTTTATTTTTATTTTAAACTTCAATTCATTATTGCCCCCCATTTACCCCAATTTCCAGCCACCTCAAAAAAGTAGCTGAAGACACAGTATCCCCAAGCCCCACAGTGGACACCGGCTTTTCACAGATGATGGTCGGTAGGATGCACACCGAAAAACCTCTGAAATCTCCGCATACACCACACTCAAGCCGTTCACCACCGATAAGGTCCTGCATTTTATTTACCTGCTTCACCCCTCCTTCACTTCTGGCAAGACCACTCACTGAATCTTCAAGTTGTGACCGCTCAGGCAGTCTTCCTGATGCTGCGAAAACTGCTGCACAATTCACACCGAACTGCATGCTCTGCATCTCACGAATCGAACTGGAAGCTCCTTTACTGAAAATGCTCATCATGAAATCACGTGTATGCAGGACGATCTTCTTCAGACCGGTAGATGAAGCACATCTTACACAGGCATCCAGGATCGTGCAGGCATCCATTTTCCGTATCATGTCCGAGGGAACACCATGCAATTCAGTAAGCATTACCAGTTCATCCTCATTCATTCCAATGCTATCCACCGTTCCAGCAAGTTCTTTGAAAATAGACACACCCATATCCATGCTCATGAAATGGCCTAGCTCAACATGGATTGGCAGATCAGGATTGAGCGCTTTCCAGTCCTTTAATTGTGAATGTGCCTTTTCAAAACGCTCAGAGTACCCGGAACCGTCAGGATAACATCTCTGTAGTTGGTTGAAACCGGAAATGATCGCACCGTCCATATCTTTTACATGTTCAAGGCTGTACTCCTCGAATTCAGGCGTGATGGTAAGTTCCGTATTAATATCATCATAAGTAGCAATGAAACGGTTTTCTCTGGGTACTATCACCTCTGTGCCAAAAAGATCGAACTGAGTTCCACTGCTAAAATCAAAAACAAAATGGATGATCTCATTTGCATCCTTGGAGGTTGAAGTATCCTGTGGAACAGACTCTCCTGAAAAGATTATGTTACCGCCTGACATCAATGCCTTTATCAAATTGATGTCACCAACAGCATTCATAACGACCTGGTCTGCACCCATGTGAGACATGACGTTTGCCATTATTCCCATATTACCGCCAAGCCGTATCTCACTCTTCTCATAATAACGGCTTTTCAGGAAATGAAAAACATCATCCGAATAAATGAACCATTCGGCACCTGTGCCTTTCTGCATGTGAAGGACCAGTCCCGCAACAAGATCGGTGATCGATCTTATCTCACCCGGACCATCGTATATCTTCTCAAGCAATTCATCCTTATCCACCATCTTCAAAAGATCTGAGATATCCTCCCCGGTTATCGTGTACACAGCATCGATGTTGACATTATACCCACAAAGGACTTTCATGAAGATCCCTCACTCACTTGATCTTGGAAAGAAAACCTGCAAATGCAGCTGCTGAAATGACATCACCAATGCCAACAGTAGCCACAGGCTCGCTGACAACCTTTGCAGGAACAACGATAGCATCATACTGGGGTGTGCGAATGCAGCCATTCTCGAAATCCTCCATGCAGCACATACCACTGCTCACAAGATGGTCCTCCAACCTCTCAAGATCACCATATCCTTTTTCAGAGACAGGAACATCGAGACCTAATGCAGTACTTTCAAGAGAAACGATCTCTCCCTGTAATGCCTGTGCGGCTGCGGTAGTGGAAGCAAACAATAAAGCTTTACGGTGGTCGAGAACAGATACCGGACAATCCTTAGCAACAACACATATGTAAAAACCAAGAGAATGTATATGCACCCTTTCAAGTTCCAGCTCTTTTAAAAGCTTAACTGCGCCTTCAAAAAGAGAAACTATCGCATTCTCGCCCTTATTGATGACAGAATATGCAAGCTCTTCATAACCAAGAACGTTCAACGCATTTGCGACTTCAACTGTATCAAGCCCCAACGAGTGGACGTGCTTTCTTACTATATATTTGAGGATCGAACTTCTGATAAGCTTATTTTGAATGGACGTGAACTCAATATGTATCCTTATATTCGGATTTCCCTCTTTGAGCCTTTCGATCACATTGACGGCTTTATCGATGTAGTCCATATAGGTAGAACCATCTTCATATTCCTCTTTTATCATCTGATAACCGGCAAGTAGCGCACCATCTATATTAGCCTGAAGAGAAGGGATCCGCTCATACAATTCCGGATCCATCTCGATACGGATCCATTTTGGACGGGAAGAGACTATAAGACGATTATCTCTTGGTACAATGAAATTCTCCCCTTTGAAATTAACACCCATGCCCTTTGAGAATTCGAGTATCCAGTTCACCTTGGGCTTATTTTGAGGATCGTAGGCATCCCTGGGATGAACAAGTTTGAGTTGATCACCTTCAACCACCGGAAATAGAAGATTGTCCGAATCTACAAAATAGTCAGCCTGTTCCTTGGAAAGCCATGGAACATAGGTGATCACATTTTGCCCTATAGATGCCAGAAGATTAGAGATTATACCTGCCTGACCACCCATACGTGCATGATCAAAACCCAGATGATCAGTAAGCCATTCATGGACATCGGTCGTATTTGTCGGAACCTCTGCCGCTTTCCCATCACGCATGGCAATAATAAGCCTTGCCACAAGATCTGAAGGGGAATCTATCTCCCGAGGATATTCAAACAACTTATCCTGGACCTCATTTTGATCGACCTGCGCCAACAGCATTGAAATATCTTCCTCGCTTACATGTTTGATAGCGTCAATGTTACTGTTGTAAGCTACGAACATTCCCCTTACATTGTCCAGAGACAAACAAATGTCCTCATAGGACTCACGATAAACAGATTCCCACTTCCCAATATCCATAAGATCACCTTCGATAAAAACCCTTCAAAGCAGTTGTATCATGTAGTATATTCAGCATTGATCCTTACATAATCATACGTAAGATCACAACCCCATGCTTTCGCATTTGCATTGCCAAGGGAAAGGCCCACCATGATAATGACTTCCGAACTTCCCATGATAGCTTCCAGCTTCTGCAGGTGTTCTTTATCTTCAGAGAGGATCTTACCCTCGTTTACAAGATAAACAGTATCCACACCATTGGAAAAAGCAAGAGATAGCCTATCCTGCTCCAGTTCAGCACCAGAATATCCTGCCGCTGCAACAACTCTGCCCCAATTCGGGTCCTTGCCGAAAATAGCAGATTTCACAAGCGGAGAACGTACGATGGCCTTTGCGACAAGGCGAGCATCCTCTTCAGAGACTGCACCGGTAACCTGTGCTTCGATAAGCCGGGTAGCACCTTCACCGTCCTTTGCGATCTGTTTTGCAAGGTCCACAAGAACATGCTCAAGTCCTTCCTTAAATTCATTTATATCAGGAGAGATACCGGTAGCTCCCGTAGCTGTAAGAAGCACCATATCATTAGTACTTGTGTCCCCGTCCACTACGACCATATTAAAGCTCCTGTCAACTGCTTCCTTAAGGCATTCATCAAGTACGTCCGATGGAAGAGCTGCATCAGTGTAGACAAAACCAAGCATAGTTCCCATGTTAGGCTCGATCATGCCGGAACCCTTTGCGATCCCGCCTATACAGACACCACAATCAAGCTCTATCGCAGTCATCTTTGGGAACGTGTCAGTGGTCATTATAGCCCTTGCAGCATGGCTGTTACCCTGAGGTGATGCTACAAGACCGTTCATCACTTCATCGACATTATCACGTATCCAGTCAATATCGAGCTTCCTGCCAATAACACCGGTAGATGCCACTGCGATAAGGTCACTATCGACACCCAGTCTTTCAGAAAGGATAGAGGCCATTTCCCTTGCATCGGCGAGACCTTGCTCACCTGTAAAAGCATTGGCATTGCCACTGTTCGCTATCACCGCTGCCAGTCTGCCATTCTTACCAAGGGCTTCCCTCGTAACGATCAGTGGAGCAGCTATGACCTTGTTCCTTGTAAACACTCCCGCAGCATTCCCTTCAGCCACGATGATCGCAAGTCCCATCTTTCCCGGCTTGATACCGAAAGCACGAACTCCTTTTACTGCACATAGGCCGCTATCTTTCGCTTTCATAACACCACTTTAAATGCCTGCAAGACCGCGAATGATATCGCCGCGGGTTATAAGCCCTACCAGTTCACCATTATCGACAACAGGAAGTCTGTTTATTTTGTGCCGGCTCATTGATCTGGAAGCATCCTCCACAGAACTTTCCGTACCTATCGTGAACACATCCTTTTCCATTATATCACTGATAGGTTTTGAACCAACATCAGAAAGCATCTTCTTGGTGTCTTCCCAACTAATGAGCTCACGTATGGGGATCTCAATTATCTCGAAAGGACTTGGAAGCCAAAGACCGCCGTGCTCAGGGATGTTAAGCAATTTCAATAGATCTACTTCGGAAACGATCCCTACGACCTTACCCTCATCAACAACAGGAACGCCGCTAATGTTCTCTTTCTTCAACAACTGTGCAGTACTGCTAATAGTATCCTGTGGACTGCATACAATGACATTACTGCTCATAATATCTTTTACATTCATGATCATATCTCCTATCGTAATTTATGGGGATGTCGCAGCTATACGAAGACCAGTGGTCTCATCAAAACCACACATAAGGTTCATGTTCTGGATCGCCTGACCTGAAGCACCCTTTACCAGATTATCAATTGCTGAAACAACAACGACACGGCCGGTGTTGGCATCGACTTCAAAACCAATATCACAGAAGTTCGAGCCCCTTACAGCGCTAAGGGAAGGAATATCATCAACGACCCTCACAAAAGGCTTGCCCTTGTAGAATTCGTGATAAAGCTCACGTACATCCTCCAACGACATCTTCTCCTTTGTGAAAAGATGTGCAGTGGTAAGGATACCACGAATGGAAGGAACAATGTGTGGTGTGAAGTTCACATCAGTAAAACCATTGTCCAAACGGTTCAGTTCCTGAAGGATCTCTTCCCGATGCCTGTGAGTGGTCAGTTTATATGCCTGGACATTTTCTGCCATGTTAGGATAATGGGACGCCATAGTAGGATTGATCCCTGCTCCGGTAATTCCGGATTTGGAATCGAATATGGCCATCTTGAGAAGTTTTGCAGCCGCAAGAGGAGCAGCTGACAGAATTGCTCCAGTGGGATAACATCCCGGATTTGCAACGAAGGACTCATCCTTCACTTCAGGATGAAGCTCGACAAGACCGAAAACAGCATCCTTTGGATTAGCATGCTCCATATTGTAGACCTGTTCGAAGACACTTGTCTTCAAACGATAATCGGCACTAAGATCGATAACTTTAGTATTATCATCAATAAGCTCGGGAACTATGTTCATTGCGGTCCCATGGGGTACAGCTACGAAGACAACATCACATCTGCCCCTGATATCTTCAGGAGAAAGGTCCTCAAATTCAATATCCACCAGTCCGCGCAGATGTTTGTGAGTGTCACTTACCGCTTCACCTGACAAACGGCGTGAAGTAGCCGTTTCAATATTGACATACGGATGGTTCAAAAGCAGACGCATCAGTTCACCACCAGTATAACCGGAAGCGCCGACAATTCCTGCATTTATCATATCGGTCATGATGTTATGTATATTTCCAATACTAATTAAGGTTGTTATTTTCTAAATAAGAATAATTATCAACCTTGACCAACATTACATCGAGGGCACTATTAAGACTAAAGGAGAGAAAATGAATACTACCAAAAAGATATATTTGGCAGCACCACTTTTTTCAGAAGCTGAACAGGATTTTAACAGGAAACTGGAAACTGCACTGAAAGATCTCGGATTCGATGTCTTTGTGCCACAGGAAGATTCCAACGATACAGAAGCAGCAAGGGAAGAAATGGACTCCAGCAAGATATTCCAGTTGAACCTTGACGCTATTGATAATTGCGATATAGTGGTGGCAGTCCTCGATGGCGGCAGTGATATCGATTCAGGTACAGCGTGGGAAATAGGGTACGCATATTCAAAGAAGAAAACGATCATCGGCCTGAAAACCGATTTCAGGACACTGGGTCCTGAAGGACTTGTAAATCTCATGATAGGAGAATCCGCAAATGAGCTCAAGACTAATGTATCCGACCTTCTGGAAACCATGAAGAAATATAGATGAAAGCATTTCTTTCATCTACTCTATTTTCACTTACAACAGGAATTGAACTTCTCTTCCTCGATATCCCCACGGGGCTCGATCTCTTTGAATATCTGTCCTTCGAACCAGTACATCTGTGCACCAGTAAGCCATGCATCCTGTGGTAAGCCTGCCTTTAGACAGGTATGGTTTAAAAGATCGATAGCATCAAAATCGTTCTCCGGTGCGACCTGCGGAAGCAACAGCCCCTGATACATACCCATCTTCGCGATCAGACCATGACGACCAATTTCGATTATCTCAGGCAACTTCTCCGGAAGAACATCGATAAGTTCCGGTTGTGTCAGGACCGTGACCTCTACGATAATATCAGACATCTCGGAAATATCGACCATTGGAAAACGAGGGTCCCTTATGGCCGCCGAGATCGCAGAATCTACAATAGCATCTTTCAAAGCCGAATCCGCATAAGGATGACCGATGCACCCTCGCAGATCGCCGTTCTTCGTCAGAGTCACGAAAACCCCACGCGATTCACCGAACACCTCCGGCAGATCGATAGCCTCTGATTGCTCTCCATCTTTCAGAAATGACTCAATAGTATTCCTTGCAAGCCTTACGGCCTGTTCCCCTTCAGAAGCACTTAGCATATTAACCCCCACACAGATTTTATTCAAATTCTCTATATCTTTTTGCAGCAACTTTTAAAGCTTCAATGCCAGGCAAGCTGTCCCCGGCAAGAAAATCAATACATGCCCCGCCACCTGTGCTTATGTGTGAGAACATATTCTCATAACCCATATTACGCACCTCAGCAGTAATGTGGCCGCCGCCAGCAATTGAATAACCGGCATTCGTTGCAGCCTTGATGATCTCAGATGTACCTATCTCAAAGCCCTCTATCTCGGAAACGCCCGCAGGACCATTTAGAACAACGGTCTTCGCATTTTCGATCTCGCTTGAATAGGCCACAATGGTCTCAAGACCGATATCGTTTATTGGAAGGTTCGTCGAAGCCACATCATCGATGTTTGCCTCGATACGTTCTCCATTATTATTAAGAGCAACATCCCTTGGAAAACCGAGCTTACCAGCAAATCTTTCAAGTATATTTTTCGCCTTATCGATCTGGTCGAGATATCCCTGGGATTCGATGAACTTCATATTAGGTTCACCAATATCGACACCTGATGCAGCAAGCACGACATTTGCAACAACGCCTGTGACCAGAACCCTGTCAGCACCGCCACTTGAAAGGACATGCTCAGCCACCTTGAGGGAATCATCGACCTTCGCGCCGCCGAGAACAAATATACACGGAGATTCAGAACCTTTAAGGCTCACATCCAGAGAAGTTATTTCCCTCTCCATGAGACGGCCTGCCCCGGAAGGAAGAAGTCCGGTAAAACCTGTTATGGAAAGCTGGGAACGGTGGGATACCGCAAATGCATCGTTCAGGAAAATATCGAACAAAGGAGCAAGTTTTCGCACCATGTGGGTTCCCTGATGTTCACTAACAGGTCTTTTCAGGGTTTCCTCGGAATAGAAACGCACATTCTCCAGAAGGATAACATCCCCATTTTCCATTGAAGCGATGTTCTCTCTGGCATGGGTACCAAAAATATCCTCGATATAGGTAACCTTCCGACCCAGTGAACTGGACATCACATCAGCATGTAGTTGCATAGTAGTGAAATCGTTCTTTCCTGGTCGGCTCTGGTGAGCTAACAGCACTACCTTCGCATCCTCCAGGTCCCTAAGGGTCGGTATATGGCTTTTGATCCTCATATCATCAAGTATGCCACCGCTAGGGCTCATTGGAGAGTTCAGGTCCACCCTCACAAGAATTGTTCTATCCACTATATCAAAATCGTCTATCGTGAGAAAATCTTTAGCAGTCAAGGTATTCATCACCGGTAATCCTGATCATATAATCCTGATAATTTGAATTTACAATTGAAATTAATGAGATGCACGACACTATAAACCAATCTATATTTATGCATATCTATCTGGGATCTCAAAGGATGTTTTCAAAAATAAGAAATAATGAAGGACATCAAAGGCCGATCAGCGACATAAGCTCTTTGACATTCACATTGTTATTAATAAGCTCTACCATGCGACCGAGCTTATGTTCGCGCCTGAACCTTGCACGCCCTATTAGCCGCTCCATTCTTTCAATGGTCGACATCGTATCCCCTCGAACGAGGATAACAGGTATCTGTGCCTCATCCGCACTACCAAGCACAGCTGCACTTGGCTGAAGATTTCCGGTCAGGACAAGACATTTCACGCGTGCCTCGATCGCAGCCATCTGAATATCAGACCTGTCGCCCCCTGTGATCACAACAGAATTGGGAGTACGCCTAAAATACTTGATAGCAGAATTCACTTCCATTGCCCCCACAAGATAGTGATCCACAAGCACCTCGAGATTCTCAGAACCTGCAAGAACCTCTGCATGAAGGTCTTCAACTATCTCAGAGATAGGGACCGAACGAAGGGTAGTGTCCTTTGGAAGCACACCAAGCACCTTGACCCCTTTATTTTCAAGGAAAGGTACCACCAGCTCACAAACATGCTCAAGCTGTCCTTCATCCACTTCATTGAGAATGACACCTGCGAACATCTCAGGATCGTGTATCAATTCAATATCAGAAAGAATGCGATCCACCGCATGTATGGATTCATATCGGGCGACCAGAAGGATCTTGGTCCCGATGATAGAAGCAACCTGCGGGTCGGACAGACCGTATATTGCCCCGCCTCCAATGCCGCCTGTACCTTCCAAAAGAACAACATCCTTGCCCCTGGATATCTCGCCATAAGCATCGAGAATTGTCTTATCCAGATGCTTTTCGACACCTGCAAGAGCATCTTCCACAAGGTTGTCAGTAAGAAGGATAGGCGTGATGTTCTTAATATCATCCATCAGGTCGAAGAGCTTACGTGCCTGCTCCGAATCCTCATCTGAGAGCACACCATTTACATCCACCAGCATATTACCCACCGGCTTCATGTAACCGACAGAGTAACCCTTGTCCTTAAGTATAGTACCAATACCTGCACACAGGGAACTTTTTCCGGAATATTTCTCAGAAGAACTTATCAATATTGAAGCCACACTGCCCAACCTCCATTTCTTTTAATTTGAATAATTTCAGCATATTCATTCGCCTCCAAGTGTCAGCCTTATGTCCATGGCAACACATCCCTGACCTTCAGGCAACACCATCAGAGGATTTATCTCAAATTCAAGTATCTCAGGGAAATCCGATACAAGTTGTGACACCCTGCAAAGAGTATCAACGATCGATGCGATATCAGAAGAACTTTCGCCCCTTACCCCCGTCAATATAGGATAGGTCCTGATGGATGATACCATCTTTTTGAGAACATCCACTCCAACAGGAGCAACACTGAATGACACATCCTTAAGCACTTCCACGTATGTCCCGCCAAGACCGAACATAAGCAGTGGACCGAATTGCACATCCCTGTTCATACCAATGATGACCTCCTTACCACCAGTGATCATTTTCTGGACCTGCACACCGGAGACCACAGCATGTGGCATGTAGCGTCTCACATCCGACATCATCGTGAGGTATGCCCGCTCAACATCATCCGCATTCTCAAGCCCGATGCGAACACCCCCCACATCGGTCTTGTGTGAGATATCAGCAGAAAGTATTTTCATCACAACGGGATATCCCATATTCTCACATGCATCTAACGCACCTTGCAACGTCTTCACATTGAGGGTTTCCACCACAGGTATGCCATAAGCCCTGAGAATATCAAAGGATTCGAGCCCGAGAGTGCGCCTCCCATTTGAGATTGCATCCCTTAGCAGAGAAGATACGAATTCCTTATCTACATCGAACTTCTCAGGCAGAACATATTCATGTTCCTTCATGACGCCATAGTCACATAGAGCTGCCATGCTGGCAACTGCTCTTTCAGGGAAAGGATAATTCGGAATATGATGACGGTTCAGTATAGCTTCACCCTCTTCGATTCGCGTACCGCCTACAAAACTGCATAATATGGGCTTCTTCGTATGTGCACATTTATCGGCAACCACTTCCGCAATGCTCTTAATTTCCGTCATTGCCTGCGGAGAAGTTAGAAGGATAACACCATCTACGTTCGGATCATCAAGTATCGTTTCAATTGCAAACCCGTAGATATCAGGACGAGCATCCCCCAAAACATCTACCGGATTATAAAGGCTGGCTGCAGGAGGAAGTTTACCCCGCAACTTACCGATAGTGTCCTCATTAAATGATGAAAGGGAAAGCCCCGCGAACTGACAAGCATCTGCTGTCAGAATACCAAGCCCGCCAGCATTTGTGATGATGGCGATGTTACGACCATCGGGTATTGGCTGGCTGGAAAAGGCACGTATGTAGTCCATTAGCTGTTCAACGGAATCAGCCCTGATAACATTACACTGGGAAAATGCAGCATTGTAAGCCTCATCTGAGCCTGCGAGTGTACCGGTGTGAGAGGAAACCGCCCTTGAACCAACTGCGGTCCTGCCTGATTTTATCACAATGACAGGTTTCTTACGGGAGACCTCGCGGGCTATCTCCATGAACTTCGGCCCGTCCTTCACACCCTCAAGATAAGCAGCTATTACAGCAGTATTTTCATCATCCTCCATTTCAAGCAGGAAATCGTTCTCGGACAGATCGGCCTTGTTCCCAAGACTGATGAACTTCGAGAAACCTACCCCTCTTGCATCCGCCCAATCGAGGGTCGAAGTGCATATTGCACCTGACTGGGACATCATTGCGATGTTGCCCTTCTTGGCCATGGATGCAGCAAAGGAAGCATTCAGACCGGATTCAGTATCAATTATACCCAGACAATTCGGACCCACCATACGCATCCCGCGTTCCTTTACGATCTCAGCACACCTACGTTCAAGCTTCGAACCTTCGATACCTGCCTCCTTGAAACCTGCGGAAATAACAACTACGTTCTTTACTCCTGCCAGACCGCATTTTTCAAGCGCATCGGGAACAAGCACAGCAGGCACGACAATGACTGCAAGCTCTGCTCCCCCGGGTGCGTCCAGAATGGTCGGATAGCAGGGCAGACCAAGAATCTCATCGGCTTTAGGATTAATAGGTATTATCCTGCCACTGTAACTTTCAAGCAGATTATCAAGCACCGCCCGCCCCACTTTCCCTTCAGTTCGGGAGGCACCGATGACAGCCACAGAAGCCGGATCGAATAATTTTTCAAGCATTGTGATACCTGTGAATTTCTAAACAATATAAACGATATAATGTCAGACCAGTATTTAACTAACTAACTAACTAAATTATATTGAGAATACTGATAGATAATGTTTTTCTAAGAAAGAACATTTATCGGTTCAGTGGGAAACTTTAGACCAGCATTTCATAATGAAGTTGCACCATTCCTTTTTCATACTGTTTTACATCAAGTAGCTTCAGTTGGGTCTTATAGGCACCTTCACGGAACAATGGAATTCCCTCACCTAAAAGAATGGGCATCACACCAATTATGATCTCATCGATAAGCTTGGATTCAAGGAACTCCCGAACAACTTCTCCACCACCCAGGACCCAGATGTCCTTTTCCGTTTCAGAGGAGAGCTCTTCCACAAGCTCTTTAACAGGAATGTTGGTAAACTTCACAAGATCAGTGTCTTCGAACTTATTACTGTGAGTAAGAACATATGATCGTGCGAACTTGTAAGGCCATTCGATACCAAATGAGAGGATCATTTCATAGGACTTCCTTCCCATTACGACAGCACCGATATCCTTTATGAAAGTGTCATAGAAATCATATCCGGGTATGTCGATAAGCCAGTCCACACTCCCTGACTTTGTTGCAATATATCCGTCCAGGCTCATGGCAATGTATAGAATTTTCTTTTGAACCATTGATTCAACTCCACGAAACCATTGTAAGGGATAATGATCTTTTGACATAAATACTATCAACTTCCGGGCCTACTAAAAATATTTACAACAACTTTGATACTGCACTAAATATGATTCAAAACCCAAAAGCTAATAATCCTACATTGCCTATGCAAATCAGTGATCATATGAAAATACTTGGAATATCAGGAAGTCCCAAACAAGAAGGTAACAATGAGACCATCATAAAGAATGTACTGGAAATCGCAAAAGGCAAGGGGTTTGAGACCGACAGCATCATGATCTCGCAAAAGAAGATCTCACCATGTATTGCATGTGGAACATGTGCAAGAGGGGAAAAATGTCCCATCAACGATGACATGCAGGAAGTATATGGCAAACTTGCAGAAGCTGATGCGATAGTATTCTCAACTCCGGTATATTTTGGCGGCATGACAGCACAGCTCAAGGCATTGTTCGACAGAAGCGTACTGCTCAGGCGTCAGGGATTCCAGCTTCGTGGCAAGTTCGGTGCGGTAATGGCAGTCGGAGGCTCCAGGAACGGAGGTCAGGAAAAGACCATACAGAACGTTCACGATTGTATGATGGTACACGGAATGATACCAGTAGGAGACGGTGCACATTTTGGCGGAATCGCACAAAAACCGGTCGCTGATGACGAAATCGGCATGAAGACCGTTATTGATACCATTGAGAACCTTTGTGCAACCCTTAAAAAGAATGAGTTATAAATTATTTACAAAATTTCAGCATGCAGAGGATGAGCAATTTTGCACATCCTTTGCATCCCATAGAATTAATATCGAATATCAATCTATCATGTGAAGTTCGTGGACCAATATGTTCTCAAGATCGGACATCACTAAATTAATGCAACGCTGGCCCCACTTTGAAGATGGGGTCACCAATGATATCGCAATACTGATAGGAATATTCACAGGACTTACCATCGTAGCATACAATATTTGTTTGAAATATACAGAAGATCTGTTCTGGAGCAATAGTGAGATCACGAGCAGCTATTTTGTGATACTCATCCCTGCCATTGGCGGATTGTTGGTCGGGATCATAGTTTTCCTTTCTGGAGATATGCGTCGCTGCAATGTACCAGAGGTCATTGAAGGGACTGCCTTGCATGGAGGGCGGATCAGGATAAGGGATGCTTTTCGGGAAGTAGGTTTATCAATAATATCCATTGCAACCGGAGGTTCCGTAGGTAAAGAAGCTCCCGGCATCCTTGCAGGTTCAGGTATCGGCTCGATGTTCGCAAAAGCCTTGAAAGCACCTGACCATCGTTACAGAACATTAATAGGGTGCGGAGCTGCCGGAGGTATCGCTGCTGCCTTTAATGCCCCCCTTGCAGGGGTGGTCTTTGTTGTAGAGGTCATATTGGGAGAACTTGAAACAAGGACCTTCATACCCATTGTCATATCGGCTGTATTCGCCACGCTTGTAGCAAATCTGATCTTCGAGGTCAAGCCGATACAGATATCATACTACGGTTTTGTGGACCCGATAGGCGAATCGATCCTTTATCTTATACTTGGAACTCTTTGTGGCATAACATCCGTTTTATTGATACGTACCCTTTTCATAGTACATGACGGATTTAGCAAACTTCCCGTCCACAGCGTATTCAAGCCTGCCATTGGCGGTCTTTTTGTAGGTTTGATAGGATATTTTTACCCCCAGATACGCGGGATAGGTTATGACGTCATAGCAGATGTGCTTGTGAACAGCTTTACCATTCAGTTACTTCTGGTATTATTAGTCTTGAAAATACTCGCATTCTCATTTACAATAGGATCCGGTGGTGCCGGTGGTTCTATTGTACCTTCGATGTTCGCAGGAGCTATGCTCGGTGGAGCATACGGAACGATAGTACACAGCATATTCCCGACAAGTACCGCTGCTGCAGGAGCTTATGCGTTGGTGGGAATGGGTGCGACACTTGCAGGAACAGCAAGAGCCCCGCTTACAGCGGTACTTATCCTTTTTGAGATTACACGGGACTACAATATCATATTGCCACTTATGTTCGCATGTGTGGTCAGCAACTCAATTTCCAACAGCCTTCACGAAGAATCGATGTTCACAGAAGTGCTTAAACGAAGAGGTTTCACGATACGCAGAGGAAAAGAGGTCAACATAATGGAAGCAATGTTCGTCAGGGACAATATGCGAACTAATGTCCATACGATATCTGATGAAGATACAGCAAAGGACCTCCTCGACATTATGCAGTCAAGCCGGCACGCAGGCTTCCCAGTTCTTGATGGTAATAAGAAGTTATGCGGTATAGTGACCCTCGAGGATATGAGAGAAAAGGTCAATTATGGAGAGCTTGACACCAGGATAAGCCAGATCGCAACCCATGATGTTATCTCAGCATACCCTGACGAAACTCTGGACGTGGTCCTGAAAAGATTTGCAATGAGGGACGTTGGAAGACTACCCGTAGTCTCAAGAGATGATGACAAAAGCCTTCTAGGCATCATTACAAGAAGTGATATCGTCAAATCCTACAACAAAGAGATAGTCACTCATGTCCAAGAAAAAGAGATAAGGAAATGAGATCAGTCCAGAACACGTCCGAGGAAATATCCGGCGGTTGTATCATATATCTCAACGTTGCAGGAAGTTCCCGGAGAAACAGAACCTTCTGGAAGAACGACCGGTTTGTAGGATGCAGTGCGTGCCATCAATCCTTTGACCTTTGCGTCCATTGAAATGAAAACCTCCCCCTTCCAGCCGATCATTTTTTTCTTGGACTCCAACTTAATAGTATCGCAAAGTTTGTGAAGCTTATGTGAACGCTCGACAACGATGCGAGTATCAAGATTGCGATATTCAAGGGCTTTTGTAAGAGGGCGGGGAGTATAACGGGAGATGTTGACCTTGTCAGGTTGCAGGGTCTTCACCCATTCAAGTGTTATGTTGAAATCATCATCGGATTCACCGGGAAATCCTACGATTATATCAGTGAACAGGGTGAGGTCCGGAAAAGCATCCCTTAAACGGTAAACAATGGCATTTGTCTCTTCTATGGAATGGTAACGGTTCATCTTCTTGAGGACATTATTGGATGCTGACTGTATCGGAAGATGCACGATCTTGTATATCTTATCAGACCTGAAAGCCTCGAGGAGGTCATCAAGGATAGGAGTTACCGAGAACGGATTCATCATACCGACCCTTACCTTGAAATCCCCCGGGATCGCCACGATACGTCTTAAGAGCTCCGGAAGCAACACATCCCTGTCAGTGCCATACTGCCCGTTATCCTGTGAGGTTAACCATATCTCACGACATCCCTCGTCCACTGCCATACGAACATCCTCAACAATGGAGTCGGCATCGAAAGAGCGTAATTTGCCCCGGGCTATGGTAACGATGCAATAGGCACAGCTATAATCGCATCCCTGAGATATCTGGCAAATGTGTATGTTCGGATTAAAACGCGAATGAGCGGTCTTGAGAAATCCTTCCGGCTCGGAGGTGATCAGTTCCACCCTTTCGCGTGAACCGCCGTTGCGGGAGTTCTCAATGGACCTCAGGACCTGCCCTATCTTTGCAATGGAGTTCACTCCAAGGATATGGGCATCGGGATTCCTCTCAAGTATCGTTTCGAGCTGTACCTGTGGCATGCAGCCGGTGGCGACCACATCAATGCCCTTATACCCGAGGTCCTCGATCTTGTGAAGGATCTTCTGCTCAGTGGTATACTTAACAGTACATGTGTTTATGACCACTACTTCGGCATCCATCTCATCCACAAGCTCATACCCAAGATCTCTGACCGATGCGATCATGATCTCGGATGAAGCTTGATTTGCCGAACATCCATAGGTTGTGATGTGTACTTTCATGTCAAGGAGCAATTATAGACGTAGAGGTGTCTGTTCTTTGTCGCCGATATAGATGGAATCAGTCAGTTTCACAACACCGGAACTACCCATGCAAATGCTGTGGACCCTGGCATCCCCGCCACCGAAAAGGTTCACCTGGTTCAGGAACTGACCACTTGTGACCCCGGATGCTGCAAATATGAAATCACTTCCTGGAACGAGTTTGTCAGTGTCAAGAATATCATTGATGTTGTCTTCTGTGATACCCATGGTAGCGAGACGAGGCATCTTCTCTGCTTTCTCTTCTGCTATCTCTTCTTCAGATCCACCGTTGGCTACTGTCGGAAGGAGGAGCCTTGCAAGGACCTTGCCGCCAAGGATCTTGATCGCAGCTGCAGTCAGCACGGCCTCACCTGAACCGCCTGAACCCATTACGACATGGATGCCCGAGCCACGTATAGCTGTGGAAACGCCTGGCATGAGATCACCGTCAGAAACAAGGTTTACACGTGCACCAGTGGCACGGATCTCCTCGATCATATTCATGTGCCTATCCCTTTCAAGAATGACAACAACGATCTCCCCAATATCCCTTTCCAGTGCCTTTGCAACGATCTCAAGATTCTTTATGATAGGTGCATCAAGGTCTATCTTTTCATCAGGATGTTCCTTTTCATACCTGACAACATCAGGACCGACAACGATCTTATCCATATAGACATCAGGACCGTGGAACAATCCACCCGGCTCTGCCATTGCCATAACGGAGATTGAACCAGGGATACCGTCTGCGGTCAGGTTTGTCCCCTCAAGGGGATCTACCGCAATGTCTACTACGATACCACCTTTACCCGTACCGACTTCCTCACCGATGAATAGCATAGGAGCTTCATCACGCTCGCCTTCACCGATCTTGATAACACCTTTGAAATCAAGGGTGTTCATCATCCTACGCATGGCTTCTACGGAAACCTGGTCTGCGTAGTTCTTGTTGCCTTTGCCCATTTGATATGATGCAGCAATGGCTGCAGCTTCTGTTACGTGGATAAGGCTTGGAAGTAATGCACATTCGATAGGACCTGCACATTTTATCATGTTCTCTACTGTCTTTGGGTGAGGCAAAATATCATCTCCGATAAACGTATGTAGCTGACTAATGTTTCAAAACTATTAATGTTTTCCATTAAATTTTCATCAAGAATGACCATTGGCACAAATATGGTCGAAATCGATTTATTTTAGAACATCCACAAGAGCAACCCTTTCCAGAACCAGTTCAGGTATCCGGTCCTCTCCCACCGCCTCAATTTCAGCGTCCGTTATAGAGAATTGGGAAATAAGTTTTTCATTCTTGGATACTGAATGTTTGAGCACATCCGAGGGCTCAACCAGTGAAGAGACCTTTTTAGCGGCTTCGCCCACATTCTCAGGAGCTCCCATTATAATGAACACGACATCCAGCCTGCCTTCGGAAAGACCAATGGAGAATGCCTCGCCGATCTGCCTTTTACCGGAAGCATACCGCATCATCTCCACACCAAGGTCCTTTGCAATGTTAGTACCATTCTCCATTGCTTTCATTGCTTTTGAAATTGCATGGTCTATATGGGCTTTTCCAGCGATCTTGCCGGCATCCATTCCCTGTATTATCACATCATGTTCGGATGCTATTGAAGAAAGACCTTTCAAGAACCTTTGTAGTTCATCTATGACCAAAGAGCCTTCTATGAGCTGGATATCCATGATATGTGGATTAGATTTCCCTTCAATAAGTATGACGGTCACCATATAAAGAAAACAATATATGATCAAAGGGAAGCGTTCTTTCCGCTCCTTTTATTTAGTTTGTCATTAATTAAACGAAATAGAACTAAATAGAACTAAATTTATCAGAAATAGAGCTATTATCATATCTCCAATTTTCCATATCAGAAGTCGCGGATACCAAGATCGAAGCTATCCATGATGTGTTCTCGAAATAAGATAAGAACTTGTTGGAACGGTGTTATTTATGCAACAGGATTATAATTCAAGCAATATTGAACAGAAATGGCAACAAAAATGGAATGAGAGCAAGGTCTTTGAAGCTGAAGCCGATGACCGCGACAAGTATTTCATAACTATCCCATACCCATACCTGAACGGAAATCTCCATGCCGGGCATACAAGGACATTCACCATCGGTGATGTCGTTGCAAGGTACAAGAGGATGCTGGGCAACAATGTCCTCTACCCAATGGGATTCCATGTGACCGGAACACCGATAGTCGGGCTTGCAGAGCTCATACAGAATCGGGACCCAGAGACGATGAAAGTGTATACCGAGTTCCACGGGATACCAATGGAAACGCTCAAGGGTATGGACACTCCTGAAAGAATCGTGGATTATTTCAGCGTGGAAGCTGAAAAATCGATGCGCTCCATTGGATATTCCATCGACTGGAGACGTAAGTTCACGACCACCGATCCAAATTATAAGAAGTTCATAGAATGGCAGTTCAACCTGCTTTATGAAAAGGACCTCATCGTCAAGGGTTCACATCCTGTCAAATGGTGCCCTAATGACGACAATCCAGTGGAAGACCATGATATCCTCCACGGAGAAGGAGCTACGATCATCGATTACACTCTTGTCAAGTTCAAGTATAATGGCATGATCATCCCATGTGCCACATTGAGACCTGAAACGGTCTTCGGTGTGACAAATCTGTGGATCAATCCAGATCTGGAGCATGTTAAGATAAATGTGACCTTTGAAGGTAGGGAAGAGGTATGGGTCGTAAGCAAGGAAGCATATCGTAAACTTACTTTCACGGACAGAGAGGTAGAGTTCATCGAGGATATCGATGCCAGGTCATTGATCGGTATCAAGGTCACTAACCCTCTGAACGACACACAGGTAATTACCTTGCCTGCATCCTTTGTAAAGGGAGAGAACGGAAGCGGTATCGTAATGAGCGTGCCTTCGCATGCACCATATGATTATCTTGCTTTGAGAGACCTCTATGATAAAGACCTGAGCGAATATGGGATCACTGAAGACCTGCGGGAACTTAAGTTCATTTCATTGATCAAAGTGAAAGAATTCGGGGAATTCCCTGCGATTGAAGCTGTGGAACAGTTCGAGGTAAAGGACCAGGACGATCCCAAGGCAGAAGAGGCGACAAAGATCGTCTATCGCCGCGAGTTCCATGGTGGTGTGCTGAAAGAGAATACCGGAAAATATTCTGGAATGGCTGTTTCCAAGATCAAGGATGTCCTTACAAAGGACCTCATCGAGATGGGGATCGGCGAAGTATTCTACGAGTTCAGTGAACCGGTCGTCTGCCGTTGCGGAACACCATGTGTTGTCAATATGGTAAAGGGACAGTGGTTCCTCAACTATTCCAACCCTGAGTGGAAGGACAAGGTTTACCGCTGTATCGAGAACATGGACATCATCCCTGAAGACCTCAGGGTAGAGTTCAACAACAAAGTGGACTGGCTCAAGGATAAGGCATGTGCAAGGAAGAAAGGGCTTGGAACACTTCTGCCTTTCGATAACCAGTGGCTTATTGAGTCCCTTGGGGATTCCACTATCTACATGTCATATTATGTCTTTGCGAAGTTCATTGCAATGGGAATTAAGACCGAGCAACTCGTACCGGAACTGTTCGACCATGTGCTCCTTAAAAAATGTTCATTGGAGACTGCTGCTGAAAAGAGTGGGATCGATGCAGATATTATCGAACAGATAAGCAGCGATTTCGAGTACTGGTACCCTGTTGACCTAAGGTCTTCAGGAAAGGACCTGATACCGAACCATCTTTTGTTCTTCCTGTTCCACCACGTAGCTATCTTCGATGAGGATAAATGGCCACGTGCAATAGCCATCAATGGTTTTGTGTCACTCGAAGGGAAGAAGATGAGTAAATCAAAGGGTCCCCTTCTTACACTGAATGATGCCATCACAAATTATGGTGCGGACATTTCCAGGATGTATATCCTTTCCAGTGCGGAACAGATGCAGGATGCTGACTGGAAGAACTCCGGAATCGAAACTGCCAGAAAGCAGATAGAAAGGTTCTATAATTTCTCAAAGGATATTATTGGATCCGGCATCCCAACCTGTAATATGGAGAACCTGAAAGGCATCGACAGATGGATGCTCAGCAGATTGCAGCAGCGCATACTTGAAACAAATGAAGCGCTTGATACGATCAGGACACGAAATGCATTGCAGAATGCATACTTCCTGCTGTTCAATGACATAAGATGGTATCAGAAACGTGGCGGAAGCGCTCTTCTTTGTGAGGTACTGGATGTCTGGATAAGACTCATGGCGCCATTCACACCACATATCTGTGAAGAGATATGGGAGGCAATAGGCCATACAGACAATGATCTTATTTCATTGGCAGACTATCCGCAATATGATGAGAGTCTCGTGGACACTCAGGCAGAATTTACAGAGGAGCTTATCAGCGGTACCCTTTCAGATGTGGATGAGATTATAAGAGTCACAAAGCTCACACCAAAGAAGGCCATATTGTACACTTCACCTGAATGGAAGATGGAGACGTTCAAGAAGGCCCTTTCAATGCAAAAGGAAGGAAACCTTAATCCCGGCATACTCATAAAGGACCTTATGAGCGATCCGGAGATGAGGAGCCATGGAAAAGAAGTTCCTAAGTTTGCACAGAAGGTCGTTTCGGACATAACGGCCATGAACGAGGAAAAGTTCGATACACTCTCGAACTTCGATCTTGATGAGAAGATCGCACTTGAGGAAAATCTGGAATTCTTCAAGAACGAGCTTGGATGCCCTGTGGAGATATATTCAGCAGATAATGCGGAGTATGACCCCGAAAATAAGGCAAGGTTCGCATATCCACTCAGACCGGCTATCTATCTTGAATGATGGGGAGGGGAATATCCCTTCACCACACTTTTTTTTATGATCTTAGTCTTAGATCAGAGTTACCTGTTTTGTCTTTGGCACAAGACCACTAAGGTCGGACATCTCTTTGACCAAAGCAATAAGAACAGTGTTCGCAATTTTCAGTACTTCAGCTGATGTGGGATCGACTGCGATATTATATGCCGGGTCCGAATCTGGAATTACGATACGGTTGATGGACCTTCTCAATTCTTTCAGGTCTTTACCCGCCAGGTCCGTTACCGTAATGAGAGAACGACGATAGTTCCTGATGTGGGATTCATTTATACCCATTAATTTCAGTTCTTCCTTGAAAACAGGTCTCTCAAAGATGGAAGTGGCAATATGAACGGCTACAGGAAAACGAAGATCCGGTTCAAGGGATTGAAAATGTTTAGCCATTACAGAATACAGTTCACTTTCAGATGCACCTCCGCTTTCCACACATACATATATCTTGGAGGGAGGGATCTCAACTTCAGTTAATTTATCCATATCACGCAATGCGCGAAGATAGCCTGTGATGATAAGACGGTGCTCTTCAAACCCTTCTGCTTTGAGCTCCCTGCTTATACCGCTTATGGATAATTGCTTTTTAGCAAGTATCTTGTAGATTTTTTTGTATAGATATTCAGCCATGCTTCCTAACCAATATTGATAACAAACTTGGATAAATGTATCGGTCAATTAGAGATAATGCTGTACAGCATAAAAAAGAAGAGCATAAGACACTAAAATATGCATAATGAGGGCATAACCCCACAACACCTTTATTAAGTAAAAGTTGTATATGTAAGTAAGCGTAGTGAATGAAAAAGTGGATTTTGCCCTTAAAGGATCTGCGAAACCCCCCCAAACTTACCTTATAAGAGGTTTATAATAATGCCGAAAAGGACTCGAATTATAAATGACCCCTCAGAACTGGTTCCCCTGCTCCAGACTTTCCAGTCAAAAGAACATAAACAGGTGTTCAATCTCCTTTTAGAAGAATGGTTGACAAAAGGAGCTATAGAAGATAAAATGGGATTTGATGCAACCGAAAGCATTAGCATACTGAAAAAATGTGGCCTTCTTGAAAGTCAGTGGCACATGCCGGAACCCGGTAAAAAGCCCGAAAAGGAATATCATTCATCTTATTCTAAAGTTCAATCGAACTTCCAGTGTTCTTTTGAAGATCTGAGCGATATAATAATACTTACTTTCAATAAATATGAAGAGATCAGTGATCTCATAACCGAGCTGGAGGAACTTGTGGAGAAAGGAAATCATTCCATGAGCAGTCTGACACGTGCTATGAACAAAAATCCATTATACATTCGTTCTCTGGCCAGAAGGTCATCAAAGCTTTCTGTCATGGGACAAAGGCTCAAGATGAATGAGGAAAATGAATGATAGATATTCTTCAAAGTAAAAGTGGTATCACCAAATTTCAGATACTTACAGAAGTTGCTGCACATCAGCCAAATGTTCGCCAGAAGGAGATCGCTGAAAAGATCGGTGTTACTCCCCAGGCAGTTTCTGAATATATAAAAGAACTTACCGCGGAAGGATTTATCTTTTCTGATGGCCGTGTACGCTATAGGATCACTAAAAAAGGTGTTGAATGGGTCCTGGAAGGCGCTGCGGACATGAAACGCTATGCTAATTTTGTCATGAGCGATATCATTAGTCATGTTTCCACATGGACAGCCATTGCAGATGAAGATCTTGAAAAAGGAGATGACGTATATCTTCAGATGCGAAAGGGTTTACTTTACGTCAGCAAAACGAATATAACGAGTGCAACCGGCATCACCATATCTTCTGTTGAAAAAGGGGATGACGTTGGGGTTACGAACCTTTTGGGAATGATCGAACTTGAGACGGCAAGCATCACCGTGTGCAAGATACCCCGAAGTGAACGTGGCGGATCAAGAAATGTAGATCTTGAAAGACTGGAAAAACTTGCCAGCTCAAAATCATTTATTGCAGTCATTGGTGTTGAATCCCTTGTTGCATTGAAAAAGATAAACAAGGAACCAGATGTGATGTATGGGGCCAAAGAATCAATTGTTGAAGCTGCATTCCACGGATTATCATCTCTCGTGCTTGCAATTGATGAAGAAGTGCCACAGATCATGAGCAGGCTGGAAACTGAAAATCTGGAATATGAGCTTGTAGACCTCACTGTTCAGTGAGGAAAAGCTGATATTTATGAAGGAATAAATATGAGAATACTTGCTATTTCTGACACACATATCAAAGGAGGGGACCTACCCCCTGCTTTCAAAGGATTACTTGATGAATGCGATATAATTGCTCATGCTGGCGATTTCACATCAAATGAATGCTATAATGCATTTGCAGCTACAGGGAAACTCAAGGCAGTATATGGTAATTCAGATGGTCCTGAATTAAAACAAATATTGCCTGAAAGACTTGTTTTTGAAGTAGAGGGAGTTAAGATAGGGATAATCCATGAAGGATCACTATCTATCATGGATACGACCGCTTTACGCTATCTGGCCCTTGAGATGGGTGTTGATGTCCTTATATTTGGACACATACACAGACCATTGATAGAAAAAAGTGATGTGATACTCATATGCCCGGGCTCACCCACAAAGCCACGTCAATCAGACCCATCTGTAGTATTGATAGATATCAAGGATGGTAAAATATTGCCAAGAATAGTTGAGATCGAAGGGGATGCATGCGGATTCATCGAGTTTTCACGCAGTCTGGAGAAAAATAAATAAAAATTAGAATTAGCGAAGTCTTATTCTTTCTTACATTTTATATATTCTATTTTGAACATTACCAGTTAGGAATACTTGAGTCACATTATCGCCAAATTTCAGCATATAATTGGCATTTAGCGAATTGTACCCTCATAAATATTAAAAATAGGAGAACTGCAGAAAATGTGCAGTTGTTGAAATATCAGAGATCTTCTTTCAATGATCTCAAAGCTTCCCTGATCATTGATGAATAATGATCTTTATCAGTATTGTAGTGCTCTTTTGCTTTGACAACATTGGAATCCATATTATCAAGGTCCTTTACACGCTCAAGAGTTCGCCTTGCTGCATCTGCAACCCAAAGATCACGTGTGGCAACATCGACAATTGAGATAGATTCCGGCCTTACTGATGTAAAGACCGTGCCCTCAGCATTTGTATAAGTGCTTGGCTTACCTACGATCGCTACAAAAGCTGGAGTTTCACATTCTGCAAGAGCCTGAGCAGCTTCCGGCTGGTACTGACCTGCATAGATCATGAAAGAACCAGTTGGATCGGACACTCGGCCCCTCCAATACTCGGAATCCGTACCTATATCCTCTTTTTCTATGAGAGTACCTACAATGAAAAGGCGATTTACCTTTGCACCGGTAGGCGTCAACAGATATTGTGGAGAATACTGATCATCCCCATCCTTGAAGGTCAGATTGGATTCCCTGAATTCCTGTGCAAAAACGCGCCTTGAAACTTCCCTAACGTATCCAGACATTTAGATCATCTCCGCATCTGCAATTAGTTCATCAAGCATTTCCATATCCATCTCATCCTGCGGTTCGATTGAATCCACAAGAATGTATCGATCGACCTTAGAGCCAGTCACAGTGAAATATTTTCCAAGTAATTTTAGCCTCATCTGATCAAGGACAACACCCTGATCAAGTGCATCAGCAGCCATGGAAATTGCATCATCCAAAGTAATACCACTTATTTGTTCTGCAAGTTCTCTTTTAAGGATAGATTCCTGTGCAGTGTTGCCGTCATCAAGAACTGCCTTGATACGAAGATCATAAGTACCATCTACTTTTCCATGTTCCATACAGGCACCTTTCGTTAGTGCTCTTTTACACTCAGGACAACGTTTTATCAATCCTGAACCTGACTGTACATCCACCATTGCACCGGCAAATATTATGGAGGAAGAAGCTACCTCTATATCTTCATCAAGTTCTTCTATAGAACTGTTCTTGTTAAGAGTTACCGAAAACTTTTCATTCCATTCCTGTGCAACGACATTATTGAAAAGATAGCTGCTCCCCTCAGTGAGATCTGGCAGTTCTGCACTTGTCCATTTAATGAATTTGATAGTACCGGTACTATCTCCGACCAATCCCACCTGGGATATGGATTCGTGGGAATTGTCCCATAACTGAGATACCTTTGCTCTAATAGAGACCCATTTACCATCTTCTGCAATATCAGCAACATTTACTATTGGTGCAGGTTGCCCATCCCCAGCTCCTGCCATCGGAGATGAAATGACTTCAATGTCCTCATCGATTTCTTCTACCACAGTGTTCTTATTAAGAGTTATTTCAAATCTTCCATTCCATTCATTGCTAACAACGTTCTTGAAATAGTAGCTTTTTCCCTCTTCAACATCAGGGATAGTGTCACGTGACCATTTGATGAACTTTATTGTAGCGGTTTCATCACCGATGATCCCTACCTGTGAAACAGATTCATGGGAACTATCCCATAATTGTAAGACCTTTGCCTTGATGTTTACCCATTTTCCGCCTTCATCGATCCCATTGAGCTTAACATCGGGTGTGGACCTCGAATCAGGTGTTGTTGACTGACCACCAAAAAAAGCATTTCTGTCAAGATTATTTTCCTTTAAGAAATATGTAATGACACTTCTGCGAGCTTCATCAAGAGGAACTTTGAATTTTGTCACCAATTTATCAAGACGTTCTACAATGTCCTCAAGGGGTATATCTACGCCAAGTTCCAAAAATTTTGATTTTATACTCTCTGCTGTTTTATCCATATTATTTCCTCAAGCCTCTTGTTTGTTCCTGATAGAGAGGCAAATTAACTACATCATTTAAGTATAAATACTTAAAGGAAGCAGGGTGAAAGTAATCGCAGAGCTGATATTACCTTCCTAAAAGGTCTGCAACCACCTTTGCTGCATCCCCTTCCCCAATAACGGTTACCATATCATCGAATTCGAGTACGAGATTTCCGTTTGCGATGAACGATTGATCACCCCTTCTCACCATTAGCAGAAGACTGGATTCAGGAAGAGACAACTCTTTGATGGCTTTTCCTGCAACCTTTGAATTTGTGACCTTGACCTCAAGTATATCCCCACCTTCGCCTACTTCGCACATGGAGAACATGTGAGGCCTTCCTACCATATTATCGAGGAAAAGGGCAGTACTCATGGCAGGGCTCATTGCACGTATATCAAGGTCCCAGAAAGCATGCAGGTTTTCCATATTGTTAACCCTTGCAATTATTTGATCTTGCTTGAAACCGAACTTCGTCTTTACGATCTGGCATACCAGAAGATTAGTATTATCCTGATCGGTACTTGCAACGACATATTTTACATTCTCAATACCGGCCTTTTTGAGCACGTTCACATCTTCCGCATCACCGTGTACAACACGAATTCCAGATTTCATAAGGCGTTGGCAGTTTTCCTCGGATGATTCAACAACAACTACATTTTCGCCTCTTTTTTCGAATCTCTCCGAAAGTATTCTGCCGACTTCTCCTCCACCTACTACAAGGATCTCCATGGGTATCACTCCTAAAAACTTAGCAACATATTTTGACAGGGAACCTGTCATTAATACAGTAATGATAACAGTTAAAAATACCAGACCTACAAGCTCTTGTCCGCCTTCAATGTTCAAACCATTCAGCTTTATCGCAAAGTAAGTTGCAATGGATGCGGGTACAACGCCACGAGGACCAACAAAAGAGATGAACAGCTTTTCCCTGATATTGAACGCTGTCCCCACCATACTGGCAAAAACGGAAAGAGGGCGGACAAGGAATATCAATAGGAATACAACAGTAATTCCAAGAAGACCTATCCTGAAAATATCTTCGAACCTGAGCATTGCAGCAAGAAGAATAAAGATAAGGGAAAGCATCATCATCACGAGATCCCCTTTGAACTCTTTTAAAGCATTCTTGTAAGGTACATCCGAAGTTCCCATAATTATTCCGAACACTGCCATTGCAAGAATCCCGGATTCTGCACCCAATGACTCAGAGATGACAAAGATGGCAATAACTGAAGTCAAGGTCAGAAATCTCACCATTTGCTCAGAGATAACGGCTTTTGAGAGGAACTTTGATAATAAGAAACCTCCCAGTGAACCCATTGACAGACCAATGAGAGCTCTGTAAAGAATAAAGCTGGCAACTTCAAAACCTGATAACTGGGAAACTACGACCTCAAAAACAAGTGCTGCAAGTATAACACAGGCGGCATCGTTAAGGACACCTTCAAGCTCTAGGGTTTTGCTGACCTTATGGCTTACACGGACCTGCCGCACAACAGGAGTTATCACCGTAGGACCGGTTGCGGTAACCAATGCTCCGAAAACAGCAGCTATTTCCAATGGGATACCAACTATTGCATAGCTTAGAAATGTTGCACAGACAAATGTAATCATGACCCCAAGGGTCACAAGCCTGAGCACACCTTTTTGTATGGCCCTTATCGACTTCACATCAATATGAAGACCACCATCGAATACTATCACTGCAACGCACAGAGAGACTATTGCTGTAAGGCCTTCTCCAAGAAGAGAAGGGTCCAGAAGTCCAAGAATTTCAGGTCCTGCAATGATACCTTCTGCAAGCAGAAAAATAAGGACGGGCATTTTGAAGAGTCTGCTCAGACTTTGTGCCACAAGGCTCATGATCAATACAGCAAGTCCGATCTGCAACAGATATATGGATTCCACTTTATAACTCCAGAAAGCATTTTAAGGCATCTGCCTGAGTGATGTCAATAGGGATAATGCAATTAAAATATAAATCTGTTTTCAAAAACGACTAATATAATGGTGTTGAAACCAAATGATTTTGAAAGATCACTAAAAAAAGAAAAAGTAAAAAGAAGATAGGGTAGAACCCCATCTACTTTATTGAAATTATGCGATGGTGTTTCTGAAAGTGTCACAGCAGTTGATGTCGATACCGAGGAGTTTCTCGATGTTCATCTTAGCTGCAATACCCTTTGCGCAACCTGGCACAGAGGTGATTACACCGATGTCGAGCTCTTCTCTGATCTCTCTCATGACGAACTCGTCGGAAAGGTCTGCATTTGAGACACCGAGCTTCTTTGCTACGAAGTCCTTTGCTTCTCCGAGCCTCATGTTCTTTGAGAACTGCATCCTTGCAACAAGGTCACCAGCTGCTCTCATACCGGTCATACCGGAAGCCATGATGTGTGAGATTGGCATACCGAGTGGGTCGCCAACACCGATCTATATTCCATCTACGCCTGCGATCTCAACAATTGCCTTGCTTGCCCTTGTTACTGCATCTATTGGAGGGGTCTCAAGCATTGGGATACCGCCGACACCCATACCCATATCTGCATGACATGGGATGTTTGATGCTTTGACAGCTGCCTTTGTGAATGTTACTGAGCGACCCAGATTCCATGCGGTGGTCTTGCTGGTGTTGGTGTTACATACAGGACCGAAAGTGTTAGCTCCTGCCTTCTCAGCAAGTAATACCTGCTCGTGTGGCCAGAGACCTGCAAGTCTTGTACCATCGTACTCAAGGTCACCGTGCATACCGAGAACGAGTTCTCCTGCCATACCTGCGTTGATGTACATGTTAGGGAACTCTTTTCGGAGTTGCTCAATAGCATTAAGTGATGCATACACGTCACCGTCACCAGCTGCACCGATGGTATCGAAGTTGACACCATCAGAACCAACCTTCTGAAGTTTCTGCATGATCCAGACCATGTCACGGATTCCGTGGTCACCAGCGTGCTGGATAGAATCCTGAGCTTCAGATATCTTGAAAGCTTTCATAAGGTCGCCTGGGTTCTCGAAAGGACCATCAGGAGTGTAGTACAGACCCATGTTTGGCATTGCACCGTAGAGCATAGGAATTACCATGTTCTGCTGGCAGGACTCCATTGTCTGGCATTCCTGGGAGATGACTGGCTTGACTGGCTTGAAGCTGTAGTCGATGTGACCGAGCTCCATTGTGTCTGCGCCAAATGCACGCTCGTGGACCATTGAACCAACGAGTCTGCTTGCAGGAATACCTACACCACTGTTACCCTGGTCACCATCGATCCTGATAGCACCGATGTCGTGTGTTACCGGAACTTCAAGTCCTGGCTCTACACCGACGATCCTGCCAGGAGCAGTGATGATGTCAAGCATATGGTCCATTTCATCTTCGGAAAGTGTTGGGATGTCACCGAGGTCTGCTGCGTCAGCACAACCTGATTCGATATCAGCCAGTATGTCTTCCTTGGTCATGAAGATCTTCTGACCGTCACCCATTCTTAAGAAATATTCTGTTGCCATGTTTACACCTTAAAATTTGTGATTATAAAAGAAGCTCTTTTGCTTTTGCTACAGCTTCACTTGCATTTTCTGCATAGCAGTCTGCGCCACATTTCTTTGCCCATGCGTCTGTTGCTGGTGCGCCACCGACCATGACCTTGATGCTGTCCCTCATGCCGTTCTCTTTGAGAAGCTCGATGACTTCTTTCTGGCCCTGAAGGGTTGTTGTCATAAGTGCGGAAAGACCGACCATGTCAGCGTTGGTTTCCTTGATCTTGTCAATGAAGTTCTGTACAGGAACATCTCTGCCAATGTCGTGGACTTCAAAGCCTGCTGCCTGAAGCATTGTTGATACGATTGCCTTACCGATGTCGTGAACGTCACCCTCGACGGTACCGTTTACGATAACACCGAGCTTAGTGGATGCGCCTTCGCCGGTTGCAAGCTCGTCCTGGAGCATTTCAACACCAGCGGACATTGCGTCTGCTGCCATCATTACGTGTGGAAGGAAAAGCTTTCCTCTCTCGAAGAGTACACCAACTTCGTTCATGCCTGCTGCGAGACCATTGTCGATAAGTTCTACTGCTGGAGCCTGGCCCTTTGCCTTCTCTACTGCAGCGATCACATTATCTTTCTTGCAACTTACTACCGCATCGGATAGTGTTTTAAATAATTCTTCGTTTGTCGTTTTAAAACCTCCTTTGAAAACAATTCTATGACAATCCCAAAGGGACTTATAGAAAATTGAAAGTGTAGTTGGGGCGGATGCGCTGAGGCATATACCCCATCGTTTACCCAAAAGTCCAACTACACATATATATTTTGTGATTCAGGTCCTTAGAATTGGGACACGAATGTCCTTGCCTGCCACAGTGCAATCAATGCAATAATAATGACTGCAACCATCCAAGTGTACTCTGCTGCTGGCATAGGGGCAGTGGTCATATCAAAACCAGGGCCATAGTAAGCAACTGTTAAATCATTCATTATACCCATAACAAAACCTCCTTATACGTACATTAGACATGCATCTGATGCACGAGTCTTTCCGAAATCTGTGATGACATATTTGTGTAAAAGGAAACCTTTCTTATACACACCATCTTCATCTATTTTTGATTCAACAGACTTAAGCATACCACCTGAAGCCAACTCAAGGATATCGAAATTGATCGAATCCCTACCAAAGTTGCTGTTCATGTTGTATTCTTTCTGCATCTTTACAACAATCTCATAGTTCCAGTGCTCTTTCTCATCAGAGAATAGCTCAAGCAACCTGAATTTTATTGGGCGTAGTCCAGCCATATTATTCACCTCTCAGAGATTCCATTTCACCTGTTTCTTCGGAGATCATTACAAAGCTACCGAGGACACAAAGTGCACCACCGATAAGTACTGTCCATGCTGGCACCTGAGCCATGAATAGGTACATGAAGATCACAGCACAAAGACCGTAAAGGTTTCCTATACCCTGCCCTCTTCCAACACCGATAAGTGGGAATGATTTATACCAGCAGACATAGCAGAAACCAAATGTGATACCTGCGAATCCAAGTACTAGCATTGCCAGTGGGGTGAATGCCTGAAGTGCATACTCGAGGATTGGATAACCAGCAAGTGCAGCAATAGGTATGAGAATTACCCAGTACAGAAGATTCTCACCGAGGAATCTGATTGTAATTCCTACATCAGGTTCTGCGATGTCAAGACCTTTACCGGCAATAGCGCCTTCAATACCCCAGCCTAATGCAGCCATCAGACCACCAATATATCCGATGTAGCTGAGATTTCCAGCTGATATCTCAGCGATTGCTCCACCGACGAAGATGGTCAGACCACCAACAATGATGACAAGGATACCCATCCAGGCCCTCTTGGAGATCTGTTCACCATACCATTGTCTTGCAAGGATGGAACCGATCACAGGGTACGTCAAAGCAGCAACTGCTGCGAATCCTGCACCGATAAATCCTATAGCGATAAATGAACCAAGAATTGCAATTGGTCCACCAAAGATAGACGCAAGGAAGAACCATTTACTGCATGGATGGAATTCTTTCAATGTTCTCTTCATCTCACCGAGCTTACCAAGATATCCATTCCATATAAGAAGTGCAACAATGACAGTTAACGCATTGAACGCAGATATCAAAAGAGCGACGACAATGGTTGCCATTGAACCACCATGTGTTGCATCAATATCTACCCACATTGCATCAAATGGAGGCACTGCCCAGATAATTGTACCAGGAATATACCATATACCCCATAAGATTGCACAGAACAAAGCCCACATGTAGCCCTTGTTCATTTTACGTTTATTTTCCAATTTCTTCAATTCTCTTATATCCAAAGTGACTCCTCCTCCAACTCTATTATAAGAATAATAATAAATATAAATATATAATAATAAATAATGAATTCTAACGAAAAGAAAAAGGGGCCCGAGCGAACCCCTCATCTTCTCAGAGAGTCAATTTACTCAGCTGCTGCGTTACATTTGACGACTGCGTCAGTTGCGTTCTCAGCATAGATGTCTGAGCCGATCTTGTCTGCCCAGTCCTGTGTGACAGGTGCGCCACCGACCATGGTCATGACAGTGTCACGGATTCCAGCTTCCTTAAGCTGTTCTTCGATCTGCATCTGAAGGACCATTGTTGTGGTCATGAGTGCGGAAGAACCAACGATTATTGGCTTGTGTTCCTTGACTGCATCTATGTATGTTGCGATTGCAACGTCCCTGCCGAGGTCAACTACCTTGAATCCAGCGATCTTGAGCATTGTTAAGACAATGTCCTTACCGATGGAGTGGATGTCACCCTCGATGGTACCGAGAACGATTGTTCCCTTTGATTTTACAGCTCCGCCCTGTGCCTCAAGCATAGGGGTGAGTATTGCAACACCAGCGCTCATTGCTTCGGATGCTGCAATGACATGAGGAAGGAAAAGGGTACCCTGTTCGAACTGGTCGCCTACTTCGTTCATACCTGCAGTAAGACCTTCCTGAATAAGGGAGACCATATCGACCTTTGCTTCGATTGCTTCTTCACAAATCTCTTCAACAAGCTCGTCATCGAAATCCATGACTGCAGCTTTTGCTTTCGCGTTAATTTCATCCTGTGTAACCATTTTTAAAACTCCTTTATTTATGTATATAATTATAGTCCAATTTACATATTGGATCTAAATGCAGCATCTGCCTTGTCCACTACAGCCTGCATGTCTGCTAAGAGGTCGCTGTCGATTGCCTTGACTACATGGTTCTTCATGATGTCAAGAACTTTTTCGTGTGCAACTGTTGCGAGGTCTTTTGAACCTGCAGCTTCCCAGTCACCGAACATGTCTCTGTCGATAAGTTCTGGATCAGATACGATGCTGATGTTGTTCCTGGTTTCCTTGTGTGCAAGGAAGTTGTTACCGATTCCTACCTTCTGGATGGATGCTACACCAAGGGTCTCGTCTGTTACTGGGACACCTTTCATTGCGGACTTTGTCATCCTGATGATGTCGTTGTCAATAACCAACTGCTCCATGGAGAGGGTCATACCGAGCTCAAGCATACCTGCACCGTAGATGGTGTTACATCCTGCGAATGCTGGAAGGAGGGTGGTCATTGTCTTTTCGTGGCCTGCCTGTATATCAGGGACCTTTGCATCTGCCTAGGTACCTGCAACATAGGTTGGGAGGCCATAGTACTGACCGAGCTTACCTACTGCAGCGCTGATAAGACCGAGTTCTGGTGCACCGACCGGAGCTGTTCCTCTCTTCAGATCGAAGGTTGTGGTTGAGCTACCGTAGAATACTGCTGCGCCTGGCTGTACGAGCTGTGCGAGTACAATACCTGCGAGAACTTCTGCGTTGTGTGTAACGAGTGTACCTGCCCTGAATACTGGGGAGGATCCACCGGACATTGCCATGCTCAGAACGTTTACAGGCATACCGAAGCGTGCACCTTTTATGATTACCTGGCATGCATTGTCACTGAGCTCGAGTGGGCTGGTTGGGCACAGAAGCATAGAGAAGATTGGCCTCTTACGTGCTGCTTCAGAGTCGCCACCGTAGTATGCGTCAACAATACCTTTGTAGTACTCAACGTTCTCACCGACAGGGTCGATGTGGTGGAAGTGTTTTGAGGTGCTAGCGATAGGTGTGAATGTCTCGTGAACATCCTGTGCACCCTTACCTGCCCAGTCCCTTGCGGAAACGGAAAGTGTAAAGTAGCTGATCTCCTCGAGGTAGTCAACGACCTTTGCGGAATCTGCAATGTCCTGCTCAACGGAGTCGACTGTCTCGTACTTGCCTGGTGCGACATAGTTGCACATCTTGACACCGGTACCGAAGTTAACCCAGTGGACCTTACCCTTGTGCTCCATTGCGACATCCTTCTTCTTGTCACGGCCAGCGAGAACGAACCTTGATGGAGCGTCAATAAGTGCTCTGTTTACAAGGTACTCAGGGATCTTTACGATCTGGGTCTTCTCATCAACTTCACAGCCTGCTTCCTTGAAGATAGCCCTTGCTTCTGCGTCAGATACCTGAACACCAGGGTTAAGGAAAACTTCCATTGAAGCATAATGAATAGCTCTGAGATCATCTTCGGAGAACAACTCTAACTGTACACCCTGGAGAGGGGATCTACCTGGATAATAAGCTTCTACCATTTTCTTTACAACTCCTTTATTTGTCTTTTTTAGTAAGATCGGATCAATTCTGGAACGAACGTCCCCGATCATAATATCGGCAAGTCTTTTTTATTCGGACAAGGTCACAAGGACCACAGCCCCCAAAAGGGTGTCCGAATGTGGCGGAAATGCCAACATTATATTGCTTCGGTATGAAACCCCGTAAGACAGGTCAATGACCTATTACGAACAGCGTTTCATATAGCGTCTTAAAACATCTATAATGGAAAACATCATTAACATGCCAAGATCCGCATGGATCCTATAAGCAATTGTTAATTTGATCATCCACCATCAGTTGTAAGGCGCACTTCTGCTTTTTACTGTAATACCTGCTTTTCAATACTCGCTTATATATTTATTGGTTAGCAACTCCAAAAATATATAAGCCACATTTGCCTTAAACGGACAATTTCAAAAGAATCACAACAGCCATATTTTTAGATGCTTGTCTAAATCAAGCATATTTGCTCGGATCATAAAAAAAGGACATAGAGCAGATTTAGAGAAAAAAACACGATCAATAGAAGCTAAAAAGATAAAATGTGAAAATTATGACAAAATAACACAAGAAAAATTGCTCCTATTTGTTGTATCTACACATGTGATAATACACAGGCAAATGTAGTATATGAATTTTATAATAATGTATCAAAATATGTTTTAAATGATGATGTGTTTAAAAGCAAAACACTGAATTACATAAGATTTAAATACAAAGAAGAGATGCCGCCGCAACTACCCGATAAAAAAATAAAAAAGAGAATTGAGCACGCCTTTACAAGCGCATTCAATGTTTAACAGAGATCTCCTTATAGTGAATTGCATCCACCGGACAAATCGCCACACACCTTCTACAACTGGTGCCAAGACATCTTTCACTATTATAATTTGCATAGAGCTCACCATCGCGCTCAATTATCTCAATAGCATCCTCCGGACATTCGGTCTCACATTGACCGCAGCGAATACACGTAGGAGCATGTTCTTCGATGATGATGCCAAGGTCTCCGACTATCTGAAGCCCACCTTCGCCAACTTCATCGATATCCCTTGCAACCCTCTTCTCTATACGAGGATTTATGAAAGTTTCCGGCAGAGGAGGCAACTCGTACATCTCAAGCATCTGGTTGTACATCTCAATAGGCATTCCCTGGGTCCAGTAAGAAAGCTCACACATATAGATATTAGAGAAAACCGTACTTGTTGCCATCATCAAGTGATCCGCGGTGATCTTATGGGCCATCCCAATAACCTCATCGAGCTTGGACTCATCAAGAACAAGGTCTCTTGCAAGTGCAACTGAAGTGTTCCCGAATTGTACTATATTATGTGCAAAATTAGGACATGAACCCAATTTTCTCGCCTTGTCAGCATCGACATAAGCGCCCGTTGCACCAGCCATATACATGTTATCAAGGTCACTATAAGCAGTACCTGATTCGATCATAAGGGTAAGTTGTGCAGCCCTGATAGCACCAATAGCTTTACCAGCTTCTTCGATATCCTTTTCAAATATCTCGATACCCTCATCAAGGAAAAGCTTACCATTAGGAAGCTCAGGTATTTTCTTCATGATACCACATTCCAATGCAAGAGCCAGAGCAGAAATGACACCAGTACCCGTCACACCTTTTGCAACAACATCAGAAGACTCTTTTATCTCACCTGTAACAGGATCTATCAAATGTCCTTTTCGCTCGGTCATGGACTCATCGAGTATAGTGACCCTCCACAGACCATCTTCAACCGTTACATCTGATATAGCACCCGGACTTGCCAGCATTCCACATTTGATGCCCTGACCTTCAATAGCAGGACCTGCTGCCGCACTAGCGGTTATGATCTTATCGCCCACCTTGATAGCCATCTCTGCATTGGTACCATAATCAGTCACCATCGAAGGAGTGTCCATGTCCATAAAATCGGTCTTGATCATCATAGCAAGAGCATCTGCACCGATCTCATGTTTTATCGCAGGAGGAACTATAACGGTACAATTTGGAAGGTCCATGATGCCTTCAAACAATTCGTTTGCAGGGAAGACCCTTGCATCCCTGACCACATTCTCAACACCCAACTTTTTCTGCTTGTTCTCACCCGCATAAGCAAGGTCCCTCATCTCCATGTTCTGGAACAGGGAGAGCTGTATAGGATTTCCACAAACAGCAAGTCTTTTAATGAGAGAAGGATCAACACCGAACTCTTCAAAGATCCTTTTGATCGTATCCAACATTATCTCATTGGCCACATCTTCTCCAATCTGGATAGCGAAATCCAGATGATCCATGACATTTCCACCAGGTAGCGGATGTTTCATGGTAATAGCCGTCTTTAGAACCTTTTTAGATTCCAGATCGATCAACTGGGCACGAAACCCACTAGTTCCCAAATCCAATGCAATACCATACATTTTGATTACCTCTGACATAATAATACTTTCATTTCAATATAATAATAATGCATTAAAACAAAAGATTCAATGCTATATAAGGGCTTTGTACAAACCATACAAAACCGGTCGATCGATACCTTAAGCAACAAAAAAAGAAATAAAAAAGAGAAAGTGACAAAATAAGTTTCAGTCACACTGACAACATTCAAAATTGAATCCAAGGAGGAATGAACCAGTACCATGTACGCTCTGAAGCCCCATCTTTTCTTTCAGATACTCATCCGTAGGAGGAGAGGGGGAAGCAAGAATAGCATTACAGACATGGGACAAACATTCGACCTCATCACATGGCTTTGGTGGCATAACGACCACGAGAGGATCAGATTTAGAATTGAGCGCTGTTAGGAAACCTTTATCATAAACCACAATATTGCCGATGACAAGAGACTCAGCATCATTTTCAAAGGACTGTAATTTCTCAGGATCATTAATATCCTCACCAACGACCGTATCCTCATGCATAAGAAGAACATTAGGTCCACAAGGCCACTTATATTCCATGGTCGTCTGGAAAGGAATAATAACATCACTCTGCAGAACTGCCTTCACGCCTTTGTTGTCACCCCTGCCAAGTCCCATAAGAGTCATTTGATCTGCTTTTTCTTCCAGTTTTGCTATGACCTTCCTGTCTTCATCACTAAGGACAATTGTTTTGCCAACTCCGGTCATACCCTCCAATCCTTCCCGTACCATTTTGATAATCTCATCTTTTTCCATGCCAATCCCTTCCCTGCCTTCAATATCAAAAAATTGTGATCGTAAATGTTTTTTGAGAGACACAATCGCTGTGAATCTATTTTTGTTTTCTTTATTTAAGCATATCGAACAATCCCTATCAATATTTAACCTTTTTGTAATGAAAATAACTGATAAAACAAATATTGAGAAGGTAGAATATGACACAAGTGCTGAACCATATGGTTTTGTGACATTTTTACAAGACCTTATATAGAAAGTTCACGATACGTTTATTGGACAGATCAGCAAATGAAATTTATCAAGGCATATATTTTATTAAAGATCTACAAGAGGTATACCATGACAGATATCACTGTAAACTCAAGGATATGTGGATTCACACACAAGATCCATGGAACAAAAGACGGTAAAAATGTTACGATCAAAATTGAGACAGATTGCCCAAAAGTAAAGAACATTTCCGATCTTGAAGTATCAATGATGCAAATGTTTGGCATTAAAGACAATTATGTCATCGGTAAAGCACAGGAAGGAAATTGTTGTGCCACCTGTATCGTACCTAGTGCAATACTTCATGCATGCAACCTTGAGCTCGGACTAATATCACAGACCCTTGCAAAAAAGGTCAAAGATATAAGTATCGATTTTAAGTGAATTAATAATATCAAAAAAGAATGATACATTATAATTGATACAGTTGATACAATTAGATCAGCGTATCAATACAGTATATCAGAATGAGATCTTATGATATGAGCTTCAAGATACCTGCCTTTGGCTCATAACATTGCCCTTTTGCAAGTAATGACCTTACTGCTGAATCCACTGTCCTTTCATTAAGCTGTCTGGAAACTGCAACAGATAAAAGTTCAGCATAATCAACACCTTTACCCTTATCAAATTCGTTCATTATTTCCAGAACGAGGGTGTCAATATCCTTTTCATCAGATTCGTCAGAAAGCAGATCCAGGGAAACTATACATTTTTTTACGACAGATCGAATTTCATTAAGATAATTTTCATCAATGCCATAATGCCTTATAGCCATTCCAATTCCCTCTGAAAGCACAGGAGCTACCCCCAGACCTTCCATGCATTCATCCATGGAATCAATATTGCCACATGCCAGCAATATCTTAGAAAATGCATCCAGCCTGTCAAGCGTCAATTCTGCAGTATCCAATATCCACCTGTTGCGCGCATCCTCATCTGTAAGATTGATCTCTTCAGGCCTTAGAGATATGACCGCAGGACCATCATCCGGCTTATAGGATCGGACCTTGCCAACAATAGAAACATACTCAGGAGGCTCCACAGATGATAGAAATGTCGCTGCATCGGACTGGTACTGTCCTGCATATACAGTAAAGGCCCCGGAAGGATCAACAACACGAGCCCTCCAGGTACCAACATCAGAGCCGACATTATCCACCTCTGTCAGAACACCTGTGACAAAAACGCGGTTGACCATAACACCACCTGGAGTCAACAGATAGTTTGGCGTGTGCCCATCAGATGTTATCGCCTCATCCACAGTAGAATGGATCGTAGAACTGGAATCATTAAGCTCTTTTGCAAACATCCTATATGCTATTTCACGATCTACCATGATTACTCCACCCCATCCAACTTATTTAGAAGAAGAGGGACCCTTTCTTCAATATCCGACCCCGGTACCCATACGGCCTTTGTAACAAAAGTAACCCCGAACTCGATTCGAGATGTATTCCCGCGAACTCCAAGATAACGCCCCGTAAGAACACGTTTCATATCCTCAAAGATCGCATTCATTGACATGGTCTTACCCAAAAGAGAGAAAGATTCATGAAGGGATTTTCCATAAACGAGCTCCGAGAGTTCCCTGTTCAGCATCACGAGGACAGAACCAGTCCCATCATCGAGTATAAGTTTGACCCTCATATCCTGCAAACCATCAACAGCCCCATGGGAACGGCAAACGTTCTTTATGATCACCCGATTGCACACAGGACAACGTGTGATCAAACCTGACCCCGGCCTGACAGAAACAATATTGCCCTCCACAGCAACATCGAACATACCTTCAGCCTGCAAGACATTAGAGATGGGCACTGGCTCAGGAGGTTTGTTCACTGCCAACGGATCGAACGATAGATCTTCATCAGCACCAACCGATTCAACTTGGATAGAACTATCAAGATGTATAGATGGAACCCCACGATACATACGCACAGATGCATCTTTAAAACGGATCATCGAACCGATATCCATACCATCCAGAGGAGACCACGAGACAAACGGCAACCTACCGGTCTCATCGGCCAGAACACCTTCAATGATGGTAAGATCTTCACCCTTTACTTCCACATTTCGATGATACAGGTCAATGATCGCAGCCACCGAACTAAGAAAAAGATCAGAAGGACCTACATCGATGAGCTTCTTTACAGGAGTAACAGACAATTCAGAAATGTCCGGAAGAGAACTATCATCCAGCAATATGACCTCGGAATAAGCACTGATACTCACTTCTACACGATTATGCCAGTTCTTGCCACTTGCATTACTTATCCGCACCGCATCCCCGGCATTCAATGCGAGTTGTTTCCATGACGTAAAAGGACATAAGCCAGACCTGTCTGCAAGAACACCAGAAAATATGGTAGTTCTTTCACCTTTCAGATCAACGGTCCTTTCACCAATATCAAGGATGCGAACCTCCAGAAACACTCCTTTGTCACCTATAGAAAGGTCTTTGACATCAGTCGTCACAGGATCTAATGATCGGAATTTTTTCAGTATCGTACGTTTTGCTTCACTGATAGGAACACGATAATTGATCAGCAAATTAAATTCATCTTCGACCTTGGACCTATCGACATTAGCAAGCGCCTTTGTTAGTTCCTCAATGTGAGGCGCATATTTCTCATCCATAATATTCTCCCTTTTTAGTGAGACAGTACACATAATCTAAGCATTTCTTCCATAAATAAGATACACCCACAAATATTAAGGACCATAATATTAGAAAGAACAAGCATACGCAGCTTTTTTTATAATACAAAAGTATATATATATAATTATCCAAATCAAGAGCATATATTCAATTAAAAAGCGATAAGAAAGAAATAAGGGGATTAAAGAATGACAATACTACCATTGGCTTCCGTAGAAAGGTTGATACGCAGTGCAGATGCAGAAAGAGTTAGCGAACCTGCAGCAACCGCCCTTTTGGAAATAATAGAAGCATACGGGATAAAAATATCAAAGGAAGCAATAATATACGCCAATCATGCAGGAAGAAAAACAGTAAAAGAGGAAGATATAAAACTGGCTTACGAAATGATCACAAAGCCACGCTATTGAACCTTCCCCACTATTTTTTAATTCAATATCTCAAGGGCACCCATTCCAGCCAGAGTTACAAGAGTGACCACAATTCCGGCGATCAACAATCCTGCAAATATAGACAGTAAAGCTTGCCTGAACTTTATTCCAAATACGAACGCTGCTGCACAACCGGTCCAGGCACCCGTGATCGGTAAAGGGATGGCAACGAACAGCGTCAGAGCAAGTGGCCCATACTTTTCCATACGTTCAGAATGCTTTTGACGTGTCCTTGTGAAAAGCCATGTGAAGAACACATCCCCTACCTTGAAACGTCTCAGAAAGGTCGAAACCGGCTCCAGAAAAAGTAAAAGCGGGATCACAGGGATGAGATTTCCCAACACAGCTAAAAAGTATGCCTCTATGGGACCTAGCCCATAGACACCAATAGCTATCGGAATTGAACCACGTAGCTCAGAAATAGGCAGAGCACTCAGGATGATGGTTGCAAACCAGGAAGGGATGCTAACAAGAAGTTCAATTAATTGCTCCTCGAAAGGCATTCCTTATTGCTCCTCTGCCAGTGCAAAATGGGCCAGTAGAGCATCGAGCTGTATCCTTTCATTGGCACCTTCAGTGAGCCTGAAATCTACCTCACCGATCATATCCATCAAGGCCACCAGTTTCTTACCGGAAACATCCATATCAAAGATGGCACGATATATCTGCACTACAACATCTTCCCCTGAAAGACCTTTTTCGAGCATTAGAGAATCAAGTTTCTTGCGTGCAGATATGAAGTTTCCTGAAAGAGCTATTTTCAAAAGTTCGGCTATCTCTTCCGGATGAGCGGTCGCAGTTATTCTATAGATCGCATCCTTGTGAATGGTGGTATCGAACAATGCTGCAGCCTGAAGTGCATTTATTGCTTTCCTCATGTCACCCTGTGCAACATACTTCAAAGCATCCATCCCATCATCGGCGATGGTAAGACCCTCTTTTTCAGCCACATGGCGACATCGTTCACCAACGGAATCATCTGCAAGGTGGCGGAACCTGTAAACTGCACATCTTGACTGAATTGGTTCGATTATCTTTGAAGAGTAATTGCAGGAAAGAATGAAACGACAGTTACTTGTATATTTTTCCATTGTACGGCGCAAAGCGGATTGTGCATCAGAGGTCAATGCATCGGCTTCATCAAGGAAGATGATCTTGAAATTCGCACCACCGATAGGAGAGGTTTTTGCAAAATTCTTGATCTTGGTCCTGACCACATCGATACCACGCTCGTCCGATGCATTAAGCTCTGTGAAGTTCTCACGCCAGTCATCTTTAAAAAGTTCCCTTGCAATTGAGACTGCAGTGGCGGTCTTGCCTACTCCCGGAGGACCTGAGAACAATAAGTGAGGAAGATTTCCAGACCTTACATAGGATATCAGCCTTTCAGTTGTCTCTTTTTGACCTACGACATCTTCAAGCTTAAAAGGCCTGTATTTTTCGATCCATATCTCTTCTTTTATTTAGAACCCTCCATTCAATTGCGAATTGGATTAACGATGCAGGAATAAGGTTGATAATACTTTTTAATCTTTCGTGAGAAAGACCATAGTTCATAAAAAATAAACAAAGGTCATGTGCAAGATGCACATGAAAATTGGAATTGAGACCGGAAAGATCCGGACTCACTGGTAAACATAGTTGTATGCGATCTTTCCAATGACAGGTACTTTGAGCCTTGAACCTCTCCATGCCATGAACATGAACAATGCCCAAAGGAAAAGGGAAAAGAAACCTACAAAATCTGCAAGTAACCAGCCAACGTATGGAACCCATCCAATGAGGAAGACGATCGCAGTAAGGATCATGAAGACCATTGCTGACTGAATTGCATGGAAACGAACGAACTTATTCTCCTTTTCAACGAAAAGGAACAAAACACCAGTCATCCAGAATCCAAGATAACACAATACTGCCACAATGTTCTCGTTGAATCCTATAGAAGTCTTATATGTCATTCAACTCACTCCTTATCTCATTTCAATACAGTTCTGCGGACATTTCTCGACACATATACCACAAGCAGTACATTTATCCTGATCGATCTCTGCAAGGAAATTCGTAACCTTGATAGCATCTTCAGGACAGTTCTTCTCACATATCTTACAGCCAATACATCCAACTTCACAGACAGCCTTTACGGCCTTTCCTTTGTCATGTGAATTGCACTGGACATGAACTCGCTCAGAGTCCTTTGCAAACATCAGAATATCGTTTGGACATGCTGCGAGACAAAGACCACAGCTCGTACAGAGGTTCTTATTCACAGATGGAAGGCGGTTCTCGTCAATGGAAATAGCACCGAATGGACATGCACGAACACAGGTACCGCGGCCCATACAGCCGTAATTACAGCCCTTTTCACCATCTGAAAGCATGATGACAGCAGTACAATCTTCAATACCTACATAATCGAACCTGTCGACACAGCGGATACCACCACCACATCTGACATATGGATATTCCTTCTCGGATTCTGAAACTTCCTGACCAATGATAGCACCGATCGCCTTAGCAGTATCAAAACCTCCAACAGGACAGCCATCAAGAGGTGCATCTTCAGCAACTACCTTCTCCGCAAAGTCTGCACATCCCGCATAACCACAAGCACCGCAATTTGCACCTGGCAGGATCTCAACGACCTCCTCAACAAGAGGATTTGTCTCGACCTTGAACATCCTTGATGCTGCGATCAGCATGATGCCTATAACAAGGCCAAGACCACCAAGGGTGGCCATTGCCTGAATTATCAATGTAGTCAGACTCATAAGGGGATCACTCCAAAGTAGTTAACAAATGCCATAGACAGCATTGTCGCAATAAGGAACGCATGGGGTAAACCACGCATTGATGACGGGACGTTCACAAGAGTAGTCCTTTCTCTGATGCCGGACATCATCAACATTACCAGTGCATAACCAAGACCTGCCGAAGCGCCGAAAACGACACTCTGTATGAAAGAGTATTCATTCAGAACATTGAGCAATACTACACCGAGAACTGCACAATTTGTCGTAATAAGAGGCAGGTAGATACCTAGTGAACGATAAAGTGAAGGTACATTCTTCCTTACAACGAACTCTACAAGCTGTACAAGTGCTGCAATTACCACAATGAAGCTAATAAGATCAAGGAACTCTAGCTTTAGTGGAACGAGCACAAAGTTATAGATAAGGAAAGACACTGTCGCTGCCAGCGTCATTACGAAAATGACAGCTCCGGACATGCCCGCAGCACTCTTTGTATCCTTGGTCACACCTACAAAGGAACACAGACCAAGGAACTGGATGATAAGGAAGTTCTTGATGAACACACCATCCATGAATATCTGGAAAAGACTTGCGTCAGCGACCATATTAGCCACCCCTTGCAAGCTTCTTTGCTCTTATGTGATTTACTATTGCCATGAGAATACCTATTGTCAAAAATGCTCCTGGTGACAGTATCATGAAGGTTATCGGATTGATAGGAATGCTTAAAAGCTGAGTTCCAAAGATCGCGATCCCACCGGTTCCGAGAAGCTCCCTTATCCCACCGATCAGTACCAGCACAAGAAGGAAACCTGCAGAACTTCCTAAAGCATCGATCAATGAATAGAACATATTGTTCTTATTAGCATAAGCTTCCGCACGACCGATGATGATACAGTTCACGACTATCAGGGGAATGAACACACCTAATGCCGCAAACATCGACGGGAAATAAGCTTCCATGACCATCTTTACAATGGAAACGAATGTTGCGATTATCAAAATGAATATCGGCAATCTTACAGCAGCAGGGATCTGCTTCCTCAAACCTGATACCATGAGGTTGGAACAGATCAGAACAAATGCTGTCCCTGCTGACATACCGATCGCATTGTCAATGGATGTGGTAACTGCCAGTGTAGGACAGAGACCCAATACCAGACCAAATATAGGATTATCTTTTGTAATTCCACGAATAAATTCACTTAAGGGATCCATATCTACACCTCCGTTTAGGCCTCTGCCACTTTAATGTCTCCAACCTGTTCATTCAGGGCATCTATTACTGCCTGCGAGGATATCGTAGCACCTGTGATAGAATCAATAGCCCCACCTGACTTTGAAAGGCTGAGATCTGCAACCTTCACATTGGTGAACTGGCTCTTGAAGGGATCATCAGCGATCTTAGAACCAAGTCCGGGAGTCTCAGTATGAGCCATGATGCCTATACCGGTAATTGCATTGAACGAAGAGTCAACACCGCCTGCCACTTCGATAAGTCCCTGAGCGCCTACTTGTTTTCTGAAGAAAGCATATCCTACGAGATTACCGGAACCATCCTTTGCACGATAATAGAGGATCTCCTTGTCACCCTCGTCATTTATGACAGTGTCACCATATATTGCCTCGAACTCTGCTGCGGAGGGCATGACCTCTGCAAGAGTAGATGTCCTTGCTTCTGCATAGTTCTTCTTCAATTGTTCATTCGTAGGCACAAAGGTCACAGCCAGAAGGGCTGAAGCAATGACCGAGATCAATACCAATTTACCTATAATTATTACAATATCTTTATTGGAATCAGTCATCTAAGAACACCTCCAGACGGTCCTTGAAAGGCATCTTTGAAACAATGCTCCTGTACTTACGTTGTAAGAATGTCTCAGTACCGTATGATGCCGGAAGGGTATTGTTATCGATCAGTGAAGCAACACAGTTTGCAAGGAACAGACCATAGAAAGTCCCATCTACATAATTTGCAAAGTGCCCATATACAACTACAAGAACACCACAAACGATACCATAGATCACACGACCGTTCTTTGTCGTGGGTGAAGTTGAAGTATCGGTCGCTATGAAAAGAACACCAAACACTACAACCCCAAGAACAACATAGGACAGACTGTCACCCAGTAAGAATGCGAGCAGTACCGTTGTCACAAAGAAAGCCACAGGAATTCTCCATTCGATGTACCTGCGAAATATAAGGACTGCACCTGCAAGTAAAATGAAGAAAGGTGACACTCCAGCCATTACCCCTGCCCCATTCTCAAGAACCAGCTCAAATAAGACACTTGTCTGAGGATAGGATGCAGGAGCCATTATTGAACCCCATGCCAACGACAGGAAAATCCATGCAGCGAGGACTGGATTGAAAATATAGGAACCAATGCCCCCAAAAGCATGCTTTCCAATACCAACAGCAAAAACAGTTCCTATCATAGGTATCCAGAGGGGAACTTCCGGTGGAATTATCATAGCTACCATCAGACCGATCAACACTGCATGTCCGTCGGCGATAGTTATCTTCTGGCCAAATGCTTTCTGTATAGCTGCTTCGGTCGCTATCGCTGCAAAGATACTTGCAGCCACCAGCCCTATGGCAGGAAGACCGAACAAATATACGGACAAAAGGACTACAGGCATAAGAGCAAGGACCTTTGCCCACATTATCTTCTTAAAAGTGATATTTTCTTTCTTATGAGGTGGAGCTGAGATCGTAAAGGTCATATTAGTTACCTCCGCTACAGCCGCAGCCTAATTTCAGATTCGCAGGAGATTCCTTTGAAGAAAGGTCTTCATATGCATTCTCAATGGAATTCTTTGCATATCTGATAAGCTGTAACAAATGTATCTTGGAAGGACAGACAGCTGAGCATCTGCCACATTCCACACAATTCAAAATATTCATCTGGCGACACTCATCGAAACGACCCTGGTCTGCAAAAGCAGTTATCCTGCTTGGAATAAGGTCCACAGGACAAACATCCACACATCTTGCACAGTGAGTACAGTCAATTGACACATCCCTTATGACCTCATCTGCGGACAAAACCGTAATAGAAGTTGTCATCTTGGTAACCGGGACATCATCGGTGTACTGTGCCACACCTGTGACAGCACCATTTGCAATGAGTTTGCCCGTATCACCCATGTAACCACCACATGCATCGATAACATCCTTGAAAGGAGTACCGATCTTGACCAGGATCTTCTTTGGGCTATTGACCTTACCGGAAACGGAAACTACTGTTTCTATGTACGGTCTGCCTTCATGCACTGCATCATACAATGCCTTTGCAGACTTCACACCACAAATAGCAACACCTACATCAGTAGGATCACAACAGAACGAAACTCTTCTTCCGGTCAGATTATAGGTCAAAAGGTCAAGGATCTTCTGACCATAAATGCGTTCCTGGGAAACCACTATGATGTCTGAGCCCTGGTCCTTGAAGTAATAGCTGAGTTTTCGCTTACCCATCAAAGGAGCAACTGTCAACAACTTACCATCGACTCTCAGGTGGTCAAAAGCACTAATTGACTCAAGGTCATCATTTCTTAGCACGACCGCACCTTTTGAAGCACCTGCAGCCTTCATCAGCAACTTCAAAGCACCGATCATCTGGAAGGCATACTGTGCAGATGTATCATAGTGCCCGCCAATCCATTCCGAAGAAGTTGCGTTTATCAGAACTGTATCGATCTGCTTCCCTTCCGGTTTCAGGACCTTATGAGTAGGAGTGCCATAGTGTTCTACGATACCAGCATCCTTGATAACATCCACGAGTTTAGATGCAGAAACATCCTTTACCGGTGTAAAATCAACACATTCGACATCTTCAGTCGGCTGTATGATAACACTGTTCACTTTTGTTCCATTCGGATTAGCAGCCTCTTCGATAGAGATAACCTCTCCGCAAACACTTGAATGGATGGAAGCCGAATCATAACATTCGCACTCCCCGATCTTCTGTCCCATTGCCACCATATCCCCTTTGCTCACAAGAGGTGTACAAAGACACCCATCGTGCTGTTTCAAGGGAATTATGATCTTTTCAGGGATCTTTTCCATAACATATACATTCGTCACGACAATCAACTCCTTAGAATGCAGGCTCCCTTTCAACCTCAGGAGGCTTTGCTCCAGGAATGGTCACGCCAATATCCTTTAATGTGAAATCAGTTGGAGGGTCGGTCTCTGCAGGATCCGAAATGAACCCAATGGACTCCCAATCGATAGCATCCGCAGTTGATCCATGACAATCCGCACAAGCAAGAGGATCTGCAAGACCTACTTCCGAGCTTGCGATATTATGGCTCAGCTTGTAGTAAAGCTCAACTGTCCTAAGAACCGCATTCGGATAATCTGCATTACCATCGATACCCCCATCAAAGCTTCTCATTTCATCAACGGTTACAACACCATCATCATTGGAATCTGCAGCCTTAACATCTGACACAGGTATCGCATCACCTAGCCCCATACTGGTATTTGGTGAATTGACGATATCACTGTTAATGCCAGCATCCCACCAGATACCAGTCACAACATTGAACGGTTCAAGAAGAACACCAGCTTCACCCCTACCATCAGTGGCAGGCAAATCATGCCCTTCAAGTCCATTGGACCATGCAAGAACCGGTTCGAAGCTATCATCCTTGTAGGAATCTACCCTTTCCCCATTAGACCAGTCAAATGAAGCAAGTGGGGTCACACCACCAAGATCTCCGCCTGGAAGGGCTGGAATATGACAGGACTCGCATGCAACAGTCTCGTGTGCATCGACTATAGGTCCATGTGAAATACCTTCATGGCAACCAGGATCAGCACAGCTCTTCGTTTCTGCCTCGATCTCATGTATATTTTCAAGGTCCTGCTTAACGAACATACTGGACTGGGATATCTCATGACATTCCACACAATTTACATCTGCATGTGCATCGAACTTATGGTAATCCTCTGATGCCCATGTAACAGCAGTGGTCTCCACATTTGTAACATGACAGTTATCAGAACAGGATTCCTTAACAGGTGCACCATTAACAGAATCGTGGAATAATAACAACAATGGAAGCGGGGTCACAGCATTTCCCACGTAAGTGATCTTACGAATAGTATCCTGTTGCACTTTAACATTTGCAGCTTCCATTGCTGCAGCATTCGCGTTTTCAAAATCGCCTGCAGCAAACGACTCAGCACGAGCATCAAAATCATATTCGCCATACTGCTCATGACAGATCATACAATCTGCATCCACACCATACTCATCAAGCACTCCGCCACCTGGATGATAAGCACCAAAGTTCTTCACCCATTCAGCTTCACCTTCGACCTCGATATCAAAATTGGTCAGTGGTTCCCATTCCCCAATATCCCTCTGGATATGGGTATTGGTAGCCACATGGTCAGGTGCTGTAAAGTGACAACCACCACAGCTTGAATCGGACCATTCTCCCTCGGTCATATAGTGAGTAGCAATAGCTTCATTCCCACTATACCCCATGCCGGCAAAAACACCTGCAAAAGCAAAGATGAAAATAGCAGCTCCTAATAGAATTATTTCTAACCTTGCCATAAAAACCCCTCATTTATCCTGCGCCACGTCCTCCAACTCTTTGAGCACGACCTCAATGATGGTCGATAAGTGCTGTTTCTCCAGAACGTTCATGTCATCGGAAACATACTTGTGCAGCTCAAAGGTTTTGGGAATCTCACGTACATTAAAATCGAAAATTTTGTCTAAAAGTCCTTTCTTTGGAGTTATACCCAAAAAATTAACATCCAGGCGATTTCCAACCTTATGTGCTTTCACTTCTATCTTGTCCAATAAAGAACCGGACTTGACATAGATCATCTTATGATCAGCACCAAAATTCTTCTCAATCCCTTTCCAGCCATACTCTTCAATGATCTGATGGATAGCAACTGCAAGGTATTTGTCCTTCCCAGCAATACCTCCAGAAGCTAATCCTGCATTAGAATCACTCATACTGACACTTCCTAAATGAATAATAATTAACATTTAACGGATTAATATAATTGCCAGAATCATTGATTACCAATATTTATATGTTTCTAAATAAGCTTAATATCAAGCGCATCTATCCCTACGCCATGGACATGAGAGCGGTTTTATTGTTTGTATTAATCGTTATAGTTTCAATATCATTTACACAGTTATATGACTATCAAGAGAGTGATTTGTTACAAAATGACCCAATCTTCTACACAGACAGTCGCAGTATAATGGATACCACGGTTACAGCTGCAATATATGATTATGACACAGACCATGCGGTACAAACTGTGGATAAAGCTTTTGGAAGAGTAGCCCAAACTGACGAACTGATGAGCAGCTATAAGAATGACAGCCAGCTCAATCTGCTGAATGAGAACAACAGACTCGAAAACGCTTCAGAGGAACTATTTTTCGTTATTGGCCGGTCCACATATTACTCCAGTATAAGCAACGGTGCATTTGACATAACAATAAAACCGATACTCGACCTGTGGTCAGCTAAGTTCAGCCCCGGTGGAACTTACCAGCCACCAACCCAGGAAGAGATAGACACCACTCTGGAACTTGTTGACTACAAAAAGATAGTCATTGAAGGAAATACCATCTATACGGAACCCGGAATGAAGATAGTTCTTGGAGGCATAGCAAAAGGATATGCTGTTGACCAGGCAATAGAGTCCCTTATCGATGACGGAATAGAGAGCTGCTTTGTGGATGCCGGCGGAGACGGGCGTTACATCGGCACAAAACCAGATGGAAGCAAATGGACCGTAGGGTTACAGAACCCTGAAAAACAAGGCGATTTCATAGCGGTCATGCAACTGGAGAACATGGCTGTTGCCACAAGTGGGAACTACGAACGATATTTCAGTGATGCTGCAAAGGTATCCCACATATCCGACCCAAGAACAGGATATTCATCCCAGGAACTCATAAGTGCAACAGTTATCGCAGAGACCACAATGGATGCAGATGCACTCGCAACCACAGTGTTCGTACTCGGTGAAAAGGAAGGATTGGAGCTTATTGAAAGCCTTGAAGGTATCGAATGCCTGATCATCACATCCGATAAAAGGATACTTCGGTCCAGTGGATTCACAACATACGAAGATACAAATATCTGACATGAAGGGGTATGAGATACCATACCCCACTTTTTTGCATATAGTTTATTTTCGTCCTAAAAGAACCTCATGCATTGTCTCATAAACAGGACCATAAGGAGTAAGAGTACTTTTCATCAAAAGGACCTTATCGACCTTTATTTCCCCAAGGTCTACCTCTTTGAGCTTATCAAGTACAGCTAAGAACCCTTCCATCTGTCCTTTAGGCATGAACTTGATACGACCCAGAGTTGCATGTGCGGTAAATTCCCTTTTATCTTTCTCGAAATCGAGCCTTGAAAGACTTGCTTCCACATCATCATGGAGTTGCTTGAAATTCCCTTTAGCCCCAAGCCAGACAACCCTGGGAGAGCTTAAGTTGGGGAAAACACCAACACCTTTGATATTCGCATTAAATGGCATGCATTCAATACCATCTAATGAAGATGCAATATCCGACACCATATCATCTGAAACCTCACCGAGAAACTTCAATGTAATATGTATAAGTTCAGGAGAAACAAGCTTTAGCTTAAAACCCTCGAATGAAGAAAGGACATCAATAAGTTCCCCACGTACAGAAGACGGAAGGTCCACCGCAATAAATATTCGTGACATAATAAGAATTAAAACATGTATGCCTGTTAAGCATTACTGTCAAATTAATTTAAGTAATTGTTTTGACTATAATATAATATATCAGGAATGTACATAATAAATAACAAGCAATGATTTCGTAATTTAGAGGAATGATATGGGTACCATGGACACAACAGGAATTCTAGCAAAACATGCGATCAAGATCGCAGAAGAGCTCTGCTCACCTGCCATAATAGTGTCCGGAGATTTTGACCTTGAGGGTATTGAGACAAATATACCCATATATTATGTACCACGCCGCCAAAAGAGCATCATCGACAACCTTATATCTGACAGCCAGGAAGACGAAAAAAGACTGAAGAACATTCTGGAACCAATGTCAAGAGAGGCCAGCAGCAATACCCAACATATAGAACAGGCTGCTGCAATCGAACATATCATAGGTGAGCTTCGAACGGGAACTATCGTAGGCCTCATACAGACCAGAGAATCCGGTGCCATTGTAACCCACGAAGTATCACAAAGCCCGCTCATTAGAACCCTCCAGGAATGTGAAGAAAGGATCGATCCCGAGGTCATGCGTGCAGCTTTAGCAATTGCATTTGACATTGCAGCCTCTGGAAGAGAGGGCCATAAGATAGGAACGGCATTCATTTTGGGAGATATCGAAGAAGTATTGCAGCGTTCCCACCAGATGATACTCAACCCTTACGCAGGACACAAGGACGAACATCGCAACCTACTGGATAAGAAGAACTGGGAATCAGTAAAGGAGTTCGCACTTCTAGATGGTGTGTTCGTGATTTCAAAAGAAGGTATTGTTCAGGCTGCCGGCAGATACCTCGATGTCGATGCGAAGGAAATAGACATAGAAAAAGGATTGGGAGGACGACATGTCTCAGCTGCAGCCATTACAAGAGACACCTTCGCCATAGCAGTAACGATATCAGAATCCGGCGGAACCGTACGCATATATATGGACGGAAAGGAACTGCTATGCCTTGACTATATGGAAAGACCATCCTTACAAAAATAAATGTGCGATGCTTGCGAACCCCTCATATCTTAAATCGCAAGATCGCTGCAATTCCACCAAGTGAATGTAATCTTTGACCAGGTTCGAATTCTGTGCTGAAAACGACCATTTTCCCCTGTGAACGTTCAACGTTCTGTATAAGACCGTCAATGTTGCCGGATTCCCTCTCAAGACGAAGCATCTCATCAGCAACCAGAAGGGTTTTCACAGCACCGAAATCGATCGCCTGCTTCACTTCATCCATACCATAGGCAACCTTGCCATCAAGTGCTATCTCTTTTAAGAGGCTTTCCATGAGAGAGGCTTCCCTTGCGATCCTTGACTCTTCCATGATACGGTCGACAGCACCCCTTCGAAGAACTTCCTGGAAGCCGGACATGCCTATGGAAGAAGTATCCTCAACAAGGATACCTGCCACAAGATCCGAGTTCTTAGACGATGCATACTTCATGAAATCATCTTTAGTAAAACCAGGACCTGAAACTACCACCGACTCAGTTCCACTCATTGCATGGGTCAGTTGGTCAAAAATGGTACTGAAGAACACTTCTCGAAGCGTGCCTTCCCCTTTACCGGAAGACTGAGTTATATGAGAGTATATCTCAATTCCATAATGACGTACAAAACCAATGTCCGCATCCCCTTCTTCGATTGCCACGAGAATGACCTTGGGTCTTTTGGAAGCTGCTTCCGCTTCATTAACACGTTCTAACTGGTCCTTTTTCCAGTATTTAGTGATGGAAAGGTTCGTACCATCTTCAATGTTCAACGTATGATAAAAACCCGCATCCATTCCATGTTCAATAAGACCATGGACCCGCAGACGGTTAGAGAACTTATGGAACTCAACATCCTCGACCCTCACGCCGAGGCGTACGGTCTTCTTTTCGGCCTTTTCGGGTCTGAGCTTATCGGCTGCAGAATCCGCTTTCCTTTTAGTGAGAGAAAAGACCAGGTCGCCCTTCTCGATGATATATTTCAGGTGCCACAGATCATCAAGCGTTTCCGGGGTCAGGGAGATCTCCCCTTCCCTGTTGTGTTTCAGGTCTCTTTTTGTTACCCTCATGATAATACCCGATATTGTTTCCAGCCCATATATCCATAACGGAAACCGTTATTTCCTGATATCCGATTCACCCGGAGGAAGCATTCTTGCAATTCTGTCAGGTGATGCGATCTGTTTGACAAAGGAAGGGTCTTTCAGCTCATCGACATACATACGATATAACTTCTTGGAAATATCGTTCTGATTGAACTTGCCGGGCATGACCTCTATCACATACTTCCCATTGGCCTGTACCGCAGACAAAGGTCCACCGATAACACGCGTTTCAGCACCCAGATCAAGACCTATGGCAACACCAACAGGAACATCCTTGTAATAATTACGTTCACCCCGAATGATGAAAGCACCTTTTTTAAGATACTCACCGGATTCAGGCGTCTTTGATACCTGTTCAGGCTTTATCCAGTAGCAATCCCCACTGAACTGCCCGGCTTTCCAGACACTTGAATAAGATACGACAAACCTTGCCGCTTCTTCGAGGGTAGTTTCAGGGATATCCTTTCCTTCGGTCTTAATTACAGTTATAGGAGCTCCGGGAACCTGAGTATGGAAAACGATGTCACGTTTTTCCATATACTTCTTCACGATCTCCTCGTTCGTATCAGAATCCCTTCCGCCGATAACAAGGAAACCATCGGATGAGAAGAACCACCTGAACCGGTCATACCAGTGCTTCTTGAAGACGGCCTTTCGCCTTTTAGAAACTTTCTGTTCCCGCTTTTTCATTGCTCTTTTCGTATCTTCGATAGCAATCAAGGCCCCGTCTCGCTTTTTGCTGATCTTCTTGGCCTTATTATAATACATCTGAGCATTTTGAGGAATGGTCTTACGAATATTGATATTCGCATTTACGACATCAAGATCTACTAACACACTCCCTTCCGCCTGATCGATGCTTACTATAGCCTTCGCTGCTGGAAGGGTATCTTTTGCTTTCTTAAGAGTATCCCAGATATCTTTCCAGGAATAGCCCTTATCCCGGGCATCTTCGAGAACAGAGAGAACCTCTTCTACTGTCTGATAATTTCCATAGATGCTTTCGGCGATCAGTGTGTACTTAGTCACATCCTTTTCAAATTTCAGTATGGCTTCCTGCTGTTTCCTCAGACGTCTTTCAAATACGTCCTCTTTTTCCTTCTTTTTAGCAACTACCTGTTCTATGACCTCTTCAGATGCCTTTTTACCAAAGAACTCATCGAGAGCCTTATTGAACGAAGGGTAAAATTCCTTTTCAGCATCGGAGTATTGCATAAGCTCCAGAGGAAGTACATCCACTGCCTGTAACTCGTCTTTCACAGTCTTCTTTATGATACAGGGCTTTAGTTCATGGTTGACGATCGGAGCAAAAACGTTTGTAATAGCTTTGCTGAGTGCAGCCACTTCCTCAGGACTTGCAACCTTTGCAGAGGTATTCTTATCCACACCTGCCCTTAAACAGACCTCTTCTGCAAGGACCCCCCCAAGATTATAACTTGTCGCTATCGTCCTGACAACATTTGAATCCGAAGAAAGGAAGCGCTCGGACATTACATTAGCATCGACATCAAGAGGACTTAGTTGCGCTTCAGGATATTCATATATTTCGCCACTGCGAATACGCCTGCCCTTGAAGGTGACGGGTTTCATAGGCAGGATGATCTTCCTGTCACTGTTCAAAAGAACAATATTACCACGCGAGAACAGTTCGCAGACGAGGATGGTCTCGATACCTCCACGTATTGCCCCGATCTCGATTATCCTGTCAAAATCATATTGCTTTATAGAAGTGATCCTTCCACCGAGGATATGTTTTCTAAGCAGCATTGGAAAAGCCTGCGGGGTTTTAGGGCTTTCACGCACATAATTGCTCATGTGTGCCCTTTTGCCTGCCTGTATCACCAGGTTGTCCCGACCTTTCCCAAATATAAAGAGATTTATCCTGATCTCATCCGGTGCCGGCTGATATATCTTTCCGATCTTGGAATCGATAAGGGAACCTTCCCCCTCGCCAAGTTCAGATACAAGAGCAGCTACATCTGCACTCGTCATCTCCTGTTTCATACGTGCTTATACCTTCCGACCGGACTTAAGGTTTATCCATCTTAGCTCATCTGAAATTATCAGAGATGCTCTAGATTAAGCAATAAAGAAATAGTATTAATGCATCAATTGGTTGAAACCAACGATCACCGAATTATTGGAAAATTATACATGGATCTCAAAACCAAACATTATCTCAAATCGAAATTCCAGGAATATTACAGGACCGCTGAAATTCATCTACCTGCAAGGCTGCCAGAGAGAGAATGGGGAGTTATTTCTTTTGACGAGATGCCGGAAACCGTGATGAGAAGGCATAAGGCATTTGGTTCTGCAGGAGAGGTTGAGGACTATCTTACAGGAATGGCACCTGCTCATGTATATTATTCCGTTGCATATTATACGTATCCGAACGCGCCGACCATGAAAGAAAAGCAGTGGCTGGCTGCAGACCTTATATTTGACCTTGATGCAGACCATATCCCGGGAGCACCCAATTCATATTCTGATATGCTCGAACATGTCAAAAAGGAGACATTGAAGCTCTATGACCTCCTGACAAACGATTTCGGGTTCAAGGAAGAGGACATCGGGGCGGTCTTTTCAGGAGGAAGAGGCTATCACTTCCACATAAGCGATCCGCGTGTGCTCTCCCTTGAAAGTGCAGAAAGAAGGGAGATAGTTGATTATATCAGCGGAAGAGGACTGAACCTTGATAAAATATTTGTAAAAAAAGGTATTAGTGGAGATGCCGGAAGTGAGAAGGCAACAATGAACGTATTCCCTTCCGAAGATGACGGAGGTTGGGGTGAAAGGATAAACCGTCATATGATAGCATACCTGAGAGATCTGGCAGCAAAAGAGGATGCGGAAAAACTTTTCACCGGATTTAAGGGGATCGGGAAGAAAACATCAAAGCAGATAGTGGAGATATTAAGGGACGATACCCAGGTAGATCTGCTCAAAAAAGGAAATATGGAAGCTTTGTCACGTGTGAACAAGGATATTATACAGACCCTTGCCGAAAGATCGGTCACAGAGCTTTCTGCAAGTGTGGATGAGCCGGTCACAGGAGATATAAAACGCCTTATTCGCCTTCCGGGATCATTGCATGGGAAATCGGGGATGTGTGTCACATCGTTGTCCATCGCACAGCTTGAGGAGTTTGACCCGTTGAACGATGCCGTTGTGTTTTCGGACAAGCCGGTAAAATTAAAAGTGATAAGACCTTTTGCCGTACAGATGAAAGGTAAGGACCTCTATGTTGAAGAAGGTGTGCAGGAACTACCGGAATATGCAGCTATCTACCTAATGTGCAGAGGTGCAGCAGAATATGGACCGTAATGAGCTTAAGAGCATACTCCGTGAAGAGAACAGTTCCGCATTAAGAGGATTACCCCATGGGTTCTATGTCCTTGTGGACAAATATATCCATGAACTGGAAGGCGAGATAAGGCAGATAAGTAACCAGCGTTCTCCCGAATCGAAGATCCTTGAAGATGAGCTTCAAAGTGCCATCAACGATGTGGAGACCATATTCATCAGGCGCATACGCAAAATAACATCGAGGGCAACTTCGAATGCGTTCTCCAGCAGTTCACCAAAACAGGACCTTGACAAGCTCCTTCCTGAGGAGAAGAAAGTATATGAAGCAACCCTTTTTGCAATACAGATCGCAAGAGGAGAATTACTGGAACCCATACTGGATCCTACAGCAAGTTTTAATGTAGAGAAGGTCGAACCTGCGGAAACAAGGGTCCAGGAAGCGAACAATGCTGCTACAGATACTGTCAAAGAGAGAGAGAAAGTAGCAGTCGCAGAAATTCCTGCTGGTATTGAAGACAATGGAAAGTCAGAGATAGCCAAAAGGAATATAAATGAAGAATACTTTGTTGTCCGAATATTGAAAGACCTACCGACATTCAATGCCGTAGATAAACGAAATTATACTACTCATGCAGAAGATGTTGTTGTTTTACCCGCAATGAACGCAAACGTTCTGGTAAAACGAGGCGCAGCTCATCTTATTACAAAGATAACAAATTCAAATTGATAGAAGGTGTAAATAATGAAAATTCCAAAGAGGTTCAGAACTTATTGCCCATCCTGCAAAACTCACACTGAACACATTGCAGAAAGAGTGAAAAAAGGCAAAGCATCGGCAATGACACATATCGCAAGGCAGAAAAAGAGACAGACTGGTATAGGAAACAGTGGTAAGTTCTCAAAGGTTCCTGGAGGAGACAAACCAACCAAGAGAGTACAGCTCAAATACCGCTGCACAACTTGCAACAAGTCCCACCAGAGACCATGTTTCAGAGCAAAGAAATTCGAGTTTAAGGAATGATGATCATGACAAACCCTAAAAGCAGATTTTTACGTGTAAAATGTAACGACTGTTCTAACGAACAGGTGATCTTTGGTAGTGCAAGCCGCAAGGTGACCTGCCTTGTTTGTGGAAGAACACTCGCGGAGTCTACCGGCGGAAAGTCAACAATAACAACACATATCCTGGAAGTCCTTGAATAAAGGGTGTAGAATGGAAAATAATAATTGGCCAGAAAGCGGCGACTTTGTAGTTTGTACTGTAAAGAACGTAGTCGACTTTGGGGCCTATACCACTCTTGAAGAATATGGAGGCAAGGAAGGATTCATCCATATCTCCGAGGTCAAAGCCGGCTGGGTAAAATATGTTCGTGACTACGTAAGGGAAGGACAAAAGATCGTCTGCAAAGTGCTGAACGTAGATCCAAACCGACGTCACATCGATCTTTCATTGAAAGATGTGAACGAACACCAGAAGCGTGCAAAGATACAGGACTGGAAGAACGAACAAAAAGCTACAAAATGGCTTCAGTTCGTAGCAGAGGACATGGGCACCAGTCAGGAAGAGATGGAAGGGGTAAAGAAGATTCTTTCGGATGAGTTCGGAAGTTGCTACATAGCTTTTGAAGAAGCTACCATCAATGGCGAAGAGGCTTTCGAAGGCATTGCCATCGGCAAGGAACTTGCTGAAAAGATAGTCAGTATCGCCCAAGAGAATATTAAACTTCCATTCGTAGATATCGCAGGATATGTGGACCTTACAAGCAACCTTCCTGACGGGATCGAGCTAATAAAGAAAGCATTGAAAGCAGCAGCAAAGGTCAAAATAGACGATGTAAGGATAGATGTCACTTACACCGGTGCACCAAGATACAGGATAAAGGTAATCGCACCAGAGTACAAGACCGCTGAAGCTGCTTTGAAGAAGGCTTCTGAAGAAGCTATCGAAACCATTGAGAAGAAGGGCGGAAAAGGTATTTTCCACAGGCATATAGAAACAGCAAAGGCGTGATTTTCATTGGGAAATAAGCTTCGAAGATGCCCCCAATGCAATATTTATACGCTGAAAGACAACTGTCCGGAATGTGGTGAGAGCTCAGGCAATCCCCTTCCGGCACGATTTTCTCCACTTGATCCTTATGGGAAATATAGACGAATCTCTAAAAAGAAGGAGATGGAACATGCGTGAAACAACCGTAATTCGCCTTAAGGAAGACATCCAACTGGAGAATGCCACACTTCTTGTAGGACTCCCCGGAGTCGGGCATGTAGGTAAACTTGTTGTTGACCACCTTATTGAAAAGCTCGATGCTGAAAAGGTATTTGAGATATATTCCCCCCATTTTCCACCACAGGTAATGGTGAACGAAGAGAGTACTGTCAAACTCGTCAATAACGAGATATACGTTTGCAAAGCTAACGGAAATGACATAGTACTTCTTGCAGGCGATCATCAAAGCACTAGCACAGAAGGACATTACGAGCTAGGTACAATTTACATTGACATTGCTGAAGAACTCGGAGTGAAGAGGATATTCACCCTTGGCGGCTACCCCACAGGTCAATTGACACATACTGATGAGGTCATGGGCGCTTCCAATGATCTTGATATGGTGACAGAACTCAAAGAGTATGAGGTCACATTCAAACCAAACGAACCCGGAGGAGGTATCGTTGGCGCTTCCGGACTTTTGCTCGGACTCAGCATGTTCAAGAACATCAAGGCAGCATGCTTGATGGGACTTACTTCAGGATACCTTGTAGATCCTAAGAGTGCACAGGCACTCCTCGCATTACTTAGTAAGATACTGAACATCGAAGTAGATGTCAGCGAACTCGAAGAAAGAGCTAAGGATATGGAAAAAATCGTTGCAAACCTGATGGAAGCAAAACAACAGCAACAGCAGCAGCAACCGGAAATGTTGAGAGACACTGCCACAGATGAAGATCTAAGGTACATAGGGTAAGATGATCTGATGCAGATCAATGCTGATCTTCACCTTCATTCAAAATATTCCATGGCATGCTCCAAGAATATGGAGCTGTCAACAATTTCTATTGAAGCAAGGAAAAAAGGAATTGACCTTGTTGCTACCGGAGACTGCATTCATCCAAAATGGCTTGAGGAAATTAAACTAGCCGCTACGGATAATGAGACTATTATTATCAATGATACTCATTTCATCCCCACGACTGAGATCGAGGATAAGGACCGAGTACATCACCTTTTGATCCTGCCATCGATATCCAAAGCTGAGGAACTGGCAGAGGCCATGTCGAAATATGGAAACCTCGCAGTTGATGGCCGTCCCACGGTGCGCCTTGACGGCTGTGAGATAGCACAGATAGCAAAGGACGTGGGTGCCCTTATTGGCCCCTGCCATGCATTCACACCCTGGACAGCTCTTTATGCATATCATGATTCCCTTGAGAGCTGCTATGGGGACATGACTGACTACATATCTTTCCTCGAGCTCGGATTAAGTGCAGACAGCGATTATGCAGACCGCATAAGTGAGCTGCACAGACTTACCTTCCTCACGAACTCCGATGCACATTCCCCCTGGTCCAACAAGCTCGCACGCGAATTCACAAGATTCAATGTCCCGAGCATCGATTTTGAAGGACTTGAAAAAGCAATACTACGCAAGGAAGGCTACAAAGCAACCCTGAACGTGGGATTCTTCCCGGGAGAAGGAAAATATAACGAATCCGCGTGCATCAAGTGTTACACCCATTATACCAATGAGGAATGCATAAGGCAGAACTGGAGATGTCCTGAATGCAGAGGACAGATCAAGAAGGGAGTTAAGGACAGAGTGAACGAACTTGCAGACCTGGAACAGCCACAACACCCCGACCATCGCCCTGATTACATACACCTTGCTCCCCTTGCCGAGATAATAATGATGGCACTCGGACATGCCAGCATCACCACAAAAGGTGTGACTTCGGCATGGACAGCCCTTATCGAAAGATTCGGCAACGAGGTCGGAGTCCTTCTTGATAGCAATCCCGAGCAGCTTGGCATAGTAGACCAAAGAATAGTCGATGCCATAATGGCATTCAGGAACGGTGAAGTGATAATTCGCCCTGGCGGCGGCGGAGAATACGGCCACATAGAACTGCCAGTTTCAAAGGACGAGGAAGCGGAACCACAACAACAAAATCAAACAAAAGCCCAGAGTTCCCTTTTCGATTTTTGATATCTTTTTCGACACTTATATATTCAATTAAAACTATCAAACAGAACAGTGCCGAGGTGGCAGAGCGGACTAATCCAACGGTGTATTTATGCCGCGGAGTCTAAACGCGGCAGGCTCGAGACCTGTTTCTCCTAACGGAGTGCTTGGGTTCGAATCCCAACCTCGGCGTTCTACTTTAAGTATGTATATGATCATTTTCATTTTTCTTAAGTTCAGAAAGAGAAGAAACGACGTTTTTTTGAATTTAGTATTTAATCTAAGTTTGACCAATTAAAAGGAAGGTTAAGAGCTTGGTGAGATTTGTAGGCTACACAATTTATTGTTCACTATCTGAGTAAATTTTGATAAATTCGGCCATTAGGGTTACGATAATGGAAGAGTAATACAGCCACAAAAAGATCGCGAGAAAAGCACCAATTTTTGTATAAACAGTTGTAAAATTACTATATGAAATATATAAGCTAAAGAGATGTTTGCCAAGGGTGATGAAAAGGACAGTCAAAAATGAACCTATGCCAACATACTTAATTTTGACCTTCTTATCAGGAAGGGCCATATAAAGATAAATAAAAAAGAATATAAGTAAGAAGAAGGTTGCGATAGAAGAAACATATTGCATCAGCTCCAAAGGCAACGGATGAATGATAGTGAGCATGTTTGAGATCACTACTAAAAATATCTCTGCAAGAATGCTTATTATCAGCAACAAACTAAAGATAAAAACCGCAACGAATGAAGAGATACGTTTCTTGAACAGTCTGTGACCCCATCCTTTTTTAGAATCCAAAACTCCCCACATATGATCGATCGTTTTCTGGAACTGTAAGAAGATGTTGCCAGCACTCCAAAGGAAAAGTAAAAAACTGATTATCAATCCAAAGGTCAGGGAACTCGTTTCCGGTAATTGATGGAAGAGCAGGTTTAATGAATTTATAATTTCTTCATCTGCAAAAGGTGAAACGTAATCGATAATTGTTGCCTGAAGTCGTTCCACTTTCAAGAACATTCCCCCCAGGGATAATGAAAATAAAAGTAAGGAAGGAAGACTGAGTATTAAATAAAATGAGAGTGCTGCACTGAAAGAGGTACCATCGTCAGCGTTCCATCTTCTAATGGTTTGTACAGCCACATCCCTGAGTTTTCCCATAAGAGGTATTGAACTTATAGCTACAATTAGTTTCTGATAACGTTCATTTTCGGGTTTAAGAAAAAGAAGAAACGATGTTTTTACTTATTTTTGGCCCACAACTTTTCTGGACGAAAAGTATATAAGTCAAACCGCACAAGAATTTAATGGGAGTAATGTATCAGCGTTTTGCTGATGTGTAACACATTGTATAGATCGTTTTAATGAAAAGGGGGAGAATATGCCAAAATTTGAAGTATATACTGACAAGGGTGGAAAATACAGGTTCAGACTCAAAGCAAAGAATGGAGAGATCGTAGCAACAGGTCAGGGCTATGCGACCAAAGCAGGCTGTATGAATGGCATAAAGTCTGTCAAGAACAATGCAATGGATGCCGAGATAGTTGAGATCGAGACACCTTCTGAAGAAGAATAAGTGTTCATTCCATATCCGGAATGTACCATTGACTTCTTAATATTTTTTTAAAATTTTTATATTTTGAGATAGCTCAACCGGATTCACGACAGCTCTTTTTCCTGAACTCACGGCAGGTCATACAATAGGATACACAACAACAAATCATGATGATGCATTACGTGTAGTCCGTAGCCTGCATGGAAAGGGTAGCAAAGGAAGGAGATTTCAAAACTAATTTCTCAAGAGGAGGATTGGCTAGGTCCTTTGAAATGACACCTGAGATAGAATGGCTGGCTACCGAAACTGCAAGTGTTTTCGGTCTTGAAATTGCAGGAATTGACCTGCTTTTCGATGGAGAACACTTCAAGGTATGTGAAGCGAATTCCTCACCAGGATTCGAAGGCGTGGAAAGCTGTTGTGGCATAGACATCGTACAGGAAAGGTACAACTTCATAAGAGTGCGTCTTGGAATGTTCCCGGAAGAGGAAGAAGGGAATAAAGAAAATATGAATTAAAAGAGGTTCTTAAGAACCTCATTCCATCACATTGTCAACGGTGAACTCGAATGTATCAGTAACACCGTTCACATCTACTGTATAAACTCCCTTTTCAAGCCCATATACATCCAGTGGAATGTTCACTTCAAAAGGAACAAGTGCCTGAGTACATGCTAAGTCCTTTGGTCTTTTGGTCTTCAATGCAATATCAAAACCATTTCCAGTATTAACAACCTCAATGTTCTCCTCATCAATGGTAGTACAGCCATCGGGCAGATTCCCAATTACTGTTACACTGATCTGAAGAGGGAATGACTCCATGACCATTATTTGAACATCATCCACAATAGCAGTACCAACGACATATTCCATATCATTGTCATCGGATGCAAGCATATCAGCCAGAACGACCACATCCATACTGAACGTATCCTCTTCACCGGTCACATTTTCCCAGGATCTCTTGTAAATAGCATTTATCTGATAATTTCCCTCAGATACAGCTTCAAGTGTCCATTCGTGCACACCGCCAGCACCTGGCATAGGTTCATCCGGACCTACGAACTCATCTTTTACCAGAACAATACCTTCGGGAAGAGAAAGGTCCCACGAATAGCCTGTTGAAGGATTCTCATTGAGCTTCAGAACTATACTGTCACCCACCTTAAGAGAGATCTCACTGCTGTTCGCTTCTTCAGAAAAGACAGTTCCTGAAGCAACCGTATCATCAACATTCAGAGTTTCATCGATGGTGCCGGTATCCGTGCAACCCATAGAAAATGCTGCCACCGTGACTGCAACAATTGTTATCAGTACGAGAATACCCATTCTTGTATATCGTGTCATTGTAATATATCTCCTATATAACAGAAATGATCCGTTCCTATATAGCCATACCTTAAACTACGAATTCATTTGAAGCTATCCGATATTGATTTTTCTGCAAACCTAATATAATTGAAAATGAGGTGATTAAAATTTACAGTTTTTTTGAGACCGCCATGCCCATCCCAAAATAGTATAAAAAATTACATGGATACTTTATAAATATGATTAAGAGCACATTTTTATTGAGTACGAAGAGGAAATGCCATGAAGTGTGGAAGGACCATAACGATCCTATATTTACTAACAATATTTATGACATTGAGTCCTGTGATATAACAGTAGCTTCTTCAATAACGATCGAGGATCTTACACTGGAGGTCCAGCTTTTACAAATAGCCCTGATGATAGGAAGTTATAGCGTCCCTGCGGATTTATATGGAATAGAGAGGATCCCCGTGATAATCAACAGTATGGATATCTTTATAACTATTGCAGGAGTTTTTTTACTTAACCTGATCGCAGGAGTCTACCCTGCTCAACGTGCAGCAGGATTAGATCCGGTTGAAGCGATTTCATCAAATTGAGAACGAAGTTATCTTTTGCAAAATATGGCGTAACATTGTTATTAAATTTATAATTTTGCTGAAAATTTAGTAAAATTTCGGGTTTTAAGGCGTAACCTGTATATACAGGTAAGTAGTTCTTGCAATTAGATGAGCGGGAAACTAATTCTTTTCAAGTACCCCCCACTCCCCAACCCGCTCATACCACCTTCATTCAAAAAACATCTTATTGATGCTTTTTTTTAACAATTGATTAAATTGAAAATAGCATATTTTTAACTTACATGTTCTCAAAAATAGATAGATATCTTTTGATAGGTCTTGGAAGATCCCATAAGCACATTTTTAAAGACGATACCAATAGGATTGAAACTGCACAGAGGAGGCAGTATCAATACCATAGAGTAAAATTGTATCTTGAAAATGCATCAAAACAACGAACAGCACAGTTACAATTATTTCATATACATAATGCTGTTCTTGTATAGAACTGACAGGAATCTGCCCTGTTTCAGCAGATCCAACCTCATGACAAGATTGGGACGAACAGAATCAAACATCATTATACATTCATTATGACCAGATTACGCCATAGCCCCAGCATCTGGAAAATATCGTCTATCACATCCCACCGACCATGCCGGCACCCACACCCATCCACTAGGACAGCACAACAATTTTACGACCCAGGAAATCGCAGATGAGATCAGGGACGTGAGACATGATGGATAAGGGCGCAAAACAAATCCGGAAATAGCACAGACCGTAACCATTGAAACAATATCCAATGACACAATGCTGGAACACACACATCATATAACTTCTTTTGATGTTGTAAACATTGAACATATTAATTATGGAAAAGATAGGAAAATAGGCATATCGATGTCAATGGTTACCATGACACCCACAATACATAGGACATTCATACTTGAGACACCATAAATTCCCCATATAACCTTAGGGAACAGAGAGGACATTCAGGATCATCAACAGTATGGATATCTTTATAAGTATTGCAAGAGTCATTTTATTCAAACTGATCCCAGGAACACACACCATCCAGCATGCACCAGTATTACATCAGTTCGAATGAATCTGATCGAATTGAGGACAAGGTCATTATTGAGAAAAATAAGGACGTAACTTCTTAACTAAATTTATTGATATGATGAAAATTCATCGAGATTTCAGGATTTAGGGCGTAATGTGTATATACAAGTAAGGAGTTCTTGCAATTAGATGAGCGGGAAACTAATTCTTTTCAAGTACCCCCCACTCCCCAACCCGCTCATATCATTTTCATCTAACAAACATCTTATTGATACTTTTTTTAACAATTATTTAAATTGAAAATAACATATTTTCAACTTACATGTTTGCAAAAATGGACAGGATCTCTTTTGATAGTTCTTTACTTATTTCAGGAGATCTCATGAGCGTATTTGTAAAAACTACATCCACCCCTAGATTTTGAAATTGATCAGGGGAAGCAGTATCACGATTATCGAGTACAAGGACATCAAGAAATTTACCATAACACTCGGCAACACCCCTTGAGGATACATCAAACCCACGAGCATTCATAAACTTACCAGCCGGACCGCTAACTGCTTCATCCCCAATGATAGGACTTACAGCAACAACTTTTTTCTTACGGAGGATCTTGGCCATACCCGGAAGGGAAATGATTGGACCTATGCTTGTAATAGGGTTGCTTGGGCCTATGAGAACCTCATCATCTCCCTCAAGCGCTTCAAGCACCAGCGGACATATGGAAGCCTCTTCAATACCTTCCTGTTCAACGGACAGAACTTCCGGCTCACCGTGCCGTTTCACCCAAAATTCCTGGAAATGGATATTACCAGAAGGTGTTTCCACCATGGTATGCACAGGATCATCAGACATTGGAAGTACATTTACATTTATCCCATATACAGAAAGGAGTTCTTGTATAGATCCTGACAGAGCCATTCCCTGCCTCAATAGGTCCGACCTCATGATATGAGTGGCACGATCAAGATCACCTATCATCATACCTTCATCATGACCAAGTTCTTTCATAGCCCCATGGGTTTGGAAAGTATCATCTTTCACACCCCACCATTTATCCCGATCGATCCGACCAGACAAGAGATAGAGTATAGTATCGATGTCAGGAGTTATCAGGTTTCCCGACACCCATACGTCTTCAGCAGTGTTCACAACAACGGTCAATTCATCTTCCGGAACAATGTGCCTCAGACCATCGAGCAACTTAGGAGTACCGGTTCCACCTGAAAATATGATCATATAATATAACCTCAATATTATGCATTAACGGAACATGATTATATAATGAGGTCTATTTAAAGGGTATGAAGGTTATCCGGGATCCGGTACACGGCTATATAGAACTGGACGAACTGATCTTGCCGCTGATAGACACCCCTCAAGTGCAGCGATTAAGAAGAATAAAGCAACTAGGACTCTCGAATCTAGTGTACCCCGGAGCGAACCATACGCGTTTTGAACATTCCCTGGGGGTAATGCACCTTGCCACCATGCTAACCTCACAGATCGATTCCATTGAAAATGAAGAAAAAGAGGAACTTCGTGCAGCAGCATTCCTTCACGACATCGGACATGGCCCCCTTTCACACGTAACTGAGAGCCTGATCAAACAGTATACCAGAGAACAACATGAAGATGTCAAACATATCCTCAGGAAAGGAGAGATTGCCGAGATATTGGAGGATAACGGCTTAGATCCAATGACCATCGCAGCCCACATAAAAGGTGAGACCGACCTTGGTAAAATAGTCAATAGTGAGATAGATGTTGACCGCATGGACTACCTCGTGAGGGATGCACATTATACTGGTGTGGCCTTCGGGCTTGTGGACTATGTTCGCCTCATACATGAGATGAAGTTCTACGAGAACAAACTGGTTGTCAACTCAGGCGGCCTGAAAGCTGCTGAATCCCTTTTAGTATCACGATTTCTGATGCACCCCACTGTTTATTACCATCACGTATCGAGGATAGCCGAGACGATGTTCACAAGGGCAGTTAAGCACCTTATTGACAAAGGCACACTTGATCCTTTCAAATTAAGAATGATGGAAGATGACACCTTATTTGAATTGATGAGAGCAGATGACGATTACGCAGGAGAGATAGCCAAAAGGCTTGACGAAAGAAGGCTCTACAAACGGGCCCTGCATGTAGGTCACGATGAAGTGGAAGAAGGAGTTATGCGCTATCGAGGAAAGGTGGAAAGGGCAGAAGCCGAGATAGCGGACATGGTCGGCATAGACAGTCGTGAGATACTGATAGACATTCCGAAAAAGCCGGAAATTGCAGAAATGAAAGCATTGATCAAGATGAACGGGAAGATGATGCGTCTTGATGAGGCATCCAATATCGTTGCAACCCTTGAAAAAGCACATTTTGACAATTGGAAGATGGGAGTTTACACTTTAAAAGAGCACAGAGATGCTGTGGGTAAAGCTGCCCGTGAATTCTTCGGTGCTAAAAAAGAAACCACACAATATCGTTTTAGTGACATTGAGGGATAAAATTTGCCAACAATAACAAAGATAACAAGTAGAGGAGAACTTGTACTGGAGCATAGGAATATCGGGGACGAGATCATTGTGACACTCACAGGAGGAGATGGACATGTGGGTGCAGTTGCTGTTGGGTACTATGACAATACACACGGACATGCATCCTCTTCAGTTATCACATTGCCATCCCACAGAGATGATGCTATTGCACTTGATGCAGCAAGGAAGATAACTTCTGCCACCCATAACACAACCATCCTTACTGCAGGGGTACATTTTCCAGACATAACAGATGAGGAGATAAGAGAAGTGCTTTCAAAGGCTGATGAGCTCATTAATGACCTCATAATATCACTGAAGGAGATATAACAATGGAGATAGTTATCGGCATAAGTGGAGCATCCGGTGCACAGTATGGCATTCGTCTTCTGGAAGTCCTTTCTGAAATGGATATTGATACCCACCTGGTCCTTACAGAAGCAGCAAAGAAGATACTCGCAGTGGAAACCGACTACACCCCGGAAGATATCGAGGACATGGCCACCGCAGTTTACGATGAGAAGGATTTTACAGCACCCATAGCAAGTGGATCCCACCCTTTCGAAGGAATGATAATTGCCCCCTGCAGCATGAAAACACTGGCATCCGTGGCAAATGGAACATCTGATAACCTGATAGCACGTACTGCAGATGTTTGCCTTAAGGAAAGGCGTAAACTGGTACTGATGACACGTGAAACCCCCCTTAGCGGAATACATATAGAGAACATGCTAAGAGCACATAATGCAGGCGCAATTTTGTTACCTGCATGCCCGGGATTCTATAATCGACCAACCACAATGGAAGAACTTATCGATTTCATGGCAGGGAGAGCACTTGATCTGATGAAGATAGAGAATAGCATATATCGTAGATGGAAATAAAAAACTGGCAGTATAAGCATGTTTCACATTCAATTTCCATAAAATTTGATGCCAAAAACAGGGATTTAATAGATAAGTATATCTACTATAAGTCCTATTTAGGAAATCGTGTCATGAAAGACGCCGCGTGCGAGGTTTTTTGCATGTGATTTACACGATGGGATAGTAGGGTAGCCTGGTCATCCTCGAGCGTTTGGGACGCTTGGACTGCGGTTCAAATCCGCGCTATCCCACCAGAATCTTTTTTGAGATACAGTTTATAATTATGCCGATATAATTATCCATAATTTACCCACAACATAGCATACATGCTTATTTTGCATCCACATTACGACCGTATTAAGAGCTACAGTGTCATTAAAACCTCATTTTAGCCACATCACCATACGATCAACCATGCACCATTAAGATCACAGTTGACCCCCAAACATTTACCTATTTGAATTTTATGAGTCTTAGAGATTCAGCAGAACATCTTGGATAGTTTTATTAAATATGCAGTACACACAAATTGTCATGGCCAGCGTAAAAATAAAACTGTTCGCAAATCTCAGGGAGACTGCAGGAGTTTCCGAAATTGAGCTTAAGGGAGAGGACATTCAGGAGATACTTGAGTCCCTTCTGAACAAATATCCACAGATGCAGGACCTTATTTTTAATGACGTTGGCGATAAAAAGGAGCTTCGGACCTATATCAATGTCCTGGTCAACGGTAACAATATACAGCACCTGGAAGGATTTAACACTGTATTGAACGAGGATGATGAGATCGCCATATTCCCACCAGTCTCCGGCGGTTAAGGCCATTTTCTGATGAACAGAGCAGAACCGTCCCCGGTAATGAAAGCCCCCAAGCAGCTCATTGAGCTATCAGGCATTGCCTCAGGAGGTTTTTTGGGTGCTATCTCAAGGTATCTTATAACCTCGACCACAGTATCACCCACAGGAACGCTCTTCGTTAATGTATTGGGGAGTCTGTTCTTAGGAATGTTGATGTACGACAACGAATACATCGGATATGTTGACCAAAGAACACGTTTGATCATTGGCACAGGTTTTTTAGGCTCTTTCACCACTTTTTCCACTTTTGCAGTGCAGACATATTCCCTCGGAGGAAATCCTGCAATAGCGAATATCTTAGCGAACATGATCCTGACAATTCTTGCAGTGTTTGCAGGCAGAGGCATTATCATACAAATATCAAGGAGGAGGAGCTGATGACAGGAGGACTTGAAGAGATCCTGCTGGTCGGGCTTGGTGGAGCCATAGGCGCTCCTTTGAGGTACATAGTATCCGGCATAGTGCCAAAGGCCAGGAACATCCCCACAGGAACACTGCTTGTCAACATCATTGGAAGCATTGTGCTCTCGACCCTTACATTTGCATCATCAAAAAATATTAGCCTGCACCTTGTAAATATAGGAGTGCTTGGCTCTTTCACCACATATTCTACGTTTGCATACGAAACTTCCAGAATGCTTGAAGAAGGAAGAACAATAGATTTGATATTAAATATAATCTTGAATCTATCCCTGTGTATCTTAGGAGTGTTGCTAGGACATCAATTAGCAAGTTTAATCTAATTTGAAAGAAAATGAGTTAGTATGGTATCAAAAATTCTCAAGATATACCTTAATGAGAACAGCAAATTCGAGGGAAAGGTTGCACATGAGGCTATATTGGAACTGCTCAGGGGAGCGGGCATATCAGGAGTAACCGTGCTTCATGGTATCGAAGGATATGGTGTGCATAACGAGATACATACTGCAAGCATACTCAGGCTTGGAACCCAGCTCCCACTAATAATAGAAGCTGTTGATTCAGAAGAGAAGATCAGGGAGATACTCCCAAACATAAGGAAAATGGTTCCTGAAGGACTTGTTACTCTTCAGGAAGTTGAGATAATATATTGAATATCAGCGGTAAAGTACCACTGAAGTCCCTCTTACATCAATGAGTGTTGCCTTTGTGCCCTCAACGAGGGATTCAGCGATCGCATCAATTCCATCTTCATAAGAGGCACTTTTAAGAACTTTTACCTTTACGAGATGCCTTTCCTTGATGTGTTTTCTCAATTCAACGATAAGCTGGTCAGTGACACCGCTTTTGCCAACATTGACAATAGGCTTGACATGAGTGGCTTCAGACCTAAGTTTGTATAGTTTTTCTTTATCCATAATGAACCTACAGAAAATTTATTTGAGTTATACCTTTCGGCAGTACATGAGAATAGTGCTTTGAAAGACAGATATTTTCAAGGGAACTGTCATTCAGTGGAAAGAATGTTAACATCAGTACCATCTATCTCAAAATCATACCATTTGGTTGGTTTTTGAGTGATACCCAGTACCCTTATAGCATACCCAGAATCAGTTTCCTTTATCTCGATCATACCATCGAACAGTTGTTTCAGAGTAGCCACCGTCTGAGGATCGTGCATCTCATCCTCTACCACAAAGATACCAAGTGCTTTTGCGGCCTTGACACGCCCTGTGTAAACATGTAAGAATCTGAAAACGGTCTGCAGATTGGAATACATCAAAATAGTAGACAATGAGTTCATGCATAACCTCAGGCCAATGGACTTCCTCTGCACAAGGAATTCCTCAAGATACTGACCCAGCCTCACACCGATGCCAGTAAGATCCACCGGGCTTGCCGCCCTCTTGATCGTATCCACATCCTGCGTAAGAATACCAAGTGTTTTGGTAACACAGTCCACAATGCCGATATTGGCATTCTCAACATCAAGATCATTAAGAGAGAACCATTCGAGGACGCGCTCTCCGGTCTCACGAGTAGAAACAATAATAGCAGCTTCGTTGTTCTTCAGGCCAGTATGAACGATCTTATTGAGAAGATCATCCTTTCCACACATAGGAGGACCTATCAACATAAGGTTGGTACCCTCTCTAACCCCTCCGATCAGGTCATCAAGTTCCTTTATACCTAATAAATACTCAACCATGTGTATATTCCTACGATAAATTCTTCCCTGTCAACAATATGCGCAAACTCTGCACACGAATAGCATGTGCATTTTATTATAACTATTTAACAATGACGTTGAGATAGTAGATATTTGCTTATGCGTACAAGCATTACATGATAAAGAGATATCATGTTGACATGTTCTTTCGCTTGCGACTACAAATATATTGCAGGCATGGCACTACATAATAAGAACATATTATTCTTTAGAGACCATACTATATAGACCATACTATATAGACCATGCCATATAGACATATTTTATAAATTCCTTATCTGATATGTTTAACGATATGACCGGCTTCCGGGAGAATGATCTCAGACATTGCCAGCTCAACAGCACCGGGAGACCCTGGCAGACAAAAGACCGCAGACCCGCCAATAATGCCTGCATCCGCACGCGTCAGTATGACAGCCGATCCGATCTGTTCAATGCTTTTGTATCTGAAAAGTTCACCAAACCCAGGCATTTGCCTGTCGAACATGGGCACCACGGACTCAATGGTCACATCGGAAGGAGTTAGACCAGTCCCACCAGTAGTAATTACAATATCTGCACCTTTTAGTATCGCTTCAGTGACAGCTTCTTTTATAGCAGACATTTCATCTGAAACAAGACAATAATCAACTAGATGATGCCCATTTGCTTCGACCAGGTCCATCATTATTTTGCCGGAAATATCCTCAGCACCCACAGGAGATGTGCCTGAACCATACTTTCCATACCTTGAGGTCGAAATGGAAATGATAGCAAATTTAAAGGTTTTAGCTGCATCTTCCTTGTGTTGACTGGAGACAGTGTTCATAATAAAAGTATGTATAATGTGCTATATATGGATTTCCAGGAGCGTTATTCCATATATAAATAGAACCGGTCTTTTCAAAAGCTAATTATACTTGATGCACCATAATGAAAAATTCATCAAAAACGATAGATTATGATTCTATTGATAAGACTTATAAACCCCTAAGTAATAGGGGGATGCACCATTGACACATTAACAATTTAAAGAATTTCAAGACGCACTACTCCAAGTCAGGATAACCTGTCTGAAAAAGATAAGAATTTGACAGTGTGTTCTTAAATCACAATAATATATTTCAAGGAGGCTTAAACTCATGGTAAGAAAACCAGCAAGTATGTATAGAAATGTGAAGTCACGCTCATTCACCAGAAGGAAATATATGGGCGGTGTACCGGGTAGTCAGGTCATTCACTTCGATATGGGAAACAAGACCGCTGAATTCCCAGTAAAGATAACACTTCTAGCAGATGAAAGATGCCAGATCAGACACACAGCTCTTGAAGCTGCACGTATCACTGCTAACAGAGCAATGACAACAGCAGCAGGACGTTCCGGCTTCCATATGAAGCTCAGGGTTTACCCACACGAGGTTCTGAGAGAGAATAAGCAGGCAACCGGCGCAGGTGCGGACCGTGTATCAAGTGGAATGAGAGCTGCATACGGAAAGAATGTCAGTACTGCTGCAAGGGTATCCGCAAGACAGAAGATCTTTACGATCTCAGTCAACAAAGAGCACTTCGTCATTGCAAAAGATGCTCTGAGAAGGGCTGGTCAGAAATTACCAACTCCTGTCACGATCGTAGTAGATCAAGGCCAGGAACTGGTAAGATAATTAATTTTAATATAACAAGAGGGTATCAAAATGGATGATTACGAAACGATGTTGAATAGGGCTATTGAAAATCTCCCTGATGTGGAAACTACGGACGTTCGTTTCGTAATTCCAGAACCCAGGATATTCATAGAAGGTAAGACCACCATTCTGGAGAACTTTGCGAACATCGCAGACGTTCTGAACAGGGACCCAGACCATCTTATGAAATTCCTCACAAGGGAAATGGGTACTGCAGGTAAACTCGAAGGCAATCGTGCTATCTTCCAGGGAAAATTCCCCAAGGAGAACATAAAGTCGAACATCGAGGCATATGTGGAAGAGTACGTAATGTGCTCCGAATGTAACCGTCCTGATACCCAGCTTGTCAAATCCGACAGAATAATTATTTTAAAGTGTTCTGCCTGTGGAGCACATCGCCCTGTCAAGAAGAGGCGAACTACAATTGCCACACCACGTGACGCAGTTGAAGAGGGTGAGGAATATGAAGTAAGAATAGATGCTGTCGGTTCAAAGGGCGACGGTATTGCTAAACTTGCTAAATTTACCATATTCGTACCTGGCACCACAAAAGGTGATGTCCTGAAGATCAAGATCAAGAGGATTAGTGGGAACCTCGCATTTGCAGAACGCGTTGTTTAAACGCGTTCATCCCACATCATCATTGAACTATTCCCTTGAGAGGGTCTAGATGTATCGAGATTCGACTTCAATACCAGAGTTCCATGAACTTATTGGTAACGAAGCTCTCGACAATGATGTAATTCTCCTTAAGGGAGGACTTGAAAGTGGACTTGCCACTTTCGAGGTTCAATTTTTATACGAAGGCGTTATCGGAAATGGGGAGCTAAAGGCTTACATGACCATGGAAGATAAAGAAGCGCATCATTTTCAGCCCAGATAAGCAGACTCCCGGAGAGGATGCAACAAACCTATAATGATATACGAGGACTCTAAAATGGGAAATGTGGATGAGAATACAGATACATCACCGGATAAAGAAGAGATAACAGTGCTCTCCATCCCGGGACTTACCATCGATCTGAAACATCAGAACGGATTTATAAAACTTGAAGCAAAAGGACATTTACGCGGCATTTGCTCCCCTTTCCTTAAAAAAATGAACGCAACCCTTGAAGCTGAAAAACCGGCACTTGTAGAGAAGGACAGGGTCATTGCTTCCACATGGTTGCCCCCGATCCCCAGTAATGTGTTCAAACGCCTGTTGTTCGCAGAGACCCAGATAGCTCTTGGAAAATACGTTCCAGAGACAGTTTCTTTTGAGATCACAAGGAACTGCAACTGCAACTGTGACCACTGCATCATGAGTGAAGGAGAAGAAGAAGGAGACCTCGATACTGCCACCATCAAAAAAGCCATTGATGAAGCCCTGGATATGGGTGCAGTAGTCATCACTTTTACAGAAGGGGACCCGCTTCTTCGAGAGGATATATTCGAACTCATCGAATATGTGGACAAGGACAAAGCAATCGTCAATATCTACACCCCAGGCACAGAAATGACGGCTGAGGTTGCACAAAAACTTAAAGAGATAGGACTTCACAACCTCCTGATCAGCATATACTCTACTGTACCGGAAGAGCACGATTCCGTAAGAAAACTGGAAGGTGCTTTTGAAAAAGCGACCGGTGCAATAAAATATGGATTGGATGCCGGACTTCTTGTTACCATGTGCACCCATGTATCCCCTAAGAACATGGAAAAACTGGAATCTATGTACCAGTTTGCAACGGAATTGGGAGTACATGAATTCTCCCTATGGGAATCAGTTCCTAAAAGACCTGAAGACCCCATCATCACAGATAAGGATAGGGATCGCATAATGGAAATGTACCGCAGGATCAATGCCTCCAAGGACGGACCCCGGATATTTGCAAATACCTATTTTGAAGGCGAAATGCTTGGCTGTATGGCAGGTCAACGCTGGTTACACGTGTGCGTGGAAGGTTCTGTAAAACCATGCCCATACATCCCATTCAGCTTTGGCAATATACAGACCGATTCCCTGAGATCAATATGGAGCAAGATACGTAAGGTCAGTGATTTCAAGGGAGAAAGACACACCTGCCTTATGCAGGAAAAGGAATATTTGAAACTTGTATCAAAGATCCCTGAGGAAGCCAGCAAACCTTATGATTTCAAGCTCATCAGGTAAGCGATATATACGTTCAAATTCAAGAATACCGATACTATAAGCGGCAAAAAATTACAGAGGCAGCACATGAATATGAAACTTGACCCATGGGGTTCTGTGAACATCGATGACTATTCCAAACTATTCGATGAATTCGGCATAATGCCCTTTGAGGACATCTGCTCAGAACTCCCCGACCCCCACCGATACATGCGCAGAAAAATAATCTTCGGACACCGAAGTTATGATCTGATCAAAGATGCAATGAAGAACAAAGAACCTTTCTCGGTCATGAGCGGTTTCATGCCAACAGGAGGAGGACATCTCGGACATAAGATGGTCATGGAAGAGATAATCTGGCATCAGAAGATGGGAGGAGATGCCTTTGTAGGCATTGCTGACAGGGAAGCATATTCAGTAAGAGGCATTTCATGGGAAAAGTGTCGCCAGATCGGCATAGAAGATTACATAGTAAGCCTCATTGCCCTTGGATTCGAGCCGGACGGACATATTTACTTCCAGTCCGGATCCGAAAATGTGAAGGACCTTGCATTCGAGCTCAGTGCCAAGGCAAACTTCTCAGAACTCAGTGCCATATATGGATTCAGCGGAGAGACCAATGTAGCACACATGGTAAGTGCGATCACCCAAAGTGCTGATATCCTCCAGCCGCAACTTTCTGAGTACGGCGGACCTAAACCTACGGTGATCCCAGTGGGAGCTGACCAGGACCCACATATGCGTCTCACCCGTGGACTTGCACATAAAATGAACATGTTCAGGATAGAAGGACGCGAAGACAAGGACAAGAACAAGTTCTTCAGTGTACGCAGCAAAGCCGCACCTGAAGGATCCCTTGCAGAGATAGCAGAACGATTGCCCTGGGACACCAAACTTTTCGAAGGACACATCGATGTCTACGGAGCAGATGACTACAATAAGCTCCTTGAGACGGTAAGAGAGGTCGAGATCGAGAACGGAGGTTATGCTTTTGTACCACCTTCCTCCACCTACCATAGGTTCATGTCAGGCTTGCAGGGCGGTAAAATGTCCAGCAGTATTCCGGATAGCCTCATTTCACTAAAAGAAGACCCGAAGCTGGCTGCAAAGAAAGTAAAACGTGCCAAGACCGGCGGAAGGGTGAGCCTGGAAGAGCAGAAAAAGCTCGGCGGTGAAGCGGACAAATGCTCTGTGTACGAACTATTGATGTTCCACCTTGTGGAAGATGATAACGAGCTGGCAGAGATATACGATGAATGTGTAGGCGGCAAGCGTATGTGCGGTACATGTAAAGCCCTTGCATCAGAGCTTATGGAAGAATTCCTGACAGACCATCAGGAAAAACGTGAGCTTGCAAAAGACAGACTGGACGATTACGGATTATAAAGAAAGGAAATTATCCCTATGACCGATTATAATCTTACAACCAATGACAAGAATGTGCTTATCGTAATGGATGAACTAACATCCACGACTCCGGAAGAGCTTGCAGAAAAAACGTCCATGAAAGTAGAAACTGCAATGCAATCCGCATTTTTACTCTCAGAGAACGGACTGACCGAAGTGACCGATGTTGTCACCGAGAGATATTCCCTCACGTCAGAAGGCCTTACCTATGCGGAAGAAGGACTGCCTGAAAGACAGATAATGAACTGTCTCTCTGAGCCGACATCCATGGACGAACTTAAAGATAAGCTATCTCCAAAGATGGTCGGTATCGCAACAGGATGGCTCCGCAGGAAAAATTGGGCGAACATCGAGAAAGGAATGGTGGTCCCCACCGGAAATTCCGATATTGGCGAAGACGAGAAAGCTATTGCAAACTTCAAAGAAGAGAACCAGACCCTCGAAGAGACAGGCACTGACCAGAACACCATAAAGGACCTCGTCAAACGAAAACTGGTATCAAAGACCGAAGACAAGGCCCGCACAGTGTCCATCACCGATGAGGGGCGCCAGCTGGTCAAAGCCGGCATCACCATTGAAGAAGAGATCACACAGATAACATCCCAATTATTGAAGAGCGGAGACTGGAAAGGAAAGAAGTTCAGACCTTACAACATACAGACCCCGCCAAAACCAGTGTACGGTGCAAAGATCCACCCGTACCAGCGTCTTATAGACCAGATGCGCCAGATCTTCCTGGAAATGGGATTCACGGAGATAAAGGGCGATGTCGTGCAAAGTTCATTTTGGAATTTCGATGCACTGTTCCAGCCACAGGACCATCCTGCCCGTGAAATGCAGGACACGTTCCATCTGGACACAACATCAGAACTGCCGGAAGAATACAAAGAAGGGATACGCGACATGCATGAGCATGGAGGAGACCTGCAATCCACCGGATGGGGCGGTAAATGGAGTGAAGATATAGCAAAACGCGATGTTCTGAGAACCCACACCACCGCTGTAACCATCAAGTATCTTACAGACAATCCAAACCCGCCTGTAAAAGCGTTCTGTATCGACAGGGCATACCGCCGTGAGACCATCGACCCGACACATACCCCGGAGTTCGAGCAGCTCGAAGGTGTTATCATGGACGAGAATATGTCCTTTGCGAACCTTCTTGGATGTCTTGAAGAATTCTACCACAGGATGGGATTCGATGATGTTAGGTTCAGACCTGGATACTTCCCATACACCGAACCCAGTGTCGAGCCTGAAGTATACATCGACGGACTTGGCTGGGTAGAACTTGGAGGAGCCGGAGTGTTCCGTAAAGAAGTTACCGAACCTCTGGGCATCAAACAGCCAGTACTGGCATGGGGTCTTGGCGTAAGCCGTGTGGCAATGTTAAAACTGGGACTTAAAGACCTACGTGAGCTCTACCAGGCTGACATCGACTGGTTACGCAAAAGTCAGGTATGCCAGTTAAAGGATTGATAAGATAAGCGGGCATTTCCGCTTAACTCCTATTTCTTATTTTTAACAATACCTTTGCAAGAAGAGATCTCTTCATTTCAACTGCGCCTGAAGGGCACAGTTCGCGGCAACAATAGCATAGGATACACTTGTCCTTATTTATGCACAGTTCCCCGCCTTCCTGTTCTATAGCTTTTGCAGAGCAGTTCAGAACACAAGTACCACAAAGGGTACATGAAAAAGGATTAATGAATGGTCTTATAGTGAACAGGTTCCCAAAACGGCTCACGATGAAAGAAGGCATACTTCCAACAAGTGTCACCCCCGGCATTGCAAACTCGACCCTCGCCTCATCAAGGGACAAACCCACTACATCAGGCTCAGGATGACCGAATCCTCTATTGAGGGCAGCAACATTCGTAGGAACCGTCAAAGGATCAAGACCAATAACCTTTGAAGCCACGATATCAAGAGAAACAGAATCAAAGCTTGCCATCACAAGATCAGAACTAACAGGATGACCAAGTGCAGGACCGTTGCCTTCCATTCCCACCACCCCATCCATGACAGCAAGATGAGGCACCTTCACAGAATAGACATCAACAAGCGCATCAGCGAACATGTCCATCTTTCCAAGCACATGTGCCTGTTTCCTGAACTTTAAGGGAAGAGCCCCAAACATATTTTTTACAGCACCGGTATACTTTGTCAGCTCATGGGTCTTGAGCTTTGGAAGAGAGATGACAACATCTGCCTCCAGGACCGGTTTTGCATAATAGATATGTGAAAGCTGTACCGAGTTCTCAACGTCCACAGGAACATGACCGGAGGTCTCAAAGCTCAAGACCTCTGCACCTCCCCTTTGTGCAGCTTCCCTTATGCCGGATATATCAAGAGCTTCATCAGTAACACCCGGATGACTTATACCGGCACCATCCCCTACAATGGGGACACCTCCTGCCTCAATGACAAGTTCACACATGGCCTCAACAATGACCGGGTGCGTGGTTACAGCTTTCTCAGGAGGAACTGCAGCAAGGATATTTGGTTTTAAAAGGACCTTCGCGCCCGGAAAAATAATAGATTCCAGACCACCTATAAGGCTTATAGCTTCTCTGACCGCATCCTTTGCATCCGAATAGTCAGCACATCTTACAATGGATACCTGAGGCACATATCCCATTTTTCAATATCCCCTGTTCTTTTTATCCCGATAGTCACAATCACTGTAATTCTTACAGCAGTTACCACTGCATTATTATTAGACATAGACCCGCCTGAGCATTATGCTTTTTCCTCCATTCATACATTGTTGTCCGCATTGGACGAACAACTATTCATTCCTACAACAAGAATGACGGATTGGTTGAACATGATCAAATTAAATTAAAAACATTATCAATTTTGTATGAAATGAATTGTGCTTTGGCAATACAAAATACCTAACGTAGATTGCAACAGAAAACAATCCTGAAGCTAACAGTTGGTGAACATGTCAATCTCGTTTTCCTGCTATATCAAATTGACAGAAATATAGCATGCGCCTCTTATATCATTTAAATAAAAAATATTATAATACATAAGAATATGATGGTAGTCCATGTGCAAATATTCTGATGACCAATGGAAATGCCCATATGAAGCCTTACCCGATTTAGAATATTGCATATTTCATCTTAAAGATGTGGGCAAAGATATAAAGGAATTTAACAAGGGAATTGATGAAATATTAAAATCAGAGAAAAAGATTATTAATTTCAATGGATTCTTTTTTCCACCAAAAACTTCAGATTTTTCAAAGACATCTCATGAACATAACCACGTTTTCCTAATAGATGTGGACTTTAGCTATGCTGAGTTTTCAGGAGATGTCAATTTTATCATGGCTAAGTTTTCAAGAAATGCAAAATTTCTAGGGGCGGAGTTTTCAGGAAATGCCAATTTTTTCGGGGCGGAGTTTCTAGGAGATACAGAATTTACAGGGACGAAGTTTTTAGGAGATACAGAATTTACAGGGGCGGACTTATATAGAAATGTAAAATTTCTAGGGGCGAAGTTTTTAGGAGATGCCAATTTTTCCATGGCGAAGTTTTTAGGAGATACAGAATTTATCAGAGCTAAGTTTTCAGGAGATACGGAATTTACAGGGACGAAGTTTTTAGGAGATGTACAATTTTTCTGGACTAAGTTTTTAGGAAATGCCAATTTTTTCATGGCGGAGTTATATGGAGATGCCAATTTTTTCATGGCGGAGTTATATGGAAGATTTAATTTCATTCCAAATAATTCAAAATTAATAAATTTTAAGAATACATTTTTTTCAGAAAATGCGAGAATTCTAGCAAATCTGAGTCAATGCAATTTTAATCGTTCTAATATCGAAGTAGTAGATTTAACTGATTCTACATGGAACAATGATGAAATAAAGGATTCCAGGCTACAATCCAGAATTTATAATTATTTCTTTAATTCATCGATAACAATCAGGGAAGCATCTCAAGAAGAAACTGCTTTTGAATGGAAAACACTCGAAGGGATATACAGGCGCTTAAAACAAAGTTATCAGAAATCGGGCAATTATGAAATTTCTGGTGAGTTCTATATTCAAGAAATGGAATGTAAGAGAAAACAATTAGGGTTTTTAGGTAGGAAATTTTGGAATATATTCTATAGAAGATTCTGCTTATATGGAGAGAGACCATATAATGTAATTTTAGTTTCATTTATTACTATCATTATGTTTGCAATATCATATTTATTTTGTGGAATTGAATTTACTGGGAGTAAATTATTACAAATTCAGCCATCATATATTAATTACGATTTAAGTCTGAATTATTTTGGCCTTCAATGGTTAAAAGCAAACATTCACTTAGTTTATAATGACTTCATATTGTGCATTTATACAAGTTTAATAACATTCACAACACTAGGTTATGGTGATGTCCATCCGATCGGATGGAGCCGTTTATTTGCTTCAATTGAGTCTGCTATTGGCATATTTGTGACAGCACTGTTTATCTTCGTCTTTACAAGGAGGATGATAAGATGAAGGTGATAAATCATTTTCTTAAAAATGAATCCAAAGCCTTTACATCATCCCTCATCTTTGCTGCCTATGGAAATCTTAAATTATATGATCATGTTCCGCAAAATGCTTTTTATGATAAAAAGGTAATACTGCCTTTAAATCATAAAAAAAGCCAATTATAGTAGTTATCTCCTGTTCCGTTTATCTTCCAGTTTCCTTCTGGTATTGACTATACCCATAATGTAAGCTGGAATAATTCCCATGGCAGTACACGTCTCAAGGGAGATACCATCACAGGTAATGTCGAGGTGATGATCTGTAAGGGAATACAATTTCTTCGGAAGACCTTTCCTGCCAAGACCAATGAGCAGAAGATAGGACCGGTTGCGCATCATGCCTTCAGCGATATCTTCCGGAGTGACGGTGAACTTTTCCTCAGGCATTGAGGTGGTTACCACAGCAGTTCCGAACTGGGATTGGAAGCCTTTTTTTGGAAGATCGAAAATGAACAGACGGTTATTCTCATGCAATGCCTTTAGATATTTACCAGACCCGCCAATGGTTGTCTTGTCCATAACATATTCCACAAGTTCCTCCGGGGTCATCTTAAAAGGAAAATCAAAAAGACAGAGGGTTAGACCGTAAGCATAACAGATAGGCGCAGCTCTTGCAATCGCACGATAATGAGCATCAAGCACCTTTATTTTGTCATAAGTATTTATAAGACCAAGTGTTAACACAATTTAAACCTCTTTCAGTACCATACATAGAACATATTGTTTACAGTTATCGTATCGGTCACATTCACGACAATCCTGCCATAAGCTCGCTTTTTCAGACATGGGAAGTTCCACAAAGCCCATTTTTTTGAAAAAGACAGGAGATGTGGTCCTCACATAAAGCCGGTCATGGGAAACATCCCCCAGGAGCCTGGAGATCATTTTTGATCCGATCCCCAGTCCACGATAGGTAGGATGGACTGCAATGGAATGAACTTCACAACATTCCTTTTCCGAAATTGCTGCCACTCCAACGATCTTACCATCCATTTCAGCAACTATGAAATCCTCCATGGGAACATCATCGATATCAAGGAAATATGTTCCCATAATACCTTCAATTGACCTACGATCAGATGCTTCTGCACCCCTTATCGCCACATCGACATTTTCATTCATGTTCAGAGAACCTCATCCATGCTGCCACTTCTGAAACCTTCCAGATCAAGCGTCACATACGGATAGCCCATTTTATTCAAGCAGATAAGGATCGGAATTCTATTTTGAATGATAATAGGAATATCCACAGGCTATACCTCGATACGGGCAATATCATCGTGTACCCGCACCCTTACAGAAGAAATTCCCAAGGAATGAATGAGATCTTCCGCAGTTTCAATTTTTCCAAGGATATCAGAGGTCACTTCAGTGCCATAAGGAAGTCTTGAAAGAAGACAGGAATTTGAAGGTCGATTAGCAACATCAAGTCCGAGATAGGATGCCATCTGGCGAACTTCCCCTTTACTTACATCGAACTCTACATAAGGGGTAAAGATCGAGGATCCAGCTTCCCTCAGGGCTTCCAGCCCGGGTCGGCGACCGGTTATTTCGGAAGCATTTGTCCCCTCCATGATCACATTCAACCCTTCCTCTGAAGCTACGCCTTTTAGCTTCTTGACAAATTGCTTCTTGCAATAATAACATCTCTGAGGATCGTTCATTCTTATACGCTCATCGGAAAGAATGTCATGGTCAACAACAATGTGTCTTATTCCAATAACTTCTGCTGTTCTTTTTGCATATTCAAGTTCACTTTGCGGGATCACAGGTGAATAAAGGGTGACAGCAAGAGCATTGTCCCCCAATGCATCAAAAGCCAGAGCAGCAAGAGTTGAGCTATCCACGCCTCCTGAGAAAGCAACAAGCACCTTTTCTTTCTTAGATATGGCCTCTTTTATAAGATTAATTTTATCGAGTATTTTCAATTCTATTGAGGGGTCCACGCTAAATCCAAAGTACCGAAAAGATAAATAAGTGATGTATGAGGAAAAACAGCTCATAACAGATTATTTTATATTATCTATTTGCATCGATAAAATATATATCTTATTATGATGATAATAGTTATATTGGTTAGTGGACAAATTAGTGCATTATAATAAGAGAGAAGGGTGAAAAAGTGGATAATGAATGGGAGATAGACCTGAAATTGCCGGATATATCTGCAATGGCCACACTGCTGGCAACTGCAACATGTTCTGCCATAATGGGAGCTGCTGAGATCGCTTACACGATGTTGTGGATCACAGCTGCGTATGAACGCCATGGAAAGGACTTCTTTATCGACCTTATCAATGCAAAAGCACTTACATGGACCGCAGAATTCGTTATTGTCGCGGGATCATTGATGTTGCTTTCTTCAATGATGTTCCTGATAACAATGTTCTACTCACTGATACAATTGAATGCGGTGAGAGACCCAAGCAAAAAGATCAGGATGAACGTAATATTCCTGCTTTTCATAATTGCAATGATATTGCTGTTCATAGCACTCATTTCAGCATTGATCCTGAGATATATATGATCGGAAAGACATACAAATAATCCAACAGAGGGGATATCATGAGCTTTACCAATATTGCAGGCACCATAAGAGAAGTGCCAAAACCGGTCGAAAAGAAGAGAACGACCTTTGATGAGATCCAAAAAACGGCTACCAAGACGAAAAGGGTAATGTACCCTATTTCCGGGATCGTGGGACAGGAAATGATGCTTCGGGCATTGATACTGAATGCAATCAATCCATCCATCGGAGGAGTTCTGGTACGAGGCCAGAAAGGAACGGCAAAATCAACAGCCGTGAGAGGATTAGCAGAGATCTTGCCGGAGATCGAAGTGATCAGCGGATGCAAATATAACTGTGACCCCATGGACACCGACACGTTCTGCTGGGAATGTGTGGACAAACAGAGGAAGGGTCAGATAAAGGTAGAAAAAGTACCCATGAAGGTCGTAGACCTTCCGGTTGGAGCTACCGAGGACAGGGTAGTTGGAAGTCTAGATATAGAGAAGGCTGTAAAGGAAGGTACCCAGGCCTTTGAGCCGGGTATCCTTGCCAATGCGAACCGAAATATCCTTTATGTGGATGAGATCAACCTGCTGGATGATTTTGTAGTGGATGCATTGCTCGATGCTGCTGCAATGAACGTGAATACGGTGGAAAGAGAGGGCATAAGTGTCAGTCATCCTGCCAATTTCATTATCGTAGGAAGTATGAACCCGGAGGAAGGAGAGCTTCGACCACAGCTTCTTGACAGGATAGCCCTTCAGGTAGAAGTTGAGGGAATTATCGATATTGAGCAAAGGGTAGAGATCATTGAGAGACGGAACCATTTCAACGATGACCCGCAAGGGTTCAGAAGGGATTTTGAATCCGAACAGGATAAATTGCGTGCCAAGATACTCAAGGCAAAACAGGCAATAGGCAGGATATCCGCAACAAGGGACAATCTGCGAACAATTGCGAAGATATGTGTTGCCTTCAATGTTGATGGTCACAGAGCCGATATTATGATAGAGCGTACTGCACGCACAAATGCAGCCTATGAAGGCAGAGAGAGGATCACCAACGAGGATATCATAGAGGCCGCAGAGATGGTACTGCCTCACAGAATGAGAAAGAAACCATTCGAGGAAGAGGAGTTCAGTGCGGAACAACTTCGGGCCGTAGTTAACGGAACTGTTTAAGACAGGTATATCGAATGAAGGATCAAGTTACCGCATCCCGTATGAGGAAAAGCCTTGACAGGGACTATGATGTCGGGGTGTTCAATCCGGGCAGACCTGTAATGAGCGTTCGGCTGCCCCTTACAGATCTGTCTCAGATAAGTGGGACTGATACCGAGGCTGTTCACGAAAAGCTCATATCGGGAACATGGTCGATAAAGCCGGAAGATGTGAAAGAGATATTCATTATCGCTGATAACGACCATGTGATAGTTGATCCGAAGGACTTTTTCGATTCTTTTAAGAAAGAGCCAGAGATAGAAACGGTCTTTGAGGAAGAACAGGAATTATCCAGGAATGATGACCATGCTATCATGAGGATAACAGTTCCTGAAGAAGTGGTCGAGGAAGAAAACAAAGAGACCGTTGACAAGGTAATTGATGAGCCAGAAGTTCATCTTGTCCCGAGGGAATATGAACCGACCATCGAAACGGGTCCAAAACAGATAAAGAAAGAGAGTCCCGTACTCATCAAGAAAGCCAGGCAGACCGTGGTAACGGATATATCCAGAGCAAAGGAAGAGGCCCCAGAGATTTCAGAGGAAAAGAATACTTCGGAATTACTGGAAGCAGAAGTAACGGAACCAGAAGAGGAAGTAGATAATGATCCTGTGATCGAAGAGCTGGTCCCTATTTCAGAGACCGGAAAGGATACTGCTGAAGAGATAGCAGTACCAAAGTCAAAAGCAAAGCCTGAAAGAGATGATCCTCTCGAAGATGAGAAAGCAGTGAGCAAGATACTTACGGATTTTGCGAAGAACAAACAGAAGAAGAAAGTAGTTTCCGGAAGACTGAAATCAGGCAGACGAGCAGAGGTTCTCACCAAGGGTAAGAGAGGGCGTTATGTCAGGTATAAGATGCCTGGAGATAAGGTAACGGATATCGCCATTGCGCCTACTGTGCGTGCAGCGGCACATCACGCCAAGGACGGAAAGATAAGCATTAAAAAGAGCGATATCAGGGAAAAGATAAGGCGACGAAGGATATCCACTCTAATAAATATCGTTTTTGATACTTCTGATTCCATGGATGAAAAAGAGAAGATCAAGATCACGACAGATGTTGTTCTCGCACTCCTCAAAGATGCGTATCAGAGAAGAGACAGGGTATCTCTTGTTACATATAGCGGAAGGTCGGCAGAACTCGTGCTACCGTTCACTTCGTCCGTGGAGTCTGCAAAGAGATATCTGGAAAAGGTGCCTTTCGGAGGGACCACACCGATGGCCTCCGGCATACTCGCAGGGGTCCAGACAATCCTTCAGGAATTGAAGCGTGAACCTTCAGCTGTCCCTATCATGATACTTGTGACAGATGGTACTGCCAATGTCCCATTGCATCGGGGCGGGAGCATAGAAAGGGAACTGCTACAGGTATGCAAGGGTGTTAGTGATTACAGGATAAACATGCTTGTTGTTGATATCAGCAGGAATGGAAGTGACCTTGCGGAAAAGCTGGCAGATGTTGCCTGCGGCAAATATTACCATCCAGTACTTTTAAGTAAAGAAACACTTTATTCTGCTATAAAAGGAGAGCGTGACGACCTGACAGATATTGCATCTTCTGCCTCTAATCTTCGATGAGGCGGGGTCGTTACCCCCGGGACTGCGAACGCGGTCATTTTTTAAACATAAAAGGCAGGATAACATGTTAGAAGTTCTTCAGGAATCACTCCGTAAGGCACCCATTGTGATAAGAGGCGAATATCCGTATTTCATACACCCGATCTCAGATGGAGTCCCATCCCTTGAGCCGGAGCTGCTGGATGAGATCGCAGACCATATGATAGATATTGCGGGAACGGATTACGACAGGATAGTATCCATTGAAGCAATGGGAATTCCACTGGCAACGGCACTTTCAATGAAGACAGGAAAGCCCATGTCCATTGTCAGGAAGAGGCAATACGGACTTAAGGGCGAGGTAGTCCTTTCACAGAGCACAGGTTATTCAAAAGGCGAGCTTTACATCAACGGAGTGAGCAAGGGCGAGACTGTCCTTGTTGTGGACGATGTTATCAGTACCGGCGGCACATTGAAAGCCCTTCTTCCGGCACTTGAGAACATGGGGGCGAATATATGTAATGTCATCGTGGTCATCAGCAGAGGCGATGGTGCTGCAAAGATGAGCGATATGGGCTATAATGTCAATACCCTTGTGAAGATAGATGTCGATATGAACGGGGTCTCTATTCTGGAGGTGGCCGGTGAGCAGCAGTGAGCCTTTCGATTTTCAGATAGACCATATAATTGAGATAATAAGGAAAGTGCAACCTGAGATCATCGGGCTGCAATTTCCAGAAGGGTTCAAGAGGCGAGGTCCTGCTATTGCTTCAGAGATCAGTGAAGCCACAGGTGTGGAGATCATCATTTCTGCAAATCCCTGTTATGGTGCTTGTGACCTCGATATACCCATTCTCGAAAATGTTGACCTCCTTTTCCATTTCGGGCATGCTCAACTTGATGATAACAGGTATAGCGACAAGGTCATTTTTATAGAGACACGCTCCGATGCGGACGTCAAGGATGTTGTCCTCAAGGGTTTAGAGGAACTCCAGGGGAAGAAAGTGGGACTTCTGACCACTGTACAGCATGTCCATAAGTTGCCGGAGGTTCGGGAGATCCTTGAGGCCAACGGCAAGGTCGTAGCCATAGGAAGAGGCGACAGTAAGATTGCATACGCCGGACAGGTGCTGGGATGCAACTTTTCGGTTGCAGACGACCTGGACTGTGAGGAGTTCCTGTATATTGGCAGTGGAGGGTTCCATCCGCTTGGGGTTTCGCTTGCTACCGGAAAGAGGGTCCTTATTGCAGACCCCTTCTCAAAGGATGTGAGGGAGGTAGACCCGTCCCTTATCATGCGTCAGCGTAGTGCGGCAATTGCGAAGTCACTGGATGCTGAGTCTTTCGGGATCATTGTTTCCAGTAAACCAGGGCAATACAGAATGGAACTTGCCAGGGAACTTAAAAAGCTTGCCGAGGAGAAGGGCAAGACCGCTTATATATTGATACTCGACCTCATCACCCCTGACCAGATGCTGCAGTTCAAAGTGGATGCTTTTGTGAGCACTGCATGTCCGCGGCTTGCTGTGGATGAGGTGGGAAGGTTCTCCGCACCCATGCTCACCCCACAGGAATTTGAGATAGTTCTCGGAAAACGTGAGTGGGAAGACATGGTCTTTGATGAGATAAGGGGAGACTGAGGATCATGAAGCAACGCAAGCTCGAGATCCTCCTTGAAAAGGTAAGGGGGTTCGAGAAGCCTAATATAACCCTGGAACAGTACCCCACCCCGGCTTTGCTTGCGGCGGAGATGCTTCATTTTGCGTTAATGAAGGGAGATCTTGAGGGTACGGTCTATGATCTGGGATGCGGCACAGGAATGCTTGCCATCGGTGCAGCCGTCCTTGGTGCTGAGAGGGTCGTGGGATTCGATTCAGACCCGGGAGCACTGGAGATCGCCCGGGAGAATGCTGAGATGATCGGTGTAGATGTGGAATTCGAGTGCATGGATATCAGACAGGTCAGAGGACATGCAGATACTGTGGTCATGAATCCGCCTTTTGGTGCACAGGTAAAGGGAAGTGACAGGCCTTTCCTCAAAACCGCATTGCGAGTGGCGGATGTGACGTATTCCATACACAATAGTGGAAGTCTGGCGTTCGTGAAAAAGTTCATTCAACCTGCGGTCATCACGGAATGGTACAATACTGGATTTCCGATAAAACGAACATTTAAATTCCATAAAAAAGATGTAGAAAGAATTGAGGTTGAAATTTACAGGATTATTACAGATAATTGCCAGACCGAACAAAAGTAATTGCTGGCGTATTTAAATTATATGAGGGATTCCTATTAGAATAAGAAACCGCAAGAAAACGACCAGAAGGAATATGAAGTCCTTGGGTGAGAAGCCAGAGGTCGAAGAGGAAGTATTAGATACTGCCAGTAAAAAGGTAAAAGTGGCAGAAAATAAAGTAGAGAAGAGGAAAACCGAGACCCCTAAGACTAATACGGAAGATGATCACGTGGAAGAGGAACAACATGGAGAGAAGGTCCTGGTAATGCCTGGTGACATTATCGGCACTACCGAGGAATTTGAAGCAGGGGATAACACTTACATTGTCAGAGGTGACATTCTTTCACTTGCCGCCGGCTTCGTAATGGTGAACAAGAAGAGCAGGACGATATCTGTAAAACCGACCACAAGCATGCCACCAACTATCAAGAAGGGTGATATACTGATAGGAACGGTCGTCAATGTGCGTGATTCCATGGCACTTGTGCAGATAGAGGGAATCAAGGGTGTCGTTGACCGTCAGTTCATCAAACCCGGAATTGCTGCCATTCATGTGTCCAATGTGAAGGAATCATACGTTAAGGAAATGTCAAAGGAGTTCGCCGTAGCTGATGTTGTTAAGGCGAAGGTCATCAACCTCGAGAATATGAGGATGACCACTTCCGGAGACGAACTTGGTGTGATGGTCGCAACATGTGCCAATTGTGGAAGTACGTTGAGGAAAGAGGATCAGATATTGAAGTGTCCTGAATGCGGACGTGCAGAGTCACGTAAGATATCCTCCGATTACGGCACCGGTATTATTTAAGTTCAACAACAAGGAGATTAAAATATGGAACTTAAGATTTTAGAAAAATCTGATGATGAGATGAAAATGGAGATAGCTGGAGAGAGCCATACGCTCTTGAACATGCTCAAGATCATCCTTATTGAAGATGAACGCGTCCATACCGCGTCATATGATATGAAACACATCAATGTCAGTGAGCCTGTTCTTTTCATTAAGACAGAGAATGCTGATCCCATAGATGTTGTCAAGGATGCTGTGGCTAAATTGATCACAGATTGTGAAGAGTTCACTACAGTCTTCACTAAAGCTGTGGAATAATATTTCCACACTTTTTTACTATTTTGACCCATTAGTTGCCACTCTGGAAAGAGAAGTGACCAAACAGAAGTGAGTATATGACACTTGATGATGCTGCATTGAAGAATTTCGGATTCATTGAACGCCCTACTAAGAATATGATCAATATCGATCCCCTGCAGACCGGAGGAATACTGACAGAGGATGCCAGACGTGCTCTGGTGGAGTGGGGAGACGGATATTCCATCTGTGATAACTGCGGAGGCGTTCTGGACCTCATCAAAAAACCCCCTGTGCAGGAATTCATCCACGATGCCCTCCCGGAGTTCCTGGGAGTGGACCATGCGAGGGTAACCCACGGTGCGCGTGAATCGAAGTTCGCTGTGATGCATGCCATTGCCCAGGAAGGCGATACTGTCATCCTTGACGGCCTTGCCCATTATTCTTCTGTTGTGGCAGCTCAACGCGCACGCCTGGAGGTCAGAAAGGTCCCGCATTCGGAGCGCCCGGACTATTTTATAGACCCTGAGGGGTACGGCACCGCCATCGAGGAGACCATCAGCGAGACCGGAAAAGCTCCTGCTCTTGCACTGCTGACCTACCCTGACGGTAATTACGGCAATCTTGCCGATGCCAAGAAGATAGCCTCCGTTTGCCATGAGTACGATGTCCCTCTGCTCCTGAACTGTGCGTATTCCGTTGGCAGGATGCCAGTGAATGCAAAGGAGCTGGGCGTGGATTTCATTGCCGGAAGCGGTCACAAGTCCATGGCGAGCTGCGGACCCATAGGTGTGCTTGGCGTGAATGACGATAATGGCGACTATTCCGACATCATATTCCGAAAGTCCCCGACCAACAAGAACAAGGAAATAGAGCTTCTGGGCTGTACTGCCCGCAGTGGGACCCTGATGACCATGATAGCCTCGTTCCCTGAGGTCGTGAAACGCACCCGGAACTGGGACAATGAAGTGGCCGATGCGCGATGGTTCTCCGAAAAGCTGGAAGCCCTGGGACTCATACAGTTGGGACAAAAGCCCCACAACCACGACCTGATGTTCTTCGAAGCCCCCAACCTCTACGAGATCTCCACAAGGGTCAAGAAGGGAAGGTACTTCCTCTACAAAGAACTCAAGAGCCGAAACATACACGGTATCAAAGCTGGCCTTACCAAGTTCTTCAAACTCAGCACCTTCGAAGTCGGCAGAGAGAACCTCTCCTACATAGTAGATTCCTTCGACGAGATCATTAAGAAGTACGAGTGAGGTTAGCCTCACTTTTTTTTCTTTTTTTTATCTATCCCAAAAGTGCCAACGCTGTTCAAATCGCCCACAGAAGACCAAAACAGCTATAATATAAAACGGCTAAAAGGACATAGAGAAGTTGTGCGACTGTGGTTTAGTGGTATGACCTGAGCTTCCCAAGCTTAGAACCCGGGTTCGAATCCCGGCAGCCGCATCGTCTTCGTATAGTGATTTTAGTCGTTTTTCTAGTGAAGCTACTCTTTTTTCCAGATTATTTTTACCCTTAGGTTGTACAACTACGAAGCAACAAAGCTTGCATTAAAGCGTGCTGTCGAAGGAACACCTACCGTAGATGAAGCCCTTGCAAAGAAGGACTGTGCAGAACACCCATTCGCTTAAATGAATACTTCCTGCGAGTGATCGCAGGATATCCTTACTTTTATTTTAAAAAATATTGCATTTAAAGGAAAACTCTTCTGGCGGCCTGATACGCTGATCCGCAGCTTTTAATGTTTTCATTATATTGGTGGAAAAAGAATTCAACATCCCACCAGCACACCTCAGATAATTTTATACACCCAGAGGTTCTATCTTTTAATATGCCATATCCAGTTGCGCATGTTATGTTCTTCGTTCTCTGCATCTGTGCAATAGCAGTCTATACGATCCTGGTAGCACTCCTTCGCAGAGATATTTCATCCAAAAATATCATTCAGATCCTGTTGCTACTGCTTGTAGGAGGATTTTTTGCAGAGTTCCCGGACATCCCGGCTGTTTATAATATCCTTGTAAATGGTACCATGGAACACTCCCAGATTGGACCGATACCAACGCATTCGCTGTTATTCAGTTCTTCTGCGATCCTATTTGGAACATTTATTGGATATATGATATATCGGGAATTTGGCAAGGCTGTATATGTGGGTCTTTTTGCCATGTCTGCATCCCTTGCACATCTATTGCTGGATGATCTTTCCAGAGGCGCCATATATTATTTATATCCAATATCCAGCAGAGCGTTCAGTGTATCCTCTTATATGGATGTAGGAATTGCAAGGGTTAATTTCATTCGTTATCTAATGGCATCATATGTATTGGTCTTCTTTCTCTTTGTTGTGATCATGATGGCGTTGTTTGCATTGGATCACCTTGGTTTTGAGTTCAGATATAGGCCAGAAAAGTAATCTCATCGTATTTTCAAAATATATTATTCTAACTGTATAATACAAAGAAAAATATGGCAACGGTATTTTGTGACTTTTCTGCACACCTTTTAAAAAAAAAAAGTTCCGTAGGATTTGGGATATGATCCGCAAGCGAATGTCTGGCTATAAAGGACATAAGCTTGTCAGGGCTATGCCAGAACTAGCAACAACCTAATATTACTTATAGTAATTAATTGACGATATCGTTATATATTATTACGAATGACTTGTGATTATAGGTGATAATACAATGAGTCGCGTACTTGGTCTAAATGTCCCTTCATTTACGGTTGGCGCAAGATGGTTTGCAGACAGGATCTTTAATGCTCTTTTTGTTAGTGGTGAACATTCCATGTCCATAGGTCTCTACAGTTGCCCGGGCGGTTCCTGCACATCTTCAGTTGCAGATAACATAGTTGATGGAAATTAAGGGATGACTACCCTCAATAAATACGAGGGGATATAGGCAACTCTTATTTTTTGTATGCTGGTTTTCCGCCTTATTTTAGAGTTTTGACTATAAGCTAAAAAGGAGCAATAAATAATATCGCATATGATTTATAACAGGAATAAAGAAAAGAGGGCACTTCATGACCAATACCACACAATTCACACCGGAACACTATGAGAAGAACATACACCGGACAATACCCCATTATTCCAGTTTCCAAAAGGAGATCATCGACCTCATCAGAACAACAAAACCTGATTGTGAGGCCTGGCTTGACACCGGGTGTGGAACAGGGTCATTAATTGAGCTCGCAAATGAGACATTTCAGGACTGTAACTTTTACCTGAACGACCCTTCCGAAGAAATGCTGTCATATGCAAGGACCAGACTTGGAAAACATGAGGCTGAAAGGTTCAAATTCACAAATTATACCACCGCAGACCTGCCCTTATACGAAGTAACAAAATGCGATGTTGTTACAGCGATACAATCCCATCACTACCTGAACAGAGAAGAAAGGGCAAACACCACAGCGAAATGTTACGAAATGCTGAAAAGTGGCGGCATTTTCATAGCATTTGAGAATACCGCACCTGCAACGGAAAGAGGGATAGAGATCGTCCTGGACAGATTGAGAAGGTTCCAGCTTGAATGTGGAAAGGAAAGTGTTGCTGTGGAAGAGAACCTGAAAAGATACAACACCGTTTATTTTCCTATAACGATTGCCGAACATATTGAAATGCTAAAAGAGACCGGATTCACCACATGCGAACTTTTCTGGACATCATACATGCAGGCAGGATTCTATGCCATCAAATGAAAGAGCGTAATATATCGAATATATCCCACACTCACAGACATTGCTCATACTTTCACGATTTTTGCTCTATCCCTGGTCAGATTCGTGAGCTTGTCTGCAAACCCATCTTCCTCGCCCTTTCTCACCTTAACGGATAGTTTGACCACATCACTATAATCCTCTCCAGTGCCCTGTCCATATTCCTCAGCCAGCCTTTTGACCGACTGCATATCAGAATAATCAAGGCAGACCACCAATTCCACCATCTCATGGACCTCAACTATCCCCGCTTCCTCGATCGCAGCAACTGCTGTTTCCCTGTAAGCCCTTGAAAGCCCGCCAAAACCCAGTTTGATACCGCCAAAATAACGAGTGACCACGACCACCGTATTGCTCAAGCCCTTAAGTTCCAGCACCTTGAAAACCGGCTTACCCGAGCTTCCGGCAGGTTCTCCGTCATCATCATACTTCGCCACCAGAGCATTGTCATTCTTTATCAGGTAAGCCGAAACATTGTGATTGGCATCACTGTACTGTCCTTTGAGCTGATCGATAAAGGACCTTGCCTCAGCCTCACTATCGATGGACCTCACATGACCTATGAAGGTAGAATTCCTGAACTCTTTTCGGACGACTGCAAAAGAACCTACTGTTTTGTACAATTCAACACCATCGCAATTAATGAATGGAAATAACTGCAAATATTTAGAAGGACGGGATACACAATCGATAACTATAACAAACTATAACCAAGAATTAATTGATGATACGTGAACTACCACCTATTAAAATAGGTGACTTCCTGTTTCATAGCCCAGACCAACGTCCGTGACTCCACAGGCTCTCTCCGTAGTCCCTACGGTGCATAGATTTAGAATATTGATTGCTGCATTAACATCCCTGTCAAGCTCAAGTCCACACTCGAGGCACTTGTGTACCCTGACCGATAGACCTTTCCTGACAATGTTTCCACAACTGCTACATTTCTGTGATGTATTGTATGGGTTAACCAATTCGACATACTTGCCAGCTTCTTCCGCTTTGCTTTTTGCCATCTGGATCAGTTGACCCCATGCAACATCCATTATTGATTTTGCAAGATGATGATTCTTAACCATATTCCTGATGCTCAGATCCTCGAACACTATCCAGTCAAACCTGTCGACAAGGATTCTGCTCAACTTATGGTTAAAATCAAGTCTCTGGTTACGTATCTTTCTGTGAACCTTAACAACTTTAAGTTTCTGTTTAAGACGGTTTGATGATTCCTTTTTCTTCTTGCTCAGTCTCTTCTGCTGGACTGCAAAGGACCTCTCAGACTTGCGGTAATATGTAGGAGAATCGAATTGTTCCCCATTGCTCAATGAGACACACGAGTTAAGCCCCACATCGACCCCTATGAATGTAACAGGATCGATCTTTTCAGGACTTGTACCCATATCAACAGAAAAGACTGCATACCATTGATCCCCTTTACGTTTGATAGAACATGTCTTGATCTTGCCTTCTATCTCTCGGTGTTGTTTAATTTTGATACTCCCTATCTTGGAAAGTTTCAGTTTAGTTCCTTCTATCCTGAAACCAGATTGAGGATATGTGAAACTGTTATACCTGTCCTTTCCTTTGAACCTTGGATACCCTGGCGTTTCACCTGATTTGCACCGTCTAAAAAAAGCATCAAATGATTTTCCAAGTCTTCGCAATACATCCTGTTTGATCTGTGAGAATACTTCAGTCCTACACTCGATATACTTGACCTGATTTATCTGGTCAAATGTCGTTAATCCCTGGTTGCATCGGTCATACGCATCCCTTCTGTCCGAAAGAAACTCGTTGTAGATGTATCTGCATACGTCCAGAGTTTTGACCAGAACAATCTCCTGTTCTTTGGCCGGGTACAGACGGAATTTGTAGGATTTCCGCATATTATTATATACGCTTTGATACTACTAATATATATCAGAAACAAGAACAAACAACTTTTTACGCAATTCATCCATCTGTTTCATCTTGCAGTTACACTGCAAGACATCCAGATTAATCTGGATGTTTTCGATGAAATGAAACTCCCATTAAATCTTCGTTTTAATGCGAAATTAAAATGGGTGGTATTCTTGCTTATTTAATTATAAAATAGAGGGATTACATGTTATATCGTAAATTTGGCAATGCAGATGAAAAGGTCTCGATACTTGGATTTGGTTGCATGAGACTCCCCGTCATCGATGGAAAAGAAGATCAGATCGATGAAGAAAAAGCGACCAGAATGATCGAATTTGCCATTGAAAATGGGGTCAATTACTTTGATACCGCTTACCCGTATCATGCAGGAATGAGCGAACCTTTTGTTGGAAAGGTACTTGCCAACGGTCTTCGGGACAAGGTGCTCCTTGCCACAAAGCTTCCATTATGGCTTGTCCAGACAAGGGAGGACATGGACAGATTCCTTGAAGAACAGTTAGAACGCCTTCAGACAGACCATATTGACTTTTACCTCATGCATGGATTTACCAGAGGATACTGGAACAGAATGAGAGAGCTTGGCATGTTCGAATTCATTGAAAGTGCCATATCCAGTGGAAAGATCAAATATATCGGATTCTCGTTCCACGACGACATAACGGTATTCAAAGAGATCATAGATGGCTACGACTGGGATTTCTGCATGATACAGTATAATTTCATGGATGAGGACTACCAGGCAGGAAAGCAGGGACTTCAATATGCTGCACAAAAAGGCATAGATGTAGCTATAATGGAACCCCTAAGGGGAGGAAATCTCGTACAGGTGCCTGAAACAGTACAGCGCATCTGGGACAGTGCCGAAATAAAACGCACCCCTGCGAACTGGTGTTTCCAGTATTTGTGGGACCAGCCGGAAATAAGCATAGTTCTTAGCGGAATGAGCACTTTGGAGCAGGTGGAGCAGAATATTGCCTATGCTGAGAAAGGAGAAGCAAATTCGCTTACAGATAATGACAAAGAAGTTCTCCAAAAGGTGCGCAAGTTCTACAATGAGAAAATGGAAGTCAATTGTACTAACTGCAAATATTGTATGCCATGCCCAACAGGAGTGAATATACCGGCCGCATTTACCTATCTTAACAGTGCCTCAATGTATGGCAATGTTGAAAAAGCAAGTTTCCAATACGGTCTGTTCGTACCCCCCGAAGAAGCAGCCTCCAGGTGCACGGAATGTGGGCTGTGCGAAGAACATTGTCCGCAGCATATTCAGATACGAGAGATCCTAAAAAGGGTTGTGGAAGTTCTGGAAGGAAATGATTGATAGAACACTTCATATATAATTAGATGGAACTTATATGGGTACTTGAAGATTATAATTGTTAACTGAGTAGTTCACCGAAAGGTAGGCAACATCAATGACAGAAAACGGTCGTTTTGTCTCTATTGAAGATCTTGTGAACAAAGGGGAGGAGAAATACAAGTTCCTCATAGAGAATACAAGTGATATCCTCTACATAGTGAATTCAGAAGGAATTGTACTTTATATCAGCCCACAGATGAATCACTATGGCCTCGATCCAAAAGATATACAGAACACTCATTTTAAAGACTACGTGTACCCGGGTGATGGTGAAAGGCTCATTGATGAGTTCTGGAAGACGATGGAAAGTCGTAGAGCTATTAATACAACTTTCAGATTGGTCGATAGCGAAGGAAATCCACATTGGATGGAAAACCTGCCACAGTTCCAGAGCAATAAAGATGGTAGCTCAGCAGGCATCATTGGAGTTCTCAGGGATATAAACGAACATAAGCTCACGGAAGAGGATCTGCGGACAGATCGCAAACACCTTGAAAAGCTTGTTGATGAAAGGACCGCTGAACTGACAAAGGCCAACGAGGACCTAAAAAAGGAAATTGAGGAACGAAAGGAAATTGAAGCTTCCCTGAAAGAAGAGAAGGCCCTTTCAGAAAGTATATTGCGTGTAGCTCCGATCGGAATTGGAAAAGTTACTGGTAGGAAGATATTGGAAGTGAACGATGAAGTCTGTCGTATGACAGGGTATCAAAGGTCAGAAATGATAGGGCAGGATACCCGGAAATTCTATCTTTCCAATGAAGATTACAAAAAGGCCGGGGAAGAGATATACCCCGATCTAACTGAAAAACGAATAGCTACTGTAGAGTACCCTTTCAAAAGGAAGAACGGACAGATAACAGACATACTGCTTAATTTTGCTCTTGCAGACCCTGACGATGCTTCAAAAGGGTATATTTTCACAATGCAGGATATCACTAAGAAAAAGCTTGCTGAAAGGACCATTCGAGAAAAGGAAGCAAAGAACAGAAGTATATTCCTTGCCACACCGATCGGGATTGGTGTTGTCTGGGATAGGGTATTCAAAGATGTGAATCAGGGATTCTGTGATATTGTAGGCTACTCAAGAGAAGAGCTCATCGGAAGGAACGTAATGATATGTTACGATTCCGAAGAGGAGTACAATAAAGTTGGTATTGAGCTTATTAAGCTTATAAAAGACAGAACAACGGAAACTGTCGAAACAAAGCTCAGAAAAAAGGAAGGAACCCCTATTGACGTGCTACTAACAGTAGCTCTGGTAGATCCCAAAGATCCCGAAGTAGGAATGACCTTTACCGCACAGGACATCACCGAATAGAAAAGGATAGACCTGGAAAAGGAGAAGAAAAAGAGACATATTCGGAGTATATTCCAGGCAACACCAACAGGAATAGGGATCACATGGGCACGCAAGTTCCTCGATGTTAATGACAAACTGTACAAGATGTTCGGATATACAAAAGAGGAACTTATCGGACAGAATACTGAGATGCTCTATCCAAGTCATGAAGAATACGAACGTGTCGGCAAAGAACTGAAGAGAATTATCGATAGCAAAAAACCAGGTCTGATAGAATCACAATGGGTTCGCAAAAACGGGGATATCAGAGATATCTATATGACATTTGCACTTATCGATGTTAATGACCCTTCGACAGGGGTTACCTTTACAGTGCAGGATTTTACAGAGAAAAAACTTGCCGAAGAAGATCTGTACAGACTTAACCAATTCCAGCAGACCATCATTGAAAGTGCAGATGTCTGGATAAATGTCCTCAACAAGGATGCAGAAGTAATTGTTTGGAACAATGCTGCGGAGGCCATAAGTGGATATTCCAGGAAAGAAGTACTTGGAACGACAAAAATATGGGATCACTTATATCCTGATAAAAAATATAGAAATGAGATATTCGCCACAGCTAATGCCATCATAAACGAAGGAAAGAAGGTCTCAGGATTTGAAACTGTGATCAAACGAAAAGATGGGAAAGAGCGTATAATATCATGGAATTCAAGGAATCTTCTTGATGAGAGCGGCGAGACCATTGGCTCAATTGCAATTGGAAATGATATCACTAGGCAAAAAGAAGCCGAGAAGGTGAAAAAACAACAAGTTCATTTCATGCAGGAACTTATCGATGCCATTCCAGTGCCAATATTCTATAAAGACAAGGACGGGATCTACCTTGGATGCAACAATACTTTTGCAGAATTTACAGGCATACCAAAAAAAGATATGATCGGAAAAGGTGTTTATGAGCTGTACGAGAACGATATCGCAGAGAAGTACAATCAAATGAATACGGAGCTCATTGAAAAGGGAGGAACTCAGACATACGAGTACTACTTGCGATCAGTTTCCGGACAAAAACGTGCAGTTATTTTCAATAATTCGGTTTTCACAGATATAGATGGTAACGTTGCAGGACAGATCGGTGCCGTTTTCGATATAACAGAGCGTAAAGAGGCAGAGGAAGCCCAAAGAAAGCACGCCCATTTCATGCAGGAACTGCTTGAAGCGATCCCTGCACCTGTGTACTATAAAGATAAGAATGGGAACTATCTTGGCTGCAACGGGGCCTTTGAGACATTTTCCGGTTCAAAATGTGAGGATATGGTAGGAAAGGATGCATATGGGGTATATGATGAAAAGCAGGCTGAAGAATACCACCATATGGACCGGGAACTTGTGAAGAACGGCGGAACACAGACATACGAATCTGAGGTCGTTTACATGGGAGATAATACAGAACGTAATGTCCTTTTCAATAAGTCCGTTTTCACTGACATGAATGGAGAAACTGCAGGACTCATAGGAGTTATCCTTGACATTACTCAGCGCGTGGAATCAGAAAACAAACTGAAAAAACAGCTTCATTTCCTTCAGGAACTGATGGACGCTATACCTGCACCGATGTTCTATAAAGACAAAAAAGGACTATATATCGGATGTAACAAAGCTTTCGAAGATATGACAGCTCATAAGAAAGATGATATTATTGGAAAAAGTGTATATGAGCTTTGTCAAAATGATCTTGCGTATAAATATCACGAAATGGATATGGACCTCATGGCCAGCGAAGGTACGCAGATATACGAAGGTCAGGTCGAAAATCCAGTGACAAAAAGCAGACAAGATGTGATATTCCACAAATCGGTCTTCACGGATATGAATGGAGAAACGTTAGGACTTATTGGAGCCATCCTTGATATCACAAAACGTGTCAGGTCCGAAAAATTGCTTAAAAAATACTCTGAAGAACTTGAGCATTCAAATGAACTCAAAGATATCTTTACAGACATCATGCGACATGATCTATTGAACCACGCAACTGTAATAAGTGGATATACATACATGATGCTTTCTTCAGAAGATGATGAAACGAAGCTGAAAAGATTGGGAAAGATCGATCTCAGTACCAAAAACCTTATTGAACTTATTGAAAGTGCAGCTGCTTTTGCCAAACTGGATTCTACCGATGATATGGAGTTTGAAACCATTGATGTTGGCAATATGATAAATGGCGTTATAGCCAACTTTGAGTATCAGGCAGAAGAAAAAGGTGTGTATATCAGGATAATTTCGGAAGGGTCATGCACTGCACTTGCAAATCCAATGATAGAGGAAGTTTTCATCAATTTAATATCAAATGCATTGAAATACGGATCTGACAAAGGGGACATAGTGGTCCGAATTGAAGATGCGGACGATAACTGTAAGATCGCGGTTACTGATTCAGGCGAAGGTATTTCAGACGAAGACAAGCCATTGGTATTCGAACGTTTCAAACGTGTGGGAAACAAGAGTATAAAGGGAAGCGGGCTTGGCCTTGCCATCGTAAAAAGGATAGTTGAACTCCATAAAGGCAAAGTTGGTGTGGAAGATAATCCTGAAGGACAAGGTAGTATGTTCTGGGTCACATTGAAGAAAGCATAAATAATTATTAGGACATAGTAAAGATATAGAAAAATGGGAGGAATCAAATGGAAGAATTCACAACAGAGGAACTTGCAAAATACAACGGCAAAGATGGAGAAAAATGCTATATTGCATATAAAGGGAAGGTCTATGATGTAACCGAGAGCATGCTATGGGAGGACGGTGACCATCAGGGAATGCATGAGGGAGGCATTGACCTTACAGCTGATCAGGAAGATGCGCCCCATGATGACGATGTACTGGAAGATTTACCAGTAGTGGGAACTTTGAAGGCCTGAAACCTTCTTTTTTTCGAGGCTTTGGTAGCCTCATTTTATTTTTTACCCTATGATAAGCTCAAGAGTGAACAGCATTTTTTGAACGGTTGTGTCCGAAATGTACATTACCAGCCACAATAGATACACAATACGGCAATTTTTGCCCATTTAATGAAAAGTTATATAAACATATTTTCCGACTTGAACCCATGAACAAATATATTGTGAAATGCCCCGGATGCGGGGAAGTTCGTGACCCATACGCATTACACTGCCCTGATGATGATGCATTGCCACGTACCGAATACTTCAAAAAGCAGATCGAGCCAACCGATATGCCGGGAATATGGAGATATTACGATTGGCTGCCTGTAAACGGCATAATAGAGAAAGGTTCCGGCAGACCCGTGACCTACAAAAGCGAAGGGTTTGCAAAAGAGCTGGGATTGAACGACCTGAACATAACTTTCAATGGATACTGGCCTGAAAAAGAGGGTGCCATAAGAACATGCAGTTTTAAAGACCTTGAATCGTTCCCAACCATACAGCGCCTCATGGAACACAATGAGAAGAGGATACTCGTTGTAGCATCCGCCGGCAATACTGCCAGGGCATTTACTCATGTGGCATCAATAACAGGATATCCAGTATTGCTCATAGTTCCAAAGAACAGTACATATAGGCTCTGGACAACTGAAGAGGACACATCTTCGGTCTGTACGGTAACTGTAGATGGTGATTATTACCAGGCCATCGCAATGGCGGAAAAGATAGCAGCAAGGGATGGTTTTGTCAGTGAAGGCGGAGCACGCAACGTTGCCAGACGTGATGGTATGGGAACCGTGATGCTTGATGCGGTCCTCACTACAAAGAGCCTACCCCAGCATTATTTCCAGGCTGTCGGAAGCGGTACTGGCGGAATATCCGCCTGGGAAGCTTCCATGAGGCTCATAGAAGATGGCCGTTTCGGGAATAATATGCCACGCCTTCATCTTGCACAAAACCTGCCATGTGCCCCGCTTTATTCAACCTGGACAGGCGAACAGACCAATGGGAACTGCCCGGAAGAGATGTACGATGATGTGCTGTTCAACAGAAAACCACCATACGGAGCCATCGGTGGAGTGAAGGATGCCCTTGATGACACTAATGGGATCATCTACGGAATAACGAACAAAGAAGCTGATCAGGCAAGAAAGCTCTTTGAAGAGAACGAAGGCATTGACATATTACCTGCTCCTGCAATTGCCTGTGCAGCCATTATGAAAGCTCTGGAAAAAGGCGAGATAAAGGCTGATGAAAGTATTGTTCTGAACATTACCGGAGGAGGTCAGAAACGCCTGGAAGAGGAATTACCGACCCGTCAGTTGGGTGTTGATCTTGAAGTATCCTCTGATGACACCGATGCAGAGAACAAGATATTGGAAAAGGTCGCTGAACTTTTAAAGAACAGAGGTTATTGAATGAACGGTGCCATCGATCTTAAAGTGTGGTGATACAAATGGATGCCAGTGTAGCAGTATTTAACGGTATAAAGATGACAGGTGTGGACTTTGTAGTGAGTGTACCCTGCATTAACCTGAAAGAAATATTCCCCATGATCGATGACGATCCTACGATGATACATATTCCGGTCACGCGTGAAGAGGAAGGTGTGGGTATCTGTGCCGGAGCTTACATGGGAGGAAGGATCCCCGCAATGCTAATGCAAAATTCGGGACTCGGAAACTCGATCAATGCTTTGGCATCATTGAACAACCTTTTTCATATCCCGCTACTCCTTATAATGAGCCACCGTGGTTGTGAAGGGGAGACGATCTGTGCACAGTACCCAATGGGACAAATGACACCTTCGTTACTCGATACCCTTGACATACCATATGTAGTTCCCACGATCGATACTGTGGAAGACGCAATACATTATGCGTGGAGAATAGCCATTGAAAAAAAGAGACCTGTAGCGGTTCTTCTTGAGATCGGGTTCTGGGAGGCAGAATGAAACGTTTCAATGCCATTAAAGCGATAGTTCAAAAGGCAGAAGATAAGGATTCACTCCTCATCTGCAATATTGGATACCCTTCCCGCGAACTACATGATCTGAAAGACAGGAGCGCAAACTTCTACATGCTGGGTTCAATGGGACTTTCATCATCCATCGGTCTTGGAGTTGCCCTTTCAGTTCCCGACAGGCATGTCATAGCAATAGACGGGGACGGTTCGGTCCTGATGAACATGGGAAGTCTTGCCACCATTGCACACCAACATCCTGAAAATTACCTTTTGATAATAATAGATAATGGAGCCTACGGTTCTACCGGAGACCAGCTCACAGCCACAGCTCTTGGTACCGATCTCGCAATCGTTGCAAAAGGAGCTGGTATCGATGAAGTTCATAATACGTTCAGCGAAGAGGAATTCAGGGAGAAACTAAAAAATGTTGACAGGGGAGTAATTGTGGTGCACGTTGATGCAGGAAATTCAAAAGTTCCTGTGATACACCTGACCCCTGAAAAGATAATCGAAAGGTTCATGTCCGAATGCGCTCGACCATCGATGTCATCCTGAAAGAACCATCAAGTATCTGTTCTTTTAACTTTTCGGATAATTCCAGAGCCCTTTTCTTATCAGACTGACGCAGGACGATAGGAACATTTGTGGACTCCCCTCCAAGCTCAAAATTGATGGAGCCAAGATTGGCAGTGTAAACATCGGTCACACACAGAGTGGAACAAAGACCGCAATTGAAACATGTGTACCGGTCAAGTTTTACCTCACCGTCCTCAAAGCTGATAGAAGCCATGGGACACATCTCCGCAGGTTCACACAAAGTACAGCCAATGCATTCATTCGGGCTGAAATCTATCATAAGGTCCGTACCTTCCCATACATCGCCATAGTCGGAATAACCAACACATGCCCTTTTATCAACGGCCATTACCGGCATCTTAAGCTGCCTGTCACGTTCCTTTATCGATTCGAGCACTGAATCACTTGTCACAGGAACAGGCACAGCCCAGGAAACAATACATTCCGGACCGGCTGAAGTGAAAAAACCACCCATGTATTCAGGTTTCATCCCATGCATATCCGCAAAGGCAGTAAGGTTAGGTTTTTCTGCACTGCTGCGGGTCCCGGGCCCCATTATGAAACCTTCGGAGCCGTTCATGAGCATCCGCGTTCCAATCCCAATGGATTCCAGGAGAGGATCGTTCTTAACCGGATTAATCTGACCGCAACCGGAAATAGTAGCCTCTGTAAGCCTTGGACCAAACTCCATGGCATGGAATATACTGGCTGCCGGCTCATCCGAAGTGTTCACAAATGCGGAATAGTTCTTGAAAGCATGCCTCGTACCGTAGAGCATAGCATACGGCATATCATCAAGTGTTACATGTGTCTTGAACGATTCACCTTTATCAGTAACTACTTTGACCTCCACAGACATTCTTTCTGCAAGGTCACGGAAAAGATGACCAGCACCATAACGGGAATCATCTACACTATGGTCTGTACCGAAAAGCATCAGGTCAAGAATACCAAGCCTTTCGTTCGGACAGGGACCAACGTGTGCAGGCACACCATTCATATAGACTTCTTTTGCACGTAAGAAACTGTGTGAAGACTCCACAGGAAATGACAGGATCGCGTATGTACCACTCATTATGGCACGCGTAGCTGCTGTCACGACATCCACATCTTCAGCTCTTATATCTTCCCCACTATCCACAAGATCGCAGACCTGTTGAGCAGTAAGCACGACTGCATCTCCTTTTTCGATCTTGCGATTTATCTGTTCAATGCTTTGTTCCATGAGATCACCTTATTATTCTGTTAAATATCCCCACCTACAAAGAGAGGTGCTACCTTTGATATCATTTCTGGTGAGCCCATGAGTACAAGCACATCGCCTGATACCAGAACGAGATCTGCATCAGGATTCGCTATGATATCCGAACCTCTCCTGATAGCAAGCAAGGTGACACTGTACTTTTTCCTGAGATCAAGCTGTAATAGGTTCTTGCCAACTGCAAAGGAGGATGCTCGCACTCTCAGATTGGTGATATCCATTTCCGGCAGATCGAACTCCATGTCATAAATGTTCATGGAACCTGACATTGTCCTGAACATCTCATATCCATCTGAACGGATCTCCGAGATGAACTTCTCGATCTCGTCCTTGGGAATGAGGTACCGCTTCATCAAACGCACGAATATTTCTATTGAGGTCTCAAATTCTTCAGGTATCACCTCGTTGGCACCCAGCTCATAAAGCGGCTCCATTTCCTGAAGATACTGGGTACGTGCGATAATATGGATATTGGGATTCATCTTACGTGCCAATGCAATAGCCCTTCTTGTACCTGCAGGGTCAGAGATACAAACGACCATTACCCTCGCATCTTTGATATCCGCATGCTCCAAAACACCCTGCTGGGAAGAATCACCATAATAGATGAGCTCGCCTTTTAGCTGCTCCTTCCTGACCGTTTCAGGGTTCGTGTCAAGGATAAGATAAGGAATGCCTGCAACCGTTGCAGCTTTTGCAACTGTCCTGCCATTAAAACCAAATCCTGCAATGATAAGATGGTCTTCCAGGTGATCCTTCTTGTCAAGTACCGGCATCATTTTACGGGAGTGGAAACCACATTTCATTTTTGAAGGAATTGGAAGGTTCACAATTTTGTCCGCAACTTTCGGAGACAGGGACATCACAGATGATGTGACTGCCATAGTAAGAATAGAGACCACAAGGAAAAGCTGGTAGACATCGTCGGTGAGCAGCCCAAATTCCACACCGAACGTGGAGAGAACGAAGGCGAACTCACCTACTTGTGCAAGACCAAGTCCTGCCATTACAGCCGTATGCAAAGGGAAACCAAGCAAATACGAAGACATTCCTGCAATTACCGATTTGAGCATTAATACACAGACTGCGACTAGTATGAACAGAACAGGATCATTGAAGAAATAACCAAGGTCAAGCAGCATCCCTATGGATATGAAAAAGAAGCTCATGAAAATATCACGGAATGGTATGAGGTTACTCAGTGCCTGATGACTATATTCGGATTCGGAGATGATAAGCCCTGCAAGGAATGCCCCCAGAGCAAGGGATAGGCCCAGACTCGATGTTAACCATGCGACAGAAAGGCAAATGACGATTATACTGAGAAAGAACAGTTCGGAATCCCTTGTCTTTGTTATCTGGAAAAGTACTTGTGGAACGATCCATTTTGCACTTGCAAAAACAAGAAGGATCAAGCCAAGCCCTTTTGCGATGATAGGAATAAAAGCAGCATCCGACATGGAGCCAGCACCTGCAAGGAATGGAGTGATAAGTATCATTGGTACGACAATGACATCCTGATACAATAGAACTGCAAGTGAAAAACGACCGTGAGGTGCCTGAAGTTCCCCACGTTTCTGCAACAGTTTGAGCACGATGGCAGTACTGCTCAGAGAGAAAAGGAAGCCAATGAAGATCGATTCGCCTATACCGTATCCAAGGTAGTTGGCAATGAAAAAGACAGCAATAATTGTAAGAAGGACCTGAATAGAGCCTCCGAATACAACCGCTCTTTTGATCTTCCAGAGATCTTTAATGGACAGCTCCACACCGATAGTGAACAAAAGAAGGACGATGCCCATCTCCGCAAGTACCTCCACCTCTTCGACGGCATCTATAAAACCATAACCATGGGGACCTACAAGTATTCCGGTCACAAGAAAACCGACAATAATGGGAATGTGAAGGCGATGACATAAGTAAAGGATCACTATGGATAGACCAAAGATTATGGTAAGATCGTTTATTATCAAAGATATCAACCCGTATTTTCCTTTGCTTTATAGTATATAAGCTAACAAGAATTCTCTAGAGCAAAACTATAAAGAGAAAGGAAAGATCGTACCGGTACGAAAGTACCGGGAGTTCAGATCAAATGTTGTCCACGCCGAGAAGGCTTGCAAGTTCCAGACCTTCACTACCAAGCTCCGAAAGCTGGTCGAACAGATCGGTCTTGCTCACATATTTTTCAGTGCGAGTACCATCGTTCTCCTCGATCTTTATAGTGATCTCATCCTTAGCGTAACCCCTTTCGAGACATTCGTTGATAAGTTCTGTGAACTGCTCGGCAATAAGTTTCAGGCAATCGAATATCTGATTGTTCATGATAGCATCATCACCATCAAGCACTAATTTGACAAGAGTGTGTTTTTTGATGCTGGAACTAATGTGTTCTTTAAATGTATCAAGCAAAGCTATCACATGTTCCGATTTTAGGGACTGCATCAAAGTAGGGTCTGCAGTCACCTCGTTCCCATGGTAATGCAATATAAAGGAGTTGCCGTCCATTTCAACCTTGAAACGTTTGGTGGATTTCTTGTTCTCGAAACTGGCCATAGCCCGAACATCATCAAACTCCAGGGACGTTAACATGAAATCGGATACTTCTTCCAATTTGACCTTTTCTTCTTTGTAAAATATGCCAGACTTTATCCATGTAGGCAGGAAAAGAGTGCCATATACACCCCTTATCGTTAGCAGGTCATCTTTGAAAATGAGTTCAGACTCGTATTCCATTCCAGCGACCGTTGATGAAATTTTCCCACTAAGAACACCCCTGTTCATTGAAGCGAAGAACCTGTCTGTCGTCCCATAGATGCCACCTTCAAAAAGAGAATTGAGACTCGACAATATCTGTCTGCTTGCACCCAAATTAGCATCTTCGATGCTATTATTGATGCTCTCGATCTCAAATTGCATTGTCTTTGTGCTTTTATTGAAAGAAGCATCACACTGATCAAAAACAGAATTCCTGTAATCAAGGATCTCTTTCATATCAGAATCTTCTGTCAGACCGTTTATGAATTCAAGAACCTTACTGTTAATAGACTCGAGCTCATCGACCCCTTTTTCCAGAGAGATACGCCTTCTGTAGAGATCATCGTTCTTTTCAATCGAAGCGTTCTCTATCGGAAGGACCTTTCTTGATATATCAACGAAATTCTGAACATCCTTGATAATATCTCTTTGAAGAGGGAGATCGGTAGAGTCCTGAAACGTGTATTTCATATTACTCCCCATCTTAACATATATTCATTGAATTAATTGTTAGAGTGCAAGCATTAAATAGGTTGTGTAGGCAGAAACGAATTTCTGCCAAAATACCATTATCCAAGAACTGCACGTACCGGTTCGAGTATCTCATTGAGGTATTTGGCTGCACCGTTCTTCAGGTCCATTGGATGAAGACTGCCGTCTGCAAACACTTTTTCAAGCTCAGCATAACTCTTGCAGACAAGGTCACCGCCGAACTTTTCCGGTCTTTCGAAAACCATCTCATCATAACGTGGGGTTATGTGGTACTTGAAAAGCTCAAGGACCGGATTGTTCTCAATATCTTCTGCCGGACAGAATGCTTTCTTGAACTTCTTTTTGAGAGCTGCTTCATCGTCGTCAACAGAGATGTAGTTCTCATTTGAAGAGGACATCTTCGTACCGTCCAGTCCGAGAAGGATAGGGGTGTGGATACAAAGAGGTGCCTTAAAACCAAGACCAGGAAGACCTTCCCTTGCAAGCATGTGTATCTTCCTCTGGTCAATGCCACCAACTGCAACATCGACACCAAGAAGAGCAATATCCACTGCCTGCATGATCGGGTAGACCATCTGGGACACCTTTGGATCTTCCATCTTTCTGCCTACCTCGTCCATGCTTCTCTTTGCCCTGTTGAGTGAAGTGGCCTGAGTGAGCTTGAGAACATTAAGCATGTATTCAGGAGATAGCTGGAAGTCAGAGCCATAAACGAAATTCGTCTTCTCCGGGTCAAGACCAAGTGCAAGGAAACATTCCTTGTTGTAATCAGCGGTCTTGCGTACTTCTTCCATTGTTCCCTTCTGATTAAGGTAAGCATGAACATCCGCAAGAAGGACCGTTATCTCAAATCCGGCTTTCTGGAGATCAAGTAATTTGTTAACAGTAAGAACGTGACCCATGTGGATCTTTCCGCTTGGTTCGTAGCCGGTATATGCTGAAGGATGTTCCTTTGTCTCCAACAATTTAGTAAGTTCCTCTTCTGTAACTATTTCCTGCACGTTCCTTTTTATAAGATCCATCTTTTCCATAAATTCACCGCTCTAGATCATCCATTATATTAGAATTGTTATGAATAATAAAACATTAAAGTTAAGCCATCACAATATAGATTACGATACATCAATAACCTATAAGATGTTTTTTCAAAAGATCAGTACCTTCTTCAGAAGAGAATTTGGGGATTTCCCAGTCCTGAACCACTTTTTTCCTTGTACTTGATCTTGTTTCCTTGCGTACAGGGTCAAATCCGGCTACCTCGTAATCGTCCTTATAAACAAGAACCCCTCTGCGTTGCCACTTAGGAACCTTATCGAGATTTATGCCGCGCTGGAAAAGCAATTCATGTATATCCTGCGCCTTCTTACCCTTAATAGCCGATGCAGCATCCTTTTTACTCATCCCTTCCGAAAGCAATGTGTAATAGCCGTATGAACTGACACAGTTCCTCCAAGCCTCACTCTGCCTCCAGATAAGATATTCAGAAACATACTCCTTGGTTACCGGAACTATCCTCGAATCGAAGGATACAGGTTCATCAAGACCCATCCTGATGGTAAAAGCACTGCTAAGGTAACTGGATATGACAGAGTCCAGTTTCTCGACCCGCCCCTCAAAAGGCAGATCAAAGAAGAGGATACTTGCCTCATCAGAAAATGTGTACGCTAACGCTGCATTAATTCCACTTTTTTTGAAAAAAAGCTCAAGCGAATCTGCCATTGCAGCTGCGAACTTTTCATCGTACGGCTTTTCACATCCAAGCCGGGAAAGTGTCTTTTTAAATGTCCTGCCGTCCACACGTACGATCACAGGCGGGACGCAGCGTAGATCCGAATAGATCTCCCGTTTTTTCATAATAACATCAGTCTTCTTTTGGTTCCTCTTTTACAGGTTTCTTGAACCTGCTGACGACATCACGGATAATGACGATGTCCCCGGTTGTGACCACCCAGCGGTACGGAAGGATAACGCCTCTTGTCTGGACATCAAAAATATCACGATTGATGTCTGAAAGAGCAATCCCCGAAACAATTCTTTCATCTACATCGAAGACGAGGTCGTTCACTTTACCTACATATGTACCCTGGTTCGTATACACATTTAATCCAAACAGTGAAGTTATATCTGCACGCATGATAGTCCCTGTTGTATTCCTAATAATAAATATAAGATATATGTTGATTCTATATATAAAATGTGTATTCTTAATGTTAAATCCTTCTAAAGAAATGGCAACTCATCATCATTAAATAGAAGTATAGCTGAAAGTCCAGTGGAGCAAACAAAATGCTTACAAGCACTTACACACACATTCCCGGAATTGGAAAAACTATTGAAAAACGAATATGGGAGAGTGGATATTGCACATGGGATGAGTACCTTGAGCATCAGGATGAAATATCCATTCCAGCAACCCGAAAAGAAAAGATAGCAAATGGCATAGCCGAATCTAAAAAACACCTGGAACAAAAAGATTTCGAATATTTCGCCAACTGTATCCCAAGTGCGGAACAATGGAGGGCATTTGAACACTTCTCCGATTCGGTAGCCTATGTGGATATAGAGACAACCGGACTTTCACCTTCAAGTTCCTACATCACAGTGATAGGAATATACGATGGGGAAGATGCAAAAACGTACGTCAAAGGCATAGACCTTGAAGATGCTGTGGAAGAGTTACAGAAATATGAACTCCTCGTATCGTTCAACGGTGCCCGTTTTGACCTGCCTTTTATACAAAAAGAGTTCCCACAGATAGAGTTCAACCAGCTTCACATCGACCTGATGTATCCTCTAAGGCGCATAGGCCTTTCCGGCGGCCTCAAAGCAATTGAGAAAAAACTGGAGATAACCCGAACCGATGAGACCGTAGGGATCACCGGATTCGATGCAGTAAGGCTCTGGCACGAATATGAACGCGGTAATGAAGGCTCCCTTGAACTGTTGCTGGAATATAACAGGGAAGATATTGTCAACCTTAAAACAATAATTGAAAAAACGTATCCCCAGTTCATCGAGAGAACATTCCAGAAGACCCTCGGGAAATGACAGGAGGGAAGCAGCACTTTCTGCTGTGACCGGAGGGAACAGCTAAAATGAGACCGGACATATCTAATATCCCTGACCTGCCGGGCGTCTATCTTATGAAGGACGTATCCGACAACATCATCTACATCGGAAAGGCGAAGTCCCTTAAAAAAAGGGTCAGCCAGTACTTCCAATCCAGCAAGAACCATTCTTCCAAAACAATAGCAATGGTCAGGAAGATAGCGGATATAGATTACATTGTCACGGAATCCGAGGTCGCCGCACTGATACTCGAAGCGAATCTAATAAAGAAGAACAAACCGCACTACAACATCGCCCTGAAGGATGACAAGCGTTATCCTTACGTGAAGGTCACTGTCAATACAAAATTTCCCAAGATATTCATGACGCGCCGCAGGCTTATGGACGGCGCTCTCTATTTTGGTCCTTATACGAATGTGAAACCTGTCAAACAGACCCTTGAGATGATCTCACAGATATTCAGGATCAAAAGATGCAACCGTAGGATAGATGGCAAAGGAAAAAGGCCGTGCCTGAACTATCATATCGATCGCTGTTATGCCCCATGCAATGGCTCGATCTCCCCTGAAGAATACCGCGATAATGTGATGGAAGCGGTGAAGTTCTTTAAGGGTGAGACATCCGGCATAATAAAGGAGCTTCAGGAAAAGATGAACGTCCATGCTCTGGCACAGGAATATGAGAGTGCTGCTGCCATACGTGACCAGATAGATGCTCTGAAAAGCCTTTCCCAGCAGCAGACGGCCACTGCTGGAAATGATGACAGCGATATAATTGCAACTGCTTCCGACGATGAGACCGTTTTCGTACAGATCTTCTACATCAGGGATGGGAACATGGTCGGTAAAGCCGATATGTCCCTTTCGTGGGGAGATGCCACCGGCGATATAGCCCGTGTCACAGAGGAATTCATAAAGCAATACTATCAGGATGCTCCTGTACCACCTGAGATACTTGTACAGCACCCGATACCCGAAAAGGAACTCGTTATCAACTGGCTTTCTGAAAAAGCCGCGAGAAGTGTACAGATACAGGTACCTCAAAGGGGTAACAAGAAAAGATTGATGGAAATGGCCGAGCAAAATGCCCAAATGACCATGGAGCAGTCACACCTTAAGCAAAGTGATAAGGAACAGGCACTGCAAGCACTGTTACAGCTAAGGGGTGCCCTTTCACTGTCCACATTGCCTGCACACATCGAAGGTTTTGATATTTCCAACATATCGGGCACTGATGCTGTTGGTTCAATGGTGGTCTTTGAGAACGGCCTACCTGCAAATAGCAAATACAGGCATTTCAACATAAAAACGGTAAAGGGAATAGATGATTTTGCCATGATGGCAGAGGTAGTAAAACGCAGATATACGCGGCAGAAAGCCGAAAAGGACAAACTACCAGACCTCATCCTCATAGACGGAGGTCCCGGACAGGTCAGTGCTGCCATGGGATCTTTAAAGGAACTACAACTCGACATCCCGCTTGTGGGACTTGCAAAACGATTCGAGCATATCATCGTACCAAGGGATGGCACCGATGAGGTAGTGATATTACCCCACACCTCCGAAGCCCTCAAAGTGCTCATGCGTGTAAGGGATGAGAGCCACAGGTTCGCTGTATCATCCCACAGAAGAAGACGCACTGCAAGGCTATCCCACTCAGAACTAGACACTATACCAGGAATAGGAGCCTCAAGAAAAAAGGCATTGTTGAACCATTTCAGTTCTATTGATCAGATACGATATGCATCCGTTGAACAACTTACTGCAGTGGAGGGCATCAGTAAAGGACTTGCTGAAAAGATCATTGCTCATTTTAAAAAAGAGAGAGTTGCAAACCAGTAAATTTAATCTTTTTTACTGCAATATGCGACACTTAATCGCAAACATTTGCCTGCTTTTTTAGAGATATGGATGCATCAATGTACAGACATTCATTTACTCCACAATTTGAATATGATGCAGAAACTGGCATCCGTTTGAAACAAAAAAAGTGAGAGAACGGTATTCTGACATGAAACTTTGATAAAGGAAAATACCATAATTAAGATTAAGGAACACGACGTTCAAAGAACAAACTCATAGTAACAAGCAGGTGATGACCTTTAAAATGATAGAAGAAATGATAAGGGAAACGGAAAAAGAGCTCAAAGCATTGAAAAAATATCCCGATGCCAAGCTTATTGAGATAATAAAGGAGGTCGGGTTCGAGTGCGATCTGTGTGGGATGTGCTGCACCAGACAGTTCAACGACCACGTTTTCCTGCTAGAAAAAGATGTGGAAGCAATGAAACAGATAGATGCATCCCTTATCACCCCTGCACCATACTATGAGTTCTGTGACCAGAAAGGGAATTTTTACGTTTCCGGATACTCACTGAGAACAAAAGAGGATGGAAGTTGCGTCCTTCTCGAGAACAATAGGTGTACCATCTATGACAAGAGGCCTACCATATGCAGTCTTTACCCGTACATGCTCCACCGGGAGACAGATGAAGAAGGCAACCTTGACTGGCGGCAGATATCCGGTCTGGACCAGCATGGATGTTATCATAGTGAGATCACGGATGAAGATGCGAAAGTGATAGCATCTGATATTAAAGAATACGAAGAAGCATACCTTGAGCAGCAGATAGCTTTCTTTAAAAAAGTAAAGGAACATTTCAAAGAGAATGGATCAAGGCATGTCAAATCAGTCTATGACCGCCAGATGCGAGCCTTTGAAAAGGGAAAAGAGATAGTAGTTTACGTGTTCCACAAAAACGGATTGGAGCTTTGCCGCATCTCAAAAGAGAAATGATATCACTCATTCCAGCTACCGCTGAGCTTACCATCCCTTGCCATTTTGCCCAGTACCCGATTAACAGTATCACTGATAAGTGAGGGAACGATTTTCTCGTAAGGTGTTGAAGGTAAAGGTGAAAGGTAATGGGCTCGCACTTTTCCACCTTTTTTGCAGATCCATTTTATCTGGTCAAGTGTTCTTTGCTGGTCTTCTTCGGTCTCATTGGGAAAACCGAAGATAAAGTCCACTACCGGTATGATCTCATGCTCAAAGCACCGTTCAACAGCGACATTGACATCTTCGGACGTGTGTCCCCTTAACATCTCTTTCAATATACTGTCACTTCCAGATTGGGCACCCAGACTTATCGTTCTGTTGCTGCAGTACTTATCGATGAGGTCCAACCCTTCGTGTGTGACAAAATCAGGACGTATCTCGGAAGGGAATGTACCAAAAAATATGTTCTTGCCTTCAATGGAACTCAACTTTGAAAGCAGAGCTTCGACCTTGTCGAACCTTGGCTGAATACCATTGCCGCCATAAGCAAATGCGTTTGAGGAAGTAAAGCGCAGGTCGTTGTAATATTTAGCGAAACTGACAATGGAATCGATGCTTCGATGTCTCATCTCATGTCCGAATATGCGGGGCGTCTGACAGTATTTGCAATTCCACGAACAGCCCCTGCTTATCTCTATGGGTGAGCGAAGAGCTTTCGAGTCAAAACACGGATAATTATCAAGGTCCACATTGTCACGCTTTTCCGTAAGCACGACCCTCCCATCGCATTTGTATCCGATACCCTTGACCTTTGAGACATCCCCGCCTTCAAGGAGTGTATTTACAAGATGCGGAAGGGTCTCTTCACCTTCCCCTATAACGACAAAATTGAAGTGCTCCAGAGTATCCTCAACAGAACCTGAAGGATGCGGACCACCTGCTATACAGATGGTATCGGAAGGGCGGGAATCTACCTCTGCAAACACATTCTCTTTTTGTTTGGTGGCAAAGCTATAGATCATGATGCCCTCATGCATCTCTTTTACAAGCTTGCTTTCGGGAAGAAGGGGGAGAAGGGCCGCAAGGCTGTAAGTGTTCTTCTGCATCAACCTGAAACATACATCCATTTTTTCAACCTCAAGTAATTACCAGTGTAAAAGGTACCAGAGTAAAACATAGCAGACCAAGTATGAAAGTCCCGATCCCCAATGCAATTCTCCTGTTGTCAAGCTTGATATCATCATTCAAGGTCCTTGGATGACCTGCCAGTGCAAAAAGCAGAAGGAAAATAGACCAGAACATCCATATACCGCCATTTTGCTGAAGCACGAAGATGACATAAAGTCCGAGACTTCCCAAAATGAACGGCATTGCCATAGAAACATGTTTTGCACGTTCCCCGAGCATTGCACGAACGATATGCCCGCCATCGAGCTGCCCCGAAGGTAGCAGGTTCAACACGGTCACCAGCATACCGACCCAGCCTGCAAATGCCACAGGATGCATGGTATCGACAGTATTGCCGGATATCGTATTAATAACCTGGAACAGAAGAGGGACCTGTATATCGATCACCATATTGCCAGGTGTGACTATGTACTCCACAGGCGTTAATGACAGCCCGATGAAGGTCACGATAACAGAGGCCACAATACCCACAATAGGACCTGCAACGGCCACATCGAACAATGCTTTCCTGTCAGGTATGATACCTCTGTGTTTAATAACAGCACCCATTGTGCCAATGATCGTGGGGAAAGGAATGAAATATGGCAATGAGGTTCGCATGCCGTGCATCTTCGCAGCCATGTAATGCCCCATTTCATGAGAGCCGAGAACGAACATTATCGCAAGCGTAAAGGGAAGTCCTTTGGTGAACTGAGAAGGTTCGCTGAATATATCCACCCCGAACATCGTGGCGCCTGCGAACATGGTGGTAAATACCGTTGCTACAGCGAGCAGGACATTTATCCATATGCGCTCAGGGACCTCTTGTATCGGAGAAACGACCAATACATCTTCCCCGAGTTCCTTTGTAAAGGAGAGTTGATAGCCCTTGGCTGTTAACTTTGGCCAGAGATATTGATGTACCATCTTGGGTTCAATTTGGGGAAGGCCGTAAAAATGAATTTCACTGTCAGCATAGTTCACTTCATAGGCTTTGAAAAATGGATGAATGTCATCATAGAGGTCCATGACCATGGCCTCTACCTCTGCATCCTCTGGAGCTTTATTTCTTGAAGACATTAACTTTATTGTTTCCCACGTCTGAATTTAACTGTCAATCAGTTCAACGAAACCGCCGGTACTATCGACCTTCACACGATCACCGTTCTTAAAAATGGTGAAAGGGTCCTTGTCAAGCCTGTCCACGAGAGGGATATCAGAGATGATAGCTCCCACTGCAACTATCGGTTCAGAATCGATGTTTATCATTGCAGCAGGGGATACGTTGTTCTTTTTCAACTGGTATATCACGTAAGAACCCACGGTAGAACCTTTCCCATGCGGGAAAACAAGTATCCTGTCCTTGATACATTCTCCATAAATGGCATGACCGGGATCAACAACTACTCCTGTTTTCGGGTCAACGTTACCTAAGAAAGAGAGAGCATCCTCTGATAGGAGCACCTCGCCTTCCGCAACTCCTCTTGCAATGGTCCTGCATTCAATCTTAATTGTCACCACCTGCCCTTTTGATACATGTTTCCAGACTTCCGATCTTTGCAGGGACCTTGCACATTCCCGGAACGTAAGCCAGTGCTTTGCCTGAATTGACCATCATACAATTGTGGCCTTCCGTTGCAGGGGAGACGACCATACAGGTATCACACAACACCTTTGAGCCACTCTCTTCTATCCTTTTCACAACATCGGGATATCTTTGGGCAACTTCCCTTGAAGTGCATACCCAGAGTTCCTTTTCTATCTTTTTGCCTTCCAGCAGATCGGCGATCCTGTTCAATTCCTCAGGAGAGCAGTGCGGACAGCCGACCGCTACGATGTCGCATTCCAGGTCATCCTCATTGCCAATGATGGTCTCATATACCTCATCAAGCTGACTTCTCTGGATAGTGATGGTCTCATCGGGTTTATCAAAATTGACCTGCTTCGCCTCAGGCGTGACACCCTCCACGTGATACAATGCAACTGCACCGGATGCCGCCATTGCAGCACCCAATCCTTTCAGTTCATCTGAGGTAGGTGTGGAGGCCAGATGGAACATCGGTACGCGATTACCAATTTCCTTACCTGCGATATAACCAAGGGCACCATAATCAGAGCCTGAGAGCTCATGGTCCACTACCACTGAGACCGTAGGAACACGATTCTCATCAAGATGGTAACCATAGTTCGCTGTCTTCCCGACCAGTGCAGCAGATAATGCGGACGGACCGCCTTCACGGTTGGTACGTGCACCTATCACCGAATTGGCATAGGAGACAGCCGAAGACTCGCTCCATGCAAGGTGGTCGCCACAGGTAGCTGAGAAGCCTTCGAGATAGTAGGGAGTGCAAGTGCACTTTGAACTTATACCGAGCTTTTCGTAAGCAGCTATTATCTCCAACTGTTTTTCGGCAAATTCCGGCTCGATGCCCATCTCTTTCCACCGGACCATGTCCATGCCTGCGGGATTCAATATTGAAGGGACCTTTACCGTCCCTTCGAGATCGGAGATCCATTCAAGTCCGGCATCCCCCATCGTCTTGTAGGACACGCCTGCTATCTGGGCGCTCTTGACAGGGATCAGACCATCCGCACCATAAATATCTCCAAGTGCAACAAGGATCTCCATGGCTTTGCGCAGGGTCTCCCCCTGTTCGCCGTCAAGTACATTTTCTTCTTCTGCTGTCAGATACATTATAATTTCCTATAGTTATCATTCGGGCATCTTTGCGCGCTCGAATATCTCTTTTTCTGCAAGGACCTTTGTGGCATCTATGCCCATCTTGGTGGTGGTCCCATCGGGAGAACCTCTTGGGTCAAGGGAACTTCCACGCACGTTCGGGATTATCATGACATCGAGGTCAGCTTTCACCCTTGTTGCAATGGCAAATTCCACATCCATCATATTGAAGATATCGATATCCTCATCCACGATAACAACGTGCTTAAGGCTCGTATGGGCTGCAAATGCCGCCATGATGGCGTTCTTGGCATCGCCTTCTGTCTGTTTTTCGATCTGGACGACCGCGTGTAGATAGCAGCAGCCACCTTCCGTTAACACTACGTTCTTTACGGTCGTGACCTCTGCCACTGCATTGTATATTTTTGGCTCGTAAGGTACGCCCATCATGAGAAGATGCTCTGCACCTGCCGGAAGGATGCCGTGATAGATAGGGTCCTTCCTGTGCATTATCTTTGTAATTGTGATCACCGGTTCCTTGCGCACAAGGTCATAGGTGCCTGTAATATCAACGAAAGGTCCTTCATCCACTCTTTCTGTGGGGTCCACATAGCCTTCAAGGATTATCTCTGCATGTGGAACTTTCACACCGTTCTCACACTCGAACAGTTCCACAGGAGCACCTCTTAAAGCTGCTGCATATTCGAATTCCTTTCCTGCCGGAACACGGGTGGTGGAAGCGAAGGTTATAGCCGGATCAGCACCCAGCACGATGGCTACCGGTAAAGGCTCGTTATTCTCAGCTGCCCTTTTGTGAAGTACATAGGAGTGGCGTGGAGGAACAAGGCGTGCTGCCAGCTTGTTCTTACCCACGACCATAAGTCTGTGGATGGACGCGTTCATCATCCCGCCATATTCAGAAACGACAACTCCGGCCGTGATATAAGGACCACCGTCTTTCTCAAAGTGTGTCATCAGAGGAAGTTTTGAAAGGTCCACATCGTCCTCAATGACCTCCATGGTCGGAGAGGTATCTACTATCTTTACTTCCCCGTCCGGCCTTATATCTGAAAGCCTCTGTATGATACCGTCCTTGGGCACACCGAACATATCGGCAAGCTCATCCCTTGAACCCAACAGGTTCATGATGGCCTTTTGTCCGTCAATATCGTGGAACAGTATGGGAGCATTGCTCTTCTTTGCAAGTCTTGGTGCTTCGAATACTTTCGAAACAGGCTCTGTGACCTCAACTAACCTGCCACTGGTTCGTAAATGGTCGATAAAATCTCTGAAGCTCATTGTATCGAGGTATAAGAAAATGTCTCATGATAAATACATTGTCGTACCTTTCACTTTTCTTGTCCGGCAGATGTTATGAAACATAAAAAAGAAAATGTTGTCAAAGGAAGGAGGTTGACCCACCAAAACATCGAAATTTTTGGGAAACCAAGATGTAAAGGAGTTGCAATGGGTTTTTTGTGCGACAACATCTTCGAAGCAATTGTTAGAATTGCCTTATACCATAAATAGTATCGTTTTTAGGTAATGTATGTTATCTTAAATAGTAACGGTTTGCAATGGTACTTGTACAACTCAATAGTCCAGAGACTCATTTATCCTGCGAAGGGTATCTGCCACAAGCATTTGTACATCTGTCATATGGTCATCGGAGATCTCACCGCTCTCGGTCTCGATCAGAAGTTGCAGGTCAGATACGATCTTGTGTATTATCTTTATCATCTCCTCCTGTCCGATGAGCCCGGCATAGTATGCATAAAAGAAAGTTGTACCGCTTCTCTCGATCTTGTGCTTGAAAGCAGCATGTGCATTGGACACTTCCTGCCTCGTATATGGCTCATCCACAAAAGGAACAAGCTCAGGCAGGTTCTCCCCTATCCACGTCATCTCGGAACGATTAGAGAGATTCTTGAAATCAGCACACAAACGTGCGATCACCCATTCCCGTGCAGTAAGATGAGTGGTCTTTTTCAGAAAACGTGTGACATCAGAGTAACTTTTATTCTCTAATTTAGTGAATTTCTCATATTTGTTCAAAATATTCCCTCGAAATACCTATGTTCAAAAATGTATTGCAACCAGATAAATACTTTCCTGCACATATATATTGCATCTCACATACAAAGAACACAATATCAAACTTGATCCATTTACTTACTAACAATATCATTCATCCTTATACAATTCTTTTCTAATGGAGGTTGAAGAAGTACCATTATCAAGGTAGTCAGCAAGAGGAACTACCTCACAAATATCTAATATCTCAGGCTCAAGATAGATGTCAACCCCTTTTCTCTGGAATACAAGGAAATGAGTGTTCTTATTCCTGAAATATTGCAGCATGTCCCTCATGTCTTCAACATTGCGATAGTATCGGATTTTGAAAAGACGGTTCGCAGTATCCGCCCCGATAATGAAAGTGGCATTTTCGAAGAGATTAACTTTCTGAACGAATAAGGGAGCGACAGTCAGGAAAACACCACCAAAAAAGACCTCATCCTTGTACTTCCTGAGAGAATCCAGCCTTTCCCGAAGCGATATAAGATCTATTGGTGGCTTGTCCACGTTCGTGAGAGAGATCTCAAAGTGAACCTTCTTCCCCAATTTATTAAAAGCCTGCTCAGCCATTTGAATATGATTCTTATGGCACGGATCAAAAGAACCTGAGAATATAATTTCCGGCTTTTCAGTAACAGTTTCGCTGCCCAGATCGAATTGAACAACATCGGACACAAGGTCCAAGCTGTTCATGATATTATCAGGAAGGGCGAGCATCTGAGCCACTTCTTTAGAAGCGGTGGCTTCCCTTTCTTCAACGACCTCATCCCCATGTAAAAGCTCTTCAAGGAGCAGATTTCCGGTCCAAGAGCATTCTTTTGCAATGGAATCGACTATCATGCAAGTTGCAAGGTACTCTTCTTCTTCCCTCGACCGCTCTTTTCTGAGTATGAGCGTTCTTACGAGGGTCCTATCGAAGGACTGTATAGCAACGAAGATCTTATGTTCACGCCCTTCACGCTCATCCTCCCCCACAGAAAGTTTGCAGGAAGCAGCCACGCCCATCAATCCTTTGTCTGCCACCACTTCGTCATTGCCTGCAAGAGATAAAGCACGGCGGTATGCAGCCATGGCCATGGCCCTTACGGTCACAGGTGAAGCATATTTTTCAGGCTTTTTGCCAATAAGTTCATCGAGCGCTTTAGAACTATAGGGAACGAGAGCTTCAAGGACTGTAGCAGAACCGCCCCCATACCTCAACAGTAGGTCAATGGCTCCAGCACCGCCTCCTGTTAGCGCAAGAACGAGCTGACAGGGGTGCTCGTGTATATGCATGATGATATCACGCAAAATGACCACTTCCTTTGAAGGGTTGTTCAGATCCTATTTTCATAGGACAGAGGTCTGTATGGAACATCAGATAAAGTTATTGATGACAAGGGGTGAAGGTCTGATCATCCACTATATCCATGGATCGATGGGTATCGCCACTGGGCTTTTAATTCAATCCTTGCATCATGCAGGCCTTGGTAACTGGCAATGTAAGGGTACCTTAAGGTGTCTTTTTTATTGATCGAAACCATGAGGTGTACCATGGAAAAACATAATATATTTAACCAAATACCAGTCGACCTAACCCATGAAGTGTTCGAGCCTCTGGTGGATCAACAGGGGGTATTGATCGAGCGTATCATTTCAAAGAAACATGTGACCCCAGAGGGACAATGGTACGATCAAGACCGCAGTGAATGGGTCATGGTGTTGCAGGGGGAAGCGAAGTTGGTGTTTGAAGATTCGGAGGTGGTGCACCTCGATCCCGGCGATCATATTAATATTCCTGCCCACTGCAAACACAGGGTCATTTGGACCAGTGACACGACAGAAACCCTCTGGTTGGCGGTACATTATTGAGCTAAATTAGTTATCATTCTCATTCGATCCTTACAAATATACTCTCCGCTATCTCCCTATCGACTGCATATCTAGTATGGTTCAGATCGAAGACATACGAAGGATACGACTGGACAAGGTTCACAGGAATGCCTGGCAGTACACCCATTGCCAACATTTTCTGCATCTTCTCTTCTTCCTTCATATTGAAATATGCTATCTTGCCCTTCTGTCCTTTCTTTAACAATGAAAGGGGGGTAACGACCTGTTCCAATTCATCCCTGGCTTTCTTGCAGCATTCCCCTTCAGGTATTGGTTTACCATGAGGACAAGTACTCGGATGTCCTAGCAGGGTGCACACATTGTCATCAATACCCCTATGGAGTATGTGTTCGAACTCACATGCAGAACTATGCACGTACTTGTCCTTTGTGTTCAACACATCCACCAGAAGTCGCTCGGCAAGGCGATGCCTTCTGACAACCAATCTGCCATTTTTGGCACCTTCTTCCGTAAGGCTTGCGTTTGTATCGGAAATGGTGATATTGCCGATCTCAAGTAGCTCCTGTATCTGCGGAGATGTCTCGTTCAGTCCGAGGGATCTCAGGCCCACATGAACCATATTATTTTCATTTGTGCAGATCCACATCCTTTCCAGGACTTCCTCTGCGGCTTCACTTATTTTCATTTGAACAGCCCCCTTACGAATTTTTCCAGTTTTGTCTCCGGTGGTATCTCATACCCGCATTTCGGGCAACGTTGCAGATTACATGAGCTAAACCTGCCACAGCTTGTACATTTTGACCTGTCAGGTTCATCGAACTCAAAGCTACAAAGGGGGCACTTCATAGGACCACCCCGAATGTAGTGAGAACATAGTTCACAACAAAGCCTACTGCAAATGCACTTGGGAAGATGAATGCAGCCATTCCGAGAGCTATCTTGATACCTCTCTCTTTCACAGTGACCATGAACTGGGCTATACATGGCATGAACAGTGTCAATGTGATAGCAGCAACAACGATGTTAATATCGCTCAGCAGCCCTGCGTTATACATATCGAACATTCCGGCAGCACCGAAATCCCTCCTGAAGAAGCCGAACAGGAACATGAACCCCGCTTCTGCAGGGAGTCCTATCCACTGCGATGGATAACTGAACAGTTGAACTGCAATCTCGAACAGTCCGGTCAACCTACCTATCCATATAAGCACACTTGCCACAACTAACAGAGGCAGTACCTCAAGGAAATACCATTGCATCCTCGAATATGTCTTTATGAGCACATTTGACAGCTTTGGAAGCCTCAGTGGGGGCATCTCCATGAAGAAACTGGGACTTGCTCCCGGCAGGACCTTTGATGAAAGATATCCCACCAATACCAGATCCAGACAGATCACGATCGCCCATATGAACAGTGCCCTTCCACTGAATGATAGTATACCCAGTATTACACCAAGCTGTGCGGAACAGGGTATTGCCAGTGACAGCAACATGCTTGTGATGATCCTTTCCCGTTTTGTCTCGAGAGTACGGGTCACCATTGTCGCCATGGTAGAACAGCCGAAACCGAGTACCATTGGGATGACAGCTCTGCCGCTCATGCCCATCTTCTTGAATGCACGGTCTATCATCATTGCAAGACGTGGAAGATATCCAGTATCCTCGATAATGGAGAACACAATGAAGAATGCACCTACCAGCGGCATGATAAGTGCTATTGCATAGGTTACAGCCTGTGTGAGTATCCCATATTCACCTACGAAAAGGTCCTGTATGGCCGGATAGGGCACAGCAGCATTGAAACTCTCGATTACCCAGGGATTTATCATTTCCCCGAACAGCGTCCCTTCGAGGTAATCCACAACCGTTCCTGCCGCAAACCCACCTACGAACTTGTATAACCCGAAATAAAGCACCAGAATCAGTATTGGAATCCCGGTGACAGGGTGAATGAGGAGGCCATCGATGCGCTCCCTTAGTGATGTTCGGGAACTTTTTTCAACGTCTTCTGTAAGTGTAACGTCCCTTTTTCCTGTTGTCATGACATTCTCAACAATATCATTGACGAATGCCTGTCTTTCTATGGTCAGGACATAATTAAGAGGATTGTTGTACTCTTTTTCAGTCCCATCTATTATCTTCTTTATAGCATCGACATCTTCGCCTTTCTGAGAGATGGCCTCGAATGCGACCTTATCGTTCTGAAGCAACAATTGAGCAAGCGTTCTTTTCGAGATGCCGTATTCATCCTGTATCAATGATGAGATACTTTCGATCGCATACTCGATCCCTCTGCTATACACTACCTTGCTATCGACATGCTGGAAGCTGTATTTAGATATCGCTTCTTCAAGCTTGTCCAGACCCTCTCCTTTTATTGAGGTCGTGCAGATGACCGGAACCCCAAGTTGCTGCTCAAGCCGGGAAGCATTTATCTCAATGCCTCGCTCGGTCGCTTCATCCATCATGTTCAATACAAGTATAAGGGGAACTTCCGCTTCGATAAGCTGAAGCGTAAGGGGAAGCATACGCTGGATGTTCTTCGCATCCACCACATGCACATAAACAAAAGGATCGTTGTCGAACAGATAGCTCTGTGATACACGCTCCTCCTCAGTTATAGGCAATAATGAGTACATCCCTGGCGTATCGATTATCTCGTATTCCTTCCCGTCGATCCACCCTTTTCCCTTACTTATGGACACAGTGGTTCCCGGATAATTGGAAACTATCGCATAACTGTCCGAAAAGTGATTGAAGATGACACTCTTACCCACATTCGGATTCCCCACAAGGATTATCCGTTCAAGGTCGCTCTGGGTCTCATCTTCCTGACCGCAGCAGCGTTTCTTTTTTAGTATAGACAACATTTGTTCACGAGCCTCCTAAAGTTAGGCTATCCTAATATAGAGGGGACTAGTTAACCATAGTATATAAATTTTGGCGCGCCTAACATATTACGGAGTGTTGAAACTATAAGAAATAAAAATGGGACCAATAAAGTCCAGAATCAAAAAAGGATAGGTTCTGAAGTCTTAGCGGTCAGAAAGTCTCAAGATCGATCCTTGCACTCTTTTTTGAGATCTTTGCCAAAGGAGGAAGATATGTTGTTTTTCTTTCTGCAGTTTGGGATCTCACCTTTTTCACAAAATTCCTTAAAATTGAGGAAAAATTTTGGCATTTCTTCTCTGCAATTAACAAAATCGCTGAACTTTGTGAGCCTTTCAAGGGTCTCAGGGGTTATGGCATGCTCCATCTTGCAGGCATCATCGTCTGCGGTATCTTCATCCACACCAAGGAGAACGAGGAACTCATGCAACACACTGAACTTTTCCTTCGTGCTTCTCGCAAGCTTTCTTCCTTCCACGGTGAGAGTAACACCGCCATACTTCTCGTAATTGATGAATCCTTCCCTTGTCAGCTTTTTGAACATTCCCGTGACACTGGACGGACTTACATCAAGGAATCGTGAGATATCTTTTACCTGAGAATAGCCCTTTTTCTCAATGATGGTATCAATAGCCTTAAGGTAGTCTTCAGTTCTCTCCGTAGTCAAGCATATCCAACCTTTTTAGGTATAACAAATATAATGAAGATACAATGTTTGTCATTTAAATAGATTATGTCAGAAAAAATAGATGACGAAATGATCTCAGTCCAATTTACGCATGAATATGGACCCATCCCTCATTTTTACCTTGACGTATTGTTCTTTCTCTTCACCGACCTCATATTTGTTATACAGCATGGACTCCACTCGCCCTGCGCCGGTCAACTTTCGAACGATAGATATGTTCTGACCACCCACCCGCACTTTTTCAGCAGGAGGAGCAGGTGTCACTTTCTTTTTTGAATATATCGTGCCACCGAGCATACCGGCACCCACATACCCCTTAGCATCATTGAAAATGAGAGTTCCAGCTTTCATATAAGCACCGGAGAATTCCCCTACAGTACCTTCTACCACAACAGAACCACCATTCAGATGAGCGCCAGTGTTAAGCCCGGCATTTCCCTGCACATTGACATTACCCCTTTCCATAAGAAGTCCTGTTCCATTGTAAACATCGCCTTTTACGAGAACTTCTGCATCACAATTACATCTCGAGGCCAGTGTTCCCCGAAGAATACCATCATCGAGGATAAGTTTACCATTTACCGCATCGAAATCGTTCCCACAAAGCTCTTCAACGCCTTTGCCACACAGAAGTTCAGTTATGGAAATGAACTTCCGGTATCCCTCAACATCGGATACCACCTCGATGATGTTTCCAAAGGGCTGTTCAATATCGCCTGTAATGTAAAGCGAGCCTGCTGACATCCCCATCCCTGCTTCCGGCCCCACATTTCCTTCAACGAAAATGTTACCGGCAGCTTCGCTCTTGCCGCTACCTCCGAAATGGGCAAGGCCAACCCCCAGAGAGTAGGCAAAACGACCTCCCACACTCCCTTTAATGTGAACATCATTTCCTTTCTTAAGCTCGTTCACAAGTTGCTGATAGGTATATTCGGTACCCTTCTGACCAGGTATGACCGCAGATGGCTCCAGCTTTTTCTCATACCAGTAGAAATTGAACGTATAATCACATACGTTGTCAGGTACAGATGTCAGTTCAAGCTCCATTTACCGCTCTCACCCATGGATAAGTTGAGGCAGACAGCGTGTGCAGACCCAGAGGCTTTCCATATTGTGCCTCATAGGCAGGAGGTATCTTTCATTTTCCCCGGCACCGCAACTGAAACAGGAGATAGAGATATCCGTGCTCTTTGACTGAGCCTCTGCCTTTTCAACATTGAACTCCACAGTCTGCCTTTCCTCTATTGTGATAGCACCTTCAGGACAGACACCGATACAGAATCCCATACCATCACAAAGATCTTCAGAAACGACCTTTGCCTTTCCATCAATTATCTGTATAGCTCCTTCGGCACAAGGTGAAACACATTGTCCGCAGCCAGTACATTTATCCTCATCTATCTTAACGATCATTCTTTTAACCATTCTCTATATCTCCTTTAGTGATGTGTTCCTTCTACAATTTCGATACCGGCATCAGTGATCGTCTTCTTGATAGAATCAATGTGCGGGCATTCCGGATAGTTCTTCATGATCATGCATGAGCTTAGGTGTATCACGTCAATATCGTGTTTTTTCAGGGAACGCACCAGTCGGAAGACCCTTCTTCCTGAACAGCCCCCGCATGTGAAGAATGCGATCATCTCAGTATCATCATCGTAGTCTGCGAACTTTACTTTCCTAGCATTGAATGCCTTTAAGCACCCAACTCCGGGACATGCCTCGGAAACAATATCGCATCGGAGTACTGCTATTTTTTTGGGTCTTTCCTCAGTAATGATATCACCTCATTTTCAAGTGTGCTCTTCACTCCTTTTTAAAACCCGAAGCTTCTTCCACACTTCCCCTTATGATGTACCCGGCTTCATGCAATATCGTATCTTTCAGTTGGGTATCCTTATCCATGCTGGCAGTACATGGGTATGCATGATGTGCCCCCGATACGATCTCTTTATAATCGTCTATGTCCGTCCATCTTAGTTTTTTTGCAACATACCATGTGGAGCCGCAGGGTGCATCCCTGAGCACCTGCACATGAGAGAATATCCTCCGGTCAGGATCGATCTCGATCTTCAGCAGGGGTCTTCCAAATCCCATATCAACAAATTCATCGATAAGGGCCTTGCCTGTTTTTGTCAGTGAACAGAAGGGCTTGGGGAACTCACAGTCAATTCCAGCGGATTCAAGCTTTTCCTTGACCTGCTGCACAAGTCCTGCAGGTGCAAGTTTTGGCACTTCCACAGGTGCTATAACTGCCTTTGCTTTAGCATTGGCTGCTATTTCAGGAAGCACCGAAAAAATATCGGGATGCAGGTCCATAGCTATGAGGAGGTCACATTCACCCACATTTTTCGGGATGTGATCGAAAGGATCATCTATGAACTCGGGAAGATCATCAGGGAACTCATAGAGATCAACAATACTATCAGCATGCGATATTTTCAGTTCACGACAGTGGTCACACAGGTCCCCACACGAGGTGCAGAACGTGCTTGAGTTGACGATATTGCCTATGACCTTTTTACCGAACTCACTATTATAATAGAAACTTATCCTCATTGTTAACTCCCTTAAGCCATCAGGAATTGGGTTGCTCTAAAAACGATATGAACTAAACAAATAAGAAAAAAGGGCTATTTGAAGCCCTCAATTTATGAAAGGTCCTAACAGCTTAAAGACCAACTTCCTTCTTGAAGGTGTCAAGTCCGATCTCTTCGATGACCTTTCCAATACGCTGTTTCTTTGCATGTGACTTATAGAATGAAATGATACTGTCAACAAGTGAAAGAACCTCGTCCTCATCAAGTTCTTCAGCGATAGTATCTGCAAGGCGTGGTTTTAGACCTGCACTGCCTCCGACCATTACTGTGAATCCCTTAGGAGTACCCATTATTCCAACATCTTTTATGGCATTCTCCGCACATGAGTTCATGCAACCTGAAACACCGATCTTGAACTTTGATGGAAGCTCCATTCCATGGTATTTCTCATCCAGTTTGAGTCCAAGCCCTACAGCGTCCTGTTGTCCCCTCTTACAGAATGTGGTTCCCGGACAAATCTTCACACTTCTTACACAAAGCCCTATTGCTGCCCCTGGTTTCATCCCAAGGTCATCCCAGGCATTGTCCAGGTCATCTTCCTTGAGTCCAACGATGGCAAGTCTCTGTGCTGATGTGACCTTAATTGCAGCAGCTCCGTATTTTTCAGAGACATCTGCGATCTTTCTGAGAAGATCAGGGGTTGTAATACCGCCAGGAATATGTGGTGCGATAGCAAATGTTTCCTTGTCTCTCTGAACAATAGCTCCCTTTTCAAGTATATCTTTTGACATTTTTTGATCACTCCAATTGATATCTTTTTGGTATCAAGTATATTCGAGATACTTCTATATATAATGGCAGTTTCTTGATGGATACTATGAAGGACTGTACCATCTACAAAACGATCGATATCATTGGCAAGAGGTGGACTTTGTGCATACTTCTTGAGCTTTACAAAGGAAATAACAGTGAAAAACGATTCAACGAACTTAAGAAAAAAGTTGCAGGCATTACTCCGAAAACCCTTTCCACACGGCTAAAGGAACTTGGAGAAGACGGTCTTGTTAAAAGGACTCTTGATGAGGCTACTGACCCCATGGTATACACTTACTCCCTATCAGAAAGTGGAGCGGATTTCATGGAGATCATCCAGTCTATCAAAGAATGGGGTCTTGAATGGAAATTTGAGAATAAAGCATGCGGGCTTTCAAAATGCAAGAACTGTAAATTGTGAACGTACCTATATCAAAGGGCTCCGCACCCACAGCCCCTGCTCAAAAGAACGGACATACGTGCTTTGATATCAGCAAGGTCCTCATCCGAAAGACCCTCATGGGCCTCTTTGATATGCACCAGCATTTTTTGTATAACACTGTCAGCCTCAGCTGCGCTGCCGGTTGCAATGAAGTCACAGTTAAAGCCCAAGTCCCTGCATTTTATTATCTTCACTTTTTGTCCCCCATGGATAGTTGAATTGAAAAAAGGCAGGGATCACATCCTGCCAATCATATCAAATACGGGTGTCAATGATCTGATAGCATCCTCGCATTCAACGCTTTCCGCACACAGCTTTCTAAGACTGTTACACTTATTGATCAATTTGCTGACATCATTTGTAGCGGCATCATTTATCTGATCTGCCATATCAAGAATGGCCTTGAAGTCACCGTTCCTTTCGGAAAGGTTTGCCTTGAACGTATTTATTTCAGTTTCCAATACCGGCTGAACAGCAGCTCTGAAAACCCTCAGGGAATTATCGGTAAAACCACATTCTACGTCCTTATTCATATCACATTCATCATCTGTTATTTCCATAGATGATATTTTTGCGAACAGGTGTGAAAGAATGGTCCTCTGTTCTGTCAGATACTTTATGAATGTGAACTTCAGCTTGTGGCTGTTTGCCGTCTTTGGTTTTATTTCAAGGGTTACATAAGGAAGAGCTGACTGATATGCAGCAGTAAATTCATCCACTTTCTGAGGATAAAATCTCTGTAACAGGTCCAGAACTTCTTCAGACCATTTCTTATATTCCACAGAAAAGATTGCCTGTGACTCTTTAGCTTCGCCCACAGGTGGGAGTATCCTGAATTTTCCTTCCGCCTCATTCTCGTTCTTTTCAAATTCGAGGAATGGATACATTTTAGCAGGAAGATCTTCGATCTCATTGAGCACAATACTTGCTAATCTTACACGATTGAACGTCTTTCGATCCATGTTACACCTTATATTTCACTACGTAGCAATATAAAAAAAAGAAACAATACCAAGGCAAATTTTCAATAAAGGATATGAATATCCAAGAACTTGAAAATATCCTTGTATTGCCCCACGTTATTCTTCAAAAAGAATGAATGGATACTATAGTATCAATCTTCTTCTACTGTTAATTTGGTCATGATGTCACTCTCTTTGATAGCATTGACAACGTCCATGCCTTCGATGACCTTTCCAAAGACAGTGTGTACACCATCAAGATGTGGCTGAGGAGAGTGAGTGATGAAGAACTGACTTCCACCAGTGTTCTTTCCAGCATGTGCCATTGAAAGAGCGCCCTTTGTGTGTCTATTTGGATTTATCTCACATTTGATAGAGTAGCCTGGTCCACCTGTTCCATTACCTTTTGGACATCCTGCCTGGATCATAAAGTTAGAGATCACCCTGTGGAAAGTAAGGCCGTTGTAAAAGCCCTGTTTAATAAGCTTCTCAAAGTTAGCAACTGTTTTAGGTGCATCCTTTTCAAAAAGTTCGAGTACTATAGTTCCTTTATTTGTCTCAATTATCGCTTTTTTCATTATTGATCTCCTTTCGGAATTATGGCAATTGATAATTTAAGGGTTTCCGTGTTACTTATTGAAAAAATAGAGATTAATAGGACATTCAATTTTATGAGTCGCCTATAAATTTAGGTTGCTTGACCAAGATGCATATATAAATTCGTTCATACATATACATATATATTTATAAAATATAAGTAACATGATATTGTTTGCCTAAAATATATTCACAAATATTATTTTTATATAAATATATACAAATGTAGAGTGATAAGAATGGATGATCGCGGTCAAGTTGCTTTTGATTTCCTCCTTGGAATGGGTTTATTTTTAGTTGCATTTATTTTTACGATGCAATTTGTACCGGGTTTGTTCATTTCTGATTCTACCGATGAGACTGGCATTGCTTTTACTGCATATCGTACTGCTACGGTCCTAAGTGAAGATCCGGGCTGGTGGGACAACAGCATCAAAAAGGGTACGGATTGGGAAGATCATTTATCCAGCTCAACAAGAATAGGGCTTGCAGTAGATACTATTCCGAAAACCCGACTGACGGATACGATAAATCTTCTGAGTATGAACAAATCATTGAAGTTCATGCAGCTGGATGAAGACACCGTAGTAACGAAATTAGGCCTTTATGATAATATTAATGGAAAACATATCAGATACGGCTACAACATCTCCCTCAATCAGGACGGTAAACCCATTTTATTGAATGATACTTTATTTGTCAGGGGAGAGATAAATACAGATTCTGTAGATGTATTCAAGATAGAGCGTCTTGCATTAGTGGAAACAGGCACATTTGTCGAGTATGATGCCCATTCCATTTATTCCAATGGAACTGCGAACACTACAACACTATCTATAAACGGGTCACAAAAAGGCAAGATGGTAATTGACATCAGTAACTTTACAACGACTTCGCCAAATTCAAGTTTCGAGAATATATACATGGATGGAACTCTATTGAGCAACTCAGCTGATTATGTTGTTTATCTTAAAAACAGTAGCAATGGCTTTGAAAACTATTCATCCCCTATTATGAGCGAAAATACGCTTCGTCTGGAAATTTATCCAATGACTTTTGAAAATTCGAGCCTCGTGAAAATTGAATTCGATAATGTTACCTTTGTACCAGGACCAGCAGTGGAATACACAGCTAGCAAAGAACCGTTCTATGAACTGGCACAAATGATGGTGAAGGTCTGGAAATGAACGATAAAGCACAACTATACACCCTCGAAGGTCTTATGGCAGCAGTTCTGATCACTATAACAGTACTGGCTGTTGCACAAAGTTCAGTGGTGATCACCCCTCAGACGGATAATTTCCTTGAAGTGCAGATGAAGCAGAAAATAAATGATGCGCTTGTGATACTCGATGTAACTCCTGATACTACAATTGAGAATAACCTGACGGAATGCGTTGCCAGCTGGAACACGAGCACAGAAGCATCTTACGGAAAAGATCAACTTGTGGCACTTGATAAGCAATTGGCAATAATGTTGCCGGATCTCATGTATAATGTTGAATTTGCTTATGTGGAAAATAACAGTGTAGTAGTGAAAAACACTGTATTTAATGGCGCCCCAACAGAAAATTCGATCACTGCGAACCGACTTGTGACGTTGAGCAATTCAACTGTGAATTCTTATGGCGGAACATGGGTGGTAGCCGATGATGAACTCAAAGTAGTAGAAGTGAGGTTAACTGCATGGCACGTATAATTGAAAATGATCAGGGACAGTGGATCCTGCTCTCAGGTCTTGTGGTAGCTATTGCTCTGGTCTTCCTGGTAACCCTAATGAACAATGCGGCAGTTACCGGTTATCACTCATCTAACAATGCCCTCGAATTTCCAAAAGATGATATCAGGGATCTTGTATCCCAGTCAAGAGAGGCTACATCCCAGGCAGTTCATATTGCACATCAGATAAACCAGTCATCCAATCAGACAATTCCAGATATCACTACTTCTATTATTGAAGATTTTAGTCGCCAGACAAGTTTGCTGTATGCTTCACATGGCCAAACGGTTGCTATAAGCGTATCGAACATCACGACGAACGATTCAACATCAGCTTTTGGTGATATTATCTGGCTGAACATCAGCTATAATGATGGAAATACATTCTATTCTTCAGAACCAGAGATAGTGGAGGTCAGTGTATGAGATTATTTTTCAAAAATGAAAAAGGAGTATCTTCTACAACCGGTTATCTGTTATATTCATCCATATTCATAATGTTCTTCGTAGCCATCCATTTTAGTGTGAACGATGTTTTGCTGGAAAGACAAAGTGATATTGTGATCGAAGAGGGATTCAGTGACATAGGGAATATGATGAGCACCACCCTCACCGATATGTACCTTGTCGCACCGGAAAATGGCAGGATCGATACAAAGTACATGATACCGACGACCATTGGAAATGAATATTATACAATAAATGCAGACGTGGCCACTACAGACCAGCTAATTGAAGTGGAATCCCAATCATCTCAAAGGAAAGTAGATGTAACGATCAGCGGGATCGCGAGTACGGTCCCAATTAATGGAACTGCCTTGAGTGGTGAAATGGAGCATAGGATCAGTTATGATTCAACAAGACAATGATAGAGGAGATAAAGCCGTATCTGAAACAGTAGGATTCATACTCCTGTTTGGTGTGGTTGTAATAGGAATGAGTTTCATTTATGTAACGGGCTATCCTATATTACAATCGAACATGGATTCAAGCATCTTTCAAGGGGCTGAACAAAGTTTCATTGTTATGCAAAGTGATATGAAAATGGTCTCTTTTGACCAGACACCTGTTAAGAACATGAACCTCAAGCTTCATTCGGCAGGAATGTGGATCGATGATACACCTTCCATGGAAATATCTTACAATGGAACGAGTACACATTATCCCATAGGAAAGATAGAATACATAAAAGAGGAACAGTCCTTAGCTTATGAGAACGGTGCTGTAATGGCACAATATGACACCGGGTCGAAGATCATGCTTTCTGACCCCCGGATATACTCAACGGTTATTGGAGGCGATAACATAACCACTATTGGTCTCGTGCAGGTTAATGGTAATGGCGGCTCATCAGGAAGTTCTGTGATCACTTTGAAGATGGAACACAATGACACAGTTCTGACAAGAACAGATGTGCCCGTTGATGTAACTATGGTCATGAATAGTGACTATGCATATGTATGGAGAGATCACTTTGAAGACATAGGATTTACAACATCTACCGTAAATACCACCTATCTTGAAGCATACAAGAACGATACATTCCTGATAATAGGTTACAACATAGTTGACACCATAATTACTTGAATATGAGTATAGCAGGAATAGAAGTGATGTGGTTATTTAAGGCCACATCCTCATCCTTTTTTAAAATTGCCATCTATTATTAGATGATATTCTTTTCAGTGAAATATCTACCGAGATGATGATGGCATGAACCAGTCGTATTATCAAAAAGAAGTAATAACGTTTTCATGAAAGCGTTATTACACCTTTTGGCCTTATGTACACCACAGTATCATCAGAGACTGAATTGTTTCCATTGCTTCCTATGGCTTTGATGTTTGCAGTGCCTGCCCTCGTGCTCATAAGGTTTATTTGATCAGACCCACTGACAGTTATGTTCATTGGATTTTCAGTTTCATTGAACGCGCCGATGCTTGAATATATCTGCATGTTGACAATAGCCGGATTCCCATCAGAATAAAAAGCTTTCAGGTTCAATATCGCATCTTCATCAATAAGCACAGTTGGAGATTCCGGGACAATTGAGATACTTCCAAGAGAGACATAATCAACATCAGCCCCAAATCCGGAAATACCGGTTTCGCCTTCATAATTGATATTAATATCAATGGTTGTTTCATTGACATCGGTATAGCTTAACGATGAGGTAGGTAATATCAAAGGAACTGAACCCGCACCTTGGACCTTGAGCTGGTACCATACTCCCCATTTCTGCCCAGGGATCATGGATGGGAGATCCCAAAGTAATTCCGACCTACTTCCTTCAGTACTGATAGTTGGTTCTGCATTGCCTTGTGGAGGAGCCATTGGAATAGAATAGTTGGTCGCATTCCCAAACGTGGAATTTGTACTATTTGGTATGTAAGTTGCTGTAGCTACAGACAATCCCTTTATGTAATTATTAGGTATGTGTATTGAAAGTGTGGGACCTGATGCAGTGAAATTTGCAATATCTGATGCAATGCCTACAAAGATATCTTCTAATACAGTGGAATTCGGCGCAAAGTAATATTCCCCACCAGTCATATTCGCGATCTCATAAAGGATGGGATCGACCTCACCTTCATTGTTGCCAAGACCAACGGTGTATATAGTTGTATTGTGTTCTTTTGCGCGGAGGGCTTCTTCTATCAACGAGTGATGTCCTGCATTATCCAGACCATCGGTCATAAGGACAACTGTTGAATTGCCGTTAATTGCTGAAAGCTCATTGTTGGCTGCGTAAAGACCTTCATCGATTGCAGTCATTCCATCAGCAGTGATCGTATCTATTGAATTTTCAAGATGATCAAACGAATTATATGCCAATGAAGAAGTGACTGTAGCTCTCCATTCCTTCCAATTCAACTCCATAGGCAAATAGGGTGCATCGTTGTTCGTTGCATTGATCGTGAAGAATGTGTCGTCCTCATTCCCTGCTGTTTTGTTAACAATCAGATAATAATCATTTCCTATGAGTAATGATGAATTCAACACCTTAGGATTGGATCCGGTTGAAGATGCCAGAAGTTTAGTTCCTTCATACAATGCCATATCGAGAGTGGAACTATCATTCCAGAAGAGCTCAAAACTGTGAGATGCATCCGTTTCCGGTGTGAAATAACTGACCCATTCACTGCTATTGCGCAGATAGCTGGATTGATTATCCGAAGTTACTACGTTATTATCACTGTAAAGAACAAGTCCTGAAAGATCACCGCGATTCTCATCAAAGCTTGATATGAAGGCTCTTGATGCAATTTGTGTTGCACTCTTTTTGTCTATAAAAGTGTTGAGTGTGAACGGTCCATCTGCGGAATAACTACTGACCTGTACGGTCCAGTTACCGGTTTCGACCATATCTAGATCCGGATAATCATAAGAGGTAGGCTGCACCCATACAAATTCGGAAGTGTCCTTTGTGATCGAATATTCCACGACCACCAAAGGTTTCCATCCGTTGAGGTATCTGGTATGGTCGTTTGCGTTGGTATCGGATGATGCAAAACGGTCAACGCTCGGATTGGCATCAGTTCCACCATAATTGCTTCCTACGAGTACAAGGCTACATTCGTCATCCCATTCTGGAACCCTGTCTGAACCCCACATTGAATCAGTAATATTGAATTCAACGACATCCCCTGACACGGAGGAGGATAATGAAAGTGCATCGATCGCATATGAATTTTCGTAATCGGAATTACTAAAGGAACCGGACACCCATATTTGTGATGTTGCGTTATTGTCCCATGTGGGACTTGAGTAGGGTGTCAAAAGGTCATAGACCGTGATCGTTCTGGAATCAGTTCCTGCATCCCATCCAATATCAGGCTCATCCATACCCGTCAAGTAAAGCTTTACACATCTTATTGTTGTATTGTGTGTGGGAGCTGAAGGAAGTCTCCATTTCATCATAGAAGCTGCTTGATCGCCTGTATCGTTCAGATCGCTGGTAACAAATAGTGAAGTTGATGCCTCATAATTAGTATCCGGATTTAAGGAGGTTATGTAAGTATCAAATTCAGCATCTCTCACATTGATATCTACAGAGGACCTTTCATCCGTGAAGTATCCGGAGGTAGATTCCATTTTCCCATAAGATATGCCGGATGGTGATGTTAATCTGACATCCAGATCATTATCAATGAAAGCCCAACTTGCCATTACCTTGAGATCATTGACCTCCTCATTTACCTGAAATACATTTTCATACCCATAGTATGAAGTGTTGAAATTGATCACATATGGCTCAGCACTTGTGTATGTTGTTTCTGAGGGTTTGGATGCTAAAAGGATCCCATCTGCAAACACTCCTAGATTTCTGATAGAATTGGGAGAATTCATCGGATCTTCAATAATGATAGTGTTCGTACCGTTCAGGACCTCTGAAGAGATGTCATGCTCAAAGGTAGACCATTTTTCACCTCCGGTAACAGGTATCTCGAAGACATAATTTCCATTAACATAAACGCCACAGTTTTCATCGAGATTATCAATGTCCCATACATCATATTTTAGTATATATGGCGCATGCGAAAATGTCAAAGTAAGCTCATCTTCAAAAGCATAACTGTATGGAGTGAATCCTTCAGCGCCATAATCGATCTCTGTTACATCGAAATCACTGATCTCTTTTGCAATGGCATTGTAAACTGTTTGCAGTTCAGAACTGCTTGGAGCGTTGTAATAGCTACCACCGGTTTCAGATGCAATGTGTTCCAACAGCGTCTCATCGATTAATTCAGAACTTCCAAGACCTATGGTGTATATCCTGATGTTGTTTAAATTTGCAGTACTTATTGCACTTTCTGGATCAGATCCTCTATTTGTCACTCCATCCGTAAGGACTATCATTATTTTTTTGGCACCCGGGCGACCATTGATAAGAAGGGCATTAGCCTTTACCATACCATCCCCCATTGCAGTATAACCACTTGCATCCATGGAATCGATTGCATTGTGCAGCAGATCTTTGTTGCCAGAAAGATTAAGGGGTAATGGCTGTTGATCTACGGCACTATAGGTTGCAAAAGAGACAACACCCACTTCTGCATTCGAGACCAGATTCTCCATGAATACCTTTGCTGCTGACTTGGCATCTGTAAGTGGTTGCTCCGGTGTGGTTCCAAGGTATTCCATACTTCCAGAACGATCCAGAACAAGAATTACGTCAAGGGGGGTGCCTGCGTAATAATCGGGGTCCATACTTCCAGACCGGTCAAGGACAAGCATTGATGTTGCAGCCGATCTGCTTATAGGCAGTTCTCCTTCTACTGTAATGATCGTTGTGACGTTTACAATATCACCAGAGTTTACGATATAAGGTTCTGCATCGATATAGGCACTGAGGAATGGCTCATCCTTGATCTCTATTGACATACTATCGTTTATGACACCACTTGTTGCGATAAGGGTACAATTGTCCACGATGTTCGAACTTGTGAAGAGTGCATTCACTCGCCCATATTGGTCAGTTGTGGCGTTTATTACATTAGTTCCTTGATACCCATCCATTGAAAGAGTACCCATGGAAGGAGCTGTGTTGTTAAGGCTTATATTCACATCCTGCAGAGTGTGCCCCCATGCATCAAATGCTATCAATATGACACTTGAATTATGGTTTCCAGAAATGTTCTGTAAAAGTACTTTATCTGGATTTGCATAAAAATTAAAGATTGAGAGAGGCCCTTCTGTGAATGAAAGCTCTTTTGATGCATTGATATCTGTGGAACCGGTCTCGTTCTTATACGTTGCTGTGACCGTTATGTTTTCTACATAGGGAGTTGGACCAACTACAGTGGTTCCGACCCCATAGCCATTCAACGGGATCAACGTGGACCCGGAATTTGATTCGAACAGTACCCGGTCCTTTATCTGGAAATTTCCCGGAAGTAAAGGATTCGAGAACTGGTCTATGACCTGTGCAGAAAGTCGGTAAGAATCTTCATTGTTTGCATAACAGGATGAAGGCGTTGCTGAGAGTGTGAGGGCAGTTGCAATGTCCGAAGTACCAGTTATGCTGAGCCTGAGGAATAGAGAGGTATTTAGTGCATCTACATTGACTATATTTCCCCCGGCACGTTTGTCTGTTCTGAAAGATACAGTCGCAGTACCATCCACAGGTGTGATCTCTACTGAAGAGGAGAGCCATGCTGAGCCATATGTTATCGGACTGTTGTATATGGTGTCTGCAGGAGATGTTAAGTTGAACGTTAAAGTAGCCCCTTCGATTGGATTATCGTAACGGTCATATAAACTTACAACGATATCAGAAGTTGTATTGACGAGATATTCACGATCATAAAGTGCTTCCATTGAGTAAGGGCTGGATGGTGCATAAACTACAGATGTATTGTTCGTAATCCCCACTAGATCTGATCCTATTGAGAGTGTTCCTGCAAGAGTGGAATTTATTCGCAATAAAAGCCCTGTACCTTCAACCGATTTGACAGAGGTCATGTTGTTATGGTCAATGGATATTTCGAACATGTTACCCATCACTTCAGATAGGGCAATGTTCTCGTTATGTGGTTCAGAGAGTACGTCCTCCATTGTAAGATAGATGTTGATAGTTGGAGTGTTGTTGATGTTGCCATACTGATCACGAGCAGTTACATTCACATCGACCTCATCCCCTGCTACCGGATCAGTGTTGTTGATGTCGAAGATAATATCCGTTACCGGACCAGGCAAAAATGAGACGAGGGTTGTGTTCGTTTCAGTGCCCGAACTAGCATTTACGACCAAGTTGCCGGAAATTGTAGAATTGATGGAAACAATGGCAAACCCGGAATCGTTCGTTGTGGAAGAAAGAGAACTGAGGGTTCCTAGATTGGTCGAAAAATTAACCGAGGTGTTGTTAAGAGGTAGCGTCCCGTTCATGAGAAGGGCAGTTAATGATACGTTCTCTCCTACTTGTGCCGAAGTATCACTAGCTGAAAGCTCCAATGTTACGGCTATTGCAGGAGTTGTGAATAAAAATAATAGAACTAGAATACTCGCTAACTTTGCTGATGTTCTCATGTGATCTACCCTGAATTATGCACCAAGATTTAAATGGATATTAAAAGTATATAAGTATGGTGAATAATAATAAGAGAATTTAAAACAACCATATTGCAGATCGATCAAACGTTGCAATTTTTAGATCATTTATGTGCATGATCTCATTATTTTGCGGATTTATTTATATAATAGTTTGATTTGGAAAAAACTTAATTCCGATACCGTATTCAATATAGATTTTTACCAAAATCATTTTATATGTGTAGGGGTTGTTAAAATGGGTGTTACTAAAATGATTAATTCAATTCTTGAAATGATAAAGAATGTTCCAGAGGGACAGGAACTGTCAGGTTATATCTATTTGCTTGACGGTGCATCATCCTCTATCATTTGGTATGATAACATTACAGATTGCAGCCAAGTGGAAGAAGACGATGTTACTTGGTTGAGCTTCAAATATGAAAATCCTGACTATGGGTCATCGATCCTTATAGTTCAGAAGTCGAATGTATCAAAACTTGACCTTTCGTACGTAACAAAGACAACATACTGATCTATTAGTGTGAGACAAAAGATAATTGAAAATATTTATTGCACCATTCTACACCAGAGTGGTGAATAATATCTTATTTTTATGATTGATTAGACAGGACCTTACTAGCTGTTGCTGTGTCTACTAACTACCCCCTATTCTACTGAATTTTGCTTCGTCCTACTAGTAGGCACTCAATCCTACTGGCTGTCACTCCACCAACTAGCTGCCACTCCACCTCACTAGCCGTAACTCCATCCTACTAGACGTCACTCCATCCTACTGGCTGTCACTCCACCAACTAGCTGCCACTCCACCTCACTAGCCGTCACTCCATCCTACTAGACGTCACTCCATCCTACTAGACGTCACTCCATCCTACTAGACGTCACTCCATCCTACTAGACGTCACTCCATCCTACTGGCGTTGCTACGTCTAATTATTATCAGAAATAATGGGGTTTAATTCTAAAAATAATATGAAAGATCACAGGACAAAAAATAATTCAAAAAAAGAAGTTAAAAGTAATGCCAATGGCATTACTTTGCGAGATTGTAGTTCTGGTTGACGATCTTCACAGCACAGAAGTCACCGCACATTGTGCATGCATCTTCATCTGCTGAGGATCTCTCGGTTCTAATCTTTCTTGCGAGTTCTGGGTCGAGTGCAAGACTGAACATCTTCTTCCAGTCAAGGTCTCTGCGTGCCCTGCCCATTGCAAGGTCCTGATCCCTCTTTCCGAGTTTGACCATGTCACCAACGTGTGCTGCGATCTTGGATGTCTGGACACCCTCAATAACATCATCGATGTTTGGAAGTGCAAGGTGCTCTGCAGGAGTTACGTAGCAGAGGAAGTCACAGCCGTGTGATGCGGATGTTGCTGCACCGATAGCTGTTACGATGTGGTCTCTTCCTGGAGAGATATCTGTTACAAGTGGACCGAGCATATAGAATGGCTTGTGTCCGCTCATGGACTTCATGAGTTTGACGTTCATCTCTACTTCATCGAGTGGTACGTGACCTGGGCCTTCTACAATTACCTGAAGGTCATACTTGTCGTGTGCTTTCTGTGCACATTCTGAGTTGATGATGAGCTCCTGTACCTGTGCCCTGTCGGTAGCATCGTGGATAGCACCTGCGCGCATTCCGTTACCTGTGGAGAGAACAACGTCGTGCTCTTTAAGGATCTCACAAAGGTAGTCGAAGTCAGCGTAAAGTGGGTTTTCCTTCTCGTTGTGAAGCATCCATGTGGTCATGAAAGCACCGCCACGTGAACAGATACCACCATAGCGACCGTGTGCTTTGAGCCTGTCGAGAACGATGTTGTTGATACCGGTGTGGATAGCCATGAAGTTGGTACCGAGCTTTGCCTGCTGCTCAGTTGCGTTCCACAGATCATCTTCTGTCATGTGGATGATAGAACCGTCTCTCTTTGCAGCGCCAATGAAAGCCTGGTAGAGTGGGACTGAACCAACGGAGAGGGAAATAGCGTCACATACCTTCTTTCTGATACTAAGGAAATCTCCACCTGTTCCAAGCTCCATAAGGGTGTCAGCACCTGCAGCTTCTGCAGCCTTTGCTTTTGCGACTTCCATGTCCTCATCGATGATGTCTGAGGATGCACCAATGGATGCATTTACCTTTGTTGTAAGACCTTCGCCGATACCACAGAGCTTAACGTCCCTGTATGGGGAGGTTGGGATTACGATCCTACCTGCAGCGATTCCGCGCATAATGTATTCAGGATCTAAACCTTCATTCTTTGCGACTTCTTTCATTACGTCCGTAATTTTACCAGCTTTGGCCTCAGTTACAATTGACATGATTAAACCTCGTGATTAGTTATCCCAAAAAAGAAGGTATTTTATTTAAGTATTGTCACAAAATGAACTTGAGAACCAATCAAGTAAAGTTGAATATCAAATGATCGATCTCAATTATACTAAGGCACCTAGGTCCAAATATCAAAAGATTTCAAAAATAAAAGCGTCTTCACATACCGTTTGAAGTAGACGATTTTAACTAAAGTAATATTATTACAATTGTATAAAACTCCACAAACTCAAGTTTTCTTGAATAGATATAAAGTAAGATTACTTGATTTTGGTAAAAATTTCATATAGATAACATATTGGAGATTTTAGCACATCCGACCGGACATTGCCAAAGCATGATAGGGATAATAGAAGAAGAACAAAAAAACAATAGAAGTATGATCAAAGGATAATAGATCATAGTATTATAGTAACGTGAAAAATAAGTGAATCAATTTCACTCATCTCTTTTTCTGAGCATGCGCATTGTTTCCCTGTGGAGAGAAACTATAAGATCGCTCAACATTCCGAAAATGAACATCTGAATTCCAGAAAGGATAAGCAATGCCGTTAAAATGGTCATCGGAATGCGAGTTACCCCGTTCATCCACTCGTTTACCACATAAAGACCAACAGCAATACCCGAAAGTATTAATCCGGTACCTAATATTCCAAAGTAGAACATCGGATTATGCAATCTTGCCATTCTGATTATGGTCTTACCGATCTTCAACCCATCTCTTAACGGATTGAGCTTTGTATCCGCAGAGGAATGCCTTGCCACATAAGTGATGGGAACAACCTCGACCTTCATCTCGTGCTTAACACTCTCGACCGTTATCTCGGTCTCGATCTCAAATCCCATTTCGGTCAGAGAAAGGTTCTTTATCACATGACGTGTGAACCCGCGATATCCTGTCAGTATATCTTCCAGCCAGATACCATATGCAAACCCGAAAAGCTTGTTGAGTACCCGATTCCCTGCAAGATTCAATCTTGTAAAAGCACCGGGTTCAAAATTGGCCATCCTGTTCCCGAGGGTCTGATCAGCGCGGCCATCGAGGATAGGCTGGAGCAAAGCATGAACATCACTGGCAAGATAAGTTCCGTCACCATCTATCATGACGGTGTAAGGCTCTTCGATCAGCTTAAATGCTTCCTGAACAGCCTGCCCTTTACCCCTACCTTCCTGAACGATCACCTTTGCACCGATCTCTTCAGCAAGCTGTCGAGTATTGTCGGAACTATGGCCATCTATAACAAGAATATTCTCAAACCCTTCGGATCGGAAATCCTTGATAAGCTGTACAATGGTAGCTTCCTCATTCAATGTGGGAATGAGGATGCAAACATCGTTTTTGTCCAGTGAGGCAGGAATACTCATTTACAGAAGTCCCATGTTGTCAAGCTGCTGCCTTACAACCTCAACTCCTTGCTCACAGTTCTCAGGTGATTTTCCACCTGTGACCACAAGTTTACCGGAGCTGAAAATGAGTACTACGACTTTCGGATCAGCGATCCTGTAAACAAGTCCGGGGAACTGTTCAGGTTCATACTCGATATTCTCAAGCCCGAGCCCTATAGCAATTGCATTGAGATTGAGAGTAGCCTTAAGGTCAGCTGAAGCAACAATGTTCTGTACAGTGATCTCAGGATCTACAATAGTTTCCATGCCGATACCGTTGAGCTTCTTTGCCATATTGCCAATGACTATGTGTACGTCAGCAACGTTCTTAGCACCGGTACATACGACCTTACCGGATGTGAATACAAGGAATGCGGCCTTTGGGTCAGTAACACGATAAACAAGCCCAGGGAATTTCTGCTTGTTGTATTCCGCACCCTCGAATTCCGCTTCGATCTTTATGAGGTCGAACTCTTCAGCAAGTTTAGTTGATGCGACCACGTTTTCTATTTTGATATTATGTTCCGACATGTTCTTTGACCTTCAGTATTATAAGGATAGGTATATTCGCAAATACAGTATATATACTTATACCCTTTCCTTTATATATCCATTTAAAAACTATATCAATGAAAAGTCAGTCTTCGAGCTTCTTCAATCCATCGATGATAGCATCATATTTTTTGCACACCCTCTCAATGAGATCGCCCTCGACAGATGAATGAGTAGGGACCAGAATATCAGCCCCTTCGGTAACGTTCGTACCTTCGCTTGATGTACCATAGTCAGGTGCTATAACTACCCCTTCTGCTGAAATACCAAGGCGCAGATCACTAACGATCCGGGCGATCATATCTGTTGCTGGCCTGACCTTCTTACTGATCACAAGTGCCTTTGACACATACCTCTCCCTCAGTTCCGTAATGAGTTCGATGCTTTCTTTCACCCTTTCTGGATCAGCCACGTTCTCAAGTAACTTTATGGCATCGAGGAGATCATCAAAAGTGGTAGACCGTACCTCAATTATCTCACCGTCATAATTATTTGTTACTTTCTCGACGTAACCTTTTGTTATTACAAGCTTATAAACATCAGCAAGCTCATCCAGTTCTTCTTCAGTAGGATCATAGGCATTGATCGTCCTGTAGTCCTTTATACCACAAAGGTCCACAAGGGACCTGTACATCGGAGTAAAACCAATGAACTTGCGTCCCAGCCACCTATCAAGACCTTCCTTACCGCTTTGCTGGCGTGAGAGTTCAACGATCTTTTTCTTGATCGATTCCGGTTCATTCCTATCAAGACCGAAATAATCTGCAAATAGCGGAGTCGTTTGAAGAAGTTTGGTCCTCCCATGAGGCACTGCTTCAATGAAGCCCCTGTCCTTAAGTTCCCGAATATGATCATAAACGGAATTGCCCCTCATATCAACGAGCTCCGACTGGACAACGGGTTGATGATAAGCAACCATGGAAAGCGTACGAAGTATAGGCGCTTTCAATTCCTTTGGTGCGATGGGACTTATAACATCAGTATATTTTGGTTTGACCTGCATGACATAACGCCCGCCAAGGTCTATGATCTCCATTCCGGACTCGCGTGTCGAGTACTCTTCCATCAGGGACCGGATCACAGGTGCGACATTCCTTGCTGACCTATTGAGGACCTTCGCAAGCGTCTGTGTGTCAACAGCTTCACCAGCCGCAAAAAGTACAGCTTCTATGATCTCTCTATCGCTCATTTATTTCCCCTTCAAATCATTCAATGACAGCTGGGGGAAGCACAAATAATTCCCCGAAAAGTTCTTCCTGTGCCAACAATACCTTTTTCTCAGAAGCAAGGAACAGCAGTGAGATATACGTCATCAATCTTTCCGAGCGGCTTCCGGACCAGTCTACAAGGTCCGAGAACATAACTTCATCCCTAGTTCTAAACAACTCTTCCAGAGAAGTATAAAGAGTGTCCACCCTGCCGCGTATATCCTCCTCATGGGCTATCCCGAGCACATCGTCTGTAGTGACCCTATCAAACACTTCAAGACGGCGGCGTATTCTGCGGTCTTTCCTTCTGGTCTCGACCTTTTCCGCCTTCTTAAGCTCAGTGATAAGCTCTTGAAGAGTGACCGGCCGGGTTGCAGTACGGCGTATAGGAAGCTTTGGTACTGGATATTCCTTGATGTCATAAAAATCCATGTCATCGTCCAGGAGATCATCATCCACTTCCTCTTCTTCCTGAACGATACCTATAGATTTCATCCTGAGAAGAATAGATGCATATAGAAGTGTCCTTCCTGAGATCCTGAGGTCCATTATCTTAAGATCTTCTATATATGCCAGAAACTTATCTGTAACTTCGACAATATCAATATCCCAGGGATTAATATCCCCGTTCTTCGCAAGGGTGACGAATATCTCCACAGGTTCACAGAGAACATCATCGGATATCTCTATCTGCGATTCATCGACACCGAGGGAGCGAAGGGTCTCAAGAAACTCAGGATCAATGGAACTACCGGATATTTTGACGACCTCATCGATGCCAGCGCCTGCTTCATCCATACTTGCATCGATCCCTTCAGGCTCCTCTGGAATATCGTTCAACGTAATTTCACACCCGTAATGCTTGTGATATTGTTCTCCTGCATGGCCACACCAATGGTACGCTCAGCCGCCTCTATCATCGGCTTACGCAGGGACACGACGATAAACTGTGCCTTACCCTTTGCTTTTTTAACACGCTGTGCAACACGGTCAGCGTTCGCACCATCAAGGAACATATCGATCTCATCGAATGCGTAGAAAGGTGCAGGGCGATACTGCTGGATAGCAAAGACAAATGCCAGTGCAGTAAGACTCTTCTCCCCACCGGACATTGCTTCCAGACGCTGCAGGGTCTTCTCCTTTGGCTGTGCCCGAAGGGTAAGTCCACCATTGAAGGGTTCGTCAGTATCATCAAGTACGAGTTCCCCGGAACCATCAGAAAGTTCGTGGAAGATCTCCTTGAAAGGTTCGTTGATACCATGGAAAGTTTCCATGAAAGCATCTTTCTTGAGCGTCTCATACTGATCGATACGAGAAAGGATCTGTTCCCGTTCATTAAAGAGAATGGCCCTTCTGGTCTTAAGGTCCACGACCCTTCCATCCACCTCATCGTATTCATCGATGGCTCTCATGTTAACAGGCTCGAGACGTTCCATGGCCTTCTCGATGGAGGCGATCCTTGTGCTAACTGTCTCATAATTAGGAACATCCTCGACCTCTTCGATACCACGCCTCACAAGTTCCTCCTTCAGGTCCTTTGTCTGGTCCACAAGAGCATTGAGAGTAGCTTCCAGTACCATCATCGCCTTGTCCGCATCATCGAGTTTTGATCGAACGAAAGCAAAGTCCTTCTCGGCCAGATTGTATTCGGTCTGCTTCAGAGCACGCTTCTGTTGCATATCCCTGAGCTCTTCGGTCAGTTCCTTCTCACGCCTTTGCTTTTCCTCGAGATCGAACTCAAGTTCAGCTATCTTGGCCTTGAACCCGGCAACACGTTCCCGATGAGTGGATTTTTTCTCTTCCATCTCTTTTATAAGCTGACGATCATCTTCGATCTTCTTGGAAGCATATTCATGATCAAGGTTCAGGGCATTGATATCCGCCTCGATATCACGTATACGCCCATCCAGCCTGCGCAATTCCTCATCGACACGATCAGCCTGTTTGTTAAGCTCAGGAACTTCAGAATCAGACAGTTTCTCATCAAGGACAGCGATCTCAGCTTCAAGCTCTTTGGAACGCCCTTCCATCTCTGCCTTCCTTGAAGCGACCTGTTCCATCTCTTCACGAAGCTTTGCCCTCTCCCCTTCGATCTGCTCAAGCTCATTGTTCTTAGCTTCAATAAGCTGCGTAAGACGTTCAGCCCTGCCGCCGATCTCTTCAAAGATCATTTCCTTCTTAGATATCTCTTTTTCAAATTCGTGGATCTCACGCTTGAGATCAGCAATATGTCCCTCGACAGCATCCAGTTTCTTGATAGCAGTATTGCGTCTTGATTCAAATTCGGTAAGCTGCTCTGCGATCTTGAACAATTTATCCTTCTCAGCAGCCGCAAATGAGAGTCCGGAATTTCGCCCCATCGAGCCACCGGTCATAGCACCGCTTTTCTCAATGACCTCTCCTTCGAGAGTTACCATACGAAGGCCGCCAATTAGACGGCGTGCGTTCTCAAGCGTATCCACAATAAGGGTATCTCTGAAGACATACCAGAATGCCGCTTCGAACTTATACTCAAAATCGATAAGATCGATAGCATAGCCCACAACACCCTTCCTGTCAGAAAGGTCCTTGTACGGCCTTCTTGATTCCATCTTGCTCAGAGGAAGGAAGGTTGCACGGCCTCCACGCTGCTGTTTCAGGAACTGGATGGCCCTTGATGCATCCTCATCGGTCTCAACGACCACTGCCTGCATACGTCCCCCGGCAGCAACGCTGAGAGCATTTGCATATTTCTGATCGACACTTCCAAGCTCTGCTATGGTCCCATATATTCCGGGAAGACCATGATGCTTCTTCTCGGCAATGATCATGTCAACGGCTTTTGAATAATTACTTGTGTCCTCCGCAGCACGCACGCGCGCCTCAAGCAACGCATAGTCCTGCTGATGTTTGCGTAATGTGACATCAAGGTCAGTAACAACGCTCTTGATCTGGAAACGGTTACTTTCAAGATCATCAAGATCGCGGGTATGAGAATTGATCTGCTCCGTTAGCTTCTCTATATCATACTGTGCAGACTTCGTATCACTGTCAGAGGACTCGGATTTACCCTTGGCATCCGTGATCTCGTTCTCGATATCCCTTACCTCAGCAGACTTCCTCCTCAACGAATCCAGCAAACGGTCTTCCTGACGCATAAGTTCACTTTTATCGTTCTTCACGGTCTCAAGTTCGGACTTGAATACTGAAAGCTCATCACGCGTCTGTGCGAACTTCTCATCCACATCAGATATCCTGCTTTGCAGGATCATTCTCTCGGTCTTCCTTTCAGAGATCTCAGAGAGAATACTGTCCTTACGAAGTGATTCTTCAGAAAGCTTAGAATCAACATCGTTGATCTTGTTCTTTGTTCCCTCGATATCAAGGAAAGCTTTCTTGCGTCTGGAATCAATATCTTCGATCTCATTGTCTGCAAGCTCGATACTATTGACACATCGGGATACTTCTCCCTTTATTCCCTCGATGTCTTTTTTGACCTGTATCTGCTCGTCCTCGCCCATCCTCTGTATCTCAGATGTGAGCCCAGTAAGCTCCTTCTCGATCCCTGCAAGCTTCTCCTTCCTCTCCTCGATAGATAATTGCAGCTTTTCCTGCACTTCTTTCTTGAAAGAAATATCCTTGTCGACATTCTCAAGTTCAACTTTTGCATCCTTGAGCTTGGAAAGAAGTACGAAACCCTCGAACTTCATCTTCTCCTGCTTGAGTGCCTGATACTTGACCGCCTGATCACGTTCCACCTTGAGCTTCTCGAGCTGTTTTTCCACTTCCTCGATCAGTATATCCGCCCTTTCAACGCGTTCCCTGACGATCTCAAGTTCATTGAGCGCCCTGTCCCTCTTGTTATCGAACTCAGCAACACCGGCGATCTCATCGATGATCTTACGCCGCTCGTTCGGGGTCATTGTAATGATGCGGGTAACATCTCCCTGCATGACAACATTGTAACCTTCCGGCGTCACTCTTGCCTTTGAAAGATAATTATGGACCTCAGTGAGGCTCACAGCCTTGCCGTTAAAATAGAAGTAGCTATAATAGCCATTATCAGTCTCCCTGATCTTTCGACTTATGGTAACCTCATCGGCATCCACCGGCATCTCACGGTCAGTATTATCGAATTTAATAGTAACCTGTGCAAAATCCGGCCTTTTTGCCTTGTCGCCATTGTATATCAGATCAGTAAGTTTTTCAGCCCTTAATGTTCGTGAGCTCGAAAGACCAAGAACAAAAAGGATACCATCGATGATATTTGATTTCCCGCTTCCGTTCGGACCGGAAATGGTAGTAAAATCATCAAAGAACGGTATCTTAACTTTTTTGCCAAAAGATTTGAAATTTATAAATTCAAGTTCCTTAATATACACAACATTCCTCGGTAATGGATTATAAAGATCTTCTGCGAGTCGTTGTGATCACCGTATCTTCACCATCACGATCTTCCACAGTCTCAAGTTCGGTCTCAGAACGCCTGCTCAATGACTTCCCATCTTCAGCGACAATATATTCACAGTCATCGTTCTTTGGGGTTGGAGGAGTACTTCTTTCAAATGGGGACCTCATATCATTTGCAACAATGTATTCAGAAGGAATACTATCCTGCGGACTCTGCACTGGCTCCTCTACCTTTATTTCACGGATTTTCATATTGATCTCGCCAGAATTAATAAGGTTGCCCCAGTTCGAACCTGAAGATGTCTGTGACACAGGCGATCTTGCTTCCTGAGCCTTTAGATCAGGAACTGGCACCTCAACTGCGGGTTTTGGAACTGACCTCTGACCAAAAAGGGAGTCAGTAAGACGAATTTTTGATCCAGGAACCGCTTCCAGAGGTTTTTGTGCCGAAACATCAAAGGCCATATCAGTTATAGACTTTGCAAATCCGAGGTCTGATCTTGGAAGATCTTTCCTAAGAGATCTCAACTGAGATTTCTGGTCGAGAAGTTCATCCATCATTCCATTTATATTGCTTGAAAGTTCCTTTACGTCCTGCTCGATCCTGTTGAGCCGATTGTTGATATCAAGGTCGTTCTTGAGGTCATTACGGAGCTCCCTCATGATAGAATCACGAAGATTAGTGCTTATTGCCTCCATACCTACTTCCTTTTCAACTAGCTTCCGCTCAAGCCTCTCTATTACAAAGTCTCTGTTCTCGGCGCTCATTAGATCCCTCGCAAGTCGTCCATCCCTTATGTTCAAACCATTATCCTGGCTTTAATAGGCTAAAAGATATAATATATCTTATGGTTGCATTTTTTCGAAAAATGTCATTTGCCGGATATTGAAGAGCTATTTGTGATAGGGTCTTTCTCAACGACAAAAACATGGTCTGCTGAATCTATCAATGACTCATCGTGGGATACTATCAATATCTGACCAACCCCAATATTCCTCATCATATCGATAAGTTTGATCAACTGATGGACGTGACCACGGTCAAGGAAAACAGTAGGCTCATCAAGGATCAGTGGCGGCAGCTCGGTACTACCCGTACTTCCCGGTGCGTTTGCCAGCAAACGGTATATGGCACACCGAAGGACCAGATTGAATATTGCCCGCTCCCCCCCACTCAATAACTTGGGTTCAAGAGGCGTACCGTCCTTCTCGTATATCGTCAGATTGTATTCCGGATCAAGGCTGATATGAGAATAGGCATTGTTTGTGTACATAAAAGAGAATATCTCGTTCAGTAACCTGTCAAGAGCGTCAATGTTCTTCGCACGAAGCTCCACGCGAAGACGCAGATACATCGTTTCAAGTTCCTCTGCATCCCGATAGACTGCTGCAAGGAAATCCTTCTTGTTCACCAACATCTTCTGCTTTAGCTTAAGCTCGTTCAGTCGCTGGATATCCCCTTCGATCCGTCCGATCTCCTTGTGGAGTTCACCCTTACGCCTATCCCGCATTTCCACCTCAGAGACGATCCCATTATATGCACTTTCATACTGAGATCTATCTGCCTGGAGCTTCTTCAGATCAACGTCCCCCAATGCCTCATCAAGTTTAAGGATGCGTTGCTTACGTTCATTTATCTGCGACTCGAACAGTTCTATCTTTTCCAGTCCGTTTTTCACCCCGTCCTGAAGACGGTTGATGTTACTTTGTATATCCCGGACCTTCAGAATATTGGAACGTATCTGCCTTGCTGCCTCCAGTTTATGCAATAACTTCCCATGAAGTTCCTGTGCAGCGGACTCCTCACTTTTAAGAGACTCCATCCCACTTTTCAGCTCAGCTATCGAACGCTTGCATTCATCGATCTGTTTTTCAAGATCTAGTACCTTATCATTTTCTTCCTTGATGGAACTTAGATGCTCCTCTATACCCTTCTCAATGGAAGTGATCTCGCTCTTCTTAAGCAATAACTGCTTTTCAGCCTCAGCTATCGCTTTAATGATATCCCGCACATTCCTTACACGTTCCACCTTTACCTTGATCTCTTCCTGGTCTGCCCTTATCAGTTCCAGCCCATGGACAAGCTCAGTTTTCTGACCCTCATCCCCAGCGCTCTCTTCGCATACTTTAGAACCCTGAAGGTCCTGCCCGCAGGTAGGACAAAGCCCCTTGCTAAGAAGGTCTTTGCTTTTCTGTATCTTTTTCTCAAGTTCTGCAACCTTGGTAGATATTTCTTTTTCTTTACCGTGAAGCTGTGTTTGCTTAAGGTTCAAAAGTTCAGAAATATCATCAATACCATCCAGCTTATCTTCCGCAAAACCGAGTTCTTTTGCGTCACCGTACTTATTTTGGATGATCGATCCGATCTGTTCGACGTCTCCCAGACACTTTTTGAGATCATTTTTTACAGATACGACTTTCTCTTCCCGGGTTCGTATGCTACCAACCGAATTTTTCAGTTGTTTGTTCAGATTCAGGAGGAAATTATTTTGAGCTGCCTCATTGTTCAATGCGAGCTCTCTTTTTTTGACAGCAACGTTAAGCCCATCCCGCGCAGAAATTTCCTGCTTTTCAAGATCAGTAACACATCCCTCGATATCAGAACCATCTGCGACCTCTATCAGTACTAAAAGGGAGACATTGGAACTATTAAGGGCCAAAATATCCTTGTTCCCTGAGTCCACCTGAGCCCTGGAACTCTCGATATTGGCATGCTCCTTTGAGATATTGATCTTGAAATCCTTTATCTCAGAATCGGCCTTTTTCTTCTGTTCCAAGGTCTCAGAATATTTCCCGATACGGTCACCGATAGATTCGATCAGCTCTTTAGCCCGTTCTTTTTTTGACCCGAGGTCCAGAATCGCTTTTTCGATCCCGGTCACTTCGGTCCTGAGGCCGTTGAGGACCTGATAAGGTTTTGAACCTTCAAGGACCTCAATGTCAGCAATATTATCCTTAAGACGTGCATCAGCCTCCCTCTGGTGCCTCCCAACACCAACCCTTGCACTGCTTGCACGTTCCCTGTATTCTTCAAGCTTGCCTATCTGAAGAAGGTCATCGATCATTCGCTGCCGGTCTTTTGTCTTGGCGTTGATGAGTACATCAATTTCTCCCTGCCTGATGTATACACAGTTAGTGTAGGCTTCCTCATCCATTTTCAGAAGTGCCTTTACAGCTTCATATGTCTGATTTGCCTGGTCCACCATCACTTCATCATTTATCTTGAAAACAGACCTGTTGTTCGATGCCTTGCCGGACCTTGCATCTACCTTATACCCCTGCTCGATACTGTAATCATTCCCCTGATTCTCGAAATCCACAACAATTGATGCTTTTGTAGCCCCTTTTCGAATAATATCCGAAATTACGAAATCCTTTGAAAGAGCCCGACTTCCGAAAAGCCCTGTAAAACAGGCTTCCAGCAAACTGGATTTACCACTGCCGTTCACACCGGATACAACAGTAACACCATCATTGAAACTAATATCAAGGTCACTGTAACTCCTGATATTCTCAACACGTACTCTTTTAAGTTTCACAGATAATCCCCCAGATTGTACTGACGTGGTTTTGCATGCACATCCCCCTTCTCCACGGGCTTCTTTTCAGGATCTTCCGGGGTATCATCATCAGAGTCTTTCAACGTTTCGTCATCAGAAACAGTTTCAATCGTGCTTGCTGTGATCATATTGGTATCTTGAACTTCCGGGACCTGTTCGGAAATATTATCAGGGACGTACTTTTCAGCCGGTTCAGCTATTGTTTCGCCATGGTTATCCACCACATCGATTTCGGCCTTTCCGTACTCACCCACTACCTGAGAGCTGTCCCGAAGACCGACATTCAAAACAGGGACTGAAAAATCGATCGTGGATAGCAAAACACCTATTTTAGACTCTGTTTCAAGATCTACCTTTGTTTTCGGAACTGAGCTGTCCCTTACCACCTCATCGATGAGGATACCGCCACTGGTAAGCGTCATATTCTTTATTTCCCTTTTGACAGCTTCTTCAGGATCCGAGAAAGAGACTTCGACATCCATATCTTCAGAGACTCCCTCGCCATGCCGCATATCCCGTATGCGCGTCACAAGAGCTTCCTGTTTTGCAAGGAGGTCCTCTATCTCATTATAAGAAATGGATACATCGGAATTGCCGGAGATATCCAGGAAGACGACCTTCCCGGCAACATCGTAGCCTTTGATAGTATTAATGATAAGTTCGTAAGCGGCATCTTTTTCCCTGAGCTCCACAGGAATGAAAAGAAAATCCCTTGTGACTATATTACGCCGACTGATATCGAGACCATCATCGTTGATAGTAATGATGTTATAGGTCCGAGGATCGCTCTCTGATGCACTATTACGTTCAGTACTTCCACAATAGGTAGCCCATGTACTGCCCACCTTTGTTTTTTCATTCTTGTGGTAATCACCCAGAAGTATGGCATGAAGATCAAATGGAAGGGAGCTTATCACATCCTCACAATCCCATTCCCCAAATGGGAACGGTGCCATTAACTGATGCATAACGAGAAGGTTCCACTCCCCGCAATTCTCAGCAGTGAAATCGGAATAATCATAAAGGGGTATCTTAGATCGTGGAACATTATCGATACCGTAAATAGCAACACCGTCGATCAGAAATGGCCTAGTGCCAAGTCTTGATGCAATGTCCATACTCTCGAAAAGGTCCAGCCATTGAGTGTGCTGTTTGCTTTCATGATTACCTACGATGGAGAGAAAAGGAATTTTCTGTCGTTTTAATTTGGAAAGGATCTTGATGGTATCAAGAATATCCTCCAGGGTAGGATTCCTTGAATCGAAAAGATCGCCTGCATGGACAACAGCATCCACTTTCATATCAATGGCATCATCGATCACACTGGAAAAGGCATTGATGAAATCCTGTCTGCGTACCTCACTATGATATTGACGATAACCAATATGAGTGTCACCAGTATGCAGTATTCTGATCTCCCTCTCCATGCCTCATTGTATGTTCTTTTGTATCTTAAGGTTGCTGTTTTAGTGACATTGCGCCTCTTTGTTTATTATAAGATAGGAGTTAAATTTAAAATGTAGTATAGACCTATTAAACAGTAGAAAGCGGGGAATGTGGCCTTTGAACAGCTCTTGGCTGGCTGCAGCTTTTACTTGAAAAGGTGATATAATGGGACATAAGGTAGAATTAGGGGGAGTGGAAATGCAGCCTGACATAGGGATGTTGCATGACATGAATGTGGGAAATGTGGCTGAGGTACAGCTTTTGACTGGCCACAGCTGTTACTTGAAAGGTGATATAATGGGATACACAATTGAATTCGGGGGAGTGGAAAGACAGCCTAACATACGGATGTTACATGATATGAAAGAGGTCGTTTATGACCACGAATGGTTCGGATCAGTGGATGATATGGAACTATACTATATGTTCAGGCATCTTTCATTGTCTGAGGAAGACTTGAAAATAATTAACAAGTCGCATCTTCGTTATGATATCACAGTAATTCCTCCGGCTATGTTCGGAAGTGAGTTCATCAAGACCGCCGGCCATTATCATCCAAATGTACCGGGACAGGAGATATCCTACCCTGAGGTATACCAGGTGCTTGAAGGCGAAGCAACATACATTCTGCAAAAACATGTGGGAGATGACGTTGTGGATACGGTCGTCATTAAAGCAAAAAAGGGCGACATTGCGCTGATCCCTCCTGATTACGGGCATGTGACGGTAAACGCTTCCGACGAGATCCTTAAGATGGCAAACTGGGTCTGCTGTGATTTTTCTTCCAGTTATGCACCTTTCAGAGATATGGAAGGAGGGGCTTATTATCTGTTAGAGTCCGGATTCATGAAGAACCATCATTATGAGAACCTTCCGGAAATAAGGTACATAACTCCGACAGATATTCCTGAATTTGGCCTTTTCTGTGGCAGGGACATGTACGACCTTGTGAATGATACTGAAAAACTTGAATTCCTTAAAAGTCCACAAAATTTTGCAGGTGTGTTTGAAAGTATTATCAATGTCTGATAATACAACTTTCTTTTTTTTCATTGTAGCCCAGACACAAAACTCTAATACAGTAATTTCCTTACTTTAGAGAAACGAGAGCTACCTATGATCAAACAACCCAATCGCGTACAATTCACTTCCTCCCGCATTGAAGACCTTATGTACAGGACCACTTTTGATCCGGAAAATATGACTGGCGAACTGATAGTGAACCTGTCCCTTGTAAAGGAACAAGATCTCGAAGCCGTTCTGGAGGTATATAACCTTGTCATCAGAAGCGGATTATCGGTCAGCCCTTTCCTGAAGATAATAAAAAGTGGAGAGACCATCGGCGATCTGAAGATAGCACAAGGAGATGTTGGAATTGCTACTGTTTGCAGCATAACCATCGATGGAGTTCTTTTGAAGGGCGGCGTTATGATAAATCCTCGCTTTGGAGGAGTGGTACAGATAAAGAACGGGCAACCGGTTCGTTTTACTGATGTGGTCACTTATGCCAGTACCACCATTGACCCCCTCGAGGTCCTAATGTCCCAGGACATAACATCGGTCACGAAGATGCTGAGAACAGGTTCCGGCAAGATCCTTGCAAATCTCAGGGAAGCTCCCCTAGTAGCAAGGGATGATATCGACCATATCCTTTCAGACCTAATGGAAGCTGGCCTTAGCGGAATAATGGAGGTAGGGGAGCCAAATACTCGTGTGCTGGATGTTCCTGTTGAACGTGACCATTTAGGCGTTGTTGTTATTGGAGGGACCAACCCCATGGCAATGGCGAAGGAACAAGGTTTTGAGGTCCGCACTAGTGCAATGTCAGCGCTCATTGGCATTGACAGTATGAAGCACATCGAGGACCTTATCTAAACCTCATCTTTTTAGTTGTTTGCCAATAACGGCATCAAGCTTTTTTATAAACTCTTCTTTTGCACTTTCAGGGATCGTAGCTCCGGCTGCAATATCATGCCCGCCTCCTGCACCATTGACCTCTGCAGCGGTCATTGACATGGCTTCAGAGAGATTGAGCCCTTTGCGTATCAGGTCCTGCGTACCGCGTGCCGACACTTTTACGCCATCCTTTGCGTCTGCGAATGCGATTATGGGCAGATTTCGATTACCGATAACGGATGTGCTCATGCCTGCAATAATGCCCACTATGGTCTCAAGTATGCTCGAACCGGCATCAAAATACTGAAGATTGTCGAGCTGGGTCACACCTTGCTCTTTGACGAACATAAGTCCATTGACAAGGTTCTGCCTGTGCTCGCTCAGAAGCTTCTTTGCAGATTCGTATGCTTCACCCCTGTCACCCATGCACACTGCCAGTCCGATATCGGCGTGACCATATCGTGCGGTTGCATTCAGCAAGGTGGAATATTCGGAAGCATCCCTCATCTCAGTACCTTCCTTTTCATTGGTGAGCAGATACACTTCCCCGATCAGACGCTCGATCTTATAGGGAGGAAGCCCTGCCCGGAGACAGTACTGGACAAGAGCTGATACGATCTTCTGTTTATCCATCTGCCCAATATCGATCCAGCGCCTCCATCGTTCATCCCCGCCGAACTGTATCCCAAGGTCGTGAAGAAATCCTATACAGGCATCTTCATTACCGGTAAGTCCGGGCAGATATGGGTCTGACGCATACTGGAGCAGTTTGAAGACCGGACGGGTCTGTTTTCCAAAGAGCATTATATCCTTTTCAAAACTGAGAACACCTGCCTGGGCGCCCTCTTCGAGAATATATCGATTTAGACCGGTAAGATGGCCTTTTTTAAGATGTTGAAGGTCCCCTACTGCGCCCACTATAGCAAGGTCTGCAAGATCTTTATTGTCCCCGAGGGCATTTGCCAGGATATAGGTCATCCCAGAGCCGCTAAGCTCGTATGAGCCATTGAAGCCATAAAGATGAGGATTGAGGTGATGTTCCATTTCACCCCTTGGCTGATGGTGATCAGCGATAACTGCATTTATTCCGTGAGCATTGAGAGAGTTGATCATCCCGCTTCCAAGGTCAGTAAAAATGACAAGTTCCGGATTAAGGTTCGCTATTGATTCGATCTCCACCTCATCGAGCTGTTTTACAAAATGGATGGAATGTTCGATCCCTGCTCTCTCCAGTGCTTTGCATATTATCCCTGCAGAGGTCAACCCATCCGCATCTATATGTGAGACCACATATACAGAACCTTGATCTTTAATTATGGATGAACACTCCATAGCTTTTGATCTGATCTCCTGAATTCTTTCCAACATTTATATGCCACCTTTTACCATTACTCAAGAATTCTTATGCCGCCTCTCCATTTTGTAGGTTCGATAAGATAATGTCCTTTTTTCCTTTCCATCTCAGGATAGGTTTGTATCTCTTCAACAGTGTATTTCAACGATGTTTCATCGTTGTACCGTTCCCTCAACTCATCCCAGGGGATGATGTGTGCTTTTCTGGATTTTCCAGCACCCATTCTTAATTCTACCGCGAGATAGCCTGTACGCCCCGACCTTCTCAGAAAGTCAGATATGCGGACTATCTGGTGAGCACCCTTTTTATCAACTGTGAAATGCTGGGTAAAATAAAGTGCGTTTGCACCCTTTTCAACCGAAATGCTCTTGCATTCTATGCCCAGGTAGTAATCCGGGTTAAGGGAATCCACCAGTACATCCAGGAACTGCGGCGTGAATCGGTGCTGTTTGAGCCTATGTGCGATCCCCCTTACATCAGCATCTTCAAAAAAAGCATTGAAAGATAGTACAAGTTCCCTCTCGAATTCTGTCATGTGTTTACCATTGAATTTTGTGTTTAGATATTGTTGTCCTCTCTTATATTCCTTCTTCCACCGGCGTTACATTGATGTATCAGGCTTATAATGTAGGTACAATGAACAAAAAGACAATGGAAATCTTGCTGGCTATTGGTTCGGTCGTTGTATTCGTAGTGCTTCTTATAATGGTTCACGCAACGGGTATGGAGCCACAAGGATATGGTTTTTTAGGAGCTTTAGTGCTATTCGTACTGACAGTATCCCTTGCAGGCATTAAATTGACAAATATAGAGTAAGACATTTCAAAATCGCTGATCACGCAGTTGTTTCAATAGTAGCCATCCCAACTATTGAATAGGACCAGGTCTTATTTTAGATATAGAACAGGCACTTGCCACCGTTCGAGGTCACGTGAACTGGTAGTCCAGATATTTGATGAATGATCAGCAAACATAATAAATGTAAAAAGTGTGGGGAGAGGTCGGTATAAATACCGACCTTCTTCTTAGGGATTTCGTTTTTTCGTTTTTCAAGTGCAGTAAATTACTGCTTCATCAGGAATTCAATGAAATCCGGGCTAAGCCTGGTTTCTCTGACCATCTTCTCATTGATCTCTTCTTCAGAGAGACCTTCGTCGCGGTACTCCTTTATTCGATCATAGACGCCCTGAGATACTTCGGAATATTCGTTGATATCCTTTCTGTGGCCCCATACATCGCCTTCGAGAAGGTTTATGTCCTGCATTTCAAGATACATCTTTGCAGACTTGGAGATAGTCTTCTTGTATGAACTTGGAATGTGAAGTGCTTTGACACTTGGACATTTTTTAACAAGCTCGAAGATATCCGTGTTTGATGGTCTGAATGCAAGGTGGACGATCTCTTCGTTTTCGCTTAACGTCTTAATCTCTTCTTTTGAACTTACGACTCTAATCTTCATTATTTGACCCTTCCTGTTTTTCGATTGTGCCGTGATTATTTTAAGCATTATGTAAAAATTTGCATATACAACACATCTATTTGTATATACACAACCTCTTCTATATAAAGATTATCAGTGTTGTTTGTAAAAAATTACCAGATGGAAATAAGATTCATACTTAAGGGAATTCGGCAGTTTTAAGATATATTGTACCATTAATGCCAGCATAAGTTCAGAAGATGCATATTTGACAGAACGTTTCAGGAGACCAGACCATGAAAAGCACGACAATTGGTAATGTATCAATAGAATGGCTAGGCCATGCCGGATTCATATTGCGCGGGCAGAAAACAGTGATATACATTGATCCATATGCAGTTCCAGATGAGATAGGTCCTGAAGATGAAGCTGACATCATACTTCTGACACACGAACATTTCGATCATTGTGACCCAGCTTCCATACGGGCGGTCCGCGGAAGTATGACAACGACATTGATCCCGGAAAAGATGTCATTAGAGTTCAAAGGCGATGCACGCAGGATCATTGAAGGAGATGAACTCACAGGAGATCTGGCAATAAAGGGAGTGAATATAGAGGTAGTGCCTTCCTACAATCTGAATAAACCAAACCATCCCCGAGGAGAAGGCGTAGGTTATATAGTCGAACTTGAAGACATAAGGATATATCATGCCGGCGATTCAGACCTGATCCCCGAAATGGCCGAGATACATGCAGATGTGGTCCTTCTGCCCATAAGTGCAGATTTCACAATGAGTGAAGAAGAGGCAGCAGAAGCGGCCATAACCATAGGACCAAAGGTCGCAATTCCCATGCATTATGGCCTTGTTGAAGGTACTGATGCAGACCCACAGAAGTTCAAAGAGCTCATCAATGCAAAGGATCCTAACATCGAAGTTATAATTCTTTAAAATGATCATGCGTATACACAATAGGTAATATGTACATGTCCCGAATGAAAAAGAAGCAAAAAAATATTATAAAAGATGTGGCAACTGAGAGGATCGAACGCCTGTTCAAACTGGCAGCCGAGGAATACAGCTCCAACCCTGAAAGAAGCGACAGATATGTACAGCTGGCAAGACGTATCGGCATGAAATATCGATTGCGATTCCCACCTTCCCTGAAACGTAAAATGTGCAGAGGATGCAGCTCATACCTTGTCCCCGGAAGTAGCTCAAGAGTAAGACTTCATGGAAGGTACATGACCATAACATGCCTTAAGTGCGGACAAGAAGTGAGGATACCATACCATTTAAAAAAATAAGCTGTTCAGATCCCGGCAACCAGGTTCAGCAGTTTAACAATAAGATATACTCCAACGAGCATTCCAATTCCCATTATTGCGAAGATAAGGATGTTCCTGAGTACTTCGTTCTTTTCAGAACCTGCACGTATTCCGAATGCACCACAGGTACCACCTGAACAACCGCCACAACCATCCGACTTGTGGCCCTTTTTTTCCACAGGCACTTCATTGAGCACAGGGATTATCAGTTTACCATCGACCATTATCTAAGCCTACCATTCCTTTTTCGATCATAATTAAAAAAAGCATAGTCAACAAAAGATATAAAAGGACGACGAGAGGGGGATTCGAACCCCCGAGGTGCCGGGCACCACAGGATTAGCAATCCTGCGCCATACCGGGCTTGGCTATCTCGTCATTAAGAGTTATTTTCACGCCAATGCGATTCCATAAAGGCAATAGCATTATATAACGCTTTTCGTTAGAAGTGCAAAGTGGCGGGCATACCGCGAGTTGCTGAACATCACAGACCCAAATGATCTGTGATCTCTCCTCCACCCCGCAGCCCTCCAAGCGACAAATGTCAATGGTAGGTCTGCTCCCTTCCGGGCCTCGACTGGTTCCCACTGCAAAGATAGGTGAACCAATTCTCCAATTGGTCCTCCTACCAACATCATCCAAGCAGGACGGGGCTTCTACGTTGAGATCACAGGTTTGAATCTGATCAAAACAACTTCTTTTGGCTTCGTCTCCCGCATATCGGCGATTTCGGGTTACAGGTAACGCCGGCCTACCCAGACTAGCCCGCCACGCATAGTTATGCTTTACAGGTAATAAAAGTATTCCTATCACGCATGCAACAATGGAAGAACAACTGTACGAATATAGTTATACGATGTAGTAGTAAACTGTATATGGTGAGAAAATGGAAGAATTAATGGGTTTTGTTACCGGAAACAAGAACAGACAGAAATTATTGGCCTTACTCGAATCCAGAGGACAGTTGGAAGGAGCACGCATCGCTAAGAACATGCATATTGCAAAAATATCTGCGGATAAGATACTCGAAGAACTCACCGCAAAAGAGCTTATAGTTGAGGAAAGTGGAGTTTACAAACTCACAGAACTTGGCACAACGGTTGCAAGGACCGTACTTTCAATATAAAATGAAAGTAGTATTATGCTACTTTTATACCTTTTTTACTTATCCTGCCATTCAAGGCAACACATCACACTGAAGCTTGATGCCAGTGTCAGAGATCGTGTATTCCCGCATGATCAGACCATGGCGAGAACCTTTGGATTTCAGTATCCTCAGATACCTTTTGAACTCATTGGAACAGAGTATCTGCGTAAGGGTTATCACAGTGTCCATGATAAATGATGCATCATTGCTCATGATTCTGCCCGTCTGCGGGTCCAGTTCTGTTGTGAAAACTGAGGATACGCCCATACTGTTGAGATAATTTGTAAGGCTAAGCAGGTATCCACGAAGTTTTATATCATCAGGGAATGTGATCTCCAGATTGACAAGGCCGTCCAGAACAATACGCGTAATACCAAGTTCATCTATGAGTTCCTTTAGTCTTATTGCATGTTCCGCAGGATGAATTTCCTCAGGATTGGAATGAATGAACCGTAATTGCCCGGAATCGACATACTTTTGCATATCCCAGCTGAACTTTGCCGCTTCCCTGATGATCTGTTCCGGCCTTTCACCATAGGATACGATTACCCCATTCTCACCATTAATGAGACCTTCCATCATGAAATTCCATGCGAAGACCGACTTACCCGAGCCAGGCTCACCTGCAACGAGCATACTGCTACCTGCAATTATGCCCCCGTAGAGCATAAGATCGAGATTTTCAATCCCAGACCTTATCTTTGTTTCAGCTACCCCATCAACTTTAGAACTTACCAGGCGGGGATAGACGACGAACCCTTCAGAACTTACATCATAACTGTAATCCCTGGCAGTGCTTACCCCCCTCTTTTGGAGATCGAGTCCCAGCATCTTAATAACTCTCATTTTATGTGCAGTATGATAACCGGAATTCTCTTTTGACAGGTAAATGATACCATCGGTAAGATGACTAACCACAGACCCATGTATCTGTTCTTCCAGAAGTTCAGCTGTCAGCAGCACAAGAGCATTCGATTCCTTGAGCATGGAGTCAAGCGTATAGAAAAAGCGCCTTCTTTCCTGTTCAACGAAACCAAATCCCATAGGAGTTATAGGATCAATGACGATGCGATCAGGATTTTCTGAGGTTATAACATTCCCCATTTCGATCAACATGCTCAGTGGATCCTTTTCAGCAGCCTGTCTACTTAATGGATGGATACTGACATTCTCGAAGAGGAACGGGAAAACAGACTGCAATTTCTCGAATCTTTCAGATGTCTCTGTTGTAAGCGGTATGTACAGCACTTTCTCTCCGTTCTTTGCGGCATTTGAAAGCATCTGAAGTGCCATTGTGGTCTTACCGACCCCAGCTGTACCGGCAACAAGGATAGTCGAAGGGGTTCTAAACCCACCAAGTATCTCATCAAGTCCCTCAATACAACACGGTAAATTCTGAAGTTCGGACATTATAATTTTCTATATGCATAAGGATTACTTATACTTTCTCGAGTCCAGCACACCCGCGTCGCCACCAATACTGCCAGTAACACTATATATTGCAAAAACTTCTCACTGATCGGACCCATTGAATGGTCCTGTTACAAGCTTTCCGCTCCTTTCCATCAGAACCTCTACCTTCTTCTCGGAATCCTCGATCTTCTGATTACAAAGCAGTGCCAGTTTCATACCTTTCTCAAAGGTCTCAATACTTTCATCAAGTGTAAGCTGCCCTCTTTCAAGCTGATCCACTAGACGTTCTAGCTCCTCCAGAGATGCTTCGAAGGTCTGTTCTTTTTCTGTCGCCTCTTTTTCAGACTTGGTCTTCTTTGTATTTCCCATATTATCACCCTTCGTAATGCAGGTATTTCTTCCTGTCACGGATTATATTTTCAACCTTACACTCAAATATCCCGTCATTGACAATAACATCCAATTGCGCATTCTCCTTCAGCTCGCTGACACTTGAGATAGATACCTTCCTTTCAGGATCTAACGCTATACTATACCCCCTTATGATCGTGTTCAGGGGACTTACCGCATTGAGCCTAGACGAATGGAATTTAAGTTCGAACGCTTTATCCTCCAGGGCCCTCCCCATGGAAGAGGTCAGTTTCATGGTAAGCTCATCCAGATACTGAGAGTCCTGCATCAGCATATCCATTATATGTTGCGGCTCCAGTTTATTCCGGACATTTTCCAGCCGACCTTTCCCTTCTGAAATAACATGCCCCACCTTATTCTCTAATCGGGAGGACAATGTTGCAAGATGCCTTTTTACCTCTTTCTTATCCGGCACTACAAGTTCTGCCGCAGCAGAGGGGGTCGGAGCACGCATATCAGCAGTAAAATCAGCAATGGTAAAATCCGTTTCATGCCCCACAGCGGAAACTATCGGTTTTTTGGAATTGAAAATGGCCCTTGCGACCACCTCTTCATTGAAAGCCCACATATCTTCAAGGGAACCGCCACCCCTCCCCACAATTATAACGTCAACATCCGTCTGGTTAAGCAGTTCAATTGACCTGACAATACTTTCCGCAGACCTCTCCCCCTGAACAATGGTAGGGCTTAATAAGATATTGACCGGATACCTACGGCCGATAACATTCAGAATATCGTGTATCGCAGCTCCCGTGGGAGAAGTTACAACCCCGACCCTCAGAGGATATTCAGGTATTGGTATTTTGTGAACATCACTGAAGATACCTTCTTTCTCAAGCTTGTTCTTAAGCTGCTCATAAGCCTTGTATAGCTCGCCCACACCATCGGGACGAATGTCCTGAACATAGAGTTGATACTGCCCGCGTACCACATACACATCCACTGAACCGAATACCAGTACCTTCATGGAGGATTCCAGCTCGAACCGGAGAGTCCGGTTCACAGACTTGAAGCTGACACAACTTATCTGACTTTTTCCATCCTTGACAGTAAAATAATAATGACCCGAACTATGCTTTGTAAGATTGGAGATCTCCCCCTGCACCCAGATCTGATTAAGTTTAGGATTGTTCGACAGAGTGTTCTTGATGAGGTTGTTCAGTTCTGTAACAGTATATGCGGGCATTGTTCAAGTCTCCATCATGACGTACGATTATGTCTTTTTCCTATTAGTATATAGAGCGAGTAGGTTGAAAGTAATTTAAGTATGGATACGTAAGTAAATTATTCATAGGCATCATAGACATAAAGTCCCAGCTTGTAAAAATGCAACGACATCTTTTATTAGGTATGAAAGGATAAATCATTTTAATGTCTGCTACAAATGGATCAACTTTTCTATCCAGGCTGGATAAAACGGGAACTGACATTCTCAAATGCATGCATTGTGGCGTTTGTACCGGCAGTTGTCCGTCTGGAAGGCATACGAGTCTGAATGTAAGGAATTTGCTCAGGAAGGCTCGCAAAGGTGAATCTGTGCTTTCTGATGAGACACTTTGGACATGTACAACATGTTATAATTGTCAGGAACGTTGCCCGAGGGGAATTAATATTGTTGATGCAATTTTTGAGATACGTGCGATAGCAGTACATGAAGGGATCATCCTCCCGGAACATCACACCGTGGGCAAACTATTGATCGAACACGGGCATGCGGTGCCCATAAATGCTGAGAACAAAGCAAAGAGAGAAGCACTTGGGATGGATGCTTTGCCACCCACAGTACACAGTTTCCCGGATGCATTGAGTGAAGTTAGGAAATTGCTTGCCAACTGTAAATTCGATGAGTTGATATCAAATGAGTGAATCTGCAAGGAAGGAACACGAAATGAACAAAATGTCGCTGTTTCTCGGGTGTGTGATCCCTAATCGATACCCAGGTATTGAAAAAAGCACAAAGCTATGCCTTGAGAAATTGGATATCGATTGTGTCGATCTTGAAGGGGCTTCATGTTGTCCGGCACCGGGAATTCTTCGGTCGTTCGATAAGACCACATGGCTTGCCCTGTCCAGCAGGAATATTACATTGACCGAAGATCTTGGACGGGACATACTTACTATCTGTAATGGATGTTATGGGTCCCTTTCCGATGCGAATAATGAATTGAAAGCTGACGAGGACCTAAAGGAAAGTGTTAATTCTCACCTTGCAGCCGTAGACAGGGAATTTAAAGGTACACAGGATATTCGCCATATTACAGAGTTCTTATATCAGGAAATAGAGCCCGGGAATATACGTGAACTTGTCACACAACCTCTGGAGATCAGGGTTGCTGTGCATTATGGCTGCCACCTGCTGAAGCCTTCAAAGGAGAGGACAGGTATGAGTGTGGAAAGGCCTTCTTTCTTTGATGAACTTGTTGAGGCCACAGGTGCAGTGAGCGTGGATTATCAGGATAAGATGGAATGTTGTGGTGCTGGTGGAGGTGTCAGGTCTGCTTTGAGTGATGAAGCCCTTGCCCTCACAGAACATAAATTGTCAATGATAGAAGCAGCAGGTGTTGATTGTATTGTCAATGCATGCCCGTTCTGCCACATGCAGCTTGATGTAGGACAAACTGACCTTAATGAAAGAGATGGTACAGAGCATTCAATACCAGTCTTGCATTACACACAATTGTTAGGGCTTGCTTTTGGATATACCGTAGAGGAACTGGGCATTGACCTCAATTCGACATTGAACAAAGCTTTTTTTGAGATGATCGAGGAGCGACCTTAATTCTCACTTTTTTACATGCATGCTGCTCTTGAACAAAGCATGTGAGGTTTTAAAAAATCAGAAGCTGCTTGTTTAGATCAGCTTGTTGATTGAGTTGTTCTCATCCATGATATCAAGACCGAATGTCTGTAGGCTAATGAATATTGAGACTTCCGTTCCGAATTTTATTTTTCTGCTATGTCAATTATCTCCCGAATAACAATAGGCCAAGTAACAGTATAATTGCAAGACATATCATAATGACAAAAATGAGTGTCGGAAAATTTTTTTGATCCATAAAGCGTAATTTGAACCTACCGTATAAATAAAATGCCACTCCATTCACTATTTTTCTAAAGAAAATAATTTATGCAGGAATAATTCCTTTTGGAGTTTTACAACTCTTATGAACCAGAAGAGGAAACCAAAATACAGATCTGGAAATTAGAAATAAGTTAATGAAAAAAAGAAAATGAAAAGCTGGTTGTTTAGACCAGCTTGTTGATTGGGTGGTTCTCATCCATGATCTCAAGACCGAGTTCTTTTGCGGTCTCAGCAAGGATGATATCTACCATTGCGGTTGCAGGGTAGACTGTGTCAGTGTTCTCGATAGGACCGAACAGCTGGAAGTTGGAACCGAGTGTCTGTGGGACAAGGTTCGTTCCGATATCTGCTGGCATGTAAACTGCCTTGCGCTGTTCCTTTGTTTCGAAGCCCTTCTTGTAATCCTTCATCCAGTCCCATGCAGAAGCAAGGTTGTGGTATCCGCCACCTACAGGGAGTCCGAAGTGACCCTTTACAGCGATTACTGCTCTCATGGATGCACCAGCGCCTGCTCCGAGTGGAGTTGCAGCTACATCAACGAGTGGTTTTGTGATGCCACAGTCCTTTGCGATGTCGAGCATACCCATGGTCTGACCTGGACCACCGGTCTCAAGAACCTCAAGCTTTCCTTTTACGGTTGGGTCTGTTGCGTTGAACGCAAGGACGATTGAAGCATTGATATCACTCTTTCTGATAGCTTCGATCTCATCGTCGTGGATACTACCGTTGATAGAGTTGTAGATAGCCCTGTCAGCTACACCGATCTCTGTAACGTATTCTGCTGCTGTAGCACGTACTTCTCCTGCGGATGAGTCGATAAGGAAAGGTGTCTTGTCATCTTCTGCAACGAACCAATCGATGTATTTCTTGATAGCCTGTGGCGTTTCACCGACGATCTGGTTAACACATGGGTTACCTGTTACATCGGTCATCTCAAGCATGTGGTTCCAGAGATTGTCTGCTGCTTCCTTGTCGAAAACTCCCTCATCTTCATCGGTCACGATCTTGTGCCTGTTGTAGAACATTGAACCGATCAGAATTGTTGGGTACTGACCCGGCTGACCGCCGAACTTGACGCCGCCAACCTCGAATACTTCCTGTTTCTTGTCAAATTTAAACATGTTATTACCTCTTATCAGATGAGTATAGGAGAGAGTGAAATGTAGATCAAGAATATCAATATACCAGCTATTGCTCCGTACATTATGCCTATATCCCTACCTAATTTCTTTCCGATCCTCTGTGCGATCTCACTGTTTACGAATTCGATCTTCTCGTCGATCAAATTGAGCTTCTCAAGAACCTCATTGAAATCTGCAGGGTCTGTTACAACACTTGGTGTTGTGTTCTTTGCGTCGCTCATATTACACCACCTACCTGCCAGATGATCAATGGGAGTATCAGTACCATAACAACTGCGAATGCAAAACCGACAATAAAGCCGGTTGCAGCTGTCGCGTTAACTCCGGAGTCGAGCTTCTGGTTCCTTGCGATAAGCTGAGCCCTGTATCGAATTCTATCGACAACGTTTTCAATGGCACCCATCTGTGGGCTGATTACCATTGGGACTCCCTGTCCAGATTCTATTTCTTCTGCCATGTCAATTACCTCCCGAATAACAATAGGCCAAGTAGTGACAGCGTGATTGCAAGACCGATCATTATACCTTCGACCTTACCTGCGTGTACACCTGCATGATACTTGTTCCAGTTACCGGCAATGACCATTTCCCTGTCAATATCAAGGATCCGGTTCCTGATCGTTGCGATCTCAGCTGCCATTGGCTTAAGTCCGCCGGCCTCTTCCTCGGCTTCGCCGTCACCTTCGCCGACTTCTAAGACCATAGGATCAACATCAAGTGCTCCAGGGTCCTTTGCCACACATTCTTTGATCTTTGCAACGATCTGCCCCATATCCTCGGTACCGATCATGTCGATCATTTCAACCTGCTGCTGAAGTCTTTCGACCGCTTCATCAGTGAGGTTCTCGACATAAGGAATAGCACCTGTTGCACCCACAATACGGTTATCACTTACACCGTTCTTGTGGACCATCATGAACGCTTCACCGGTAATGTGTCCTTTGACTTCGGAACCGGTAATGATCACGAATCTGATGTTAGGATTTCCAATGATCTGTGCAACGACCTTCTCAAGACCGAGGTTCTCTGTTTTACATGGACCTGTAATTGCAGCCCCTGCTTCAAGTTGTGGGGCGCCAGGTATGTGTGATCCACAGGTGATAACAGCAACGCAGTTCTTTACGTCCCCTACCTCGTATTCACCTTTTAGGGTTGGCCAGTCTACTGCTGGTTCTCTCTTATCTACCATATTATAGACCTCCGATCAAACTGAGGATGTATAGTGTCAATGCTATCATACCTGAGAAGACAAGACCGACTACAACACCATAGAAAGTGTTACCGAAGAAACCTGCTTTTAATGCTGTGTCTTCCCTTCCGGGGAAGGCATTCAAAAGCTTCATGTCAGGTGAAAGTGAATTGACCAGATCATCAGCGATCTTATCAAGTTCATTGACCTGTTCCATGATCGGATCCATTGAGTAACAGATGATGTCCTCACGTTCTGCTGCCAGAACTGATGTAAGTGGGTCTAATACAAGATGTGCTTCTGGTGCTACGTGTACCATGCTCATTCTAATTCCTCCTCAGTAGGCAGAAGACCGGTTCCAAGAACCTTATACGCGTCTCTGTTAACGAGTTTGACAAACTTACTGAATGCAATGTACCATATGAAAACACCGATCAGTATAGATGGAACAGCAGATGCGCCATCTGCGACGGTTGCTACGATACCTGCAACGACCATTGCGATCGCACCTTTCTCAACAGCGGTCATCAATGTCCTATCCTGAGTTTCATCAGGACCAAGGTTCGCATTGAATGGATGGAGAATTGCCATACCACCAGCGATGAAGATCACTGCGATATATCCGGTTGCAACAACGGTTTCCAGTACTGCATCGAACATGAAGGTACCTGTCATTGCGACACTAAGGCCGATGATGGTAAGTGCACCTGCACCAGCGATCTCTGTCATGGACTGTTCCATAATAGGAATGCCCATTCCAAGGACCTTGTTAGCGAGTACACCAATGACAAATCCGATAATTGCTGCCGTAATAAATGCTACGATAGGTCCGGCAATGCCGCCGACTGCAAGTCCGAACATGGATGCAACAACACCCATACCAAGTGCCATCATACCAATGGATGGAACACCGGTACCAAGACCGTAACTTGCTACACGCCTGACAGCTGCACTTCCCCAAACGATCGCACAGATAGCGCCAAGTGCACCAATGAATGCGAATGCGGGTGATGCAACGGAAAGGAAATGACCTCCGTATGCTCCTGCGAGACCTCCGAGAGCTCCCAGAGCGATCAACTTATTCTGTGGAATGCCACCTGTGGCTTCTCCACCAGCTCCTCCTGCGGACATATTAGAGACCTCCGATTGTGAGTATACCAACGAAAGCACACATCAATGTTGCTACAAAGGATGCAAGAACTGCCTTTGGCCATTTCTTGAACTTAGGGTCGTGGAAACCTTCGATGGTTCCTCCAATGTTGTATGAAGGAATTACTGCGTTCACGAAAAAGATACCTACAGCGAAAATACTTGCAAGTGCTACAAGGTCACTCTGGCTGAGACCAGTACTGGTGCTCATGAGAGCGAAGTAGATAACTGACCCGCCAATGCCACCAAGAGCACCGCCGATAACACCACTCACATATGAGACGGTTGGAAGTCCGTGTCCCTCAGTACCCTGTGAAACGTAGATGTCCTGCCTGTCCTTTGTGATAGGGTCATAGTCCACTTTTGCGGATGCTGGTGGTACACCAACACCATATACGTAGACCCATGTTCCCACGATCATTGTTACAGAGATCATGATCATTGCTCCGACTCCACCGGATGCAGCAACAAGTGGTAAACTGTCAGATACTGACATAACGGCTCCTGCGGTCACAAGTCCTGTGAGACCTGCTCCAGCAGCCAGTTGTACAGTACCGGTACCAATACCGGTTGCCTGTGCCATAGCTGCAGGTGCTCCACCTACAGGCACGAAGTGAACACTCCATGAAATAAGCATACCGCCAATGGTCACCATTGCGATGTATAAAATGTTCTCTGCGATAATTCCTGCTACATCTATCATGCAGCGACCTCCTCTTCTTCCTTGTAAGGACCAAATGCCTTACGTGCTGCTACTTCGATCTTTCTGTTCCAGATGATCATAAGTAACACTAAAATAACTCCTGCTGCAACTGAAAGCCATCCCATTGTGAGACTGGTAGCAGGGTTAAAAACAGCTGTTACCCAACCGCTTAAGAAAACGGTCATACCGAATGCAAGACCGGTTACTGGGCCTCCGAACTTTGCACAGAACCATGAATTGTCGATACCATTACGAAGACCAGATTCTGCTTTCCTTACAATATTACCGGAATTTGCAGCATTGAGACCTGATCCGAACTCAACGTTCTGGAATTCACGCTCTGCACCATAATGAACATCACCAGTGGATGAACCGATAGCTCCGACGGTGATCCCCCAAATGAACGCAAGAAGCGTAAGTGGGAAAGGATGTGCAAGAACGGCCACCATAATGTATGATACAACAAGGATACAGAATGTTGTAATGAATGCATATCCCATCATCACTGGCGTATGTGATCTGAGAATATCAAGATAGATCGGTTGTCTGAAACGTTTTTGACTTGCGGTACGGCCCATGTAAGCCGTAATACAATATGTTCCGTGTACTGCGGTAGCAACAAGTGCACCAATAGCGATAGCAAAGATCACAGACAGACTTGCGGTCATCAATACAGATGCCACGGTTCCGCCAATAGCACAGATCAGTGCATTCGATGGTGGTTCACCAGAAATTGCTTTGTTGTAGATCCTATGTGGATACATCATCTGGGGTGCTAGCTGTACTTGTGAATTAGGGTTACTCTGAGATCCGACATCAGATTCGAGATCCTCAGTTGTGCCAGCAATAGTTGCGGCAGCGCCCATAAGTGCTAGAACACCCATGCCCATGAGTGGTTCCATTTATTTTCCTCCTTCGTAGTTCTAAATCAATAATATAAGTGCGAATAACTATCTTCGATATTTTAGCCACATATTACGTAAATATGGCATAGACTAACGTAAGATGGACAGCATTATCTAAAATCATTCATAAACCTTTCGGAACTTTTCTGTAAAAAAAGGGTTCTGCGAGAATTATTCTCATTCTCGACTGTCGAACCTTAAGATATAAATATCAGGACGTGGTCGTTTGCCGCTTCCTCTGGCAAAATCCATGTAACAATTGCTACAAAGCATACGTGCATTGATAGATGCAATTTCAGAGGTCCCAGGAATAAGACGGACAAAAAGGAAAGATGGGTCGATCTCAAGGGATGTGACCGTTTCAGTAAAGTATTTGAGGATATGCTCTTCGAAGACCTCCAGATCATCCAGTTGGAGTCCACGCGTGTTTATTGTGATACCACCACATCCACAAGGAAGAGCAAAGGCATCCATCTCGATCAGAAAGACAGGTATACCCAAAAGTTCCCGAAGTTTGTTCTCCAATGCTCCACGTGCTTTCAGCATATCTTGTGTAATAGTCATGTTCTATCTCCTGATGATCCCAATGGTACCATACAACGTCCGTCCTCATCCTGGGAATATACCCGAATGATCTTCTCAGCAAGGCGCTTACAATATCCACACTTGTGGCAGACCTTGTCGCATCTTTTCCATTGCTCTATGGCCCCGCTCAGCTCACTGTTCGGGATAAAGAAATGGTCCTTCAGGTCCTTTATGCTATCCAAAAGGTCCATAAGATTGCCTTCATAGCTCTCATTAGCGTAAGCATCTACGGCATTAAGGATCCAGTTGACGAACTGCGTCCTGCCACCGATCTTGAATGTGTCCGTGATATGGCGATATTCCTTAAGGTCCTCCGGCCTTATCCAGGGGGACTTTATGAGCTGTTGCGGGTCATTGATCCTCAAGGACAGGCACTTGAAGTAGTAATAATCATCAAGCACGTTCGGCTTTGGCCCCGGACCATTGGCATGTGAGAAGAAATTGAAGTGTGCATACCTGAAAGGGCACTGATACAAACATGCCTCGTTTACAAGAAGCTTAAGATCGCATGATACTGCGTCCCTTATCGATTCGAGTTTATCGAATTGCCTGTTCACTGCAGGATCAATGACTATAGTAGTCGCTCCAAGTTGTTCATAGAACTCGGCCTTCTGCGGAGAATCCACAAAAGAGAGTACCGAGACCACCACATCCATATCATAATCCTTTGCGAGCATTTCCACAAAAAGGGGATCTGCGACAGTGATCGAATCTATCCCGATGCCGTTCAACTTATCGAAATACCAATCGATGGTTCGGTAACCTTCCGGCGTAAGTTGCTGTCCACCCATGCAGGAACTGTTAAGGATTATCTCCATTTTCACGCCCTTATCATGTGCGTACTCTGTCTGTATAGCGATCTCCTCGAGCTTCGGCGCACTCAGGTTGGTCCTGCCAGTGCCAATATAATCGGGAGACCCTGCCATATAGACAGCATAGATATCATCAGATCCTGAAAGCAGGTCTTCAAGTCCTTCAAGATGACCTACATGGGGTACATACAGCTTCATTGAAACCATCTTATCGTGTAAATTTAGATAAGGATTTTGGTTTGTCACCTCAGACCAAAATAGTTATTAAAGGCTATTTTCGTTCTAATCAATATGATAATAGGTGCATCTTCCTTTGCAGGCGGTCTTAAAGAGCTGGACCAACATGTCCGATCTGTGGAACTCTATATGCCAAAACTTGGAGTATATGAAGGGAAGGAACTTCAGAAAGACAGGCTGGACCAGATCCTCGACGAACTGTCCACATGCGATCTTGATACATCCATGCATGCACATTATTTTGCAGACGTTCCAACATATCCAAAGGGCCTTGTGGTTGATACTGCATCCATGGAACCCATGCACTTCAAGCTGATGGAAGAATGCATATCACTTGCAGGAAAGCTCGATACGAAAGCAGTTGTCGTTCATCCCGGCAGAGTTGGCGATGACAGACAAAGGTCCCTTGGCAGGATGACAACCAATCTGAAAAGACTTGCAGCTTTTGCATCAGAGAACAATGTCATGTTAGGACTCGAGAATAAAGAGGCAACCGACCCCGGCAATCTCTGTTGTGAAGCAGAGGAACTGCTCAAAGTGGTCAATGAAGTGGATTCTACGAACCTTGGGGTGACATTTGACATAGGACACGCGAACCTGACCTGCGGCGGAGACCACGATAAATTGAACGAGTTCATCAGGACAGTATCAGAACAAGTGATACATGTGCATCTGCATGACAATTACGGAAAATGGACCCCTAATTACGATGGAGATGAGCACATGGCACCCGGAACCGGTACGATCGATTATTCAGTGCTTAATTCGCTTAAAGGTTACAAAGGGATATTCAATCTTGAGGTTTTTTCCATCGAAGATGTCCTTGCGGGAAAAGAGATGATCAGAGAACATATCAGCCTTTGATCAACATTTTTCATTATAAACGGAATTCCGGAGGAACGACCAGAACAAGTATTGGAGAAAGTTGAAGGACCTTCAGTGTCACAGAACCCATTATCTGTTTTATTCCAGTGTGACCCCGGGTACCTATAACGATCCTGTCGACATTGTGCTTTTTTGCAGTCTTTACGATCATTTCTGCGGCATGGCCATCAACTATCTCCGAGATGATGCTCTGTTCTTTACACCCTCTTTTGAGAAGTTCTTCCCTTACGCTATTGATCACATGCTCAGCACCGTTCTCACGCCAGGTTTTCCTACCAAGCCCCTTGTCTTCGACCACATGAACGATTATGACCTCAGAATCGTGTTTGCTTGCGATCTGACCTGCAACCATTGCAGCGTTTTCCGAATATCCTGACCCGTCAGTGGGAAGTAATATTTTCATATAATTTTTGGTTACTTTTTAAGTGTATTAAAGTTATTGGAGATCGACCTTTAGCAAATTTATTCTATATTTATTCAGGAATTGATCAAACGCGACAAAAACAAAGACAAAAATAGAACATCATAATAAAAATAGAGGAAAGAGGAGCTTTTATCCCCCCTCATCCCCTCTGAACTGTTTCGAGATGAGCTGCCACAATATTATCCAGCTCCATTACAACATTTCCATTAGAGATGGTATAAGGAATGTTCTCTTTCGGATATGCTACACATGATCCCTGTATCCCTTCTCCGTTATTAGCATCAAAAGTCGTTCTGCATGAATCACAGACAAGCACATCCTTGTCAAGGGAAAAACCAATTGAACCACATGGTGGACAAACGTTCGATCGGACTATTATGTCGTCACCTAACTTATAGGCCATAACTGCGATCTCACCTGTATCGGCATTTACCTTGAAATGAGTGTTCACATTCTCCTCGATCGCCTGGACAGGGATCGTAACAATATTGCCCGATACTTCCGGATCTATCCACGTTGCTGCAATAGGTTTAACGACAGATCCCGCAACAGGTTCAACAGCAGTTTCTGCCTGTGCATTATTTTCAAGACATCCAGGTACAAACGCAACCGCGATCATTATCAACAGTATGGTCCCTATTAATTTTGAATTCATTTTATATCATTCCTTTATTTTTCCGTCTTGTAAGTTGATGATCCTGTCCGACATTCTGGCAAGGTCGTGATTGTGCGTTATCATGACCACTGTCATATCGTCCTTCAGAGAATTGAGAAGGGAGATTATCCTCTCCCCTGTTCCTTTATCCAGTGCTCCTGTGGGTTCATCCGCAAGCAGTATCTTTGGACTCATGACCAATGCCCTTGCGATAGCGACCCTTTGTTGTTCCCCCCCACTGAGCTCAGATGGTTTATGGTCCAGACGATGGGAAAGCTCCACTCTTTCAAGAGCATCAAGGGCTGCACTATGACCCCTATCCCCTGCAAAAACAAGAGGCAAGGCAACATTCTCATATGCGGTAAGAGAGGGGATCAGATGGAATTGCTGGAACACAAAACCCACAGTCCTACGCCTATAATCGACCATCTCTTTCCGGGATATCGTAGTAATATCATCCCCGTCTATGAGAATGGACCCTTCAGTGGGCCTGTCCAACATGCCGATCAGGTTCATCAGGGTAGTTTTACCGGACCCGGATTGCCCCATGATGGACACAAATTCCCCATTTTCAATGTCCATATCGATGCCATGCAGTACCTCGACATCATTGGGACCTATTTTGTAGCTCTTTTTCAAACCACTTGCATGGATAAGTCCATTAGACACTCCTTAACACCTCCGCAGGATCGATATTCAATGCCCGCTTTGCCGGGATTATGGATGCGACAATTCCCACCATCACAGCCATACCGGATACCAGAGGCAGAAGTTCCCACATTGGGAAAGGTTCAGCAAAGCCCAGTAAGGGGGCAATTATGTAGGACAGTAAAGTTCCGGTCCCGAAGCCAATGCTGCCTCCGATCGTTCCTATCAACGCCCCTTCAAGGAACAACATTGATATGACCTGATGATCGCTTGCGCCAATTGCACGCATGATACCTATCTCCCTTATCTTTTCGTTCACAGATGCAAGCATGGTAGAAGCAACGGTAAGGGTACTCACAAGCAGAGTTATGATCGAGATAGCCATTGCAGAAGTTTGAGTATGCTTGATCATGGCCATCTCACTCTGAACGATCTGACTCATTGCCCTGGCCTCCACATCCGGCAGGGCGCCTTCTATCTGGAGGCTCATTTCGGACACCGGACAGTCATTACAAAGAGCACGAACATCAATGCTGCTGACCTTTCCTTTTTTATCGAGAAGGGTCTGAGAAACAGAAAGAGGCATTATTATGTAGCCGTCTTCCTCCCCACCCGTGCTATCAACAATACCCACCACTTCAAGGTCCATGTCAACACCATTCCCTTCAAGGGTGATCATCGAGCCAGTATCCAGACCCAGTGGTCTTGCTATGTCCGAGCCAAGCATCACTTCCGTCCCATTGGGATTGGATAGCCATTCCCCATTCACGTTCCACCACGACCTGAGATCTTGTTCCTGTTCCACATCAACCCCCATTACTATGACATTTTCGTGTCCAAGTCCTGCAACTCCATACAAACGAGGTGCCACCACCCCTAGATTCGCACTGTTCTCGATATCGTATATTCCGGGAATATCAGATTCTAATATGTAGTTATTACCAGTGGATATCGAACCGAGAGATGTCGAACCTGCTAACAAGGGTATTGAGTCTGTCTGCGGCCTTACGATGATATTAGCACCGAAGTTGTTCGACTCTTCGTAAAGGCTATCATTTGCAGCAGAAAACGTTGTAACAACCGCAACCATAGCGGATGCTGCAACAATGATCCCCAGGACTGCGATCGCAAGTTTAGTTCTCCTGCGGAAAACATCTTTTAACACAACAGAATATAAGCGCATAAAATGTAATTGAAAAGGTAAGTACATCAATGCAAGTTACGCGGTAAATATGGCCCCTAAGTGAAGCCATCACATTTGAGGGGAACTATATGCAAGAAGGTTTCGTGATGCATACTTGGGGTCATAAAAGAGGTAAAGGATTACTTTGAGTATCAATTTTTGACATTCCTCCAAAAAATAAAAATATATAAGTATTACTTTCACCTCACTAGAAAGGTTAATATTAAATAGCGTTGCAATTAGAAATTGTAGAAAGAGGCAAGTATTAAATATCATGAGAGGGGGTGTGATTCAAATGTCAGAGGATCGTATAGGTCAATCTCGCAAAGATTTTCTTCGCGAAATGTTTTCGGGTATTCCAGATATAAAAGGAAGGACGAAACTGCAAAAGATTGTATTTTTAGGGCAAGAGGAATTGGGACTAGATAAACAATTTGATTATGATGAATATCACTATGGTCCATATTCTCAAGAATTGACCGACACTCTTGACGAAATGGTATTTGAAGGCGACATCATTGAAGACTGTGAAACTCATGGAGAGTACATAACTTATTGTTATAGGTTATCCGACTCTGCGGTCAGTTCTGAATCTAAGCAAATTCCAAGTTCTACGATGATGAAATTAGCGAAATTAGCAAAACTTCCAAGAGCAAGAATCATTGATTATGTCTACCGAAAGTATCTCCCCCACCGTACTCCCAGCTGAAAACGGTTTCGAATTTATTTTATCTCATAATTCTATCATTGAAGATACATCTATTCGTAATTTATTCATGAAGTTGGAAGATGACTTATCCCTTCGTCAATTTTTTATCGATTCTACATATGCAGATCTATTGAAAAAATGCAATGGAAAAGATATGGATTTGTTTCATTTGTTAGATTTTGTAAGAAAATCAAAAATTATACCTGTTTCGTTGCCTGGTACAAGTGACTCCCCATTTTTTAATTATATTGCAATGTTAGCTAACAAAGCAAATAATCTATTCACAACTGAACTTGAAAGAGAATTGAGTCACGTTTGTGAAAAAGCTGAAAGAATTGGTGTCCTTTCACTTTCATCATAGATTGATAGTATCGATGACAAAAGTAACGGAATAACTTTTGATGCGATCACATGTCCTGATAAATGCGATGCTATTGAGCATTTCAAACCATGTGAAGTAACTCCAAAAATCTGTTTTTATAGCATTTCAGATAAATTTAATGAATTGTGGATGAAAAAAGAAAACAGTGGTTTATTTCTAGAACTCTGGCTATATCATTCACTAAAGACTAAATTTCAAGAAACTGAGTTGATAGGAATTCACCATGGGGTAAGTGTTTCAAAAGATTATCAGAGTCAAGTGGACAGTGTAGATGATTTGTTGAGAGACTCTGAAATAAATACAGGGAGTACCATTACCGAAGTGGATGTCCTTATAACCAAGAATAATGAACCTTACTGTATTATCGAATGCAAATGTAAAGATAAAGGAAACGTGGGGATGCCAGACGTTTTGAAATTAAAAGGCACAATGAGTTTACTTGGTGTCGAAAAGGGAATACTATTTACAAAGAACTTTCGGCAAGATTTGGGGGATAGCCAAGTGTTTGAAAATATATATGTGATCCAGGATGTCCTTATAATGGAAAATATTTTGGATCAAGTCTTTGACATAATTTCATCAAATAACTAATTTTGATTCATTTTCCCGACTTATCGATGTGTTCCATTTCCTCAAATACTTCTGGATATCGAGATCTCAACGCAGCTGTCACTCCCTTTCGTAAGGTGGGGGATGAAAGGAGTACTATCCGCATACAACATTATTTTACAAAACATTGATATATTGTTAAAACATATGTTATATTGATGCTTAAAGCCTATAAATACCGACTGTACCCCACGGAATCTCAAAATGAGATTATTGTAAAACATATTGGTGCATGTAGGTTTACGTATAATTGGGCACTAGAGCAGAAGAACAAAGCGTATGAAGTTGATAAAGAACACTTATCGAGATTTGAATTACAGCATCGACTTGTTCATGACCTAAAACCAAACAATGAATGGTTAAAAGAGGTCAATTCTCAATCATTACTAAATACACTCATCAATCTCGAATCTGCTTTCACTCGTTTTTTCAGGGAGAAAAAAGGCTTCCCAAATTTCAAGTCAAGAAAAAATCCCGTACAATCATTCCAGATACCACAACATTATTCAGTGGATTTTGAAACTAATACAATCAAACTTCCAAAAATAAAGCAACCAATAAAAGCAAAGTTGCATAGGAAATTTGAAGGTAAATTAAAAACCGCTACATTATCCAGAACTCCTACTGGAAAATACTACATCAGTATTCTTGTGGATGATGGGAAAAAACTTCCAAATACACAAACTTTCGATGATGAGACGACGTTGGGAATAGATGTTGGACTTACTCACTTCGCCATACTTTCCAATGGTGAAAAGATTGACAATCCTAAACATCTTAAAAACAGCATTGATAGAATGAAAATCTTACAAAAACGGATGAGTAAGAAACAAAAAGGTTCAAATAACAGAAATAGATCGAGACATACCGTGGCAAAAATTCACGAAAAAATACGAAATCAGAGAATGGATTTTCTGCACAAAACTACTTCTAAACTTATAAGCGAGAACCAAGCAATTTCAATAGAATCCTTGAATGTTTCAGGTATGTTAAAAAATCATTGTCTTGCACAAGCAATCAGTGATGTTTCATGGAGTGAGTTTTTCCGACAACTCGAATATAAAGCAGATTGGCACGGGAAAACATTATTGAAGATAGGTCAGTTTGAACCATCTTCTAAATTATGTAATGTATGTGGTTTCCACAGCGGTAAAATGACTTTGAAAGATAGAGATTGGAGATGTCCTGAATGTAATACAGAGCATGACAGGGACATCAATGCTGCAATCAATATCAAGAAGTTTGCGCTTCAAAATCAAAATTTACTAAACATTTGAATCACCTTCGGAACGGGGGGAAGAGCCTGTGGACTTGTGAACGATAGTTCAAAGAATGAAGCAGGAAGCCTCATGCGTAAGCATGGGGTAGTTCACAGTAGAAGAAGTATGACCAGCTGCAAATGATCATTTCCTTAAAAGAAGGAACGTTTGGCAGGTGGTGCTATGAAAAACGATGCATTTTTGCTCCAAAAGAATGTACAGGACCTAAGAAATAAGTTAGCTGTATGTGAAGCGTTTCCAGAAGGCATCCCAATCGATCTCTTGCATGGTTTTAAGAAGCGTCATAAGCCATACAAAAGCGACCATGGGATTCATTGAACCCCTTACAAAATAATTGGGAAAACTCTTCTGAATTATCATTTAACAAGACCGAGCTTCTGTAGACGTGCTTTAATTCCACCTTTCTGTCTTCCTAACTCAGAAGCTATTTTATCAAACTTATTTCCATGTGCGTACATTTTAATCAAATTGGATTCTTCCTCAGAAGTCCATTTCTGGTATGCATTTGAATGAGTCTTTCTTACATCATCAAGTTTGTACTTCTCATGATCCGACTTTAAATCTTTAACTGGTTTCGCAGGCTCAAACACTTCCTTTTTTTCAGCTGAGGGAGGTTTGTCACTCACAAGATGATTGTAACATTCAAGTAACTCATTGAAAACAGGCCCACCCTCTGAATCTGGAGAATGAATTATCAATTTCTCAGAAGCACGAGTCATCCCTACGTACAAAAGTTTCTTGTCTGTGACTTTATCTACATCAACAAGGATACAAACTTTAGCTTCAATACCTTTGGCAGAATGGTATGTAACAAAATTAATCTTGTTTTCCATAACGTATTTTGTAGCTACTGAGTTTGTTTTCAGACCTTTACTTAAAAACTTATACAACTTGTCACGTAGCCAATTACTTGGAACCAAAACTAGTATGTCTTCAGGATTGTACTGTGGTTTTTTCAATAAATCTTCAAGTAACTCATTGATTACTTTAAAATCGCCTTTAATGAACTCAAGATTGTTGTCAATATCAAAATCACAACAGATTCCATCTCTACCTTCATAAAAGTTCTCAACTTCTCTTTTTGTTGATGGATTTTTCATTAAATAATCCAGAGCTAAATTCACGTGAGTGCTGCCTGATCGGTAAGATGTCTTTAACAGTTTGGATCTACCTGCAATATTAATTCCTAAACTTTTCCAATTGTGTGTAGAGGGGTTATAGATACTCTGTAATCTGTCACCAGCCAAAAACAAGTTTTCAGTTTGTTGACCATTATAATCATACTTTTTGCATAACAACAAACAAAGTTTCATCCAACTATCATGGAAGTCTTGATATTCATCGATCAAAATAGCATCGTAAATAGGACGTGCATTTTCGATTGCTTTGTAAGGTAATATTATTTTCCAATAGTTCTCTGGGACAGGATCAGGAACAGAACCAATATCTGCAACTGATTTTGCAAGGCTATGGAATGTTGAAATTTCAATGTTCTGGTAGTTTACTCCCATGATGCCTAAATCTTCATGAATCGACTCAAGTTTATGATTCAATTTTGTAGCAAGAGTGGCATTGTAAGTTAGAATCTTAATTTTCCAGTTTGGATTTTCCCTAGCAAGATTTACAGCTCTTGCCAAAAGGATAACTGTTTTCCCACTTCCAGGAATTCCTGAAACCATGTAATGACCATACGGAATCCTTCTTGCAAACTTTTCTTGTTCAGAATCAAGCGTTTTAATTATGCTATTTTCAGTGCTGTTTTTTCTACCATATTCCCATAACTCCTTCTGTACACTTTTAACTTTTATTTCAGGAAAGAAAGCGCTTCTAAGTACTGAAAAATCATATTCTTCAATATATTGAACTTCTTCAGAAAAAAGATCGTTAATTGTAAGATCACTGATTCTTTCAGACGTTATGCACTTTGAAGGTGGTTGAAAAAAACATGGATCCCATTCTTCGATTTCGCGTGACTTTAAATTAGTAAATACTAGATTAGAATAGAGACCATACTTTAGTTCATAATTGTCATCTAATAATGTTAATTGGTTCTGCAATCTGCTTTTTGCAGCATTGTAATATTCATTTGCTACATATATTGGATTGTGTCTCGATGTACCATTAATAACTGCAGTTAATGGATTTATTTTTTCGATATTTTCCAAACTCCAATCCTTGACTTCAATAATGGAAACGCCTTTATATTCATCAATCAAAACAAAATCCGGATTCCATTTTTTAATGCGAGGTTGATAATAGAGATATGCGTTCCAAGTTGAATCTGCATAAATCTGTTTTATCTTATTAGCAATCCTTTTTTCCCCATTTGTTAAATTGGATGAATCAACCTGCATTATGTGTAACACCAATATACTACCCCGACATATTATTTGAATTAAATATTTTATATGTGCCATAATAGCATGTATGGTAAATATAAGCATATCGATTTTTAAAACGTGAAAACTAACGATTTCAACCTTTCTTTTTATAATTCAAAGTCACACCCTACGATATATCACAGATTCAATCTACTCCTTATCCAAAAAACCACGCATTGAAGGAAACTCAGTCACCCTATCAATTGGTAGAATCGGTACGAAGGCTTAGATTGGAAATGGAAAAGAATTAACCCTCAGCACTGCTCGCAATAGCATTGCTAGCAACATACAACAGACACAAGAAATAAAGAATGTCCGTCAGAATATTATAAATAAGTAAAGCAGAACTATATATGAGGAGTCAAAATATGGATTGTCTGTTCTGCAATATAATAAAGGGAGATATCCCATCCCATAAGATCTATGAAGACGAGGAGACCTATGCTTTCCTTGACATAAACCCCTGTTCCAGAGGGCATACCGTAGTTGTTCCAAAAAAGCACTACGACAGCTTTACCGATATGCCAACGGAAGATGCAGGTTCCCTTTTCGCCACCGTGAAAATGCTAACAGGGATGTTAGAGGATGCAATGTCAGCGGACGGCTCAAATGTCGGTCTCAATAACAAGGCTGCTGCCGGTCAGGTAGTGCCACATGTGCATGTACACATCATTCCGAGAATGGACGGGGATAATGGCGGTTCAATGCATTCGATAGTATCTGTCAGCGGTGCAGGGAACGATCTGGAAGAATTGGCTGAGATGTTGAGGGTTGATTGATAAAGCTCAAAGTATGAGAGAGGAGTTATTGATCTTAACGCTTTTATGCATCATTGCGTATTAAAACAAATAAAAACTCCTTCCCGGATTTTTGTTTTTTGAGATGACCAATTTCTTCAAGATGAAATAAGTCGTTTCTTGCCGTAGCATAAGATACACCTTGTGTATTCATGATTTCTCACAAAAGTTCAACTTTATTTGCTAAAACCAGATTATCTATTAATTTGATAGATATTAACAGATACTAATAGTTTAGATTGTATTGACTTAAAATTATACCTTTTGTTTTGAAAGTTGTCAGAGAGCATACCGTAGTAGTCCCAAAAAAGCACTACGACGGCTTTAGCCCAACTTAGCCCTATTAACTGCTTGGTGCTGTAATATAATCATAAATCGAATCTTCAACAGGGTGATTCATCCTATATTTTACTTTTACAACTGAAACATTTTTATTATTGTCATCAACCAGATTAGTTTGTTCGAAACTTTCATCAATTGGGGTCACATCACCCATATAGTAGAAATCATTACTTTCGCCATTGCTTTTTTTGATGAATAAAGGCAATCTAAGACCCTTTCTGTAATTTCTAATAGTAGCAACATCTTTGCTATCCAGTTTTCTTCCAGATTTAGACATCCATTCAAATTCAGAATTATTGACAAAACCATCTTCATATTTCGTAGTACTCGAAATATCCTCTTCTTTGTGATAGTTCACAAATATTGGACAATTTGTCTTCTGAGGACTAATAAGATAACCTCCAACATTTTGTGCCAAAGGATTCTTATCCCAATTCAGAATTCTAAAAACATCTTTTCGGGAATATTTCTGATACAATAGGAAGCCATCAACATATTTATTTTTGTCAAAATTTCGATTATAAATTGTTTCGGAATAGTCCAGCATATCATTTAGAAAACGCAAGAAAGTCTCATTTTTGAGTAAATCTATAAATTCATTATTAAATGTGATCACTTCATTTGCATAAGAAATGATGTTTAAATCATATTTTTCACTTACACTCACTAGTTTTCTATTATGATTTTCAGTTACAAATTCAAAATTGATATTTTTGATAGACGATTCTATTGTTTCATCAGGAAGCGAAATTCCATATTTATCAAAAATAATTGCTTTAAATTCTTCCTTTAACAGAATTTTTTGAGAAATCAGTTTTTTGAGAATAACAACTTCTTCGACTCTTTTTGTGTTTGCGATCTCATTTGAGAATAATTCGAGTAATTTGACTTCATTTTTAGAGAGCTTGTCTTGTAATGATTCCTCTTGACTTGATACAAAATTAAAATAGGATTTTAAATATTTTGCATATAATTGTGGATCACGAGAACCATGTTCTACAAAGTCCATCATCATAGGAATACTACCTATCTTGAATTTTAAAAGCTCGTAATCTTTTACAAGATCTTTTTTGAGATGTAAATTCGCTTTGTCAATTGCTGTAAAAATCCTCTCATGCGTAATTTTATCAAAATTGATAGTTGAAGCACCCGGAATTAAACTGCTTCCACTTAACATCAATTTACGCAATGTATCCTTGTTGTAAGTAGTGTCCCCATATAATGCAATTGGGACTAAGTAACTATTATTGTAATTGCCTATGAAATCAATTACAGTAAGATATTCTTTGTCATTAGCTTTACGCAATCCTCTTCCTAATTGCTGTACGAAAATGATGGCTGATGCTGTTGGTCTCAGCATAATAATTTGATTTACTTTTGGAATATCTACGCCTTCATTGAAGATATCAACAGTAAAAATATAATCTAATTTTTCAGAAGGATCATAACTTTCCAATCTGTTTATTGCATTAATTCGCTCTTCCTCACTATTTTTGCCAGATAATGAAATTGTCTTGTATCCCCTTGTATTAAATGCATCAGACAGTCCCTGACTTTCATCAACCCTGCTACAAAAAATAAGTCCTCTCACACAGCCATTATCACAGCCATAAAATTCAGCGTTTTCAATTATTCTATCCACACGTTCTTTAGCTGTTAATAAAGAGAAAGCAGCATCCTCATCTAAGACTTGACCATCTACCGTAACATCAGTCACACCAAAATAATGAAAATTCGATAACATTTTTTCTTCTAAAGCTCTATGCAAACGTATTTCGTATGCAATGGTGTGTTCAAATTGAGAAAAGATATCAAAGCCATCTGTCCTTTCAGGAGTAGCAGTCATACCCAACAAAAACTTTGGTTTAAAATAATTGAGGATTTTTTGATAACTTTTTGCCCCTGCTCGATGAGTTTCGTCTATAACTATATAATCAAAATGACTTTCATTAAACTGCCTTAAATGTTCATCACGAGAAATAGTTTGAATTGTTGAAAAAATAAAATCTGCATTAATTTCTCTTTCATTTCCTGAGTAAAGACCCATGCTTCGACTGTCGCCAAAAATTTTTTCGAAGCTTTTCATCGCATTTTCTGCAATATTTCTTCGATGAACTACAAATAAAAACTTTTTCGGATTATATGCTTTTACATCAAATGCAGAAAGATATGTTTTTCCAGTTCCTGTTGCAGAAATTAATAAAGCTTTATCTTTATTGTTTGACCTTAAATCTTTCAAGTTTTCCAATGCTTCCTTTTGCATTGAATTGGGAGTTATTGAATCATTGTGGTGAGATTCGATGCTTTTTCTTGAACTTGAAATGAATTTCTTATTCAAATTATAATCTAACGCATAGGATTCAATGAATTCATCATCTACCAATACAGCATTTTCAAATTCATTTCTAAATTCATTGATGGAATCAACTATCAATTTTGAATCAGGAGTAGCTGAAATTTTTAAATTCCATTCTTTATTTGAGCATAATGCATTAGCTGTAAGATTACTACTGCCAATAATTAAGTTATATCTATTGCTTTTTCTGAATAGATATCCCTTTGCATGAAAATCACAGTCTACTGCTATCTTTAAGTCAATGTTTTTAAATTTTGACAAAGCCCTTAATGCTTCTGGCTGAGTGAAATATTGATATTGGGATACCAATATTTTTCCATTAATTCCAGCATTTTCAAGTTCTTGGAATGAATTAATTAGACTAGTTACACCACTTTTTGTTGCAAATGCTACAGAAAACCAAAATTCGTCACAATTTTTTAGTTCCCTAGTTATTGTCTTTAATACTTTTTTCCCATTATCAGTATCATTTACTAATAACTCTGGAAGATACTCTTTTTTTGAAGTAAAGGACTGATCAATAAAACCAGTTTTCAAGCTATCTAATAAAGATTCAGAAAATTCATCCATTTTAATATTCCTTCATTAATTTTGAAATAATTGGTAAATCTGCTTCAGCCCAATCCAAAGTTGATAAATTTTCTGGATTTAACCACTTAAACGCAATATGTTCTTTCAGGTTCAATGTTGAATTTAAAGCAGTGCAAATGAAACTGTGCATAGTGATACTAAAATCAGGATACTGATGATTTACAGTTAGAAATTCTCTCCCTATTTCTATATTTAGATCGAGTTCCTCTAATAATTCACGTTCTAATGCTTGTTCCCTAGTTTCATTAGGTTCTATTTTTCCACCTGGGAATTCATATTTTAAAGAAATGTAATCGTACTTCCCATGATTTCTTTGAACACATAGAACTTTATCATCATCCATGATTATTGCTGCAACTACGTCATAGTGTTTCATTTGTTTTATACATCCCTGAAAATATGATAACTGAAATAATTAATAAACCTTTTTAAAATTGTCGGGATGATTTCCTGTGCCTCAATTAGAATACATGCTGATAAAATAACATATAATAGAATTATCAAAAAATAATAAAATCGTCCCGCCCAACTCATTAACAAAACTATATAGTCCTAAAATTGTCCATTTAATATGATTGTGTACTCGTTCACATTCACTCCCATGTGAATGATCTTCATCGGACCTATCATTTTCAATGTTCTTGTTTCGCAGGTGCATACCTACTTGTTTTTCAGTATCTAATGCTATTGATGTTTTCAAGAAATTCTTTCAGAGGACCCTGCAACCACCACTTGTCCCAAAGATACCCCGCCATCGCCACAGGGAATTTTCTTATGTGTAATAAATTCAAACCCGGCATCTTTAACAACTTCACTGATCCGGCCTGTTATGTGTTCGTTGTATGCAACTCCGCCACTGAGTCCTATAACATCAATGTTCCTTTTTTTAGCAGATGAGATGGCAAGTTCTGCAACCCCGAATGCAAGTGTATCTTCTATAGAATATGCCAGATCACAGACTGCGTATGTATCGGTCCTTTCGTATAGATCGTACAACAAACTGGTAGTATCAAGCACGCCTCGTTTACACTTAACAGGCAGATCTACGTTATGTAAACTCTTTTTTGCAACTGATTCCAGCTTCATTGCAGGCTCACCCTGGTAACTGCGATAATGTGAGACACCAAGAAGTGCTGCTGCACTATCAAGCACCCGCGCGGCACTACTCGTTCTAGCCAGGTTTATACCTTTTTCCAGTTGGTCCAATGCAATGTTACGTTCTGGTTCGCCATGCTTAAAATAAAGAGGCAAGTCCCTCAATTCTTTCGGCTCAAGAACATCATGCAGCATTCCCAGAAGCATACGCGAAGGATATGTTGCAGCCACATCCCCCCCAGGCATTGGCTGCTCCATAAGATGGGCAGTTCTTTCATAACCGGAATAAGTGGCTTCAAGGATCTCTCCACCCCATATTGTTCCATTTTCCCCGTAACCTGCACCGTCAAGAGCAATTCCAATGATCCTTGAATCAACCGGCAAAAGGTTATCCACCATTAGAGAGACGATATGTGCATAATGATGTTGCACGAAAACCGTGTCATCCCCACCTGTTTCCTGTGCGAACCGCGTGGTATTGAATTCCGGATGCAGATCACAACCCCATAAGCCAGGCTCAATTTTTGTCAATTGTCCTAAGTTCAAAACAACCTGCTTATGGTACTGAGCGGTCTCAAAGTGCCTTGTGTTCCCAATATATTGGGAAATATATGCATTGTTCTTCTTTGCCAGGGTAACAGTAGTATTTAGTTCGGGACCCACACCTATCGCCGGCTCTATTGGGAACGGAAGTTCTATCCTCTCAGGTACAAAACCCCGCGATCGTCTTATAAAGGCCATTCTACCATTAACGGACCTGATCACCGTGTCATCGGTCCTGTTCCTGATAGCATAGTTATGAAGAAGATAATGATCTGCGATCCTTTCGAGATGTGACAATGCCTCCCCATTATCGGTCACCATTGGAAGACCTGGAAGATTTGCAGATGTCATTACGTAAACATCCGTATCACTATTATCGAACAGAAGGTGGTGTGTGCCTGAGTAAGGTAGCATTACCCCTATATTGTGCAGATCAGGAGTTATGTGACACGATAGTGAAAGATCATCACTTTTATCCAGGACAACTATTGGACGCTGCCTGCTGAGCAATAAGGAACTTTCATCTGCACTGATACTGGCAAAAGAACATACCGTTCCAACATCTTTTGCCATCACCGCAAAAGGCTGTGCAGGACGATCAAGAGAATTCCTGAGCTTTAGGACCGCACTGTCTGAATTAGCATCACACACAAGATGGAATCCACCATATCCTTTGACTGCAACAATTGATCCATCATCTATGAGTTCAGAACATTTGATAATAGCATCATGTCCGGATGCAAGGACATCACCGCTTCCATTAGTAAATGAAAGGACAGGACCACAATTTGGACAACAAGTGGCCTGTGCATGAAATCGTCTGTCAGAAGGTATCTTGTAGTCAAGACCGCATTCCGGGCACAGTGGGAATTCAAGCATACTGGTATTTTCCCTATCAAAAGGAAGAGAACTTACCAGAGAATATCTCGGACCACAGTTCGTACAGGATGTAAAAGGGTAATGATAGTGCCTGTCTTTGCTATTATACATGTCCTGCAGGCAATCGGAACAGATCGCAGTGTCAGGCGGGATGATGGAGTTGGTAGTTTCATCCTGTTCACTGTTAAGTATCGAGAAATCAGAAAAACCTGATACAGGAAAAACCTTCGTTCTTATTTGGTCGATCTGTGATAGCGTTGGCTTCTTAAAATAAAGATTGTGGAGGAAACGCTCGAGCTCCTCTTTCTCTCCTTCTGCAACTATCTCTACTTCATTACCTGCATTTTTTACATAACCGCAGAGTCCGTTCTCTATTGCGACATTATATACGAATGGGCGAAAGCCAACACCCTGAACTACCCCGCTAACATTGATCTTTCTGCATTGAGTTTGCATCTTTAATGTACCTGGTTCAAGATAATATAAGATCTCGGGGAAAGTAGACTCAGTGTTTTAGCCTTAAGATGTTCCTACCATTTCCTCAATAATATACGGAATCACCCGCTCCACTGCATCAAGAACCTCCGAACTAAGGTCCATTGATAGCTCCTCCTTTACCTCGCCGATCTCGATCCCAAAAACGATGATCTCAGGAAGGTCCTGAACATGTTTCCCAATGGACAGGATATCAGATATACTGATATCATGAGCGGAAAAAATTCCAACATCTTCATGGTCTTTATTCAAAAGGTCCTCAAGTTCGAAACGAAGAATTGAACCTCTTTTCGTACTTCCACTGCCAACCATTGAATCAACAATAATTACCTTATCAACATCTTCCAGCAGGTTCAGGATATCCAGGCCACATACACCAGCATCCAGTATATCAATATCCTCCGGAATACCGGCCCCCATTTTTTCGAGAGCCTCGACAACCCGAACTCCAACACCATCGTCCCCCATTAGAATATTCCCACATCCGATTATGCGAAGAGACGGATCAAATTCAGACATTTCGGCCTCCGATGTATATTCTGATCATATGATGAAATATAATATCTCACAACAGCCTGAATGTACCGGGAGGGTTCTTCCCAGTTAGGTCTATGGTGTGGACAGCACATGTGATACAGGGATCATAAGACCTTCCCACATGTAAAATACCGGTAGGATTGCTGAAATCAACTCCCAGCCAGTTATCGACCGCAGATATCCTGCATCCTACCAGTGCCTGTTCAAGAGGACCCGGCACCCCTTCATTGTCCCTGGGACTCAGGTTCCAGGTACTCGGTGTAACTATCTGGTAATTGGCAACTTTTGAATCATCATCTGTTATGAGCCAATGTCCCAGTGCACCCCGGGGAGCTTCACAAAGACCCATTCCCCTGGAATCCCTAGACGTTGACATAACAATATCCACCCGGAATCTTCCATTCGGATCAAGGTCTGTTGTTATCCATTTGATCATTTCATTGGTAATAATGAACAATTCCTGCATGCGTGCTATCATTCTGGTAAAACAATTGAAAGGAGAATATCCGTTTTCCCGGAACATTTGTACAAGACCCGTGACAAGTGGCTCTTTCATAATAAGCAGGCGGGATAACGGGCCCACCTCGCAGGGAATCCCATCATAACGCGGAGCTTTGGCCCAGGTATATTTCTCCTCAGAGAAATTCTGATAATTGATCCGGTCAGGATCAGTGAATGGTTCGGTAGTCCCCTCATAAGGATGCTTGTAACCATCGTAATCGTCATAGAAAGCATGTTTAACGCTTTCTGTGACCTTATTTGAATCAAATTTATGGAACTCTAAAGAGCTGCTCATAAAACCGGACGTCTGGAAACGTTCACCTGAAGGGCTTGTCGGGTCATAGCCCTCATGGTCCACATTATAGAAACCACCATATGAAAGAAAGCTTACTTTTGAAAGGTCACTATAACCACCCATTTTATCGTGCTTGAAACTGATCGGAAGTCCTAGTAATCTTTCACCTATAAGTTCCGAACCGAATGCAGAATAGAGCTCTACATCTCCCCAGCCATTTAAGCGCGAAAGATCATTCGTCTGAAGTGAGTTTTCAATTAGGTCATTAAGGTGTTCAATAAGGAAATCAACAGCTTTCTTTGGGGAAGACGCTTTATAAGTGTTCTCAACCCAGTCCTCAAAAGGCATCCGTATTGCATTGGTGTTTAAGAAATCGACCACCTCAGACATGATCGATGACAGAGTTTTAATGTCCGAAGCTGTTGGATTGTTTGTAACTCCTCCGGGATACATAACGGTCTGATGAGGCATTTTACCACCGATCACAGCACCGGCATCGTGTAGTCTTTTCTTCATCGGTATAACACCAACATAAGAACTACCCGGAGGAATAACCTCTCCACCGATCTTATAGCTGATCGGGGCAAATCGTCCCAGCAGTTCTTTCCATACCGAACCTCCCAGGTCACCAAAAGTGGAAAGCACATCACCATAAGCGGGATTTGCAAGGTCCGGACCCCATAGAATATAGAAATGAAGTAAATGGTTTGAGATCGTGTTCAGGCCATGATTGATGTTCCTTGCAACAAGTGCATCCTTTGGAACAGACTGGGCAACACCAAATAGCTCATCAAGTGCATTAACTGCAGATATCGAGTGTGCAACCGGGCATACACCACAGATCCTCTGTGAAAGGAGAATTGAATCCCTCGGGTCCTGACCACGATATATACGCTCAAAGCCCCTGAAGATCATGTTGGAACTTCTGGCTTCCTTTATGATACCGTTCTCATCAACCTCAGTATCCAGCCTTAAGGGCCCTACCACCCTTGTAAGGGGGTCAACTGTTACGCGAACCATTATCTATCAGCCTTTTTCTTTGTTTTCTTGCTTGAATACAGAGGTCTTGCATTATCAGGAAAATCCGGTTCAACACATGCTATACATGGAGAACCTGCCTGAACACAGTAACTATGCCCGTCATTCCATTTACGCAGTGCACAGTCAGCATGTGCAAGGAAGGCCTGACATCCCATTTTCAACAGGCATTTTTCCCCACCAACACAACTGTCAAATTCCTTGTTTTTGAAGAATTCCTTTCGGGGACAGTCCTTATGGACGTTATGATCCGGCGGGAAGAACACCTTTGGCCTGCCAAATTCATCCAGCACCTCAGGCAGGTCATCTGGTATCTTGATATTACCGGAGATAATTGCACTTAACGTAAACATTATCCAATCAGGATGAGGAGGACAACCAGGAATATTGATCACAGGTTTATCTATTCCGAGAACCTTCAACATCCCTTTTGATGGGTCTTTCTTCGTGAACGCGACACCCCTATAGTCCAGAATATCAACTATGTCGCTACTGGCTACATTGATACCTCCATATGCAGCACAGGTCCCCACAGCTATTATAAGGTCAGCATTCTGGGCTGCCTTTTTGAACATTTCTTTGCTGCTACGGTTTCCGGACATGAAATATTTTCCTGAACCTTCCGGACCATTTGCGATCGCACCTTCTACCATCAGAATATAATCGCCCCTTTCACTGATCTCATCGAGCAGGATCTCTGAATTTAGTTCTGACGTATTGGCAGGCTCACCATCCACAAATAGCCCCTGATGTGCAAGGAATGCTTCATGCCGCTCCAGATCTATGTTGAGTATCTCAAATGCTTTCAGTAGATCCGGATTGGCAGCATCCAATAGAGACTCAGAACAGCCAGTACATTGGGCTCCCTGTATCCACAGGACATGGGTCACAGGAAAATCAGTATCTCCCAGAGTATCGTTCTTATAGTTCTCCAGAAGCTTGAACCCCGCGCCCGCCCTTCTTGCTTTAAGGAACTTGTGCCAGTCCATCCTTAAGAAATCAAGATCATTGGCACTGCTACCTGAATTTTTACTTTCTTCGCTCAAGCGATCATCTCAATATGGATTATCGTTGAAATGGATCCGGATACCCCCACTAAAATTGATCGTTAGAACCCATCCCACTATTGTAGTTATTTTGCCTCCATACATAAATAGCAATCTACATGATTGGCAGCAGGCAACACATATTAAATACAAAATACCCTTATTTTATAGTATGTGCATAGCCATTCCGGGGAAAATAACTTCGATCCTGAATGAAAATACAGCTACTGTGGATATCGGGGGTATAAAGAGAAAGGTGAACCTTGATCTTATAGGGGGAGCTGATAGTTCGCTCATAGGCAAGCATGCGCTTGTTCATGTAGGGTATGCCATCTCATTGATCTCTGATGAAGAAAGCGAAGAAATTCTCAAATTATTAAGAGATCTGATGGACCCCAGTTGATATGATGCAAAATATTGAACAAAAGCTTATATCAAGAATTAATGAACATGCAACACCTCTTCGAATAATGCATGTGTGTGGCACCCATGAAAGGACCATATCAAAATACGCAATTCGTGATATAATCTCTGAAGACGTTCAGTTATTAAGCGGCCCGGGATGTCCGGTTTGTGTAACCCCATCAAAGGACATAGACTTTGCAATTGCCCTGGCAAGATCCGGAAAGGTGATCACTTCCTTTGGAGATATGATGAGAGTCCCGGGCACCATGGGAAGTTTATTCGATGCCAGATCGGATGGATATGATATTCGTATGGTCTACAGTATCGATGATGCCATAAAGATCGCAAAAGATAACCCTGCCCTTGATATTGTATTTTTTGGAATTGGGTTTGAAACTACTGCACCATCCAATGCCGCTGCAACATTAAGAGGACTACCTGAAAACTTCAGTATTATCACATCCCATAAACTTATGCCTCCGGCAATGGAGATCCTCACACAGGATACGAACGTAGACGGATTCCTGGCACCAGGACATGTGTCAACGATCATTGGCACAGATCCATATGATCCCATCTCAGAAAAGGGATTTCCAATTGTTGTAACAGGGTTTGAAGTTCTCGATGTTCTACTCAGCATAGCCATGGTCCAGGACCAGATCATATCCGGCAGGTCTTGTGTGGAAAATGCATATCCACGCTGTGTGAATGTTGAGGGAAATCTCAAGGCCCGGGAAATTATGTATCACGTCTTTAAGAAGACCGATAGTAACTGGCGAGGAATTGGCATGATCGAAAATTCCGGCCTTGCTCTGAAAAAAGAGTTTGAGCAGTTCGATGCTGTAAATGTTCATGCTGATATCTATGACAAGACCTCTCATGAGAAAAGAGCTTCCGAGATCGAGGATCATGAAAATGATCTTTATGAAGGCTGTATCTGTGCTGAAATATTAACAGCACGTGCTGAACCTTCCCAATGCCCGCTCTTTGGCAGAAGATGTTCTCCTGAAGATCCGGTCGGCCCCTGCATGGTAAGCCTGGAAGGCACATGCTATAACTGGTACAAATATACACGTAACAAAGGAATATAAAATGCATGAATATTCACTTGCTTGTGAGATATTTGAGACTGTAATTGCAACAGCACATAATAATAAAGCATTGGCAGTAAATTCCATAGAACTGGAAATAGGCAGACTTACACATGTGAACGCGGACCAATTATTGTTCTGCCTTGAGGTTCTATCCCGGGATGGTATTGCCAAAGGTGTAAAGATCGATGTGAATTTCGTATCACCATGTGGAGAGTGTGAATGCGGATACCGGGGAGATGCAGGGGTTTCAGATAACGTTCGTTGTGAAGATCAGCCACCCCTTTATGAATATACAGGACTGACCTGCCCTACATGTGGCAAGTTGCTTCAGCTGGTAGGTGGAAATGATCTCATTATTCAGACGATAGATATCGAGATATGAAATTAGAAAGGGGTAGTATAATGCTAATGCACGTAGTAAATATCAACAAAGATGTCCTGAAAGCCAATAATGAACTTGCATATAGCAACAGGAAACTTTTAGTTAAAAACAGAATTTTTGCCATGAACATCATGGGAGCCATAGGTTCAGGGAAGACAACACTTATTGAAGAGGCTATAAATTCGCTCAAAGAGCGTTACAGAATAGCGGTCATTGCGGGTGATGTGGTAGCACAGATGGATGCATCCCGTTTTGAAAAACTTGGTGTGAGAACTGTAGCTGCAAACACCGGACGAGAATGTCATCTGGACGCTAAACTTGTCGAAAGGTCATTAGCAGATATAGACCTTGAAGATATTGATATTCTGTTCATTGAAAACGTAGGGAATCTCATCTGCCCTGTGGACTATAAACTTGGTGAACACGTCCGTATTGTGGTCGTAAGTGTAAGTGAGGGAGATGATACTGTTTTGAAGCATCCGATGATATTCAGGACCTCTGACCTTGCCATCGTGAACAAAGTGGACATCAGTGAAGCTGTATCTGCTGATCCTTCTAAAATGAAAGCTGACATTGAACAGTTAAATCCATCAATACCCATACTGCTAACCTCTAGAAATGACAGGGTCAGCATTGACAGATGGATAGAGTACATCGAATCGCATATTGAATAAATGGATTCTTGTTTCTGATAGTGAGGATCATGTCAAAAGATAAAATCGTAAGGATGGAACACGGAGCTGGCGGAGAGGCAATGCAAACACTGATACGTGACGTGATCCTCAAAAACATAACTAACAGATCTGCGGGACTTGTAGGGCTTGACGATCTCGATGATGGTGCAACTATAAACATCGCAAGTAACATTCATGATAGTGAGAGATCTGATGAGATCGTGATAACCACAGACAGCCACGTGATAAAACCACCTTTCTTTCCAGATTCCAACATTGGCAGGCTTGCTGTTTCAGGTACAGTTAATGATCTTGCAGTAATGGGAGCTGCACCTCTTGCCCTTACATGTGCAATGGTCGTGCCGGAGGGATTTGAACTTGATTCTTTTGAGAAGATAATCCGATCCATGAACGCAGCTGCAGAAGAGGTGGGTGTTCCTATCATAGCAGGCGATACAAAAACGGTAGATAGAAATGGACTTGATTCCATCATCATCAATACCACAGGTATCGGGATCGCGTATGAAGTGATAAGGGACTGTGGTTTATGCCCTGGTGACAGAATAATCCTTACAGGCACCATAGGTGATCACGGAATATCACTTCTGGCCCATAGGGAAGGATTCGATCTTAATACTGATCTGGTATCTGATGTAGCTCCCTTATGGAATATGATAAGGTCAGTTATTCCAATACGAACTATCGAAGGCAAGCCTGCAATATCAGCCATGAAGGACCCGACACGTGGTGGACTTGCCGGTGCACTGAACGAAATGGCTCAAAAAAGCGGAACAGGAATTATTATTGACCAAAAGGACCTGCCTATAAGAGGATCAGTATCATCTGCCTGTGAAATGCTTGGCATCGACCCTCTTGAAGTAGCAAATGAAGGTAAAGCGATCATTTGTGTAAAGGATGAAAATGCAGAAGAAGTGCTATCAATAATTCGTAAGCATGAGTATGGCAAAGATGCTGCGATCATAGGAGAGGCAACAGATTCGAATTCAGGTAAAGTCCTGATGAGAACAACAATTGGAAGCATGAGGTATGTGGATACACCTACAGGTGATCTGATACCAAGGATCTGCTGAGATATGAATTTTATTCTACTTCTTTTTTTCCAACATTTTCAAGCTCTTTAATTACAACACTCCCAGAATTGTAAGCAGTGTTGGTGTGAAAACACCATCAAAGGTACCGAAAAGCTTGCCTTTGGCTGCCTTGTGTTCGTCAACCTGCTCCTGTAATACATAATTTTGAGTAGTATTTGAGAAGTTATTGTCCCCCGGCTTTTTCACACATATTATATAAATGAAAACAGAGTAATAAATAAGATAGGGGAATTTTATGAAAGGAAAAATAATCTTATTTATGCTCATTTCCATAATTATTTTGACCGGAATGACAGGAACAGGCCTTGCTCTATCCAATGCAGGCGGAGGAGACTGGAGTTACTCTGAAGAAATGACAATAAAAGAGAACTCTGGTAAGGATCTAACCAATTACCAGCTACAGGTTCTGCTGGATCCTTCAAATTTCGATTTCTCAAAAGCAAAGCCTGATGGGGCAGATATCAGATTTTCCAGAAACGATCAGCAATTATCTCATTGGATCGAAGAGTGGGATGCTGGATCAGAGAGTGCTATAATATGGATCAAAGTTCCTTTTATTCCCTCTAATGGAATGACCGATGTGACAATACATTATGGAAATCCGGCTGCAAATGACATTAGCAGTGGGGGTTCAACGTTCGATCTCTTCGATGATTTTGTCGGAACTCGTTTGAGCAGTACGGACTGGAGATCAGAAACAAATGGTGGAGGGGATATTGATATTGGCAATGGGATTCTCAGCCTGGTAGCCCCGAAAAGACACCCCGCTGATTTTTCAAAAATAACTTCCAGGGATAAATTTGGGATAAATTCCATGTTCGTTGTCAAGAGAATGAAGGTTTCCACAGGGACCGACCCGGGAGGCCCGGCACTGGAGCAGGGATTTGTTGACCCACAAGATGAACGCGAAAATATGATAGTCCATCGTACAGAACTCACCAATGAGAGCAAGGTTTCGTGGACTCTGACCAAGAAAGACGATAGGTTCAATTCAAGAGATCTGACAAACCTTGGTATTGCGGAGAAGACATGGTATACATCAGGTATTGCATGGTATGAAGAGGATGATCTCAAAAAGGTTTCATGGTTCAATAACGGGATAAGAGACACAAGGATGGATTATTCATCTGACATTGAAGATGAAACTGTAATTGATCACATCCCGGATAATGAATTGAAATTATACCTATATTCAAGTACGGCCAGTACCTTGAATAACACAGGATATATGGATGTGGATTATGCATTTGTACGCAAATATACGCCACAGGAACCAACCTTTGTCCTGCCTGGAGAGGTCGTTACGCAAGAGCCTTTGCCAGAAAGTGATATACAGGTCACTCAGCCTCCTGTGAAAGACATCACTATGACTGCCTTTGATGGTGGAACAAAAGCGATCTTTATCTTTGAGCCTTATCCTGACAACAGCTCAATTTCTCTGATAAACGATCTAAAAGCCAGTGGCATAAATACAGTGTTCCTGAGAACGGATATCAACAATGTCTGGAGCTCTGAAAGGTTCATAAAGTCTGCACATGAAAATAACATGACGGTCCATGCAATGATCCTTGATGAAAAGAAGGATTTCGTAGATGGAATTAACGAAAGTTCAATTGAGGTGATCGAGGAAGTCCTTGATTACAACACGAAATCACTTGCAGGATTTGATGGGATATACATAAGCCTGAAAAACTGCGACCCTGTTGAATTGGAACAGGTGTGTCAGGAAAATGCACAGCTTCTGGAAATAATCCATGAGAAAACAGCTGGAAAGATATTATTAGCTGCAGGAATTCCGGCAGTGTATGACAGGTCAAGTATAGAGGACATTGCACCCAATGTTGATCTCTTTGTTCTAATGACCCATGACATGGATGAGATCGAGCTGACAGCTGAAGAAATAGAGGATTCTGTTGCCTCAAAAATGGGAGAGATCAGAGGAGCTGGAGAAAATGCTCTGATCACAGTTGTCGTGAGCGAAGGATCTGATGGTGACGCAGAAGTTGATGAACTGTTGAACAGTCTATACGTCTACTACTCTGATGATCCAGCATTCCTGGGAGTTTCTCTTCTAATGCATGAAGACCTGCAAGAAGTTCTGGAGGCTACAGCCCCGGCCGAAGAAAAGAGAACACCAGGATTTGAAGCTATATTTGCGATCATTGGTTTGCTATCGATCACATATAGACTAAGGAAGCAATGAGATCGTTGGCATACAGGATAGCTGAAAATGTGAATTGGATGGATATTTGGAAAGCGATCTTCCAATGATCCATTCTAAATTCTTTTTTAATAATCTCTTTTTCTCTTATACAAGTACTTCTCGAACTCTATCGCGAAGAATGCCGAGCTTGCAACTGTTATTATCCAGAGTCAGTCGAACAGTGATATTGGAGCTAAATATCAAAAAGGTATTGATCCTATCCTTTATCTGCAACTTTGCTTCCTATCTGGCGGGATTGGAGATAATTCCGGTTATTATATAATCAATTTCATCAAATACTTCTTGATCTTGAAAGCATTCAGAATATATCCGAATAACTGAGAAAATGCTTTCTTCGATATGGAATAATTAAAAAACCTATTCAAAAACAATAGGACTGCCTACAATAAATGTAGTAGTCCCGCCCGGATTCGAACCGGGGTCTCAAGCTCCAAAGGCTTGAAAGATTGACCGCTACTCAACGGGACTTCACACCTTGCATAGGCATAATGATACTTATTTGTTATGCAAAAAATGTTTATTTTTGTATGATAAGGGTCAGAAGATCACCATCGTCAAGATAATGGTCAAGGCCGGCACGCTGACCGGGGTGTTTAGCTGAGGTGCCCCATACCTGAGAATACCTGAACTTATCCCTGAAATCGCGGTGCAGACGTTCACAGATATCACCAACGGTAACGCCGTCCGTCACTATCAGAGGCTCATCCATATCGGCAAGGCCGCCTTGCGGTTTTAGATATACTCTGATGAAATCCAGGGAATCGTATATTAGGTCCTTCACGGCTTCGAGGTTCTTCTCCTCGTTAGCGGAAATGAACGTTGCATCAGGGAATAGCTCCTCCATCTTATTGAGAATCTCCTCATTGGCAAGATCGACCTTGTTAACGACAATGACTGAAGGAACGTATACCCTGTTACCCATTATAACATCGATAAGTTCGTCCACATTGATGTTATCCCTTATCAGAACATGGGCATTATGTATCTTATATTCACCAAGTACTGCCTTGATAAGATCATCAGTGAGCTCCAGCTCCATCGTAGTACTTATAGTGACCCCGCCACGGTCCTTCCTCTTGATAACTACATCAGGAGGACTCGTGTTCAACCTTATCCCCGCATCATAAAGCTCCTGTATAAGCACCTTATAATGCCCGGGCTGGAAAACATCCAGCAGGAACAGTACCAGATTGGAATTACGCACAACAGCTATGACCTCTCTCCCGCGGCCACGACCACTTGCCGCACCCCTTACCAGACCAGGTACATCAAGCACCTGAATGGTCGCGTCCTTATAGTCCAGCACACCGGGAATGACATCAAGGGTGGTAAACTCATAGGCACCCACCTCTGAATTAGCGCCTGTGATCTTGTTCAGTAACGTGGACTTACCCACAGAAGGAAAACCCACAAGAGCAACAGTAGCATCACCGGACTTCTTCACGGAATACCCATCACCGCCGGATTTGGTAGAAGCCTTCTTTACAACCTCTTCTCTTAAACGTGCGAGTTTAGCTTTCAATCTACCAATATGATGTGAAGTAGCTTTATTGTAAGACGTTTTACGTATCTCGTCCTCGACTGCCTGAATATCTTCCTGTATTCCCATCTGTTCCCTACCACAACTTCAATATAAAAAAGAGTTTCCTTAGAAGAGCCTCATTTGAACGCATCATCGAAAAAAGTTACCACAACTTCCATTCCTTTTTTGACCATAGGAACATCCGCCGGGATCTCAATAAAACCATCCGCATACGCAAGGGTCGTGATCGCTGCTGAAGACCTGCTGGTCGAGAACACCACACCATTTTCCAGCCTGACCGCTAGCATCTCATGCCGGGTGCCGGATATGACATCCTCACCAAGAACCGCAGTCAGAGTCTGCTTTTTAGCCACAGGAGCATCCAGGTTCCTTCTGATAAGAGGCAATATGAACTCATAGAAGACCGTAAGTGAAGACGTAGGGTGTCCAGGTAAGGCAACGATGGGGATCTCATTGATCATCCCTAAAACCACCGGTTTACCCGGCTTGAAATTAAGACCGTGAACAAGAACATTTCCTTGCTCTTCAATAATATCATACATGAAATCATCGGGTCCTGCTGACGTACTGCCAGAGGTCAGAACAATATCACACTCCCCAATCGCCTTTTTCACTACAGCACTTACCGTATCCTGATCATCCTTAATAAGACCATAAGCGATCGTATCAACACCTAATTTTGTTGCTGCCGCATAAAGTGAATAAGAATTAGTGTCATAGACCATCCCAGGTTGAAGATCGGTGCCGGGCATAGCAAGTTCATTGCCTGTGGAAATAATTCCCACCTTCATAGTATTGACAGCAACCTCACGCATGCCAATAGCTGCAAGAACACCAACCTCCCGGGCACCTATGGTCAACCCCTTGGAAAGCAAACAAGCATTCTTTGATATGTCGGAACCTGCCAATATCAAAAATTTACCTGCCTTTACAGATGTTTTCACAAGGACAGTATCGCCATTAAGTTCAGTATCCTCGACCATCACGACAGCGTCAGCACCATTCGGGATTGGACCGCCTGTTGCAACCTCGACGGCCTCCATCTTGCCTACCTGGTACTGAGGAGGCTCCCCCACTGGAGAAAACCCTACCATCTTTAACGCAACGGGAATATCACCTGCAAAAGCAACATCCTCCGAACGCACAGCATAGCCATCTCTAAGAGATTTATCAAAACCAGGCACATCGATGGTCGATATGACATCCTCTGCCAGAACCCAACCTGTTGACCTCTCAATAGGAATAGACACTATGTGTGTCCTAACCTTTACCCCTTTGAAAAGGGTTCTCGCATCTTCAATCGAAAGAAGATCCCGCAGTATTTTTCGTGACATTGTAAGTTCAAGTTTAAAAATAAAAGAAAGTGAGAATGATCTTTAAAGATCACTCAAAGATAGGCGTACCGATGGTGCCGGTAACTTCCTCGAAAGCAGCAACTGCAGCTTTTGTGATAGGACCGACTGAACCATCACCGATCTTGCGACCGTCAAGCAATGTGATAGGTGCCGCCTCTGCTGCTGTACCTGTAACGAAGATCTCATCTGCAGTGTACATATCGAAAAGACCGAGGTTCTGAACAGCTACCTCATATCCGCGTTCTTCAAGAAGCTCGATAGCGGTTGCCCTTGTGATACCTTTCAGATTGTTGATGGTAGGAGGAGTGTAGATCTTGCCGTTTTTGATAACAAAGATGTTGTCACCGGAACCTTCAGAGACGAAACCGTTCTGGTCAAGGAAGATAGCCTCATCGCCACCCTTTGCGTTCGCTTCGATCTTGGCAAGGATGTTGTTCAAATAGTTCAATGATTTGATGTTAGGGGACAGTGCGTCAGGGGCATTACGCCTGATACCGACTGTGATAGCTTTAAGGCCGACCTCATAGAGGTCGCCATACATTGCACCCCATTCCTGTGAAATGATATAGATGCTTGGCATTGGGCACTTGCGCGGGTCAAGACCAAGATCGCCGATACCACGTGTAACGATAGGGCGGATGTACGCATCAGTGAGGTTGTTCTTCCTCAATGTCTCAAGGATGGCCTCTGTCATCTCAGCCTTTGTGATAGGAACTTCAAGAGCAATTGCCTTTGCGGAATCATAGAGCCTGTCAACGTGCTCATCGAGCTTGAAGACACGCCCGTTGTATGCTCTGATACCCTCAAAAACACCATCTCCATAAAGGAAGCCGTGGTCATAAATGGAAACTGTTGCTTTGTCCTTAGGGACAAACTCGCCGTTGTAGTAGATCAGTAATTCGCTCATAATGGATCCTCATTGAATATACCTTATAAGGGGTACGTTTTGTAAGTATTGTTCCCAAAATGTATCGCTAATATATATGAATATTTGTAGCAGACAAAACTCTGGAGACAGTTAAGAGAAGAAAATGATCATATTTTTGATCCGCAAAACTCTCGGAACACCTCATTCGAGTCACGCAATCCCATTACGAATGATACAAATACGAAAGGCATCCATACATGAAATTTCATATAGGACGGAGAAACGAGCATAACAATTGCCAGAACAAGAAGTAAAAGACCGGTCTGAGACAAAGAATAACCTATAGCAGCTTTTTTTGCTCCGTTCTTTAACGCATATGCCGCCCAGAACCTGATATCCAGTATGTGCATTGTCGAGAAGGTGGAAGTTATCTCGACCCCATCGATTGCCTTTAATAATGAGCTTTTTCTTATAGCCAAGATAGTCCGGGATGAAAGGATCGCCAGTAAAAGTATAATTAAAAATACAAAACCACCCATCAACGGCTGCTCATAAAGAACAAGAGCTGTTGACAGGCATATAAGAAACCCAAAGATCGATGGCAGATAACTTTTCTTATGCTTAAAAGAATGTATCAAATTATAAAGACTGAGAGCTGCAAAGAAAAGAATTCCAAAAATGATAAATGCTGTATTCATAAGTTCAACCTTTATTGTATCATGCCAAAGATCAAAGTCTTGAACATCATTGAAAATAAATGACATGCTTATATAAATTACTTTGCAAATGGGTAGTAAACCCCAATAAATCAGCCCCTGTACAAAAGGCTTTTATGCATAAACAACCATGTCACATCTCGTTCACTTAGAACGATAATTGAGGGTCCGTGGCTTAGCCTGGATATAGCACCGGGCTTCTAACCCGGGGGTCGTGGGTTCAACTCCCACCGGTCCCGTAAAAACTCTTTTAATAGCCCTTTTTAAAGGGCTGTTATTTGCTTTTTTGAATTTTAAAAACATATACACCTTACTCAAAGACCAGTACGTCCTTCGCTGCGATCTTCACGATGACACGGGATCCCATAGCTTCATCCAGAAGCCTTGTCGGAACATCACAAAAAAGAACTACATTACTTCCATCAAGTTCCACAGCTATCAGCTTGCTGCTACCCTTATCCGTAACATCAAGAACATTGCCTGCAAACACATTGCCCTCATCTGAAAGCAAACCCTCATCATAGGCCATCAGATGTATGTTCTCCGGCCTTACCCCCCAGGAAACAGTATCTGAACCAGACACATCCGAACTTGTAACAAATTGCATACCTCTGCCTTCAAGAACAAAGCCTTCAGGAGAGTTCCCGACCACATCTCCATCCTCAAAGATATTGCTGACACCCACAAGTTCTGCCACATCCCGGTCAACAGGAGAATAGAACACTTCCCTTGGACTGCCTGACTGGTGAACCTGCCCCTCATGAAGGACCACGACCCGGTCTGCAAGCGAGATCGCTTCCTCTGGACTATGGGTGATGAACAGTATAGGAATGCCAAGCTCTTTCTGAATAGTTTTTATCCTCTCCCTCAGTCGCATCCTGACCACCATATCAAGGGCAGAGAAAGGCTCATCCAGCAACAGGATATCGGGACTCGGTGCAAGGGCACGGGCAAGGGCAACCCTCTGTTTCTGACCCCCCGATAACTGAGAGGGATAACGTCCTTCCAGACCCTCTATATGCAACAGACGAAGCATCTCGAACAAACGATCTTCCTTCTTCGCCGTATCCCACCCCTTAAGACCATAAACGATGTTCTTCCTCACATCCATATGCGGGAAGAGGGCATAGTTCTGGAAAACATACCCCGGCCTCCTGTACTGTGGCTGGAGATCGATACCCGAATCGCTATCAAAATACGTTTTTCCATTAACAATTATACTTCCGCACTCCGGAGTTTCCAGCCCTGCGATACATCGAAGTGTCGTGGTCTTACCGGAACCGGAGCGACCAAAAATGACCACCAGTTCATTCCCCACCTCAAAGCTGACATCCAGAGAAAAAACATCATCTCTGCCACCCTTCCTGCCACGGGACCTATACTTCTTTGACAAGCTCACTTTTACGCCCATTTAACTACCTCACACGCTCCAACGATCCACGAACCTTGCAGCCAGTGCCATGGATAATAATGAAACAACGACCAGAGTGATGACAAGAATATTCGCAAGAGCATCATTGCCTGACTGGAACGCCGTATAGATGGACAACGACATGGTATTCGTTTTCCCCGGAATATTGCCCGCAACCATAAGGGTAGCACCGAACTCCCCCACAGCCCTTGCAAAACTTAACACGATGCCTGCAAGTATGCCTTTTTTAGCAAGAGGTAGGGTCACAAAAAGCATGGTCTCAAGCTCACTGTGCCCAAGGGTATAAGCCGCATACTCCAGTTCACGATCCACTGCACTGATAGCAGAAGCAGTGGTCTTCACCATCAGAGGAAGGGACACAACAAAGGCCGCGATCACCGCAGCATGCCATGTGAAAAGCAATGACCAACCCGTCGTCTCAAAAAGAAAACTACCTATTGCACCGTTCTTGCCCAACAGAACAACAAGAAGATAACCCGTAACTGTCGGCGGAAGCACAAGCGGAAGGGTAACAAGAATATCAGCGAGCCATTTCCCCCTGAAATCCCTCCTTGCAAGTGCATAGGATATGAGAATACCGAACACAGCAACAAGACAGGTGGACAGAACGGCCACCTTTAAAGTGATAGATAGGGGGATCAAGGCATCTTCAAGCATCAATTATCATCCATTACAGTAAAGCCATATTTTACGAATATATCTTTTCCTTCATCCGAAATAACATAATCTATGAATTCCCGGGATGCTTCCAATTCATCTGAAGATGAAACAACTGCAATGGGATAGCTTATACTGGTACTCACCGGAATTTGTGCAACAACGTCTATCTTATCCATATCTGAGACCATCGCATCGGTCATATATACAAAACCCGCATCAACTTCCCCGCTCTCAACATAAACGAGCACCTGCTTCACACTCTCCGCATAAATGAGCTTTTCACTAACATCATCCCACAGAGAAGCTGCCTCAAGTGCACCTTTCGTATATCTGCCCACAGGTGCGATCTCCGGGTCTCCAATAGCTATCTTTGTAATTGAAACATCCCCAAGGTCTTCAAGGGTTCTTATAGTATTCTCACTTGACCTGGGAACTATCATTACAAGAGAGTTCTCAGCGAAATCATGCCTTGTGTCAGCATAGATCATGTCCTCGGAACCGAGGAGGTCCATATGCTTCTGGGAAGCTGAAGCAAAAACATCGATGGGAGCACCGGCTTCTATCTGCATACGCAGGGTACCTGAACCCGCCAGATTGAGAATTATATCGATATCAGGATGCGACTCTTCAAACTTGCGTTCGACCTCAGTGAAACTTTCGGTCAAACTTGCCGCGGCAGAGACAATGACCTCAGAACTCACATCTGTATGAGATGATGAATATCCTAAAAAAGCACCCCACCCCATAACCAAAAACAATGCCATCGCCATTACCAATATGATAGATATGCCCATTAAAGAACGCTTTTTATCCATACAATACCTCCGCTCACCATTACACCGTTATGTTTAGTAGAACATAACGGAATGAGATTAGATTGCTTGTATAAAAATTTTATTGTCAAGCGGGATGAGAACTTAAATTTAATATTTACCGATCAGTTTTGCGACCATCCTATGAACACCATGCATGCTGAGATCCTTCCCAAGATACAGCATAGGACACCTTCCAGTGTAACATTGATGATCTGCACAAAGTTCCCTCACAGCAGGAGTATCCGTTTTCCAGTGAACCCAGGTATTTACCACACCTTTCTCGAAAAGGCCTTTCATGGCATCTGCCGGTTCGGTCTTTGTCAGACCTATCACCGCATTTTCCACACCTTCCGGAGCTTCACCTATAGATTTTATCGCATCTAGCTTGGGCCTATCGGAAAGGTCCACAAAATGAACAGTTTTCCCTTTCTTCCTGAGTTCCTCGACCGCCCATTTCATTGCAGGCTTGGTCCCATCACTAACAAGAATGAATTCATCTGCATCCCAAAACTTCGAATAGGTATTTTCCATTATAATGACCCCCACGATTGAAAACGGTACAGATATTTATATCAAACAAAATAATATAAATAGAGCACCTTTAAGAATCAAGGATGTTGACACTTAAAAGACCTTCTATTAACCTCATTATACATTTAAACTACGGATATTTGCCTATTTATCCATAGTCACCGTCGATCACACACGAACAATATACACAATGAGATAACTCCACTGGAAATAAGGGGGTCTTTGCGCTAAAACCAGCCAATCTCATTTATAATTAAATAAGCAAGAAGACCACCCATTTCAATGAGTGGATGAATTGCGTAAACAGTTGATTGTTCTTGGTTCTGATAGATATTAGTAGTATCAAAACGTATATCACAATATGCGGAAATCCTACAAATCCCGTCTGTACCCGACCAAAGAACAGGAGATTGTCCTGGTCAAAACTCTTGATGTATGCAGATACCTCCACAACGAGTTTCTTGCGGACAGAAGGAATGCGTATGAAAGATATAATCAAGGATTAACAACATTTGACCAGATCAATCAGGTCAAGTATGTCGAGTGTAGGACTGAAGTATTCTCACAGATTAAACAGGATGTTTTGCGAAGACTTGGAAAATCATTTGATGCTTTTTTTAGACGGTGCAGATCAGGTGAAACGCCAGGGTACCCAAGGTTCAAGGGGAAGGACAGGTATAACAGTTTCACATATCCTCAATCTGGTTTCAAAATTGAAGATAACAAACTGAAATTTTCCAAGATAGGGAATATCAAGATCAAACAGCACCGAGAGATAGAAGGCAAGATCAAGACATGTTCCATCAAACGTGAAGGGGATCAATGGTATGCAGTCTTTTCTGTTGACATGGGTGCAAGTCCTGAAAAGATCAACTCTGTTACATCTATAGGAATTGATGTCGGGCTTAACTCATGTGTCACGTTGAGCAATGGGGAACAATTCGATTCCCCTATATATTACCGAAAGTCAGAGAGATCTCTTGCAGTTCAACAAAAGAGACTGAGCAAAAAGAAGAAAGGTTCATCAAACCGTCTTATACAAAAACTCAAAGTTGTTAAGGTTCACAGAAAGATACGTAACCAAAGACTTGATTTTAACCATAAGTTGAGCAGGGCTCTTGTCGACAGGTTTGACTGGATAGTGTTCGAAGATCTGAGCATCAGGAATATGGTTAAGGATCATCATCTTGCAAAATCAATACATGATGTTGCATGGGGTCAACTGATCCAGATGGCAAAAAGCAAAGCGGAAGAGGCTGGCAATTTTGTAGAATTGGTTAACCCATTCAACACATCACAGGAATGCAGCGGTTGTGGAAACATCGTCAGGAAAGGTCTATCGGTTAGGATTCACAAATGTCCTGAATGTGGGCTTGAACTTGACAGAGATGTTAATGCAGCGATCAATATTCTTAATCGATGCACCGTAGGGACTACGGGAAGAGCCTGTGGAGTCATGGACGTTGGTCTGGGATATGAAGCAGAAAGCCACTCATTTTAATGGGTGGTAGTTCACGAATAATGCTTACTTAAATGTCACACGTTCGCTTTATTAAAAACTACTTTCAGAGAAGGTCAGATATAGTGTATACTTAAAACATGCACATCCTATCAAAGAACTGAATGGATGCGATACAATGGAAAAGATAAAAGAATTCTTCAAAATGGACAAATTCGCTGAATACATCGATGTTAAGCTTCTGGAAGTCTCGGAAGGCTACGCAAAAGCAAAGATGGAAATCCATGAGCATCACCTGAACGGGGTGGGCATCGTTCAGGGAGGAGCAATATTCACCCTTGCAGACTTCGCATTTGCCGCCGCTTCCAATTCTCATGGCACGGTTGCAGTCGCAATAAATGCCAATATATCCTTCGTAACTTCCACAACATCCGGGACCCTGTATGCCCAGGCGCGCGAAAATTCAAAAAACCCAAAGATAGCAACCTATACAGTAGACATTACGGACGAAGAAGGAAATGCCATAGCAATATTCCAGGGAATGGCATACAGGAAAAAAATCAGTGTAGATTCATTTTTGAGCTGAATAAAATTTCAGGCGTAAAGACTCAGCAGCTTCCTTTTCCAGATGGTCAAGTCCAAGAAGGAAATCGCTTAGCATTCGATGGTCATCCACTAAACGGTCTGCATTTTTCAGGCTTTCCTTACTGACATAGGTCGGAACAGCCAGACAGAACATACCTGCCCTATTTGCAGCTTCCACGCCCATTGCTGCATTTTCCACAACAAGACATTCACTTGCATACAGCCCGAACATATCAGCAGCACTCAGAAAAGGATCGGGAGCAGGCTTACCATTATCCACATCCTCCCCACTTATGACAACATCGAAAATACCATCATAAAGATTAGTGATAATATCTTGCACTATATTCCGATCAGCTCCGGAAACCACCGCAAGCATAAAACGCTCTTTCAAAATTGGAAGACACTCGAGAACCTCACTAAAAGCCTTCAGTTCTACAATTCTGGCAAACTCATCCCGGTACCTGTGTATAAGCCCATCTAAATCAAAGTTCAGAAGATCCACACCATCTTTTTCCAGCAGATAGCTTACGATATCCACTGTCTTTGAGCCTTCCATATTATAGACATCCTGAGCATCCATGGATAAACCCATATCGGCAAATACATGACTCAAAGCTTCGGTATGGTAAGGCATAGAATCCACTAGAACCCCATCCATATCAAATATCAGACCTTTTAGCACAATTAACACCCTAATATAACCTTATTGCAGAACAACATATCCCGGAAATAGATACAAGAGAAAATATAATAGAACCGGAAAACGAAAAGCGATCAAACACCAACTGGGGATTTACTTTAACCTGAGCTCTTTTCCATGTTTGTGGAGTGCGATCTCAATATTGGATTTGAGGTCCTGTTCTTTGAACGGTTTAGATATGTAACCATAAGGTTCTGCGACCTTAGCTCTCTCAAGTGTCCTGTCATCGGTATATGCTGTAAGGAAGATCACCGGAATATCGAATTTAATGCGGATCTCATTTGCAGCTTCAATGCCGTCCATATCGCCCCTCAGCATAATGTCCATCAACACAAGATCAGGGTAAAAAAGGTCTGCTTTAGTAATTGCATCCTCCCCGGATGAAGCAGTACTGGGCACTGAATACCCCAAACTAATGAGCTTGTTCTTAATGCTCAACGCCACAATATTCTCGTCCTCGACGACTAAAATGCTTGTCTCTTTATTCATGTGCCCTCAGACCCCATATTTTATCAAACGTGACCCTAAACGCTTTAACAGATGCATCATCCATGGAAATTGTGCAACTGCTACTGATAAGCGTATCCAATAAATGTGAACTTAACAAAGTAGTTTTATAACGTATATACTTTTTGAGAGAACTATAGTATTATCACTCACGATTAGTATAAATTTATTTTCATTACCAGAACATACACACATCAGATCATTACTAAATTCATTCACAAATTGATATTAATTGTATTGGTAATATATCATCAATAATAGTTCCAGAAAGAAAAGCTGCAAAATTCCTAGAATGGAACGTTCAGTTGTCAGAATATCTAAAACTTCTTTTTGCGATATTTTATAAATAAAAGGAGGACATCATTATTTTAAAGATGTTGACGAAATTTGTATAAATAAGAAGTTCATCTGTAGATAACAATGCCGGAAAATATAGAACACACTCCATTGACATCCTGGAATCCCAAGATGAAAGCTCCATCAATTGACGATACCGCATATATTCACCCACAAGCAATTGTGATCGGAGATGTAACCATTGGAAAAAGAGTAATGGTATCTCCTTTTGTATCCATAAGGGGCGATGAAGGTAGCCCCATCCATATTGGCAACGACAGTAATGTTCAGGATGGAGTTATCATGCATGGCATGAAGACCATTGACATTAAAGGAAATCCAATTAAAGCAAATTAGGTGAATGTGGAAGGTAGACCATATTCAGTATATATAGGAGAAAGAGTTTCACTTGCTCACCAATCACAGATACACGGCCCCGCTGCAGTCTGTGATGATGCATTCCTCGCAATGCAGACACTGGTATTCAATGCAAATGTTGGCAAGGGCTCCGTGCTTGAACCCAAATCCGGTGCCTTTGGCGTAGACATTCCGGAAAACAGGTATGTCCCCGCAGGAATGATGATCACCAAACAGGAAGATGCAGACGCTCTGCCGGAAATATTCGAAGGATATTTCTTTGAAAATACCAACAGAGAGGTAGTTTCCGTGAACATCGAGCTTGCTAAAGGATATAGGAAAAAGAGTGAAAAATAAAAAGGGATCAAATCACGTAAGGATAAACTGCTGACATCCATACCCTAATACCGCCTTTCATATTATAGACATCCGTATAACCGGCATTAACAAGTGTTTTACTTGCCCTGACACTTCTTACCCCTGTACGACAATATACCAGGATGACCTTGTCCGCTGGAACTTCATCCAGCCGTGATCCCAATTGTGAGACCTCGATATTTACTGCACCTTCGAGATAACCTGAATTGAATTCACTTTCCGTGCGCACATCCAGAAGGAAAACATCTCCCTTATCGAGCATATCTTTAGCCTCATGAACGGATACATCCGTATAGCTCACATCTGCCCCATTTTTATTTGATGCAAATTTATCATATCCAATAAATCCTAAAGCAATGCATGCGATCACCAGTAAGGTCACCAACATAGTGATATTATTTGAAAGAATGCTCATTTTACATCACGCCGGCAAAAGAAATCCCCTTCGAAGCCAAATTGCTTGTAAACATAGCATTCCCTGCAAAGACATTCCTTTTTTTCCGGAAGTGAGCGATCATTGCCGCGTGCACAGAACATATAACCATCTCCGGGATATGAAGGACAACGTTTGCAGTTGCAAGCTTTTGAATGGTGAAAAGAGGGGCATACCCCAAAATATTTCCCACCGGAGAATCTTTCCTCAGTATCTGACATTTACAGCCCCCCATATAGAGAAAATATTTAGTTTTCTTTAAGCTTCTTTTTCGCAACCAGTCCCAAATGGTCCTCATGGAACGGTGCAAGGTCGTGTTTCTTAATAATCTTGAATTGGGTATCGAAGTCCTTTTCCAGTTTGTTCACTTCCTCTTTGAAGACCTTGGAAGGATTCGCCACCGTATCGATACTTCTGGCCTTAATGGAAAGAAGCAGATGCCCATCTTCCTTAAGGAACTGCCCCGCATTCACCGCAGCGATCTGCGCCTGATTAGGCTGGGCAACGTCCTGAAAGATCACATCGACCTGTTCAACTATATGAGCATAAAGCTTCGGACGGGAGGCATCTGCAAGTATTGGCACGATATTGGACCTCGTATCACAGAGCTGGATCAGTTCCCGCATGGTACGTGGGGAGAACTCCACCGCATAGACGATACCATTGGGAAGCATATCTGAAACGTGGCTTACGGTGGTGCCTGATGCGGCTCCAAGATACAGGACCCGGGAATCACTTTTTATCGGCACCTTCATCTTCTTGAGGACCATTGCCGCGAGTTTGCTCCTGCGGGCATCCCAGGCACGATATTCCTCACCTTCTTCCTCCAGCAGATTCTCACCATAGACATTCGAGCCGGGGTTGGCATTCTTTGTGGCCAATATCTTCTTACCGCCTTTTCGAACCTCGAATATGCCCTCTGATATCTCATTCACATCCATTTATCTCTCGCCTCCTTTATTTTTACCCTTGTATCCTTTGCCAGCGGGTTTTTGTTTAACGGGAGGCTTGGGATTTGCAGCTTTTATGAAATTCACCTTTTTCTCAAGGTTGACCTTTATCTCAGGATGCAATTCACCGGAATAAACATCCATGCGTGCTGCCAGACTTATCTTTGCAGCCAGCGCACGTGCGATCTTACCCCTCTGCCACCAGGGGGAGTTCTTGACCAGAGGATTATTGAATATTATACCGTGCTTTGGAGATGTTGCCCGCCCACGAAGATGTTTGAAAAGTGCTCTATTGGCACCCATGACCTGAACTGTGCTCGAGGGCAATTGAGAAAGCCTTGCAAGGCCACCGGTCATACTGATAAGCCGGGCACCGATAAGAGAACCCGCGATCAATGTGACGTTCGGTGCCATTTTTTCCATGTTCCTGACTATACTAGCTTCAATGCTGTGCCGACTGTCATAAAGCTCACAAGCATTAGAAGCAAAGCCCATTATAAGCTCCTCATCGGCGGAAGGGAGTTCAGAACCCATGGAAGAGGTTGCCTTTTCGAACATAGGATGTTCGGCAGGAACGTTGTTGCGTGAACCGAACTCGCTAACGAAACGTACAAGCGGTTCAGAACTTAGACCCAATTCCGGAAAATGCAGACCATACCATTCGGAAAGACGTTCGGAAAGCACGTTGACAACATCATCGATATCATCCAGCGCCTCTACAGCCTGAATTATTTGCATATCCGGAGTATTCGTCCTCGATATCTGTAACTTCGCAGCACGAATTGACACATCCCTTAACAGAGAATTGTATTCCTCATCGTTTTCCACGAACCCGCATTCAATTGCCACTGTACGTATATCGAAACCACTGCCGGGAGAATATGCGACAACGTCCTTCTGGAGCAGAAGTTCCGCAAGCTCATCAACATCTTTGTTGAAAGGTTCACATTCAGTAACACCATCGTCACCAATGGTCAGTATACCATACCAAGTAATGATCTTCAAATCAATCCTTCCATATCATTGCACCGGAATTGTTCGCTTTAGTAAGGACAACGGTGCCGCCCCCTGTCTCATCAAGGAAATGTTGAACTTCATCCCTTATTTGTTCAGCCATATTTCTGTTATCAATAAATCCAAATACCGCAGGACCAAAGGAGCTCATCCCTGCCCCACATGTACCAAGGTCCTGCATAAGTTCCATAAGGTCCCTTACTTGCCGGGATTGCAAAGCAACTTCACGCTTCTTAAAACCAACATTCTGCAAATGGTCCACGGCAAACCCGAAGTTCTCGATATCGCCTTCGAGTATAGCAGGCATCATCTGCATTAGCACCACATGACAGACTTCCTGTACTTCGCTCAAAGGTATCGGACATTCCGTTTTGAAAATATCGACCTCTTGCGAATCATGTGCACCAACAGAATCAGGAATTGCGAGAATAATATCCCAGTCCGGAAGATCATGCCTGAAAACCACAGGAGCAGGTGCTGCTTTGCTGGTAGAAGAAGGAGAGAAAGAACCTTTCTCACTGAACTTATGCCCGACATCAACAAGAAAGCCACCGCTTTCAAAGGAGGCTACTCCAATACCAGAAGTACCGCCTCTGCCAACTGCGATAGCAAGTTCCCTTACGGTCAGCCCGAGACCATAGAGCTCGTTCACTGCCGCTGCCGCACTCAACGCAGACTGTGTCCCGGAACCAAGACCCACATGAGCAGGCATATCCTCTTCGACATGTATGAGGACACCCTCACCCTCAGGAAGAACAGCCTTTGCCGCTTCGACCATACGGTCTGCAAAACTGGAGATACCCGTCACTTCGACCCCATCCGCCTTTTCGGCAGAAAGCACAATATTGGGATGGTCAAGGGTTATCCCTATACCGCCATCTATTCTGCCGATCTCTGCATTCAGATCTATCAATGATAGATGCAATCTGGATGGAGACCTTATTCTGATCATGGTCGGTTATCTGTGTTCATATTATTAAATACTAACACTATTAAAAAATCAGGCTGTTAAGCCCCGGAAAGTTAACTGGAAGAATATCTGTTTTTCGCAAACCACCAGCCGGTCTTCAGCACCTTTACATTGAATATGAACATCAAAAGCGGAGGAATAAAAGAACCGATCCTGAAACGGATTGAACCTGACAGGTGCACATCGAACGCCTCTTCCATGAAAACCGGATATAAAGAATAACTGAAACTTCGGGCCCTTCCCCGAACTATGGAAGCCAGCGTATGTAGATAGCCGCACAACATTCCCGTGTCAGCAGGGTCAGGCAATCCATAAGTAAGGTCGAATGCGAGATCCCTTATGTGTAACTGAAAAAGAAGACCCTTCATCAAATGGAAGAACTGCCCCTTTATAGCATACCCTTTCCTTGCCATTTCATACGTATTTTTCAGAGGATGATCTGTATCCTCTTTTGTAGTGTCCTCTTTTGTAGTGTCCTCTTTTGTAGTGTCCTCTTTTGTAGTGTCCTCTTTTGTAGTGTCCTCTTTTGTAGTGTCCACCTTTGTAGTGTCCTCTTTTGTAGTGTCCACCTTTGTAGTGTCCTCTTTTGTAGTGTCCACCTTTGTAGTGCTTTCTTCTGCCGAAGTTGTGCCATTCGTGACAGGAACCTCTTTTGCATCGGGCTGACCTGAAAAACTGTAAGACAGGAACATCCACTTCAAACTGACATTGCTTCGGACCCCGGAAAGACCACCATTTACATCAAATGCTACAGCTATAGGTGCCAGCAGGATCAGTGCCAGCAAGAAGATAACGATCAGAACTATTACGTAAAGGAAGAACATCAGTTCCAAACTATCACTTGCCGATAAAAGATAAAGGAAGTTTATTCAGCATCCTCAGATGCACCCTTATTTTCATCGTCCTTTTTCATTTTGCCTTTTACAGACCTTATCTTTTCGTAAACCCCAGGAACTGCATCGAGGAGTTTGCCAAGATCACTATTTCCGGCAAGGGTCATCAGCCTTACACCTTCATCGGAAATCACTAGAAAAGCAACAGGTTCGATTTTAGCACCGCCTCCACCGCCACCTCCGAAACCGGATTCAACACCATCTTTGGAGCCTTCGCCCCCGCCGCTTCCAAACCCAAAGGAAACCTTAGTGATAGGAAGGATGGTTTTACCCCCGGCAATGACCGGTTCACCAACAACTGTTTTAGCACTTACCAGGCGTTCAAGTTCACTGGTAACCTCTTTCATAACATCTTCAAGACCCATACATAAACCCCCATATTAGTTCTGAGAACGCGCATATTCAAATGAAAGATAACTATGAATACCTATGTTGATGAACAGTTAAAAAATTAGCCCTATGAGAAGGGAATAGAACAGAACCGAAGTTACTGCTCTTCGTTATCCATAAAGAAGTTCATGAGCGAATACTTCACTTTTTCAGGATCAACATCCACTAACTCACTTCTCTCTGCCGGCGGGAACACTTCAAATACCGAGAACTTACCAAACCTCTTCTTTGAATCCGTGAGGAACCTGCCATCGAGAAGGATGCGAGCACCATAGTCGGTCGGAGAACGTACCACGCGGCCCATTGCCTGTCTGATCTTACGGATCGTCGGGACCTGGATCGCAAACTCCCAGCCTGCACCATAGCCGAAGACATGGTCATACGCAGACTCCACTGCATTCATCCTGTCATTGAGTGCAGGATAGCCGACCCCTACAATTATAACTGTGCGCCCACGTCCGTCCCTATAATCAATTCCTTCGCTCAATGTACCCCACAGATATGAGAGCAGCACTGCTTTACCGTTGTCCTCTCCTATTGCGAAGAACTCTTCCCGCACATCCTGTGACGATACGCCCACCTCATCAAGGAATACCGGCACATTGACGAGGGGTTCGATCTTTGAATAATATCGCTTGGCCTCAAATGCACTCTGGAAAAAGAGAATGACATTACCCTTTGAATGTTCTATAGAATCCAGAATCACCTGTTCCAGAAGTTCAGTTACATGCCGGTCATCCCTGTTCTTGGCAAAGAGCGGAGGAATAGATACTGCTATCGAAAGCCTTTTTTCTTCAGGGAAGGAGGTCCCGTAGGACATCTCACACGTATCCCTCGTGATACCCAGGGTCTTCTTCACCATCTCGAAAGGATGAAGCGTTGCTGACATGAGGATCACCGAGAACAGAGAATTGAAAAGCGGTTCGGTCACGTTCTTCGGGATACATGTGAAAAGCTCGATGCGCCCGTATATATCATCGTTCATATCCCTGCGGACGTTCAAAATGGGATAGTAGTTCAGATTGTGGGATAGTTCGATATAAACTGAAATGAAATCCGCAACAGACCTGATATGTGAACGTTTCATGATACTGCTAAGGCCTTTTTTGTATTGTTCCCTATATGTCTCGTCCAGTTTGGCACCAAGCACACTTGCTTCTGAAAGCAATATCTGTATATCGCCCTTCTCACCAAAATCTCCCTTGGCCTGGCGGAGGAACTTACCACGCACAATGTCATTGCGTTCGTAAGGATCGCTTATGCGCATATCATACCAGTTCTTTCTGACACGTTCACGTTCACCGAACTTGAACCTTGAATTGTAGGTATCCGAGATCACATCAAGGAAGATCTTGAAAATATCGCGTATATTGTTATCTGCCAGAAGATCACTGTTAGCTTCGAGTTCGGCCATTGCTTTTTCAATTGAATGTTCGGTAAGGGATAAAGAGGAATGCGACCTTGCAGCGGATTCGAGATTATGGGCCTCATCGAAAATCACAATGGTCTCCTGGGGCTCCTTTTCGATCCAGCCCAGCACCGTTGAGAAAATATCAGGATTCAGAACATGATGGTAATTGCATATCAGCAGATCTGCGTGCTTTAACTCCCTTTTCACCAGCTCATACCCACACATGCCATCCTTGATAGCATGGTCATTGATCTCCTCAGGGGAGCGTACTTCTTTGTAAAGCCAGCCTCTGAACTTTTCACTATCTGAGCGTAGAACCTCATAAAGATCATTGCACGAGCGGTCGCGAAGGCCTCTTGCTTTTTCTTCCACAGCATCGATCTCTTTTGACAATTCATCCCTAAGGGTCACGAATGCCGGGTCATGGGACTTTTTGTAACTATCGCGTGCAGAGTTCAGTTCCTGCCTTTTAAGATATATCTCCCGCTCCGTCTCCATCAGCTCAAAGGTGTTCTCCCTTTTAACAGAACATTCCTCATAATCAGCTTCCTGGGGGCACATCGCGGTTTTACCTTTTATGACCGCGACCTTGACATCCTGAACCTTTTTTATGTCACGTGCCTCATTGATGAACTGTACCATTTGCTGATGTACATTGGTAGCGATAATGACGGTCTTGCCTAACATTTTACCAACATGAAGTGCCGGAACAAGTGCACTAAGTGTTTTACCGGTACCGCAGGCTCCTTCGAACAGCACTAACTGTTGCTGCATAAGGGCACTGTGAATACGGTCCATTGCTTCCTGTTGATTAGGATAACATGAATTTTGCGTAAAATATTTCATGAATGCAGGCTTGTCGCTCATCGCGTTCCCTATGATGTTACCATACTTTAATAGTATTGATACAAATTATTCGAAAGGTCTCACATTCACAACATCTTCACAGATCACACGGTCTGTGAAACTATCGAATATCTTGACAGTGACAGTGCCCCCATCTTTGAAACCGTAATTGTTGGAAGTATCGGAATAGCCATCTACACTTACATGAACAGTGGAAGCATCTGTACCATTTATGCTGTCATCCCCATCCAACACCAGAACCTCCCCTGCCGACCACAAGCCATCATCGATACAGGGATTATTGCTAATATATGTAAAGAACGAACCCTCCGGCGTAAGGTCAAAATATTTTACAGTGACATGACCGTAGGCCATGAAACCACCATCTCCGACCTTACCAACATAGCTGCTACCCTCACCACTGAGAACCACAAAGGTAGAATCCAGATCAAGAGGATCTCCACCCTTGTGCTCAAGGCTCACAACATTATCTTTGTACCCACTCCCATAACCCACAGCATCGTTCACTTCGATCATCGCCACAGGAGTGGACGAAGAGAGAATAGAACCGGTACTTACAACAATTGTTGCCACTGCGCCTGCAAGGAGAACTGTCAAGATTACCAACAGAACTGCTCCAATTACAGGTGTTACTGCATTATTATTTTTTATGATCGCTACCACTTGATCCACCAAATAGCAAACATCTTTAATATATTAAACGGTTTCGTCAAAAAATAATATTAAAATAATAATTTGTTTGCAGACACCTTATTTGAATGAACTATTATATGGAGACTGTTTTCACATAACCCAAACAGTGAAACATAGCAGAGAACAAATATAAATTACAGAGAGAAGCGCAATTGTTCAAAAAATAGAAACTTTTTTGGATAATCGATACCTTTTTATCTAACTTATTTAATGGGTATATTGCAAATTTTGCACTCATATAATTAGATCCAAATTTAATAGGAGAAATGAATAATGGTAGCAGTAATTAAAAGAGACGAATGTGTAGGATGCGGAACATGTGTAGACGATTGCCCATCTGAAGCAATCAAAATGGACGGAGAGAACATAGCTGTCGTGAACGCTGACGAATGTATTGACTGTGGTGCATGTGTGGACAGCTGTCCAACAGACGCTATCTCAATGGAATAAGCTTACTTATTCCATACTATTTTTATTTTTCATATTGAGCCTTTCCTTCGACACAGCATAAAGACCTAGCTATGCTTCGATCTTCCACAGAGTGCCAATAGGTTTAAACCATTGACAACATTATGATGAAAGATCACCATGCTAATCGTATTATCAGTAGGCGGGTCCATACTCGCAAAAGATCTTGAACCCAAGCATTTTTCCGCATATGCTTCAGCATTGAAAGAACTGGCAAATAAACATCAGATCGTGGTAGTGACTGGTGGCGGTGTTGCTGCAAGGAACTATATTGATGTTGCCCGAGGTGTCGGAGCCAATGAAGTGGTATGTGATTTCATTGGAATTGACATCACGCGCTTGAATGCACAACTTCTTATCGCTGCACTTGGAAGCACTGCATATCCAGAACCACCTACCACATATAAGGAAGCAGAATCTGCCCTTGCATCAGGGAAGATCGTTGTGATGGGAGGAGTGATACCCGGTCAGACCACTGATGCTGTATCAGCCATCCTTGCAGAATACCTGAACGCAGATATGATGGTAATTGCAACATCTGTTGACGGAGTCTATTCAAGTGACCCCAGAGAAGACCCTGATGCTAAGAAATTTGATGTGATGACTGCAAAGGAACTTGTCGGCATTGTGATCTCAACAGAGATGAAAGCAGGATCTAAATCTCCGGTAGACCCTCTTGCCTCAAAGATCATCGAACGCTGTAATATCGACACCATCATCATGGATGGAACCGACCCCCAAGACGTTCTTGAGGTCGTGCTCCAGGAAGCTGTCAAAACCGAAAAAGCAACAGGCGTTCGTCTGGGAACACGCATAATTGGATAAAAGGAGACATACACTCTTTTTATCTTAAATACATTTTATAGAAGATACAAGATCAAAAGTTTTGGTCCACAAATACATCAACGTTTGTGTTCTGTTTTGGCATTTTTTTGGAAATATATATATATAATAGAATGATACACTTTATATTATATATATGCCTAATTAATATAAAATCATAATTACAACAGTCCGTGAAAAAAATGGCGGGATTAAATAATACTCTGAAGAAGCTCACCAACGGAATTCTTCGAAAAAAAGGTAGCAGCGAAATTGAAGGGTCACCTTTTGGAGCACAGGCGTCTCCATTTGATGCATCTGGATCCCCTTTTGCAGCAAGCCCTCCTAATTTTGGTGATGCAAATAATTCTCCTGGTGGAACACCATCGGGACCATCCTCAGCTCCGCCTTTCGGACCTCCGGGTATGAACGCGAACGGATCAGCATCACAAGCTCCGGCAGTCGATGACAAGCGTGTAGATGAGAACGCGGACAAAATAAAGGCACTCGAGAGCAAACTGTCAAAGATAGATGTGGCTATCTCATCTGTACAGAGAGAGAACCAGGATGTCAAGACAACTGTTGAGAAAATAGACCAGAGTGTGCTTGAACTATTATCATTGTACGAAATAGTTTCAAATCAGGTCAATCCATTCGTAGGTGATGAACAGAATAGCAATGCCAATATCGAGCGATTTGACAAAACTGAAAAGAGGGTATCGGAAGTAGCTGATTTTACCCTGATGCTCAAAAACGAGATAGAGGCCCTTCACCAAAGCATGAAAATGCCTGGAATTTCTGTTGAGACAGAAACCAAGATGACGGACATCGAAACGAAGGTGGATGTCTTTGCGGACGCGCTTATAGCATTACAGGAAAATATCAATGAGATCTCAGTGAACCTCAAGGACTTTTCAGAAAGCTCCCACCAGATGGAAGCGAACATCGTTGATATGGCGCAGACAACAACCATGTTTTCAGAAAGGATCGAAGAGCTTGAGAAAATTGACCTTTCTGAACTGGAAAGTAAACTGGAAAAAGCATTTCTCGAAAGAGCACAGCAATCCTCAAACCCCAATCGATCTCAAAATGCCGGATATGATAACTGGAACAATGGAAATGAGGGGAACTCTGAAAAGATCCCCCTGGTCCGCTTGGAATCCATCAAAAAGAATCCCATGAGCGTAGTTATCCTGCTAAACTGGATAGAGTTCCTGATGGAACGGGTCGGCAGAAATAACCTAATGGACGCTCTTGATTATTACGTTGATATCGAATGGATAAGTGAAGAAGTCCGATTCGAGATAATGGCCTATGCCAGAGGAATTGATTATTATGTGGAAAAACCCACATGGAGACTTTTACCGGAAGACCACACAAAATCACTTCTTTTCATCGAACGGCTTTGTGGGCGTAAGATAGACAGGACCATGCTCAGCATGACCGACAGAGAAATGGCAAAGGTGAAACACGGATTGGAGGAACTTTATGGGATTTGAGACTACGATTGTCATCTCCATATTCTTCATATCCGCCCTTGTTCTTGGAACACACTCCTATGCTGTGATGAGCACTTCAAATGATATTGTTACTGATGCTGAAGACGTGAAATATAATATGCAATATCAGAAGCTTAACAGCGCAATTGAGATCGATTCAATGATATTGGACAATACGAGCTCAACTTTGAATTTAAACATCACCAACAATGGAAATATTGTACTTGATTCTGATGAAATGAGCATACTCTTAGATGGAAGAGTGATCAGCCACACATATACCCCTAACACTGTAAAATGGTATCCAGGTGAAACCAAGATATTTTCAGTAACAGATGACTCTGGAGACACATACAAAAGAGTGAAAGTTGTAACAGATATTGGTATAATTGCATATGGAACTGGTCATCCGGACATATCTGCAAGTTAAAGATAAGTCATCTGATTTTTTACCCCCATCCTTAAGGTGTATAAATGGCATTCACAAAAAAGTTACATATTTGCACTTTTGCTGATGATAGAAGAGCAGAGACTGCAATTACCCACATGATATTTTTCATAACTGCGATACTCATAGCCATGACAGTTGTAGCGATAATGACATCCAATGTTCAATCCCTCACCAGTTCAAGTGCATCAAGCAGTAAGGTGCTGTCCGAACAACTAAAAACGGATATTACTATCATAAGTGATCCTGAACTTATACCTTATGACACCACCACAAAGGAATACACTTTCTATGCCAAGAACACAGGAAGGACAGAACTCGATACTGAGTATATGGATATCCTCATCGATGGACTATATGTATATTCCGATGACCTCGAGATTTCATTGTTCGACCAAGATGTGCTTTGGCGACCAGGGTATTTGCTGATGATCAATGTCACGGTCACTGAACCATTAAGTAATGGAGACCACAGATTGCTTATAGCCGCAGAGAACGGTAAGTCAGATTCAATGGATTTCAGGATATAAGGGAGGGAAAAATGTCAACAGTTTATTCTTTTGAGATCCAGAGTGATGAATTAAACGACAAACTTGGAGGAGGATTCCCCAAAGGTTCCCTCGTAGTTATCGAAGGTGGCAGTGGTGGTGGAAAAAGTACCATATGCCAGCGTATAACATACGGTCTGATAGAAAAAGATACGAGTGTCACATTCGTCTCGACCCAACTAACAACAAAGGGATACATCAACCAGATGTATTCACTTAATTACCCCATAGCATCACATCTTTTGAAAGGTAGACTACTCTACATTCCGGTCATGCCATTGGTACAGTCTGCAAAATCAAGAATTGATTTCATTGAAAGGCTGATGGGTGCAAAAGAGCTTTTCGAAAAGGATGTTATCGTAATAGACACGATATCCTCACTGATAAAGTACAGCGCAAATACTGAAAAAAGCCTGGAACTCATCTCATTTTTCAAAAAGCTCAACGGAATGGGAAAGGTCATTATACTGACAATAGAACCAAGTGAGCTTGGAGAGGATCTCGCATCCATGTTCCGATCTTCCTGTGATATCTACATGACATTACACTCGAAAGCATTGGGTGCTGAAGTAAAACGTAAGGTAGTTGTGAATAAGTTCACTGGTGCAAAAGGACCTGTTGGGCAGATGATAGGCTTTAGGATAGAACCAAAGGTCGGGCTTGTAGTGGAAATTGCATCTGTAGGCTGAGGCCATGAGTAGAGGTGTTTTAAGTGGAACCTGAGTATCAGAAAGCATTACAAAGAAACCCACATTTGGGGACATATATAAAAGATTTTGTAAACAGAACAGGACATCAACCGGAATTTGTTGCTGGTCTCTCAAAGGAACTGCAGGACGAAGAATATGTCAACGTAATTTTTCCCGTTGGAGACCCGGTCTTTATTCATATTTATGGAACTCCGGAAATGGGAGAGATAGGATACTATTCCATTGAGCCCTTACTTAACGATCTTGAAAAAAAGAAGTATGATGCAATAATGGACCTGATCCTTGAAAGATCGGCAAACGAACCGGTCCCTAAGGACGAGGAAGAACTTAAAGAACTTATTGTCAAACTTTTGAATAGTGCGATCAATGTTGGTGCAGGTGGTCAGATCGATGGAGAAAAAGTGAGCATCATCGAAAAAATACTGCCAAAAATAAAAACCATACCTGTAACACAGCAGGAACTCAACAATCTCCAGTACCACATCGAAAGGAACATTATCGGATCCGGTCCACTTGAACCGATAATCAGAGATCCATATCTTGAAGATATTCATAGCATTGGAATAGTCGGTATTTTTATCGTACATAAGATATTTGGAATGATGAAGACAGACCTTTCCTTCGGAGACGAGGCAGGCCTTGACCAATGGCTCAGGAGCATGAGTGAAAGGATAGGAAGACCTGTCAGTGATGCAAAACCAATTGCTGATGGTGCACTGCCGGATGGATCCCGTATCAATATCATTTACAGTCTTGATGTCAGTAAGCGTGGTAGTAGTTTTACCATGCGTAAGTTCAGTGAAGTTCCTGTAAGTATCATAGAACTTATCATGTGGGGAGCACTCAGTTCTGAAATGGCCGCTTACATGTGGATGTGTCTTGAGAATGGAATGAGCATATTCTTTAGTGGTGAGACTGCTAGTGGAAAGACCACCATGCTGAATGCTTGTCTTCCTTTCGTCAACCCTACTTCCAAGATATTCACAGCAGAAGATACAGCTGAGGTCCAGCCCCCTCACCCAGTATGGCAGCAGTTGATAACACGTGAGGATGGGCCACCCGAATCGAGAGTTGACACTTTCGCTCTTCTAAAAGCGGCTCTAAGGTCCAGACCGAACTATATTATCGTAGGTGAAATTCGTGGTGCAGAAGGAGCAGTGGCTTTCCAGGGTATGCAGACAGGTCACCCTGTATTGGCTACCTTCCACGCATCTGCAGTAACAAAGATGATACAGCGTCTAACAGGTGACCCCATAAATGTTCCTGTCACCTTCATCGATAACCTCAATGTTGCGATGATATTGTCCGCTGTATATCGTAAAGGAAAATTCCTCAGACGATGTCTCGCAGTTGAAGAAATAGAAGGATACTACGAAGATGCTGGCGGTGTGGTCACAAGAGCTGTATTCCAGTGGGATCCGGAAACCGATTCCCATACTTTCAGAGGATTGAACAACAGTTTCATTCTTGAGAACAAGATAGCTACACAGCTTGGATATGAAGATAAAAGGGATATTTACAAGGATCTGATGTTAAGGGCAAGGATACTTGATGAAATGAAAGAGAGAGGCATCAAGGATTATTACGATGTACTCGAGATCATCGTGAACTTCTATAAACATGGTATTGATGGATTGCCATTTGCAGTATGAGGCATATAAATGGATTATCTAAAGGCATTCAATGCAATGGAAATGAACCCTAGGGACTATGCAAGGAAAATTGCAGTTCCAGTAGTAGCTTTTGGATTTATATTCTCAATTGTAATTTATGTATTGTTGCCTGGTCTTTTCACAGGGAACACTATGATGCTTCCGGCACTTCTCCCTGTGATCTGTATAATTTTTGTGTTCTATTACCCATTCTCCATACTTGGAGGGAAAGCCTCCGAAATAGACAACAATATGCACTATTACATTACACATATGGGTGTAATCTCAACCGCGGACACACCAAGACTTGATATAATCAAGATAGTTTCCCAGAATGAGAGTTATGGGTTCCTTGCAAAGGAAAGTGAGAAGATATATGATCTGGTCACGGTATGGAACATGAGCTTGGCTGATGCATGCCGTTTTGGATCGAAAAGAACACCATCTGTCCTTTATGAGGACTTCCTTGACAGATTTGCACACGGACTTCAGTCAGGAGAAGATATACAATCATTCCTTAAAGCCGAACAGAACGTTGTAATGAATGAATACGAAGCAATGTATAACAGTGCCCTCTACGCTGTAGAAGTTATCAAAGAACTGTTCATATCACTTATCATGGCGCTGATATTCCTTGCCTCCTTTGCAATAATCATGCCGGTCATAACCGGAATGGATGTAATAATGCTCATGTCAGTAGTTGTTGTCGTTTTCATTGGTACTGATATGGTAATGATAGCATTTACAAGATCAAAGGTGCCAAATGATCCTATCTGGCAACAAACAAAGATATTGACAAAATCAAAGATCAGACTATATCAGTCAATTCCAATATCAATTGCAGGATGTATCGTTGCAGCTATTGCAGTCATCTTATATGGAAAGCTCGACCTGCCTATCGCTGTTGCCGTGGTACTAACACCTCTTTTCTATATGGGCCATGTTGCATCAGATATAGAAAAGGATATCAAAAGGAAAGACGAGAACTATCCTTCCCTTATACGTTCTCTCGGAAGTTCCGCAGGTGCAAGAGGCGGACTCATAGATGAGGCACTCAAAGCCCTGCGAATACATGATTTTGGTCCCCTTACCAAAGATGTGAATGCATTGTACAAAAGATTGAATACCCGCGTGGATAAGAAAAAATCATGGAACTTCTTTGCAGCTAATACAGGAAGTAATCTTATACAACGTTTCAGTGGCATGTTCGTTGAAGCAACTAACCTCGGCGGAAAACCGGAGGTCATCGGAGAGATGATAGCCAACAACTTTCACCGTATTGTGAGTCTGAGAAAAAAGAGATACCAATCTGCATCGAGCCTCGTAGGAGTGCTTTACGGACTTACAGGTGGCATAGGATTCACACTTTATATTTCGATCGGTGTGGTCGATCTAATGCAGGACATGTTCTCAACGGTCTCCATTCCCGAGGGCATGAGCATGGGCATGGTCATAAACCCTGACATCGGTAGCATAGAGGTGCTCTCTGCAATGATATTGCTCATCATGGTCGCACACTCATTAATGTCAGCCCTCCTCCTACGCTTCGTTGATGGTGGGCACATCCTAAGGGCATCAAAGGACTTTGTGATAATGGTCTGGGTATCAGCATTCAGTGCAGTCATCACAGTTTCAGGAGTTGCAACCTTGTTAGGAACTTCCTGAGAGGATCTTTCAAAAGATATGAACCCCTTGGAATAAGGGGTTACAATTCTATTTTTCAGAGATTGTTCCGAATGTGATCAGCCATCAATTTACCTACATCGGAAGTACTGGAGCTGCCACCAAGGTCAGGGGTAGTAATGTTTTCCTTTATGCTGAATTCCACTGCACTCTCTACCAGAGCCGCTTCCCTTTCGTAGCCCATCCATTCAAGCATCATTTTCATACTAAGGATAGCTGCAATTGGATTTGCGATCCCTTTTCCTGCAATATCCGGAGCACTGCCATGTACCGGTTCAAAAAAAGCATATTTGTCGCCGATATTCGCACTTGGCACAAGCCCAAGGCTACCAACAAGAGCTGCCGACATGTCACTGAGTATATCACCAAAAAGATTCGTGGTCACCACCACATCATACCTTTCCGGATATGACATCAGACTATATGCCATGGCATCCACAAGCATATCCCTGTACTCCACTCCCTCAGAGGCAGCGACCTCCCGGCAAACCCCAAGGAAAAGGGTATCGGATTTCAAAACGTTGGACTTGTGTACGATGGTGATCTCATTCTTTCTATCTTTTGCCAGCTTACATGCGCTTCTTGCAATGCGCTCGGACCCTTTACGGGATACGACACGCTTTGTATATGCAACGTCATCGTGTATCTCTTCAATGGAAGAATACATCCCTTCGGTGTTCTCCCTCACGATCACAAGATCAAAGTCATTCTTTCCTGTCACTCCGACCAGCCCGGGAAGCGGTTTTATCGGGCGAATGTTGGCATACATGTCAAGTTCTTTGCGAATGGTAAGAAGAACACTTTTGTAATTAGGATCAGTAGGAGTGGTGATCGCACCGAATAGCACACAATCACAGCTTTTCAGTATTTCGAGATCCTTCTCATCAATGGCGACACCGCATTTTTCCCATTTACCATATCCAAGTTCAAGCGGGACCTTCTCAATGGGAAGGTCAAGCGCATCAAGAACCTCTACTGCCGCAGGAATAACTTCTTTCCCGATACCATCGCCTTCAACTATCGCAACCCTCATTATTTTAACCATAACATCATGCCTTTTTCTTTGCAATATCAAGTGCCAGGTCCCTGACAGCCTCTGAGACGAAATACTCCGAAGCACCCCAGTGGACCACTACCCCTTCCACACCATTGATGGTGACCCTGCCTGACTTTTCTGAACGGCAACATCGGGTTATGAAAGGCTTTGTCGGTTTGAAAATATCGGACTTGAAAGGACAGATGTTCACCATTGAATAGCTGATATCAGGAAAACGCGTCTCGAAAAGTTTTTTAGAGATCTCACAGCCAACAAGCAATGCCCCATCTTCCATTACAGTATCGCAGTCAAGGAACTTGCCCTTCAGACCGGAACACGAACAAGGGAACACAGTGTTCTCACCCTCGAACTGTGAAAGGTCAATGACATTCTCAGTAAAACGAACTCCAAGGTCCCCGAAAATGCCACTCGTTTCGAGCCGTCTTATAACATGGGAAAGCCACGAAGGGACCGGAGGTATAACATCGACTATTTCGATCTCCACGATCTCAGATAATGACGGAGAGTGGACAAAGGTCACGTGGTTATCAACGCCTGTAAAGATCACAGTGGTCACATCGCCTTTGCACAATTCCACTGCTGTGTCTATAAGAAGGGTCCTGTCCTTTATGTTCAGTTGAGGTCCATATTTTATGACCTGTCCCTTCGAAGCGATAAGCTCAATGCTCTCAATTTCACGCAGAAGGTCAGTTCCTTTCTTGTTCACATGATAAACGGAATATTCGATCTCGGACTCACTTAGTTGATCTTCAACGACCATGTAGTCCGAAAGGAAATAGATAATGTCCTCGTGCACTTCATCAGGAGAGATCCCGGTCACACCTACACACTTATACTCATCAGGAAATATCATAATATCATTTATTGTTCCTTTTTTTGCAACGCTTTCCTGTGCTCAACAAGGCCGCCATCGGTCAGGATCTCAAGAAGGAAATCAGGAAGTTTGTTGCCTTTGAAAACTTTACCGTTAACGGTCACCAAGCCTTCATGCAGATCGACCTCAACAGTATCACCTTCATTGCACTCAATATCAGCCTCCATGAGAGGAAGGCCTACATTGATAGCATTACGGAAGAAGATACGCCCAAAGAACTTCGCGATAACACAAGAAACGCCCCCATATTTTAAAGCAAGAGCTGCCTGTTCCCTTGAAGAACCGCAACCAAAATTGCTTCCACCAACGACCACATCGCCTTTGTGGACCTTCTTCGAAAAATCAGGATCTATGCCCTCCATCGCATGGTCAGCGAAAACCTGCATATCAGTTGTCCTGAGATACTTACCAGGGATAATGACATCAGTATCGACATCATCGCCAAATACCCAAGCTTTTCCTTTGATCTTACTTTCCAATGTTGTCACCTGAAGAGTAGGTTTTACACAATGATATTAGTAAGTAGCGGAAAAAAAGAAAAAAGAATGGAAATGTTATCAGATGTTGATCATATATCTGGAATGGTCTTCAGATAGTCCCTTACCTTAGGCCCGAAGTCCTCATTGCATAATGCAAAGTCAATGACCGCCTGAACATACCCGAACTTGTCCCCGGTATCATATCGCTTCCCTGCAAACTTGTAAGCATAGACCTTCTGCATATCATTGAGCATGCGTATACCATCTGTTAGCTGGATCTCCCCACCAGCGCCCACTCCAGCATCTTTGATACAATCGAATATCTCCGGAGTGAACACATACCTGCCTATGGCACCAATGTTCGAGGGTGCTTCTTCAATGGAAGGCTTTTCCACAATGTCTTCGAGAATACTCAATGAACCTTCCAGTGGTTTACCCTTAATAATACCATAACTGCTTACCTTCTCCCGTGGAACTTCTTCAACTGCAATGGTAGAGCACCTGTATTTTTTAAAGACCTCGATGAGCTGCCGGATGCAAGGGGTATGGTTGACAATGATATCATCACCAAGAAGAACTGCGAAAGGATCCCCACTAATGTGTTTCCTGGCGGTCATGATAGCATCCCCTAGCCCTCTTGGCTCTTTCTGCCTGATGTAGTGAATGTCCACCATAGAAGAGATATCCTCCACCATTTTCAGAAGATCATCCTTATGTTGCTCCTTAAGGTGCATCTCCAGCTCAGGGGAACCATCAAAATAATCCTCAATAGAACGTTTGCTCCTCCCCGTAACAAAGATAATATCATTAATACCAGATGCAATAGCCTCCTCCACAACATAGTGAATCACCGGTTTGTCAATTATTGGAAGCATTTCTTTAGGCATGGACTTTGTCACCGGCAAGAACCGGGTCCCAAGACCTGCAACAGGAATTACAGCTTTTTTTATATCCATCAAATTCCCTCCTGGGACTCCTTGCATAAGCTGGGAGGGGATGGAGTGGTTATCTTATTTTTGTTCATGTTATCACTTCTTGTATATTCAAGTTAACTATCCTTTTAAGCTATCCGTGCATATATATGTACATGGATAGAACCATTAAACTTAAGCTAGAGATGCCGGATGAAGGCAAAGAAAATCTCAGGCAGACAGTTGTACTTTTCAACCAAGTTTTCAACGAGGTTGCTAAGTATGGGTTTGAGAATCATACTTATTCCAAAGTTTCTATCCACCATGCTACTTATTATGACATTCGTGAACGGTACCCTGAACTCAATTCCTCTCATGTTCAGGGTGCTCGTGATGTTGCATGTGAAGCTCTTAAGGGTGTCAAACTTAAGAGACTTCCACAGAGTTTCCCTTTCTCTGCAATCAGATACAACAAGAATACAATCCGTATTGTTTTCGAACATGGATATGCTTCTGTTTCGTCAGTTAATGGCAGAGTCAAGGTTTGCTTTACAATTCCCAAATACTATGAACAGTATCTTGGATTGGAGGTTCGAAGTTCTACTCTGAATTATGACAGCAGAAATGATTTGTTCTATCTGCATGTTACACTTCGAACAGAATCTCCTAAACCATCCGGTAATACTGTTCTTGGTATTGATCGTGGAATTGTCAATGTCGCAGTTTGTTCTAATAATGTCTTTTTCAATGACAGCAAGGTCAAGAATGCAAGAGCTAAATATGCATATCTGAGGAAGGAACTCCAATCCAAAGGCACCAAGTCTGCTAAAAGTCTTCTTAAGAAGATTCGCAGAAAGGAAAGACGGTTTGTGACGGATGTTAACCATTGTATTGCCAAAGATATTGTCAATATGCCCTTTGATGTGATCGCTCTTGAAGATCTTACAAGTATCAGAGTCCAGAAACGTAAAGGCAAGAACTTTAACAGGAAACTCAACAATTGGAGTTTCTACCAGCTTGAACAGTTTATCCGCTACAAAGCGGAAGCTCTGGGCAAGCGGGTTATCTCGGTCGATCCCAGATTTCCCAGTCAGAAGTGTTCCAAATGTGGACACACTTACAAAGGGAATCGGGATGGTAGTTCTTACCGTTGTCGTAATTGTGGATTTCAGATACATGCTGACCTCAATGCTGCTCGTAACATAGCTCAAGCAGGCATATCCTGCCTGAGTAGGCTGTCTGTCAATCAGCCGAATGTAGGGATGAGTGCTGTACAAGATACGGCGCAGTGATTTACTTACAAGCTCCTTTCGTTAGATGAGAGCAGTTGACTTAAACATCCCTTATAATGATCATAACATTGGACCTTATCGACCTTACATAGACCTTCGTTGTCAAATCATGATGGTTGGCCCAGCAAAGCAATAAAGATGCATTGCTGGAAGATGCACAAAACCTGTGCATCAGACCTCTATCACATTTCCATCCAGTACGTCCCTTTCACTTACATCCACTTCTTCCACAACACTACCATAGGTTACCTTGTAAGGTCCAACCGGCATGGTATCGAACTGGGTCTCCCCTTCAATTGGTCCCTGTGTGGAATATGGCACTGTAAATGAGTAAGTTCCATCCGAGACAGTTGACTGTGAATATACGAAGGTTCTGCCAATGTTGGTCTGTATAGTTGTGGAGATTACAACTTCCTCACCTTCAGGTGCTTCACCAACGATCTGTGCACCCTCAACATACTCGAAGATCTTGACATATCCGGTATCTTCCAAAGCGAGATCTCCTTCAAAGAGTGCATTGTAAATGTTCTTGTAACCGGTCTCTGCAGAGTTGCCAACAGGGGATTCGTAAACCATACGATATTGTTCAAGGCCCCTCGCATCAAAGATATGTAGCCGTGATTCCATGGAATTGAAATACCTTGGCCCCGGTACTGTCTGTGTACCCATATCTGTCTGTACAGGAATGTAATAATCGTTGGTATCAAGGGTCCATGCAGCCATTGCATAGAACTTACCGGTAGCCATCTCCACATCAGAGACGATGTATCTTGCACCGGCCTTCTCCGGATCAGGATGTATTGCCTCAAGAACTGCTGTGGCTTCTTCTTCAGACTGTGCTGTGAAGAATGTGGATGCACCCGGGCGGTTCTCTTCCTCCATGCTGTTCCTGCGGCCTCCGACTCCCTGCTGGAACGGATTGGCATTTGGGATACGGTGACCGATCACTTCTATCCAGTGCCCGTAGTCCCACCAGGACATCACACCGTATGCAGCATCAGGATACTGGTAGCTCTCACCTTTTGCAGGCACTTCATAGCTCTCGTAATAATCCAAGCCAGGGTCGGGTGTGTTAGAGTTCAGCCACATTGTAGTTTCGATCCAGTAGCCATTGGGACCACCTGTATACTGGGACTGTTGCATTGACATATTGTAACTTGGATACATGAAGACAAGTATTATCACCAGAACTGAAAGTATATGCCAGATCTTGATGTTCTTGATGTCGAACTTATTCTTTGATCTTATATCCTCGAGCAGGCCTTTCCAGCCTGCAAGCTCCAGAACCTTGATACCGACATAAGCAGACAAGATCGCAGCGTTCACTGAATAATAGTATGCAAAACGGTTCTGCTGTAGCATGGCCCATATGATCATGAAGGTCCAGACCAACAGGAACGTTCTTTCGGGAGAGTTGTTCTTCTTGAATGTTTCATAACCGAGAAAGACTATTGCTAAGAGTGATATGTATCCAAGGGTTGTGAAATTGCCCCAGAATGGAGCGAAGGAGAACTGACCACCCATGGAGAGGAGAGGGGATGCTTCGGCTATGGTGAGACCACCGCCTGTTCGTGTGAAGTAACTGAAAACACTTGTCACCAGTGAATATGCAGAAGGAGACACCTGTTTTGAAATTATGATCCCGCCTACAAAAAGAACTGCAGCTAAACCGGGATAATAATATTTGTTGAGTTTTTTCCGGCTCATAGCTATCGACATTCCAGTAAGGACAGGGAATGCAACGATACCCGCAAGCAACCCTTTAATGTGTAGTGCTTTTGTGCCTCCCAGATGTGGTGTCAATAGAACAATAATAAGCGCGACAGCAAATATGACCATTCCACTGATAGCCAGATAATCGGTAGATCGACCATTCAGATGATCCATTACATGCTGAACCGCTATGTAAACACCTATAATAAAACTGAAGAAAAGTGCCCCTTTCCATGCCAGTGAGTAGGCACCCAGTGCAATACCTGATAGTACAAGATATGGGAGAGCTGGTTTCAAATTCTTAAACTTTGAATTTTTCAAATCATCAAAAGAGAGCCCAGAATCATTTGCCTTCTTTATTGCGATTATGAGAAACATTGCTGCAACCGTACTCAACAGAGTTTCAGCAATGTGGTGATCATTGAATCCCAAAATCGACCTGGAGAGAAATTGACCGGATGATATTGCAACGAGCAGTGATGCTAATAGTCCAGTCTCACGGTTGAACAACCATTTGGCAACAAAATATGTTGGAACTACCACCAATGCCCCTAAGAATGCAGGGTAGTACGCGGAAACTGTATAAATTAAGTCCTGACTTGGGTTTCCACCTCCAAGTATCCAGATAATGGTTCCGAGTACAAGGTCAAATAACGGTGCAAATACCTGATCAGTACCATTTGGATACTGGGTATATGCATCAAACCACAGCATATTCGGGAAATTATTCACAATTGATTCGACATTCCTGAGATGGTACCATGGATCATTACCCCCGAATCGAACAAAGCCGTTAGAGAGAAACACACTTGCTTTAGGGATAGTTCTTATGTACAGTGCTATTAGGAAAGCTAGGATTACGCCTGCAAGATATGGAAGAATATGTATAATGTTGTCTTTGCCTTCATTGGTCATGGGGTCCACTCATTATTGTTATTAATATTCGGATTATAATATTGTATTGTGTCATATAATTTAAGCGTTTTGAATTTAATATGTTTTAAGATTGAAATAACTATGCCTAATTTAATTTTCAATCATTTTCGCATGATACTCTCAGAATCATTTTTTTAAATTAACCAAATATGGGCTCTGTAGAAAACCTATGAAAATCAACACCTATGGACTGGAACTGGGATTGTATTCCAACATCATATAACATATTCCATAATCTTTTAAATTGGATTAGTGTCCGAATAGCGAGAATATATACAGAGCCCAAATATGGAATGATGTAAAAATAAGTATCTTTAATTTATCTTTTGGAAGTGTTTTTCATAAACATAGCCTATGGGCTTTGCTAACTTATTTGTGATATCTATCAAGTACAAACCAAGTTTATTCAAAATTGTTAAATCTTGCCAAATTTGACTATCTTTTTTGAACGTAAACAGATTCCACGAACTTTTATGTGACCTGGACATTGAGGTTGTAATGCCTCGATTCATCTTTGTATAAAGTTCAGGATTATAGTACGACAGCTGATAGAATCCTCTGCCTATACGGAACGACTTTTTGAGAAGTTGCTTATATGAGGTTCTTGCTGGATGGTTCATAACTATATCTAGATCATAATCCAATTTATACCCAGAATCGAAAGCCCTGTTTCCAAATTCGTAATCCCCGCTTGAAATCAAATTTGGATTGAATAAACCCACTTTATCAAAAACTGTTGCTCTGACAACCAAACAACAAGTAGGTGCAAAATGACGATTATTTATGTATTCTACGATTGGGAAACCAGATAATTTGTTATATAATGCAGACAGAGAGTTGCTTTCCGAATAAATATCAACCCCACAGGCAAGATAATCGGTTTGATATTTTTTTAACGATGTATCTATCCTTGTGAGCCAATCCATCTCCACAGACATGTCAGAATCGATAAAAGCAATTATATCTCCTTTAGCAGCCGTTATACCTTTGTTACGTGCTGCATAAGAACTTTGGATAGAATCCTCAATAACAATCTTTATTAATTCTGGATATTCTTGGAGAAACTCTCTTGCAACATCCAACGTTTTATCCGTAGACCCATTATCAGCTACAATTATCTCAAAATAATCTTGAGGATAATCCTGGTTTACTAATGATTTTAATGTATCCTTAAGACCTTTAGGGTCATTATATACAGGCGTGATAACGGATATAAATGGAATTCTTGAATCTTGTTCAAAACTGTTGGCCATATTCTCAATTACCATTTTTGATATAATAAATTGCATTTGAACTATTTGTAAAACCTGATTGATTATTTTACCCAACCAATTCCACATCATCAATTTCGGTTGTTTTTAACAAATTTATTGGCAAGCGAGTTAATTCATATATTCTTGCGGTATGTGTTGATGGGTCTTCGTTATTTCTGTCCATAGAATATGTTTTTTTATTGTAACACCTACTGAATTGCTCATTTACCCAAAATTCAATGGTTTTAATCAATTTATTTTTGCCCATATCTTTTAAAGTGAACAATGAATAAGGCACTTCAAAGCCAGGAGGATTGTAAGGATATCCATATATATTTTGATCTAATGCTTTTATGTACTCGTCTTTGGACATATAATCAATAGCTCTTTTAAATGGTTCAGAATTCCAGAATTTATGTGAAGGAATTTGACTTTCCAAAAGAGCAAAAGCATGCATATTGAAAGAATGATAACCAATTGATTTATATAATTGTTTTTGAATTCGTTTTTCTTTTGTTTGTCCCATTAATGGGATAAATTTTAACAAATTTGTGTATCTTATTTTTTGAAGAGTATTCAATAATTCCTTATCCAATTTGTTATGATACTTTAGATCACTCAATAATGTATTTTCTCTTAATTTCTCGATGTGGTGATGAATAAGGCCATTGTCATGTACTGTTAAATTTTGTGGTAAGCAGCTCATGAATCTTTTTATTCTGGAATTAATTTCTGAGTTTTTATTACCATTAATAAGTGAGCCACATGCAGCAAACCATAACTGATGGTTGAAAGTTTCGTCCATTGTCAGAATTTGACCATTGATCTCAAGTCGATTCCAGAGACCGCACTCATAATTGAATGGATGCTGTAGAAACACCTCTTCTGCAAGTGAAGCATATTTACTATCACCTAGGATTTTTGTAGCCTCTGCCAGCGCTTCAATTGTCCAGGCCTGACCTACCACACCATTGCATTTATCCTTCCCTTTGCTGTTCCGATGATAAAAGGAATAACCTTTAGGTCTTGCATTTTTTGAATATAAGTATTCAGCTATTTCGGATACTTTTTGTATATACCTGTCTTCTCCAGTTAATTCATAGCATTTAGCAAAGGTTATGAGCCAGTGCCCTGAATTGCGTACTGGTGTTTCCAGATCATGATAAGGACCATTGTGGCCTCCAGGGAACGAACCATCCTTATTCTGAAGTTCAAATGCTTTTTCAGAGATGTGTATCAATATCTCGCTTAGCATCATTTTATTTTCCCTTCTTAAGATTGCTCAAAGATATTGCCAAAATCCCGAATCCGGTTGCCACATTGCACAGAAACGCAACACACCAGACCCTAAGTAGTTTTTTATTCATTCCCTTGTTCCCTCTTTCATTGATCAAGTTTTTTATATCTGCAATTTTTGGGAACAGAGATTTTAATAGGGATTTTTTATCAGAATCCCTGTCCTCTGAATTCAGGGCTTTCATTTTACCCTTGCCAACTCGATATTGCTTTTTAAGCAATTCTTTCAATTTCCTTGTAGGATGTTTAACAACGGCTTCCGGTGCATAGACAAGTTTGTAGCCTGCTCTGGTTGCCCTTGCAGTCCATTGAACATCCCCTCCAGAAGTTACGTTGTCCGGGAACATGCCAATTTCATCAAACAAAGATGATCTTACAAACAGGTTTGCAGTTTTAGCTACCTTCCTGTCCCTGATGTTATGTTCCACCTGCATATTAGTCATAGAATCATACATCTCAGCAGCTGTTTCTTTTTCTGAAAAATAGAACTCAACCTTCCCCCCTACAAGATCAGCACCATCCGAAAATAGTTTTATACCCTCATTCAACCACTTCGATGAAGCAATACAATCAGAATCAATAAAAACTAAAAGATAACCATTTGCATATTTTATGCCCTTATTTCGAGCAGCATAAGAACTTTGAATCTCATTTTCATCCAGACGTTTAACGGGATATTTTTTTATGATTTCACTTGTGTTATCTGTAGATTTGTTATCAACTATGATAATTTCCAGTAGGTCTTGCGGATACTCCAGATTCATGAGGGAATCAAGTAGTTTATCTACCTCCTTCTCTGCATTGTAAACAGGAGCAATAATAGATACTGATGGAAGTTCTGTGTTGCTAGTGGACATTTGTACTCACAATATATAATTATAGTTAATAACCTAATATTTTTTGCTTATAATCTTCATCAACAAACTTTTCAATCCATCTCTTTGCAAAACTAATTTTTGATGAATATTTGATGAACGCATCAAATATCAGATGCTTCATATGATTTGCATCAATTATGAATATAGATGAAATGACTCTCTTTATACTTTCCTATATATGCTCGATTGGATTTAGGTCTGGGGAATATGGTGGAAGATAAATCAGTTCGATCTTATTTTTCACTGCATACTCAATCGTATCTTTTGCCCTTGATATCTTTCAGAAACTCACACACATCTTCTTTTTTTGAATGTTCTTTGAAATCAATAACAGAATTTCCATTTATGGAATAGAATCCAAATGCATTTACTTTTATTCTTGTTGTATTCTTGGATATCTTTGGTTTATTGAATGACCAGAGTCTTTGAGTATTTGCTGTGGTTTGAGGTGAAGATTCATCAAGAAAGCCCATGATAATATTTTCATCGATTAGAGGTATCTTTTTTTAAAGTGTCTTCTGCATTGACAGGTTTTCTGTAATCATGAGGATAAGGTTTTGCAAATTTCATGCCAAATTTCTTCAAAATTCCATGAATCTGCATCAGACTATATTCGACAACAAATTCTTTGAGTATAAGATATTTGATCTCTTTTGTTATCCAATCATCTCTTTCCTTAAGAATCTCTTTGAGTTGAACTTTCTGTTCATCTGAAAGCTTTGATGGTCTTCCCCCACTATACTTTGGAATCAATCCATCATAACCATCTTCTCTGCCAGATATGACCAACATTTCTCGATACGCCTACCCTTTCAGATGAAACTTTTACACTGTTGCCTTCATAGCGATACTTGACAGAGTACAGCCTTTTAAGAACTCTTGCATTTTTCTCAGTCTTTATTTAATCTAAAAGTTCATCATCGTTGATAGGCTTTTGAATAGGTATTTGTTCAAGTTTTGTCATAAAAGAATATTGTAGATGATGTACCATAAATTATGTGATTGGCTATAATATATTTGTTAGACAGACAAAACATATTTATGTTTATGGAACGTAATTATATTTAGACTCTAAATATGTTTTTTTAATAAGATATAGATGGATATAATTGTGGCTCTGTAGAAATCTGAGTTTATAATTAATTTTACATAAAATTTTAAAAATAATCTCCTTAGTAGTATGTATCACAGAAAACACGAAGTTGATGAATATGTTTTTACTAACGAATGTTTAAAGCTTCTTGATATAGTACTATTTTTATAAAGTAACTCACATCTTCAGATCCATGGTTGCAAGTATTCCAAAAAAAGAAACACGCCATCATATGTTGATATTGGTTTTATTGAAAGAGTAACTGAATGAAGATTATAGAGATATTTTTATAATTGTCGAAGTAATGAATAAACTTAAATTAAGAATCAAAATTAAACAGATTCCAAACTTCACCTCACTTCACAAATTAGTTACAAGACTTAACTCGATTTATTTCGTAGATTGCTACAGTAAAAATTGAAATTCGGCTCTGTAGAAATCCTCATTTGAATAATAAAAATTATCCTGGCATACCTATCAAGGTTATGCACTAATACCTTGATAATTATGTAAGGGTTATTTTTAGTATCAAACTAGGAATTTTACAAAGCTATATTTTATTTAATAATTAGATCCATGTATCTCAGCTATTTTATCCTTTTATTATTTTTTTTAATAAACTGATTTTTAATGGATTAATCGGAAAGCTCTGAAGAGATTACTTTTTTTATTAACTTTTCTGTTTTATCTAGTATTGCCTTTTCATTAAATGCCAACTTTATAATTTGTCTATTTTTTTCAATATCTTCTTCTGATAAATGTAAATCTAATAATTTAGGATTATTATATAACTCATCTAAAGAAAACACAACTGCACCCTTTCCTTTATAAAATGTATAAAATGGGTTCAGCGTATTCAAAAAAACTTTGGCTCCCATGTACAACATAGCTGTAATATTGCCTCCGCCTTGCTGCCTATGATGATTCATTATCACATTAGAGCAAGAACTTATTATACTAATATAATTATCATATGGAATGAATTTATCTACAGCTAAAAAACGATTGCCAAAATAAATACTGGCAGCATTTTTTATAATGTGTGCATACTCAGAATTACCATAACTCAACGGACAGATTATTTTTTTCCCTTTTAAATTTTGAGTTCTTAGAAAATCAAACACTTCCAAATGATTATTTGTAGGTGTAGCGCTATTGCCTACAAGTATATCATTATTATTTAGTTTACAATGCTTTATTTTTCCTTCAATCATCCTCACTGTGCTACCATAGTTCCAGTCTACATAATTTGGAAAATTAAAGGCAAATTTAGAAGCAACCATTTCGTATTCATTTTCTAGAACAGGTGCAAAAAAGTTTATTTTCTCAACAATTGATTTTTTTTCTAATTGTTTATGCAATATATTATTTGCAATCTGTTTTAAAATGCCATCGTTTGATTTTTTTTTGATGTGTAGATTTTTAACAATATCTCTAGTTCGTTTTTGATATAGGCACTCCGGATTTTCATATATAAGATCATAGTAATCATAACCCATCCCAATCCACACAAATTTTAAACACGGGTTGGCATGTGCTACAATTTCTTGATTAAATACACTAAGTGAGTGAAGAACAATAATATCATATTTATTTAATGATTTCATAAAAAATGGATTTTTGAATGAAATAGGGTTGATAAATTCAACAGGTGTTTTCTCAATGTATTTCAAATTTTTAGTCATTGAAGGTACAAAAAATGTATTACATGAAGGCGCGACGGACTCAAAATTTAGATAAGCAGTATCCGTAAATTTATCATCTGGGACAAAGTGAAGAATTTTTATATTCTCAATCATATTACATCACATTTTAGTATTATTTAATAAACCGAAACCTACATTCGTATAGATATATTCTCTGTGGATCACTTTATTATCAGAGGATATTTACTCCTTATTCTCTGATAATATCGACTGTTATGTCTGTTGATTCATCATCACGTATGATAATTCCAACAGAAAATTGGTTTATTCTAGTATGAAAACATTCACTAGCATCTCTTATAGCTATGACTGTATGTGAATACTAAAAGTGCTTGTGTTTCATCCATGATTATGACCCGTTTTAAGATATTGTTCTTTTATTATCTGCAACATTAGTAATTGTGCCGGCATTTTTAATAAGTGGTTGATTAGCACATAGAATACAGTTCCTGCTAACCCAATAACTAAAAGATAAGCAAAGTTTCCAATTGGTAATACCGAGCCTGTGACATACATAAAAACTCCCATTGTAATAGATAATAAAAGTGTGGGTATGAAGTCTTTTAACTGTTCTGATACAGAGTAGTCAATCATTTTTACTGAAAAATAGCTGTTGGGAATATAAGCCAATACTGAGCTAACAATCTGTCCCACTAGAATCCCAAAAATACCAAACTGTACACTAATTAATATAATTATCACAATCATGAGTTTTTTAATAATTTCTAAATACAAGAAGAGATCAGATCTACCTTTAACTTTGAGAATATTCAAGTTGATTGCATGCAGGGGGTATAACAAACCCGCTATACACAAAAGCTGTAAATAAGGTACTGCAGGCAGCCAATCATCCTTTAACATAACACTGAATAGAGGCTCGGCTAGCACTACAAGAGCTATCATACAAGGAAAAACAATGTAGGTAACAACCTGAATGATTTTACGATAAAATTCCTTAAGAGCTTTGTTGTCATCCTGTATTGTTGATAGTGCCGGATAGGTAACCTTTTGGATTGCATTTGTTAATTGTGTCACAACAACTTGTTGAAGTTTCTGGGCGAAGAAATAATAACCCACCAGTGTTGCTAAAAAGAGTTTGCCAATAACTATGATATAAATATTTTGGAAAACGGTATTTATTAGGCTAGATAGAAAAAGTTTTGACCCAAAACCAAACATCTCATTAAGTGATTCTACACTGAAATCTTTACTGGGCCTCCATTTATTAACAATCCAGTAAAGTGCTGTAGCAGCAAAAGATGACATTAGCATCTGAGCTACCAGACTCCAGATCCCAAATCCCATTACTGCCATTGATATTGCTACAACACCGGAAAAGATTGCTGAAGGCATAGTAACTTTGAATTGGATTTTAAAGTTCAAATTTCGGGTTAGGTCTGCTACTTGAACCATTTGGAAAGAATTGATAATCACTACCAAGCCCACTACACGAACTAACATTACCAACCTTGGTTCATTGTAAAAACTTGCTATTAGGGATGCAGAAGCGAAAAGAAGTAAGTAAGCCAAAAGCCCCAACACTAAATTTGCATAGAAAGCCGTGGAATAATCTGTTTGATCAACCTCTTTTTTACGAATGAGGGCCTGACTAAACCCAGAATCCATCAAGGAGTTGGCAATAGCAAAGAAGACTGCGGTCATGGCCATAAGACCAAAATCTGCCGGCAGTAGGAACCACGCTAATATGATTGTAGTGATTGTCTGAATCCCAACTCGAAGTAGTTGTTCAAAGAAAGTCCAGATTACTCCGGTAATTGTTTTGTGGCGGAGGTTATTGCTAGAATTCATAGTTGTTCGCATGTTTGAAAGCTGACTCAATTATTTTTAAAAATAACAATTTATAAACTAATCTCATTATAATTGATTCAGTAGTGTAACTAGTGAAAAATTATTATTTTTGATTAACATCGTCATATATTCTTAACCATTATGATATTATTATGGTTAACAGATTCAATTTTAAATAAATTTTTGATATAAAATTTTATTGCTTTAGTATTGTTTTTATTTACTTCAAGTTTCATAAAGTTCATTCCTTTTTTCCTTGAATACTCAATTGAAAAATCAATCAATTTCTGAGAGATTCCAGTACTTTGATATTCAGGCATAATCGAAATCGAGCTAATGAAAGCTATTTTTTTCGAATAATCATTTGCATAGACTGCCAAAAAACCGATAGTTTTTCCATTATTTTGGATGAAAAAACAGTCAGCGTTTTGAACAAGTTTATCTGAATATTTATTTATATCAACTACTTGATCCAAAGGTGGAATAAAGGAATCACACATAGCATTCAAATAGCTTTTTATTGCCATTAAACTCGATTCTCTATTAATATTTTGACACATTTTAATGATGATTTAGGTAGCATTCTTCAATTACGAATAATATCATACATGCCAAGCATCTTTTTAATATCGTTCTTTGAATTGAACATCATAACATCTATGATTGAGAGGTTCGGTACAAATTCATTTCCAAACTGGTCATATTCACCAGTTTCTGATTTTATAAATTTAAGTTCAATTCCTTTGGCTTCAAATGTTTCTTTATCATAAAGTTCCAAGCCTCCAATTGCATTTATATAGGAGGTAGCCGATAGATGTCTGCAAATCTCTAGAACTCTTTCTTGGCCTTTTAATAAGTGGTCCATTTCAACTTGTGATGAAATGATAATTTCAGTATGTATTTCAAGATATTCGGAAATTGTTTTTATTGAGTTCCAAATGAATGTAAAAAGGTTTTTTTCATCACATCTGATACATTTTTCAATAGATGGCATTGCTTCGTTAAAATATGGCGCTTTCCGATATCCATCTCTCATTTTTCGTATAAATTTATCTGCATCTGTGTCAAAATATTTATCAGAAATTAATCTTTCACGAATGTCTAAATAATCTGAACCAGATTTAAGAGGAATTGTAAACAAGAAATCTTTACCATTTTGAAGGATGCGATTACGACGTATCCAGCTTTTCTTGGTAAACTGAATATTGTCATAAACTACAAACTTATCAACCGCATTAATAAGTTGCCAGTAACCAATATAAGGCAAAAAATATGGCTGCATAATGGCAATATTTACTGTTTTACCCATTTAAAAAAGCCCCTTCAACATTTCAAAATTGTTCTTAGACATCTGTTTCACTTTTGAAATGTGTTGATTAAGATGGTTTTTGTATGATTCTTTATTGTCCCAACACTTCTTAATTTTTAGTTTCAAGTCATTTTCATTAGATGGGTCTGCCACATATTCTCGAGCACCAGCTACTGTCGCAAAGCCTATCAACTTATGCGCTTTCGGTTCATGTCCGTAATCAATAATGACAGTTGGAACTGATTGTGAAAGACCTGCAACTGCACCATGAACACGACCACTAACCAACATATCAAATGAACCCACAATTGCTTTGGTTTGCCAAGTATCGTACACACCATTAAGTGTAAAGAAATCTTTAGCAATACCTCGCTCTTCGATGACTTTTTGAAGCTGCTTAATAATTGGATAATCACGACCATGCCTTAATACAAAAGGTGCTGGTGGAATATCAAAACCATTTGAATGGGACATTAGGCAAACTTGAACCCCCAGTATATCAGTCATATATTCCACTGCTTCAGCGAATTTAACATAATCCTGATCATCTCTTGGACACTTATCAAATGGACCAGTTTCAAAATTCCAACCACACAAAATAAAGCCAATAATTGGTTTTTTTCTGTCGGTTTTTGCTAATCCTTCGCTTTCTAGAAGTTGTTCAACTTCTGGACCAATGGCTGGTTCGAATAAAAATGCAGGGCATGCTAGACTTTGTGTCTTGCTAAGATCAAAACCATCTTTATTTAAGAGTTCTGTACTAATTGGTTCACGATTCGTTACAAGATCAAATTGCTGGTATACTTTTTTGGCAAGTAACTTGTTCTCATCATCAGAAAATGGGCCTGGTGAACCCGCAAGCATAACAGTCTTCTTACCGAGGTTCATAGATACTTGATCTTTTATCAAGCCAATTTTAAAACGATCTTGTCCAAGAAAATTTGCATTATCACCCCATATATCACCACTAAAATCAATGACTAAGTCAGCCCACATCACAGCTTCAATGTACGGCGTAGTGCTATCAAGCTTTCCTGTTGATTTATATAACTCAGATATGACCAATTCTTGTTCTACTGAAGCCAACTCATTTTCTTTCCAGCCATAGTACAATTCCATCGGCAACACCTCTACCCGCTCAGCATCACAGAAACGTTGTGACATTTGCATCGTTGTCCGTATTGTACTACCAGAAAATGCTGCATGTAGCTCACGCATAAAAGGCTCTATTATATAGTAGTTGCCTATGTTTCCAAACTCCATTCTCCCCCAATGCAAGGTGCATTGACCCATTACTAATATATTCATATTTTGCCCCTTTATAATTTTGAGATGTCAATTATCTCTTTCATTTTATCTATTGGTAAACTTGGATATAATGGCAAGCAAAGAACCCTGTTCGCAATATCCCCAGAAACCGTTTGCAGTTCTTTTGGCTTTAAATATCCAAGATTATCCAGGGAGGGAGAAAAGTAACGTCTTGGATTGATACCATTAGTATTCATAGCTGCTTTGACCTTCATAAGCCTTTCCTTGCTCTCAAACAACACAGGAAAATAACTGTAATTATTGGTACATTGTAAGTGGCGTTTTTGTAGTTGTACATGATCCTTGAGAGCGTTTTCGTAGTAGTCCCATATTTCAGACCTTTGTTCCAATATTATATCCATTTCATCAAGAACACAAAGACCCATAGCAGCCTGAAATTCGTTCATTTTAGCATTGATACCCAGTTCTGCAATCAAATTAGAATCATTAATACCAAAGTTGATCATCAACTTAGCCCTTTCATAATCTTCTCTATTTTTGAAGATTATAGCTCCACCTTCTATAGTGTGGAAAAGTTTGGTAGCGTGAAAACTAAGCGTTGTTGCATCACCACAAGACAACAGACTTTCACCTTTATACTTGACCCCAAAAGCGTGTGCTCCATCATAAATCGTCTTTAGATTATGTTTTTTTGCAATAGACTCAATTTCTTCCACTTCACATGCATTCCCAAACACATGAACTGGCACTATTGCTGTAGTTTTTACTGTAATGGCATCTTCTACTTTGAATGGATCAATGCAAAATGTATCAGGGTCAATATCCACGAAAATAGGTTCAATACCTTCCCATACAAGAGAACTTGTGGTTGCCACGAAGCTAAATGGGGTTGTTATGGTATTACCTTTTATTCCAAGAACCTTGTAAGCAACTTGGAGTGCAAGAGTCCCATTGCAAACCAATAGTAAATTCTCTACTCCAAGGTATTCTTCCAATCTTTTAGTTAATTCCTGAACTAAAGGGCCATTATTGGTAAGCCAAGCAGTGTCATATATCTTATCAATATATTCATTGAGCTTTTTTCTATCTGGTAAATATGGTTTTGTTATATTTATCAATTTGAAACCTCTTTATATTTACGAAGGTACCAATCAATTGTTTTTACAATCCCACTTTCAAAGTCCTCATCGGCCTTCCAGCCAAGAAGGCTTTCTATTTTCGTTGCATCAATAGCATATCTTCTGTCATGTCCGGCACGTTCTTCGACATAAGTAATAAGATCTTTGTAGCTCCCATTGTTCCTTGGCTTCAACTCATCCAGCAAGTCACAGATCTTATTGGCTACGCTATTATTATTTCGTTCGTTATGACCACCAATATTGTAAGTATCTCCGACTTTACCCTTGTGATAGGTGAGATCAATGGCTTTACAATGGTCAAGAACATAAAGCCAGTCCCTAATATTTTTTCCATCACCATATATCGGAATTGGATTTCCCTTCACGGCATTTCGTATGATGATTGGAATTAGTTTTTCATCATGCTGTTTTGGCCCGTAGTTGTTAGAGCAGTTTGTTATCACAGCATTCATTCCGTATGTATGATGATAACTTCTAACTATCATATCACTACTTGCTTTGCTGGCACTATATGGAGAATTTGGGGAATAAGGAGTTTTTTCAGTAAAAAGTCCTGTTTCATCCAATGACCCATATACTTCATCTGTTGATATGTGGTGAAAGCGTGGTAGGATAGTATTCGGAGTTTTAGTGGAAGATTCTCGAATATATTGATCCTTGTACACAAATGGCTTATCCATCCAGTTCTTATAAGCCACATCAAGTAAAGTGTATGTTCCATTTACATTTGTCTTCACAAAAATACCAGGATTCTTTATTGAATTGTCAACATGTGACTCCGCTGCGAAATGTATAACTCCCTCAATTAAATATTCTTTAAAGATGAAATCTACCAGATCACGATTGCAAATATCACCTTTAATGAATTTGTATCTTGGATCGTCCTCCACTTCTTTGAGGTTATCCAAGTTCCCTGCATAAGTTAGATCATCAAGGTTTACTAGGTTATATTCCGGATACTGTTTCAAAAAGTATGGTATAAAGTTGCTTCCAATGAAACCTGCTCCGCCTGTAACTAATATATTAGTCATTTGTCAACAGCTCTTTCAAGTATGTTCCATAGTCTGTTTTTCCAAGCAGATTTGCAATCTTTAATACCTGCTCCCTGCCAATCCATCCATTATTATATGCTATTTCTTCCAGACAAGCTATCTTGTATCCCTGTCTTTGTTCTATAGTTTGTACAAAATGTCCGGCAGAGATCAAACTATCATGGGTCCCAGTGTCAAGCCATGCAAATCCTCTTCCGAGAAGTTCAACTTTGAGCTTTCCCCTCTCAAGGTATTCTATATTTATAGAAGTTATCTCAAGCTCTCCTCTATGTGATGGTTTTACATTCTTTGCGATCTCAATGACATCATTGTCATAGAAATATAATCCAGTTACAGCATAATGGGACTTTGGATTCTTTGGCTTTTCTTCTATACTGATAGCATTTTTGTTCTCATCGAATTCTACAACCCCAAACCTTTCAGGATCTTTGACCTGATATCCAAAGACAACAGCACCTTCTTGCAGGTTTGCAGATCTTTTTAACAATGGTGAAAAGTTTTGTCCATAATATACGTTGTCTCCAAGTATAAGGCATACATTATCTTCTCCAATGAACTCTTCACCGATTATGAATGCCTGAGCCAGTCCATCAGGGGATGGCTGGACCTCGTAGGAGATATCAAGTCCCCAATTCGATCCATCTCCAAGAAGTTTTTCAAAGAAAGGCAAGTCTTCAGGAGTAGATATTATGAGTATATCTCTAATACCCGATAGCATGAGGACAGATAATGGATAATATATCATCGGTTTATCATAGATCGGTAAAAGATGTTTGCTAATTGGAAGCGTCACAGGATGCAATCTTGTTCCATTGCCACCTGCTAAGATTATACCTTTCATGTTTTATTCCCCACTTTTTTGCCTGCATCCGAACTTATCTTTATTTCATAATATATTTAGTTGTGACAGATTCTATACATATAAAGAAGTTGGTATTTTGATGCATCAAAGCTACCGTATTATCCACTAGTACATCATCTGGATTATGCATGTAATACTTTGTATTATCGTAATTTCAATATCCTTACTATAAGTTCCAATCATTGGTCCTCATTATTTTCAAAATATAGATAAAATATATCTTAAAGACTTATATCCTATCATTGTGTAGAAAAAAACATGAATCTTCTGGTACTATCAACTTTGTTCATAACTACAATTCCCATATTTGTTTACTTTCTCTATATAGTTGCAATAATATTGGTAAGAGATTCATCTCCTAAAACAATTAAAAGTAATCCAAATCTCACTGTTGTTATTCCCACCTACAACGAAAGTGAGGTGATAGATCACCGTATTAAAAATCTAAACGATATTAACTACCCCACAAAAAATATCGATGTCATCGTTGTAGATGATCAGTCCTCTGATGGTACAGTTGAACTTGCAAAGGAGGCATTCGAAAAATACGGAATATCCGGAGAAGTTATTGTCAAAGAGAAACGTACAGGGACAAACGCATCGGTTAATCTGGGAGTTTCAAAAGCCAACACCGACATAGTTGTGACAACCGATGCTGACGTGACCTTTGAAGAGAATGCTCTTAATTATGCTATTGGAAGATTGTTGAGTGATGAGCAGATCGGTGCTGTATGTGGTGAACTTGAACCCATAATAAAAGAAAAATCTTTCACTACCAGCTCAGAAAAAGCATATCGAACAGTATATGGAAAAATGTGTACATGGGAAAGCAACATCCATTCAACATACTGTTTCAATGGACCACTAATTGTCCTTAAGAAAAAAGCGTTCTCACCAATCCCTGAGACCCATGGAGCATCAGATGCAGGAATGGCACTCAAGATCATTCATAATGGTTATCGATGTATTTACGAAGCAAATGCAAGATTCTATGAATACATAACAGATGACCTCAGCCAACAACGTCGTCAGAAACTGCGCCGTTCAGCAAGACTTCTTGAAGCAACACTATACAATTTAGATCTCATATCTCCAAAGTATGGGAAATTCGGACTGTTCGTTTTTCCGTTAAGATTTATGATGTTCTTTATAGCTCCGACTGCTTTTTTCACAAGTGTGATATTGTGGTCATACTTACTTGCACAAATTAATTTATTATATGGAATCATGATATGGATTGCTTTTTTCCTAGCGTTGCTATCAGGAAATGTGCGCTCTAATCTGGTATCATCTTTTATATGGCATCAGATATACTTGCTTGTTAGCCTGACACGCATGTTTAGGGGAATGCATGTATGGAAAGCAGTAGAAAGAGAAAAAGTTTGATTTTCATAAAAAGAGATGAATAGGTGAGTTGCACCTATTTTCCTTATTTCCCCCATAATCATCATCAACCCGCTCACAAGATTATATATATAATATTTGGAGTCAGATCCCATTTAATTTAAGGTGTTGCCTCCCCCTTAAATAAAAAGATATGCAGCTCACAACAGAACGATCCCAAACAACTGCAAAATACTGAAAGACCCCCATATTACCAGAAGATTGTTGACCACAAGAAAAACACCAACAAATGTGATCAAACCCTTCATCATTGCCCAAATATCGTTATTTTGCTTATCACAGGACGAAAATGAGCCCTTATAGATCCAGTAAACTATAAGGACAAAAACCAATTTTAAAGCAAAAAGCGCCCACACCCCGAACTCTGCCATTACCAAAGCCATGAACCCATTTGCCTCAACACCACAATAAAGGGCTTTAGCTGTGGTTATGAAGTCGCCCAGCACATAGAATACAAGGATGTATCTGATATCGTAAAGGAAAGCATTGAATTCTTTTACAGATTCCAGATCATGTGTGGAAAGCACTTGCTGCATAGATAATAAGATCCCATGTTCATTGTTATGTACCGTATGTCCACATATACAATGCTGATGTCCACAACGATTCCAATGATAGCTTCTGAAAGTGGCATTTAAAAATATAAGCCTCCTGAATGATAAAAACTGCAAGCTTATGTACTATTACAACAATCCCAATAATATGGAACAGAAAGAAAACAACATGGACATAACCCCTCAGCTTGCAGAAAAGGGATGTGATGCTTTCCTGATAATGGGGAACTCGAATAATGCAGATGTGTATTACACGACACATTTTCTGGCAGCGGACCCATTCACATACATGCAGACAAAAAATGGAGAAGAGACCCTTATCGTTTCCAGCATGGAACTGGGCAGGGCAAAGATAGAGTCCCGTGTCGAGACCGTACGAACAATGCAGGAATATGGATTTAGTGAGAAGATGAAAGAGAGGAAGGATGGCGAACTCGCATACTGTGATTGCCTGGCAGCGGTCTTCCAGAGAATGGGTGCTAAACACATCATGGTACCGCGCGATTTCCCCCTTTTTACGGCCCAGACACTGAAAGAACTGGGATTCACGGTCATTCCTGCAAAAAGCCCTTTCAAGGAACTGAGGACAAGGAAGGACAAGGAACAGATCGAGAAGATAAAAGAGGCACAATTTGCTTGTGAGAAAGCAATGGAAACTGCCATTAGTATGATTGCAGGGTCTGAGGTCAAAGAAGGTGTTCTATACAATAATGAAGTAGCCATAACCTCTGAGGCCATACGTGCTTCCATCGAACACACCCTTTTGGACCAGGGCTGTGAAGCAGAAAGCACGATTGTGGCCTGCGGTATAAAATCCGCAAACCCCCATTGGGAAGGGGAGGGAGAGATAAAGGCGGACCAACCCATAGTCATTGACATATTCCCCCGCAACAAAAGAAATCGCTATTTTGCAGATATGACACGAACGGTCCTTAAAGGGGAAGCTCCTGAAAAACTAAAGGAAATGTATGAAGCAGTCCATGCAGCACAGGAAGCAGCATTTGCCATCTTAAGACCAGGGATCCTTTATAGTGATGTGCATAATGCCGTCTGTGACGAGTTCGAAAAGAGAGGGTATGGCACCATAAGAAGTGATTCGAAGGTAGGTTTCATTCACTCGACCGGGCATGGCGTAGGATTGGACATACATGAATTTCCTTCTGTTTCCCAACAGGAAATAGAGGTAGAGCAAGGCCATGTTGTTACCATAGAACCAGGACTCTACTATCCAGAGCTTGGGGGTATACGGATAGAAGATATGGTAGTCATAACCGCAGATGGTTTTGAGAATCTGACTAAAATGGAAAAGGAATTTGTAGTTTGAACATTTACCCTATTATCAAAAGCTGGTGCACACATATGAATGAGAAAATTGAGGATATTGAAGCGATTATCGGTAAATACATGCAGGCAGGAGAAATACTCTCAACTGTGAGAAGTGAGGCTAAAGAGAAGGTAAAGATAGGCACGACCCTTCTGGAAGTTGCGGATTTTGTCGAGCAGAGGACCATCGAACTTGGAGGATTGCCTGCATTCCCATGTAACATTTCAAGAAATGATGAAGCAGCCCATGCCACTCCATTGATAGGAGATAAAACGGTCTTTGGAGAGGATGTGGTAAAACTTGACCTTGGCGTGCATATTGACGGCTATATTGCAGATTCGGCCATTACGGTGGATCTTACGAATGAGAACTCCGATCTTGTAAAGGCTTCCGAAGATGCGTTATATGCAGCCATTGATATAATCAAAAACGGGATAAATACTGCAGAGATAGGGGCTGTCATCGAGGATACGATCAAAGGACACGGCTTCAAGCCTATTGCAAACCTTACAGGTCATGGTGTCGGCCAATATCTCGCACATGTACCACCCAGCATCCCAAATCGCCATATTGGCCAAGGGGTGACGATCAAAACAGGAGATATCTTTGCAATAGAACCTTTTGCCACCGATGGTGCAGGAAAAGTGGCAGATGGGACCCTGACAGAGATATTCCAGGTAATTGGACACAAACCAATACGATTGCCTGCGGTCAGAAAAGTTCTCAAGGAACTGGAGCAGTACAGAACTTTGCCTTTTGCCAAAAGGTGGCTCAAGTCGGATAAGCTCGATTATTCATTGTTGCAACTTGAGAAAGCAGGAATTCTCACATCCTACCCGGTCCTAAAGGATGTTGGTGGCGGGCTGGTATCACAAACAGAGCATACGGTCATTGTCACTGACGATGGTTGTAAAGTGACAACCAAGTAAGGATAGGATAGAATGCGGTATATTCCGACATTGTTGCTGGCATTGCTCACCGTAGCCATGATAGCATCCCCCTCATCTGCCTTCGAATGGAAGAACACCATTGTCTTGGAAGAAGATGGGATGTCATGGAACTATGAAGAGAACTATTCCGGTGAAGATGTCGGAGCATTTCGTTCTTATGCGAACAAGAACGTTGGGAATGGGGATGGATATATCAGTGCATGGGAACTCATGAAGCTGGATCATCGTATACGTAGTAGGCTTTATGGTTCACTTGAAAAGGAACTGGATGTGATGTTCGACAATTCTGCAAAGAATGTAAACGTTTTTGAGGTGGATGCAGAAATATCCAGAAGTGTTCTGGGAAGTACTGACAAGAACGATAGTATCAATAACAGATATTTTGTCACATACACTTTTGAGAAGGATATTTTCGAGCTGGGAGATAGTGTGAGCTTTGATGGAGAAGCAAATACTGACCTGATCATCACAATGCCTCAAGGAATGGAAGTAATTGCCACCGAAGGCATTGATAGTCGATTTGTTGAAACAATTAACAATCGTACAGTGATTTGTGGTCATTTTGGAATTGAAGGTTTAGCAACTGTTGAGTTTAGCAGGAAAGACTGATCAACGGATGCATTCGGACATCTTCCACCATCAGCTCTTTTTGATGCGACTATCCTATCAAAACATTAATCTAAATTGAAATTGTTTTTTCAATCATGATCATAGAACAGATACCACTTGAAAATGGTACGGCCATTGGCCTTAAGTTCGACATGGGGAATGCTCCACTGCTTGTTATAAAAGCTGACAAGGGATTTGTCATGTGCGGATACCTTGACACCGAGATAGCAGAAAAGTTAGGTGATGTTGCCGCTAAGGTCAGAGGCGTTAACGATCTTGAAGATGTACTGCATACCGAAGTTATCGATGTCACAGGGCATGCGAAGGCACTTGGTGTTAAACCCGGCATGAAGGGACATGAAGCCCTTGAGCTGATGTTCTGAAAATTCTCATGTTATACGCTTTTGAACTGTCAGGGGAACACGAGGACCTGCCACGCGCAGAGGTCCTCGCCTGCCTTGACCTTGTAGAGTTGGAATATAGAGAGAGTGAATACTTTGAGCACTGCCTTGTTGTGGATATTGAAGGTGAACCACAGGAAGTATTACATAAGCTGGGGGAAGTGGCAAAAAGGATAGCAATGACACACCACATCCTGAAGGTCATAGATGTCTGCCCCACAGAAATAGAAAGCATAGTTAAGGTCGCGGAAGGATGTGATATTTCTGAGCACCTCAATGAAGGGCAGAAGTATGTGGTGCGGGCAAAACGTGTCAGGCACAATACGACCATCAAATGTGTTGATATCGAAAGACGTGTCGGAGGAGCCATATACAGGAAGGGATTCAATGCCGATCTAAAGGACCCTGATGTGGAATTCAGGGCAATCCTTTCTGAAAAATGCGTTTTGGGCAGTGTTATCGCTTCAGTGGACAGAAGTGCTTACGAAGCACGGGCACCGCATAAGAAGCCATTCTTTTACCCGGGGGTATTGCGTCCACGTGTTGCACGGGCTCTTGTGAACATGGCATTGATAAAAGAGGGAGATGTTGTATTCGATCCGTTCTGTGGAACAGCGGGGATACTCGTTGAAGCAGGCCTTGTGGGAGCTACTGTGCTCGGGCTGGAGGTTCGTTACAAGATAGCCGTTGGGGCAGACATGAACCTGCGGCACTTCAATGCAGACCAGACCATGATGATGGGAGATGCCTGTAAAGTGCCCCTAGTGGACGAGTCTGTGGATGCGGTCATTGCTGACCCGCCATACGGAAGGTCGGCAAGGATAGAGGGAGAGTCATTGCATCACCTTTACGAACACTCGTTTGCGGAGATGTCCAGGGTTTTGAAACCGGGAAAACTGGCGATAATCGTTTCAGAGATAGATGTCACTGAGCTTGTGGAAAAGGCAGGCTTTACCATAAAGGACAGATACTTGCAAAGGGTACACAAAAGCCTCACACGCAAGATAACGGTACTGCAAAAGTAAAGGGAATTTTGACCGGTGTTTCAGCATCAATTGGCCTCTTGTATCAGATGCCAGTATGCTGAAAGCTGACGGTCATATTCTTTCCGGTCTGCGTACCTTGAATCAATGACATCCCAGAAACGGAGGCTGTGATTTAGTTCGATCAAATGTGCCATCTCGTGGAAGACCACATATTCAATGAAAGATTCGGGGAGATGCATTAAATGCCTGTTGAGATTCACCCTTTTCTTTGAGCTGCAACTGCCCCATTTGGTCTTCATTTTACGAAAGGTCACTTTTTCAGGTATTACCCCAAGTTCATCAGATATGTTTTTGACATGAAACATCACAATTTCCTTAAATTCTTCCTCCGACCTATTCAGAAGTTCTTTTGAGGAAGATTCATGAATAGTAGTTGTATATTCCACATGTCTCCTGTAGATCCACAATTTATGTTTATGGAGAAGCTCTTCGGGTTTTTTGAAATTTAGAGGAACCGATACCTCCAGTTTGCCAGAACTATATTTCAGTCTTGGGGCCTTCACCCTACCATAGTTGAGACTATAAGGAATATCCAGCCCATTGAGACTAATAGAATGTGCCGTACTCATAGTAGTTCATCGGAAGATTCCGAAGGGAACAGATGACTGAGTATATCTGCCATTACCCGGTAGCGAACAAGATGATCGTGCACGCGCTCATGTGCTCTTCGTATTGCATAGCCATCTTCGACCCATTCGAGAGGGATCGGATACTTCACATCCATGAGAACCAGACCATAAGCTTGTGCCGGTTCAAGCCCTTCTTCATATGATTCCGGATCTAGCATCTGAGCAAGCCACTCTTCGTCACGGACCCCGCTTCCCACCATCATCAAAGCAGACACTATCTTGCGAACCATGTTCCAAAGGAAACTGTTAGCTTCGACATCTATGCGGGTTAGATTGCCACTGACCCTTATATCAATACGTTCAACGATCCTAACGGTCCCCTTACATTCCCCCCTAGAAGTACAAAAATTAGCAAAATCGTGAGAACCAATAAGGAGCTTTGATGCGGAACGGATCTTGGAAATGTCGAACTGCTCGCCATACACTATATAACGATAGCTGCGACTTAAGGCATGTCTTCGGGGATCGAAATTATCAGGAACTATCGCATGCGCCCATGCCCAAACGGTACCTGGAAGTATGGAATTTATAACACGGGGCATTGCAAGGTTTGGTGCATCCGTGTCGAAGGCCACTACCTGCCCCATGGCATGTACACCTGAATCGGTCCTTCCTGAAGTTCTAAAATTAGCTGATCGTGGATCTTCTATAATCCCAAGTTCTTTCAATGCTTTGAAAAGTTCGCCTTCCACGGTCGGATCATTAAGCTGGACCTGGGACCCGCGGAAATTCGACCCTATGTATGCGATTTTAAGTGCAACTCTCATGGAATCACTTATGGCACATATGGAACTATCACTATAATATAGTTCCGATTTAAATTAGTAATTCCTATTTAAATTAGTAATTTCTTTATAAATGACGGACAGTTGAAATATCCTAATTAAACATGATATTTCTATCCATTGTTTATTTATGCCGTAAAGTTAAATAACAGATAATACAATTTGTTGTAAATTTTTGAGGCGAAACTATGATATCAAAACAACAAATCTCTGAGATACTCAGCAAATATGATCTAAATGATCTTGCTATTGCAACTGTTTGCTCACACTCAAGCCTCCAGATATTCGATGGAGCACGAAAAGAGGGACTAAGAACAATAGGGATTTGTGTGGGTCAGCCACCACGTTTTTATGATGCATTTCCAAAAGCAAAACCTGACGAGTATATTGTCGTAGAAAGCTATTCCGACATACCAAAGATAGCGGAAGAACTTGTCAGCAAGAACGCTATTATAATACCTCACGGCTCTTTTGTTGAATATATGGGTACAGAGAGTTTCGCCGAGTTAGCCGTACCAACCTTTGGGAACAGGGCAGTGCTTGAATGGGAGTCTGACAGGGACAAGGAAAGAGAATGGCTTGAAGGCGCAGGTATCCACATGCCAAAGATAGTCGATCCTGAAAAGATCGAAAGCCCGGTAATGGTCAAGTACCATGGTGCAAAGGGTGGCAGGGGATTCTTTATTGCCAAGGACTATGAAGAGTTCAAGCAATATATTGACCCTAACGAGAAGCACACCGTACAGGAATTCATTGTCGGCACACGTTATTATCTCCACTTCTTCTACTCCCCAATAAGAGAAGAAGGATACAAGTTAAGCGAAGGAATACTTGAGATGCTCAGCATGGACCGCAGGGTCGAGTCGAACGCTGACGAGATATTCAGGCTCGGATCCCCGAAGGAACTTGAAGACGCAGGCATTCACCCTACATACGTAGTTACAGGAAATGTCCCACTTGTCGCAAGAGAATCCCTTTTGCCACGCATATTCTCACTTGGAGAGAAGGTTGTTGAGGAGTCCCTCGGCCTGTTTGGCGGTATGATCGGACCGTTCTGTCTTGAGACCGTGTTCACTGACAAACTTGAGATCAAGGTCTTTGAGATCTCAGCCCGTATAGTTGCAGGCACCAATCTCTACACATCAGGCTCTCCCTACTCAGACATGATCGAGGAAGATCTTTCCACAGGAAAGAGGATCGCACAGGAAATTAAGTTGGGAGCCAGGACAGGCAAGCTGGACCTTATTTTATCATAAATGCCCTTGCATTTTTCATAAGCGCCATTGATGCGGCACTCGGCCGGAACTCAATGGCATATTTTATATTTTATCATTGTAACGATGAAGGATGTGTTACAAAAATGCAGTATTGCAACCATACGTGTACCACTTCAAAGAGCTTAATTTCTTTGTTCAGCCATCTCTGAGATCTCACTGAACAGGTCTGAAGTTTCATTTATCATCTCAAGGGTCTTTTCCAGTGCTTCAAGATCTAAGGTCTGAGAGTTGGTTTCTACGAAATCCCCAAAATTGTAGGACCGTTGCAGAAAATCCCTGTATTCGGCCACTACATCTTGAAGGGAAGGAGAAACTGAAAAGCTGTCCAGCTCAGTGAGAGCTTTCTCTGAATCTTCCTTCAAGGCCCTGCCAGATCCTTCCATCAAAACAGTGTTTCGCTCAGAAGTTGCATTCTTGATATTGCTATAATCATCAAGAATGGTCCCAGTGGAATTGGCTGCCCATTGTAAGAACTGAAGGTCTGCCCTGGCCTGAGATATCGAGTCCCCAAGCTCATCCACATCATTGCCGATATCCGTACATCCACCGGCTACAATGGACAGAATGAGGCATGCGATAATCAAAAGATGCTGATAGGGTACCATGTTCACAACTCCATTAATAATGACTTGTCAATATATTAATTTTTTTATATATAAACATTTACCAATACATGTACAATAAGCATAGCTAACAGAGCTGAAAAGGGAACTGTTATATTATCCAGCTTTTTGGACCTCAATTCAAGATACATTCCCACAAGCCCACCGACTATCGAAAGATATCCCACAAACGGATAGCTGAAAATGATAGCACCGATCAGCCCTGCAAGAGTACCTTCCACCGTTTTAGAGGAACTACCATAGCACATTTTCCCATGTACCCCGAAAATCGTTGAAAGCCCATCCCCCATGGTAAGCACGATTATGGATGCATAACAGATACCTTCGTTCAACCTAGATGAAAGAAGCAGGAGGGCAAGGATAGAGATCAGATACAAAAAAGGTGCCAATGCAAATCGATTCGATTCGTTTTCACGCCAGAGGTAAGAGAAGAATGAATATTCTTTTAATACCGGTTTGACGAACTCTGCAACCAAAAAAAGAATGAGCAGAGCACTTACTGTCCCCATTGCAACATTCTTGCCAAAATAGATAGCTGTCAATGGAAAAAGAGACCCGCTGATATGCACTGCTTTCCTTATTGGCAAATAAGAACGGACCTTTTGCACACTACATGCGAAATATTCTGACATGTGAGCTCACCAAAGAAAAATCATATATGTTTAGTTATTGATTAGAACTAAATGATAAAACCAAAGGATGACATTAGTGCCGGTGTTGTGAAGAAGCAATACATACTCGGCAGGAGAGACGATAACGAGGAGGGAGTTCTCAATATTGGGAGATATCTCGCCCTTGACCGGTCTTCAGGCTCCCATGTTGCCATCGATGCCCTCAAGCCCCATGCCATCCTTATATGCGGTAAACGGGGATACGGCAAATCCTATACCATGGGAACCTTGATCGAAGAGATGGCATTGCTTCCATAGGAGATCAAGCAGAACATAGCGACTCTTGTCATTGACACCATGGGAATATTCTGGACCCTTGGCAAAGGCAACGAACCGCAAAAGGAACTTCTCAAGGATTGGGGATTAGAGCCAAAGGGATTCGATGTCAATGTGTTCGTGCCTGCAGGACATGTAAATGAATATACTAAACGGCATATTGACGTCATACCTTTTTCAGTTCCTGTTGCTCACTTACAGGGATATGACTGGTGCGACCTTTTCAATATCGAGGAAACATCCCCTCTTGGAGTTCTACTTGTAAGGACCATTGAGGACATGCGTGAAGCAGAGAATGAGTTCTCCCTGGGAGATGTTGTCAGCAGAATAAATGAGGACGAGCGGTCGGATGAGATTACAAAAATGGCGGCAGAGAACTATTTCAGGACAGCTGCTTCCTGGGGGATCTTTGAGAAGAACGCAAACGGTTTTTCAGAGATTATAAAGAGCGGCTCCACCGCCATACTTGACGTGAGTTCCATAGAGAACAAAATCGTGCGCTCTGCTGTGGTGGCGATCATTTCAAGGGACATCTATGCCAGACGCTTGCAGGAGAGGCGCACTTATGAAAGAATGAGCATGGGGGACGGAGAGGTCGTGCAGGAGATGCCCATGGTCTGGATGTTCATAGATGAAGCGCATCTTTTCGTGCCTTCTGAAGGGAAAACACTTGCATCCGAGGTCCTTATCAATGAATGGGTGCGCCAGGGAAGGCAACCGGGATTGTCGATAATCTTTGCAACCCAGAGACCTGCGGCACTTCATCCGGATATAATCTCCCAGTCAGACCTTGTGATGTGCCACAGACTCACAGCAAAGGACGATATCGAGGCCCTGGAAGCCATGCGTCCTACATATATGAGAGAGAACATAGGAGATTCCATAAAGAAAATGGGAGCCGAACGAGGTATTGCTTTTGTTGTTGATGATACATCAGAGAGCACGCATCTTGTAAAAGTGAGACCAAGATACAGCTGGCATGGTGGCAATGAGCCAAATGCATTGAACCGAAGGGATATTTAATGGAACTTAAAAAAAGCGCAGATATGGTAATTAACACCTGTATGGGTGCGAAGAAAGGTGAGACAGTGCTTATTGTCACCGATACATGCACTGATAAGATGATCTCAAAGGCACTCTATGATTCCGCAGTGGGTGCAGGTTGTGAGGCCGTATTGCTTACAATGGAACCCAGAGAACAGCACGGTGCTGAACCGCCTGCCCTTGTGGAAGAGGCCATGAAAAACGCAGATGTACTTCTTGCCCCGGCTTCAAAGTCACTGACCCATACCCAGGCACGTAAGAGAGCTTCTGATAACGGTACCCGGACAGCTACGATGCCAGGGATCAATCTGGCCATGATGCAGGAAGGAGGTTTGAATGCAGATTATGAGGATATCGGAAAGCTTGCGGACGAACTCTTGGAGACGCTTAAAGGATCGAAGGAGGTTCGCATCACCACTGAGATGGGTACAGACCTTGTCCTTGATGTGGAAGGGTGTGAATGGATGGCCGATACAGGAATGTGCCATGAGAAAGGTACGACATCCAATCTTCCAGCAGGGGAGATGTACATTGCCCCGAAGAATGTGAACGGCAGGGCTGTCATTGATGGCTCCATGGGTGGCATCGGGTTACTGGACAAGCCATTGATCATAGAGATCAGGAACAGGTCAGCAGTTAGCTTTGAAGGAGAAGGTGCGGAAAAACTTGAAGCAATGGTGGAAAATGTAGGGCCTGACGGGCGTAATATTGCAGAACTCGGCATAGGGATAAATCCTGCAGCAAGCATTATCGGAGTCATTCTCGAAGATGAAAAAGTGGGAGGAACGATACATATTGCATTGGGAGATAATTCCACCTTTGGAGGCTATGTGAAAGTTGACCTTCACCTTGATGGCATAATTACTGGCCCAACGGTCCTAGTCGATGGAATTGACCTGAATGTCAAGCGTTTTGCTTAAGAGAACTGCATCAACTTTTTATGCCGGCAGTGATATGCCGGTAGAAAGTACTTAAATAACTAAACGTTATAATCAGAGCATAGGATATTGCATTTATATTTAGAATATCACCGGTGATCATAATGAAAGGAAGAGTTTGGAAATTCGGAGATGATGTGGATACTGATGCAGTCATCCCGGGCAGATACCTCGTGATGAACACACCAGAGGAACTTGCCCCATATACTTTTGTTGGCGTACGCCCTGAATTTGCAGGGAATGTGAAGGAAAACGACATCGTTGTTGCAGGTAACAATTTTGGTTGTGGCTCTTCAAGGGAACATGCACCTATTGCACTTAAGGGATCAAAGATAGGTTGCGTCATCGCAAAGTCGTTCGCAAGGATCTTTTTCAGGAATGCGATCAATATCGGGGTTGCGCTTCTGGAATGCCCTGAGACAGACAAGATCGACGATGGGGACGAGCTTACCGTTGATATTGCATCTGGCATTATTGAGAACATTACAAAGGGTGAGAAGTACAAGGCTACACCTTTACCTGATTTTGTCCGCGGGATCGTAGATGCCGGCGGTTTAAAGGAATACACAAGGCAGATCATTAACTGATCTTCCTATTCCTTGTTTTTGATTTGATATTTTGTTGAGTTTTTTGCTGAACGACTAAAATATAAAAAAATGAGACATTACATAATTAATAAGGAGGATAAATATGGCACAATATAAAATTCCGGTCCTGCCGGGTGACGGTATAGGCCCTGAGATCATTACCGAGGGTAAGAAGGTAATCGATGCAGCTGGAGAGAGATTTGGATTCGATGTTGACTGGATAGAGTACCCCCAGGGTGCTGACCACTACCTTGAGACAGGAGAGCTTATCTCCGAAGATACGCTCAAAGAGCTTTCAGCATATGATGCGATCTACCTCGGTTCCATTGGGGACGACAGGATCGCACCTGGTGTGCTTGAGAAAGGTATCCTGCTCGCTGCAAGGTTCTACTTAGACCAGTACATCAACCTGCGCCCTATCAAGCTTCTGGAAGGCGTCTGGTGCCCGCTTAAAGACAAGACCCCAGCAGACATCGACTTCACTGTTGTAAGGGAAAACACAGAGGATTTCTACATTGGCATTGGCGGACGTGCAAAGACCGGAACTAGCAAGGACTTGCTCGAGGTCTCAAGAACACTGTACTCTGCAAAGTTCGGACTCGACATTGAGACCGACAGCGAAGAGATCGCATACCAGATAGGCATGATCTCAAAGGAAGGAACCCAGAGGGTCATTGACTACTCCTTCGACCTTGCTGAGAAGAGCGACAAACACGTTTCATCAGTTGACAAGGCGAACGTCCTTTCAGACATCTACGGATTCTGGAGAGAGGAGTTCAACACAATAGCAGCTAAGCACCCTGATGTTAAGACAGACTTCAACTATGTCGATGCTATCACAATGTGGTTCGTCAAGAACCCTGAATGGTTCGATATCGTAGTCACACCTAACATGTTCGGTGACATCATCACTGACCTTGGCGCAATGGTACAGGGCGGTCTCGGACTCGCACCTGGCGGAAACATCAACCCTAACGGTACCAGCATGTTCGAGCCTATCCACGGTTCAGCACCAAAGTACAAGGGCATGAACAAGGTCAATCCTATCGCAACCATCTGGGCAGGTTCAATGCTCATTGAACAACTCGGTGAGAAGGAAGCAGCAGATGCTATCGTCTCCGCCATCGAGAAGAACATTCTCGAAGCAAAGGTCCAGACCTACGACATGGGCGGCTCAAACACTACCACTGATGTTGGTAGCGATATCGCAAGAATTCTGCTCGAGATGTAATTTAGCATCTCACTTTTTCTTTTTGGCCTTCACGTCAGGATCGGCGTGGAGGAGCTTTCTTTTTTTATGACCATGGTAGAAAAGAAGATATTTTGCCAAATCGCAGCTCTTCGATAAATTTTTAATATATGACACTCAGTTTTATAGTATGTCACATTCAACCTTACATCCCCTCGTCTGGGGACTTATCACATTCGTAATGGGAATCCCCATAGTCTATTTCATGAGCGAAGAACCTCAATTAAGATCAGTGATAAAAAGAGCGTTTTTGATGGCACTTGGATTTACCATTGGTGCAACTATTGGATATTTTTATCCATGAACAATTTCCCACACATTAAAGCAAACTATATACAACAAAAACGAGATATTATTAATCATCGAGACTAATGTTGTAGTATCATATTCGTTTTTAGAGATGCTTTGGGGAGCTTTCATGAAAATAAAGAGGATCGTTGTTAAGAACCTATTTGGAACGTTCGACCATGATGTTCCGTTGAACACAGAAGAGCATATCACTATTCTCCACGGACCGAACGGTATTGGCAAGACGGTCCTACTTCAGATATTGAACTCGCTGTTCCGTTCCAACTATTATGAGCTTTATCGCATTCCTTTCAGCCGGCTCGAAATCGAGTTCAGTGACAGGAGCAAACTTGTTGTAAGGAAAAAACTATATCTGGACGAAACTGAACCCATCAAAGCTGAGAACAGCAGTTATCGCGAACTGGCATTCGAATGGCTTAAACCCACAAAGAAAAAGGTTCGTTATACAGTCAAGCCGATTGATATTGAAGAAGTTTTCTCGACACCTAAGGTCGAGCATATGATACCTGAGCTTGAGAAGATAGATGATAACACCTGGGTACATTTCACCACGCAGGAAAAGCTCACATCCGAAGAGGTCATGAGCCTTTTCAGTGACAAGCTCCCACAAAAGAGAAAGGACGAACCTGCATGGCTCAGGGAAGTGCTGGCTTCCATCAACATCTGTTTCATTAAGACACAGCGACTGCTAAGTATTTCATTCTCCCAATCCGTGGAGACAGAAAGAAGAACCTCCGTCATACCTTCTGTGATCAGTTATTCCGATGAACTTGCAGGCTCCATGCAGAAGAAACTTGCAGAATATGCAGCACTTTCACAATCCCTTGACCGTACATTCCCTTCGAGACTACTAAAGACGGACAGTAAACATGTGGACACGTCCATAGAAGAACTAAAGGTCAAACTTACCGAACTGGAAGAAAAAAGAAAACAACTCATCGAAGCGGGATTCATCGAGGCAGAAGGCGGTCTTGACATAGAGGAGATCACAGATATCGATGAGAGCAACAGGAATTTTCTCCAGCTTTACATAGAAGATGTCAAACAAAAGCTCAGCGTATTCAATGATCTTACTCAAAGGATAGACCTTCTTATAAAAATAATCAATTGCAGATTCCTTTACAAGAAACTCTCGGTCAGCAAAAAAAATGGTTTTGTTTTTACAACGGCAGAAAATATGCCCCTTTCACCGACCAAGCTCTCATCCGGAGAACAGCAGGAACTGGTACTGTTCTACGAGCTGTTGTTCCATGTAGAACCTGAAGCTTTGATACTTATTGATGAGCCCGAGATATCACTACATGTCCTATGGCAACAACAGTTCCTGAGAGACTTACAGGCAATAACCCAGCTCGCAGGTTTTGATGTCCTGATAGCCACACATTCGCCACAGATAATTCATGACCGCTGGGACCTTACCGTTGAGCTTAGAGGACGCGATAATGAAGAGATACTTAACAGCTGACGATATCGCGAACAACGTTCGAATGATGCGAACCCAGTTCAGGGGTAGTGTATTGATAATCGAAGGCAGCACCGACATGAGGCTCTACCAGCGATTTGTGGATGATAAAAGATGCAAGGTCATCCCCGCCAATGGAAAGGAGAATGCTATCAAGGTCATACATATCCTTAAACGTTCAAAAATGGAAGGTGTCCTAACCATCGTAGATGCTGATTTCTGGCGGGTTGACGGAATAAGGAACAATAATAGTGATGTGCTTGTCACTGACACTCATGATCTTGAGACAATGCTTATTGCATCAGAAGCACTGGAGCGTCTTCTTGAAGAATTCACATCACCATACAAAGTCGAAGCGCTTCATATGTCCATAAGACAACTCTTGCTTTATACAGCAATGCCATTGGGACTTTTCAGATGGCTTTCGTCCTCTGGCAAAGATAAACTGTCACTCAGGTTCAAGGATGTCGATTTTGAACAGTTCATGGAAGTACAGCCACTATCGATAAACCTCAAACGTCTCATACGAGAAGTAAAGGTCAACTCAAACAGACATTCCCTGAACGAGAGGATCATACGCAAAAAGCTTATGAAAATGCTCGATGAGGATCACGACCCCTGGCAGATATGTTCCGGTCACGATGTTGTAGAGATACTGGCATTCGGACTACGCGAGATCTTTGGCAATTTGGATGCACATCATACGAACGAAGGAATAATAGACAGAAGCCTGCGGCTTGCCTATGATATAACAATGTTCAAGAAGACCGAACTATATAGCTCTATCCTGAATTGGGAAGAAGAGAATGTACCTTACATCGTCCTCACTGAAGCTTGACCAATATCAGAGCTTTGACATCTCCTTATAATCCAGTACTTTTGAGACAGGGCTTGTTGATACCTGAATACCTGCTTCCTCTACAGCAGAGATCATGTTCACGCCAACGCCTACAAGGATCCCGGATAAACCTTCTTCAACCGGAGCACCACATAGATCATAAGCTGAAGAGCCAATGTTCATTACATTACCTATGCCGGAAGCCTCAAGCTGATGCAAGACATCCTTTGCTTTTTCAACTGCAGAAGATGGAATTGTGCGTATATTGGCAAGGATGCGACCGTTGCCTGTATCAAGCACGTCCAGAACTGAAGTTGCATGTCTTATCATGAATATCTTTACCGGATCAATGGAAGTACCGGAATACGAGATCAAGTCCCTGAATTGCACAGGGTCGTTATGCTCCATTTCCAATATACCGCCATATGCCGGTTTTACTGGAATGCCGTTTCTGAGAAGCACACCGTCATATGTAATACTGCAAACAGTTGCTATGCCCACACTACCTTCAGGCACATATACCCCGGAATCTGAATCCTCTTCGAAGATCTTAATGTTAGGACTTATGCACATGCCACCTGATGCAGCATATTTCATGACATCGAGAGCATTATCGAAGTCGTCCTTGTCGAGAGTGGAAAGGTTGACTATCACATTGCCTTCTTTGGAGATGGGGTCGTAATCGGTTTTATAGATGAGCTCTTCGATCCTTGTGATAACAAAACCCAAGCGGTCACCTATAAGAGCATCATCGAGTTCCTTCCTGCCGAAAGTGGTGATGGTACGCCCGTTATAACCGTGTTTTTCAGTAAATCCCCTTTCGTCAAGTATCCTTAAATGATAGCGTACGGCACGTTCGCCTAAATTGTAACCACGGCTTTGAAGCTCATCGGCAATGTTCCTTGCGCCTATAGGTTTATCGCTTTCGCTAATAACACGCATGATCTCAATTAATTTACGCTGAATCTGTGGATCGGTCATTTATAGGCACCTGATGTGTATTATAGGTCACAGCAATTTCCATTGGCATTACTCATTTAATGAAAGCAACGGGTATATACCGGACATCAACTTAAAATTAACTATTGCCGGTTATATCTTTCCTGTTTTTAGTATATAAACCATAAGCCATATGCCCATAAAAGCAGCCACTAAAAATCCCATTAAGCCAAAAAGAGGAACACTCCAAATATGTGGTTCCATCCCGGTCTGAATAATAAGGGAGGAACCAACGATAATGGCAGATATGATGAAACTGAATGCAAGACGATTGCTCGAGGAACTTATTTCCGCAACTATACGATCCATCTCATGAGGATCGAATTTGAGATTGAGATATCCTTTTTCTGCTGTTGCAAGTATATGAGATATCTGTAATGGCGCTTTGTGCAACATCCTTGCCGTCTGCCAGAGATCACTGTAGAGCGATTCTGTCATTTGCTTTGGTTTCAGACGATTGCGCATAATCCCCTTCGCGTAAGGTTCAGCAACAATGGTCACATTGAAATCAGGTACCATTTGTAATGCGAACCCGCTGACCGTCATCACACCTTTAAAGAGCAATGCAATATTTGGAGGGATACGGATACGGAATTTTCGCAGCAGGGTCATCATTTCAGCGATCATTTCGGGCGTGTCAAGTTGTTTTAAGGACCTGCCATAATATTTACTCAGGATGTAACCGTATTCGATCTTAAAGGAATGAACGTCCAGTTCATCAGGAACCATTCCAAAGTCCCTCATAACTTCAAGATATTGTGTTACGTCCTCCCTGGTGATGGCAAGAAGAGCGTCCACAAGGAGGTTCTTCATCTCATTGGATATGCTGCCCACCATTCCAAAATCAAGAAGACAGATCCGCCCATCTTCCAGTATCAGAACATTCCCAGAATGCATGTCCGCATGGAAGAAGCCATCCTCGAATATCTGTTTCATGAAAGCCTTGGTTCCGTTCTCCGCTATCTTGTAACGGTCCAGACCCATTTCCTCGAGGGTCTCGAAATTGTTACATTTGACACCATCGATATACTCCATTGTGAGCACGCGGCGAGTGCTGTATTCCAAATAGACATTTGGAATTACAATGTCAGGATCATTCTCAAAATTTCTGCGGAAACGTTCAATGTTCCGGGCTTCCTGCACATAGTCCATCTCAGCATGTATAGAGTGGTAGATTTCATCCACAACATCCACAGGACTGTAGAGTTTTGCTTCTTCCACATGTTCTTCTGCAAAACCTGCCATGCTGTAAAGGATATCAAGGTCAGAACTTATGACCTTACGGATACCCGGTCTTTGAACCTTAACAACAACCTCCGTTCCGTCAAGAAGTTTAGCACGGTGAACCTGACCGATGGAAGCCGCAGCAATAGAGTTACTGTCAAATGAAAGAAAAATGTCCTCGATCTTTTTTCCAAATTCCTCTTCGACGACCCGTTTGACCTCATCAAAACTAAAAGGCGGCACTTCGTTCTGGAGTTTAGCAAATTCCTCAGCATACTCTTTAGGAATTAGGTCCTGACGCATGCTCATGAGCTGACCGAATTTTACATAGGTAGGACCGAGTTCTTCCAGTACTTTTCGCACCCTTTCAGGACCTGAACACGGACGAGGAGGGGTAGCGAAGCGACCTTTGAATCTAGACCTGAAAGAGCCAAGTGATCTGATGCCCATCTGGTCTACAAAATAACCGAACCCATACTTTATCAGGGTATCAATGATGATCCCATAGCGTTTTACCATGGAATACCTGCGTACGAGCTTGGTGGGCATTCGCGATCCGGCCTGCTATCAGATTCTATATGGCAACCTACTGCGAAGTTGCTAGTGTATTAAAAAGTGATTAAATGATAGAAGACGAATTTATTCGTCTTTCATCTTTTCCTTTAACATGGTTTCAAGATCTTCGATCTTCTTATGGAGGGCATTGATCTCTTCTTTTGTAGCGAGATCAGCCTTGCCAAAGACGTCCTGTACTTTTTCAGAAACTGCCTCTTCGAAGTCCTTCTGCTGTTGTTTTTGCTTTTCTATCAGATCCTCTACGAACTTCTTACCTTCTTCCTTGTTAAACTCCCCCTCCTCAACAAGGTTCTTTACGAGCTCATCGACCTTCTCTTGAGTAATGGCGTACATACCTAAGCCAAAAAGTCCCAATTTCTTTATGCTATCGATCATCAAATTATAACCTCCCATATAGAGTTTAACTTTTTTATGATATATAGTTTGTTAAAAAACAAAAAGAGAGAAAAGAAGAAAGGATGCTCAAAGCAATAAAAGGAACGTTATTGATCTGCAAGACTTTCAAGATTATTCTCAAGATAGGTTGCACCACACATCTCAATGAACTTGCCGCAAACATCCCTCGCATCGCCATCCATAATGATCGAGCCATTTTCAAACAGCACTGCACGGTGTGCCACTTCCTTGACAAAGTCCATGTGATGACTGACAAGTACAATGGTAGTTCCAAAACGTGCGTTTATTCTTTTCAGGGAGTTTGTGACATCCCTTAATGTCACAGGATCAAGGTCTCCGAATGGCTCATCGAGCATGAGGAACTCAGGTTCTGTTGCAAGAGCAAGGGCAATGTAGGCCCTTACATGTTCACCACCACTTATCTGGTAAGGGGTCTTGTCAAGAATTTCCAGTGGAAGGTCAAGTGCTTCAAATACCGGAACTGCGTATACATCAACATCAGTATTTGGTATAACAGGGAATAGTTTGGAATAAACATCCATTGAAAGACGCATACTATTCAATGTATTCGTTCTTTCAATCTCACCCATGTCCGGAAGGATATAGATCTTATCAAGCATCTCATCAGAAATACCCATCTCTGCGGCTTTTTGACGTGCAAACTCAAGTGCACCATGCATCTTCATGCTTAGTCTGAAACCGATCTGCTGGCGTACTGTGGAATGCGGGGAAAGTGAGAATTCCTGATGCATTATACTGATCTTTTTCCAAAGTTCCAGGCGCTGTCTGGTAAAACTGGATATGTTAACCCACTCATCTTCATGCAAGTAGGAAACTGAGCCTTCCTTTGGCTCCTTCAGGCCTTCCATTATTTTCAAAAATGTAGTTTTGCCTGCACCGGAAGAACCTATGAAACTTACGATCTCGCCTTTATTTATCGAAAGAGATTGGTCCTTTATGTTAAGTACCTCACCGACACGGATCAGGACCAGTCTTTTAGAGATATTCTCCGCTTTTATGCAGGGACTCTTCTCAGACAATTCAGAGAGCATTTCCTTTGGGGAAAGGTCCTTTAAGAAGTTCTTGAGAACAGAGGCAGGTTTCCCGTCATCAACGACCTTACCATCTTCGATGTATATGACCCGGTCTGCAAGATAAGCATGTACTTCCGGAAGATGTGAGACTACGATTATAGGAATGTTCAGCCTGTCCTTAAGCTGAAGAATAACATCCATAATCTCCTGTTTGGTATCTGGTCCTGTCATTGTGACAGGTTCATCCAGTAACAGAAGACGAGGCTGTGCCGCAAGTTGACGGGCAATTATCAAACGCTGTTTTTCGCCGCCACTTAGCAAACTTGAAGAATGAAGGGCTTTATGGTCAAGGCCTACCAGCCTTAAGTATGCCATGGACCTCTCATACAGTTCATCATAAAAGGGTGCATCCGGTTCCGGCATGCCCTCATAGCCTGCATATTGAATGTTCAGTCTGCGGATTATATTTTCAATGGCAGGGCCTGCCCATAATCCAAAATTACGCTGAAAATGAATAGCCGTACTTCTTCCGAGTAATTTTTTCCCTTCTGCACCCGAAAGTTCAGTGATTATGGAACCATCAATTTCAATGCTTCCACTGTCGAATGGTTCGGCTCCCCTCAATATCTTGAGGAGGGTGGTCTTTCCACTGCCACTCTTTCCCGTTATGCCAAGGATCTCGCCATCTGCCACATCAAAACTTATTCCGTTAAGGATACGGAGTTCGTTTTCGCCAACTTCATAATTCTTTACAATATCAGAAACTCTGAGCATAAGTGAAAACCCCGTTAGAATTCAGGAGATCATTTCTTGATAGCAGAAACAATTTCTTCTATCTTTTTCTTGACATCGTCCGTCTCTTCGACAATAGTACCGGTTACGATCATATCGGCACCGGCATCAGCACATATCTTTGCTGTTTTACCGTCACGGATACCGCCACCAACGATAAGTTTGTTGTCGCCGAGAACGTGTTTTACCGCACCTATAGTTTCAGGAGTGATCGGTCGGTCTGCGCCTGAACCCGCTTCAAGATAAGTGTAATGCATACCCATGTATTTGCCTGCAAGAGAATAAGCAGCTGCAAGCTCTGGTTTGTTGCGTGGAATGAGTTTCGCATCGCCTACCCAGCCAACGGTACCACCAGGCTCGGATATTATGTAGGCCATGGAAATAGGCTCAATTCCAGACTTATAGACAATAGGGGCGCCCATCACCTGATTCGTTGTGATATAATTGATATCACGTGAATTAAGAAGGCTCATAAAAAAGATAGCATCGGCATGAGTGCTCACGCCGCCGGCATTACCCGGAAAAAGAATAGTAGGAACATCAACCTGTTCCTTTATTTTGATCAGTGTCTGATCCAATGCTACGCCACCGGCTCCTGTAGAGCCACCGATCAGTATGGCATCAGTACCTCCAGCTACAGCCGCTTTTGCAATCTCTGCAGCGGCTTCCGGAGATTGTGATGCCGGATCGATAAGCGTTAAGTGAACTGTACCTTCGCGTTCTGCGATATCGTTGAGGTACTCTTCCACTTGCATTGTTAGGATCAGCCTCTTCTGACTTCCTTGTTTTTCACACGTAGATTTGAGTAACCACACTTTCTGCATCTTGTTGCCCTAACAGCATTGCGGGCACTGCACTTCATACAGATCTTCTTATTGAGGATCCTTTCTTCTGCTTCTGGGAATCTTGCCATGTTCTCACCTTGATTAATATTAATTGAATATGTATGATAATGTGTTAGTTAGAATGTGATATACATCAGTATACCGGCTGGCTACATGCATTTCAAAACATATAACTGTTTTGGGATAGACAAAGCACATCCACAAAATAAATAATAGAATATTTCAACTAAATGCAACAAATAAAGAACAAAAAAGGAGATGAATGGCAGCGACCAGACTCCGGCAGACCGGAGTGAAAGCAACTTCCCCAATAGACGACTCCCCAAAGTCACTCTGAAAGCGATTGCGGTGATACCTTGCATGGTCATGGGATCTTACACCCATACGCACATCACCATCTAATCAACTGCCTCACCACATCATTGATGATATGGTAATACTAAATCTGACTCCACCATATTAATACTTACTCTAAATTTACAGAATGTACAAATATATTTTACATTGTTAATAACTGTTGAGATAAAATAATTAAAATTTGATCAAAAAAGAAAGAGAAGGGAAAGAAAAAGAGAAGAAAGGACCATATGGTCTTAACTTTTGAGTGCCGCAACAAGTAACTCGCGTGCCTGGCGTGCATCTGCACGTCCTTTCGTCTTTTTCATGACCTGCCCAACAAGGAAATTGAGGGACTTTTCCGCCCCACCAAGATAATCCTGAACAGCAGCTTCGTTCTCAGCAATTGTTTCAGAGACCGCAGTTGCAACAATATCATCCTCAACCTTACGAAGTCCCTTAGCATCAATGACCTCATTGGCCGATCCACCCTCATCCAGAATTATACGGATAACTTCAATACCACTGTTATCACTGATCTCCCCATTATTCACAGATCCAATGATGTATATCAGATCATCTGACCCAATCGATGACGTGATCGTAGGATCTTTGCGATTTGCACCTGATAGTTTGACCCAACTATATGGTGGCGTTACAGGATCATTTGTTCTGCCATGAATTGCCAGATCACGATAGTTCCATTCGCCTTTGAAAATGTCAGCAACCCATACAGCAGCATCCTTTGAATCGATATTTTCGTTCTGCGCAACAGCTTCATAGAAATCTGCAATATCCTGATCAGATGTCAATGCCTTTGCATGCATATCCGTCATATCGTATTCTTCAAGGAATCTATTACGTTTTGCATCAGGAAGTTCCGGCAACGTTGCTGCAACAGCAGGTACGCGGTCTGCAACCCTCATTGGCATAAGATCAGGTTCAGGGAAATAACGATAGTCATTCTCGGTTTCCTTTGTACGCATAGAAAGAGTGACTCCCCTTGCTTCGTCAAAATGCCGGGTTTCCAGAGTGATCTCCCCACCACGGCGGATCTGATTTTTCTGCCTCATAATTTCATATAGCAGAGCTCGCTCAGCTCCCTTAAAAGAGGAAATGTTCTTGACCTCAACACGCTCCCCCATAAAGACAGAAACATTAGCATCCACCCTCATAGCACCCTCAAGATCACCATTAAAAACATCAAGGTAATCAAGAATGCTCCTGAGCTTGTCCAGATATCTCCTTGCTTCCTTTGGACTTCTCATATCCGGTTCACTTACAATTTCGATAAGTGTCATGCCTGAACGGTTGTAATTGATAAGTGTACCCTTTGACTTGTCAATACTTCCCATATGTTGCAATCTTCCAGGATCCTCTTCCATGTGAGCACGGGTTATTCCAATATCACGTTCACCATCCTCGCCCTCAATAACGACCTTTCCTTCACCAGCTATTGGAAAATCGTACTGTGTTGTCTGGAATCCTTTTGGAAGATCAGGATAATAGTAATTCTTTCTGTGGAACTGGGTCTGTTCAACAATGTCACAGCCAAGTGCAAGTCCGATCTTCATTGCATACTCCACAGCTTTTTCATTGATAACTGGCAATGCGCCGGGCAACCCCAGACACACAGGACACACATGAGTGTTCGGTTCAGAATCATGGTAATCCGTGGAACATCCACAGAAAAGCTTTGTGTTGAGCTTGTTAAGCTGAACGTGAACCTCAAGTCCGATCCTTACTCCATCAGGATTTTCATATACCATTTAAGCCACCTCCCCTGGTCGTGCTTTATGATGATCGGTATTTTTCTCAAAAGAATATGCTGCACGGATAAGGGTTGCCTCATCGAAATGATTTCCTATGATCTGTAAACCTACCGGCAGACCATCAGAAGAACCACATGGAACCGAGATACACGGAACTCCGGCAAGGTTCATCGGAACAGTGTTCACGTCTGTTAGGTATTGGGACAGCGGATCTTCCACCTTCTCACCGATCTTGAATGCAGGCAATGGCATAGTAGGGGCCATAAGAACATCGAAATTTGCAAATGCCTTTTCAAAGTCCTGCTTTACAAGGGTTCGCACTTGCAGTGCCTTAAGGTAATACTTATCCTGATATCCTGCAGACAACGCATACGTTCCAAGAAGGATCCTGCGCTGCACTTCTTTGCCAAAGTTCTCTGCGCGTGTCCTTGATGCCATAACATGCCAGTTCTCACCCTCGCTCCTCGGACCGTAGCGAGTACCATCGAAACGTGCAAGATTGGATGAAGCTTCGCTCATGGCTATCGTATAGTAAGCTGCAAGGGCGTACTTCGTGTTCGGCATAGAGACCTTCCCCCAGGAAGCACCCATTTCCTCGTACTTGGCGATCGCATCCCACACAGCCTTCTCGGTACTGCTGTCAACGCCTTCGCCAAAATACTCATCCGGCACACCGATCTTAAGACCCTTCACATCATCGACCAGTGCCGCCTGGTAATCGATCTTATTATCAATGGAAGTGCTGTCACGAGCATCATACCCGCCTATCACATCCATAACGGCTGCGATATCCTCAACACAGGTCGCCATTGGACCTATCTGTTCGAGGGAGTTAGCATATGAGATCAGGCCATACCGTGAAACTGCACCATAGGTCGGTTTAAGGCCTACGACACCACAGAAAGCAGCTGGGCATCTTACAGAACCACCTGTATCGGAACCAAGTGATATAGGAGATTCACCTGCTGCAACCACTGCGGCACTGCCACCGGAAGAACCTCCGGGAACTCTCTCATGGTCCCAGGGATTAAGAGTGACACCATAGCAGCTTGACTCGGTGGATGTACCCATAGCAAACTCGTCCATGTTCGTCTTGCCTATGATGACCGCTCCAGCCGCTTTGAGCCTCTCGATAACATGGGCATCATAAGGAGGCACATAACCTTCCAGTATCTTCGAACTGCAAGTTGTTGCAAGCCCTTTTGTAGAAATATTATCCTTGATAGCAATAGGGACCCCGGCAAGAGGACCAGCGACTTCACCTTTATCGACCATCTTAGCAGTATCCAGTGCACCATCAGAGGTACAAGTGTATCCATTGATACTGCTCTTTTCGATGAGCTCAAGGTATGAAGCGGTCACTTCTTCTGCGGAGGTCGCAGCAATTATCTCTTTAACATCAGAAATGCTTAACCATTTAGTCATTCTACACCTCAAATGATCCTCGGCGCTTTGATATAGCCGTCCTTTTCTTCAGCAGTGTTCGTCAACACATCTTTCTGGTCAAGTGACGGTGTGACAACATCCTCCCGGAATACATTCATGATATCTGCTACATGATATGTAGGTTCAACACCTTCAGTGTCCACTTCGTCAAGCTGACCAAAATAATCCAATACAGAACTTAACTTCACAGCGTATTCTTCTGCCTCTGCATCATTTATCTCGATGCGACAAAGCCATCCTACGTGTTCTACCTCGTCTTTTGTGATCATAAGGAATTCCTCAAATAATTGGAATAATAAAACATAGTGTGTTCTAATATGACTGATAGAAATCAAGTACTTAATATTAATATGTTGGGTTGACCGAGCAGATCAATATTAATAATTTGTGAAAACGGCCGAGGATATCAAAAAAGGAGGAAACTCCACATGGATAAAATATAGCATTTCATGAAATGACCATATCCTTTGTGGAGAGAGATATGAGAGAAATTTAAAACAGCTTATCCCCTGCAGTCGTAGACATCTGTGATCTTCACGATAAGAAGACCTTTTGCCGGAGACTTTCCCTTAATTGTTCCAAATTCGGGACCACTTGTCTTTAACTCTACATCGCCTTTGATCTGGAAAGAACCTTTTGTCTCTGGCCCCCAGACGTAGATGGGAACCTTTGGATCCTCCAGGACATTTGAGAGGGTCTTTTTCATGAAATTGTCTGCGATCCATATAGTACTGTCATCGACCAATGAAATAACTCCGATAGGGACAACGTTTGGGACTCCCTCTTTTGAGGCAGTGGCAACAGGAAAGATTTTTATTGTATTGAATGCGGCTTTCATCTCTTCTGTAAGTGTTATCATTTTGATCACCACAGATACTTAATACATGCATGTAAATATAGTAAAATGTTATAAAAGTGTACAAAACTGTATTCTGATACATATTTCTAACCAAAAAATAATAAATTCACCAGGGAGATCATGGCATTATGAGCAAACAAAAAGTAACATCAGAAGATATTTCCTTGTTGCATGAGGAGATCACTGGACTTCGTTCGGAACTGAATCGTTTCAGGAGTGAAGTTGCCGGAAGTCAAACCAATTCATTGTTCAATGAGTTCAAGAACCAGTGCGCTGTAGAAATACTCAACAGATCTTTGGAGAATGCCTATGAGATCATCGGGAACGAAGAGAAGGAATGTCCGATGCGTACACAGTGCATACCGCATTTAGTCGACTTTTTTGAGGATCTGGCGGACTATACCAGAAAAGGACAGGTAACTGATGAAAATATCGAAAAAATACGTGGGAACTTTGATAAAGTGAAGGAGTTGGCACCATTCGATCACTGTCCCAACTGTATCCAACGGGCTGAAGGATATTTCAACCAGCAGGTAGGGATGCTACAGACAATAGGGGTCTACCGAAATGAGAGCGGTACGCATTTGCAGGTTCAGGACCTCCATGAAGAGCAGGTATCCAACTTGATAGGGGACCCGTTAAGCAGCGCAGTACGCATCCAGATCTTAAAAGCATTGTACGATGAAGGAAGATCGTTCACCGAACTTTCAAAGCGCACAAAACTTCGGGGAGGAAATCTTCTTTTCCATCTGGAAAAACTGCAGAACAGAGGAATGATCCGACAGCGTGGCGAACGAGGTGAATACCAGATAAGTGTGCAGGGGTATGAGATACTCAATTCCATAGCTGAACTTGTGGGAAAAATAGGGGTGAACTGTAGCGAAATATGATTCGTTGGTCATATACCAGAGAGATGATCTGGAGTCAGGGCAGAGATCACAGCTAGAAAAAGAAAAAGGAAGAGAATTGGATCATCATACCCCATTTTCAACAGTGATCTATCACTGACCAGACAAATTTCCCCGTTTGAGTTACTTTTTAGAAATATACCAGAATATTTTATCTTTTTAAAAATCGAGTTCATGAAATGCAATTAATATTATGTGATGTGAATATTCGAATTGATCCCTATGATTAGCATGCGCACCAATGAATTAACTCGATAATATATAAGTAGTAGTATTACTGATTGTTAATTAGGAATGGAAAAAAAGGTGGTACTTACTATGAGAACATCGAGCTTCAAACTGGAACTTGTGGATTCCACATGGGGAACCATTAAACTCTCTTTTGTGGAAGTTGAGGGAGATTCTGAAAAACCCCCTTAACACAGCCTTCCCTTAGGCAAAACCATAACAAAAGCATAATGGTATTGTGAAATAAAAAATATCCATTCAGGAAATTTCCCGAACGGATGGTCTCACAGGATGAGTTGTAACAAGGTATTGATCACAGATTATCCTGCATCTTATCTATTTTAAAAAGACCACTACTATCTATCTTACCAGCTGTACCTACATTTATGGAAAACACCAGTGTAGAATCACTATTCTCGACCGGCTGTAGATATAGCAAGGTCATATCTTCCATGCCACCACCATTTTCAGAACTCCTCATTTTATAATACCCCCATTAATTGGACCTATTATACCCATGCCCGGAATAAATGCGATACAATCGGTTTCTTTTTACAGTGCCATCCTCTTTCACTATAGAAGAGAAAACAACCGCAGGATCACTTCCCTTTTGTGGACTATACAGCAAGACATTGTTCAAAAGATTTTCACATTTATCAACCATATTATTACCCTCCAAATACTGAATTTAATCCCAGCTACTTTTAAAAGCAGTACAGGAAAATCTAAAAGGCAGGGAATGTATGGATTTACGCTTTGTAAGTTTCCACATACCCCCAAACTAACCTTAAAACTAAGTTAGCTATCTCAGTATAAATAGTATTGTAAATGGATAACTAATCTTATCTAAAGAGATAACATGGTATACAATATATTCAAACACTTACAAAGAGATAAAGACGATAGCCACCAGAGCCAGAACCACACCCATCCATTGCTTCAGAGCAAGCCTTTCCTTCAGGAATATCCATGCAAGCAACACAGTGCTGCCGGGATAAAGAGATGCAACGACCGTGGCGATATCGACCCTTCCTACCTGAGAGGCAAGTGCAAAGAAAAGATTTCCCCCTGCATCGAATATTCCTGCAAGGATTATCAGCGGAAGTGCCCCCCGAGTAGGGATTCCCTGGGATCTTGTGAGAATTGAGATCAGCAATATAGTTATGACCGAAGATAACTTTGCAACCGTAAGAGGCCAGAATACAGCATCCTCACTGAACATATCAACTGAAATAAAGAAGATACCAAACCCTACCCCTGCCAACAAAGGCAGCACAATGTCCTGCCTTCTTATATCCCCATTATCATCACTGCTACTTATCATCCACATTGCCACAAGGGCCACCATGAACCCCGCCATTTGATACCCCGACGGCAACCCTTCCTTAACAGCACCATATATCACCGGCAAAGCCACCGTGATGATCGCAGAGACAGGAGCTACCACTCCCATCTTCCCCTGAGAAAGAGCACGGTATAAAAAGACAAGACCAAGGCTTCCTGCCACACCTGCGACAAAGCCCCAGAAGATACCACCGCCCTGTGGGAACTGTTCTGAGAAACCCATAGCCAGTATTGGAAGCAGTATCAGACCTACAGCCTGCATTAGAATTACAACAGAGTACTCACTGGTACGCTTTGAAGCAAAACCTCCTCCGAAATCAGCCGCACCCCATGCTGCAGCGGAAGCAAGACCTAAGAGAATGACAAGGAATTCAGCGGGGATCATTTTAGTAACTCCTGATAAAGTATCGGGCCTTTCCGGCTAAATTCCCTCATTTCTATAAATAGATTCTCACAAGAGAAAAATTAAGAATCGATGCCAGGCCATTGTTCACTGATAGCAGGTATCAACCGGGAAACTAGTCATTTATATAGTAGTATCATTAATGTAGTTAATATCCTAATGATACTTAACTGATGCAGCAAAAAGGAGAGAAAAAAATGTATTGCTATCAATGTGAAGAAACTATTAACGGACAATCCTGTACCAAAGCCGGAGCATGTGGAAAGACAGCGGATGTCGCAGATCTACAGGACCAACTTACATACATCCTCAAGGGGATCGCATACTATAATCAGAAAGCAAGGGAGAATGGGATAAAAGACAAAAATGTCGATAGCTTCCTCATGAAAGCACTATTCTCAACTGTCACTAACACTAATTTCAGTTCAAGTGACTTTAATAAGTTCATCAATGAAGGCATCTCACTGAGAGAGAGCATCAAAAAGAACCTCACAACAAGGAACATCAACCTTGGAGAAACAAAGGACATGTCCTTCGGTGAAAAAGTAAAAGCAACTCTTGGAGTAAGCCATCCGGAGACAAGGTTCAACATCCCGGAAGCTGCAATAATCAATACTGAAGCATTGAAGACAGCAAGCGTAGGAGTTCTTAACACCCAGAACGAGGACATCAGGTCCCTCAGAGAGCTGATGGTATACGGTCTGAAAGGTCTGGCTGCATATGCACACCACGCAGAGGTCCTTGGATACACCGAGGAAACACTATCCGAATTCGCCGAAAAGGCCCTTGCTTCAACCCTTGATGACAGCCTGAGCGTTGACGACCTGGTAGGACTTGTCCTCGAATGTGGAAAATATGGTGTCAATGCAATGGCACTTCTTGACAAAGCGAACACATCCACCTACGGCAATCCCGAACCAACGGAAGTTTTCCTGGGCACAAGGGACAATCCGGGCATCCTCATCAGTGGACATGACCTTAAGGACATGGAACAGTTGCTCAAACAGACCGAAGGCACAGGTGTCGATGTTTATACCCACGGCGAGATGCTTCCTGCAAACTGCTATCCCGCATTCAAGAAATATGACCACTTTGTCGGAAACTATGGCGGTTCATGGTGGAACCAGAAGAGCGAATTCGAAACGTTCAATGGCCCTATACTCATGACGACCAACTGTCTTGTCCCTCCAAAAAACAGTTACATCAACAGGGTCTACACCACAAGCGTAGTCGGTTTCGATGGGGTAAAACACATCGATGCTAAAGAGGATGGCTCAAAGGACTTCTCCGCCATAGTAGAACAGGCGATTGCATGCCAGCCCCCAAAACAACTTGAAGACGGCACCATTGTCGGAGGATTCGCACACGCTGCTGCCCTCTCTGTGGCAGATAAGATCGTCGAAGCTGTAAAGGGTGGAAAGATCACACGCTTTATCGTCATGGCAGGCTGTGACGGAAGGCATAAGGAAAGGGACTACTACACCAAATTTGCAGAAGCCCTTCCTGAGAGTGCGGTCATACTGACAGCAGGTTGTGCAAAATACCGTTACAATAAACTGAACCTTGGTGACATCGATGGGATCCCAAGGGTACTGGACGCAGGACAGTGTAATGACTCGTACTCCCTTGTGGTCATTGCACAGAAGCTTGCCGAAGCTTTCGGTCTTGAGGACATAAACGACCTGCCGGTATCATACAACATCGCATGGTACGAACAAAAAGCAGTACTTGTATTGCTTGCACTGCTCCACCTCGGTGTCAAGAACATAACACTTGGACCTACACTGCCTGCATTTGTGTCTCCGAATGTACTCAACGTCCTCGTTGAGAACTTTAACATCGCACCCAACACAACAGTTGAAGAGGATCTGAAGAGGCTGCTCTAAGCCTTTTATTCCTTTTCAACCCCTATCACTCCCTTTTTTATTTTTAGACACTACAAAAAGTTTCACCAATTCTTTTATAATTAAATAAGCAAGAAGCCACCCATTTCAATTTCGCATTAAATCGAATATCTAATGGGAGTTTCATTTCATAGAAAACATCCAGATCAATCTGGATGTCTTGCAGTGTAACTGCAATATGAAACAGGTGGATGAATTGCATCAAGTCTTGTTTGAATTACTTCGCCCATATATTCCATAAGAATGCGTATATGATATGCCGTCGTATCTCACATTAGTCACTGGTTGTGAGAACCAGGCAACCTCTGTACGATATGTCCACCTACAAGGCGAATCAGGTCGTGGATAAAGTTTCGTTCTTACTCGAAACACGTAAAGCCGAATCGAGATAGGAACGAAGACATAGTAGGGTAGGAACTTCCCCATTTCAAGCTCGTGGAGATTCCGGTAGGTAATCAATGAAACAAGAAGCCACCTATTTTACTAGGCGGTGGTTCACACTAACATCAACCACATTATTAAAGTGGGAAAATGTTCAACCTGAACAATTACAACAAAAACTGGATGGTACTCCTTCTTATTGCAGCCACACTGTTCACGATAGTCGGAGCCATAATGGTGCTGTCAGACTATAATTACTACAATGGCCTGCAATTACTGGCAACAGCGCTGGTCTTCTTTACAACAGCATATCTTATTAAAGCCGGAAAACTGGATATAGGGAGTACTACATCCAACGAGAAAAACCCATTCATAGCAGGTTTTATGATCACGGTCATTGCCCTGGGACTCAAAGGGCTTTTCTGGGCGGTAGGAATTGCCGTATTCATAATAAGTATATATAACATCTACAAAAAGTGAAATGCTTCAATTGATGATAACTTTCGAAAAACTGATATATCCCGGTGGCAATAGCCAGCGAAGCATAAAAACAAAAGAACATGGCGATAAACGATGAAACCTGAAATAAAAGCTGAACTCCTTGCTATTGGAAGCCTTGACATAGAACAATCCCTTCTGGGTAAGATAACAGTACCTACTGCCGGTCCCGGAGCAGGGAAAACCGCTTTTTTCTTCCGTTCAGGCAACCAGAGGGTCAGGTTGGCTTTGAACAAGGAGTCACCACTCAAAGCAGTTGAAGAAGGAAATGAGATAGTCATATTGAAAGATGGAAAGGAGCTTGCAAGAGGCCAGATAGAGGATGAGCTTATTCACTGCCCTGACCAGGCATATATCAATATGACAGAGAAGTGCATCTACGATTGTAAGTTCTGCCCGGTTCCTAAGCTCAATGGCAAAGTAAAGACAATAGAAGAGATAACAGAGCTTATCGGGAAGGCGAATGCCAGCGGTAAGATGAAAGCTATTTCGATAACATCCGGCGTGGATGAATCCACGGAAAAGGAACTCGACAGAGCACTGGAAGTCATTGATGCAGTGAAGAAGTACAATGTACCCATAGGTGTTGCCATCTATGCGACCCCGGATTCTAACAAAAGATTGAAAGCTGCCGGCGTGGACGAGATAAAATATAATGTCGAAACAATGGACAGACCGATCTACAGGGAGGTCTGCGGGGACCAGGACCTTGAGCCTATACTGGCCGCACTGAGAGAGGCTGTGGAAATGTTCGGCAAGAACAAGGTCTGTGCGAATTTTCTAATCGGTCTTGGGGAAACCGATGAAAGTGTTGAAAGCGGAATACGTGAGCTGGTTGCAATCGGAGTTGTACCCATATTGAGACCTGCGAGCAAACATCCATTGCGTGAAGGAGAAGTGTTCATTGAAAGACCTTCAAAGGAAAGGTTGCTCAAGCTTACAAAGCTGCTTCGTGAGGTACTGGACGAATACGGACTCCGTGCTGACACTTTCAAAACAATGTGCCTTCCATGTACAGGCTGTGACCTGAATCCACACAGTGATTTCGTAGAAGAATAACTTAAAGAATGTCATGACAACTGCGCAAAACGATGCCACATTCGAGGCATCCATCGAAATGACCGAGAAGGACTTTGAATTTGCAAACCATCCAATGTCAATGGAGAGCATCGTTAGCACATTCAAGAAGTATGACCTTCGATACATCGTCATTTTTGCAAATAACATGTTCTATGTTGCGCAACAGGACCTGCAGCCATATCATCCCATGTATGTAGATGACTCGTATCCTGAAGACATCGAGCAAATATTCAACCTTATGACCGTTGAGAGAATACGGAAAATAGAATATATCAACGGAGTGCTCAAAAGAAGTCCCATAGAAGAACATCCTGATGTTTGAGTACACGATAAGATATAATACCGATAAGTTACAAACATGAGGACCAACATGATAGAAAAATTATATAAGAAGCCGACCACATACGTTGTTATAATCGGATTGATCTTAACAGTGTACCTTTTCATCACCTTAATGAATTTTGCTGATGAAGGTAACCTTGTGATGGTACTATTGACAAGTGTTTCCATAGGAATTGTAGCATTCTTCATTACAAGGACCTTGGGCCACCAGAAACAGATCGATATTTACAAAAGATGATCATTTTCTTGATCAGGTGAACAAAAGTCCTACAGTGAATATTTCCACGGCTTGGCTCGATGTTCACATCTTTCTTTTATTTTGAGACCCTTTTTGCTGCACACATCATCTTGAAAAAGTGTCCTTTACACTTGCTTTTTTACTACAGTGAGCTTTCATGAATTCACCCTCTGGATCCTTGTTCAGAACCTTTGGAAGAACCTAAATGCATGACAATAACCGGTTGTGCAGATTTTATGAAAAACCATCCAAAACTTTAAATGTTTTAGTAACATTAATCTGCACCAACACAAGAGTACACATTATTTAATGTGATCACTTTAGTAACAATGCGATCATAAAATTGAAATTATGTCCTCACGAAAAGATACAGGTGAGCATTATGGATGATTTAGAGAAGATTAGAAAACAACGGTTGGAACAGATCAAAAAGGGCCTTGAAGCTAAAGCGTTCCCGGATGCACCCATACATGTTATGGATGCAGATTTCAATGAGTTCATATCAAAGTACCCTATCACTGTAATTGACTGCTGGGCAGAATGGTGTGGACCTTGTAGAAAACTTATTCCCATTATTGATGCCCTTGCAAGAGAATATCAGGGAAAGATAGTTTTCGGGAAATTGAACACTGATGAGAACCAGATGATCGCAAGAAATTTTAATATAACATCCATTCCAACACTTTTGGTCTTTAAAAACGGAAAAGCTGCTACCCAGATAGTAGGAGCACTCCAGAAAGAACAACTCGTTGAACGCCTTAACAGATTCATACAGTGACCGGAAGAGAAATAATGTCCCACAAACCAAAAATTGCAGAAAATCCCGGTGTCCGACTCCTTGACCTCAAATCAAGCTCAAAACCATTTTTCATAGTTGCTTCTGTGGAAGTTGGTAACACCACTACGAAGTGTATACTTACAGCCACCAATATGGATGAAGGTAAGACATATCTTGTCACCAAGATAGTGAAGATGACAAGGGATGTCAGGCCTCCAAAGAAAGGAGAGACCATTTTTGGCAGAACTCTAAATGGAATAGAGCTTACACGCGAATCGGTATCAGAACTTGTCAAGAACACATTGATAGAGGCAGTTAAAAAGGCAAACCTTGACATAAAGACCGATATAAATTTTGTTGTCCGCTCAACCGGAGTTGTTGCCGGGTTCGATACTCCCGAAGAAGTAGGAGAGTTCATTAAAGCGCTTGCTGATGGCTGTCTTCTAGCAGGGGTACCTCCTAAGAACATGACACCACCAATGGGAATCGACAACATACCCGAGAAATTCCGAAAGCACAGCAAGCTTGACAAAGTGTTCTTTGACGGTGCTGTTGCCAGTGTACTCCCACCAACCGGAGCTACCGGTGTGGAAATAGTTGCAAACGAAATGGAGGGCGAACTTGCCACCGCCGGCATCAAGGAAGGTGCCAAATGGGTGGATGTGGATTTCCGTAACCCCTGCATGTCAATGGACTTTGGTACAACCCTCGATGGCAGGATAATCAGCCCTGATGAACCCTATGCAAAGACCATTGGTAATTTCTGTGGATTTGCAGGTGCCATTCCGGATGCCATGATAAAAGGAACTGGTTCAGTAGATAAGAAAGTTGGAACCGCCCTTGATGTTTTCAAGGACGTACATGCGGATAAGCTCACATTGCTTCTGAAAGGCAAAAATATACATGAATACGCAAAGAAAGCCCTTGAGTACATCATAATCGAAAAGGTTCCTGAGAATAGGGACCGTTACGGAAGTGTGCCGGTAAACCCTACCGCTGCAAAAGAGATCGGTGTCGTGCTCATCGGCTGTGATGTGGGAGTGAACGGTTCAGATTTCGATAAATTATCAGAGATCGGCGGAGAGATATACGATAAATTCGGCATGAAAGTGCTTTTTGCTGTCATTGATGAGGTAATGGCACATGTGATCTACCGAATTGTCAGTGTTGCAAAGGAAGAAGGACTCGTTTTCCCGGAAACCACGATCGGAATCACCGGAAGAGCCGGCATCAGTGGCGACAAAGCAAAGCTTGCACTGAAATATCTTGACAAACTCGACCTTCATGAGAAGATCGAAGAGAACGTTGTTTTCGTTGATGACGGTCTTGCAAGAGGTGCAGCGGTCATGGCAAGATGTATGAACTCCCTTGGAACTACGTTCAATCCATTGGGAGGACATCGCGGCGGAAGATGTATTCTCGGAAATAGGATCAAGCTTCAGAACAAATAATAGAAACGGCAGACATGCAAATGTCTGCCTGTGATATTTTTATCCTGACAGACCAGTGATCAGTTTTTTAATTGAAGCATCTATTACTTTTTTGTGCATCTCAGATGATTCATGAATTCCGCCCATATTCCCACGAACCGCACGACAAGGGTATTGTGATATCAATAGACCTGCCTTTGCGCCGGCCTCTTCAACAGGTGTACCCACAAGAGCATCTGCCATACGCCAGGTACTGCCACAGGGCGCTCCCCGGATGACATTGACTTTCGAGATCTTACCGTCCTTTACCTCGACATCGAGAACAGGGTTTCCAAAAAAGGAAGTAAAGGCGTCTGTACTGGGATCGGATGCAATGTTGCAGCAAATATCATCGACCTCAATGAAGATACCATACTTTGAAGATATCTCCTCCAGTTCCCGGATAGGTGCCTTTGCCGCACCTCCGGGAACTATCAAAGCACCTACGCCGGCCTCACCGGCTATTTTGGCGATCTGTGGGGTGATGTCAGGGTGCAGCGAGTAAGTGATGATTATATCAGCATCGAAAACCTTCTCGTTAAAATCAAGTTCTGAAAAGAACTCTTCAGGCTCATCGATCAGCTCCGGCAGGTGTTCAGGGACCTCGGCGACGATCACTTCCAGATCCGATCTGGACCTAACGGTCTCAATAAGCCGGCCACCGTATTTTCCACGTACTATAACTCCCAGTTTTGTCATGTTCAATACCTTGAACAATGTTATTGAATAGCGGTATATTAATATTGTTTGCTTTACAATCAATTGACTGTATAAATATTCAGGTGATCAAATGGATGATATTGACCAGTCAAAGGTATATTTCAGATGTAATGTGTGCGACTTCGTCTTTCAGGCAGATCCTAATTTTATCCCTATAAAATGCCCGCAGTGTGGAAGTGAAAGCACCTCGAGGACATAAATTTAAAATTGTAAGGATACATGTAATCCCCATGAAAGGAAAGCTCATAACACTGGAAGGAATAGATGGGTCCGGAAAATCTACCATTACAAGCTTTCTTAACTCCCATCCGAGCTTTGCTAACGCGGTGTTCACAAGAGAGCCCACCACAAGCTGGATAGGGGATGCTGTTTACAAGGCCATCCAGTCAGACACCGATGAACTTGCCGAGCTTATGCTTTTCACTGCAGACCATGCAGACCACATTGCAACCCTGATAAGACCTGCAATCGAAGAAGGAAAGATAGTTATTTCGGACAGGTATTCAGACAGTCGTTATGCCTATCAGGGCATGACTCTGAAAGAGAGAATGGAAGAGCCCATGGAGTGGATACAGATGATCCACAGAGGTTGGACAATTATCCCTGATCTCACGTTGCTTTTTGACATCGATCCGGCTGTTGCGGTACAACGATGCAGCAAAAGAGGGGAACAGACAAAGTTCGAGAAGATAGACCTCCTCAAAGGAGTCAGAGAGAACTACCTGAAGCTTGCAGAAAAGGAACCAGAAAGATTCGTTGTTATCGATACGGACAGGAAATTAAAAGAAATAGAGAAAGATGTGTTGCAAGCAATCACATCGATCATTGAAAATTAAAGGTCGTTAGAGTCTGCGAACTTTACAAGAAGTTCACCGAACTCACGGACGTGTTTTGGATTCAGATTAAAGCGGCTTCTTTTCTGGCCACTCCTTTCCTTTGCAACCTCTACATACTCATTTTCATACTTTTCACTTGTTGCAAGAGATATTGTAAGATACCATCCACCACCCATTTTGATCTCCATATATTCTTCGCTGTCACGGACTTCTTTATTTTCTTCAGATTCATTTACAACTTTATTTTCTTCTGCCATATTTATCACCCAAATTCAATGTAAATTGAAGATCTATTAATTACCTGACCATCTTCATAGGAATGGAACCATTATGCAATCCGGTTGCAACCAATGCACCTTTGATACCAATAGCTTCCAGTTGCCTAATATCTTCCACGTCCCTTACGCCTCCGCCAAGGAGAACATTGTGGTCAGAAATATCTGCTATAAGACTTAAAAATTGTGCATCGAACCCTGAGGAGGTTCCCACCATATCTATGTCAAGGAATATTATGTCATTTATCTCCAGACCGTTCAGTACCTTTACGACCTCAAAGGGATCTTTCGGCATCAAAGGGTCAGACGAGAGGATATTGCCGTTCTTTTTATCAATGCTCACATTTATCTGTGAAGGGTATGCGGCAGCTATCTTAGTAATGGAATCCAAAGATGCGGTCTCTGTACCCAGTACAAGATGCTCTGCAAGCCCTAAAACCCCGGCAACATCTTCAAAGGAGCTGATCCCAGGATCCAGCATCGTTCTGGAAAGCTCTGAAACTCCCCTTATCACATCAAAATTTATGTTTGGCTCACCCTGCCCCTGAAGTCTGTTAAGGTCTGCGATATAGACCTCGGCAGGACGCAGTTCCCGAACAATACCAACCGGGTCCGATGTTGTGCAGATATTACTGATTTCGTGTACCGGACGATATTTTTGCCGGTCCCCTCCCTGCGCATGGACAGCATTACGGTTATATACATCAAATACAAAGACGGTTTGAAACATATTAAATTGATAATTTATCTCATCTTATAAAAAAGAGGCTAATACATGAAATTACTCGTAAGTCCGATCAACACTGAAGAAGCGGTAGCTGCACTCAACGGAGGAGCAGACATAATCGATGTAAAGAATCCAAAGGAAGGTTCACTGGGTGCTAACTATCCATGGGTCATTAAGGGAGTAAAGGATGCTGTTGGAGGTAAAAGACCGATCAGTGCCGCACTTGGGGACTTCAGCTACAAGCCAGGTACCGCAGCCCTTGCAGCATACGGAGCTGCTGCTGCCGGTGCAGATTATGTGAAGATAGGCCTTTATGACATCAACACCGAAGAGCAGGCATACGAAATGCTTACCGGTATCGTTGAATCCGTAAAGGACATGGACGTCACTGTTGTAGCTTGCGGATATTCCGATCACGAGCGCATTAACTCCATCAACCCGAAACTTCTCCCTTCAATTTGTGAGAAAGCAGGCGTTGACCTTGTTATGGTCGATACTGGCCTCAAGGACGGACGATCTACATTAGAGTTCATGACCGAGGAAGACCTTATCGAATTCGTCAACGATGCACACTCCCGCGGACTCGAGACCGCCATTGCAGGAACCATCAAGTTCGATGACATTCCAGCATTGAAGCGTATCCAGCCAACCATCATTGGCGTACGCGGAATAGTCTGTGGTGGAGACCGCAGCACTTCAATTAAACAGGAACTTGTTGAGAAATTGAGACGTGAGATCTGAAAAGGTCTCTTTTTTTTATTTCCAAAAACACTTTTTTAAAACATTTCTTTTTTATACTAGTACTGTGAATTTTACTCAAGTGGATCTTAGCGCCACTACTTAGACCAATACTACTTTTTAATTGAGCAAGGTGATCAGGATGTCCGAAGATATCACAGTACGTGTTACAGAAGCAAACCACCGTGATGCGGGAAGAGGGATTGCCCGACTTCCAAATGCCCTTATGCAGATTATCGATGCAAGAAGCGGAGACGTCATCGAGATCAAGAACAAGAAAAATACCTACGCAAGGGTATATCCGGCAGGTACGGATGATGAAAAAAAGAGCATTATCCGTATCGACGGAAATCTTCGCAGCAATGCGAGGGTCGGTATTGATGATCATGTGACTGTAAAAAAGATACTTGAGAAAGATGCTGAAAAGATAACTCTTGCTCCAACCCAACCTGTTTTGAGCGAAAGGCTGTCACGTTCTGTGCACCTTAGTTTAGAAGGAAGACCTGTTGATAAAGGCCAGCGCATTCGTGTGGAGAACATAAATAACCCGCTTATTTTTTTGGTAAAGGCTACCAAGCCCCGTGGACCGGTAGTGGTCACAAGAACTACCAAGATAGAGATAGTTGAGCCTATAAATGAAGCCGATGCAGGGGAAGAAGTGTCATATGAGGACATTGGCGGGCTAAAGCGAGAACTCGGCTTGATGCGCGAGATGATCGAACTGCCACTAAGGCATCCTGAACTTTTCGATAAGCTTGGAGTGGACCCTCCCAAAGGAGTTTTGCTTTACGGACCTCCAGGTACAGGAAAGACAATGATAGCCAAGGCCGTAGCGAACGAAAGTGAGGCAAATTTCATACCCATAAGCGGACCGGAGATCATCTCAAAATATTACGGAGAGAGTGAACAGAAGCTTCGAGAGATCTTTGAGGAAGCTGAAAAGGAAGGACCTTCAGTGATCTTCATTGATGAATTAGATTCCATTGCACCGAAAAGAGATGATGTTGTAGGTGAAGTGGAAAGAAGGGTCGTGGCCCAGTTGCTTACGCTGATGGATGGGTTAACGAGCAGGGGGAAAGTTATAGTCATTGCTGCAACCAACAGACCAAATTCCATTGACCAGGCACTGCGCCGTGGAGGGCGTTTTGACAGGGAGATAGAGATAGGGATCCCTGACAGGGGTGGAAGGTTACAGGTATTATATGTTCACACCCGAGGTATGCCGGTCGAAGAGGAACTGGACCTTGAAGGCATTGCGGACATCACCCATGGATTTGTCGGAGCTGACCTTGCATCTCTTTGTAAAGAAGCCGCAATGCATGCCCTGCGCAGGATGCTTCCGATGATCAGTCTCGAAGAGGAGATCCCACCTGAGATAATGGAAACGCTTGTGGTGACCGAGAGCGATTTCATAGAGGCACACCGCAATATCGAGCCTTCGGCCTTAAGGGAGGTCTTTGTGGAGATACCACACGTGAGGTGGGAAGATATTGGCGGACTTAATGAAGTGAAACAGGAACTGATAGAAGCAGTTGAATGGCCTCTTAAATATCCCGAGATGTTCACTACCCTGAACACCACACCACCAAGAGGGATACTGCTGTTCGGACCTCCAGGTACAGGCAAGACCCTTTTGGCAAAGGCAGTTGCAAATGAATGTGAGGCAAATTTCATTAGTATCAAAGGACCGGAACTGCTAAGTAAATATGTGGGTGAATCTGAAAAAGCGGTAAGGGAAACGTTCAGGAAGGCAAAGCAAGCAGCTCCGACAGTTGTTTTCTTCGATGAGCTTGATTCAATGGTGCCAAAGCGAGGGATGGGATCCGACCAGCAGGCAACTGAACGCGTTGTCAGCCAGATACTGACCGAAATGGACGGCATTGAGGAACTGAAGGATATAGTCATAGTGGCTGCCACCAACAGGCCGGATATGATCGACCCCGCCCTCTTAAGACCAGGGCGTTTTGACAGACTTATCTATGTAAGGCCCCCTGATAAAGAGGAGCGTACCAAGATACTTGACATCCATCTTTCAGGTAAGCCTATTGCAGAAGATGTCAGACTGGAAGAACTTGCTGAACTTACCGAAGGGTATGTAGGAGCAGATATTGAAGCCATCTGCAGAGAAGCTGCAATGATGACACTTCGAGAGGTTATCAGGTCAGGAATGACAAAGGATGAGGCCTATGAAACTGCAAAGAACGTTGTCATTCAAAGATCACACTTTAGCACAGCGATAAAAAGAGTGAGAGCTTCGACATCCCCGGATGGAATGAAGATGTATGACGAAACTGCACAAATGTTCTCGAATCCAGACGCAAATGAAAAGGACTTAAGGGAAAAGGCATAAGTCTTTGGTTTAATAGTAATTAATAGGGGGAGTAAGTTACGTTGAAACAAAGATTTGTTTTAGATACGACCGCTTTGACCGATCTTCAGACACGGGAGATGCTGGAGATAGAGGACCTTTGCCAGGGAATGAGGGCAATACTTGAGCTTATTGCGGAATCAAGGCTTCATTTACAGATCAGTTGTTATGTTCCATTCCCATCTGTCTACAAAGAGCTCCATGAGTTTGCAAAAAATAATGGCTGCGATGATGAGATCATTGCGATGATAGATACATGGCTTGTCAAAAAGACACCGGACAGACATGAGGTGAAGATACCATCCCATATTTTCCATGAGTACGTATCCTATATGCGAGAACGTATCAACAAGGGTATGACCGTGGCCGAGGAAGCCATCAGAGAAGCTTCGATGCAATGCCTATCCCTTGATTCGGAGATCGAGGATAATACAGATCGTGAGGTTATTGGACCCATTGTAGGTAAATTCAGGAACAAGTACCGTTCAGCACTTCGTTATGGCATCCTTGACAGTGCACCTGACATCGATGTACTGCTCCTTGCAAAGGAACTGGACGCAGCGGTCGTTGCAAGCGACTACGGTATTCAGAAATGGGCAGAACAGCTCGGAGTAAGGTTCGTGCCTGCTAATACGTTCCCCATGATGTTGAAGGAATATCTAAGACACACGCCTTCGGACGGAACTCATCAAAAGTGAGTTTTTCAGGCACCTACGATGAAAGAAATGAGTGCAAAGAGCATTGCGAACTTAAACAGTTTTGATGAGTGTGCAGCATCCTTTTTCCCTAGTATCTGGTAAACCGCGATAAGGAAGAAGATGTCTGCAATGGCCACGACGAAAAGATATTTTTCATTTAATATGGATTGCAAGTAAGGTACCGGACTTGCAAGCATGGCCATAAAGCCAAATACTGCTGCGATATATGATGCTTTTTTGGCTCCGATCAGGATCGGGAGTGTCCTTGCACCATCCTTTTTATCACCCTCGATATCCTCAACATCCTTTACGATCTCACGTGCTATTGTCGCAAGGGTTGCCAGAAGGAAAAGGACTACAAGTGCCTGAAGTCCCGACATGCCGAAGACCGCACCGCCAAAAAGGAAGGTCGAGCCGGTGAGATAACCGACCGAAGCATTGCCAAAGAAGGGAGTGCGTTTCAGGCTTTGTGCATACAATATCAGTATTATAGAATTGAATAGAGCTATGATGCCACAAAGGGAGTTCACCAGAAATGCCAGTGCTATCCCTGTTATGAACAGAAGCAGCGAAAAATAAAGGGCGCTTTTCAAGGAGATCTTACCGGAAGGTATCGGCCTTGAGGGTTTGTTCACTTTATCGATTTCGATGTCGAAATAATCGTTCAAGCCGTTGCCAGCTCCTGTAACGAGGAAGACTATGGCAAAGATCAGTGAAGTATCGAACAATGACAGCGATAAGTAAGGTGAAGCAGAGGAGAGAATATTATAAGCTATCAGAACACCAATGAAGCCTGCAAAGGCAGCCATTGCACAATTTCCGGCACGCATAAGTTCAAGATAGGCTTTCATTCGTTCTCCCGTAATAATTATCGGTTGCGTTTTACTTCCAGCATACGGTCAAGGGTGCGCTTTGCACGTACCTGAATATCTTTTGGCACGGTCACAACGGTCTCCATGTTCTCAAGACAGCGAAGGACAGAACTTAGATCTATCATTTTCATGTCCGGACAGAATGTGAATTTTGAGACGGGATAGAATTTCTTATTGGGATTCTCAGTCTCAAGCTGGTGCAATATACCCTGCTCCGTGGAAATTATGAATTCATTGTTATTGGAGCTTTTCACATGACCTATCATCCCAGTGGTACTGAACACATGGTCTACTTTTTCCAGAACCTCTGAGCGACATTCCGGGTGGGCCATTATCTCTGCCCCTGGATGCTCGTTCATTGCAAGGTCCACATCTTCTGCAAGTATCTGATTATGTGTAGGACAATAGCCATTCCAGGGAATGATGGTCTTATCGGTGTGTTTTGCAACGTATGCTGCAAGGTTCTTGTCAGGAACGAAAATAACTTTGTCTGAATCAAGCGAGTTTACAACTTCCACAGCATTTGCCGAGGTGCAGCAGATATCACTTTCTGCTTTGATATCGGCTCGTGTATTGACATAACAGACGACCATGGCATCCGGGTGTTGCGCCTTTAGTTCACGCAGTGATGCGACATCTACCATTGCCGCCATGGGGCAATCGGCATCTGCATCAGGTATAAGAACTGTTTTTTCAGGAGAGAGGATGAATGCACTCTCTGCCATGAAGCTCACGCCACAAAAAACGATAACTTCTGCATCCTGGTCTACCGCTTCCTGACTCAGCCCCAGCGAATCGCCTACGAAGTCTGCGATATCCTGCACTTCACCCCGTGCATAGCAATGGGCCAAAATAACAGCATTACGTTCTTTTTTCAATGAATTGATCTTGTTGATGAGAGATTGCCTGTCCTGCATACGATCACTTGTTTTTCCGTTCTTTATTATTTATATACGACTCCAACGGACCGGCATACAATATCCGTGTATCTGATAAACGTTTTTCGGCATGCTATCAGGTCCCAACCTTAATTGGATCGGCTATCTTCTTCAATGTGGAAATTGCAGATAAAGCTGCCAGATAACTTGTCTTGGGGTTAGTCGGTGCCGGCACGTTCTCCACTCTTGTTGTGAACATACCGAACTCGCCTTCAACGGTTATCTCATGGATGTTCCTTGTGAGCGCAGGGTTCGCGACGATCTTGACCTTTGTCTTGTCAAAACCAATGCCTGCGATGCTCAAAGATGCTGCAACATTGACATTTGCAGGAAAAGCCTTTACAGCTTCTGATGCCATGCCTTCGAAAAGTACGGTCTTTCCTTTGATGCTGTCAAGATCGATGTTATTCTGGACGATGTACGGAGCACCTTCAAGGCTTCTCGGGTGCTTCTGGGTCGTCAGTGTAACTGAGTATATAGAAGCTGCAGATGCAGATGTTAAACCATCCAGCCCAACGATGGCACCGGATGGGAAATAGACCTTACAACCATTTTCCTTTGCAATATCGAATGTTGTATCGAGAAGTTTTTTGTCTGCAAAAGCGCCGACACTGATGACCATTACGTCACATTTTGCATGAAGGGTGGTCGGAACTACCTCATACACTGCCTGTTGGGATGCGCATTCCACTACTAGGTCAACGTGCTTTACCATTTCCACTATCTCAAGCACTTTTGGGTCAGTGTTTTTGAGCTGTTCTTTCAAATCAATTAGTGACTGTTCATGCCTGTCATATACAGCATACAGTTCGACACCGATGTGGCCTGAATCGATAGCTTTACAAAGCTCAGTACCGATCGCACCACATCCGAACACTCCGATCTTTAGCATCCTGGACTCCTGCAACTTTATTTTATGATATTGAAATGTTAATAATAATATATCTTAATTATCCTGAACATCGTTCGAGATATTCTCTCGACAACGTAGCATTCAAACACGCTAAAAGCATATAAACCTCTTGAGGCATTGGTATACATGGTAATATGATACTGACCAGCGAAATTGAAAGATTCATTGAGGAAGACCTTGGAGCAAATGACATTTCCTGTACCCTTGTTCCTGAAAAAGATATCAAAGCGATCGTTTTTGTCAAACAGGATTGTGTCGTTGCAGGCATTCCGATCGCACAACGAATATTCGAGTACTTTGGACTTGATTCATCCGCAAAACATAAAGATGGAGATAAATTAGTATCAGGAGATACTATTTTTGAGATCTCCGGTAATGCGGTATCGGTACTTCGTGCAGAAAGGATAACTCTCAATTTCCTGGGGCATTTGAGTGGCATCGCAACCAATACCCGGGAATATGTAGAAACGGTCAGACAATACTCAGATGTGAAAGTGGCCGGTACAAGAAAGACAACGCCTGGGATACGAAAGTTCGAAAAACTTGCCATAATTGCCGGAAGAGGCGATCCTCACAGATTCGACCTTTCTGAAACCATTATGATAAAAGATAACCACGTTAACATGATGGGACTTGAAAATGCCATAAATTCAGCAAAGGAATTTGCAGGCTTTACGCAAAAGATAGATGTTGAAGTTGAATCCGTTGAGAACGCAATTCTCGCTGCAAAAATGGGCGTTGACATCATAATGCTCGACAACATGTCACCCGGACAGGCAATAGAGGTAGTTGAAGCATTAAAAAGTGAGGACCTGAGAAATAATGTTATCCTGGAAGTTTCAGGCGGGATCGATCTCTCAAATATTTCCGAATATGCCAAGACAGGAGTGGATGTCATTTCTGTAGGTTCACTTGTACATAAGTCGCAATGGATAGATATCAGCCTTGAATTTATGTAAAATATCAAAATATATATCATAAACTATTTATTGGATTCTTATTGTATTGATACTGGAAGATTATACACTATTGCGTGATTCATTTCTGTGTTGAGGGAAGTATGGTTCAGTTCAAAAATATGTGTTTGTTGATGCTTACATTGGCACTGGTATCTTTATTTTTCACGGGCAATGCCTGTGCTTCTAAAGAGATAGTTTTCAATGGCAGTATCCAAGAAGGGGATGGATATCAGATCAATAACATTGTTATAGATGTGGCCGAAGTTTTCGTGAGCGCTGAGTCTTGCGTCTTCAAAGTATATGATGAAGGAGAGCTTGAACACGATAAACTGATCAATATAGATGATACCATCACTTTTACTGCAGAAGGTGAGACCATTGAGGTCACTTTGTTATCCGTAGGAGGAGGGACATTACCCCAGGCAACTGTTTCTATCACTATTACAGATGATGATGACGTCTACCTGAAACAGGCAGTGGATGGAGGTCATGAAAAGGCAACATATCCCGGAACCCCTTCACTGGAGATCACAAAGGAAGTTAGCAGTTATACTGTTGATCAGGGAGAGGTCGTAACGATCAAAGTGACTGCCAGAAACAAAGGTGATGGGAAGGCTACGGAAGTGAGGTTCTCAGATCCAAAACCTACAGGATTTATCCTTCAGGAGATCCTTCTTGAAGAGACAGGTCAGATGACCATCGACAAATACGAGACAAGGACCATTTTTCTTTACAAGCTTCAGGCAAATGAAGCTGGAACATTTGAATTCCAGCCTACCAGAGCCTCATATTCCAATGAAGCAGAACTGGATTTTCCCGAAGCGGTATCTAACATACCAGTGATAACTGTAGCTGATACGGATAAAAATGCACAAAAAGTTGCTGAGCTTGAGTTTTCCACATCCATCGAAAGTAGTAGTATAAAAAGGAACGATGAAGTGGAAGTGGTCATTAACATCAAGAACCAGGGAGATTCTTCTGCGAATGGGGTCGTACTGAACATCCACCTTCCTGAAGAGGTTGAATACAAAGGCAGCAACTCCAATATTGAAATTATAAATGGAATGCCAAAGGCTTATCTGGAAACATTTGGACTGGATCAGGAAAAAGAGATAAAATTCGTGATAAAGCCAACAGAATTGGGTACTTATACCATTACAACCGATTATTCATATCAGTATGAAGATGGAGTGAACCCTGATCGCCAGGAAGTGACGGGCGAATTCACCACAAGTACGATCGATGTAGCCAGAGGGGACCTCGATTCAGTGATCGAACAACCATGGTATGTGATTGCGATCCCGTTGCTGATCATTGTCGCTATTGGAGGGTGGTTGTTCCATCGGTCCAGACAGTACAGGTTCTGATCAGTTACGATTTCATAAAGATATTCAATTTCATTAAATATGGAGGAATTATTTGCTCAATATACTGATCGTAGGAAATGGTCAATGTGGTAACCGTATCCTTGATGCGATAAACAAAGAGGCTTTTGGTGGTAAAAGCAAATTTGCGAAATTCTATTCACAACAAAAATACAAAAGCAAGGTCGAAACTATCGCCATCAATACTGCGATAAACGACCTGAAGGAATTGAGTTTTACCAAAGCCAAGGACAGGATACATATTCCTCACTTGCATGGCGTTGGCGCCAACCGTACTCTTGGTAAGAGCGTATTTGAAGATAATAAATCCCATATAATGCGCAATATAGAGGAAAGAGGTAATTTCGATGTGGGATTTGTGATAACTTCTGCATCCGGCGGGACAGGATCATCTTTCACACCACCCCTTATCAAGGAAATTAAAGAAAAACATGATTTCCCGGTATATGCTGTCGTTGTTCTTCCTTTCAGAGAGGAGGGAACGCTCTACCTCCAGAATGCAGCATTCTGCCTGAAAGAGATACGTGACAGTGGTGTCGATGGGATCATACTTGCTGATAACCAGTTCCTCAAGCAGATCGGAGGAGATGTACAATCTGCATATAATAGCATCAATGACATGATCGCAAGACGCATACTTTTCTTGCTTGATGCACTTGACAGTGAAATGATGATGGTTACTGACCTTGGTGACTTCAAAACAGTGATGAGCGGAGGAGCAGGCCTTGCTACGATAGGTTTCTATGAAGCTGAAAAAGGAATGAACGTCAAGACCACCATCCAGAAAGCATTATCACCAAACGGCCTTTTGTTCTCGACCGATGTTTACAAAGAAGGAAGCAGGGCCATGGTCATCATCAAAGGTGATAAATCATATCTGAGCATCGATGAGATATCATCGGAAGTGGAAAAACTTTCTTCATCCGTTGGCCATGTATTTAAAGGTATTATCGTCAGGAAAGGTGAAGCTCCACAGGTGCTTGTCGTCCTTACCCTTGAAGCAGCAAAGGAGCTGGAAAATCTATATTCCGTTGCAGTAGATGCGATCCATCAGGAACGCGAGAAGAAAACAAGAGTTGAAGAACAAAAGGAGATCGATAAAGCATTCTCACAGATAGATGGGCTTGAACCCGACTATTGACCTTAAATTATATCCTTAGCGGGATATTCACCCCCTTTTTTATAATTTTAACAAAACCGATGATGGTTTGTGCATACCATTCATTATAAATGATCCAGCAAGATAATGGTAAAGAATCGAGCAAAAAGCAGGTATAAAATGGTTGATATATCCAATATAATCGAGATCAGAGACCTTACGAAGACCTACACAGATGGATTAGGGGGCAAAGCACTTGACGGGCTTAGCCTTAAAGTCAAACGTGGAGAGTTTCTCTCCATAATAAGACCTTCAGGATCTCATGATCAGGCTAAAGTACATTACTGCACATAATAGGCATACTTGATTCGCCAACAAGCGGGACTATCTTGATAGATGGCGAAGATGTTACGACCATGTCGGACAAGGAACGTTCCAATGCACGTAACAAGATGCTTGGATTTATCTTTCAGTACCATCATTTATTACCCGATTTTTCAGCGCTCGAGAATGTGATGATGCCTTTACTGATATCTGGAAAAAAAGCGATAAGATATATGAGCTTCTAAGGAAGCTAAACCGGGATTATGGACAGACCTTCATACTTGTGACGCATGATGAGAACATGGCAGCTAAGACCAATCGTATCATTCGTATTGTTGATGGAAGGATAGTAAATGATCATTTTTAATTTAAAACGTTTTATCAGGTGAGAATATGGAATATTCAAAAGGAAATATTGGCAGAGTATTTACTGTGAGGATAGATACTGGAGAAGACCTGCTTCAGGAACTTGAAGGTATTGCAACAAAAGAGAACATCAAGTCCGCGGTATTCACTCTGCTTGGCGCTGTGGCCAAAGTCAACCTTGTCGTAGGACCTAAAGAGAATGCAATCCCCCCTGAACCCATGTGGGTCAACCATACTGAGCCACAGGAAGTGATAGGTATTGGGAATATATTTACAGAAGAAGGCAGACCTAAGATTCACCTCCATACCGCTGCCGGACGTGGCGACAATGTCAATGTCGGCTGCTTGCGCGGAGAAAGTGCAGCATTCATGGTCCTTGAGGTCTTCATAATGGAGATCGATGGCATGGAAGCTATGCGTGCATTCGATGCCACCAAGGGCTTTGCTCCGATATCATTCGGAAAGAACTAATCGAAAATGAATCAAAATATCACAACTTAATCTACTAAATTACGCAGGCTCTTTACAACTTCCAACCTTTTCTCATTTTCTTTTAGAATATCAGATTCATATTCTTTCAGGATCTCAGTGAAATCCATATTGAGCGAGTAATATTTTGCAGGCCTTCCTCTGCATTTAGTCCTCTTCTCGTTCTTTTCCTCCACCCAACCACGTTCACACAGAGGTCGCATAGCTACACTTACCTCTGGTTGCCTCAGGCCTGTAACATTTTCTATATCCTGGGAACTTAGTTCACATCCATTAAGAAGACAGGCAATTGAAAGTGCTTCTATTCTCGAAACGTTAATGCTTTGTAATAGGGATGATACCTCATACCCCTTCTCATCTATAAAGTTAGACATCTCACTCGCCATGAATGGTAATAGTACTTAGATGTTTATATATTTATGCTGTGCATAACTAACGCTGCTTAAATAGAGTATATAAAGAACAGTGCAAAATGCGGTAACAATATATACTGTAATGTACGATTTATTCATAGAATAACCAAATGGTGAAGACATGAACTCTATCAGCGAAGAAGCAAAATACACAATTCAAAAAGTGCATGCCAGAGAGATACTTGACTCCAGAGGAAACCCTACGGTAGAAGTAGATATTTACACTGGATGCGGATTTGGAAGGGCAAGTGTTCCTTCTGGAGCTTCCACAGGTTCTAATGAAGCCCTTGAACTAAGGGATAAGGACGCTGACCGGTACAACGGGAAAGGAGTATTGGACGCTGTAGACAATGTTAATAAGACCCTTTCAAAAGAGATTTTGGGAATGGATGCACGTAACCAGCGTGAGATAGATGAGCTGATGATCGCACTGGACGGCACTGAGAACAAAAATACCTTTGGGGCTAACGCCATTCTGGGAATTTCCATGGCCACTGCAAAAGCAGCAGCTGATTCCCTTGGAATTGCCCTTTATCGTTACCTTGGTGGTACCAACGCTTTTGCATTGCCTGTTCCAACAATGAACGTGATCAATGGCGGAAAGCATGCAGGTAATGACCTTTCCATCCAGGAATTTATGATACAGCCAAAAGGTGCTGACACTTTCTCAAATGCATTGAGAATGGGAGCTGAGACATACCATGCTCTTGGTAAGGTCCTTGAGGACAAATACGGCGCTTCTGCAACAAATGTAGGATACGAAGGCGGATATGCACCTCCGATCTCAACAACTGCTGATGCACTGGACGCACTCGTAAGTGGAATTGAGGAAGCCGGATATACCGAATCAGAGATCACCATCGGGCTTGATTCCGCTGCATCCGAGTTCTTCGATGGCGAGAAATATTTCATCGATGGAAAAAAGATAGCTCCTGCTGAACTTGTGGACTACTACCTTGATCTTATTGAAACATATCCGATCCTTTCAATTGAGGACCCATTCCACGAGGAATCATTTGAGGACTTTGCAACTCTTACGAGCGAGGCATGGGACACTATAATTGTCGGGGATGACCTGTTCGTTACAAATGTAAACCGCCTGGCAAAGGGTATTGAGATGGAAGCAGCAAATGCACTTTTACTCAAGGTCAACCAGATAGGCACGATATCTGAATCATTCGATGCTGCAAATCTTGCACAGAGGAATGGTTACAGCGTTGTTGTAAGCCATCGCTCTGCAGAGACAGAAGACCCAATGATAGCTGATATTTCAGTAGCTATTGGAGGAGACCTCATTAAGACAGGCGCACCTGCGAGAAGTGAGCGTACTGCAAAATACAACCAGTTACTCAGAATTGAAGAAGATCTTGGAGATGCTGCACGTTATGTGCAGCTCTGATCCTTTTTTTAAATTTATTTTTTAATTTAGAAGTCAAAAAGTGAGCTTTGCGTTTTTTGATCTTCATTCGTTGAGACTTCTTTTGTCCTTATGACCTTTTTCAAAGCAGGGCTATTTTCTTCCACGGAACTGTCAAAGTCAAAGAGACCTTTTTGCTTTGGATCATGATTAAGGGTAGCCATATCAACGCCGAAAACACTAAGGATACGCTCCACAGGAGGCAACATCTGTTTCTGTATGTAGTAATCCACATCCAGTGGAACATTGTTCTCGCGGACATAGTCAGGATCTTCTGCCCGATCTACGAACAAGCCTTTTCCGGCAATTATCACGAATGGGATTCGCTCACCAATGGAAGGTCGAACACCGGTACGTCTCTGGATGTTCTCGACCACTGTCAAATGTGGCTGTTTGTTCTTATAACTTGAAGGGCTTTTTGAAAAGTTCTTTGTAAGCACCAGGTCTTCAAAGAGATCGGCATCTTTCTCTGCATCAAGGTTCCTTACCCTGTCCACAAGGTCCCTCACATGCTCCACAGAGCCTTCAATGTCACCTTCCTTAAGTACGAGTTCCAGCACCCTGTTGAGCATTTTTGAAGTAAGTTCACACCAATCCCGCCGTACAGTCTCCAACCCTTTTACCTTGATAGAGTCAGTCCAGCCGTCGTTCGTAGGCTCAAAGATCCATTGTGCATATCTTTTCTTAGCAATTAGCAAAACACGTTTTGCGGCAGCTTCAAATTCCAGCTCCATGGGATCAGGTAAAGATGCAGTTACTATGCTTGCAACTTTTTTCCCAACAAGTGCTGAATCGTCAAGTGAGAAAACACCCTCTTCGAACTCCAGATCCTGCTCGTTCTTACAATGTACGAACACACTGTCAGTATCCCCATAAGCGACCGAGAGCTTTACGACCTTATCATCACCCCTTAGCTCATCGATCTCATCCAAAAGATAAGCTTCATTGCCCCTGAGGATGATCTTTCCTATGCGATTACATACAATATCTTCCGTTCTGGCAATGTTCCCCCTTCCAATACTGGTCACCGAATTTGCCATCTGCAAGCTGTAGAGCCTGGCACGTGCATATCCTGAATAGCCATAGAAACTGTTAAGAAGGATCTTCAAAGCAAGTTGTGTCGCATCAAGGACCTGATATTCACCTTCGTCACTTGCCTGCTTCATAAGATTCTTAGTATCAACCCTCTTGTCAAGCAAGGCTTCCAGAACAGAAGGAACTATACCTTTGAACATCTCAGGTTTTACAAACTCGCCTTTTGAGGGTGACCTTATCACTTTATCTTCCGGATACTTCCCAGGGGCAACCACAGTGGTATAGCAGAGGTTGTGGGCCATCATGATGGTTGGATAAAGGGATTTATAGTCAAGTACAATCACGTTCTTATGCAATCCCTTCTCCGGTTCGAGAACTGCACCCCCTTTAAGCTCCTCATTCTGCTTTCGTCTGAAAGCAGATGTTTCTTCATCGGGTTTTGTGGACATCACACGCCCCTGTTTACCGAATTCGGTCAACAGTATATGTTCGACCATATTGGTCTGCCCGCCACTTACAGTATCCTGAAGAAGCACTCCACTGACCCTTGAAAGAGCGATATACTTGTCCAGAAGTTTAAGTTCCAGAAGGAGATCAAGAGCAAGTTCTGAGTCGCGTCTTGAATAGTCAATGAATTTACGTATCTTTTCACCGGAATCGTTCCAGTGCTCTTCCATGTCAGACGCATCGACATCAAGTTTTTCCCTATTAAGCAATTCTTTGGAGACATTACGTAATGTATATCTTTTCAAGCTGAACTGTTGCCTGATAAGAGGAAGAGAATCGACTACGACCCTTCCGGTAATGGAGACCATCGTACGATTTATGACTTTCCGATAGCTGAGTGCCCTTGAGTCCCTTCCAACAGCAGAATTGATGTTAGAACCTGATTCGTTCAGGAGCTTTACCCTGTCTGTGATATAGGGCACGTCAAAACCGTTTATGTTATAACCTGTAATTACGTCAGGGTCATAGTCCCTGATAATCTCAAAGAAACGGTCCAAAAGGTCGGATTCCTCCGGGAACATCTCGACATCTTCATCAACACCCTCCACTTCTTTCATTACAAGAACAAGGGTCTTGTGACCTTTGTAGGCCGGCTCAAAGGCGAAACTTACCATGATGACAGGAGAAACATCTGGTGTTGGCATCCCGCCATCGTGTGGGAGGCATTCAATGTCGAATGCCATGTATTTCAACGAGGAATTGGCAATTTTCTGGACCTCGGTAATATGAGAACTCTTTATGGCACGTTCGCACAGTATCCTCCCATTCGAAACCGATTCTTCCGATTCCGTTGACACCCAGCCCATACCCTTGAAGCCCTTATCAATAAGGAATCGGTTCCTGAAAAGGATGTCTGTTTCATATATAGCATTGACACCAAGCATAGATGCCACATCATCCCTGATCTCAGGCACATTGCCAGGATCATAGGTAGTGATCTTGAGCATGTGCTTTTTGGTTTCCTGATAACCTATTGGCTCGAACCTTTCAACGATCTCAAAGGTCTTTACACCCTCGAAACATTCCATGATCTCTTCACCGAGCTTTTGTAGGTCCCCTGAAGCACTCAAATAAAAATAAGGCTCAAACCCCGGAACCAGACAGCAAACACTCTCCCCATCTTCCGATCTCCCAAAGATTCGGATGATAGGTTGGTTATCCTCGCGAAAATAGTCTGCATCCAGAATTTGAAAATTCATGGAACTACTTAATGTGGAGGGTTAATATATGCTTTATCATCAAGGTAAAGATATGGGCACATATCTTAAAAAAATAAGAAAGGCAAAGTGCCCGGAGCGTGACTCGAACACGCGACCTCCAGATTTCTCAGGAGATTTGGACGCACGGTTAAATATTCCCTATGAGTCTGGCGCCCCAACCAACTAGGCTACCCGGGCATTGCAGCACCTACATGGACATAGTATTATTAAAGCGTATCGATTGAATAGCTTATTTTACAGATATTAAAAAGGAAACCGGATTAAAATCCGGTTGCTTTTGCAAGATTTAATACAACTTCAGCATCATCAGTATTGCCTTTTACAAGGAAAACGAAATTCTCGTTGTTCCAGACATAGCTGTACCTTGGCACATTGTATTCCCCACCTGCTGTTATATATTTAGTGATAACTGTAGCATCATGTTCATTGAAAGGTACTTCAGCGAACCTATTCCCCACAGCAAGAGATCCAAAACCTGCCTTGTACTGTGTAATGAAGTTTTCTGCGCTCTCCACGGAATCCATCTCGACGCCCATAATCCAATAATCTGCTGAATCAAGGTTGTAGAAAGCCTCAGATGCATTGAGAATACCCTCTACATCAACATAGTCCACTCTTATGTCGTCGGCTTCAACATCGTGTGCACCAAGATACTCAAAGCCTTCAGGAACTGTTTCCAGAACAACTCCATCAACGCTCAGAACAACTCCATCAACTGCAGGACCAGTTGGTTCTGCCGGATCCGTACAACCAGACACTGCCACAAGAAGCAATGCGAGAAAAGGTATCATTAATAGTTTCATATTCATCTTAAAGACCTCACTGACTAACAATGAGAGAACAATAAGACTATTGGTATTTTAAATTATCGACAAACGTGTCAAATAAAAGAAAAGCTAAGAAGGATTTTCACCCTTCTTAGATTTTAGAAAATTAGTTCCTTCTTACGAAGTATGCTACTGCAAGGAGACCTGCAATTGCGAATACTGCTTCAAAGCCTGGAGTCTCATCTGGAGTCTCTTCAGGAGCTTCTTCGTCAGTTGTCTCGTTAACGGTTTCGTCAACTGTCTCGTTAACGGTCTCGTTAACTGTCTCGTCAACTGTCTCGTCAACTGTCTCGTCAACTGTCTCGTCAACTGTCTCGTCAACTGTCTCGTCAACTGTCTCGTCAACTGCGCCTTCGATTGTCTGTTCAGTGAACAAGAAGAATCTTACATCATCGTTCTCACTGTCAGCAACTCTGAAGTTGAGGCCTTCTGCGATCTCGATTGTTGAGTCCTTGTTCAAGGAGATCTCATTGTCAACGTTATCCATTGTGATGGTTCCGCTTGGACCTGTTGTGATAGAGTTTACTTCGAGGTCACCAAATTCATCACTTGTGTCGATTTCTATTACTTCATCGCTGATCAACCAAAGACCCTCGATGATAGCAAGACTGTCAACCTGACCCTGGAATACTTCGTTGATGTGTACTCTCAGCATAACGATATCATCTTCGCCACCAATGGTGGTGTCATATTCCCATGCGGAGTCGTCAGTGTTGTCTACAGTGTTGAATACTTCATCATCAATGAATTCGCCGTCTTTTGAAAGCTCGAGCCATACCTTGTTACCGTCAACATCGATCTGCTTTGGTGTGATTGCGAAACCTTCACCGAGTTCGAGTGTCTGACCGGTACGTAGGGTGTACTTGTCATCGGAGTCGAGGATCAACTTGGAAAGGATTCCAGGATCCTGGTCTATTGGAACGTATTCCTCTGCGAGGAAACCGATCTTGTCATAGGTGTTGACTGTAGCAGTGTCCCATCCTTCATAGGTGAAACCGACCTGCTGAATCTCTGCAGTGTATACAAGAGCATCCTCTGCAATGGTTCTGTTTTCGCCAGTAACGGTTACAGTCAGCTCTTCTGATGCAATATCGTCATCGATGTCATAGTAGAAACCAGCAAAGCTTGCTTCGTCCCATGTGAATACGTCACCTGAAGTTGTTGGTGAAGCAACAGTGCCTCTGATCTCATAGGTACCTGGCTCTGTGATCTGCTTTACGAAGAAGAATCTAAGAGCATCTGTACCTGTTGCAGGATCTGCAGTCTGTATGGAAATACCATCAGAGATTGAAATAAGTGAATCATCGTTAAGAGTGATGTCATTGTCGACGTTCTTCATTTCGATCATTCCGCTTGCACCTGTTGTAATAGTTGTTACTTCGAGGTCACCGAATGAGTCACTTGTGTCGATTTCTGTTACTTCATCGCTGATCAACCAGAGACCCTCGATGATAGCAAGACTGTCAACCTGACCCTGGAATACTTCGTTGATGTGTACTCTCAGCATAATGATATCTTCTTCGCCACCAATGGTGGTGTCATATTCCCATGCGGAGTCGTCAGTGTTGTCTACAGTGTTGAATACTTCATCATCAATGAAGTTGCCGTCCTTTGTAAGCTCGAGCCATACCTTGTTACCGTCAACATCGATCTGCTTTGGTGTGATTGCGAAACCTTCACCGAGTTCGAGTGTCTGACCTGTACGAAGGGTGTACTTGTCATCGGAGTCGAGGATCAACTTGGAAAGGATTCCAGGATCCTGGTCTATTGGAACGTATTCCTCTGCGAGGAAACCGATCTTGTCAAATGTCTCACCATTGTTGTCCCATCCTTCGTAGGTGTATCCTACCTGCTGGATCTCTGCGGTGTAGACAAGGTCATCTTCTGCAATAACGTCAGCAGTACCAGTGAATGTGATGGATTCGGATCCGACACCATCATCAATGTCATAGTAGAATGCTGCGAAGTCATTAAAGTCAATTGAGTTTCCGTCGTTAGCGATGAGGTCAGTTAAATTGTCACCGCTGAAAACCGGACTTCGGATCTCAATTGTATCTGCTGCGCTTGCTACTGAAACAAAGCTCAGTACCATTAAAGCAGCCATTAAGATTGCTATAAAGCTTTTCATTATTTTCCTCCATTATTTAATATAAATAAGTTAGTGAGTCAGAATCAAGATAAACGAATTACCGAGTATCATTCTTTCAAACAATGCACAAATACGTTCATTGCCGAAAGAGTCATCATCACCCTCTGAATCCCGTCATATTGGATTACATCTGTCTAATAAGAGAATTGCCTATTAAATCTTTTGTGGTCTCATTTAACAGATTTATAGCGAGGCATTAGTAAATATCGAAGCAAATTACGGTAAATGTCGAAGATAGACCTGCCAAATTGATATAAAAGGGTATGATATGGTCCATTTGGGTTCGTAAATTGTCGATTTATCACACATGGCCCATTTAAGTCCATTTTTAGCCAATCGATATTAAGCCAGCTTCAATAAATTTATATGTACTTCATGTATATTATAAATAAAGCAAAAAACCCTATTTGGCATCATATATGTGTTATTTACCTATAATTGTTTAATATGCGTTGAATACCAGCTTCAAAACAACGTGTACATTATATAAGGCGAGGAGTGAAAAGATAAATGTTCGAAGGTTCAGATTCTGAAGAGATCTCAATGGAAGACGAAATTAATAGGGTCAAGACCGGGATTCCCGGATTTGATGAACTATGCGGAGGCGGAATAATTCGTGACCGCACATACCTTATATCAGGCACCTCAGGAGCCGGAAAAACTAACTTTTCTGTGCAGTATATATATAATGGTATAACAAAATACGGCGAGAACGGTATAATCGTTGCAACCGAAGAAAGACCAGAGCAGATACGTGAGAACGTAATGAAATTCGGCTGGGACCTTCAAGCCCTCGAAGACGAAGGAAAGCTCGTTATCATCGATGCATGTTCTACCAAGATCGGAATTCCATCACAGGAAAAATATGTCGATGTCAGACCATTCGACACACGTTCAATGATGGACCAGATCATCGCAACACAGGAAGAGATCAACGCTAAAAGAGCCCTCATCGATTCCACGACCTCGATCAGCTTCTATCTCCATGACCCTGCAAAGATACGTGTGGAACTGCTAAAACTTAGCACCACACTGGAAGTAATAGGACTAACCTCACTAATGACATGTGAGATCGTAGATGAAAATAGCCCTGCAAGGTTCGGTGTAGAAACGTTTGTAACAGACGGTACCGTTGTGCTTCATAACGCCATGCACGATAACGTCCGCACACGAACCATGGAAATATTCAAGATGCGTGGTTCAAATCACAGCAAGAAACTCCACCCATACGACATCACTCCCGAAGGTTTTGTAATACACCCACACGAAGAAGTGTATACAGCATTCTGAAAATTCAGGAAAGAAAAATAACAACAACAGACATCCCAATTAGGGGATGTCTTTGCTTTTCTTAAAGACCATCACAGGCCAGGATACATATCTTCATTACCACATTCAATACATTTATAGATCACAAGGTCACGCCCATCATTATCACGCTTTTTATGGCTGGAAATCTCCAACGGTTCATATGACCCTCATATATCGTACATCTACAATTCATCCAGATCACCTGAATACAACAAATTCAATTATATTATCATTCAAATATCTCTTTTAAAATTATTCCATTGGACTTCCCGATCTACCGGTAAAACCTTCTTGACCAACTCTGCCATTACCATGGTCAAAAAAGCAGCAGATATTGGAATGAACCAATCCATCAAACTCAAAGGTACAAGGTCGAACAACTGCCCAAGGGGCCTTACATACATTACAACCATGGTCAACAAAAACGTACTTGCCACCCCTACAAGCATAAGTTTGTTAGTGAAGACACCCACACTCAAAAAGGAAGATGTCAATGACCTGAACACGAACGGAATGAAAAGAATCATACTAACTATCGTTGCAAACGTCAGCGTACGAGCTTTCTCAAGATCACCGGCAGGATCGGAAAGTACGAACACGAGGAAACAAACGACCCCCATGAGAGCAGCTATACTGACCACTAGCATCAGATTTCTCCTATTGAGTATCTTCTCCCCCGGTCTTCTGGGACTTTCATACATCACCTCATCTCGCACCGGATCAAGTCCAAGCGCTATTGCCGGCATGACCTCATCGAACATATTAATGAAAAGAATCTGCAATGCAAGCAGCGGGATAAGATCGAACCCTAAAAGGATAATACCCAGCATAATGAGGATTATCTCAGTAAAATTTCTCGAAACAAGATATGTAGTAAATTTCTCAATATTCTCATAAATAGCACGACCACGTTTCACAGCCTCCACAATGGTCCCAAAATTATCGTCCTGCAAGACCATAAGACTGGATTCTTTGGCAACATCCGTACCTTTTATCCCCATGGATATACCAATATCCGCCCTCTTAAGCGCCGGAGCATCATTAACGCCATCTCCTGTCATGGCAACAACATGCCCCCTATTCTGCAATGCCTTCACTATCCTCAATTTCTGTTCAGGCATGACCCTTGCATAGACACTGATGCCCTCGACAAGCTTGTCAAACTCCCCATCATCAAGGGATAGAAGTTCACTTCCGGTAATTGAACCATCTTTGATAATGCCATGAAGCCTTTCATCCATCCCATCCAGAGAACCATGATAATCAGCCATCAATCCTATCTTTTTCCCTATGGCCTTGGCCGTCTCCTCATTATCGCCTGTTATCATCACGACCCTTATACCTGCCCGCCTGCACAGAGCTATCGATTCTTTAGCCTCTTCCCTCACAGGATCTATCATGGCCACAAGGCCTACGAAAATAAGGTCCTTCTCAGAATCCTCAACTGCCGTACCTTCAGGTAACTTCCTATATGAAACACCAAGCACACGATATGCAGAACTTGCAAACCCATTATTCTCATCAAGTATCCCTTTGACATCCGCAGCGCTCAGATCGTGGACACCATCATCCCTCTCTATCGAAACACATCTGTCAAGAACAAATTCAGGAGCCCCTTTACAAAATACCAGCCTACCCTCAGGGCTTTCATGGATCGTTGTCATGAGCTTTCTTTCAGAAGTGAACATAATCTCATGTACCTTCTCATATTCCACCTCAAGATCATCTTTCCATAACCCTGCTTTCGCTGCAGCTACTATAAGTGATACTTCGGTAGGATCACCTGAAACTTCCCATACCCCATGCCTTTGGACCAGTGAAGCATTGTTACATAAGGATATACCTGTGAGCAAAGTTCCAAGCGCCTTGTTCTCATTTACATCTGCTTCCAAATCATCTTTTAAAAGAACACCTTCGGGCTCGTATCCGATACCAGTCACATCAAAGAACTGGCCATTGACAAATAATTTCTCCACGGTCATCTCGTTCTTCGTCAATGTTCCTGTCTTATCAGTGCATATCACAGTAGTAGAACCCAGGGTCTCAACCCCCAACATCCTCCTTATGATAGCATTATGTTTTGCCATACGATTCATGCCATAGGCAAGCGTTATGGTCATAGTAAGGGGAAGTCCTTCAGGAACAGCAGCCACTGCCAGTGCAAGAGCAATGATAAGCATCCCCTCAAGCGGTGCACCTGTGGCATAACCCAGAACAAAAGTGAGACCAGAAGCAACAAGGGCAATGATGGCCAGATGCTTTGAAAGCTCGTTGATCTTTTGCTGGAGGGGTGTCATAACCTCATCTTCCTGTATCATGGAAGCAATGCCACCCAGCTGGGTCTGCATACCAGTGGCCGTAACAACTGCCTTGCATTTACCATGCACTATCTGAGTACCCGAAAAAATAGGATCTCCGATACCTTTTTCTATCGAAAAGCTCTCGCCGGTGATCGCAGATTCATCAACTTTCAATCTCATTATCTCAAAAACAAAAGCATCCGCTGCGACCTTATCGCCGGTCTCCAGAACGAGGACATCCCCCACAACGATATCCCGGGTAGGGATCTCTGCCACAGTACCATCCCTGACAACATGGGTTATGGACTGGACCATCCTTTTAAGTGCTTCCATGGCTTTTTCAGCCTTATATTCCTGAACAAAACCAAGAACAATAACAAAAGCAACTAAAAAGATGATGACACCAAAGTTCACAACCTCATCTATCATAAGAGAGATCACAGCCGCTGCCAGAAGGACCCAGACGATAAAATTGGTGAACTGCCTTAACAGTACTTTAGCAGGTGTGATCTTCGCTTTTTCCTGAAGCTCATTAAAACCTGATACCTCTAGCCTCTTTTTCACATCTGTCTCAGAAAGACCTGATCTGGAACTATCCACTTCAGCAAAAACAGACTCGATATCAGTATTTTCATATACCAATGAAACACACACTCCAAATTAAATATGTTACAATAGTATTTCTTGATTTGCCATCAGCTTCAAAAATGAGCTTACACCATCCCCATCAATATCATTTAGGTAAATCTAAATAACTGCATAGACAATTTTCTTTTACCACTAATGGAATATCTAATTATTGTGGAGGTACTAACATGGCATGTGACCTAGAGATCAAAGAAAGAATAAATGAATACTTGAAAGAACACCCATACTTAAACCTTGCAACCGTTAGCCCGGATGGAAGACCAATGGTCCACAGCATGGCTTTTGCATCAGCCGGTCCGGTCGTTCACTTCGGAACAGGGAATACCACAAGGAAATTCCGTAATATCGAACAGAACCCAAACGTCGCATTCACAGTCGATGAAGACGGATCTGATGTAATGAACATAACAGGCATTCAAATGGAAGGCAAAGCATCATTTGTGACAGATGAAGCAGAATTAGAGCAGATATTCCAGTTAATGCTAGAAAAATTCCCGTTCATGAAGGAACTACCAAAGAACCCGGACAATGTAATCATAAAAGTAGAGCCAACAAAAGCTTTCTTCCTTGACTACGCCGTTGAGTTTGGATTCAGGTACGAAGTCGCTTACTGACTTCGCACTTTATCTTTTTCCATTTTATCCATCCTAAAGGCAAAACTGAGATGTCAGATCAGCATCCGCTTTCCTTGCGTTCTGTGATATCCTGGATAACTCCCTGATAATCGGTCACTTTGCCCTCATTATCCCGCTGTATGAAAGTCTGTTCATCTACCCATCTGATATCGCCTGAGCGGGTCAATATACGATATTCCTTTACGAACATCTTCCCGCCTTCATTGCATATATCCGAAAGTTCGAGCTGAACCTCAGGCAGGTCATCAGCATGGATAATATTCCCATAAAGAAGGTCACCCGAGAGGAAATCATCCACATCATAGCCAAACTGAGTTATATTATCCGACACAAACTCCACCGGCCATAGCTCCTTTTCATCATCCTCGCCTGCCTTCCAAAGAAAAGCGACCACAGGACTATGATTCACGATCGTCTCAAGTGCCTGTTTCCTTGAAAGGAGATCATTCTGCTTTACCAGAGCCTCATCCAATGCGATCTCACTCAACTTTTGTTTTGTGATATCCTGCACAATTCCCTGGAAATGTGTTACATTGCCGTTCACATCTCTTTTGATAAAGGTCTTCTCATTGACCCACAGCAGCTCTCCTGCCTTTGTCAATAAACGATACTCATGGATGTAATCATCATATCCTTCCCTAGACCTCTGCTCAAGCTCGTCTTTAACAGCATTATAGTCGTCCGGATGGATCAGATCCCCATAGACGATCCTTCCAAGCACGAAATCCTCTGCACTAAAACCAAGTCTTGAAACGTTAGCAGAAGCATAATCAGCAGGCCAGAACTCCTCTGCTCTCCAAAGGAAGACCATCGTAGAACTATTGTTGATTATATCCTCAAGGTTCTTTTGTTCCTTCAATGCCTTCTCACACAGCATTTCATTGTTCTTCTGATCAGTGATATCAAAAATAGTACCCTGATAATGGGTCACATTACCATTCTCGTCCCGTTGGAGATATGTCCTTTCATCGACCCAGCGAATATCCCCTGATTCCAGAACGATACGGTATTCCTGATCAAAGAAGCTCTTACCTTCCACACGACTTTTTTCGAGAGACAGTTGAACTCGCCTCAGATCTTCCCCATAGACAATATCAGCATAATGAAGCCTTCCAGATATGAAATCCTCCACGGTATAGCCTAACTGGGTGACGTTTGCAGAAACATATTCCACTGGCCACTTTTCCTCAGGAGTGTTATCTGCGGTCCATAAAAAAGCAATAACAGGACTATGATCTATTATATTTTCAAGTATTTCCTTCCTGTCAAGAACTTTTTCCAACGGACTTTTCCCCGATCTGCTGCCAGTTTCATTCGATATGTTTGATTCCATACATAGCCCCCAATTTTAATGATCAACTTCTTTAATAACTTATTAGACGGATGAGTTTAAGTATTATTCGAATTTGCCCTGTTTTTGAACTGTATGGCCTTCTTAAGGAGTACCGGCGAAACAAAAATTGAGACCGCCACCATCAAGACAATCGCCGAGAACACTTCATCCCCTATTATCCCCATCTCTTTTCCTATAGAGATCAATACAAGTTCCACCCCTGCCCTCGGCATGACACCAACCCCGAATATAAGACTGTCATAATTATCAAAACCTATCAAACGACTTCCCAGAAAGCCCCCTATCAGTTTTCCTAAAAGAGCAAGTACAACAACAAGCACCGAGAAGAGGCCTATTGTTTGTAAGGTAGCAATATTAAGGGATATTCCAATAAATGCAAAGAAAATAGGAACAAAAATACCATAGGCAAGCCCTGTGACCTTACTTTGCACATGCTCGATCTTCGCATGGGGAACATCTGAGAGCATTACCCCTCCAATGAACGCACCTATCACAGCATGAAGGCCAAAAACCTCTGCAAGGTACGCAGAGAAAAGGGCGATCACTATCACAAATGCAAAGATAGATTCCTTGACATGCATCCTATGAATCTGATCAAAGAGTTTGGAAAATACCCATTTTCTTAAGGAGAACATGATCGCCACGAAAGCAACCATCTTCAACAATATTATTAGAACCTGCACCCCGGAGGGGAATTGTTCGTAGGTTGCCATGGTCACTACAATGGAAAGAAGAAAGATCCCTATGATATCATCAAATATAGCTGATGTTAGCATCATGGAACCTGGTTTGCTCGAGAGGTAATCCATGTCAATGAGAGTCCTGACCACCACACCGATACTTGTCGGACTGAAAGCAACTCCTATAAAGATGCTTTCAAGGACACTTAAATGAAAATACACACCAATTGCCGCTCCAAAAGAGAAAGCAACAATTACCTGAACTACTGTAACAACAGAAGCTTTCGCAGAGGACTCTTTCAAATCACGAAGATGGACTTCCTTGTAACCTGCTGTGAACAAAAGGAAGATAGCACCCATTTCAGCCAGGAACTTCAGTATATCCGATTCCTGATGTATCAAAAGTATCCCGAGAACCATACCGGAAAGCAGTTCCCCAAGAATTGAAGGAAAACCTGCCCTTTCTAATACTTCGCCAAAAAGCTTAGCCAGTAGAAGTATGAGCAAAATATGAAGAAGGATCTCCATTCAATATAAGCCCCTTAATTTATACACTTCCTTTATAATATCGGGTTTACAGATCATCCCAACAAGTTTTCCATCTTCAACGATACAAAAACGATCGATCTTATGCTTGAGTATCATATCCGCTGTATCACAAAGAGTTTCATTCGGAGATATTGAGATCGGGTGGGGGATCATAATGGTTTTTGCAGTATCACCCTGAAAAACAACTGCATTCAAATGAGTGTGCTCTATTCGGGGAGCCCTGTGTACAAGAAGGATCTTCAATATAATATTCTGATCAATTGTTCCTACAAGGACATTATCTTCACTTACGACCGGATATGTGTGAAAATGATATTTGTCAAAGGTTTCAAGGATCTGGTCTATACTATCATTTTCTGAAATTGTTACAAGGTCCTTTGTCATAAAATCTTTTATGAACATCTCACTGCACATTTCTGCAAATGACCGCACACTCCGAATACGATCTTCATCCCCATCATGATCAACCACAGCTTTAAGCCCCCTTCAAAGCTATTTTTGTAAAAAGAATATTACAATAAAAAGAAGGGACGTCATCTTACAAATATGGAACACATTAAAAAAGAACAAAGAAAACAATTTTTTTGAAAATTAAAGAGAAAAAAGTTAAAATCGAAAAAGAAAAGGGTGCTTAGATATCCAGCTCTTCCCTTTCAGAATTTACAAGAGATAACTGTATAGCAATCCCACTGCTTTCTGCATATTCATCAATACGTTTGACAGCATGCTCGATCATTCCACCTGAGGTCAGTATCATAGATCTCTTGCCACAAAGTGCCATAAGGATGGACTTATCGATGACACCTGATGTGATCTGAAGATCGAGAAGATGCTTTTCCGCAAGGATCTTGCTCTTCTTGCCCATGGCTCCAATATTATCGATATCCTCTTCAGCCAGTATCCTCTGGAAAGGACCCGCATCATATTTGTCCATGTCATAGATGAATATCCCACCGGACTTGATACCATGCCGTGTCATTTCTGCAATCGCATGCCCTTCCGGATGGATGTGAAGCACCTTTGCATTGACTGCTTCATAGGGGCTGTTTATCGCATATTCACCATATAATATGCCAAGGTTCACAACATCACCTTCCTTGACATCAGGAGAAACTTCTATCCACATTAGTTCGGGTGGTTTAAGTGAATTGACAAGTTCAGGAACACTTGTAGGGAACTTGTTACGAGTTGCAAGGTTCCTTCTCTCAAGTTCATTGTATATTTCAAGTGTACGGGGTTGTCTTAAATTAGATTTCTTTAAAAGCTCCATGTCTTTGAAAACATCTTCAGGAGCACCTTCCCCGATAATATTACCCTCGTTCATAAAATAAACATAATCTGCCCAACTATATGCAAGTTCCACATCATGAGTGGAAATTATCATAGTGGTGTTGTTTTGATTCAACTCATTCAAAAGATCAAGGATCTCATCCGCACCCACAGGATCGAGGTTCGCAAGAGGCTCATCAAGGATCATTACCTCGGGGTCCATTGAACAAACACCTGCAATTGCCACTCTCTTTTTCTGTCCGCCGCTTAAATGATGAGGAGGTTTGTTCCTGAATTCGGTTATTCCGATGTATTCAAGGGTTTTTTCTACAAGTTCATCAACTTCTTCTTTTGAATGGCCCAGATTGGTAGGTCCAAAGCCTACATCCTGATAGACCGTGGGGGCAAATATCTGGTCATCTGAGTTCTGGAAGACGATGCCAACACTTTTGCGTATCTCACGCAGGGACTTAGAATCATATTCCATGGGTTTCCCATGAAAGTGAACAGTTCCCTCTTTTGGTTTAAGGGTTCCATTGAGCAGCATGAAAAGGGTTGATTTGCCAGAACCGTTCTTCCCGACAAAGGCTATTTTCTTACCTTTTTTGATCTTTACATCAATACCTTTTAAAGCCTGAGTCCCATCATGGTAGGAATACTTCAAGCCTTTAGTTTCCAATATCATCGTTTTAACCTCAACAGACCTTAAAATATAGAATTAATTCTTGTTAAATACCACAATGCCAATACCACAGCAAAATAGGTGCAGGTCAAGACGAGCTCATTAGCTCTGATCGGTCTTTTTTCCTCAAAGAAAATAAGTTTGCCATCATAACATCGGGCACTCATGGAAATGAATATCTTTTCTCCCTGTTCCCACGACCTTATGAAAAGTGTGGTAGAGAGCATTGCAAGTGAGGTAAGAGAAGTTCGCCAGTCCTTGTAACCAAGCCTGACCGTCTGTGCATACTTGATACCCCATGCAACTTCAAGGAAGACAAAGATGTAACGGTACATCATCATGGATATCTCAATGAAAGAATCCGGCAATTTTGTAGCTTTAAGAACTGAGAATAGTTCCACCATGGGTGTGGTCAGTGCAAGGAAGAACAAACAAGACATACCGCTAAGCGTCCTCGAGAACACTAACAATGCCATTTCAAGACCGCCTGTGTTCACTCCCAGATGATAACTAAAAATATTAAAGCCAAATATCTCAGTACCTGAACCAAAGAAGAAGGCTATGATAATAACACTTAATAATACGAAAACAGCAGGTGCAGACAAGATCGTTAGATAAAATTTAAGAGAGGTCTTCCCAAAATGAACCGTTGTGAAACTCATGCACAATGCTATAGCAAAAGGTGGAATGAAAGACTGTGAGGAAACTCCTACAAGAACACCAAACCCAACAATAGCTATCTTAAGCCAGTTGTTACGATACCTTAAGGGACTCACAAGTGCATAATCATCAAGAATATTTGTCATATTATGTTCACACCGTTACATTCGTTTTGTATTTTTTCTTCATAGTACAAAGAACTAAAATAAAAAAGAATCCCCAAGAAAAAACGAAGGAGGGAAAGAACAGTCTTAATTAGACTGTCCTTTACCTTTATAGTAACCGAAGAAATATCCAAGAACCAATGCACCGATAGCTGCCTGGAGTGCAAAGAGCAGGCTTTCAGTTTCTCCACCAGGTGGCTCGAATTTCAGAGAGTCAACCCATGTCCCTTCTGTCCATGGCATGTATTCGCTGTCTATCTCTGCAATGACATCTTCAGCCTGACCATCAGCACCACCAAACTCAGAGTCTGGGTTTAGTGCCATGCCATAAAAGAACGAGGCTACGAAAAGTACTGCTATTACTCCAAATATGATCTCACCTTTCACTGACCTGCCCCCTTGAGCTTATTGAGAACTGATTCTGTTATAACATTGAGTTCCACGAGAGCATCACTCTTGACCTGTATGACATACTTGAAGATCAGAGCTGTCAATGCACCCTCCATTATAGCCAGAGGCACCTGCGTTGTAGCAAACACAAGCAAGAACCCTTTAAGTGAAGCAGCCACTCCACCGACCTCCGCCGGGAATGCCAGCGCAAGTTGTGTAGCTGTCACAACATATGTCGCCCAATCCGCAAATGCTGTGGCAAGGAAGACAACAACATAGAAATTGATGTTAGCTTTCATACCTGCTTTATAGATTACATATGCAAAAACAGGACCAATTATACCCATTGATGCGACGTTTGCACCAAGTGTCGTAAGACCACCGTGAGCAAGGAAAATTGCCTGATACAACAAAACGATCAAACTCAGGACCGCTGCAATAGCAGGGCCAAAAAGAATAGCTGCCATACCTGTACCTGTCGGATGGGATGAACTTCCCGTGACAGATGGCATCTTCAAGGATGAAAGTACGAATATGAATGCTCCTGCTACTGCCAATAAAGGCAATAGTTCGCGCTTTTCAGACACAAGCTTGTTAAGCCTGTACATACCAAAGAATATTACAGGTATAGAGAATACAAACCACAATTGCCACCATGGTGATGGCAAGAATCCCTCGAATATATGCATTATTGATACTCCTTTTCCAAATTAGTATATTAATAGATCAATTGAAGTTAAATCAAGATAACTTGAATTAAGACATACCTAAAAAGAAAAGGAGGTATATATAACTTTAGATACTACATATTGCCCATTTAGATAACATGATGATGGGTCAACTCAGATACTCATCTCACAACAACTACACAATGCAGCACTGACATCGCTTCTGGCGGCTCATCTACAGTGCCCCCTGCAATGCGTTCTTCAGGATAACCAAAGTTCTCGCACACATAAATCCTGGCATCAACGCCCATCTCTTTAAGCACTTCTGCTATTTCTGCCACACCAAAAGTGTCTGCAGGAAGCATGAAGATATCCTTCCCCAGTTCAATTTCCTGAACAAATGCTTTCTTTGCAGGAGAGGGATCTCTTCCGTGTGCGGTTATTGCAGTTATGTTGGAAAGGCTGACACCTAAACGTGAACATGCGACCTGTATAGAAGAGATGCCCGGAATTATCCTGTCGCTTTCCCTTGCAAATTTACCAAGCCCTGAGAACATGGGGTCACCGGTCGATAGAACAACAGCATCTTCTGGCAGCTCATGCAGAGCCTTGTAGTCCTTAATAAGATGTGCTTCGCCTTCAATATATGGCTCAGCAAGCTCGAGCGAGCGCTTTGAACCATATACGACCGAAGCATTACGTATAGCTTCGATGGCCTCCAATGTCAGCATGTTCGGTCCGACACCGACACCCGCGATTATCATTCTTGTTCCCCGCTGTCCATGAGAACTGTGCCGTCCCTGTCCACGACCACAATTCGTGCACCTTTGCCCTTTTCGACTGTCTTTTCAAATGCACGCCTGATGTGTTCCCCTTGAGGCTCCACTTCGATCATCTCTGAGACAGTAGCAAAACCACTGTCCTTGAGCATATCAGGGTCCCCCCATTTAAGGACAAGACCGGGAAGGCCACAGATAGCCACTTTACCAGTAGCCGATTCCATGAATTCGGAGATACGACTGCCTGCAAGAACCACAGTATAGTCCGGGAAAAGCATTGTAGAATAGCGAATACCGATACGACCTGTTGTGAGAACCACTTTTGCAGCATCACGTATGAGGTCACTCTTCATCTCACCAAGATGATCGTTCCAGGGTTCAACGAAACCGGTGGTTCCAAGGATAGAGATACCGCCTTCAACCCCTATACGGCTGTTCAGCGTCTGTTTTGCGATCTCCGCCCCTCTGGGCAAAGAGATCTCCACACTGGCACCCTTGATACCTATCTCTTCCACAGCTTCCGCAACAGCCTCCATTATCTGCTGCATTGGTCTAGGATTGATAGCAGGATAGCCTTTCTTTGACTGAAGACCGCCTCTTGTAACGATACCGATACCTTCGCCTGCGGTTATAGTGACCTTGTCCGACTCCACTGCCCGTGCCACGAACTCAAGCCCGCGGGTAATATCTGACTCATGGTCGTTCTTCAATTTAACTGCCACAGCATGCCCATCTTTTGCTTTCACATCCATGTGGGCACGAAGTCCCACAGGTGTCGGGACAGACACATGATCTATCTCTTTCTTGAGTGACAACACCGCCGCCTTGGCAGCAACAGTTGCAGTGGTACCTGTGGTATACCCTCGTTTCAGAATAGAACCATCACTGAGAACCACCAGCATACCGCTCATTATGCCTTCTTCAAGCTCATCTCTGGATATATTTGACTTATTTATCCACTCTTGTGGGACCTTTGATTTATTAACTGGATCGATAATTGACATTATCAGTAATTCGATATTAGTTGGTTATAAAAGTTACCGCTAAAAGCCCAAAGACTCATCCTGTCCTCTTGAACAATTTGTCAAGTTCACCTTTTGTAAATGAGATCACAGTCGGACGCCCATGAGGGCACGTATATGGGTTCTCAGCCATGTCCAGCTGCCTGAGCAAGTTCTCCATTTGCCCCATACTGCAGCCTGCTCCTGCTTTTATAGCTGCACGGCACGCCATGGTCTTGCAGAGACTATCGAACATACCTGTATCCCTCTTCACCTTACCACTGGAAAGCACATCCATGATGATGTCATGGATCAGTTCGGTGTTCTCCAGTTTTCCAAGAAGGGAAGGGATTGATGTCACAACATAACTATTAGGACCGAATTCGGAGATAGCAAATCCCATCTCTTCAAGAAGGGGGATATACTCATCCAAAAGCACCTTTTCCTTTGAGGTCAGGTCGAGCATCACAGGTGTAATAAGTTCCTGCCACCCAGAGCTATTGCCATCCCGTATCTGTTCATACATCACCCTCTCATGTGCAGCATGCTGATCGACTATCATAAGCCCGTCCTCAAGCTCCACAATAATGTAAAGCTCTTTTATCTGCCCTACTATCCTCGCCTTATCAAGACCAGTAGCTACTCTGTCAGGCTTCTTTTCTGTCTTTGAAAGTACCCTTTCCGAGCGTTTCAAACGTTTTTCAGTATCCCTTGCACTGGCATGATAAGGCTCATCCGCTTCCTTTGCCACCGGAACGCTCACACTTTCAATCGCAGAAGATAGGATCTCAGTACCTGTCTTGCTCTCTTCACTGAAAACAGCCTGTACTGGCCTGTTTTCCGGCAAAGAGACCTTTGGGAACAGATCGTCCCCCTTCAAAGCGTTCTCAACAGCAAGAATGACCGCATCAGAGACCTCACGCTCATGGCTGAGTCTCACATATCTTTTCGCAGGATGCACATTGACATCCACCTCATGCAGATCAAGTTCCAGATCAAGAACGGCGACCGGATAACGCCCTTTCGGGATGAGGTTGTAATATCCAAGCCTCACGGCATTGCTTATGCTCGTTGAGGATACGCCTCTGCCGTTTATGAAAAAGAACTGCTGATCAGTACCGCTGCGGGTAACTTCCGGTTTGGAGATATAACCTGAGATGTTCACAATATCCGACCTGAACTCCACAGGAACTATCTTCTTTGCAATATCGACCCCAAGAAGATGGATGATACTATCAAGAACATTGCCGGATGTCGGGGAACGCACAAGGACCTTGCCGTCACTGATCAGAGTAAAAGAGATGTCAGGATGACCGAATGCATGCCTTGTAACTATATCGGTTATGTGTGCAAGTTCTGTTCGCAGACTTTTGAGATACTTCTTCCTTGCCGGGGTGTTGTAAAAAAGGGATTCAACAGAGATACTTGTACCCGGAGCAGCACCCACTTCCACCACATTCTCCACCGACCCTCCGCTTATAACGACCTTTGTGCCAGCTATCTCCTCCTTTTGTCTGGTGGTCAGATAGACCTTGGCCACCGCTGCAATGGAAGAAAGGGCCTCACCCCTGAAACCCAAGGTAAGGACCTCCTCAAGGTCCTCTATTTGAGCTATCTTACTGGTGGCATGTTTCGTAAAAGCAAGAATCGCATCCTCACGAGGCATTCCGCTTCCATTGTCAGTAACAGTTATCAGCTCGGTCCCGGCAGCCACCACCTCGACTCGAATTTCAGTAGCCTCTGCATCTATAGCATTGTCCACAAGTTCCTTGACCACCGAAGCAGGACGCTCGATGACCTCGCCTGCTGCTATCTTATTGATAGTCGCCTCATCAAGAACACGTATCTTACCGCCCTTATCCTGGCTCATCTTATTTTCCGCCCTTACCTGCCTTTTTCTGCAATTCACTTAACTTGTTCAGTGCCTCGATGGGAGTCATACTATTGACATCAAGCTCTTTCAGTTCCTCAACAACAGGATCAGGCTCAGCTACAGGTGCAGAAGAGCCCTCCGGATCGAAAAGCATCAACTGGGTGTATTGTGCCGACTTCTTTTTCCTACTCCTCTTCGAATCGCTTTCCTTGCTGATGGCACTTTCATCTTCAATATCCTGTAGGACCTCCTTCGCCCTCTGTGTCACCTTGTGTGGCACACCTGCAAGCCTTGCAACATGGATACCATAGCTCTTATCAGTGGCACCGGGCACGATCTTTCGCAGGAAAACAAGATCATCGCCATCTTCCTTCACCGCGATATGATAGTTCTTCACCCTTTTCAAACTGGAAGAGATGTTGGTAAGCTGATGGTAGTGGGTCGCAAAAAGGGAGCGCACCCCGACCCTGCCCTTATTGTGGATATACTCGACCACAGCCTTTGCGATACTATAACCGTCATAAGTGCTCGTACCCCTGCCGATCTCATCAAGGAGTACAAGGCTCTTAGGGGTCGCATTGTTCAGAATATTGGCAAGCTCCACCATCTCTACCATGAAGGTACTCTGCCCGCTTGCAAGGTCATCGAAGGCACCAACCCTTGTAAAGACCCTGTCCACAATGCCTATGGAAGCATGGGAAGCCGGAACAAAGGAACCTGCCTGTGCCATGATAACGATAAGGGAGACCTGACGCATGTAAGTGGATTTACCCGCCATGTTAGGCCCTGTTATCAAAAGGAACTGCTCATCCACACAATCCATTTCCGTATCATTGGGCACGAATCCGCCACGTACGGTTTTCTCAACCACCGGATGTCTGCCTTCCCGGATAAGTATCTTGCAATCGGAAGTAATGTTAGGTCTTACAAAATTATTGTTCACCGCAACTTCCGCAAGGCTCGCAGTACAATCCAACTGCCCTATCAGAACAGCGACCCTCTGCAGATCGGATGCATGGGAAGCGATCCTGGAAGTTATCTCAGTGAACAGTTCATTCTCAAGCGCTGTTATCTTCTCGTCTGCGGAAAGGATGACACCTTCCCATTCCTTGAGCTCAGGAGTGTAGAACCTTTCAGCATTCCGCATTGTCTGCTTTCTAATATAATCATCAGGTATCTGTGCGATATTGGATTTTGTGATCTCAATATAATATCCGAACACTCTATTATAGCCGACCTTAAGCGATTTTATACCTGTCCTGTCACGTTCCTTTTTCTGGAATGAAGCGATCCAGGTCTTTCCGCCAGTGGACATACCCTTAAGCTCATCCAATTTCTCATTGTAGCCAGACCTGATCATGCCCCCTTCCCGCACACTTACAGGAGGCTCATCCACGATTGCATCATCGATCAGCTTCACGATATTTTCGAGCTGGTCGAACTTAAGAAGGCCATCCCTGATATTTCTGAGCATCTCACATCCGGGATCATCACCCATACTTTCGAGTATCTGCGGCACTGAACCCAGGGACTTTTTCAAAGCGATGAGATCCCGGGCGTTCGAATTGCCGTAAACGACCCTGCCTATGAGACGTTCCACGTCCTTCACAAAGGACAGATGAGAGCGAACATCGAACCTCAGCATGGTATCATTTGCCAGACATTCCAGCGCATCCAGCCTGTGATCTATGGAATCTACATTGATGAGGGGCTTCAAGAGCCATTTCTGAAGTAACCTGCCACCCATGGGTGTATTGGTATCATCGAGCACCTTCAATATGGAAGTATCGTTCCCTTCCCCTCGCACGTTCTTGACTATCTCCAGATTTCTCAGGGTGATCGAGTCAAGCATCATGAACTCTGAATCCGAATAGGTGCTCAGCTCATTTACATGCCCGAGTTCCCTCATCTGTGTGCTCAGCGCATAATCAAGTGCAGCTCCCGCAGAAGATATCGCGTAGGGCAGACCGACACAGCCCATTCCTTCAAGTGTGGAGACATTGAAATGCCTTTCAAGAAGCTTCCTCGAAGAATCAATTTCAAAAGCCTCATCCTTGAACTCATGTACCAGTACATTGAGCTCCTTCAACCTTTCAACAAGCCTTTCATCAGAGAACATCGTCCGTGAGATTATACACTCTGAAGGTCGCATCCGTGCAGCCTCACTGGCTATCCTGTCATAAGGAGGCGTATCAGCAAACTGTGTTGTCAGGAACTCGCCTGTGGAAACATCCAGAAATGAGACACCGTAATCCCCATCTCCACCTGAAATTGACATGAGATAATTATTGGACGGGTCCGTGAACATCGAAGTATCAATGGCAGTGCCGGGCGTTACGACCCTGACAACCCCACGCTTGATAATGCCCTTTGCTTTTTTAGGGTCTTCAAGCTGCTCACAGATAGCTACTTTGTAGCCTTTCTTTACCAATCGCGGCAGGTAATTATCAAGAGCATGATAGGGAATACCTGCAAGAGGCATTTTCTCACCCTCAATGTCCTTGCCCCGCGTTGTAAGGGTTATCTCAAGTTCTTTTGCAATGGTCTTTGCATCCTCTCCGAAGGATTCATAGAAATCCCCCATCCTGAAGAAAATAAGTGCATCACTATGTTGCTTCTTCGCATCATAATATTGTTTCATTGCAGGTGTTAGTTTGATCATTCTTGCTCTGCAGTGAATTGGGCAGGAGAATTTATCAGTTTGTTGGTATTTTTGTTTTTGCATTTCAGATATTACTCATTTGAATTTGGGACAGTAAAAAAATAATACAAATATTTAACACATTAGCCCTCTAAAACTGGTCCATTGTGATAAACGGTCAATTATTTCGTATATCATGATCTCAAGTATATGGAGGATATGTGTTCAATGGATGAAAAGGCAGAAGAAAAAGTAAATAAGACCGTATTCTATACATCGGCCACACTAGTATCTGTTTTTGTTATCCTCGGAATATTTTTTACATCATCCATTGGAGATGTCTTTGGAACCATCCAGAATTTCATCGTTACAAGTTTTGGGTGGGTGTATATCGTTTCAGTTGCATTCTTTCTCTTCTTTGTGATATGGCTCTATTTCAGCTCCTTTGGCAACATAAAGCTTGGAAAAGAGGATGATCTTCCGGAATACAGGGACAGGACCTGGTTTGCAATGCTTTTCAGTGCAGGTATGGGGATCGGACTGCTGTTCTACAGTGTTGCAGAGCCCATATTGCATATTGTTGAACCAAGAAATCCCGGGATGGATAGCATCTCCATAGCAAAAGAAGCCATCAACCTGACGTTCTTCCACTGGGGTATTCACGCCTGGGCTATATATATTATAGTCGGGCTTGCTCTTGCCTACTTTTCATATCGCCATGATATGCCCCTTACTATCAGATCAACAATGTATCCGATATTCGGAGACAAGATCTACGGTTTCCGCGGAGACCTTGTGGAGATAATTGCTATTTTCGGAACACTTTTCGGTGTGGCGACATCCCTTGGTCTTGGTGTCATGCAAATAAATGCAGGCCTGGAATATATCGGAATTATGTCGGTATCCCTTCGTAACCAGATAATCCTTATTGTAATAATCACCATCTTTGCCACAACTTCTGTGGTCTCCGGACTTAACAAAGGGATACGTATATTGAGCCTGATGAACGTAGGTCTTGGAGCTTTACTCATACTCTTTGTATTCATCACAGGCCCGACGGTCTTCCTTGCCAGTTCCTATGTTCAGAGCATCGGATATTACATGCAGCACCTGGTAGCCCTAACCTTCCAGACCGATGCCTACAGAGGTGTGGAGTGGCAGAGCATGTGGACAATGTTCTACTGGGGCTGGTGGATCTCATGGTCACCTTTTGTGGGCATGTTCATTGCACGTATATCAAAGGGCAGAACCATAAGGGAGTTCATAAGAGGTGTCCTGATAGCACCTGCACTTATTACCTTTTTCTGGATAATCGTCTTTGGAAATACAGCTATACACATAGAACTGTTCGGAGCCGGCGGTATCTCCCAGGTTGTTCAGACCAGTGTACCCACTGCATTGTTCGTTCTTCTGGAAAGGCTCCCAGTACCATTTTTGAGCTCTGTGCTTGCAACCATTGTTATCACCACCTTCTTTGTTACCTCATCGGATTCCGGATCACTGGTCATCTCTATTCTATCATCCAACGGCAATCCCCAACCTGGTGTTGGTCTCAGGTTCTTCTGGGCTATCCTTCAGGGTGCAGTGGCTGCTGTGCTCCTGCTTACAGGAGGTCTTGTTGCATTGCAGACAGCAGCTTTGACAACAGCACTTCCGTTCTGTATGGTCATGATCCTCATGTGCTACAGCATTGTAAAAGGTCTTAGAAGTGAGGGCAGGGGTACTAAGATCATTGAGGCTGCAAAGATCAACAAAAATGAACCGGAAGAAATATCTATTAATAGGACAAAAATTTTGGTAGACAACATCTTCAGGAACGGGGGTACCAAGAAGTGAGTGAGCTGAAAAAGAAGTTGAATAATATACTTAAAAGTGAAGATGAAGAAGGAACTCCGTCCGATGTCTATTTGAAATTCGCCCGGATGAATATCAGGGATTTTATTAAAAATGTGGTTCTTCCATCTTATCATGAGCTGAAGACAGAGCTTGAAGAACACGGAAAAGATGTTGTCATCGATATGGATGAACCAAACCTGAATTACGCATCCATCATAGTTTACACACCATCCCAGACCAACCCGGATGAAGAGATAGAAGAATTCTGCTTCCGGATAAGAGGCAAGACCTACCAGAAGATGCAATTCGCATTTCCACAGCATGCCGAGGAAGACCAGCCACGCGTTCAGAAAGCAGAGATCGTATTGAGAACCGGTACCCTGAAAGAATACGATATTGAGGAACTGACAACAAAGGAAATCATCGACAGGTTCCTTGGAGAATATGAGAAATGGATAAAGTACTGATCCTTATATCTGAATTTGATTAACTGCTTGAAAAGACGTTTTCTATATCCATAAAGTTCCTTTTAATCTTTCTTTTGTGTCATAGATAATATTCACAATATAGACATACTTGTCTATTTTTCGACATGTTTAATACATGCTCACTGTATATAAATTTTAGCTCCAAAATACAACGCCTTCAATGTGTACTCAATAAAAACATTAGCACTTGTAATGCTCAAAAAAAGAGAAAAGGAAAAAGAAAACGGATCACGTTACAGTCACGTTCATACCCTTCGCTTCCGCCTTCACCTCTGGACTATAGTATGAATACGCACTGCTCTCCTGCACCATCGCCTTTACCGGGAACATTGCCCTCATATTCAACGAGAACTCCATTTCCTCTCCGGGCATCATCTCATCGATGTAAAAGATCACCTTGCGACCGGCTATTTCGTAGCGGGTGATGGTGCCGTCTTCCTTAAGGGCTTCGAGACTGGACCCTACCGGAGTGAAACCTGTGGGTACTGCAATATCCACTATCATCATTCCACTGGACTCAACGACTCCTCTGATACCAGGCATACCATTGTATTTCAGGCGAACATCAACCTTTACCACGTCATCGACTTCCACATCTGTTGAATCGTACTCAACATCAAGCTCGATCTGTTCATGCTCGATGATCTCAGGCAGGATCACATTGAACCTTCTGACAACCTGATAGTTCAGCTCTCCGGTCCCGGAAAGTTCCATCTCGAGAACTTCAACGCCTTCCGGAACTTCAATGATGTTCACAACATCGTAGTTCTCGGAAGTTATCCTAAGGCCCTTGAGTTCCACTCCATCCCCTCTGACAGAAACAGTGGCATCCACATCCCTTCCTGCAACCGCTGCCGCCGTCATCAATGCCCTGAAAGCCATGACAGTATCCTGCGTGCTTGAAAAACCGCCATTGGAATTACGCTGGGCTGCTATCCATTTCAATGATGAGCTTGCCTTTGGGTCATTCGTTTCGATCAACGCAAGTGTGGCATAGGCTGTGGTTTCAACATTCTTGCTTGAGATAGGATGGAAACCATAACCACCAAACTCGTAAGGCTCAGGCATGACATCATCGTATCCCCAATACACGCCGTTTTCGTCCTCTTTTGCCAGCTCGAGAAGTCTTTCCGTTGCCTCATCTACCCTGTCACTTTCAAGCTTTTGAAGAGCAAGAGTACCTATGGCAAGGGCGTATGGATCATCCTGCTTATCAAGTTCTGCTTCCAGATAGCTGCGGGCATTTTCCATAACTATAGGAGCAGCATAGCCATATTCATCGAGTGCCAGTGTCACATAGGCCGTAAGGGCATAAGTGCCGCTCACACCTCCCATCATATCCTGATGAATAACGAAGCCGACTGCCTCCCATGAACCGTCCTCTTTCTGGTGTGAACCTATCCACTGCGCTGCTTCCCTTACAACATTCTCATCGATGGTCGTCAGGTCTCTGGCACCACTGAACTGGGAAAGTACAAAGGAAGTAAGCCACAGACTGCCTTCACCATCACTCTCTCCAAAAGCAGAGAAAGAGCCATCGGCATGCATAAAAGTGAGCTCCCTCTGGTATCCTGTTGTGATGAACGTCAATGCCTTGGCCTGTACCTCGGGATTCTGCTGATCGGTGGCCTTGAGATAACGCAGCACCTCAACATCGGTGGAGAACAACATCATGTTCTGTTCACCACATCCGTAAGGCATACCCAACAGATCATCGACTCCGCTGATCGTCTGGGCTACGATGCTTGGCGTAAAGCTCAGTATCACTTTTTCGGAATCCGGTACTATGGCATCAGGCAGTGTTGCATCCAGCTCAACGGTACCGTTCTTAAGGATACCATTATCCACTATCTCTCTAGTGACCCCTTCCGCCTCAACAATGATCGTCTTACGGATAGCATCCGCTTTCTCAGTGGTCTGTCCTGTCAGTTCAACTGTCTGCACCCCGACCTTGGTGGGACGAATGGTGAAACTTACATGGGTCACACTATTGGCATCCACGCTCACTTCAACAACATCATCTCCCACCAGCTCGAACCATTCTGCACCGGAAAGTGTCAGCTTCACATTCTGAGGCTTGTCGAGATAGTTGTACACATGCACCTGAACCGGGAACTCCTCGCCACGAATAACAGCATAAGGCAGATCAGGATCGATAAAGAAATTCTGGAACACCGTAAGTCCTGCTTCGGATATTCCGATGCCTTCCGGACCTGAGGACACCGCATGAAGTCTCCACTTGGTGATGGAATCAGGCGCATTCAGGTCAAGGGTTGCCAATCCGTCATGATTGGTCAGAATATCAGGCATCCAGATCCATGTTTCAGGGAAGAACTGGCGTACTCTCTCCACTTCTGCAAGCTGCTCCCCTGAACCTGCTTTGTCATCTATTGCAGCATCTTCCATGGGCATCTCCATTACAGCTTCATCTACAACTTCCATACCATCTATGTTTGCCATAAATGCCACAAACCGAGGTTCGCCCATACCCCCATCCACTTCTGACCTTGGTATCTCAAGACTGCCGGATGCCAATACTATCATTCCGGCCTCATCAAGAACATCATAAGCAGTTGTTTGATATCCAAAATATTGTGGATGCGCTTCGACCTGAGGTTCCATAAAGCGAATTTCAAGCTCATCGAACACCTGTTTCAGATTCAGTCTGCCCTCGCTCAATGCATATACGGATTCGTCCACAATGGAAAGTCCTATCATGGACTTGGTGCCTGCATCCAGCTCGACCGAGACAGCGTCACCCGGTGCCACAGTTTCCTTATCGAATCCTGTGGAGAAGTCCACCTGAGTGCTGAACTTGACATCGAAGGGCAGGCTGTCGGCGGAAACCTCATTGTTCGGATTTATCAGGTATGCAACGACCTTCGCTGACGGGCTCATCTGTGGTGTGACCGGGATGTTTATCTGCGGCTCATCACTTGTTGCAGAATAAACTGTTCTACCGTTTGCGAAAACATCGTAGAATACAGTTCCCGCGTTAGTTGAATAGACCTTGAGCGAGATGGTATCCCCGACTTCCGGTATGCCTTCACTTACCTGGCTTAAGTGCAGAAAACTGGCACTTGGGGAATAGACCGAGTTCAATGTACTGGTAACTTCAACTTCTTCTGAGACAGCATGCAGTTCGACACTCACAGCATCCTCGGGTATCTCCAGTGTGACCAGAGCAATGCCGTTCTCTGTTGTGTAGGTATTTTTGCTCTCGTCATAGTTGTAACTGTCATCCCTGAAATTGGAAACTAGGGTAACCTCTTTTTCAAGGGGTTCTCCTCCGGGGTCCTTTGTTACAAGAAGGACCAAAAGAGGCATTCCCGGTTTGATGGAATTGGATTCCGGGATCATTTGCATTATGAACGGATGCTCTGCTATGGTGAGCAGTTCGGTAGTTTCTTCACTATTCCCTCCGGTGTCGGTCACGGTCACATTCAGCATGACACTACCCTGCCCTCCGGCCCCAAAGGTGCCTGCCACATATCCAACAGCAGGAAGTGCAAATTCTACATTTCCGTCTTTAAGAGGAGCAGTGGAAGTTGCGTATTCTTCCCAGACACCTACGTATCTGGAAGCCTTTACCTCAACAGTACCTTCAACGACCTTTCCGAAAAAATAGTTAGCAGAGACCGTGCCTGTAATAGGTTCATCGGCAAGGAACCAGCTTTTCTCAGTGGAAGTTTCGAGGTCGAACTTGGGAAGTACATATTTTTCCACCCTGATATCCACTTCGGACATTGAACTTCCTGATGTCACTTTCACCTTCCATGTTCCAAGGTTCAGCTCAGAGGCAAGCGGAAGATCAAAGAAAGCAACCCCATACTCGTTGGTGACAAGATCATCCTTGAAGATCTTCACTCCCTTTGCATCAGCTATCTCAACGGTGGTGTTCTGAACGACAGGAACAAGGTTGTTGTTCAGGCTGAGAAGACGTACATGGATGGTCTGCCCGGGTTTGTATATAGGTTTGTCAGTTTCGATGAAGATAGGATTATTCTGCACCACCTTAACGGTTGTAGTAAAACCCTTTTCAGCACCGGAGGGTGTTGCGGTCAGTGTATAGCTTCCCTCTTCGACATCCGGTACATCGAATTTCGCTACATTGTTACCAGATTCAGACGTAGCCGCCTTTACCAGTGGGGTGATCTCCCCTGATGCACTGGTAAGGGTATATTCGATACCCCTGCTGACCGGTTCATCATCAAGGAAAGCAGACATCGTTACAGAACTTTCCCCGCCTGAGAACAGCGATTTCGGTACAAGCACCAGATATTCGTCCTCTTCGGAATAAGTTCCACCCTCATCATAGGTGAGAGCTTCATTCGAAGAAGTTTGAGCTTGTCTCTCGTCCTGCCCGATACATCCTGCCAGCAGAATACACGATAGCAAGACCAACAAACAGAATCCTTTTTTTGTAACCCCGATATATTTCATTTTGACACTACCTTTGTTCAATTATTTTTTTGATATGTAAGAAGAAGATTGTTGCCAATTGCGTATAAACTTAGCTTAAACTTCGAAACTGTTCGAACCTATGGTTATATAAAAAATGTCAATATCAAAAAAGAGAACCTCCGGCATCATGCCGGAAAAGATCAAATATCAGTCAAGTAAGTGAAGCCCCGCCTGTTTTGCCTGCTCCATCAATTCCACATCCTTTCTCGCAGAGCCTGGCAGGTCATATCCAGCTGCAACAAGCTTGTCTGTGACCGTCATACCAAAGAATAATTTCAGAATATTTCCGAACTCATCAAAGACGTTCTCATACGTCGATCTGTTAGGATCTCCCTGTGCCCTTACGAGAACAGCGTTCTTCCCCACAGGTAACCTTGGTTTAAGCTCTGCATCCACAAGAGCATAGCAACGATCCAAAAATGAGCGCATCTGTCCGGTGAACTGATCGAAATATATAGGGGAACCGAACACAAAAGCATCCGCATCTTCCAGCTTCTTATAAACATCCGTCATGTCATCCTTGAGCTTGCAATCTGCCATCACATTACAAAGCCCGCACCCCTGACAACCCCTGAAATCCAGCTCATTGATGTAAATGCTCTCTGTTTCAGCACCCTTTTCTGCTGCCCCTTCAAGCACCTTCTGTACAACTACATCCGTATTACCGTTCTTACGCGGACTTCCAATTATTGCCAATACTTTCATTATTTCACTCCCTATGCGTGAATAAATATGGATGATTATTATTTTTAAAGTTATCTAAAGAGTTAGAATGATGAGGATTCTGAAAGGGGTTTTAATGCTGTTAAATTTTACAATTGTACGTTAAATGTTAAACATTATTGAATGAAATGTAAATTTAAGGAGTGAAACACTAAAAAAAATAGAAAGAAGATTGGTAGCATTATCTGAAAATTACATATCTTCTCGTAATCCTATACGTAAACGTAATTGCTCATAATCAATCTTTACACTCATATTATTTAGTAACTCATCTTTTATTTTATCATTAATACCAATATTTTCAATAAAATCTTCATATGATTTTACTTTTTTGAACACAGAATAGAGAGTATCTACTTTTAAAGTTTTATCCTCTCTCATAATATACTTGATGACATGTTCTGACTTAAAAAGGCGTTTTTGAAGTAAAATATTCTTTTCTTTTTCATTGTTTATAATTTCTTCATAGTCATCCGGTTGAACTTTTCTCATGATGGATTCAGTATATTCTCTCAAAGTTGCTGTTAGTTGAGACAATTCTTCTATCTTTGTAGACATGCCTTTTACAATTTTTTCATTCCTTTGATTCATAAGATAGTCTGCAAATAACCCTGCCCATTGATCCCTTAACCAATTTGATATATCTTCAAATTTATCAAAGTCACGCATTACATTATTTCGGTCTTGCTGATTAATTTCATCAAGTAATTTGAAAACATTTATATTGTCTACATAAGCATATTTGATTTCAAATTCTGCATCTCTATTTTCCTTGTAAGTGCGGTATTCTGAATATACGTTTTTTTCAACAAAAATAAATATGGGTATATCGGTCTCTCGAGCGACTCGATATTCCTCAATGGTGACTGAATTATATTCTGTGCAAATCTCATCTTCGTCTTTTTTTTCTCGAAGTTCAGATGATGGGCTTCCATACCGTCCACCTATAATTAAAATAAACATATGGCAACTGTCAATTTCATCATAGCATGATATATCGAGTGGGGCTGTGGATTTATATGGAATATCTCCCTTCTCAAATAATATGGAGTCATACCCCATATTGTCAATGAAAGTTTCAAGGTTACTTCTAATGTGTTTTAAATCATAATATGTAGAACTTACAAATATTCTTGGCTTTGTCACATAAACACCTGAAGATAGTTTAAAAAAATGCTAAACTATTAAATCTATATGGTAAGTAACATTTATTAGTTATATGTTTTTCTTAAGCTACATTAATTATAAAAAGTACACTTTTTTCATGTTACTACATCCCCTACTTGCTATATAAGGTATAAAATTTACATCCACAAATCTATACAAGTCTTAATTTTCACATTCCTTCAAAAAGTGTCAAATATTAGAGATTTACAATTGTACATTAAAAGTTAAATTTGTACAATTTGCTTTGTACCCAATATTTGAAAAAATATCCATTATTACGTATAGCAGATCTTGTCCCATTGGATACATTTGATTTGTTTTTATCTATGGCGATTAGATCAGCAAGCGATTCTCCATTAGAATGGTTACAATGTAATTGTACAACAAAATCTTTTTTTGGAGCATTTCTGAATTGAGAATAGTCCATTATATTTCCTGATATAGATAATCCAGCTCTCTTACCGTGCCCTAAAAGATAGATTCCATAACAATTTTGATCATATAAAATTGATTTGACCTCTTCTGGTGTTATTTCGGTCAAAATCTTGTAATTTATATTAAAATTATTTAAGGCTTTAATTAGCCATCCGACACCAGAATAATAAATCATCAATTTGTCAATTAAACTATGATCTGATATTATTATACATTCGTATTTTTCATTCCCTATGTAACTATTTGCAGTTTTTACCGTTTTATAATTCATTGATATTTTAACGATACAAAAAAAGGGGAATACTAAAATCGCATACATTATTATGTATATGAAATCCATGTTTTCAAATAATCTTTAAAAGTATAAATAGATAAAGTAAATATCCTGAAAGTATTAATTTTTACATTCCTTGTTTAGATGTCAGATATAGAAGAATTACAAATGTACATATTTTGACAAATTACACATAAATGTTTTGTATAAAGAGTTTTACAGATGATAACATGAAACGCGAAGTAACAAGTGTAGAGTTAGTTTTAATTTATTTCATTGCTTTTAGTTTGCTTGCATTGGTAGGTATTCCTCTTTATGGTTCAGCGGTAATTGGAGCTGGAGTAGCTATAGTAGTAATGTTTTATTTTCGCAGAAAAGTCTAATAATTCACATTCCTTCTAATTTTGTTAAACATAGTAGAAATGTCAAACTTAAAATAACGCCTATACAGCCTTTTTTTTGATTCCGTTTGTCATAATTCACCTAATATTTTACATTTCTTCATTTTGTCCACTTTAACATCCCTTCCAATAAAATTAAAATAAAAAGATCATTATCATTTTCAAGCATCAAAGAACGGAACACACCAATGACCAACAAAAAAGAAACTGACAAGGAAACATGCGAACTGACCGAAGAGGAACTTGATGAGCTGATGGTCAAGACTGCAAAAAAAGAGATAAGGTCTGATTACAGACGCAGTCTCGGATGTGAGAATAGTCGTAGGTGTATGGAAGTCAAGGACCTGTCAGGCAAAAAGTGAGTGTTAAGCTCAGACGACCAGTCTTTTCTTCATCATATTGACCGAGACAACAAACCCTATTGCACAAACTCCAATTATCCATGCAAGGTTGAAAAGCAGTTCCAATCCCGGTGTTCCGAAGGTCAGTGCTCTTATTATCATCACGACATGTGTCAGTGGCAATATTGCCAGTGCGATGTACTGGACTATCTCAGGCAGTACGTTCAGAGGGAAGAACGTTCCGCTAAAGAGGAACATCGGTGTGATGAAAAGCATTATCGGGTAATTGATGGACATTATATTCGGGGTAACCGCTGCAATACACATTCCAAGACATGCGAAAAGCAGGCCTGCAAGGAAAGCGAATGGGATTATCAGCAGTGAATGGGGAAAAGTGATGAGCCCGAACAATGCAATCACAGGCAGCATCAATGTGGCACTTATTGTACTGCGTGTGGCACCCCACAGCAGTTCTCCGATTATGACATCCTCGATGCTCAAAGGGGTTGCAATGATGGCATCAAAGGTCTTCTGGTAGTACATCCTCACATAAGAGCCGTAGCTGCACTCGAAAAAAGCACCATACATAACAGAGACCGAGATCAGTGCCGGGGCTATGAACTTTGCATAGGGTACACCGTCTATTTCCTCGATGAACATGCCCAAACCGAATCCCATGGCAAAAAGGTAGAGCAAAGGCTCGATGAATGGTGGCAGGAGATTCAATTTGGCATTCTTCATGAAAACATCCTTATTTCGCCGCCAGACCTTGAAAGCTCCCGATGTTAATTCCGGGGGTTTGAAATACATGCCTATGTCCATCTTCTCACTCCCTGAGCTTCCTTCCCGTCAATTTCAGGAAAACATCTTCAAGTGTTGCTGTGCGTGCAGTAACCCTTTTCAACTTGCATTCCGACAAGAGATGATCAGTTATCTCCTGTGGGTTATCAGTATATATCTGGATCTCCTCCCCGAGCACCTCATAGTTTGCCTGATGAGCTTCAAGGCAGGAGATGATATTAGGATCTTTATCGGTCTCGACTATTGCAGGACCAATGTGTTCCTGAATGAGATCTCTGGGGCTGCCTTCAACGAGTATCTTCCCATTGTCCATGATGACAAGCCTGTCACATAATTGAGAGGCCTCTTCAAGATAATGTGTTGTGAGCACGATCGTAACGCCCTGCTTTTTGAGACCTTTGAGCTTGTCCCACATAAGATGTCTTGACTGGGGGTCAAGCCCCACCGTCGGTTCATCGAGTATCAGCAACCTTGGTTTGTTGATCAGTGCCCTTGCAAGCACAAGACGTCTTTTCATACCACCTGAAAGCGATTCGGTCATAGTATCGCGTTTTTCTTCCAGATGCACAAACTCAAGAAGTTCTTCAACTCTTTTTTTAGCTTCATTCTCAGGAATATCGAAATAACGCGAAAAAACAAAGAGGTTCTCATAGACCGTAAAGTCAGGGTCCAGATTATTCTCCTGAGGAACAACACCCATCTTGAACTTTATTTCCCGCTGGTGAGAGTTCACATCCATCCCAAAGACCTCCAGTGTACCCGATGTCATTGGAGAGATACACTGTATCATACGCATGGTGGTCGTCTTGCCCGCACCATTGGGTCCCAGAAAGCCGAACAGCTCCCCTTCATCAACAGAAAAAGCAACGCTATCTACAGCCGTGAACTCACCAAATTCTTTTCTGACATCTTTGCCTACGATAACTTGAGGAATGTATATCACCGATCTTTTCTTTGAACAAATATTGGTGTGAGAACTGATATAGGTTTTCTTATTTTTCGAACAAAAACCTCACAGTAAGAAACAAATAAAATAATATAATATAATATAGACACTGTATTATTTTAGTTATTGAATTAATATTTCAAAAGATGAAGATCAGGAGCAAAAAAATATGGGATGGTTTGATGTAGTGGCTGGTGTCTGCACAGGCGGACTTTATACTGTTGGAAAAGCAATTTATCAGGCAGGAAATGCAGCGGAAGATGCAGGGGACGCTGCTGAGCAGGCAGGACTTGCCATTGCAGTAATAGGCACAACGATCCAGTCGTTGGGAGAAGAACTGAAATCGTTCTTGAAAGAAACTGAAGAGCTCATTACTATTCGCAGGTTGAGCCCCAGAGATGAAGATGAACTCTGGGATGAGGAAAAAGAGAGACTTGACGATCTTAAAGCCGAAAAAAAGCGTGTTGAGGACGAATTAAAAAGTCTTGGTGTAGATGACCCGGATAATTTTTCATTTAATTTTTGGGATATGTTCTCTGATATGGAAAATGTCATCAAACAGTTCCAGTTGATCGCAAGGATAGCTGCGGTAAATGCTGAGATAACAGAGATATTGTATCAGGAACCTGGAGTTCTAACCACTGGCATCTATAACGCAAAAGAGGTCCTTGAACGCTTAAATACAATTGAACAACCTCTGATAGAAGACATTCTCAAATCCGTTGATGACAACTTCGAAGTTACTGAGGAATTGCTTAAAGAGGTTAAGAAACTCTTCGTCACAAGAGAGAAGGTTCCTATTTCAACAGCAGAACTTGGACCTGAAAGAATACAAAATATTAATGCTCTCGAACTTGACAGAAGATACTATTTGAATGTTCTCCAGCGCAAAAAAGAGGTCGTTTCCGGGATTCACACCGTCATGAACGATATGCCTGCCAAGAATTTTGAGTTCACTGGCAGCATGATCCATATGAACCGAAAAATGAATTCGGACCATGTATTTGATGACAATATTTTAGATAATATCGAAGTTATTGATGATATCAAAATTGATGATGATATCAAAATTGATGAAGACATAAAGATCGATGCTGATATCGGAAATATAGGTAATATTGAAGTTACCGGCACTTCTGATAAATTCTCCGGAGCTACAGGTGAAACCAGAAGAAGAAATATGAACATCGCTGGTGCGACTTTGGAAGATAAGAACATATCTGACAACCACACACCTGCACCCAATATGAATTCTGCCGGTTCTACTGGTCCTACTGATTCTAAAAGATCAGCCAACGCTGGCAGAAAGGCCAACAGTGCTCACTCTTTTGCATCTGAGAATATGAAATTCCAGATGGATAAAGAGCAAAAGTTCACCGGTGCCAACATGCAGCCCCATGGTGCCAGGATCTCGGCATCACTTGCCACAAAATTCGATGGCTACCAGAGGAATTACGATCTTCTGAACGCTCAGGCTTCCTACTACGATCACCAATTGCTAAAGCTCGAAAGGAAAAAAATGAGGTTTACTCATGAGATCGTTGATAAGCCCGGATTGATACCTCAAACACTGGATGAGGCAAACGGGGTACTCGAAAATGTCAGAACCGAGCAGCAACCTCGCATCGATAAAGTCCTTGATAATCTGAATAGCAACCTTGAGACATTGAACACCAAGGTACTCGAAACCCTGAACGACAATCTTGAAGAATCCAGGTCCACGCTGGCAAAGGCCAATGACACCATGGAGACTGTACAAAAAGCATTATCCATACTTGATTTTGATACAAAGTATATCAAATATGGTGCAGTGGCAATTGGGGGGCTAGTCGTGCTCAACCTGTTCGTTGGATTGATAGTGCTGACAAGAGCTGCTTTCGGGATTTGAATGAGAGATAGAGAGATGGTGAAACTAGATTTTGCTTTAAAGGAATAACAGTTCTTTCAAAACTGCTGGTACCATTTTAAGCATAGTCAGTTCATCACATGGCTCATCACTATTTTGCGTGAGTGAGCCAGACCATCTTGTGAATCTACCTTACTTCTATTTTTTCAGAATTCATGAACTGTTTTTTAATATTTGCCCTGTGAGAATTTTGAAAGAGAGCAAGATCAAATTTGAAATGTTTTGGTTTATTCATTCCAAAACATCTCATTCATCATCTAAAATAAACACATCTTCAATGGCTAAATCAAAAATCTTTGCAATGGTATAAGCTAATTTCAGGGAAGGGTTGTACTTTCCCTTTTCCAAGAACAAAATAGTTTCTCTCCTGACCCCTACTTTTTTCGCAAGCTCTTCCTGAGTAAGATCATATCTGGCCCGGAGTTCTTTGATCCTGGTTTTCATGGGTCTGTCTCATAGCCTTTTTTATCATAATACCATCTCAGAATGAGCCATGATCCCGTCGCGATAATAGCTAGAGGCGCACTCACATCTTTGTAAAGTACTTCGGTGAACCAGTTTGTTATTGTCAAGATCGAAATACATATTAAAAGTATCAAGAAGGCATGATAACCGGCTTTTTCATTAATTCTTACAGTTCTTTCGTCACGTATAAAATATTCCCGAGGTTTTGTAGCGGCGTGCAAGAATATTACCGTGAGCATTAAACCCATAAAAATCAATGATGCACCGCCCCCGTAGAATTGGAATTGCCACAAAACAAGACCTAAGACCAGCATTCCCAAAATTAGAGCCAAACCTCGCAAAGTGTATTTATCTTTTCTGATCTTCATACAAATTCTCCTTATAGTTCCTTTGAATTGTAGTAGCGACGAAAAGCTATTAGCGATATCAGTAAAGTGATAAATAATATTGAGATCGTTGCAGGCGTTCCCATTTTGAACAGATCGAAAATATCTCCATAACCGATCAAGGCCATTGCCAACATCAGCACAATAATAGTGTTATGTGCAGCTTTTCCTGCCACGTTTTCTGTCCTTTCATCCTGCTCAGGCTCTTCAGATCTTTTACGCTTCCTGTTGAGAATTAAATATCCTGTTGCTAATCCAATTAATATCGGTATGAATTCGATTATATCCACTGCCATTATGTCCCTCCATACGATTCAGGCAATTCAAATTTGGTATCGGAGATATCCTACGAAACAGAGGTACACTCACATTTTTATAAAGTACTTTGACGCATCTATCTATTTTTGATAAAATTGGAAGACACATTGCCAACATCCAGAAAGTATGCTTGCCTTTCCTAATTTCCATGCAAATCCCTCCTTAAAAGTCCTTTGAATTGTAATAGGTGACAAATCCCAGCATTGATAGCATCAAAACAGGAAACAGTATTGCCATCGTTTCGCGTGTTTCCAGTTTGAACAAACCAAAAAAATCTCCATAGAGAATCACGGCACAAGCAGCCATCAGCACAATAATCGTGCTTTTTGCAGCTTTTCCTGTCACTTTTTCTGTTCGTTCATCATGTTCAGGCTCTCCGATTTTTTTGTACCTGATGTCGTAAATGGTGGAAATTGAAAGTCCTATTGAAGCTCCAATGATCAGTAAAACCGGATATATTATCGCCAGTGCTTCGCATGTTTCTGATTTGAACAAACCGAAAGTGCCTTCACAGATGATCAAATCCCAGAGAAAAAGGTTAAATACCGACGTTAACACAAAAATCGTACATATTATGACTATTCCTCTCACTTTTTCTGTCCCTGTCCTTTCATCATGTTCATGATATCCGGTTCTTTTGCGCTTGATGCCGATTCTCCTACGCCTGATGTTGTAAATGGAATAAAGTAAAATTCCTGTTGAACCTCCAATAATTCCCGGTATATTCGCAAAAATATCCATTTCCATTGTCCAGTCTCCTAAAGTTATCTAATTCAAACTTAATATTAGATATACACAACATTCAATATTTATAGCTAATGCCATCTTGTTTTTTTAAGATGAAGTCGGAGAAAAGTAGAGGAGAAAACATGGAAGAAGACATTTCTTCAATGCCCCTCGAAAACCTGCTATCACTTCTTGCAATGCTATCTGTATTTGAATAGCGTCACTAAATGGAATAGCCAACAAAAGCTGCATTGAAATAAATAAAAGAAACAGTAGTTGAAACGAAATAGGAGCAATAAGAGATAAAACATATCAAGCAATTTTCAGAATCGAACAAAAACAGATAAATCAGATTCAAATTAACCAAAGTCCGCTTGAGCAACGCGAAACGGACTCGCGCTCAAGAAGCGTAATCTTGTGATGGGGCCGCTGAGATTTGAACTCAAGTCGCAAGACCCCCAGCCTTGCAGGATGGACCAGGCTACCCTACGGCCCCACGGGGTCGGTCAATAATAGGACTTTTCAGTATATCATTCTTTCTGAAAAAAGATGGGAAAATGGAGTGAAAACAAAGCTTTAAGCTTGCTCCCACTGCTCGTATGCGTCAACTATCTCCTGTCCTTCGAGGAAGACCAGGCCATGCAGTTTGGCATACTCTTTTGCGTCTTCTTTTGACAATGCTCTGCCATTGGAATCGTCCAGCATCTCACAGACCACCATTGCAGGGGTCACGTCTGCCATCTTTGCGATTGCAATGGAAAGTTCGGTCTGGCCTTTGCGGTCATGGACCAGACGGTCGGCTGCACGCAAAAGAGCGACATGTCCGGGTGTCCTGAACTCGGAACCAAAACTTACATCCTCGCCTTTCATGCACTTTTCCGTGATATTTGCGAGCTCGTTTATGGTCAGGGCCCTGTCGTTGTCAGGGATGCCTGTACGTGTTTTCCTGTGGTTCACCCAGATGGAAAATGAGGAACGGTTGTCATAAGCGAGGTCTCCGCCTTTCTCGACAGTGTTTCCAAGAGCAGGATTTGCCTTTGCTTCATCACGCAGAACATCGGATATGAATGGAAGACCAAGTTTTTGTGAATTTTCACTATCAATAGCCACGCAAATAAGTCCACCGCCATCTCTGCGCATCCAGCGCACGTCATCGGGAGTTACAGAAGAAGCAGTAATCACAAAATCGGTTTCACCCTCTCTGCTATCTGAATCGTAAATGAAGAACATTTCCCCATTCTGTGCAGCCTTTATCGCATTCTTGATATTATCAGTGTAATTTTCGTTTGTCATAGGATCACTCACATGCACTGCGGTCTTCGATCGTAATCTTCACTTCATCCCCGTCACTTAGTTCTAAGGTCTTACGAAGATGAACAGGGGATATTATCTCCAGCAGATCGTGGGGGTAATGGCTGCGTTCGGGGGTCACAACGGCTCCCCTCACTCCTTCTACCTCCACAAAATAACAATTACAGCCTCCAAAAGTGCGCTGTCCGTCAGTAAAACCGGATATCGAAATGATATTTTTCAGGCTTTTCCTTTTCAGTATGTCTGCACTGTGACTGGTAAGCCTGATATTGAGAGTACCCGGATAAGGCTTAAGATCCAGCTTTTCTTCGAACTGTGATCTGTAGCCATCCTGTGCAATGTAATATTGCCCTTCCCCAAGACCCGTTATCACATGCCCATAGAGCTCAATTTTATCTTCGTCGCCACAGAAGATGTGCTTATAATCACTGAACTCAGTCTCAAGCCACTTTCGCCCCTTTTCCGTAATGGATATCATCTGGCCTTCAGGAATGATCAGACGATCGATCAATCCCTCTTCCTCAAGCTGCTTTAGTATCCTTGCGGCTGTTTTAGAACCTGTGGAAGTATATCTGGTAAACTCACTTGATGATATCTTTACAGGTTTCTTAAGTGCGCCCAGAAGAGCCAGATGTTTCAAAGAGTTGATGCGATGCATTTTTGGTACCTTTTTGTTATCCTGCCTCAATTATGAGATGCATCTCAAATATGAGACGGAAAGAAAATAAAGCTTTTGATTAATATATGGTCAATATTCAGAATGATTTATATTATAATAGAGAGAATATTATTCCCAGGTTCCTACATAGTATACAATTCCGGAACATAAACTTATGATCTTGATATAGAGGATTGAATGATGAACAGATGGAACAGGGATTCGGAAAACCGTTCAGAATGTGAAGGGTGGCGTTCATACCTGTACAAATACATCTTCGAAGCCAGTACCCCTATTGGAAAATACTTTGACATAACCCTTATAATAACGATCGTTCTGAGCGTCATCGTCGTTATGCTGGACAGTGTTCATTCAATAAACTCAATTCATCATCAAAAGCTCTACATGGCGGAAATAATCTTCACCTTCCTTTTTACAATTGAATATTTACTGAGGATGGTATGTGTAAAAAGCAAAGTCCGCTATGCTACCAGCTTCTTTGGGATAATCGACCTTCTGGCCATCATACCAACCTATCTTAGTCTGTTCTTCCCAGGAAGCCAATACCTGCTGATAATCAGAGTGCTACGCTTGCTCAGGATATTCAGGGTGCTTAAACTTGTCCAGTACCTCTCAGAGGCTGATATGCTGGTACAGGCTCTTAAAGACAGCAGCAAAAAGATAACAGTTTTTACATTCACTGTCCTGAACCTTGTAATAATATTAGGTTCCCTGATGTATGTCATTGAAGGGGAGCATAACGGATTTACCAGTATCCCACGAAGTGTCTTTTGGGCTATAACAACACTGACAACTGTGGGATATGGGGATCTCGTGCCTGTTACGCCACTAGGGCAGGCAATGGCATCCGTTGTTATGTTACTCGGTTATTCCATAATAGCGGTTCCCACTGGCATCATCACCCATTCTATTATAAACACCAGCATGGCAGCCAGACCTATAATCATATCTGAAAAAACGAAGGACGTTGCCCTTAACATCGCCTGTCACAATTGCGGATTGCAGGGTCATGATACTGATGCTTTTTTCTGCAAGAGCTGTGGAGCAAAACTATAAGAATAATATTAAATTCAACCAGTGATAAAAATGGATATATTAATCACCACGATCATCGATAGTTTAATTGTCATCGGTCTTACCGCTGGCATTCTTTTTTTTGATATTCTCATACGAAAAAGTCTTAAGATGGACCTTTCAGGAGCCGCTCCAGATCTTACAATTGCCGCATTAGCAATTCAAATATCTGTTATAGCAGCACTTCTGATATCCGATGTCACACCCGACATTGCAGCCGATTCGATCATTCTTGTCTTTTTTGCTTTCCTTTGGGTAATGACAATGTGGCAAAGCTCAAAAAGAAGAACAATGAATCACAATCTTTCGTTCATAATTGGTTCAGTAGCATTTGCAGTCTCGGCATCCCATCTTATGAACCTTTATGACCCTATCATATTCAGTGTGGTCGTAGCAATTGCAACCGTTCTGGGATATGTGGCAGCAGCCATTACAAGGAACCTCTACAACGAAAAAATAGTACGTAGATTTGAAGAAATGATGGGAAAGATCACCTCATACGACCTTATCGAAGCTTCATCAAAACACAGTACCAGAGATGTCGATGATCCTCTTTCAGCTGCTGTTGACAGTATAAGATATGCAATTCGGAACAATGATGAGGACATCTTCAAAAAAGGATTATACAAGATAACCGTTACAGCAAAGAATCTCATGACAGGTGGCAGGGACACTACTGCCATTGCAAAACATATGAATTCCCATTTGCTCGAGATGGGCTTTATTGCGACCTCAAGAAACGAAACCGCGACAATATGTGTTGTTCGTTCGATCGGTGTTATCGGAAAGGCCGCTTCAAATCACGGAAGCCAGGATGGAGCTGTGCGATCATTAGGATCATTGACGTCCCTTTTCGATGTTGTAAAAAGAACAGCTTCAACACAGCTAAACCAACAATTTGTAAGCTCGATAGGGGATATTACAGAAGCTACTGCCGGATCTAGACAGGAAGAAGCGGTCGAAAAAGGGTTGTTGCTGCTCAAAGATATTGGCAACAATGCAACCTTTGCACAGGACACTTCAACCATGATAACCGTAATAAAACAGTTGCTGGAACTGGCGAGAATATCAACAAGATATGAGCGTGCAAATTACAGTCGTCTTATAGTTCTCACAATGCGGGATATCGGTATTCGTTTTATTCAAGAAAAAACTCAGGAAGGACAAGACGGTTTCAAAAAATTAGTGGGTTCTTTGCGTAGCATGGGAAAGTTCTTCGACCCTAAAGATGCACTGGAAGTCATCCGGACAATGCAGGACATTGGTGTGATAGCTGCACGTGATTATCGTGAAGAGGAATTGTTACATGTCATTCATGAACTGAACGATGTGGGCCTTGCTGCTCTTAAAAATGACTCTGAGGAACTGATGCAACAGACCGTTGTTTCAATGAAGGATATCTGTATTGCTGCAATGCGTTCAGAACTTGAGGGACCTGTAAAGGCCATTGCGAAACTTTTTTCCAAAATGGGAAAACAAGGACATTTTGCCGTTATTGTCTAGGATGCTGTCATGGATATAGGTGAACATCGCACTCATGACGATACATTCTACATCCTTTTTTTGCGAACATATGAAGGTACAGGGGAGTGAACTTTCTAAACAGAAGAGTATATGTATAATGCATTGCAAATATTTCTAATCCAAAGTGAAGTTGTTACTAATATATTTCTGTATTTATATGTAATATCTTCAAAAAGGAGAAAGCTGCATGAAAAAAATGATCACGTTGATACTAGTGTTTGTGATAGCAGTATTGAGTTCCGGATGTATGGATTCCGGAACCATGAGCAAATACGACATTTACATTCAATTGTACGACAATGATGTAGAAGAATATAATCCTGTTATAAATGAACTTATTGAAAAACAGGAAAACTACACTGCTGCATATGAGGCTAACATTAATACATCTGATAAGGACACGAAAGAAAATGAACTCGATGAAGCATTGGATCAATTGATAACTGCAGAGAATAATTACAGATCCGCTGCAAACAATATATATAGGCATCTTAACGAGTTTGAGTCCTTTGTAATATCCAATGAAGATACGCTTGAACGCAAAGGTGTTGACACAGTTCAGCTTAAAGTGGATATTCAAGATTGGAAAGAAGAGATCCGATACAACCTCAACCAGTTCCAGTTGAATTTGTGAAAATGTTAGCCATCATTATGGATGGATGGTAATTCTTTACAGGTTAACCAGATCCAAAGATCGTACTGTATTTTAATAGAAGGTCACTCTGGACATGCTCCACGTGGGAGATTCAGGACAGTTTGCCGTTATTGTCCAGGATGCTTTCATTGATATGGGTGAGCCTCAAACCCATGATGATAAATTCTACATCCTTTTTTTGCGAACCTATGAAGATACAGGGGAATGAATTTTTTAAATATCGAAAGATATATTAGTATGTTCCAACTAGTTTTGACAAGTAATCCAATATGGAGCTATAAACATGATAAAAAGCCCTTTAGCAGTTGATAACACCTACAAAATACGAGATAATCAATTATGGTACAACGACTTCAATTTTTTCGAAATGGTGAAGAATAAAGCAGCTATCGACGTGAATATCGAGGGTCTTGGCATTCGCACTCTTACACACTCTGCAATTGGAAAGGATGAGCGACCCACATGCTCCTATAAACTTCCCTCCCGTGAAGACTGAAAATGGTGGGAAGCACATCGTGGTGAGTTTGTTAAACTGGAGTTACTGAGTGTTGAAGAAAAAAGTTGAGGCTGCAAAAAATACTCCTTCTAACCAAAGGAAAAGAGACCTATCCACTTTTACCTCTATTGACTCCTGTTTGTTGTAGCACATAAATGAAGATGTGCTCGACAGACACTTGACACAATTCTTCCAAAAAAACATTGCTTAAAATTGTCCACAACTTCATAATCTTTGATACTGGAATGAAGAAAATATTTATTCAAATAAATCTATCATTGCATTCAAATAAGCTCTTTTTCAAATTAATTATTGCAAATCTACTATCTATCGCTATGGACACAACATATATGTATTGTAATTGTATTGTAATTCATACTAAAATTCAATCATGTAGGTGTTGTAATGGAACTAAATGGAGTAGAGATCGAAGATACATTTGCAGAGGCATTCCCAATCAAAATTTCACGAATACTGATCACAGCCGCAACAAAGCGCTGGGCAACTGTTGCAGCACAGGAAGCGACAGGATTCGGAACATCAGTCATTGGATGTCCTGCTGAAGCCGGTATTGAGAAGTACGCGGATGCAAGTGAGACACCAGATGGCAGACCAGGTGTTTACATACAGTTATGCACCTTCGGATTCAAGTCACTTGAAGGACAGCTTTTAGAGCGTGTCGGTCAGTGTATACTCACAGCACCAACAACCGCAGTGTTCAACGGCCTTCCAGATGCAGAGAAGCAGTTCGATACCGGACGCAAGCTCAAATACTTCGCAGATGGAACAGAGTCTGAAACAGAGGTTGGCGGTCGCAAGATGCACGTTATCCCAATGATGGAGGGTGACTTCCTTGTAGAGGACACACTCGGTGCAGTAACTGCTATTGCAGGTGGTAACTTCTTCATCTTCGGTGACACACAGATGACAACACTTACCGCAGCAGAGAACGCAGTCGATGCAATCGGAGCTGTTGATGGTACCATCACACCATTCCCAGGCGGAATCGTTGCAAGCGGTTCAAAGGCAGGCGCAAACAAGTACAAGTTCCTCAAAGCAACTGCAAACGAGAAGTTCTGCCCAAGCATCAAGGACAAGGTAGAAGGCTCAGAGATCCCTGCAGACGTTAACTGCGTCTATGAGATCGTTATCAATGGTCTTGACTTCGAATCCATTGCAAAAGCAACCGAGATGGGAATCAGAGCAGCTGTCGCTGTTCCTGGCATCAAGAAGATCACCGCAGGAAACTACGGCGGAAGTCTCGGGCCACACAAGTTCAACCTTCATGACCTTTTCTAAGGTCAACCATTTTTTATTTTCTTTTTTTAGGTCCTCGTTTGTCCATAATTCCCGTTCATAACGCTTTATAATATCTACTCTTACTGATATCAGGCTGTTAGTATGCAAGAATATCTACGCTCCACAGAGATGATCGACTGGGAACCCCCCCAAATTCAAAAGCTTGCAAAAAAGCTTGCATTGGGATCGGATGATCCTGTTGAGATCACAAAAAGGTGTTTTGAATGGGTAAGGGATAGTATCTATCACAGTCATGATCATTGTTTGAACCCTATCACCCTGAAAGCTTCCGATGTCCTGGAAGCAGGAACCGGTTATTGTTATGCTAAGAGTCACCTTCTGGCAGCTTTGCTCAGGGCAAATGGCATTCCCGCTGGATTATGCTATCAACGTCTTAGCAGGGATGAGAATGGAGAACCATTTTGCCTCCATGGCCTGAATGCTGTCTATCTGCCAAACATCGGTTGGTACCGTATAGATGCCAAGGGAAACAAAAAAAGTGTGAATGCACAATATGCTCCACCTGAAGAGATACTTGCCTATGAGATAAAAGTAGAAGGTGAAGCCGACCTGCCGGAGATATGGGCAGACCCACTACCTGTTATAGTCGATCTCCTGACAGTATATGACAGCTATGAAGATGTCTGGGAAAATCTGCCGGATATTCCATTGATAGAGCAGACAAAAAAATGAAGATAAATTAAAAAAAACAAAAAACGGTTGGATAGATCGAAAAATGATCTATCCTTAGACCTTTTACAAACCTATCACTGACAGACCTGCACTGATTATATCTCTTGGATCGAGACCTGTTATCTGTACCATCACATAGACACCAAGGAAGGTCCCTATGGTGCTTCCGACATTAGCAAGTGCGGCTACAAAGACAACTCTGAAGAAATTGTTCTTCTGAAGCTCTTTGAAGCTATCGAGTTTTACCATTTCCTTCAGATCAGCGGTAGTTGGACTCCTTTGTTTAGCTTCCATAAGACCTGCAAACCATCCGGCAGCCATCATTGGATTCAGGGAGGTCAACCATGCCACAAGAAATGCAGTAATAACTGAGTATGGATGACCTTTTGCAAGAGCAGCCCCTGTCGCACTGAGAACGCCGTTGATAATGAACCACCAGCCAAATGCCAAAAGCAAAAGCTCGATAGGTGTTCCTGACATGATGATCAAAATGAATGTTGCAAGGGCTATTCCCACTATTCCGATACCAATTATCTTCATGAAGCTGAACCGTTTTTGAGGCAATTCCGTCAGTGAAGAAATAGGAGGGAGGGACTTCGGGTTCTTAAGGTATCTTTCAACTCCCTGCTTGTGGCCTGCACCTAATACTGCTATTATCTTCTTGTTGCCACCATTGGCAAGTCTTAAAAGATTTCCTGCAATATAGGCATCCCTTTCATCAATGAGCACGGTAGCCGCATTCGGAGAAGCTTTGCGAAGCTCATTGATAAGACTCGTTACCATGTCCTGATCAGTAATATTATCAATATCGATATTCTTGGAACCGCCAATTCCCAGAGCTGAAGAAATAAGTGCAACTAGCATATTGAACTTTTCAAAGATGCTCATCTTGCTCCAGAAACGCTGCAAAGTAAGCTGTATATCACGGTCAACAAGCGCGACCTTGGCCCCATTGGCTTCTGCTACATCGATGGCAGTTATCATTTCAGCACCTGGCTGAACTCCCATCTCATTGCCGATCTTCTTCTGTACGTATGCCAAAAGCAGGTGCACCAGGAAGTAATAGACCTTTCCGCCACTCAGGATATCCTTTATGGGAAGGTCTGAATCTTTTACCTCCCCTTTAAGCGAATCATATCTGCCTTGGCAGAGCTCGACTGCCACAATATCCGGCTTTTCATTTTCAATAGCGCTTGTTACTTCATTGACGCTCTTCTCTGAAACATGGGCTGTACCCACGATTATTATTTCGGAAGGCTTTGCTTTGACAGGATCAACTCTTTCCGTTGAAACAAGGGAAGGTGTCTGTGAAAAAGTAGCACCTCCATTTCCGGAATAAGTTGAGCCTGAACCTATATCGTAATTATAACCAGAAGCAGCAGTACGGGAATCGGTCATCAACTGACTTTCCTTTAACTGTACTTCTTTATCTGTCGAACTTTCCATTGTTCACATCACTCGTTCAATAATGTCATAGTATGCATCAGATCGGTCCTGGAAAGAATACCTGCCACAGAACCATCTTCATCTATCACCAATACTCTGCCGATGTTGTTAAAACTCATCAGCTTGAAAGCATCGGAAGCAGTCGCTTCTAATGGAATCGTTACTACATTATGTGTCATTAGATCGGATACCAACACACTGTAACGTTCCAGAGGTATTACCCTGCGCACATCTGTAAACGTTATAATACCTTTTAAAGTATTATGTTCCATCACTGGATAGCCCATGTGTTTTTTTTCGAACATGAATTGTGTTAGTTCATCAATTGTCATGGAAGGTTCGACAGAAATAACCTCTTTTGACATAACATCCTTAACAGGTATTTTTTCAAGTGTGATCGTAACAGCTGTGGACCTGTCTTCTCCGGATGCACCCATGTAAACAAATATTGCAATAAATATAAGCCAGGGATTCCAGGGGCTCGAGACCAATCCCAGAAAACCGAGAAGTAAAGCAAACATCTTGCCTACAGATGCTGCTGTGTGAGTTGCCTTTATATAACTCATCTTTCTTGCAAACCATGCCCGAAGGATACGTCCTCCATCCATTGGAAATGCCGGTAGCAGATTGAATATACCAAGAACTATGTTGATAGAGCCGAGCATTTGTATGATCCTGAAAACAACATTATCTCCAAATGTAACGAACGTATCAGCCAGAACAAAATTGAGCAGGAGCAGTGATGTACCTATAATGAAACTTACAAGAGGACCTGCAAACGCCATTTTTGCTTCCTGAGAAGGATCCCTTGGGATCTCTTCCATTGAAGAGACACCACCTATCAGGAACAAAGTGATATCTGTTATCTTAACACCATATTTTTGTGCCAGATAGGAATGCCCCAACTCATGAAGGACCACACATACGAAAAGAAGAAGTGTTGTCACAAATGCAAGCAAGTATCCTAGCGATACCGGTTGAATATCACTAAAGCCAAAAGGTGCAGGATTGGACGCAAATATAAATGCAAAAACTGGCAGCACCAATAGGAATGTGATGTGGATTTTGATAGGAATACCAATAATAGTCCCAATTTTGAAAGAATTTTGCATGACTAAATTCTCATCTTTATGATATTTAGTACTATCTGGTTGTTTCATCGATTTCTATAATACTATTTCTGTTGATGTTTACCATTGAATTGTCTAAATTTGCCTTACAGAACACTTTCACCCCGCTTGGCTCAACTGTATATATGCTCAGATCATATTTAGTATCAGACACGGACCCGTTGATACACGTCTTTACAAGTTTCAAGGCTAGGTATCATCGGTTCATCCCCTCTCCGTGAAAAAATGAAAAACGATATTGAAAAACGATTATTTCAAATTTTTTTACTTAACCGCTTTTGCAAGGTCCTTCAAAAATAGTTCTATCGTTTCATTTTTGATGTGAGGCATTATAACGATCCTAAGAGCACGGGGGTCACGTGTAATAGATACATGCCATCCATGTTCATCAAGCAATTTTTTTCTCACAAGATCAGCTTCAGGAACATCCAATGCAACAATATTCAAAACCGGATCGATAACAGTACCTATACCTAATTTGTCTGCACCTTCGACCAATTTTTTTGTGACAGACATACAATCTGAAACAACTTTTTTGTAACCTTTTCTTCCAAGATGTTTCATGACAGCATAAGTTGAAGCCACTGCTCCACCACTTCGAGTTCCTGTTAGTGAATATTGTTTATTGACGCTTAAATAAGGTGTGTGTATCTCAAGACATTCAAAATATTCAGGTTCTTTGAACAAAAGGCCACCTGAAGGAATTGTGCTAAGAGCCATTTTATGAGGATCTATTGTCATTGAAGTTACGCCTTCAAGTTTAAAATCATAGGAATAATCAAGATCCATAAAAGGAATTACAAAACCACCAAATGCTGCATCAACGTGCAAAAAAATATTTTTTTCAATAGCTAGCTCTGATAATTCATCGATGGGATCAAGTTGGCCAAATTCTGTAGTACCTGCAATACCAACAAGACCAATTGTGTTTTCATCAATAAGTGATCTTACAGAATCCAAATCAACTTTAAGCAAATTATCAAGAGAAGCTTTCCTAATTTCGATCCCTGAAAGATTTGCAACTTTATCGAATGAAAAATGAGCTGATCGTGCTATTATAATGTTAGGCTTTGGTATATCATGCCGAAAATTTTTCATTGATCTTATTGCTTGTATATTAGATTCGGTTCCTCCGGTTGTAAGATAGCCAGCTTTTTCAGGACAATTTTTGTGATGTAACATTTTTCCAAACATAACAAGAACTTGTCTTTCAAGATCGAATGTACCAGGGAAAAGACCTGGATCTCCCATATTTGACTCTATGAATTGTGTATGTGCTAAAACTGCAATTTCATGTGGATAAGTACACATTGAACTTAGAACACGCTCATAATTTGTATCAGCTGCTTTGGCTTTTTTAAGAAATGCTAATATTTCTTCTTTTGTTTTGCCGTTTTCTTCCATGAATTCTCAAGCTAATTACATACAACCTGTTTAAAATGATTGTGTTTAAATTATCTGAAAATAGAGATAAATATAGTTAAATCATAGATGAAATTCTTAAAAATAAATTTTATCAGTTTGCTGTCATAAATATTTTGATACTATTAAACTTATGCTAAACAAAATAAAGAACACAAAAAAGTATTAAATTAAATTATGGAACAATATTTTTGGGAATACTTATGTGCTTATATTTTAATGTTTAATTTTTACAGAATTTAGCTGAATTTAAACTTGAGGAACTCTAGGGGTCACCCCATTGTTTCGACTGGAACATTTCAGTCAATTTTGGAAATTTTGTTCTTAACTACTGGAAAGGTTTATTAACTATTAATTATATCTTTACAACACCTTCTTTTTTTAGTATTATAAAAAATATATCTCTTATTTTTTTTCTGCACTCCAGTTGAAACCATGGGGTCACTGTCCTTTATATAGTTTCCAAGGGAAACAAAGGGGTGTATTTCCAAAAGAACTCTTTTTAATGTTTTTTGTTATAAAGTAATTTTTGGGACTAATTCGAAAATAATTCGCTTGACTTTTGTTTTAGCTTTATATATACATTTTTATAAAATGTTCCAGCCGAAACGAAGGGGTTCTAACCATAAATGTTAATAAGGTACACTTCCATTGCATCAACTGGAAATAATAATGTTCACAAATTTTGGATTTAAAATTTTAAAAGTAATTAATAATGTTCTGCAAAATGGTGTATAAAAATGAATGATTTAATATTCTACTATCATAAAAAAAATCTTTTTTTTTAACTATTTTTCTGCATTATTAATATGATTAGTCTGATTTTGAGTTCATTAAAAATTTTAAGATGTAAACGTATATATTGTCTTCGAAAATTTTTGTTTACAGTAACTGATTAAAATGTATATACATGAAAAATTTTGCTGTCACTGAATAATTGTATTGTTTATTATAATCTTGCCGTTAGAATAAATGTTGTTTCATAATCATTATTAATAAGTCTAAACTTATTGGAAGGTTCAAAATATGGAGAATAAATCATTAGGTGGATTATTTGAAGATTTATTACAGAGTGAATCACTATTTAAAAACAAGGAAGTTTTGAGACCTTCTTACACACCTGCTTCACTACCTCACAGAACCGAACAGGTAAACAATCTTGCTACTATCCTTGTTTCTGCACTTAGGGGAGATACTCCATCAAATATTTTGATTTACGGGAAAACAGGTACAGGTAAAACAGCTGTTGCACGATATGTTGGTATCGAACTAGAGAGGAAAAGTGAAGATCTGGATGTTCCATGTTCTGTACTCTATCTTAATTGTGAGGTTATCGATACACAATATAGGTTATTGGCAAATCTTGCTAAGCAGTTTGGTGAAGATATTCCAATGACAGGATGGCCTACCGATCAAGTATTTTCAAAATTCAAAGAAGCGATCGATTCTAAAAAGCAGGTTATAATGATCATTCTGGATGAGATCGATAAACTTGTGAAAAAGGGAGATGATGTTCTTTACAATCTTTCTCGTATAAACACTGATCTTAAAAATGCAAAGCTCAGTATGATAGGTATATCAAATGACCTCAAATTTACAGATTTTCTTGATCCAAGGGTAAAAAGTTCACTTGGAGAAGAAGAGATCATTTTCCCGCCATACGATGCTGAACAGATAAGTGATATCCTAAGGCAAAGAGCAGCTATTGCTTACAAAGATGATGTTCTTGATGAAATGGTCATTCCTTTGTGTTCTGCTTTTGCAGCACAGGAACATGGTGATGCAAGACGTGCACTGGATCTTCTAAGAGTTGCAGGTGAGCTTGCTGAACGTGAGAATCAGGATCATGTAGCAGAAGAGAATGTCAGGAGAGCTCAGGAAAAGATCGAGATCGATCGTGTCGTTGAAGTGGTCAGGACACTTCCGACACAATCAAAATTGTCACTTTATAGTGTAATGGTCCTAAGGGATAACGGACACAGAAATGTTACTACAGGAGAGGTCTACAACGTTTATCGTCAGTTATGTTTAAGTGTGGATATGGATATCCTGACACAAAGAAGGGTCACTGATCTTATATCTGAACTGGATATGCTTGGTATTCTCAATGCAGTCGTAGTCAGTAAAGGACGTTATGGAAGGACAAAGGAAATAGTATTGAGTGTTCCTATCGAAAGTACCAGGCGTGTTCTTCTGGAAGATTACAGGTTAGGAATGCTTGCAGACTTCAAACCGGTAATAACAGCACAGATGCATCTGTGATGCATCAATTTTTAATTTGTTGTAAAAAAAGTGAAAAATGTAAGGATATTTAGGATATGAGCAGTCTCAGATGACCCAGATATGGTATTCTAAACTGTGCTGTTCCTATTATCCATTCTTCTTTAATAGGTTTATTTTCGCTTATAGAACCTTGCTGATCAAAATAGATGTTCGTTCTTATATTGTCACCTTTTGTGATATAACCACTGTGAGGAGCAGCAGGACCGTTAATCCACATAGGTTCTCCCTCTTCTACATAGTACATAGCCCGATGTATGATAGGTGTAACTCCTTCCTGACCATAAGGACGGTATAGAATAACATCACCCTGCATTTTAAATGAAATATGTTCTGTAGAAGTATCCTGATTGGTTATTATCTGTGTCCGATCAATACTTTTTATGAAAATAATGTCACCGATCTGCATATGTGGTTCCATGCTGCCGGATTCTACCGCAACCATAGGTGTCCACATTCCAAATACGATCTGTGAGATCACTGCAAAAGCCAGTACAGCCAGAAGCACAGATGCGAGATCTCTTGTAATAGAGATCCAGAAATTCTCACTTGTTCTAAATGTGTGAAATGATTCTTGTAAGGTCATATTGATCCAAAAGAAGAAAGTATCTGATTGGTTAAAAGAATATTGTATTTAGCCCTTATCTATTATCTTTGTACGCAGCATTTTTATTTGTAGGAATGCTTTTGTTACCACGACTCAAATTTTGCTCAGTATATTCGTAATTTCGTCAACTTCGATCTGAGTTTTATTTTCAGTTCTATTATTTAAGTTCAGGCCATATTATGAAAGATATCAAGGTTCAGGAAGTCTTTTTGGAAGCAGGTTATCAGATAAGCCCTAGGGCTGTGGAAATGATCGCTTTACATAGTGCACCAAATGACCTTATTTCCTACATACTCGAAAATATCGATGAATCCCTTTTTGTCATTGAAGCTGAACATATTGATATTGAAAGTTTTGAAAAAGAATATCTGGACCTGCCAAAGGAATGTCTTGATGAGGTACCGTGTTCCAATGATACTTCAATATCTCAAGTATCCTTAGTTCCTTCGGCCCAATCTTCTGCACGGTCTTCAATATCTTCAACACCTTCTCCAACATCATCTTCAGTCACTTTACGAGATGAAAGATGTTTTAGTGATTCCAACGGGCAGATGAACAATATCAATATCATGTCTGACATTACAGATATGTCAACCTGTGTTGGTGAGTACATGGAATTTGTCCAGTATTTCAGGAACCGTTACACTAAATTGAGTAATATCATACGTGGAAGGGTCACTGCCCGACCTATTGAAAGCCTTAACAAGAACCGGAAACAAAGTAGCGGCATAAGGCGTGGAGGCGGTGGGGATTATAATGAGGCATCTATCATAGGGATGGTCTCTGAGATGAGGACCACTGCCAATGGTCACAAAATGCTACAATTGGAAGACCCCACAGGTTCATTTCCGGTGCTGGTGCATCAGGCGGAAAAGGACTTGTTCGAGGAAGCAAGCAAACTTATTTTGGATGAGGTTATCGGTATAACTGGTTCAATGACCAATGATGGTAGTCTTCTTATCGCTAAAAAGTTGGTATTTCCAGACCTTCCCAATATTCCAAATAGGAGAGAAGGTACCTGGGGCAAAGCGATCTTCACATCAGATATCCATGTAGGCAGCTCTACTTTTCTTGAAGAAGAGTGGTGTGGGTTTCTTGATTTTCTTAACGGCAAGACCGATAATGAGCAGCTGAAAAAGATATCAGAAGAAATACGTTTTCTTGTGGTTGCAGGCGATCTTGTTGATGGCATTGGTATATTTCCGGGACAGGAACATGAGCTTGATATACTTGATGTTTATGACCAATATAGAAAAGCTGCTGAGTATTTCGATTAGGTACCTGAACATATAAAGATAATTATTTCTCCCGGTAACCACGATGCCGTCAGGCAAGCAGAACCCCAACCACGTTTTCCAGAACGTATCACTTCCCTTTTCTCTGATAGGATAACGTTTGTGGGAAATCCTGCACTTGTAGATCTTGATGGTGTTAAGGTGCTTATGTATCATGGACGTTCGATAGATGATCTAGTAGCATCTGTTCCGGGAGTTTCATACCAAGAGCCTGAAAAAGCTATGGCGGAAATGGTAAAACGAAGACATCTTTCACCAATATATGGGAGCAGGGTTTCCATTGCACCGGAAAAACAGGATCACTTCGTAATTGACCCGGTACCCGACATACTACATTGTGGTCATGTACATACTGTTGGTATTGGTAATTATAAGAGTGTACTTCTTATAAATTCAGGCACATGGCAGTCTCAAACAGAGTTCCAGAAAAGGGTTAATTTAATGCCTACTCCTGCAAAAGTTCCGGTAGTGGATCTATCTACTCTCAGAACAACACTCCTTCAGTTCTAATGATTTTATCACAATGTATGGGGAAAAATTTAAGCTATTTTTTTATTTCCGATTACTATATATACTGCAAAAAAGAAGTATGTATCAAATGTCTTTAAAAGATAAGGGAGATCTGATGGTCCTTCCTGAAATAACTGATTTTGAATCTTTGCTAAAAAAGCAAAAGTACAGTCTTGCAGGCACTCATTCAGCTGTTAAGACATGTCTTTGGCTTAGCCGTTCAATAAAAGATCAAGGTGACTGCTATAAGTCAACGTTCTATGGCATAACCTCTCATTGTTGTTTACAGATGACACCCACACTGAGATGCAATCAGCGTTGTTTACATTGCTGGAGGCCTACTGAGTTCGAAGTACCTCTTCCAAATAGTTGGGATTCTCCAGTGGAAATAGTGGGGTCATCAATTAAGGCTCAACGAAAACTTATCACAGGGTTTGGACATTCAGCACCAAGAGAGCGCTGGATAGAAGCCAATGAACCAAAACATGTCGCTATCTCTCTTTCAGGTGAACCTACATTATATCCGTATCTTCCTGAACTTGTAGAAGAGTATGAAAGCCAGGGCTTTACTACTTTTGTCGTAAGTAATGGTACTGTCCCTGAAATGATGGAAAGGATAGAACCTTCACAGCTTTATATGAGCTTGGATGCACCTGATAAAGAGACGTATGAAAAGGTTTGTTTACCGAAATCTCCTGCACTGTGGGATAAGATCAACAGGTCTCTTGAGATCCTTGGTACGAAAAATAACAGAAAGGCTATTCGCATAACATTGATTAAAGGTTTGAACATTTTCGACGCTGCAGGTTATGCCCGACTTATCGAAAAGGCGGACCCGGATTACATTGAGATAAAAGCGTATATGCATCTGGGCTTTTCCAGAGGCCGTCTTCCACGTGAAGCCATGCCTGCACACGATGAGGTTCTGGAATTTGCAAAAGAGATCGCCGGTCATATTGGATACAGTGTTGCGGATGATGTGGAAATTAGCCGTATAGTTCTGCTCTCGAAAGATGGAAAAGTTTCGGATCTTGAGTGAACTACCACTCATTAAAATGGGTGGCTTCCTGCTTCATTGATTACCTACCGGAATCTCCACAAGCTTGAAATGGGGCAGTCCCTGCCCTACTATGTCTTCGTTCCTATCTCGATTCGGCTTTACGTGTTTCGAGCAAGAACGACACTTTATCCACGACCTTATTCGCCTTGTAGGTGGACATATCTTTCAGAGGTTGCTTGTTTCTCACAACCAGTGACTAATGTAAGATACGACTACGTACTATATACGCATACTTATAGACAGTATTCATTAAGTCATTTAAACAAAATAACAGCAATCCATCCACTAGTTAAAACGGGTGGTCTTATTGCTCATTTAACTATAAAATTTAGACAAAGGTTATGTAACCAGTCATAACCTATATTTATACCCTTGTTCACATAGGTACATCTGTATAGCTAATAGCATCAATGTTCAATGTAGAACATTATCATCAGGTTGCGTGATGCAACTATAATCCCAATTGATCCTAATTATGGAGTATTCCTACAATGGCTGAACAATCTTCACATCAGAAATACGAGTTTAAAAAGAAACTGGAATCTTTAAGGGGAAAAAAAGGTCGTGGTACCGAACTTATTTCTCTGTACATACCTCCTGATAAACAGATCTCAGATGTTGTATCACAGCTTAGGAACGAACATAGCCAGGCTTCCAATATCAAATCCAAGCTTACCAAGACCAATGTACAGGGAGCCATCGATTCTATTATGTCAAGGCTCAGGTATGGTACAGTTCCGGAGAATGGGATCGTATATTTTACTGGTGCAGTAGATGTTGGTGCGAACAAGACCAATATGGAGACCACCATTGTTGAGCCACCACAACCCATTATCACTTACAGATATCATTGCGATTCGTCTTTTTTCCTTTCCCCATTGGAAGATATGCTAAAGGAAGCAAAGACCTATGGTCTGCTTGTATTGGACAGGCGTGAAGCTACGGTTGGTCTTCTCACGGGTAAACAGATAGAAGCATTCCGTAAACTTACATCCACTGTACCCGGGAAACAGAGAAAGGGTGGTCAGAGTGCTCACAGGTTCCAGCAATTGCGACTTATTGCCATACATGATTTCTACAAACGTATCGGAGATGCTGCAAGTGAGGTCTTCCTTTCAGTAGACCAGAAAGATTTCGAAGGAGTGCTTATAGGTGGTCCGTCACCCACAAAGGAAGAGTTCGAATCAGGTAATTTCTTCCACCACGAGATCGAGAAGAAGGTCCTTGGGCTTTTCGATGTCGCATACACCGATGAATCCGGTCTTCCCGAACTCGTGAATGCTGCGGGTGAGAGACTTGAAGACCTTGATCTCATGGTCGAGAAGAAACTGATGCAACAGTTCTTCAGGGAATTGGTATCAGATTCCGGGAAAGCGACCTATGGTGAAGATAATGTCCGTGAGAACCTCATAATAGGTGCCGTGGATATATTGCTGATATCCGAGGATCTCAGAGCTGTAAGAGAAACAGTCAAATGTACTTCCTGTGATTATGAAAGGAAGACCAGCCGCGAATTCAAGCCCGGGGACAGCAGTTCTCCTACCGGTAACTGCCCTAAATGTGGTTCTTATCTTGAGATCACTGAAAAGGTGGATGTCGTTGATCAACTGTCTGAGATGTGTGACCAAATGGGCACAAGGGTGGAGTTCATATCCACTGATTTCGAGGAAGGTTCACAGCTTTTGAAAGCTTTTGGTGGCGTTGTAGCGGTATTGCGTTTCAACACAGGTATCTGAATTAATTAAAGGTGATCATCTTGTTTTTAGATTTTATAGATCAGGTTACAAGTATACTGAACGATGCTGTCAGGTCAGCAGGTTTTGAAGCGGAAGATATGGAGCTTGGTCCTTCACAGCATGCAGACCTGTCTTCAAGAATAGCATTCAGGTTAGCTTCTGTTGCAAAGCAGAGCCCGAAGGATGTTGCTGAGAAGATAGCAGGCGAAATTGTGATACCTAAAGGCTCTTTCATAGAGAAAGTTGAGGCATTGGGCCCCTATTTGAATATCTGGGCAAGCCGCAATTTCATTGAGGGCACAGTTCTGGCCATAAGGGAACAAAAGGAAGCCTTTGGGGGTAATTTCTCTGAGGGCAGGATATTGCTCGAGCACACTTCAGCCAATCCTAATGGTCCGCTCCATGTGGGTCACATAAGGAATTCGATAATCGGTGATACTCTTGGACGTATTCTCAAACGTGCAGGATATGATGTGGAACTTCACTATTACGTTAATGATATGGGTCGCCAGATAGCAATAGTTTCCTGGGCACTTGGCCACTTCGAGTTTGATGAGAGCTCCAAGCCTGACCATGCTATTGCAGATGTTTACATAAAAGCAAATGCGGAACTCAATGCTCATCCTGAAAAGGTCGCTGAGATCGACAAGCTCATGCAGCTTGTTGAAAAAGGGGATGCAGCTACCATCGAAACTTTCGATAAAGCGGTCGATCTCGCAGTTTCCGGTATCAAGGAAACGCTCAAGAAGATGAATGTGGCACATGACGAGTTCCCGAAGGAATCCAGTTTCATCAGGTCCGGCGATGTTTCAAGGATAGTTGAAGAGATAAAGGCCACAGGTCGCACAGAGATCGACAACGGTGCACTTGTTGTGAACCTTCAGGACTACGGCTTCGAAAAGACACTGGTGATACAGCGTACGGACGGCACATCCCTGTACACCACACGTGATCTTGCATACCATGAATGGAAAGGCGAACGTGCGGATAGGATCATCGATGTGTTCGGAGCAGACCATAAATTGATATCCGGTCAGCTAAAGGCCACACTCAATGCAATAGGCAAGAAAGAGCCTGAATTCGTTATCTTTGAATTCGTATCCCTTCCGGAAGGCTCAATGAGCACAAGAAGTGGCAAGTTCATCAGTGCTGATGACTTGCTGGACCAGATAAAGACACAGGCGTATGAAGAAGTGGACAAGCGTCGCCCGGAGATGCCTGATGATTTCAAGGCAAAGGTAGCTGAAATTGTGGGAATTGGGGCTGTCAGATATGATATTGTAAAAGTGTCACCTGAAAAATCCACAGTGTTCGACTGGAAAGAAGCCCTTGACTTTGAAAAACAGGGTGGACCATTTATTCAGTACTCACATGCACGTGCATGTAGCATTCTCCAGAAAGCCAGGGATGAAGGTCTCTGGAAGCCGGAAGAACCTATCAACACTGCTCTTCTTGTGGAAGGCTCTGAAGTATCTCTCATTAAGAAAATGGCAATGTTCGACAACATGCTCGATCAATGTGCAAAAGAGCTCAGACCTCACACGTTTGCTATCTATGCAAGAGAACTTGCTGATGCGTTCAACCAGTTCTACCGTTTTGTATCTGTCTTGAATGCAGAGGATGAACAATTACGTTCAACCCGTATTGCTCTGGTAGATTGTGCAAGAATGGTTCTTGCCAACACTCTGGACACTCTTGGACTAGGCGCACCTGAATCCATGTAAGTGTTTGCAGGAATAGATGTAAATTAACAGAAAAGAGTAATAGAAACGGAGAATGAAGAATGGAACTATATCTGTACATTCTCCTGTATCTGTTTTTAGTGAACACATACTCTTTCTGGCTCATGTTCTCTGACAAGAGAAAGGCTATCAAGGACAAGTACAGGATACCTGAAAAGAAGCTGTTCAGGTGGGCTATACTTGGAGGCAGTATTGGTTCTATCCTTGGTATGGAAGCCTTCAGGCACAAAACGAGACATCCGACCTTTAAGATAGGTATGCCTCTGATATTGATAGTGGAAGGTTACCTTTTTGTTGAGTATGTTCTTCCATTTTTGAAATGAGCCTCTGTGGTCCAAAAAGTGTTTTAAAAAAGAGTGCTTACTTTATTTGAATGCATATAAGGATAGAGACCCCCAAGTTCAGTTTTTTCAAGTACCACAAAGTGGGAGATGAATACAAAAGAGTGTTCTTTTCGCCTATACCCACGATATTCAATTATGGATTCATTGAAGGTACAGTAGGTGCTGATGGGATGGAGGAAGATGCCATCGTTCTTGGTCCACTTCTTGTTCAGGGCACTCTTGTGAGATTGGACAATGCGAATGGGGTTGTGAAATTCGTGGATGATTCTCTAAGAGATGATAAAAAACTGTTCTTTTCCGGCAGCGATACGTATTCTGCCATGCTTTTCAGGACATATTTCAGAACATACGCATTGTTCAAGCGTTTTCGCTATCTGATATTTGAAAGAAGGCTTGCAGAGTGCAGATTTGAAGGGATTGAACTGTTCGATAAGGTCTAAAGGCACTGATAATGCCGATCTGTAAAATGGCTAAAGACTGAATAACATATCGAAGTATAAAAAAGTGAAAGATTAAGGGAGCAAGTTTCCCCCTCAAAGAATATCGATGGTCTGAAGATTCTTGACCTTATTGCTAAAAGGTATACCTTCCTGCTTGAGATGCTTCTTTATCGTGGTCTCAACGATCTTCACAAGTTGTTCCTTTTCCACATTAGTAACTGCTGAGAGAAACTTCAATTTACAATCTTTGCTTTTTGTTTCAAAGAACTCTATGTTTGGTACACTCTCGGAAGATGTGATACTGGCTTTCATGAGTGTTTCGGGGTACTCCAGTGCCATCTTGATGTGACCTACAAAATCCGGATTGAGATCTTTGATCTGTTCGCCTATGGAAGTTAGAACATCGATGGCATATTTTTCTGCCTTTTGAGCTTCCAGTTCGCAGTCCTTGATGGTGAGTTCGCCGGAATAGGAGCTGACTTCGGAAGCTTCAATGGAATTTATGTTCTCCCTTACTTCCCTTTCTTTGCTCTGACCTGCCAGCAGGTCTATGAGCCTCTGGAACTTTTCATCGGCTTCCTTTGCAGAGAACTCGATAACTTCTGCCTCGGGATTGAGCCCTTCCAGGAATTTTCTGACCTCTGCAACCTTTTCTTTCTCTGCTATATCGACCTTGTTGATACAGAGGATATCAGCATCCTCTATCTGTGTCTGAATGAATTTTGGTGTCTGCTTTATCTCCGTATTGAACCTTGTTCCATCCACAATGTTGACGATAGGTGCAAAGCTTAGGTCATCGATCTTCATCAGTGCAATATCGTCCTTTATCTGTCTTGGGAAAGCGATACCTGTAGGCTCGATGATAATGACATCTGGATGGAATTCATCTGAAAGGTTGCTCAAAGTGTATTCCATGCTTATCTTGAGCGTACAGCAGATACACCCGCTTGTTAGTTCTTCCGTAACGATACCGGTACTTGAAAGGGTGTCACCGTCAAGTCCTATTTCGCCTATCTCGTTCACTATTATTGCTATCTTATGACCTGTATCGCTAAGATGTTTTCCAAGCTTCAACAGAGTAGTGGTTTTGCCGCTTCCGAGAAAGCCGCCTATTATCATTATTTTCAATTATTTCACCAGCGGGAGAATGATATTTTTAAAAGATAATTGTTTAAGATCAAGACTGAGTTTAAACTTGTGAGTCTTTCCTTATAAATCTTGCAGATATCTGGCTATACAAGAAACTTTTTCCATATTCTCATTTCGCTACTATTATAAATGATACTTACAGTAGAGTAGCTATGACAGACCTGATCTTTGATGATATTGGAAGTTTTCCGTTACCTGAAGGTGTAACGAAAGAGTGGATGGCAAACGCCTTCTCAAAAAGGGATAGTGATGAGCAGCTATTCAATATCATAGGATCAGCGTTCAAACAAAAATTAGATGCAGGTGTGGAGGTCGCAACATATCCGCAGTTCCAGGACATGAACGAACAGTTCCTGTCCATAATCAAGGACCCGGAATGTGTGGAAGAACCTTTCAAGGTCAAAGAGGAAAGTGCCTGCATCCTCGAGCTTGACATCCTGGAGAAGACCGCCGCACAATACAAAGAGGAAACAGGTGAAAAGCCGGATGTCCGTGTTTGTGTAACAGGTCCTCTTGAACTTTATCTCAAGGATTTCGGGGGAACCCAATATACCGACATCCTGGATACGCTTGCAGTCAGCATTGATCGTTTTATCAGTAAGGCCATCAAGTCCGCAAAGAACTTCAACATAAGAACGATCTCCATCGATGAGCCAAGTATAAGTATCAATCCACAGGTGATGTTCGAAGATGCTGAACTGGTGAAAGCTTTGAGCCTTTCTACCGCCTATGCAGGCAAACAGGATGTAGATGTGGAAATACATTTACATTCACCATTGCATTACAAGATCGCATGTGACACTCCGAGTATCAATGTAATAGGCGTGGAATCAGCAGCCAATCCTTCCTATCTTGACCTTATAGACAAAAAAGTGCTTGAAGACACGGATTCTTTCCTTCGTGTAGGTATCGCAAGGACCGATATTTTCAATCTTGCTTCGGTTCTGAATGAGAAATACAATACAAATGTCTGGAAAGACATCCAGTATCTGCCTGAGATCGTAACAGAAATGGAAACCCCAGGGGTCATTGCAAAAAGGCTTGAGAATGCCCATTCCATATTTGGGGACCGCATAAAATATGTTGGTCCGGACTGTGGAGTTGGCGCATGGCCGACACAGGAGATCGCCTGTCAATTACTGAGCAATGTTGAAGAAGGTATCAGTATTTTCCAGAACAAGCATTTGTCCTAAACGAAAAAAAGTGCAGGAGTATAGAGCTACCTGTAAAATTATTCATTTTTTTCATTAAAGGCAGTGTAGCGACAATTTGTATTTGTTTGATCAATTTATTGTAAACAGTAACTTATTAATGCAATTAAATAGTAACTTATTAAAGTAATTAAATAGTAATTTAGTTATTAATTAACAACGAGTTTAACATATTGACAATCTGGTTTATAATAGTTTATTATTAATTGGGGTTTATTAATGAGAATACCATCTGGAATTGAGGGTTTGGACGAAATAATTCAGGGCGGACTAGTCGCTAATCGTGTTTATCTTTTGACTGGCCCTCCTGGCGGTGGGAAAACTACTTTTGGCATGCAATTTCTTGCACAAGGAGCTACTTTTGGGGAAGTTGGACTTTATGTGACACTTCTCGAAAGCCCACAGAATGTCATTGATGATATGTCTAATTATGCAATGAACGTGGCAACTTTAATAAAAATGAAAAAGCTGCTTTTCGCTGACCTTGGCCCAAGTATGGAATACGGTTACATTGATGAGCTTCATGAGGTCATCAACTCGGACTATGAAGTAGGTTATTCATCAGTGGAAGGTGAAGCACCATCACCAGCCATGGTCTTCAAGGAAATTGCAGCATATGTTTCAGAGTACAATGTGAAGAGACTTGTAATAGATTCGGTGACAGCCATACGCTTTAGTACAAAGGATCATTCCTTGGAAGAAAAGGAAATGGGACGCTTCATCAGGAACCTTAAAGACCTTGGGTGTACGACGATCCTTCTTTCTGAAATGACCGATCCTAATGCCTATTCTACTGAACAGTTTGCAGCGCATGGTGTGTTATTCCTTCATAATTTCCTTTATGGAAAGAAAATGACCCGGGCATTACAGATCATTAAGATGCGTGGTACAAAACATCATTGTGATATGATGGAAGTTGAATTCACTGATAAGGGTCTGGCTGTAAGATCTGTTCTTGTGTAAAGAGTGCTGAAAATGGATCTTTTAAAGAATAGCAAAAACAAACTTACACTTGCTGAGCTTAAGAAAGCCGAGCTTGAAGCTAAATCCTTTAATCTTGGATTAGAGGTTGGCTATAACAAACATTCAGAGATCGGCTGGGTCAAGGAGAACCTGGTGAAGCTGGAAAACCTTTCAAAAAGCCTTGGTCTTGGAGATGTGATCTCTGCTCAATACCTTTATGGTAAACTGGAAGGGGCTCTTGCCAGAGAGAAAGGGCTTAAGATCGATGCTTTTCAGAAGGCAGAACAGAATGAAGGAACTTCTGTAACAATAGATCTGATAGCCGGACCAGAAAAAGAGGTTGATACAGGATTTCGTAACCATACTTCAAAAGATGAATTGTTCGCTCCTGTTGGCCGCCCGAAATTCCTTAGTTCTCCTGAATGTACTTCCTTGACAAAAGCTATTGACCGCCCTACGAGCATGGATGGTTTTAAGCCATTGAGGCCGAGAAAATAAAAATAGCAAAGATCTGACAAACTATGGCCCATCTTTCAGAAGAACTCATAGCTCCCTGTGGAATGAACTGTGGGACATGCATTGCTTTTTTTGGTCATACGATGAGCGGGAGCAAAAGAAAAAAGAGATGTCAAGGGTGCAGAGCAGAAAACAAAAGTTGTGCTTTTCTAAAAAAGAAATGTAAAAAATTAGATAAGAACGAAATAAATTATTGTTATGAGTGCGAGTCCTTCCCTTGCGAGCACCTCAAAATACTTGACGAGCATTACCGTAAAAGGTACAATATCAGCCTGATAGACAATCTCATCTCCATCAAAGAGAAAGGCATGGACTTTTTTTTAAGATCATAGGAGGACGAATGGAAATGTCTGGAATGTGGTGAAATAATGTGTTGTCATAATTACACATGTTTCAACTGCGGTTTCAAGAGACCAAAGAACTGAAATTGCGAATTAATGGAAAGAACAGTTGTTAAAAAAAGAAATGTGGTTTTAGGCTATGTAGCCATATCCCACAAATCTCTGTTTATCATCCAGATTACAGATTATGAACCTGTCAGATCCATTGTAAGCCAGTAATCTCGATCCTGAGAGAGTAAGCACACATTCAGCATCTGTTGCAGTCCTCTCAACTTCCTCTCCGTTGACGAGAATCTTTTCAATTCGCATTGGGGCTGACTGCAAACCTACGAAGATATGAGGTACATCCCCTACTGCAAAGCCCTTTGAGAAGGGTGTGAAATGACATTTGAGTGTAAGGTCCTCTGTAACTTCTTCCTTTTGTGAGAGTACAAAACCTCTCTCAACATCCTTTGATTGCACGTTCTTGAGTGCAAGTCCAACTCTTGCACCCGCTGGTGCACTCTTTGCATCTACATCATGCAGCTGAATGGAACGAATCTCTATCTGCTTATCACTTGGGAAAGCTATCAGTTTATCCTTTGCATTGATGGTTCCCTGGTCCACGACACCAAGAACGACACATCCGATACCGGTAACATTGAAGGTCTGGTCGACGACCACACGTGATGGAAGCTCGTTCAATTCTTCAAGCTCTTTATCGACAACCTCGCCAAGATCGAATATCATTTCCTTGAGCTCTTCCATTCCCTCAAAGGATGTTGTGGAAACAGAAATATATTCCCAGTTCTCAAGAGCTGTTCCTGTTGTTAATTTCGTTATCTTCTCTTTCAGTTCATCAATGGCAAAAGGATAGCTTGTATCTGATTTTGTCAGAACGATGATGCCGTGCTTATAGCCCAGAAGGTTGAGTGCAATGATACACTCTCCCGAATAAAGGTCAAGTCCTTCAGGAGGTATGCACAGAACTGCAATGTCCGAAAGGTTTAAACCAGCCATCATCGGCTTGATAGCTGTAGGATATCCTGTTGCATCGATAGTTGTCAGAACTTTTCCGCTCTTGGCAAAATCGTACATTGTAAAATCTGCTACGGTTCCCTTCTTCCCTAATTTTGCAGCAAGGGTTGTCTTTCCGCTTTTTTCGCTTCCGATGATAGTTATTTTTGTCATATATTATCACACTTTTTGTGTACACAAATACTTATTGTGATATATGCTTTTTTGAGCTTACCATGTTTCTCCCTTCCACATGGAAAGCGTCTTATCATTGGTACTCTTGTTCAGCTTCCTGATCTTGACAATAAATTCATCGCCTGCCACTTCCGGCTCACTGAAAATAGTTTCCATGCCTTGCCGTCTTAAATATTCCTTGAACTTTGAAACGGTTTCAAGGCTTGATACCCTCATCTGAACTTCATCGGCTACACGGGAGCCATTTCCTATATCGTTGATCGAATCTATCATGGGATAAAGTATACTTCTCCCAAGTTGCAGGCAGCGCTTGTCTATATCATCAGATGTCTCTTTCCATTCAACTGCTTGAAAACCTTCGCGCACTACCCTGGAGAACAGATAGTCCCTGCCGACATCATTGTAGAACTTGAAAGCATGCTTCAGGTCTGCACAATTGCTTTGCGAACAGGTATATTTTAAAGGTGCTATCTCCATCATAGGATCTTTGATAATAACACCTTCGTGTTCTATCTTACCAAGCTCCCTTATAATTTCCCTGATCTTCAAAGGAGCTTCTTCTTTTGAAAATTCACCAAAGAGTCTGACCTGTGTGAATCCGTATTCCTTTGCAAGCTGCCTTCGCTCATGAAGCGGAAGGGGAATGCCACTATGTTTATGTCTGATATCGAAAACGAAAAGTTCAAGGGATTCGACATTGTAGATCTTCTTTGGGATATAAGGATTGTCAGGACCTACCATCTCGCCGTGGAGTACAAGTTCCGGATGTTCTTCAAAAAGATCAATATCCAAAAACTTCTGTACTCTTTCAGTTGAATAGGGGCAGACGTAACCTCCACGGGTTATGGCAATGATCTTTCCGTCAACTGTAACGATACGTACATTAAAACCGTTCATCTTCTCTTCGACACAGACTGTCTCGACATCAGAAAAGTGAGCTTCTATAGCAGGTTTTAACAGCATGGCCCGCTGTATCTTTGGAAATCCTCTTATAAGTTCAAAACAGCCGTTCTTTTGCTGTAGAACTGATCCGCTGTCAATATGAGAAATAGATGTATCAAAACGAAAAAGATGCTGATGGTCTCCCCAGAGCTGCAAAAGCTCACGCTTTTGTAATAATTTCTGGAGTTTGGATACGGGCAGGTCCAGATAATCTGCAGCTGCCCTCACATCCAGTTGGATACCATCAACATCATCAGGTCTCATTCTTTCACTGTGCAAATGCACTAATGATGTTTCTTCTTGTAATGAAACCTACCATATCTCCTTCAAGGTTCACTACTGGCAAACCACCAATCTTTTCCTTGAGCATCATCGCTGTAACATCCGACATCAGAGTGTTGGATTGCACGGTCTTGACACCTCTCTTCATAATATCTTCTACAATGAGGTTCTTGATACGTGAATCTTGCTGATTTCCAGAAACAATATCCCTGAAAGCACGCATTGACTTAGCGATGTCCTGTTCAGTGACAATACCTACAAGTTTGCCATCCTCAACAACAGGGAACCTTCCAATATCTTCATCAAGGATTATGTGTCTGATATGGCTGACCCTGTCTCCTGGATGTACGGTTATAGGGTCCTTGTTCATTATCTCAGCAGCATAACCATCGATCTGACTATTGTTCAGCACTTCATTTGGTGTAACCCAACCGAGAATTTTCTCATTCTCGCTTACAATTATAATACCGCGGTTCTTTGCCATCAGGGTAAGTGCATCATCCACGTCCATATCAGGCATGACCTTTACGAAATTGTCTGAAACAGCGGTTGCTACATGGAGTGAAGATGCAGGTTTAGCTCCTTTCTTTCGTGTACCAAGTTCTTTAGTAAGACCTCTCATTGTAAGTATGCCGATAAGCTTGTCGTCATGCTTTACCAAAAGTCGGCGTGTCGCCTTCTTTTCCATAACATCAAGCGCATGGGATATCGTGTCTGCTTTATCAATAGATATCGGTTCTACCATTATGTCCTTAACTTGCATATTCTCACCTCTTTTATTTCGTGACGTCAGATTACTAATCTATCACTAATCTCTCAAATATCCATCAAGCTGCTTTCATGATATCTGTCCTGCTGACAATACCGACAATCTCATCATTTTCAGCAATAGGGATACCTGTAATGTTCCTATCTACCATGATCTTTGCAGCTTTTGTGATATCATCCCCAACATCCAGTACAGCAAATATGTCGCTCATTACATCCTCTGCCACAAGAGGGACAGTCTTGACATATCTGTATATTTTCTCACCACTGGGTTCAGATTTTCTTGCCATCTTTATGTTCTTTGAAGGAAGTCCTCCCTCATTATCTGCAAGTACCTGAAGTGCAAGTTCTCTTGTAGTTATAATTCCAACCGCTTCCCCGGAATCATCTGTAACAATAAGCTTGCTGATATTGTTACTTTCCATCTCATCGATCACGTGGTTGAGGGTGTGATGCCTGTGGACAAAAATGGGATCTGCTGTCATGATCTCGCCTAGATTTTTCTTAACAGGGAGCTCAGACATGTGGCGAATTACATCCACTCTTGTAACAATACCCACAAGTTCTTCATTGTTGAGCACAGGAATGTTATTGATATCATTATCGACCATCAATGCCGTTGCTTGAGGAACAGATGCATCTTTATAGATCGTAACAGGGTCTTCTGTCATTATCATCTTTACAGGAACCTTGTCAATAGGCCTTCGTCTCCACATTGGTTCTGCCTGGGCCAGGCGTCTTCCAAGATCGGATTTGGTAACGATACCTACCATCTTGTTGCCTTCCGCGACAACAATTGTGCTTATCTTATGTCTAAGCATCAATTTCCTTGCATGTGACACAGGCTCTTCCGGTTCCATTATATATACCGGGGAACTCATGATGTCTGATACATTCATATCTCATCCTCCTTTGTTTGTTAGTTATTCCTGTGGAAATAAAATTCATTCAGCTATTGCTCTTAGGATATCCCTCTCTGTGATTATACCACAAAGCTCTTCATTATCGATAACAGGCAGGGATCCAACACCATTTTTGAGCATGAGGCTGCTCGCTTCTCCGAGGTCTATATCAGAAGTTGTCCATACCACATCCTTTGAGACCAATGAACTGATAGGAACATCCATTGCTTCATGGAAATTACCGGTGACCAAATTCTCAAACACTTCTCCGTTCCCGAAAAAGTTCATAATGGCTGATGCATTGACAATTCCTATGATTATACCCTTCTTTACAACAGGAAGTCTCCTAAAGTTGTTCTTGACCATCACTTTAGCAGCATCTCCGATCTTCATATCAGCAGACGCCTTTTCCACATTTTTGCTCATGTGACCGGCAACTGACATATTAGTTGGAAGTCCGCTTGCAAACGTTAAGAAATCCTTCTCAGTGCATATCCCACAGACATGACCTGCACTATCAACGACAGGCAAGCTTCCTATGTTGTGCTTCAGCATGAGCTCAAAGGCTTCCTTGATATTGCCAGTACTATGAATGGACACTACATGGGGTTGCATTATCGAACTAATATTAGCGTTGATAGCAGCCAGCAAGTTCCCTTTATATTTATTCTCAATAAGTTGGTTCTTATCTCCCCCAAGGAAATCGATTATGTCAAAAGATGTAATGATACCTTCAATTTTGTTTGTGCCAGCGTTTGTTATAGGAATATGCCTGAACTTCCTTTCTGTCATTATCTTGATGGCATCGATGATCTTTGTTGTAGGCGGGATAGTAATAACATGTTTAGTTGCCACAGACATAATATCCCCTTCATGCTCTGATATCTTCGCATGGAAATCGAAAGCCTTCTTATCCATTGTTTCATTAGTAGCAAACTGAACAGGATCCTTTTTCTTGCTACCTACAGGGCCATTGTTTTGAAGTTTCATTTTATCCTCCTTATTTTTTTCCAATAATTAAGTATTCAATAGGCTGTACGAATTTTGGAATAAACAAAAAGCCATCCAAAAATATTGAAAGGTCTGTGGTTACAGTCCTAATTGTTTAATTTTTATTTCTTGATAGATCCGCCTCAGTTATGCTAGGTCATAAAGCGGGACCAACACTCATAAAGAAGCACGCAGTATATCGGTCCGGGCCACTATTCCTATTACCTTCTCCTCATTAACAACCGTCAATCTCCCGATATCATAATGGAGCATCTTTTCAATACACTCTTTTACACTGGTGTCAGAAGACACTGTATAGGCAGGAGTTGACATTATCTGTTCAACTGAAGGAACGTCTTTGGACTGTGTTTGATTTTTCTCACTAATGGCTGGCCTGACAAATCCGGATCTTATGATATCCCTTATGGTTATCATTCCCTGAAGTTCATCAGAATTGGTGACCACAGGTAGACCGGAACAATTCGATGAAAGTAGGATCGGCCATATTTTTGTAAGAATGTCCTGTGGGTTACAGCTAATAACATCAGTTGTCATGACATCAGCTGCAACTTTGGTATTTATTTTATGAGATCCGATATTTGCAAGAATATCTGAATTGCTTACTATTCCAACTATCTCTTTATCAGTTTCAGATGCCACTACTGGGCAGAGCCCGACATCTGATGCAATAATAAGTTTTGCAGCATCCATGATGTCTGTTTCTTGCGTTATAAGCGGACAATCATTCACGAATCCCTCAATGGTTACATTGGAACGCGTGGATGCGATGTTGAGAATATCCTTATTTTTAAGGATACCAACCATCTTTCCATTGGCATTGGTTACAGCAAGACCTCTAAGAAAATGGTCTCTAATTAACTGTCGTGCATATGTCATGTTGTCGTGCTCTTTAACACTAACAGCATCCTTGGACATAATTTCGTTGACTTTCATATAAAACCCCCGTTCATATGAATCAGACAAAGAGGCTTCATCTTCATCTTCTTATTCTTCTTCTTCTCTACAATCTTCGCATAGTATAAGACCGTTAAATTGATTCAGATCATCCACATGTGATCCACACCTTTGACATACCCCCCTTTCAATGTCAATAGTTCCAACTACATCCTGCTCTCTATTTATCTCTATAAGGTCTTCCAGAATTGTATTCAGACCCGGAGCTACTGCAAGGATGTCCCTGTCGGTAACAAGTCCTACGATCGCCTTCCCATCGGTGACCGCAAGCCTTCGAATATGGAATTTCACCATCATTTCAGATGCTTTAATGGCACCAGTGTTTGGTTTCACTGTTAGAATCGGTGATGACATTATTTCTTCAGCATTTACAGTGTGTGGCATGGCATCTTTTACCATTACCTTACATACCATATCTCTTTCAGTTATAATGCCTGTAGCTTCACCATATTTTGTTATGATGACGCTATCAATATTCTGTTCATCCATAGCCTTGGCTACTTCAAGAGCTGTGCTTGTCACATCAAGGATAAAGACGTCTTTAGTCATTATCTCATGAATGGTAACATCTTTCAGGGTCTCTTTGATAGACCCGTCCGCCGCAATGTTCCCTTTGGTCACCAGGACCATAAATATCACCCTCCTATGCTACTAATTGAATTCCCACATTCAATTACATAAAAGTTCTACTTTATAGCATATATAGGTGTTCATTTTTACTTGATTGTTACTCTTGTACGGTTTCCAGCACTTAGTTCTATATCCTCGTATCCGGATTTTGAGTATGCATCAATTATTTCGATGGGTGTCTCAATGTCCAGTTCATCTACAAGAAGGGCATGATCTCCCCACAGAGCAACTCGAATACGGCCGGTATCATCAGATACATAGATGTTTGAGACCATATTGCTGGTTCCGTCATCCTTCTCGAACTCTCTCAGTTCTCCAAGACCGGAAACAAATCCTTTTATTGAATAGGATTCGCCGGGTATGATGTCGGCTATAGGTGTGAAGCTCTCTTTGTACTCGACATTTGCTTCTGTCTTTCTGAGAACACCATGGTTTCCTATCTGTACCTCAACCTGCTGGCTGAAGTTATTTGTTCTTGCATATCCGTTGATTATCTCAACAGCATCATCAAGGTTCAGGGAAGTGGTGGAATCTACTTTTTCGTCCCACAGTGTCACGCGTATCTTTCCGGTTTCGTCACCTATCAGTATGTTCATGACGCGCCCAGGGTTCCCATCCTTTTTCTGGAAGTTCCTGACATCAGAGATATCCAGAAGTTTTCCTGAAATATTGATGTCTGACATACCGTCCTTTATATCAGCTATCTTTTGTGACTGCATGTTGACCTCTATTTTCTGGTCGGTCTGACGCATTAGGCCGTATTTGCCGATGTTTATTTCTGTTCCAGAATAGCCATCTTTTGCATAACCTGTGATCTCCAGGGAATCTCCAACCTCGACGCTTCCGTCCTTAATGATATCCGCACGGTCATCCCAGAGAGTGAGCTTTATGGAACCTGTTTCGTCTGCGACCTTAACAGTTCCCACTCTGCCAATGGTACCATCATTGCGATTGAATTCGCGTACATCAAGAATTGAAGTGACCTTTGCTACAAAGCTCACATTGCCTATCTCAGCAGTTATATCTTTTATTTTGATGATATCTTTTACAGTATCTGTGACCCCAAGATCATGAGCAACAAGCATTGCTGCTGTCTTCATATCACAAAGACCGCTCATTTGGTCTACTTTTTCATCGACCCTCTTTCTAAAATCGTCTTCGCTGATAATGCCTCCAAGCTTATTGTAGATCTCAGTTATCTCGTCCATTGATGACACCTGTAAATAGTATTAAAACGGGTCCATAAGAATTATCCAAAACTTATAGGAAAAAGATAGGCTGTTTCCTTGTTTTGTAATAGCGTAGGCCCCGGGTAAGTTTAGTTCGATATGATATAACCCTAACGAAAGGTAGGTTATACATCTTGCAGAAATCCGTTCTTATTTTCAATTATCCGCTTTCTGATTCGTGGATATAGATAAAGTTATATTAAGTATAAAATGCATTTGCATTTAGATAGCATGATTCGCAAGTGTAATGAGCATGGATACTTCAGGGGCGAGTTTTGTCCGGACTGTGGCGAGAGCGGAAGGTATGTACTGGACGATGAACGCGAAGAGCGTCTCGGAAGGTTCATCTCAGGCGCATTGAGGCACTTTCCCGATGATGTTGGGCTCACTATGGACGAACAGGGTTGGGTCAATATGGACCTGCTCTGTGACATAATGGACCGCCGCTACAAATGGGCGACAAGGGAACGGCTTATTTCTCTGATCGAATCCGATCTGAAAACTAGGTATGAGATAAAAGGTTCCAAGATAAGGGCAAGATACGGTCATTCCATTAATGTGGAATTGGACTATCTTGAAACTGAGCTTCCATATCTTTACTATGGTGTCAGTCAGGAAGAGGTTGAAATGCTTCTTGATACTGGTATTGCTCCCATGAGACAACGCTATGTACATCTTAGTACAAGTTATGGGAAGGCGATAGAATCAGCTTCGGTCCATACTGAGAATCCAGTAGTGCTTGAGGTCGATGTGGATGAGGCACAAAATGATGGATTGTATTTTATGTTGGTCAATGATGATATTGTGCTAACAGATGGTGTTCCACCGGAATATCTTAGCGTTGTGGAAACTGAGGAATAAGCTTTTTGAAGCTTATTGAATTGAAATTTTCACTATACCTTTTCTTTTTTCGGTTTTGAACTTTATATCAAGGAATTTTTCTGTGACCCAGATGTTGGTCCTTGTATGGGGTGATATTTCTTTTACAGTAAAAGAACCACCTTCAGCAAGTCCGAGATAGGGGATAAGCTGGTCTGCAAGATGAATGTCAACGGAAGAAGGGGTTAAAAGTTCATCCAGAAGAAATGTAGCAGCATCACTGCCTACCTTTTCTGATGTTATTTCTCTTTTACCGGGCACGAAAGAGCCTTTCATTCCACAATATAAAGTTATTCCACTACCGGTGGATTGAAAGTCAGTACGGCATGTTTCTATTGAACATTCATAGCCGGCATCTTCAAGAACGGCCTTTGCTTTGTCGGCCTGCCTCTGTGCAACATGGTCAGGCAGATTGGAGCAATGCGATATTCCACGAATGATCCCTCTTTCTTCTGAAAGCTCATGAGGCACTAAATGTGAAGGCTCGATCATTGCCTTAACACTACCTCCACCACGCGGGTAGTATCCTCTTTTTAAAATATCGATGTTGCATCGGTAACCCATTTTCGAGAGGGCATTGAGTGTGACATTATTAAGGTAATCGATACTTGGTGACCATGAAACATCAGTTCCTCCTTTTATCTCAAGTTTGACCTTAGTGTCAGAATAAGCAGCAATGGGCATTATGCATTGCAATAGTAAAGCTATACTTCCTGCAGTGCCGATATCAATAGTATATTTACCCCCCCTTATTTCCTGTGGAAAAAATGCAATATCCGTGGAGCCTATCTTAACTCCTTCTACTTTTGCATCACACAATAAGGCCGCTGTTCCTATTGCTTTTACATGTTGGGCTGAGAGTCCGGAGTTTGGCCGGTCTTTACGTATATTCTTTATGGATGTTGCTTTTCCCGTAACAGCAGAAAGTGCTATGGCGTTTCTGACTATCTGTCCGCCGCCTTCTCCATAGGACCCATCGATATCGATCATGTTCTTGCCTTTATTTTCCTGAAAGCATCTTTAATTGCATACATAAGGGGGTCCACAACGGTAGATACCGGTGGTGCGTAACAGGTTTCAATTGAAAGCATTTCTTCAATTGTGGCCTTCTTCTTTATCATGAAAGCAAGGCTGTCAATTCTTTCTTTTACACCGCTTTTTCCGATTATCTGTGCACCTGTAAGTCGATCATCACTGAAAATAAGCTTGATGTGGATATCACTGCTGCCTGGGAAGTAAGATGCTTTTGTCACTCCTGTAGCGTAACCTGTGATGACATCGATGTCTTCTGACCTTGCTCTTTTACTTGTAAGGCCCACCGAGCCTATCAGGAGATCACCTGCAACGTAGATACTGGGACCCAGAAGAGGTTTGAGTACGGTATCTTTCCCACAGATGTTGTTGGCCATTATCGTAGCCATATGTCTTGCAGCAGGAGCGAGTTGTACAAGTGTTCCTTTGTTGGTGATAAAATCTGTTATCTCACAACAATCTCCGCCTGCAAAGATGTCGGTTGAAAAATTGCCGTCCACAAATGCCTGAAGGTGTTCGTTCACGATAATACCTCCAAGTTCTCCTGTGGAAATACCTGCATTTTCTGCAAGCTCGACATCAGGTAATATTCCTGTGCTTATTATAACAATATCCGCTGGTATTCGTTCTCCTGAAATTAGAACGTTCTCCACCCTTTCTTTCCCTTCGATACTATCCGGTATATTTCCTGTAATGAGGTTTACACCTATGGACTTGAGGAATTCTGAAACGATTTCTGCCATATCAGGATCAATCAGACGTGAAAGAATTGCAGGGCCACGGTTGATCAGTGTAGTGTCTATCCCTCTTTTCGCTATGCCTGCTGCAGTTTCAACACCTATTGCACCTGCACCGATGATGACCATGGTCTTAGCAGAAAGAAGTGCACTTTCTATTTTCATGCCATCAGCAAGTGTTTGTATAGTAAATATGCCATCCATTCCGATATATTTCTGTAAGGGTTGAGGTATCCGTTGTTTTCCACCGGTAGCGATTACAAGCTTATCGAATAAGATATCACAGTTCTCAAGCTCAATTTTTCGATTGAGAATATCTATTGATAGGGCTTCGGTTTCAAGTTCTATGTCTATCCCCATTTTATCAAAGAAGTCAGGAGTTTTGACAATAAGAGAATCAAAATCATGTACTTTGCCTGCCAGCTTGAAAGGTATCCCACATTCACTGTACGATATGTGGGCATCCTTTGAAATGACTATGACGGAAAGGTCCTTACACCGTTTTACATGTGTAGCAGTAGTAAGTCCGGCAGCACCTCCGCCTATGATGGCAAGGTCGTATTTTCTAATATCTTTCATAAAGATAATTTCAAATGCATGTTATTAGGGTTTTGGCATTTGATGAGAGCCGTATCTGTTGAATAACCGAGGATAATAGAACAGTAAGATAATTGACGAGCGAGTTTGGGGAGTGGGGGGGGGTTATTGTAGTAAAAAATAATGTGTCCCGCTCGTCAGCGTCCCTATTATGTTATTATATTTAACCATGTTGGCATATAACGATATTTTGGCTCCACATCAGATAAATTTGGGTATGGTTGCCGTGTTTGATTTTAATGAATATACATCGATCATGGTGTGATTTTTATATTTTAAAGAGGATGCTGTGATGTATTTAATTACATCCATTTTATAATACCATAATGATCCTTAAAATACTTTTTCGAACACATTTTTGAAATCGTGGTGCAGAGGTATTTCAGAAAGATCCAAAACCACAAAGTTATTAAAGTGTAAGAACTAACTAGTCTGTTGTGATTGGAATAATATCACAATAATATTTAATTAATTTATCAAATATTCCATTGGGTGATTTATCCAATGGAAATAAACAGATTATCAAAATAAGATCTGGATCATTGTGGTTGCGCCCTCACTTAATGCGCACCATTATCACATATTACAAGCAGAAGGAGCAGTCGAGAGAGTCAGGCTTATTCATATTATAGGAATTGGACAAACGGCACTTTATAATTTGTGTCAATTGTCTATAGCTATTCAAAGGTTCGATATCAGCATGCAGAATTATTCGCATTAACAGATGACACATCCATGTGCAATTGATGCACGAGGGGATTTTGGGATGTCTTATATATATGTGGATTATCTGGAGAGTTGATGCCTTACTTGGTAGTTCAAACTATGGGGAATTTGTTTGAATTGATGGTCAATAGACAATATCTGACATAGTACATGCAGCCGAAAGATCTTCTTTCTTCTACTCTTAAGAGCCTATTTTGTAGTATGCATATTTGGTCCTATTTTGTTAGTCTGTTTAAACGTAGATCCTGCCTAATATGGCAACTACTGTATAAGAAGGAGATAATATGCAAAATACAGACACCACTAAATATATCATTCATTCAAAGATCAGCGCTGACGGAATAATTGAACGTCCTGATATTGTAGGAGCTATTTTTGGCCAGACAGAGGGTCTGCTCGGTTCAGACCTGGACCTGCGCGATCTTCAAAAGACCGGCCGTATCGGAAGGATAGAAGTTGCAGTAGGTGCAAAGGGCGGTAAGACCAAAGGTAATATCTTTATTCCATCCAGCCTCGATAGGGTTGAGACATCTATTCTTGCAGCATCCCTTGAGACCATTGACAGAGTAGGTCCATGTACGGCAAAGATCGAGATCACACAGATCGAGGATGTTCGTGCAACCAAAAGGAAACATATCATTGAGCGTGCAAAGTACATTCTTACTGACATGTTCGATGAGAACCTTCCGGAATCCCAGGAGATCGCAGACGAAGTTCGTCAGTCAGTACGCATTGAAGAGATGGAGTACTATGGAAAGAACAAGATCCCATGTGGTCCTAATGTGGTCGAATCCGATGCGATCGTTGTTGTTGAAGGTAGGGCAGATGTGCTGAACCTTTTGAGATATGGTATCAAGAACACTATCTGTGTAGGCGGCACCAATGTGCCACCTGAGGTTGCAGAGCTCACAAAGAAAAAGACCGTAACTGCATTCACAGACGGTGACCGTGGTGGAAAGCTCATCATAAAGGAGCTTCTACAGGTTGCAGACATTGATTACATTGCACGTGCTCCTGACGGAAAGAGTGTCGAAGACCTTGTTCAGAGGGAGATCGTACGCGCACTGAGGCAGAAGATCCCGGTCGAGCAGGCTCTTGAAAATTACTCTATCAAAACAGATGTTAAACCTGAACAGATAGAAAAACCTGCTAAGGGTAGCAGGGTCACACGCATTCCAAAGCGCAAGGAAAGGCCAACGAGTGAGGTCTCTGCACCTGTTGCTACCAAAGTGGCTAGCAAACCTTCCATGTCCGAAGAGAAACCGAGGGTATCAAGAGCAACGAGGGCGCCTAGGGAAACAACGGCATCTAGGGCAACAAGGGTACCAAGGGAAACAACAGCAACCAGGGAAACAACGGCATCTAGAGCAACAAGGGCACCCAGGGAAACAACAGCAACTAGGGAAACAACGGCATCTAGAGCAACAAGGGCACTCAGGGAAACAACAGCAACTAGAGAAACAACAGCACCCAGGGAAACAAGGGCGCCAAAAGAAGCAAAGCCCTCAGTGCTCTCTCCACAGGCACTTAGGTTCAAACCACACTCTGATGCACTGAATGGAACTCTTGGAGCAAGGCTTTTGGATTCAAAGGATGAGATCATTGAGGAAACTGCAGTTCGTGATCTGGTCAACACACTGAAAGAGAACGATGAAGGGATCAAGAGCGTTATTTTCGATGGTGTCGTAACTCAGCGTATCCTGGATATCGCATCTGACAAGGGTATTGAGAACCTTATTGGTGTGAAAAAGGGCAATATTGCAAAAAGCCCTGCAAGTGTCAATATTCTGACAGCATCTGATTTTTGATCCTCTAAGGATCAAATCTTTTCTCTTTTTCCCTCAATAGAGCATTATTAATCATAAAAAATAAATCAAAAAACATTTATATGATAAATAGGAATGGCTCGTCCGCGAATAATGGTTTTATTTGAGTCTTAAGTTTACTGTAATGCAACGCACACAAAATAGTGTGGTGTAAAGAAAACGGACTAAAACCATGCAAAAAGATGAATTGATTCAGTTGCATACATTATTAGCTCAGATAAAGAGACATCTGGAATCTCAGAGCAGTGATTATGATTTTTCTGAATATGGATCACTGTCAATAAGTCCTGTTCATATCCATCGCAGTAAAGCAGATCATAAACATGCCATATTTGTACTTGGAAACCATCTTGCTTCAATAATCTCAGAAGATGAGCTTTCTGGCATTGGCAGAACATCTGTAAGAATGCAGGAATTTGCAGAGCGCACTGGAAGGCACTCCCCTATCAGCAATAATTAAATATTGTCAGGCAATTGGAACTTGGTCTCAGGAAGTGAAGGCACTTCAAAAGAGATATTCTTGGAGTGATTGGTCTATGACCTTGGGGAAAGTTGTTTTTTCATAATGATTCCACTTTCTCCATCCGAATAATAATCGTGCTCTATCCAGCAAGCTATAAAATCCATTTTCCTGTACATCTGAATAGCTTTGTCGTTGCTGCTCCTGACCTCAAGGGTCGCAGATCTTATGCCCTCATCTTTGAACAGGTCCAGAATAGAATTAAGGAGCTTTTTTCCAACTCCCCTGTTCTGCCATTCCTTTTTTACTGCCAGGGAGAATATACGGCCTTCGTTCGTCTCAGACCGATAGCCCATGACGAAACCAATGACCTTATTGCCCGTGGTTGCAACAAGAAATCCTTCATCGTTCATCTCATAGAAGTTCATGTAAACGAAAGGATTGTGCTCTGTAAATGCTTCCATTTCAATGGTCAGAACCTGTTCAAAATCCTGAGGCATAAAATTTCTGACTATCATTGTCTTTTAGTAAGGTATCTCATTATAAAAAAGAATATTGAAAGAAGGACTAAGAAAAAAGGAAAAAGACCTCAAAAGCAAATTAATGCCTTAGTTAGCCTTTTTTACATGCCTGAGGTCCACAGCTACCCCTCGTGAAGACCCCACCATCTCTTCTCCACTCATCATAGCACGTCCGACACCTATTGCTTTACTTCCGGTGATCATAACCTCATCTCCGGGTCTGATATTCTTGTCAGCTGCAACAACGCCAGGTGCAAGCAATGAGCCTCTTGGGAGGAAATCATCTATGGTCACCGTATAACCTGAGTACTCTTCGGAATTTGAAAGTAATCGTATCCCTGCAACGGTAAGTGCGAGTGTACCATACTGTGGTATCATTGTAGCTATCTGCTCTTTGCCAATGAATACCTGATGTTTGGGGAATGGCGCCTTTATCTTTGCATCGTCAGGTACGACCAGCTTACCGGCACCTGAGCCGAACTGGTAGTCTGCAATAGCACGCATCATGTCGGTCCTTGATCTGCTCTGCTTATACTCCTTTTCTGATACTATCTCAGAAAGGGTCTTTTTCAGGTTATCAAGGGAATCGTATGAGGACACGTTCCCTGTACTTGTATAGATGAAATCGATGGAAAGTTGTTCTGAGACTATCTCACATATTTCCCTGTAAGCTCCTTCCAAATGTGCTACGACATGTGAATATTTGTGTTTTGAAAGATAATCCCTGAGGCAGGAGGAGACCCACTTTATTTCTTCAGCATCCCAGTATCCTGTCACAACAGTATCATAATGTGCTGCAGGATAGGTCATTTCAAGTTCCCTAGGTACGATACCGAGTGGGGAGGTAAGGATTACCTCATGTACGAATTTCCTGTACTTTCCAAGTGATTTTATGAACTTGTTATGGGAATTGGATATTGAATATGGTTTCTTTGCTGAACAGGGAAAAAGCACGAGTATTTCGGATTCTGGAGGCGTATATCTTTCCTGTATCCTTTTTGCAAACCTAACGACTTCAGGCCTTGTCATGGATTCAGAAGTTGTTGCAAGCATCTGGTTGGACCTGACAATAGGGGTTTGCTTTTCCATGTAGTCGTACTGGGTATCGGAAAGCCTCAAAAGTGCTGCAAGCCACGGTTCTGTTCTACACTGTCCTTCAATGTATTCACGAAGGTTACCGGAGCGTATCCTTTCCCTTGCTAGGACTATCTCTGCTTCTAGCATGTTGCGGTTATGTCTGCTGATCAGCTCTGCCCTATCAGCTTTAGGCATTGCTCTTAGTTCCTCGAGTGTAATAGGTGCGCATGCTTCACATCTGCATGGCAGCTCTGTCATCGAATCAAGGAAATATTTGCCGGCAGTTGTCATGTAGATATCGTTATATCCGGCTATTATTGCCTTTGTATCATCAACAATATCTATTCCAAGGTAAATAAGCATTGCAGCATTTACAGGGGTACAGAGGTTCGGCAGGTAAATAGCGGTATCAGGAGCAACACTATCTTTCAGATCGATAAGTCTCTCCAAGAACTTTCTCGCATTGCCTTCTAAAGAACCTGCACCTTCCATTACGTAAAGGTCAGCCTTTTTCACATCCACACCTTTGCGGAAGATGCGGCCTATGGGACCTGTGGATTCAACTTCGGTTCTCTCCGAGATCTTCAGTACCATATCTTCAGGTACTTCCAGGGTCAGGTCCTGATGAGGGAGTATGATAATAGTTTCATCCCCGACCTCTTCGCGAATCTTCCTGATCCTTTCTTCCGCTTCTTCAATAGAGATGTTCCAGATGGAGCCTGCATCTGTTATGGGGGAATGGGCATCTTTAAGGGATGCTGTATCAATTATATATGGTGTCCTTACTGGTGTTGGAAAGAGTATTTTTCCAATTCGGGCAGCACCATCCCGTTGTTCTACCTCAAAGTATGATGTCATGTTTCCCTAATATGCTTAAGTAGATGTAAATCTTTTCTACTGAACATAAGTACCCAAACGTTTATTTTTAAAAAGACTTTCAGGTTAAGATGATGCTCGCTAAAGAACTTGAGGAGATTCTCGGGAAAGAGAATGTTTCTACCCGAATGTCAGAGCTTTACTGTTATTCCTTTGATGCTTCCGGTGTGGAAGGGCTGCCGGAAGTTGTTGTAAGGCCTGCAACCACTGAACAGGTGGCTGATGTGGTGAAATTAGCGGACATGTCTAACACTCCTGTTGTTGCAAGGGGAGCAGGCTCAGGTCTTTGCGGCGGTGCGGTTGCTGTAGAAGGCGGCATTGTGCTTGATATGTGCTCAATGGACCGCATCCTTGACATTGATATTGACAATCTTCAGATCACGGTGGAATCCGGTGTTGTTCACGAAGAAATTAACAAGGCACTGGAACCGTATGGGTTTTTCTTCCCCCCTGATCCCGGAAGCACTGCCATGTGTACCATCGGCGGGCTCATGGCGAACAATGGAAGTGGGATGAGATGTGTGAAATACGGTACTACCAGGAACTATGTTCTCGATCTTGAGGTAGTGATGGCCGATGGCAGAATAGTGCACACCGGCTCGAAGACTTTGAAAACAGCTTCAGGGTATGATCTAACCGATCTGATGGTAGGTTCTGAAGGTACTCTTGGTATCATCACTAAGGCTGTGCTCAAGATTCATCCCCTGCCCCATGCCCGCAGTGTCATACTTGCATCCTTTGACAATACCACTCTTGCCGGTGAGGCCGTGGTGAAGGTGCTCTCATCCGGGATCATACCCTCTGCGTGTGAGATCCTTGACAGTACTGCCATCAAGGCGGTCAGGAGGTTCGACCCTTCCGTGGAACTTCCTGATGTGGGTGCTATTCTTATGATAGAAGTGGACGGGATGGAGAATGCGGTCAAGGAAGAAGCTGCTCTTGTGGGGAAAGCCTGTGAGGAGCTGGCTTCTGCCATAAAGGTCGCTGAGAGTGGAGCTGAAAGTGAGAATCTATGGAAGGCACGCAGGCTGGTAGGTGCTGCCATATCAAAGATCGATGTTAAGCGCACTCGTATCTATGTAGGAGAAGACATTGGGGTTCCAATAAAAGAACTACCCGGTATGCTCGAATACGTGCGTTCGCTTTCAGAAGAGTTCGATATTCACATCATGACCTATGGGCATATCGGCGATGGGAATCTCCATACCGGGATGGCCATCGATATGCTCAGTGAGGAAGAACTGGAAAGTGCGCATGCCGTAGCGGACAGGATATACAGGCGTGCGATCTCTGTGGGTGGTACTGTGAGTGCCGAGCATGGGGTGGGGAAGGCACGAGCGATGTATATGGAACTGGAACATCCAACTTCTCTTGAGGCGATGCGGCAGATAAAGAAGGCCCTTGATCCGAAAGGGATACTTAATCCGGGTAAAATGGGGCTTTGATATGCAGGAAGATAAGCAAAGGTCGATCCTCAAATGTGTCCGTTGCGGGACATGTCGCAGTATATGCCCGGTCTTTGAAGAACTTGGCTGGGAATCTTTCAGTACGAGAGGGCGTATGCTTCTTGCAAAGGGCATCTCAAAAGGGATGGATGTGGATGAAAGTATGATCGATAGCATCAATACCTGTACCATATGTGGGTTGTGTGAGCAGATGTGTCCTGCAGGAGCAAAGCCAACTGATGTCTTCGAAGAGTTACGTCGCGACCTTGTCAGGATGGGCAAGGTCAAAGGTTCACAATTAGAATTGTATAATAATACTCTTCTTACAGGAAATCCCCTTGGCGAAAAGAGGTCTGATACAAGTTTTATCCTGGGGCAAAGGGATGTTCCCAAGGTTGCAGACTATGTATATTTCGTAGGGTGCCTTGGTTCATATCGGTTCAGGGAAGCTGCTCTCAGGACATATGACCTTATCAGAGATATGGGGGTGACCGTACTTTCCGATGAGGTATGTTGTGGCTCTCCGCTACTCAGGACAGGATTCGATGCGGATGAGCTCATAAGACATAATCTTGAGCAGATCGAAAACACCGGTGCACATACCATAATAGCCAGTTGTGCAGGTTGTTATAATACGTTCAAGAATGACTATCCCGACAGGTTCAATGTCGTTCACATCACTGAGTTTTTGGTGGAACATATGGATGAGTTGGGGCTTGGAAGACTGGATCTCACGGTAACTTATCACGATCCGTGTCATCTTGGCAGAGCAAACAGGATATTTGATGCTCCCCGAAAACTGATAATGGCTGTCTGTGACCTTAAAGAGATGAGGACCAACAGGGAAAATGCCAGATGTTGTGGAGGTGGCGGGGGAGTTAGGAAAGGCTATCCTGACCTTTCGGCTTCAATTGCTAAAAAGAGGATAATGGATGTTCCCGATGGTGTGGACAATATTGTAACATGCTGTCCGTTGTGTAGGACGAATCTGGAACAGGCAAGTGATGTTCCAGTCATTGACCTGCTGGACCTCTTATATATGGCACAAAAAGAAGTGATGAAGGTCGTCTAAGTTCATTTATGTGCAGATGGGGCCTTTATCAACGAATACAGGCAATTTGACATAGATCTCGGTGCCCTGCTCTACTTCACTGTTTATCCCTATGGTGCCTCTATGCGCTTCGATTATCTTTTTACAGATGATCAGTCCATAATCCTGACTACAGTAACAGATATCACATTTAGTTTCTTCTTCAGGAGCTTCACTGAATATATGGGTTAGCATCTCTTTTGGAATGCCTTTACCTGTATCTTTTATGACGATGTGTATCTCCCCGTTCTCTTCTGAGGCAAGGATGGATATCTTCCTTCCTGATGGAGTATATTTGATAGCGTTGCCAAGCAGATGCATCAATACACTTTCTATGTATCTTGCGTTCCCGTGTACTGGTGAGAGCGAATCGGAAATGTCGGTAGTGACCTCGATCCCCTTCTGATCGATCTGGGGGGACATGTCTTTTTTGATTATTTCAAGTATTTTTCTGATATTAATAAGACTGAATGTATATTTTATCGTCTCGTTCTGCATTTCATTTACATAGAACAGTGATTCTATGAGATGTTGCAGGCGTTCTGAATTTCGGACCACCGATTCCATTGTCTTTTTTTGATGCTCGTTCAGGTCTCCCAGTCTTTCATTGTAGAGCAGGTCACTGAAACCTTTTATTGATATCAATGGTGTTCTTAGTTCATGGTTGATGTTTGCCAGGAATTCATCTTTCAACTTGTGGGAGATCTGGAGCTTTTCGTTAGCCTTTGAAAGTTCTTCTTCAATAATTTTTCTTTCAGTCGTGTCTTCTCCTGAACGAATTATCCCTGTGATGTTGCCTTCACTATCTTTTAATATCACATCATGCCAGAGGATCATGCATTCGGAAAACGTGCCATCCGCATTTTTAGTCACTACTAAACGTTCGTAATATTCAGGGGGTTCAACTTTGCCGCTCAAGGTGTCGAGAAGGTCTTGTTTTCGGCTTTCACATCCGTCTTCCGGAATAAAATCTATCCAGCTTTTACCGCTAATATCCTTTTTCTCCCAATCAAAGATATCACAGCTCTTCTGATTTGCGAATACTATTTCCGTGTCCGTGTTGATTATGACAATGATAGTGCCTGCTGCATCGAGATATTGATATGCCTGGTTCCTTTCCTGGATTATGTTTTCCTGCAAGTGTTTTATTTTTAAAAGGGATTGCACACGGCTTAATATTTCCATATGACTGATAGGTTTGTTAAGAAAATCGTCTGCACCTTCTTCAAGGCTTTTTATCTTTTCTTCCCTTTCTGCCAGTGAGGTCAGCATTAAGATAGGTATGAGCTTCGTGCGTTCATTATTCTTCAATGTCCTGCACAGCTCATGACCTGTAATGTCTGGAACCATGATGTCAAGTATGATCATATCAGGACTTTCGGCAATTGCGATCTCAAGACCCTTGCAACCGGAATATGCTTTTATGACCTCATAGTCGGAGCTGAGCATAGCTTCCAGCAGTTCAACATCATCATTTTCATTATCAATGATCAATATTTTCGATCTTTTTCGGGTCATGTTTATTCTATGAAATTATGGAATCTAGCCTATCGATTATCTTCATATTATAAAAATTTTCATCTTTTTGGTGCAAACACATTCTTGCCTTTTCGTGGTATCAGGCAATTCCAGGTACTTCCGACAAGGTCCTGTCGGTCTGCATTTTTTAATCCTTCGTAGATGAGGCTATGGTTTTTCGGGTCACGATAATGCATCATTGCTCTCTGGATGTTCTTTTCTCTACGAGAAGTGGCTACATAGACTGGTTTTCCTGTGAAGGGATCAAGTCCTGTGTGGAACATACAGGTTGATACGGTCATCGGGGTTGGTATGAAATCCTGTACCTGCTCGGTATATCTGTCAGTTGCTTTGATGTACTCTGCAAGTTCTATCATATCATCCATTGTACATGCAGGGTGACCTGACATAAGGAACGTTACAAGATACTGGTCTTTGTTCAGTCTCTTGTTAGTTTCCTTAAATATCTTGGCAAATTTTTCAAATACTTCTCTTCCTGGCTTTTTCATACAGTCCGTGACTGATTTTGAAAAGTGTTCAGGTGCAATTTTCAATTGACCGCTGACGTGATATTGGCAGAGCTCTGTGATATATTCAGGGTCTTGTAAGGCGAGGTCATATCGAACTCCATAACTTACAAAAACACGCTTTACTTCCGGCATTTCCCGAAGCTGGCGCAACATTTCGATATTTTCTTTGTGGGATGTGTCCATGGAGGGGCAGGGTTCAGGGTACAGACAAAGTTTATCCTTGCAGGCGCCTTTGTTCTCCCAGTTCTTGCATTTCATGGCATACATGTTAGCAGTTGGTCCGCCAACCCCTATTATGTTGCCTTTGAATTCTTTCATTCTTGTGAGAAGCTCAGCTTCATGCAGGATGGAGTCAATACTACGGCTTGTTATCATTCTTCCCTGATGTTGTGCGATGGCACAGAAAGAACAGCTTCCAAAACAGCCTCTGTGAGTTGCTATTGAGAATCTGACCGTTTCAAGAGCAGGTACTGGCTCTTTGTATGAGGGATGCTCCCGTCGGGTGTAAGGTAGATCATATACATGATCAAGTTCCTTTTGGGAAAGCGGTCTCATTGGGGGGTTCTGGACGATGGTCGTTTTTGGGTGGGGTTGGACAAGGGCAATACCTCTTACGGGGTCCTGTTGGTCATACATTAGCTTGAATGCTTTTGCATAGGTAGGCTTGTCCTTTGATACTTCATTGTAGGAAGGCATTTCCACGTAAGGGAAAGGTATCTGATCGTTCTCTTTCGCTTCCTTCCATTTTTTCACCTCAAGTTTCCATGTGGTCCCGGGAATATCATTTATGTTCCTGATATCTTCACCTGAATCGAGCCTTCGGGCGATCTCAGGTGTTTGCAGCTCTCCCATTCCATATACGAGAAGGTCTGCGGGCGCATCGGTGAGTATGGATTGTCTTACTTTGCCTGACCAGTGGTCGAATTCAGCAAAACGCCTGAGGGACGCTTCTATTCCGCCGATGACAATAGGTACGTCAGGATATGTTTGTTTTAGACGGTTGGAGTAGACAACGACTGCACGGCTGGGGCGAAGTCCTGGTTGGCCTCCAGGGGAGTACGTGTCCTTTGAACGTGGTTTTAGTGCAGGGGTATAGTTGCTGACCATTGAGTCAGTGTTCCCTGAAGTGACTGCGAAGAAAAGCCGGGGTTTTCCCAGTTTGGTGAAATCCTTTGTGTCTTCCCAGTTAGGTTGGGAGATTATCCCTACTTTGAATCCTGCATCTTCCAGGACGCGTCCTATGATGGTTGCACCAAAGCTGGGGTGGTCTACATAGGCGTCACCTGTTACAATGATTATGTCAAGTTGATCCCATCCGCGACTCTTGATATCTTTAATATCCATTGGGAGAAAGCGGGATGTATCTATCTTTTTCGGGTTACGTTTTTTCTGTGACATGTGTTTGTCCTTTTATCGGTATGCTCTTGACATCTGTAGTGATAAACGTATCTGCTTGTTCACGTCATCACTGGTAACTGGGCCGTGCCCTGGGTAGAGTGTAATTACGTCTAGTTCTGTTAGTTTTTCTATGGATGCTGAAAGCTTGTCCAATGAGCCGCCGGTAAAATCGGTGCGGCCAATTCCTCCGTTCGGGAATACAGTGTCACCGGAGAAAAGGCTTTTCGAAGATGGCTCGTAAAGTGATATTCCTCCAGGGGTGTGGCCGGGGGTGTGAATGACCTCCAGGGATTCGGTTTCGCTTATCTTTATTATGTCACCGTTCTCGTAGAGGATGTCCGGGTCGATGTCCGGGGCTGGTGCTGAGAAGAGTATGGATACACTTTCTTCTTTACTTTTCAGGGCCTGGGCATCATCTTTGTGTATGGCTATAGGGGCATTGCATATTTCTGCTACGGATTTAGCTGCGGCGCAGTGGTCGAAGTGAGAGTGGGTCAGTATTATCAGTTCGATATTTTCCGGTCGTGTGTGCTCTTTTATTTTTTGTATGAGCTGATCGGTATCCATTCCGGGATCGATGAGTATCTTTTCGTTTATGAGGTATGAGTTGGATGCGTATGGGGACGTGGTTATGCTGGTGATCTTCATTGTTTGACTCCGGGTGTGTTTTAGATACCAAATATCTTCTTCGTGTTCCTGAAGGTGGCGTTTGCAATGGTCTCAATATCTGTGCCTTTTGCTTCTGCTATTACTGAGAGGTTGTCCAGTACGAATGCGGGTTCGTTCCTTCCTTTGCGAGGGGATAGGTAGGGGCTATCGGTCTCAATGAGCATTTTGTCAAGGGGGACGTTCTCTGCTATTTTCTTATGGTGCTCTGAAAAACAGACTATTGTGGGGATGGATATGTAGTATCCTGCATCGGTTATCCTGGTGGCTGTTTCTATTGAGCCTCCATAGCAGTGGAAGACGACCTTGTCGAGTTCCTTTACCATTTCAAAACAGTCTTCTTCGGCTTCCCTTCCGTGAATTACGAGTGTCTTCTCATATTTTTCTGCTATCTCTATTACTTTACGGAAGTATTGTTTTTGGTGTTCTCTTTCCTTGTCTTCCTTATAGTAATGATAGTCAAGACCTGCTTCTCCTATACCTACTGCTTGCTCTGCATGTAGTTCTAGCTGGAGGAGGATCGAATTGGCGACTTCGTTGCCGTAGTGGGATACTACCAGAGGGCTTAGGCCAATTGTAGGATAGATAAAATCGTATTCGCTTGCAAGTGCGAGTGTTGCCTGGTTTGTTTTCAGGTCAATTCCCGAGTTGACCATTTTAACAACACCCGCATTGCGTGCTCTTTCTATTGTTTCATCACGGTCACGGTTGAACTTTGGGAAGTCAAGGTGACAATGTGAGTCTATGACCTTTAGCATGCTCCTTATGTTTTGAGGAGCATGTTAATAGCTGTTACGAGAGCTTCGACCGATGCGAGGACAATGTCAGCGTTTGCTGCGCGTGCGGTCACTATCCTGCCTTTGTCGTCCTGTACTCCGATCACCACTTCTGCAAGTGCATCAGATCCTCCTGTTACGGCTTCGATCTTAAAGTCGTGGATGGTCACCTTTGTGTGCTGTCCGATAAGGGTCTCAACTGCTTTTAGTGCAGCGTCAACTGGTCCCACACCTACATTGGATGTTACGCATTCTTTTCCGTTGACTAGTGCTTTGACAACTGCGGTGGATGTGGTTATGTTACCGGTCATGACACTGACCTCTTTCAGGTCTATAGGTGGCATTCCTTCAGGTCTTCCGAGGATATCTAATGCTATCGTGTAAAGGTCTGCATCGGTTATGCGTTTGCCTTTGTCTGCGAGCATTTTCACCTTTTTGATGATCGCATCGAGCTGAGCATCGGTTGGGTTGATGTTCGCAGATTGCAGTGATCTGAGAACAGCGTGCTTTCCTGCGTGTTTTCCGAGTACTATCCTTCGAGTGTGTCCGACCATTTCAGGTGTCATGATGCCTGGTTCGAATGTATCGGAATTTTCGAGGACACCGTGGGTATGTATGCCGGACTCATGGGCGAATGCGTTCTCTCCTACAATAGGCATGTGGGGAGGTATTTGAACGCCTGTGTAACGTTCGACCATTCGGGCGGTCTCTACGATATACTCGGTGCTGATGTTCGTCTTTGCACCGTATATAGAGTGCAAGCTCATTACTGTTTCCGCAAGATCGGCATTTCCGGCACGTTCTCCCAGTCCGTTGACAGTGACCTGTGCCTGACTTGCACCGGCTTCTATTGCCATGAGACTGTTTGCAACGGCAAGTCCGAAGTCATTGTGACAGTGGGTGTCTATCGGGATGTTCATCTCTTTGTCCAGTTTGCTGATAAGGCGGTACATACCGGAGGGTGCAATTATTCCCACTGTGTCGGGGACGTTGATGATGTCACATCCTGCGTCTTCAACTGCCTTGTATACTTCTATTAAGTAGTCAAGGTCTGTGCGGGTTGCATCCATTGCAGAGAACATGCAGCGCATGCCGTGGTCCTTTATGTACTGTACGGCATTTACTGACATCTCGACGACTTCTTCGCGACTCTTTTTGATGGTATGTATTCTCTGGATGTCAGATGTGGAGACAAAAGTATGTATCATTCCAACGCCTGCATCTATACATGTATCAAGGTCCTTTGTTAGTACGCGTGCAAGTCCACATATTTCCGATGTGAGGCCTGCATTTGCGATATTGCGAACGGATTCCATGTCTCCGGCGGAGGCTATGGGGAACCCTGCTTCGATGGTATCCACTCCAAGCTTGGAAAGCTGGTGAGCTATCTCGATCTTTTGCTCAGGAGTTAGGGATACGCCGGGGGTTTGTTCGCCGTCACGAAGGGTAGTGTCAAAAATGCTTATCTTTCGGTTTCGGATGGGTTCATCGACGTAAAAATCGATCCCTCAGTTGTGTATTTGTATCCATAATAATCATTAATACTACATTATTAATGGTATAAAAAGAAAACGATTTGAAGTAGTTCATTACATCGAATGGCTTATATTTTTCAATATACTAGTATTAGTAGAGTGTTCATATCTTTTTAATTGCTGATTTTTGTGAGCTTATGCCGGAGAGTTTCATATCTTCCGAAGTAGAAGACACCAATTAAGAAAGAAGTTATTCCTATTATGGTAAATTTGTTTGATATATCAAGGGTATATGTTCCTGCAACTATGATACTTCCAAATCTGCGAAAAACAACCTATTCCTTGCATACTTCAGATTTGTTCAATATGGTTTATAATTTTTCTTGTAACGTGGTGGATCATTTTGCATGGTTGCTGTAAATATATATTCCATGTCATGTGCTCACAAATAGATTTTATATAAACCCGTGTCAAACGTTATCACACTACATATAAATACGAGAGCGTAGTGTTAGGGGTGCTCTCATTGAGCTGATTGGTGCCATTTTTGGTACGATTAGGATGAGGGTTCAAAAACGTTTATGCTCTTCATGACTGGATTCACATTCTCAAAAAATGTGTTCATGCGTTCCGATTCGGAACGTATATATAGCATGGAGGAGTTTAAGGAACTCCGCACAATGTGTGGAATTTCAATCACCTTCAATTCAAGATCATTAGTGGAGACCGGAGCTTTTTCGGTCTGACGTTGAATTTGGCAGTTCGATTAATTCTGACTGATAGTGTAAATCTATCTATCGAGAACTAATCGAAATTGTGCATGAATAAGTAACTCTCTAATTCACTTTAGAGTGTTCTTTTCCGACAATTTTTAAGTTTAACTTCCATATTAAGTGTGCTTTAACAACAAACTCTGGTTGATCCTGCCAGAGGTTACTGCTATCGGTGTTCGACTAAGCCATGCGAGTCAAATGTTCTTCGTGAACATGGCGGACTGCTCAGTAACACGTGGATAACCTGCCCTTAGGTTTGGCATAACTCCGGGAAACTGGAGATAATTCCGAATAGGTCAAATATGCTGGAATGCTTTTTGGCCAAAAGACCTCGGTTGCCTAAGGATGGATCTGCGGTCTATCAGGTTGTAGTGGGTGTAACGTACCTACTAGCCTACGACGGATATGGGTTGTGAGAGCAAGAGCCCAGAGATGGATTCTGAGACATGAATCCAGGCCCTACGGGGCGCAGCAGGCGCGAAAACTTTACAATGCGGGAAACCGCGATAAGGGGACACCGAGTGCCAGCATTTATGTTGGCTGTCCACATGTGTAAACGGCATGTGTTAGCAAGGGCCGGGCAAGACCGGTGCCAGCCGCCGCGGTAACACCGGCGGCCCGAGTGGTAATCACTTTTATTGGGTCTAAAGGGTCCGTAGCCGGTTTGATCAGTTCTTCGGGAAATCTGACAGCTCAACTGTTAGGCTTCCGGGGAATACTGTCAGACTTGGGACCGGGAGAGGTAAGAGGTACTACAGGGGTAGGAGTGAAATCTTGTAATCCCTGTGGGACCACCAGTGGCGAAGGCGTCTTACCAGAACGGGTCCGACGGTGAGGGACGAAAGCTGGGGGCACGAACCGGATTAGATACCCGGGTAGTCCCAGCCGTAAACGATGTTCGCTAGGTGTCAGGGGCGGTGCGACCGCTTCTGGTGCCGTAGGGAAGCCGTGAAGCGAACCACCTGGGAAGTACGGCCGCAAGGCTGAAACTTAAAGGAATTGGCGGGGGAGCACTACAACGGGTGGAGCCTGCGGTTTAATTGGACTCAACGCCGGAAAACTCACCGGGGGCGACAGCAAAATGTAGGTCAAGCTAAAGACTTTACCTGAATCGCTGAGAGGAGGTGCATGGCCGTCGTCAGTTCGTACTGTGAAGCATCCTGTTAAGTCAGGCAACGAGCGAGACCCGTGCCCACTGTTGCCAGCATGTCCTTCGGGATGATGGGTACTCTGTGGGGACCGCTGGTGCTAAACCAGAGGAAGGTGCGGGCTACGGTAGGTCAGTATGCCCCGAATCTCCCGGGCTACACGCGGGCTACAATGGTTGGGACAATGGGTCCCTACACCGAAAGGTGATGGTAATCTCTTAAACCCAACCGTAGTTCGAATCGAGGACTGTAACTCGTCCTCGTGAAGCTGGAATCCGTAGTAATCGCGTTTCAACATAGCGCGGTGAATACGTCCCTGCTCCTTGCACACACCGCCCGTCAAACCACCCGAGTGAGGTATGGGTGAGGGCACGGACTTAGTGCCGTGTTCGAACCTAAATTTCGCAAGGGGGGTTAAGTCGTAACAAGGTAGCCGTAGGGGAATCTGCGGCTGGATCACCTCCTAAGCAAGATTCGCATAAAGCGGATCACCGCTATCAGTCAGAAATCGATAAACTGCCAAATTCAACAAACCACATTCAATGATTTATAATCATCAAGTGCACCAGGCAAGTAACGTTGCCCGGGAAGGATGGAAGTGCCTGATACCCCATATCAGGTACGATGAGATCATGTATACATATTACATATCAGACGCTCACTGGACAAAGTGAGATGGACTCTGGTAATTATGCCGTCAGGTGGATGGCTCGGCTCAAGCGCTGATGAAGGACGTGCCAAGCTGCGATAAGCCCAGGGTAGGTGCATGGAACCTATGAACCTGGGATTTCCTAATGAGACCTCTTAGCACATTTGTGCTGATCAGTAATGATCGGGAACGCCCCGAATTGAAACATCTTAGTAGGGGCAGGAAGAGAAATCGAAGAGATGCCGTTAGTAATGGCGAATGAACACGGCACAGTTCAAACTGAATCCCTCCAGTAATGTGAGGGAGATGTGGTGTTATAGGAACTTTCTAAGATTCCTATCTTTTCTTAGCTGAACTTTTCTGGAACGTTAGACCATAGAGTGTGATAGTCACGTAAGCAATGAAAAGAGGAATTGGAAATGTTCCTGAGTATCGTGTGTTGGAAATCACGCGAGAATTTGGGAGGCACCAACTTCCAAAACTAAATACGTCTTGAGACCGATAGCGAAATAGTAGGGTGACCGAAAACTGAAAAGTACCCCCAAAAGGGAGGTTAAAAGTGCCTGAAACCTGATGGTGATGGAGCGATATGGCATGAAAGGATCTTTGGATCGAAGGAATCAACCGCGAGGTTGTAGTACGAGTTCCAATGCCGATGTCATATCATACGTTTTGAAGAACGGGCCAGGGAGTGTAACTAAGTGGCGATGGCTAACCTTTTATCTGGGAAGCCGAAGCGAAAGCAACATGCGTGCAACCTTCGGGTGAGACGCGGCGTATACAAGTGCGTGGAGTCACTAAGTTACGACCCGAAGCCGGGTGATCTAGGCGTGGGCAGGTTGAAGCGTGGCGAAAGCTACGTGGAGGACCGCAAGCGGTATTGATCTGCAAATCATTCGTGTGACCTGCGTCTCGGAGTGAAAGGCTAATCTAACCCGGCATCAGCTGGTTCCTTCCGAAACATGTCGTAGCATGACCTAACTGGAGATAGTCGGTGGAGTAGAGCACTGATTGATGGTCCTGGGGGAGAAATCCCTCATCCGTCTGTCAAACTCCAAACCCACCGTCGTCGTAGAAAGTTGGAGTCCGGACTACTGGGGTAAGCCTGTAGTCCGTAAGGGAGACAACCCAGCCCGTGGTTAAGGTCCCTAAGTGTCGACTAAGTGTTAATACTAAAGGGCGTCCCAAGCCCTAGACAGCTGGAAGGTTAGCTTAGAAGCAGCTATCCTTTAAAGAGTGCGTAACAGCCCACCAGTCGAGGTTTGGGGCCCCGAAAATGGACGGGGCTCAAGTCGACCACCGATACCACGGAGTACCGTAAGGTAATCTCGTAGGAAGGCGTTGCGTTTGGGTAGAAGCAGGGCTGTGAAGTCCTGTGGACCGAGCGGAAACGAAAATCCTGGTAATAGTAGCAGCATAGTTAGGTGAGAATCCTAACCGCCGAAGGGGCTAGGTTTCCTCGGCAATGATCGTCAGCCGAGGGTTAGTCGGTCCTAAGTTGTACCGTAATTCGAGTACATCAAAAGGGAAACAGGTTAATATTCCTGTACTATTCAACAATAAAACTGACGTTTTGGGGCAGGCTGAGCGGCGCTGTCGCGCCGTTTAAGCATCTAAATCTGTGGAGAGCCGTAATGGCGAGAAGCGGACGAATATGTTATGACGAAAGTCGGCTGCACCCCGGAACCCGTGAAAAGGGAGTTGAATATCCGTACCGAGATCTGACACAGGTGCCCCTAGCTGAAAAGGCTTAGGCGTGTCGGAATAAT